>CAWDUI010000009.1:0-238833 GCA_963805445.1 Ilumatobacteraceae bacterium | reverse complement strand
GTAGGAGCTGGCGGTCGCAGGTCTGGAGAGCTGCTCGGAGGGAGCGGGATCCGCCGGCGCGGCCGTCCCCTGGCCGGGCTCGTCGCTCGGCAGGAGGCGCACGGCCGCCATCCGCGCAGCGGCGCGACGGTCGCGATCACGATCGCCGGCGGCCAGAACGAGCGGGACGTCGCTCCGCGCCGAGCGTGTGGACAACGGCGAGCACGTAGACGGCGAGCGTCCAGCGATGCATCTTCCGCCAGAGCCCGGGGCCAATCCACCGCCGCACGTAGAAGCTCAGGCCGAGCAGCGCCGCCAGCCAGCCGCCGACGATCCCGAGGCCGGTCCAGAGGGCCCGGTGCGGCATGACGAACGGGATGGCGATGCCGGAGAGGCCCGGCCGCAGGTAGGTGTCGCCCAGCAGCGTGAGGCCGTGTGCGGCGATGAAGATCAGCGCGACCAGCGCAGTCGCCTCGTGAGCCTGCTTGAGGCGGGCCATCGCGCCCGGCCCCTTCGCGGAGCGCATCGCCATGGCGAGCCCCATGCCGACGGAGACCGCGGCGAGCACCAGCGCGACCACCCCGAAGGCGCGGCTGGCGATCCAGAAGATGTGCTGACCGGGATCGGTGTAGGAGTTCACGCGGCCACCGCCTCGGCGGAATCGCCGGATCGCTGTGGGATCGAGCCGCAGAGCTCGACCGTTCCGTCATCGAGCACGATCAGACCGCCCCGCTCGGCGAGGATCTCGCGGGCGTGCGCGGGCCCGGACAGGAAGGCCATCTTGGCGAGCGTCTCGGCCTCGAGCGCGGTGGCGCCGAGCGAGGTCGCCTGGATCAGGCCGGTCCAGGCCGCGCGGCCCGTCGAGGGATCGAGGAGGTGATGCGCGAAGCCGTCATCGGTGCGCCAGAGGCGGGTCTTGATGCCACTCGTCGCGACCGCGCCGCTGTCGAGCTGGAACTCGTGCGCCGGGTGGTCGTCGAGCGGATGGTCGATGCGGACCAGGCGCTCGAGCGGCCGCTCTCCTCCGAGGCGGAGGTCGCCGCCGGCGTCCACGACGAAGGCGGCGTAGCCGCCGAGTCGCTCCGCGGCCAGGTCGGCCGCGAGGCCCTTGCCACTTCCTCCGGTGTCGATCCGGACGCCGGGGGGCCGCGTCACCACACCGGCGACGTTGTCGACGGCGATGCCGCTCCAGCGAGAGTCCGACCGGGGAGTGGCGGGCTCTCGCTGGGGGGCGGCCGCCAGGGCCGCGTCGATGCTCTCCGCGGGGATGTCCTTGCGCGAGTCCGCGTAACCGGCGTCCTCGAGCTCGCCCACCAGGGTCGGGTCGACCAGGCCGTTCGAGCGGCGGGCCGCCCAGAGGGCCGCGTCGACGGCGACCGCGAGCGTCGGGCTGACGAACACCTCTCGCCCGGCTCCGAGTTGAGCGCGCAGAGCTCGCTGCCCTCGTCGAAGCGAGTCAGCTTGCGGTGCAGGAGGCGGAGGAAGAACTCGATCTGGATCGCCATCGCCTCGGGCGAGGGAAGCCCCGCTCGCACGGCCGGGCCGATCAGGACGCGAACGTGCGAGCCGAACAGCCTGAAGCTGCGGTCGGTCTCCACGTAGGGCTGCTCGCCGGCCGAGATCACGTACGGGATAGTCGGTCCGGGCCATGAACACCCCGTAAGCCCCTGATGAGAGTTCTCTTAGAGGATTTAGCTCGACGTTCGGGCGCCCGCCTAGCATTGCCGTCATGCGCATCCTGGTGGTAGAGGACGAGCGGCCCATCGCCGAGTTCGTTCAGCGCGGGCTCGAGGCCGAGGGGTATTCCGTCTCCTGCGCCTATGACGGCGAGGAGGGCCTTGCGCTCGCGCGCACCGGGGACTACGCGCTGGTCATTCTCGACGTGCTCCTCCCGAAGATGAGCGGGCTCGATGTGATCAGGGCGATCCGCGAGCAGGAGGAGGCCCTGCCGGTGATCATGCTCACCGCCCTGGCCGAGACAGACGACGTCGTCACCGGCCTCGACCTCGGCGCCAGCGACTACCTGACCAAGCCGTTCGCCTTCGCCGAGCTGCTGGCGCGGATCAGGGCGCACCTGCGCCAGCCAGGGCAGGCCAACGCGACCTCGCTCGAGGTCGGAGGGATCAGCCTCGACTTCCGGACCCGCCAGGTCGACCGTGATGGCCATGCGGTGAAGCTGACCGCGCGCGAGTTCGAGCTGCTCGCCTACCTGATGCGCCACCCGGACCAGGTCCTCTCCCGCGCCCAGATCCTGAACGCGGTCTGGGGCTACGACTATGACCCCGGGACCAACGTCCTCGACGTCTACATCGGCTACCTGCGCCGCAAGCTCGCCGAGGCCGACGGCGAGGCGCCGATCCAGACCGTTCGCTCCGCCGGCTACCGGCTGGTGAGCGCAGATGCGTAGGTGGATCCCGCGCGGCATCCGGCTGCGGCTGGTGCTGGCGATCTCGGCGGTCAGCATGGCCGCGGTGGCGGCGAGCTTCTTCGCGCTCCACGAGACCACCGCCGCCAACCTGCGCAGCCGCATCGACCGTGAGCTGAACGAGCAGTACGCGGAGTTCCAGCAGCGGGTGCTCGGCCCCGGGAGGGTTCACGACGCCGCCACGCTGAGAGCCGCGAGCGAGCGCTTCCTCGCCGGCCAGCGCTACCACCCCGAGGCCCGGATCTACCTGATCGCGCCCCAGGGCCTGCCACCGGTCACCAACCAGACGCGGATCGTGGACGAGGAGCTGGCCGAGAGCCGCTCGGGCAATGAGAGCGGCGAGGCGGATGCGGGAGGCATCGTCACCGCCGGCGACGGCCTGACGACGATCTCGACGGATGAGACCGGCAAGCTCCGGGTCCTGTCCCACCCCGTGGTCGCGGGTGGGGCCAGGGTGGGCACCTTCCGGGTGGCCGACCCGCTCACCTCGGTGGACCAGGCCCTCGAGTCACTGCGCAACCGCTTCATCGCGGTCGGCCTCGGCGCTCTGGTGCTCTCCGTCGCGATCGCGATCTGGCTCGCGAACCTGATCACGCGGCCACTTCGCCGCATGGCCGCCGTCGCGTCGGCGGTGGACTCCGGGGACCTCACGCACCGCATCGACTACAGCGGTGATGACGAGGTCGGTGTGCTCGCGGACTCCTTCAACCACATGATGGACCGCCTCGAGGAGGGCTTCCGCCTGCAGCGGGACTTCGTGTCCGACGCCTCCCACGAGCTGCGCAGCCCGCTGACCGTCCTGCGCGGGCGCATCGAGCAGCTGGCCGGGCACTCCGGCGACCGCGAGGAGGTCCGGGCGGACGCCGACGAGCTGATGCGCGAGGTCCGCCGGATGGAGCGGCTCACCGAAGACATGCTCACTCTCGCCAAGGCCGAGCGGGGCGGCCTCGTGCAGCGGCGCCGTGTGCCGATCGACGACTTCGTCGAGGACCTCAGGCGCGACCTGCCGCTGCTCGGCTCGCGTCACTACAACGTCGAGTCGAGGCTCCACGGCGAGCTCCAGGCCGACCCCGATCGCCTCGCCCAGGTGCTCCGCAACCTCGTCACCAACGCGGTCAGGCACACCGGGCGCGACGGCCACATCGACATCTCGATCGGCTCGGAGAACGGATCCGCAGTGTTCGCCGTGAGCGACGACGGCACGGGGATCGAGCCCGATCAGCTCGGCCGCATCTTCGATCGCTTCCACCGCACCGACGAGGGGCGCAGCCGGGCGGAGGGAGGCAGCGGGCTGGGGCTCGCGATCGCTCGTGCGATCGTCGAGGCCCACGGCGGCACGATCACCGCCAGCTCGACGCCCGGCGAGGGCGCGACGGTGCGCTTCATGATTCCCGGCTACCGGCAAACGGCTTCGCCATCAGGTCGCGGCCACAGCGTCCGCCCCGCATAAGTCGCTCCGGGCTTCGCCCTCCGCTCCAGAGTGGAGCGGACTCGTGGCCCATCAGGTCGCGGCCACAGCGTCCGCCCCGCATAAGTCGCTCCGGGCTTCGCCCTCCGCTCCAGAGTGGAGCGGACTCGTGGCCGCTAGGGCGCGATCTGCTCGCCGGTCTCGGCGTCGATCAGGGTGATCGCCGCCGAGGGGCAGGCCCGAGCCGCGTCGACCATCTTGCGCAGCGGCGCGCTGCCGACCAGATGGGCGGTGTAGTCGACCTCGAACGCCTCGGGCGCGAGCTCGGCGCAGTCGCCGTAGGCGAGGCAGGCATCCCTGTCGATGTGGACCTTGAGTTCACCGCCGCCGTGGTCGCCAGGCGCCACTGGACCGCAGGTAAGCTCGGCGGTGGGAGGTTGTTCTTACCTAGCGACGATCTCGATCGGCTGATCGCGTTTCGCCTCGTAGGGGTCCTCGACCTCGAGTACTCGCCTTCAGGGACGAATCGCCGGCCTCCGAGCTGGTCGTGGTCCCGGCTCGCGTGCGGTCATAGGGTTCTGGAGCATCAGGCCCGGCCACATCACGGCGCATACCCAGCGCTTGTTGCGGTGCTTGCCGGCCCACTTGTCACCTCGTCGGAAAGAGCGGCGATAGCGGGATCCGAGGTCCGCGAGGCGACCAGCCAGTACCAGGCGGCAGCCCGATCGGGGCGAAGACGAAGATCACAGAGCACCATCAGCGATAGGAGGAAGCTGGTGCCGCAGCGCGGGTGAAGGCGCGAGTACTCGGCGGCGCCGGCGGGAACGAGCTCGTCACCGGCCTCGAAGCAGGAGATCGTCTTGTGCTCGGCGCCGTGGTACTGGAACACGCGCCGCAGGTCCGGATCTTGCTGATAGAAGCCAGGTAGCCGATGAAGCCGCAGTGCGCCACCGCCCTCGAACGAGCCAGAAGAGGATGGGAGAGCCGGAGCTGGTCCTTGATCAGGCTGCGTGGCGGCCCCACCGGGATGACCAGAAGAACAGGCCGACGGCGAGCAGCAGCGAGAAGAAGATGGTCAGCCCCCGGTGAACCCGCCGATCTCCTCCTCTTCCTCGCCCTCCGCGAGCTGGGCGTTCGCCGATTCGCCAGCGCCTTGAAGCCGGATCTTGAGCGTTCCGCCAGCGCGACCACGCCGCGGATGACCGGGATCCGCAGGATCCGGCTGCGCTTGGCCCAGGAGACGGTGTCCGGCTCGGACGTGACCTGGATGTCCCCCCTCGGGCTTGCGGCAGGCGACCGAGCGGGTCGAACGCCGCGCGTCATCACTCCCTCGAGCACGGCCTGGCCGCCGACCGGCGCATCGCCGACCGCGACGGGCTTGCCGTCGGCATCCGCTCGGACCGGGCGGCCCCGTAGGGCTCCTGCGGCCTGCGGCCGCGATCCGTTCAGCGATAGACGCGGGCGGTGCTTCAACGGGGCGCCGCTTGGCGGCCCGGCAACAAAGGAACCGCTCGACCCGGCCGCCGGTGTCAACCAGCTTCTGCTTGCCCGTATAGAAGGGGTGGCGCTGCGGACAGATGCTCCACGTGAAGCTCGGCCCTCAGTGGAGCTCGCGTTTCTTCAAAAGTCAGTTGCCGCGCGAGCAATGGACATACGAGGGACATTGTTACGGGATGGATGTCTGTCTTCATCGCATTCAAGTCTAGCCAGGGCCCAGGAACACGGCTGCGAGCCACTCGGAGCCGAGGCCCCGCTGTGTGCGTCCACTCACGTTGACATACAGACTGTCAGGTCAGATGTGCGTACAGCCTGTATCGAAAGCGGTCCCGAGGAGGGATGCCCGGATGACGACCGCAACCGATGCGAGCACGAGCGATCCGGATCTCGCTCCACCGCTATGGCGAGGCCTGGAACCGCCGAGGACCTCGACGCGATCATGGACCTGCACGCCGGCGACTGCGTCTTCGTCGCCCACGCCGCCGGGTCTCCCCCGGCCGAGGGCAAGGAAGGCAGTCCGCGAGGCCTTCGCCGCCTACATCGCGATGATGCCCGACATCGAGTTCGCCGAGCGGGCGCTGCATGTGGGCGAGGACCATTGGGTACTGGAGTCGACGATCAGCGGCACCGTCGAGCAGGCGATGGAGTTCGAGGGGGAATCCTTCGGCAGAGGAGCGGCAAAGCTCCGGGTGGAGGTTCATCGTCGACGTGATCGAGGTCCGCGACGGCCGCTCGTCGCGAGCAAGCACCCACCTACATGGATTCGCTGGCGTGCAGCGCCAGCCTCGGGAGGCCAGTGATGGTCACAGCGACCGAGAACGGGACGGCGGCTAAGGCATGGTCCGACGTACCCGCACGGAGGGCTGGGCCACCCCCGTCGACGCCCGACACCTTCGCCGACCACTTCGAGCCCCATCTCGCACCGGAGATCCGGATGATCCAGCCGTCGATCCGGCCGATCGTCGGCAGGGAGGAGCTTTCCGCGAGGAGTACTGGCCGGGCCCCTCTTCGACCTCGTCCCCGACCTGCACGGAACCGTCGAGAACTGGGCGGCCGACGGCGACGTCGTCTATATCGAGCTCCGCCTTCGAGGCCACGGTCGGCAGGCGCCCATCACCATGCGCACCTGTGGTAGGCGTTCGGCTTGGGGAAGGCGAAGCCATCTGGAGGCTCGATCAGGTCGGCGACGAGCATCCCGAGCTCGGTGATCTGCTCCTCGACGTCGGCCAGCAGCCGCGCGCGCTCGTCCGGCGGGAGCGCCTCGGCGTCGGCCAGCACCTCGATGTTCGTGCGCAGCGAGGTGATCGGCGTCCGCAGCTCGTGCGAGGCGTCGGCGACGAGCTGGCGCTGGGAGGCGATCGAGCGCTCCAGCGTCTCGAGCATCGCGTTGAAGTGGGTGGCGAGCTCGCCGACCTCGTCCTGGGTCTCGACCTCGAGCCGCCGGCCGAGGTCCTCGGTCTCGGCGATGTGGCGCGCGGCCTCGGAGACGTGGGCGATCGGCGCGACGACGTTGCGCGAGACCAGCCGGCCGAGTGCGACCGCCAGCGCCACGCCGCCGAGGCAGACCAGCACGAGAATCCAGCGCAGCCGCCGCAGCACCGAGTCGGCGGGCTCCAGAGACCGACCGAGCTCGACCGCGAGCCCGTCGTCCAGCGGCACGGTCAGCACCCGCACGCGCGTGCCGGCCACGCGCTCGTCGCTGAAGAACTCCTGGGACGACCCGGCGGCCACCGCACGCGCATGGGCGGCGACCGGCAGCTCCACCTGCTCGGTGCCGATCACCCGCACCCCGTCGCCGGAGTCGATCAGCTGCATGTACGGCGTTCGGCCCGCCGCGGCGGGCGGACAGCGGCCCGAAGCCGCGGCGGCGGCCCGCGGAACGGCGGCTGAGCTCCCTGGCAGGCGAGCGGCTGATCGGTCAGCGCATCGTCGACCTCCGTGCGCAGCTCCCCGCGCACCGCGAAGTACGCCGCGGTCGACGCGAGCACGACCGCGATCGCCACCGCGATCGCCACGGCGACCGTCATCCGGCGGCGCAGGGGCAGGGAGCGGAGCATCAGTCCCGCAGGACGTAACCGACGCCGCGGACCGTGTGCAGCAGCCGCGGCTCGCCGTCCTCCTCGGTCTTGCGGCGCAGGTAGCCCATGTAGACGCCGAGCGAGTTCGAGGCTCGACCCGAAGTCGTAGCCCCACACGCGCTCGAAGATCTGCGAGCGGGTCAAGACCTGGCGCGGATGCTCGAGGAACATCGCCAGCAGCTGGAACTCGGTGCGCGAGAGCTCGAGGCTGCGGGCGCCGCGGCGCGACCTCCCACGCCCCGCGGTCGAGCGTCAGGTCGGCGAAGCGCAGCAGCTGGCCGTCGGCGTCCGCCGGCGCCGCTCGGCGCGCCGCAGCAGCGCGCGCAGGCGCGCCTTGAGCTCCTTCAGCGCGAACGGCTTGACCAGGTAGTCGTCCGCGCCGGCGTCCAGCCCGGCGACCCGGTCGTCGACCGCGTCGCGGGCGGTGAGCATCAGCACCGGCGTGCGATCGCCCGCCTCGCGCAGCCGCCGGCAGACCTCCAGGCCGTCGATCCCCGGCATCGCCACGTCGAGCACGACGGCGTCCAGGCGCGCTCGGCGATCCGGTCCAGCGCCTCGGCGCCGTCGGCGGCCAACTGCACCTCGTACCCGTCCAGGCGCAGTGCGCGATCGAGCGCGGCCCGCACCGCGGGCTCGTCGTCAACGATCAGCACGCGTGTCATTCGTGTCATATAAAGCATCGGAAGAGAAGATAAGAGTCTGCGAAGACGCGTCGGCTCTCTTACACAGTTTTCAACGACTCGCGCTCTCATGCGAGGGCTATGCGCTCCCTCGTCTCCTTCTTCGGCGGCGCTGTCTCAGTCGGTCTCGTCGTCGGCGTGCTCGCGCTCGCCGGTGTCATCGACGACGACACCGCGCACCACGGCCGTCGCAGACCGCCGCGCCGACCGCTCCCGCCGACGGCCGCTCTCCCTCCTCCTCACGCCAAGCCCACGGACGTCTCGGAGATCTACAGGCGCGTCTCGCCCGGCGTCGTCTTTGTCGAATCCACGCAGTCGGGCGGCGGCGGCTTCTTCAACGGCAGCGCAGCGGCGGCGGCCACGCCGCCTCCGGCTCCGGCTTCGTCATCGACACCCAGGCCACATCGTCACCAACGACCACGTGGTCGCAGGACGCCAACGACGTTACACGCGTGCGCTTCGGCGCCGACGACGACGCCGATCATCGCCACAGCTCGTCGGCACCGACCCGTCGCTCCGACCTCGCCGTGCTGAAGATCGACCCGCAAGGTCATCCGGCGGCATCAAGCCGCTGCACGCTCGGCGACTCGCACGACGCTCGCGCCCGGGCGACCAGGCGATCGCCATCGGCTCGCCGTTCGGGCTCGAGGGCACGGTCACGAGCGGCATCGTCTCCGCGCTCGGGCGCACGATCACGTCGCCCAACGGCTTCCCGATCTCCGACGCGGTGCAGACCGACGCGGCGATCAACCCCGGCAACTCCGGCGGCCCGCTGCTCGACGCGCACGGCCAGGTGATCGGCGTCAACTCGCAGATCCAGACCAAGGCGCAGCGACTCGAACTCCGGCGTCGGCTTCGCCGTCCCGGTCGCCACGATCAAGTTGGTCGTGCCGCGATCCAGAACGGCGGCAAGATCCACCGCGGCCTACCTGGGCATCCGAACGCCACGACGAACCGACCGAGGCCGGCGCGCGTGGTCGGCGCCGTCGTCGCCAACGGCCCGGCCGCCAAGGCGGGCCTGCGCAGGGCGACAAGATCGTCGAGATCGACGAGCACGGCGGTTCACGTGCTCCGACGACGTGTCCGCTCGGCCGTGACCACGCGGCAGCCCGAACGACACAGGCCGAGTGACCGTGGAGCGCGGCGGCAACCGGCGTACCCTGACCGTGACGCTCGGGAGCGCCCGACAAGGCCAGCAGCCGAGCTAGGACAACGGAGACCAGGAGACTGCCGTGACCCCCGAAGAGCGCCGGCTACACGCCCTGGACCGGCCGGAGGAGCCGAACCCGGCTCGGGAGGCCCACCACGCGCCTCGAGACGGCGCTGTTCGAGATCAAGCGCGTGATCGTCGGCCAGGAGGCGATGCTCGAGCGCGTGCTCGTGGCGCTGCTCGCCGGCGGCCACGTGCTGCTCGAGGGCGTCCCCGGCCTGGCGAAGACGCTGACGGTCAAGACCGTCGCCGACGTGCTCGGCGGCTCGTTCAAGCGCCTGCAGTTCACGCCCGACCTCGTGCCCGGCCGACCTCGTCGGCACGCGGATCTACCGCCCGGACACCGGCGGGTTCGACACCGAGCTCGGCCCGGTGTTCTGCAACTTCCTGCTCGCCGACGAGATCAACCGCGCGCCCGCCAAGGTGCAGTCGGCGCTGCTCGAGGTCATGCAGGAGCACCAGGTCACGATCGGCCACGACACGCACCCGGTGCCGCCGCCGTTCCTCGTGCTCGCGACGCAGAACCCGATCGAGTCCGAGGGCACGTACCCGCTGCCCGAGGCGCAGGTCGACCGCTTCATGTTCAAGCTCGTCGTCGACTACCCGTCGCAGCGCGACGAGGTGGCGGTCGTCGAGCGCTCGCTGGACGGCGGCGGCCACGCCCGCGAGGTGCTCTCGCCGAGCGAGCTGGCCGAGCACCAGCGCGCCGCCGGCACGGTCTACGTCGACCGGCGCGTGATGGAGTACGCGGTCGCGCTGACCACCGCGACGCGCGAGCCCGGCGAGCGAGAACTGGGTCGAGTTCGGCGCCTGGCCGCGCGGCTCGATCAACCTGATCCACGCCGGCCGCGCGCTCGCCCTGCTGCGCGGGCGCGACTACATGCTGCCGATCGACGTGCGCGACCTCGCGCGCGACGTGCTGCGCCACCGGCATCGTGCTCACCTACGAGGCGCTGGCCGCGGGCATCGACGCCGACCGCGTGCTCGACGACGTGCTCGAGCGCGTGCCGATGCCGCGCATCGAGCTCGCGCAGGAGCGCCCCTCCTACTACGGGACTTGAGTATCCGCGAAGCGATGCTCCAAGCGACCGCCAACTCGCACTCTCGCCCAGGCTCGGCGCTGGTCGCCCGTGAGTTCCAAGCGCCGCTGCTGCTGGGCTGCTGGCGCTCGTCCCGCTCGCGCGGTCGCCTACGTCCTGGCGCAGCGGCGGCGGCGGCGCTATGCCGTCCGCTACACGAACGTCGACCTGCTGGCCTCGTGGCGCCGGCGCGCTCGTGGAGCCGCCACATGCCGGCGCTGCTCGCGCTGCTGGCGCTCGCCGCGCTGCTGGTCGCGCTCGCGCGGCCGCAGCGCACGGTGGCGGCCGAGCGGCACGAGGCGACGGTGATGCTGCGCCACCGACACGTCGGGCTCGATGCTCGCCAACGACGTCGCAGCCGACCCGGCTGGCCGCCGCCAAGCTGCGCGGGCAAGCACGTTCGCGGACAAGCGTCCCGCGGACTTCCGGCTCGGCGCTGATCAGCTTCGGCACCACCGCTCCGCAGCTCGTCGAGCCGACCACCGACAAGGCGCGCGGTGAAGGCCGCGATCGACTCGCTGCAGGTCATGGCGGCGACGGCGATGGGTGACGGCGCTCGACCTCGCGGTGCAGACGCGCCCGCGCGCCGGTGCCGGACGGGCTCGGCGGGTCGCGCACGGCTGCCGGCGGCGATCGTCCTGCTCTCCGACGGCGCGAGCACCGCGGCGAGGACCCGATCGACGTCGCGCAGGACACGCAAGAAGTACAAGATCCCGGTCTACACGGTCGCCCTCGGCACGCAGAACGGCACGCTCGCGCACCGACACGAAGCGACGGCGCGGTGCACAGCACCGAGAAGGTCCCGCCGGACCCGCTGACGCTGCAGGACATCGCGCGCGACACCGGCGGCCGTTCTTCTCCAGCCGCCGACGCGCAGCGGCTGCAGCGCGGTCTACCGAACCTCGGCACGCGGCTCACGACCAAGAAGGAGAAGCAGCAGGTCACGTCGGCGTTCGCCGGCGGCGCGCTCGTGCTGCTGCTGGCCGGCGCCGGCTCGGGCTCGCGCGCGGCGGGAGGCTGCCGTGAGGCGAGACTCGTCCCGCCCGCGCCCGAGCGCTCGTCGTCCGAGCCCGGGCCCGGGCCCGTCCCGCCCGCGGTCCTGCGCTCGCTCGATCTCGCGGTGATGCGGCGCGATCGAGAGCCTCGTGCCGGGCGAGCACCTGACGCCGCAGGTCGGCGCAGGGCACCGAGCTGGCGATGATCCGCCCGTACTTCCCGGGCGACGACGTGCGCCACATCGACTGGAACGTCACCGCGCGCCTGCAGCGAGCCGCACGTGCGCGTGCACGTCGGCGAGCGGGCGCTGACGACGTGGCTGGTCCTCGACGTGTCGGCCTCGATGACGCTTCGGCACCGCCGACCGCCGCAAGGCCGACGTCGCCGAGGGCGTCGCGCTGGCCGTCGGCCACGTCGCCACGCGCCGCGGCAACCGGCTCGGCGTCGCTGGCGTTCGGCGGCGGCGAGCCGCGCATCCTGCGCCCGCGCCAGGGCCGGCTCGGGCTGCTGGCGCTGCTGACCGAGCTGCGCCGCGAGCGCGGCGCCCGAGGGCACCGGCGCGACCTCGCTCGGCGACGGCGCTCAGCGGCGCGGCGGCGGTCGGCCGCGCAGCGCGGGCTGGTCGTGGTGGTCGTCGCGACTTCCGCGGCGAGCGCGACTGGGAGCAGCCGCTGCGCCGCCTGCGCGCCCGCCACGGCGTGCTCGCGGTGGAGATCCGTCGACCCGCGCGAGCAGGAGCTCGTCGCCGCTGGGCGACCTCTGGCTCGTCGACCCCGAGACCGGCCGCCAGATCCACGTCGACACGCGCCAGCGCAAGGTGCGCGACCGCTTCGCCGCCGCCGCCGCCGCCGAGCGCGACGACGTCGCGCGCACGCGCTGCGCCGCGCGGGCGCCGACCACGCTCGTGCTGTCGACCGCCGGCGACTGGCTGCGCGACCTTCGCCGGCCATCTGCGCCGCAGCGAGGCCGCCCTGCGTCGGGAGCGCCCGCGCGCGCCGCCGTCGCCGAACCGCATGAGAGCGGCCGCGGATGAGCTTCGCGCGAGCCCGCCTGCTCGCCGGCGTTCATCCTCGCTGCCGCTGGCGCTGCTGGCCTACGGCGCGTTGCAGTGCGCCGGCGCCGCGCGAGTCGGCGGCGTGGGCGAACCCGGCGCTGCTGCCCAACCTCGTCGCCGCGCCAGCCCCGGTTTGCGGCGCCACCTGCCGCCGCTGCTGCTGTTGCTCGCGCTGTGCGCGCTGATCGTCGCGCTGGCGCGGCCGCAGCGGACGGTCGCCGCGCCGCAGCGGGCGGCGAACGTGATCATGGTCACGGACATCATCGCGGCTCGATGAACGCCACAGACGTCGCACCCCGACCGCCTGACCGCCGCCGTCGACGCGGCCAAGACGCTCACCGACAAGGTGCCCGCGAGCTTCCGGCTCGGGCTGATCTCGTTCAGCCGACTACGCCGAGCAGCGCGTCGCGCCGACCACCGACCGCTCGCAGATCAAGGCCGCGCTCGACCAGCTGCAGGCCGAGGGCGGCACGGCGATGGGCGACCGGGCTCGAGCGCGGCCTGGTCTGGCCGCGCGGACGCCGGTCCCGAACGCGAACGGGCACCGGCACGCGCCGGCTGCCCGTCGGTGATCGTGCTGCTCTCCGACGGCAAGAACACGCCGGGCACGCGTCGACCCCGTCGACGTCGCGCGCGAGGCCAAGTCGCTCCACATCCCGATCTTCACGATCGCGCTCGGCACGCCCGGCGGCGAGGTCCAGCTGCGCGACCCGTTCGGCTTCCTCCAGCGCATGCAGGTGCCGCCGGACACCGAGACGCTCAAGGAGATCGCGCAGGTCTCCGGCGGCAAGTCCTTCACCGCGACCGAGAGCGACAAGCTCAAGTCGATCTACGCCAGGCTCGGCACGCGGCTCTCCTCGCGCAGCGAGAAGCGCGAGGTCACCGCGGCGTTCGCCGGCGGCGCGATCTTCCTGCTGATCGCCGCCGGCAGCCTCTCGCTGCGCTGGTTCGGCCGCCTGATCTGAGCCCTTAGCGCTGATGCGCCAACTTGACGACCCGGTCACCGGGCTCCCGACCAGCGCCTGGCGCGGCGCGCCTGCGCCCGGGGACCAAACGACTGGGTCGGTTCAGGACAGTTCTTGGCCGCGTAACGGTTCACAGTGTCGCAAGACGTGACCTGTATGTTCAAAGCGGTGGTGGACGAGTTGCACGCAGTGATGGGCGAGGTGCGAGACCGGACGTTCGGGCTCGTCGCGCATCTCGACGAGGACGCAGCTGACCGCGGTCACCGAACCCGATCATGAGCCCGCTGGCGTGGGATCTCGGGCACATGGCCGCCTACGAGGACCTCTGGCTCAACCACCGGCTCGCCGGGCGCGAGCTGCTGCGCGAGGACCTCGCCGCGCTCTACGACGCGTTCGAGACGCCGCGCGCCGTGCGCGGCGACCTGCGAGTTCCTGCGCGGCGAGGAGCTGCGCGAGTACATGGCGGCGGTCCGCGAGCGCGCGCTTGGAGGCGCCGCCCGACGGCGACGCTGCACGAGCTCGTGATCCGCCACGAGCTCCAGCACACCGAGACGATGCTGCAGGCGATGCGGATGGCCGGGATGGAGCCGCCGAGCTTCAGCCGGCCCGGCGCCGGCGCGCGGCGACCGGGCTGGAGATGGTCGAGATCCCCGAGGGCCCGTTCGCGCTCGGCGCGGCCGGCGACCGGCTTCGCCTACGACAACGAGCGCCCGCGCCACACCGCCTCCACCCAGCGCTTCACGATCGGCCGCACGCCGGTCACCAACGCCACCTGGCTGACGTTCACCGAGGGCGGCGGCTATCAACGCCGCGAGTGGTGGTCCGACGAGGGCTGGGCGTGGAAGGAGCAGTACGACATCACGCACTGTGCGAGCGCCCGGACCGGGAGCCCGGACGCGCCCGGTCGTCCACGTCTCCTGGTTCGAGGCCGACGCCTTTGCCCGCGCGCACGATGCCCGGCTGCCGACGGAGATCGAGTGGGAGAAGGCGGCGACCTGGGACCAGGTCGACGGCACCGGGGAGGTCTGGGAGTGGACCGCGAGCCCGTTCACGGGCTACCCGGGTTTCGTCGCTCACCCGTACAGGGAGTATTCCGAGGTGTTCTTCGGCGACCGCTACCGCGTGCTGCGCGGCGGCTCCTGCGCCACCCACCCGCGTGTCGCCTCCCCCCACTTCCGCAACTGGGACCTCCCCGAACGCCGGCAGATCTTCGCCGGAGTCAGGATCGCGCGATGAAGACGGCGTTTGAAGACATCCAGATCGTCTCGCGCCTGGGCGCGGACGAGCGCACGCTCGCCTTCGACGTGCTCGACGGGCTCACGCGGCCGTTCAAGGAGATCCCGCCCAAGCACTTCTACGACACCGACGGCTCGCGCCTGTTCGAGGCGATCACCACGCTGCCCGAGTACTACCCGACGCGCACCGAGCGGGCGATCCTCGAGGCCAACGCGGCGCGCATCGTCGAGGCGACCGGGATGGCGGAGCTGGTCGAGCTCGGCAGCGGCGTGCCGACGAAGACGCTGCTGCTGCTGGACGCGATGCGCGACGCCGGGACGCTCGACCGCTACGTGCCGTTCGACGTCTCCGAGGTCGTGCTGCGCGAGAGCGCGGAGATGCTCGTCGAGCGCTACCCGGGCGTGCGCGTCTACGGCGTGGTGGGCGACTTCGAGCGCCACCTGGACGCGCTCCCGCCCGCCGAGGGCCCGCGCGTGATCGCGTTCCTGGGCGGCACGATCGGCAACTTCCCGCCCGGCTCGCGGCGGCGCTTCCTGCGCGGGCTGGCACGCGCGCTGCGCCCGCAGGACGCGACTCCTGCTCGGCACCGACCTCGTGAAGGACCCGGCGGTGCTCGAGGCCGCCTACAACGACAGCGCGGGCGTGACCGCGGCCTTCAATCGCAACGTGCTGGCGGTCATCAACCGCGAGCTCGACGCCGACTTCGACCTCGAGCGCGTTCGAGCACGTCGCGTTCTACGACCGCGAGCAGGAGTGGATCGAGATGCGCCTGCGCGCGTTGCGCTCGCTCGACGTGCACGTGCGCAAGCTCGGGCTCGACGTGCACTTCGCCAACCGCGAGGAGCTGCGCACGGAGATCAGCGCGAAGTTCACCCGTGAGCGGATGGAGGCCGACCTGGCCGCGGCCGGACTGCAGCTTGCGCGAGTTCCTGACCGACCCGGACGACCTGTTCGCGCTCAGCGTCGCTGGGCCAGTTCGCTGACCACCGCCTGGTAGAGGAGGTCCTCCTCCTCTTCGGCGACCCGCACGGTGGGCCCGCGGACGTCGAGGTCGAGCGGGCTCACCCAGACCGCGCCGATCGGCGCGCCCGTCGAGCGCGGCGCCCACGCCGATGCCTGATCGGCCTCCAGCCCGAGCGCGCGCATCACGAACGCGATCGCGCCGTCCTCGCCGGTGACGTCGTGGGTCTCACCGTCGATGTCGACCTCGATCTCGTCCCCGGCCAGCGCGAACACCGCGACGTCCGCGCGCGCGCACGCCTCGAACGCCCGCCCGGTCAGGCGCGAGCGCATCCACGGCGTGCGCGCACCGGGTCTCGAGCGCGAGACGCAGCGTGGCATGCCGCGCCGCCTCATGCCGGCGGTGTGACTCGAGCACGAACGAACGCGGTCGGCGTGACCGCGCGGGCCGCAACCGGCGCCCGACGATCGGCACCCCGTCAGCGCCGGCCGTGCCCGGTCGGGATCAGCGCCGGGCCGCAGGTGCGCCGCGCCGGCGAGTGCTCGGCGGCGTGACCAGCCCTTGCCGTTGCCGGCCGACCTTCATCGCCGCGTTGGGTGGCGCGCGGGCGGGTTCGGGTCGACCGGGTCGCCGTTGACGGTATAGACGGGAGCCCTTCCACGACGCTGCGCCTCGCTGCTGACGGCGGAGGCGCTCCATCTGGTCGCGCCCGCTGGGCGAGCGCGCCTGGGCGCCCGGCTGGGACCCGGTCTTCCCGGCGGGCGAGCACGGCGACGGCGCCGCACCCGGCACGGTCTTCCACCGGCGCGTCGACCTTGGTGGTGGTCGACCGCGAGCCCGACCGCGTCCGCTACGCGCGCGGCTGCCGGGCGTGAGCGAAGGCACGAACGTGGTGCGGCGGCGCCGATGGCGACGACAAGTTGGCCGACGTCAAGTCACACGTCCTTGGAGACGGGCCGTTCTACCCGATCTCGCACATTGGGAGCACGCCATCCGAGCGGCGCTGGCCGGCCGTAGGATCGAACGTGTGGCCATCGTGCGCGACATCGAGCCCTGGGACGAGCTGCTCGAGCGCCGGGCGCGCGGACGAGCGGCTGGTCCGCGCAGGCGATGGCAGCACGCGCGCGAGCCGGCGCGATGGTCGCCGCTGCCCGACGACCTGCACCCGCGGTGGTCGCCGCGCTGGCGCGCGGCGCGGGATCGACTTCCTGTGGGCGCCACCAGGCCGAGGCGCTGGACGCGGCCTGCGCGGGGCCGACGATCGTCACCACCGGCACGGCCTCGGGCAAGTCGCTGTGCTTTCAACCTGCCGACGCTGCGACGTGCTGTGCCGCGACGCCACGGCCCGCGCGCTGTACCTGTACCCGGCGAAGGCGCTCGCGCAGGACCAGGCGCGGGCGCTGCACGCGTTCGGCGTCAAGCGGGCTGCAGCCCGGCGATCTACGACGGCGACACGCCGCGCGAGCAGCGCTCGGCGATCCGGCGGCGCGCGCGAACCTGATCCTCACCAACCCCGACATGCTGCACCTCGGGATCCTGCCCAACCACCGCGCGTGGGCGCGACTTCTTCGCCAACCTCGCCGTGGTCGTGGTCGACGAGGCGCACGTCTACCGCGGCGTGTTCGGCTCGCACGTGGCGAACGTGCTGCGGCGGCTGCGGCGGGTCTGCGACGTCTACGGCGACGGCGCCGCGCTTCCTGCTGGCTCAGGCGACGGTCGCCAACCCGGGCGAGCTGGCCGAGCGGCTGACCGGGCTCGACGACATCGCGGTGGTCGACCGCGACGGCTCGCCCGGCGACGCAGCGCACGATCGCGATGTGGAACCCGCCGATCACCGACGAGGACGCATGGCGCGCGGCGCTCCGCGCTCGCCGAGGCGGCCGACCTGCTGGCCGAGCTGGTGATCGAGGGCGCGCGGACGATCGTGTTCATGAAGTCGCGCAAGGCCGTGGAGCTGATGGCGACGCTTCGCCGCAGCTGAGCTCGAGCGACGCGGGCCACGGCGATCTGGCCGAGCGGATCGCGCCCTACCGCGCCGGCTACACGCCGCAGCAGCGGCGCGAGCTCGAGCGGCGGCTGGTCGAGCGGCGAGCTGCTCGGCGTGGTCTCGACCGACGCGCTGGAGCTGGGGATCGACATCGGCGCGCTGGACGCGGCGATCTGCGTGACGTTCCCGGGCACGGTCGCGTCGCTGCGGCAGATGTGGGGCCGCGCGGGGCGGCGCGGGCGCGGGCTCGCGCTCTACGTGGCCGGCGAGGACGCGCTGGACCAGTTCTTCTGCCGCCACCCCGACGAGTTCCTCGAGCGGCCGGTCGAGGCGGCGATCCTCGACCCGATCAACGAGCAGCTCTACGCCGCGCACCTGCTGTGCGCCGCGCACGAGGCGCCGCTGGAGGCCACGGACGACGCGACGTCCTCGGGCCGCGGCTGGCGCGAGATCGCCGACGTGCTGGTCGGCGCGGGCGAGCTGCGCGCGGCGGCCCGACGGCACGTACGTGCCCGCGCCGCCCCGACGAGTTCCCGGCGGCGGGCGTCTCGCTGCGCTCGGCCGCGCTGCGACGCCGTGGCGATCGTCGACGCCGACTCGGGCGAGCTGATCGGCACCGTCGACGCCGGCCGCGGCGCCGTCGACCGTCCACCAGGGCGCGATCTACCTGCACGGCGGGCGCTCGTTCGAGGTCGCGACGCTCGACCTCGACGAGCCGCGCGCGCGCTCGTCGCGCCGTTCGAGGGCGACTGGTACACGCAGCCCAAGCGCGAGACCGACACGCAGATCGAGCGGCTGCTCGACCAGCCGCGACGGCGCTGGGCGTGAAGCTCTGCTTCGGCGACCGTCGTCGTCACCGAGCAGGTGCTGGCCTACCAGCGCACGCGGCTGACCGACCACGAGGCGATCGACCTGGTCGCGCTCGACCTGCCGCCAGACTCGTTCGCCACGCAGGCGCTGTGGTACGAGCTCGACGACGCGCTCGCAGGAAAGCTGCCGCTCGACCGCTGCTCGGCGCCCTGCACGCCGCCGAGCACTCGCAGATCGCCGTGCTGCCGCTGCTGGCGATGTGCGACCGCTGGGACATCGGCGGCCTCTCGACCAACTTCCACGCGCAGACCGGCGACGCCGACGATCTTCATCTACGACGGCCATCCCGGGCGGGATCGGGATCGCCCGCCGCGGCTACGAGGCGTTCGAGCGCGCTCGTCGCCGACGCCCACCGGCTCGTCAGCGAGTGCCCGTGCGAGAGCGGCTGCCCGTCATGCGTGCAGTCGCCCAAGTGCGGCAACCTCAACGAGCCGCTGGCCAAGGCCGGCTGCGCTGGCCGCTGATGGGCCGCTTACTCGCGGCCGGCCCAGGCCTGCAGCTGGGCAGCGGGTCGATCGGCGTGCGACGTCGTCGACGCCCACCAGCCGTCCGAGCCAGATCTCGAAGTGCAGGTGCGGGACCGGTGGCGTCGCCGGTCGCGCCGACGAGCCCGAGCCGCTGACCCGCGGCCGCGGCCTGGCCCTTGGCCACCGCGGTCGAGCCGGCTGGAGGTGCATGAAGACGTAGTCGCGCCCGTCGTCGCCGTGCAGGACGACGTAGTAGCCGGCGCCGCTCGCCTGGTAGGCGGCGGTGAGCACCGTGCCGGCGAGCGGGGCGACGACCGGCGTGCCGGACGCGGCGGCGATGTCCTGGCCCTGGTGGACGTGGCCCGGGCGGTCGACGCCGAACGGGTCGCCGAACGTGTACGGGCCCGCGACCGGGAACACGCCGGTGGGCGCCGGCGCGGGCGGGGGCACGACCACAGTGAGCGCCGCGCGGGCGGGCGCCGGCGCGGCGGCGTACGTCCGTCCGGTCGGCGCGAGCAGCAGCCGCGCCGTGTAGCGGCCGGCGGGCAGCGCGGGCGGCGTCCAGGTCAGGCTCGCCGCGCCGCGGCCGGACGACGCCGAGCGTCGCCCGGGCCACCGTGCGCTGCCGGAGCGCCACGCAGGTCGACCCGGGCGCGCATGCGGGCGGGCGCGCGGAACGTGAAGCGCAGCGGCGCGCCGGCCACCGCGGTGCGGGGCGCGACGGCGAAGCCGCGGGCCGACGGCGCGTACACGGCGCCGCCGGTGGACTGGGCCGCCGCGGGCGCGGCGGGCACGAGCGCGGACAGGGAGGAGGGCGAGGGCCCGGCGCATGACACGTCCGGTGTCGGGGCGCGGACCGCCGCCGTGAAGTCGTGCAGGAGATCGTGCGCGGGCGTCGGTCGTCGGCTACGGCGGGTGCTCGCGCCGGGCGCGAGAACCCGGCGAGCCGGTGACCGGCACCCTACGCGACGCCGAGGCCGTGCACGACGCGCAGCGCCGGCGCGGGCCGGGAGACGCCGCGGTCGCGGATCAGCCGCGTGGTCGCTCCGCCGGCAGCGGCCGCGAGACGTAGAAGCCCTGGGCGAAGTCGCAGCCCAGCTCCTCCAGGCGGCGCCAGCGCCTCGGCTCTCGACGCCCTCGGCGACGACCCGCAGGCCGAGGTTGTGCGCGAGGTCGATCGTGGAGCGCACGATCGCCGCGTCCGAGGCGTCGATCGCCATGTCGATCACGAACGACTTGTCGATCTTGATGCCGTCGACCGGCAGCCGCTTGAGGTTGGCCAGCGACGAGTAGCCGGTGCCGAAGTCGTCGACCGACAGCGACAGGCCGATCGGGCTGAGCCGCTCCAGCGTCGCCTTGGCGCGCGCCGGGTCGATCATGAGCATGCTCTCGGTGATCTCGAGCTCGAGCAGGCGGGCGTCGACGCCCGGTCGCGTCGAGCAGGCGCGGGATCTCGACGGCCAGATGCGCGTCGAGGAACGAGCGCGCGGAGAGGTTCACCGCGACCGACAGCTCCTCGCCCTGCTCAGACCAACGGCGCACCTGACGGAGCGCCTGTTCGAGCACGATGGGAGGTCAGCGGACGCGATCAGGCCGGTCTGCTCGGCGATCGGCACGAACTCCGATCGGGCCGATCAGCCCGAGCCGCGGGTGCTGCCAGCGGGCGAGCGCCTCGACGCCGACGATCTTGCCGGTCGTCAGCTCGGCCTTGGGCTGGAAGAAGAGGACGATCTCGCCGTCGGCGATCGCCGAGCGCAGCGACGCCGGCCAGCGACAGCCGCCGCGGGCTGTAGCGGTCGAGCTCGCGGCTCGAACAGCACGTGGCCGCGGCCGCCTTCCTTGGCCGCGTACATGGCGATGTCGGCGCGCTGGTTGAGCGTGCTCGACGTCGTTGCCGTGCGTCGGGGGCGCAGGCGATGCCGATCGATGGCGTCGATCTCGAGCGTGAGGCCGTCGATCGAGAACGGCTCGCGGAGCTCGTTCAGCAGCTGCTGGGCGACGGCGCTCGGCGTCGTCGGCATTGGCGAGGTCCGGCAGCAGCACGCCGAACTCGTCGCCGCCGAGGCGGGCGACGGTGTCCGCGCTCGTCGAGCGACTCGTCGAGCCGCTCGGCGACCTCCTGCAGCAGGCGGTCGCCGGCGTGGTGGCCGAGCGTGTCGTTGATCTCCTTGAAGTGATCGAGGTCGATCAGCATCACGGCGGCGATGCGACCGGGGCGGCGGCCGGCGTTGAGCGCCTGCTCGATGCGGTCGCTGAACAGCGTCGCGGTTCGGCAGCCCGGTGAGCGCGTCGTGCAGCGCCTGGTGCTCCTTGGCGATCGCCTCGCGGCCGCCGCGGTGGACGGCGAGCAGCGGCAGGAACAGCAGCGCGACCGACGGCAGCGCGAAGTCGGCGGCGAGCAGCGACCATCGGCGCGAGGCCGAGCATCAGGCCGCCGGTCGAGACCTGGAAGAACCAGTCCTGGACGAGGTAGCGGCCGATCCGCAGCTGCTGGACGAGCGCGATGACCGTCGAGACCAGCACGGAGTTGACGACGAAGAAGACCGAAGCCGCGGCGAGCGATGCCCGGCAGGTCGTCCGGCGCGAAGTGGGCTCGGCGCCCACGCGCGGGACGACCGGTGAGGAAGTGCAGCGTCGCGGCGGCGGCGGTGATCGTGATCGCGTACTGGCTGCTGTTGAAGAGCAGCTTGGTGGGCGGCCTTGCCGCGCATGGCGTCGGCGGCGAAGCTCGCGCCGACGAGCGCGACGAAGCGCGCAGGCGGGGCCGGCGACCAGCATGGCGGCGAACGCGAACGTGGTCGAGGTCGTGACCTCGCCCTCGACGCCGCGGGTGACGACCTTCAGCGGGACCAGCTCGCCGATGAGGGCGCACGCCGCGAAGAGCAAGATCTCGGGAGTCAGCAGCCGGTGAAGCTGGTCCCGTCGCAGAAGCGAAGACGCAGCCGCGCACAGGCGCCGACGAGGATCACCGCGGCCACATAGGCCTGAGCGGTGGGAGTCTGGACGGTAGGAAGCGCATTGGCGCGAGGAGATGCGAGGGTGCCCTGCCCTGGTGTCCGCCTTGCGGCGATCACGGCGAGGCTCTCGCCTCCACTTGCGGCCGTTAGCCCTCATGGTTCATTCCTCCATTCGAGCGACTCGTGCGGACCTTGCATCGGGCGATCAGCCCCACTTGCAGCCCGCGCCGAGCCCCTCGAGGAACACGGCCACGACGCCCACGGCCAGCGCGGTGCGATACAGGCGTGCCTGCATCGGTTGACCTCCTTGTCTCGGCTCCCCCCTGTGGGAGCCCATCAGCCATCGTTTTCGGTCCGACCCGGCCCAGACTTGAGCGATTGGACATTTGTTGGAGTAAGGCCTCGCCGCCCCGCGCCGATGCAGGTTGAGCATGATCCTCGGACTCGTCTTCCTCGCTCGTGCTCGCGACCGTCCCGCTCGCGCGCGGGCGGCTGACCTCGCTGGCCGACCTGCAGCTGCGCAGGCCGTGGCTCGCCCTGGCCGCGATCGTGACGCAGATCGCTGATCATCTCGCTGCTGCCCGGCGGCAGCCACGGCGCTCACCGCGCCGTCCACATCGCGAGCTACGTGCTGCTCGGCGCGTTCGCCTGGTCGCAACCGCCGGATCGCCGGCGTGCCGCTGATCGCGCTCGGCGGGCTGCTCGAACTTCATCGCGATCACCGCCAACGGCGGCGTGATGCCGGCCGACCCGGACGCGTCGCCCCGCTGCGCCGCGAGGCGGCCGAGGGCGATTCGTCAACTCGGGGGCGCTGCAGCACCCGCAGCTGCTGTTCCTGGGCGACGTCTTCGCCACCCCGCCGTCGTGGCCGCTGCACAACGTCTACAGCGTCGGCGACCTGTCCTGCTCGCTCGGCGTGCTCGTGCTCCTCCACGTGGCCAGCGGCTCGCGTCTCGTGCCGCGCCGCTTCGCCGCCGCCCGCGTCGCGGGAGCCTGATGTTCCGCGCAGGCGCTCGCGCGACGCCCCGGCCGGCGCTTCTTCACTCGCGCACGCGCAGTCGTGCCTGGGCTCGGGGCTCGCCGCACGTCGCGCTGCCGCTGCTCGCCTACGACCGCTTCCTCAGCGTGGGCGGTCACCGCCGTCCTGCTCCCCGACCTGCTGCCGGCGATCGCGCTCGGCCCGCTGCTCGGCGCGGTGGTGGACCGCATCGGCTGGCGGGTGTGCGCGATCGACTCCGACCTCCTGCGCTGCTCGCCTTCCGTCGTCGCTTCGGCACGCTCGCTGCCGCGTGCTGGTCCGGCGCGCGCGCTCGCGGGCGTCGGCACCGCGCTGTTCGCCCCCGCCGCGCTGTCCGGCCTGCCCGCGCCTGGCGCCGGGCGAGCGCCGCGCGCGCCGCGCTCGGCCTGTTCGGCGCGCTCGACGACCTCGGGCTGACCGCCGGCCCGGCGCTCGCCGCGGTCCTGCTCGCGTTCCTGGCCCGTCGACGCTGCTCGGCGTCAACGCCGTCTCGTTCGCGGTCTCCGCCGCTGCTGCTGGCCAGCGTCGCCGACCCGCGCGGTCGCGAGCGCTCGAGCCGGTCCGCGACCATCGCTGCTGCGGACGACCCGCGCCGGCGTGCGCGAGCTCGCGTCGCCGCCCCGAGGTCCGCGCGCTGCTCGCCTGCTCGACCGCCGCCGTGCTGTTCATCGGCGTGACCAACGTCGGCGAGGTCCTGCTCGCCCGCGAGGTCCTCGGCGTCGGCGGCTCCGGCCTCGCCGCCCTGGTCACCGCCGACCGGCATCGGCACCGTCCTCGGCTCGCTCGCCGCCCGCTTCACCACCGCCGACCCGTGGCGCTGGCGCCGCGCCTACCTGCTCGGCCTGCGCGCATGGCCGCCGACCTGCTCGCCTGCGCGTTCCTGCCCCATCCTGCGCTGGTGCTCCGGTCTTCGCCCTCGGCGGCTTCGGCAACGGCTTCGCGCTCGTCCACGACCGGCTCCTGCTCGGGACGGCCGCCCGGAGTCGCTGCACGGCCGCCTGTTCGCCCTGCAGCGCACCTGCATCTCGTTCGCCTTCGCCATCTCGATGGCCTGCGCGGGCGCCCTGATCGCGTCCGCCGGCGTGCTCGCCACGTTCCTCTCCTCCGGGCTGGCGCTCGCGGTCGTCACGGGCGCCACGTTCCGCCGTCTGCGGGCGACCTGGCCCACCCCCGCGCACGCCTAGGCTGGGGCCGCACGGCGAGATAGCTCAGTTGGTAGAGCACACGACTGAAAATCGTGGTGTCCCCGGTTCGAGTCCGGGTCTCGCCATGGCCGCCCCCGGCTTCACCGCCACCCTCGAAGAACCCGCTCCACAGGCCGAGTTCCGGGCCGCCGGCACCCACCCCGCACCGGCCACCTGACCCGTCACGCCGCGCCGCCCTCCGCGGCCTCGGCGTCCCCAAAGCGTCCCCGCCGGTCCTGGCGGGCCCGCTCCACCTGCTCCTCGGCCGACACGATCGCCTCGCCCTTCAGCTCGCGGATCACGTGCGCGTACGTGTTCAGCGTCATCGCCGGCGAGTGCCCCATCTGCTCCGCCAGCTCGGGGATCGACATGACCCGCGCGGACCTGCAGCGAGGCGTACGCGTGGCGCAGGTCGTACGGCGGCAGGGACTCGATCCCCGCGCCCTCGCGAGCCGCGTGCCAGACACGCCGCGTCCAGTTCTTCCAGTCGTGCGAGCGCCACGGCTTGCCGTCGGCCCGCGGGAACAGCAGCCCCGACCGGATCCCCGTCGCCAGCAGGTACGCGCGGATGTCGCGCTTGACCGGCTCCAGCAGATCGATCGCCCGCGGGTGGAAGCCGCGCACCTTCTGGCCGGCCACGATCACCCCGTCGATGTTGCGCTGCTCGACCAGCAGCGTCCGCTCGCGCACGTGCCGCACCTCGACCGCCAGCAGCTCCTCCGGGCGCCCGCAAGCCCTGGTAGGCGATCACCGAGACCATCGTCGCGGCGTAGACCTTGTCGCGCTCGATCAGCCACGCCCGGATCGCCTCGACCTGCGCCGGCGCCAGGCACACGATCGCCCGCTGCCGCCGGCCGCTCGGCTTCTCCACCTGCTGCACCGGGTTCGGACCCGGCACCCACCGCCACCGGATCGCGTGCTTGAACATGCTCTGCAGCATCGACCATCGACACCCGCACCGCATGCCGCCCTACGCCCGCCGCCTCCAGGTCGGCACGGAAGTCGGCCATCACCTCCGGCGTGATCTCGCGCAGCTTGTAGAAGCCCAGCCGCGGCTGCACGTGGTTGGTCAACAGCGGCTTGTAGCCGCGCCGCGTCCACTCCGCCAGGTTCGGCACCACGTGCCGCCGCCACCACTCCTTCGCCAGTTCCTCCACCGTGCGGTTCGCCTGGTCGAACAGCACGAGCTCGCTCAGCTCCTTGCGCCGCTCGATCTCCGCCGCGAAGCGCTCCGCGTCCTTCTTGCGCGAGAACGTCCGCTGCCGCTTCGGCGACCCGTGCCCGGCCACGTAGTACCGGATCCGATACCGCCCGTCCGGCAGCTGCGTGATCTTCACGCCGCCCGCCCCCCGTCGCGCTCGATCGCCTCCAGCTCGGCGACGAAGCTGCTCGACGCACTGCCCCGCCGCGGCCGCATGACCGGCTCGTACACCGGCGGCAACGAGCGCGGCCGCACCTGACAACGCTCCTTCCAGCGCGCCATCGCCGCCGGCTCGATCCGCAACCGAGCCCCGACCTTGTACGCCGGCAGATGCCCGCGCTCGATCTCCCGATAGACCAGCGACCGCGAGAGCCCGCTCAGCTCCGCCACGTCATCCGACCGACAGCAGCCGATCCGCCGGCCACTCCCGCCGCCCCGCGATACGCGCCTCGACCAGCTCCGCCAGGCGCTCGATCGCCTCCGGCATCGAGCGACCGCACGTCCAGCGTCACCATCGCCAGCGCCCGGATCGAATCTCCTTCACCCATCACCCGCCCTCCAACTCGACCCCGACGACGCCCGAGAAGCGCTCTTCCCAGGCGATCCGCCTTCGTTCGCGCTCCCACACCCGCCCCGAGCGCGCGAGGTACTCCTCGGCAGCTGTGAAGTGGCCCGCCCCGCGAACGCGAACGACGCGACCCGCTCGCTCGCCGCGGCGATCGCCCGTTGCGTCGCGTCCGTCGAGCGCGCGAGGACCTGCGCGTGCACGAACGCCTCGCGCGCCTGCGCAGCGCCTTGAACGTCGTCGAGTAGCGCCGCGCTTCGTCAAGCAGTGGCCGCGATAGCCGAACGCGTGCGCGTTCCGCGCGAGCCGCCCGTCGGGTAGCTCGCTGTCGAGCGCGAACGCGGGGCGCAGGTAGCGGCGGACGTGCTCGCGCACCGGCAGCGCGTCGACCTCGCGCTCGGCCACCGGGTGCAGCACGCCGCCGGCCTGCTCGGTCGCCTTGGTCGCGTACTTGGCCAGGTAGCCCGCGCAGCGCCCGGGCTCCAACGCCTGCCCGGCACCGATGTGGCTGGACGTCGAGCTGCGCCGCCCCAGCGTGACGCGGCCGCCGCCGATCTCGTCGGGGACCGGCGCGGTCACGCGCCGCGGCCGCCGCGGATCGCCGTCCTCGAGCAGCTCGCACCGTGAAGCGCGACGCCGGCGGGCGCACCTCGCCGCGCGGTACTCGGCCATCGCCCGGTCGAGCCGGATCGACCACGTGGACGTGCACCAGGCCGCGGCGCTGGTACTCGGCCACCTTCACGTACGCCGGCGCGCACGCAGCCGCTTGAGCCGCTTCTGCGTCACCCCGGTCAGCCGCGCCAGCTGCGCGCGGCAGATAGATCGTCGTGCGCCGCCACAGCTCGCCGAGCAGGTTGTTCCACACGCACCGCGCCGTCGTAGTCGAAGCACTCCGGGCACATCGGCTCACCGAGGCACGCGTCGCCCTCGTCGTGCACCTCGCTGCACGACAGCGCACGCCGTGCGGGCAGACCGGCGCGCCGCGCCGCGGCCGGCACCGCCGCGGCCGGCCGTCCGGCCCGAGCGCGCGCGTGTGCACCAGCCCGAAGCTCGGCGCGGTCAGCGTGACGAACACGCGCCGGATGCGCCGGCCACCGAATCCGGCACGCCCTTGCCGCCGCGCAGGCCCGGCGGAGATCAGGTGATAGGCGTCCTGGCGGTAGCGCTCGGCGCACGGCGGGCAGACCGCCTCGCGCCGGTTCCCGCACGCCTTGCGCAACACGCCGTCCGGCTCGCGTCGCCGTCGACCACACCGCGCCAGCGCCCGTCCTCGTCGCACGTCTCGACGTGCCCGCGTCAGCCGGACCGGCCGCGCGCAATAGCCGGTCGATCGCAGCTGCCCTCTGCAAGCCGTCGAAGTCCGGACGCCGCGCACACTCGGCCAGCGCCGACACCAGCTCACGCAACCGTCGCGGCGGAGTCGGCCACGCCGCTCAGCGCCCCGCCGCGCGCCAGGCGCACGTGATACGGCTGCACGCCCATCCGCACCGCCACCAAGCGGTCCTCGACGCTGCCCGGCCACGCCCGCACCGCCGCGACCACCCAGGGAGCGACGTCGTCGCGCTCGACCGCCGGCGCCGCCGCAGGCTGCGCCTCCGACGCGCGGACGGGTCCGCGAAGCCGGTACGGCCGCGGCGCGGGCGCTGCGGCGGTCCGCGGTTCATCGGGTCCTCCCGCCGGCCAGCGGCACGCACGCCGCGCCGCGGTTCGCCTGCTCGGCCCGGTCGGCCAAGCGCGTCGAGCCAGCGAGCGGCGTACCGCAGCGCGTCGGTGTCGAGGTAGTAGCGGTGCGCGCGGATGCCGGCGAACAGCCGGAACGACCGGTCCTCCAGTCCGACGACCCCGAGCGCCTGCATCCGGATCAGCTGCGCCCGCACCGCCGGGCCGGCCGATCGCGAACGCGCGGCTGATGTCGTCCGCGCTGCTCGGCCCGTGCTTGGCCAGGTGATCGACGATCCCCGCCGGCGCTGCCGCGCCGGCCGAGGCCTTCGATGATGTCCCGCGGCCCGATCACGCCGACACCCCGTCACGCTCCAGCAGCTCCTCGGCCCGCCGCGCGGCGGCTCGGCTGGCCAGCTGCGTCGACGTCGGCGTCGGTGAGGTGAAAGCCGCGCAGCCGGACCGGCGTGCCGTCCTCGGCCAGCAGCAGCCCGACGCCGCGCTGCCCCGGCGCGATCGTCGCCGCGTTGTGCCCGAGCGTCGCCCAGCCCTGCCCGAGGATCGTGTCCGACGCCTGCGGCGTGTTGCACCGCAGCGCCAGCCGGAACCCGAACAGATCCCGCAACGCCGACGGCACCACGTCGGACGCCGGCTTCTGCGTGGCGGCGCACACGATCACGCCGGCGGCGCGGCCGCGGGCGACGAGGTCGCGCAGCAGCTCGGCGAACTCGCGCTGCTTCTTGCGATCCTCCGCTCCCGAGGTAGAACGCCAGCTCGTCACACGCCACCAGGTGCAGCGGCAGCCCGTCCTCGCGGCTGATCTTGCGCCGACCGCGGGCGAGCAGCTCGCGGTACCGCGCCTCCATCTCCTCCCGCAGCTCGCGCAGCAGCTCGATCGCCTCGTCGACGTCCGGGCCGGCGAGCCGCTGCGCGCACGGCGCCCACGACCGACAGCTCGACCAGCTTGCCGTCCAGCAGCCACAGCTTCGCGGCCGGATCGAGCGCCGCCGTGGCCACCAGGATCGACAGCGCCGCGCTCTTGCCCGCCCCGGGCTCGCCGCCCATCAGCACGTTGCGCTCGGGCAGCGACACCGACACGGTCTGCGCCGAGCTCGTCGACGCCGACCGGGATCGGCTCCCACAGCGACAGCGCCTCCGCCTCCCGGTGCGGCCACGGCACCGAGGCCAGCCCGGCCAGCGGGTCACGCCGCACCAGCGTCACCGTCCCCGTCGCCGCGTTGTCCGGGTCGCGGGCGACACGGACCTCGCGCGCCTGCAGACACACCGCCAGCTCCTCCGCGCGCTGCTCGCACGTACTCCAGCGACGAGCCGCGCGACGCGCGCACGCGGACCAGCTCGCCCGCCGGGATCTCGCGCACCCGCCCGGCCCGCACGCGCGGCAGCTCGCAATCGGTCCACGCCCGCCACCACGCCCGCCGCACCCACGCCGCCCGCAACGCCCGCACCAGCGCGCGCCGCACAACCGGGACCCACAGCGCCACCGCCACCAGCGCCGCGACCGCCAGGCTCGCCGGCGACGATTCCCGACCAGGGCCGCGAGCACCACCTGCCCCAGCACCAGCAGCAAGACCAGCGCCAGCTCCAGCCGGCAGCGCCACAGCGCGCCCGCCGCGCCCACCACGAGCATCGGCGGCCGAGTCCTCCTCGAGCTCGTGCTGGCGCGGCGCATCAGCCCGGCCCCAGCCCGTAGATGCCCGCCGCCGCAGCCCCTCGCCGATCGCGCGCATCTCCTCGGCCTGCTCCGCCGCCACGATCGCCGCCGCGGCCAACCCGCGCAGATCGTCCGGGGTGCCGAACACCGCCGCCTGATGGCCGCTGCCCAGCTCCACCCACGCCACCGCCTGCCCGTCCTCGCGACAGAAACGGCGCGGCATGCACGCGGCCCGCGCCGCGCAGATCGACCGTGGTGCGGACCATCACGCCGCCGCCTTCTCCCCGCGCCCGGCGAGCGAGTGGATCGCGCGTCGCGCGGAAGGCCATGCCGTTGCGGCCCTCCATCTCCCACGCCTGCGCGGTCATCCCCTCCACCCGCACCATCTCGCCCTGCTTGACGCCCGGGTCGCCGGGGACCGCGACGCGGATGATCTCCGCCTCCCCGTCACCCAGCGCGACGAGCTGCACTCGCCACAGCACCTCGCCGTTGGTGTCCACGCGCGGCGCCCACGCCTCGCGCGGCTTGCCCTCCTCGTACTGCTTGAGCGGCTCCGCGCCGGCTCACCACCAGGAACTGCAGCCGGCTCGTGTCGATCGGAAGACGCATCGGCTACACTCCTCTGCTCGACTACATCTCTAGAGATCCTGCACGCCGAGCGACCGTAGAGCTTCTCTAGAGATGTGTCAAGCACTCAACGCGATATCATCTCTAGAGATGTCCGGGCGCGAACATCGCGACGGACACCACACTCCATGGCTGACCCGAAGTACCGACAGATCGCCAACGCCCTACGCGCCGCGATCCGCGCCGGCGATTACGCGCCCGGCGACCGGCTGCCCGGCGAGAACGACCTCATGGCCAGCTACGGCGTGGCGCGCATGACCGCCCGCCAGGCCCTCGGCGTCCTCACCACCGAGGGCGTCGCCGACGCCCGCAAGGGCAGCGGCGTCTACGTCCGCGACTTCACGCCCGTCATCCGCGCCGCCCTGACCCGCCTCTCGCACGAGCGCTGGAGCGCCGGCACCTCGATCTGGTCCGCCGACGCCGACGGCCGCGACATCAAGGTCACCACCACCGTCACCGAGGGCCCGGCCCCCGAGCGCATCGCCCCGCTGCTGGCCCTGGAAGACGACGAGCCCGTCTGCATCCGCGCCCGCCGCTTCGTGCTCGACGACAAGCCCGTCCTGCTCTCCACCTCCTACCTGCCGAGCAGCATCGTCGCCGGCTCAGCCATCACCCAGGAGGACACCGGCCCCGGCGGCACCTACGCCCGCCTCGCCGAGCTCGGCCACGCCCCCGCCCACTTCCGCGAAGACGTCCGCGCCCGCATGCCCCAGCCCGAGGAGACCGAAGCGCTCGACCTCCCGGGCTCCGGCACCCCCGTCGTCGACATCGTCCGCACCGCCTACACCGACCCCGGCCAGCCCGTCGAGGTCAACGAGATGACGCTCGACGCCAGCGCCTACATCCTGCGCTACGACTTCAGCGCTGATCCCAGCAGGGCTGGTCGTGGTTATCGAGCAGATGGCGGCGAAGATCACACGACAGCACTTCGGCCGCGATTGGGCCACCGTGCTCGAACGATGGGCGCGTCGGGCTCCGGTCAATGTGACCGCAGAGCTCGGCTGGGCCGCCCTGGGAGCGCTCGAAAGGCTCATGCCAGAGCGCCAACCGCCAGCCGCCATGCCGCCGTGGCTCCCAGCCGGCGACACTGACCCCGAGCCGGGTCTCGACTCCCGCGTCGCGGTGGATGTTGGTGATCGCCCCGCCGAGCGAGGGGCCGAGAACCCTGTGCAGCAGCGTCGGAGCGGGATCGATGATCGTCGGCGTGATCGCCCGGGACCGCAAGCTGGCGGCGGCTTCGCAGCCGATGAAGCCACCACCGATGATCGCAACGCGCTTCGGCGCGCACCAGCGCGCGCTGCAAGCCCGACACGTCTTCCAGCGTGCGGAGGCCCCACACCGAACTGGCGTGGATCGGGGTGCCGGGCAGATGCCGAGTCTCCATGCCAGTGGCGATGACCAGACCGTCGTAGTGCAGCTCCTCACGGCCGGGGAGCCGGACGATACGGCGGTCAGGATCGAGCGACACGGCCCGCGTGCCCAACCGCCAGACCACGTCGAGTTCGGTCATCGCACGAAGCCGCAGATCCTGCGTCCGCAACGTGCCGGCCAGGACCTGCTTGGACAGCGGTGGCCGGTTGTACGGCCGGTGGCCCTCGGCGCCGACCACCGTGACCCGGCCCCCGTGACCGAGCTCGCACAACCGCTCGGCAGCTCGGAACCCGGCGAGGCCGGCTCCGATCACCACGTACCGCGGTGCTCCAGCGCCGGTCATGACGACACCTCGACCGTGATGGCCTGCATCGGGCACAGTCGGGCTGCGCTGCGGACCTGCTCGATCAGGTGGGCCGGCGGGTGGGCAGCGACGACCAGGCGGCGATTGCGGCGAAGCTCGAAAACTGCGGGCGCCTCGTGCTGGCAGATCGCGTAGAGGTGACAGTGGTTGTTGTCGACGCCGACCCTGACGCTGACAGTCAGTTCCGGGACGCGTCGGTGTCCTCAGTTCCGTTACACGAGAGGAGATGGTCGGTGGGTGCTCGAATGGATCGATCATGCTGCGTCACCCGCCGGCAGACGGTGCGACGGATGCAGGCAGATCACTGCGAATGCAGCCACACATGCCGCGGTGACGGCCATCGTGGTGATCACGATGCCATCGGACACGTGGTGCGCGGAGAGCAAGACATGGCCGATCGCCAGGATGTAGGCCGGGTAGGCGATGCGATGGAGCACGTGCCAGCGGTGGTATGACAACCGCCTCTGAAGCCACACGCTGACCGCGGCGAGAACCATCAACTCGAACGCGACGACCCCCAGCGTGACGTGGAACGAACTCATGAACGGCACCAGCTCCCGCACCGGTGACATCGGGTTCGACTTCTTGAACAGGTGCGACATCGCATGCAGCGTTGTGAAGCTCAGCGCCATGATGGACAGCACCATGTGCGTGCCATAGATCGTCTGGCGTCGAACCGAACGCCTCACCGTTCCCGACGTCGTCAACATGCCCCACACCACGGTGCCGAACATCAAGGCATACGCGCTGTAACCCGGCAACGTGGGCTTCGCGCTTCAGCGAGCTATCGGGATCTGACACCATCGGAAGCGCCGCCGCAGTTGGTGACGAGGCTCCCGAGTGCGGAATCGGGTGCTCGGCGAGCGCCGATGCGGTGCGGCCGGCACTCAATCCGGCCACGGTGAGGACAACGACAATCAGGAAGGGGCGGACCATGAACTTGACTCCTCAACGCCCGCGCTCGTCTATCTGACCTAGACGACACGACTCAGACCCACGACAGGTTTTGCGATCAGTGATCTTTGGTCCGAAGCCCTGGTGAGAGGTGCAGCGCTCGATCCGCTCGGTCGGATCGGGCTTCGGTCGCTTGGCGGGGCTCGGAGAGGCAGGAGGTGTCTCAGGCAGGCGCGTATACGAGGTTGGTGCGACGGCGATAGTCGGCGGCGAGGTCACGCAGCCACTGCCCACCGTCGCCGCTGTGTGCGGGTCCGTGCATGAGCGCCAACGTGGTCGGCGCGAGATCGGCCAGCCGCTCGACAGTTTGTGCCGTCGAGGGAGACAGGCTCGAGTAGCCGAAAACGTCCTCGGCTGCGATCGTCGGCTCCATCGGGGATTCCGTGCGCATGGGCGGCCCGTCGCCGAGTTGAGTGAAGAGGTCGCCGCACAACAGCGTCGAGGTGGTCTCCTCGAACAGCAGGCCCGCCTCCCAGCCATGCGGTACGTGGGGGGTGGCAAGGTAACGGACTCGCTTGCTTCCGAGATCGATGGCGTCGCCATCGTCGAGCGGGTGAGGTGGCCGGTCGGCGAGGTCGTTGACCGACACCATGCAGCCCAGACCTCCGAAGGCCACCCGGGCTTCGGGCGCCGCATCCAGCCAGAGGTTCATGGCGCCGCACTCATCGGCTTCGACGTGCCCGAAGCTGATCCAGCGCAGTGAGGCGAGTGGCAACACTCTGCTGACGGCGTCGGACACCAGTGGGAACAGCGCCCGCATACCGGTGTGGAACAGGAGTGGTTCGTCGGCCTTGATCAAGATCTGGTTGAACGACAGCCCTGCGTCGGGAACGAATGTCGAGATGCGGAAGATGTCGTCGGCAATTTCGGTCGTGGTGGTGTTCATCGAGATGCTCCTTGTTGCGTTGTTGTGAGTGGTTCGAGTTGTTCAGAAGGGAACGATCGTGGCGAGAAGGCCAGTGGCTTCGCCGCGCCCGGCGAGAAGACAGCAGAACTCGACGGCATCGATCGTGCGGTGTTCGCCACGCTCTCCAGCGGTGAAGACCCCGCCGGCGTCGCCGGTCAACTCGAGCGTGAACGGTCTGCCATGACGGCGAGCCCATTCGGCTACGACATCGGCGACAATGCGGCCGTCATGTTCGGGACTCAGGACAAGCTCAGTGTCAGTAGCACGAGCGGTGTCGACCCGGTGCATCCACGCGTCGCGGAGGTAGATGATGTCGATGAGATAGCCGAGCGCCCACTTCTCGATCACCGGGGCATCGATACTGATCTTCACCGCCCGCATGAGTCGAGGGGCGCGGTTGCGGCCCTTGACGGTCTTGGGTGCGACGCGCTCGAGACGTTCGAGGAGCGTGTGTGGAGACAATTCCTCGCGGTTCGCCACCTGTACAGCAGAGAGCGCCGCTTCGAGCGACCCGCCCAGATTCTTGCGGCGTTTGCGGGCGGCCAGCATCTGGTGCATGTTCTCGCGGATCGACGCACCGGCCTCGCTCGCGCCGAGCACGTGGAGCCACATGCGCCGAACGTCCCAATCCGGACAGATGGTCTGAGTCGACCACTGCTCGGTGTCGAGCGATCGCAACATCTCGAGGGCGCGATCCAACTCCGTCGCCTGGAGCTTCATCGCCTCGCGATGTTCGATGGCCGGAATCGTGCTGACGTCGGTGTTGGTCATGATGGTCATGCCTTCTCGCTTTCGGTGCTGGTGTGAATCTGAGCGTCGGTGAGCAACATGTCGACCGCGCGGTCGACCAGCCGCCGCCAACGGTCGCCACCAGGATCGTTGGAGATCTGCTGGTCGGTGAGGCCGGTCAACATTGCTGTCCACAGGTCGAGCGTGGTCTGGTCGGACACGCCAGCGGCCGCCAGCAGTTGGCGATAGTGCTCGTATGCCTGCACGGCGAGCGCCCAGCTCTCCGGCGACGGCTCGAAGCCGGGAATGGTGCGCTGGAACAGCAGTTGGTAGCGCACCGGATCGCTGGTGCAGAACTCGACGAAGTGCTGCGACATGAGTCTGACCGCATCCACCGGATCGCTGGGGCGTCGCTCGTTCTCGAGCACTTCGTCGGCCGAGACGACGAATGCCTCGTAACCCTCGAGAAACATGGCGTCGTAGATCTCGTGCTTGGAGGCGAAGTACGAGTAGATCGACTGCGCCCGCATGCCAACACGCTGACCGAGGTCGCGCATCGACAGTCCGGCGAGGCCGTGTTCTCGCACCATCTCCCAGGATGCGGAGACGATCTCCATCCTCGTCTCCTGACGTCGTACGGATCGCCTGTCGATGTTCGGTTTCTCTGACACTGTCAGGACTTTGCATCTTTCGCCTACAGCTGTCAAGGACTTTCTCGCCGGGTCGACCCGTCGAATGGTGCTTGCCGGCCGTCAGCGTTGCGATTCGGGCGAATGTGGTTCCCAGATGAGTTCGGCCACGTCGATGTACAGCCCTTCCGGGCGCACCTCGCCTGTGCCGACGCAGACCACGTCGTTCAGCCAGCGATAACGGGGATCGTCGCTGACGTGAGTCAGCCAGCACACGATTTGGCGGGCCGCGCTGGGATACGTACGGCCATACCCGCCGCACTCGAAGAGCACCGTCGCCTCGTCGTCGGTGGAGATCACGCCATGGAAATCGGGGCAGAAGGTACCGTCCCCGCGACGGCGAGGGTGATTGACTCCTCGCATCGCACCGCTCACCCGCCCCTCGCAGCGACCTTCAGCGAGGAAGAGGTTCTGGCTCTCCGGCCCGTCCATGCCGAGAGTGACGCTCCATTCCTGGGGATACTCGAACGACATCCGGTACAGCGACTCGAGGCGCATGCACTCAGTTCAACACACCTGGGAGGGTCTGCTGGGACGGGTGACGGCGCGGTATGGCCAAGTTGAACGTCGAGCCGCGACCAGGCCCCGGCGAGAAGGCGGTGAGGTCCCCGCCGTGCGCGCGGGCGACGGCCCGGGCGATCGTCAGGCCGATGCCGGTACCAGCGGTGTGTGCTTGGGGTTCGGCCCGATAGAACCGCTCGAACACCCGGTCGATGTCGTCCACGGCGAGCCCTCGACCACTATCGGTGATCGCGACTCGGGCGAGATCTGACTGCGACAGCGACCGAGACCTGCACCGAGCCGCCCTCCGGGGTGTAGGCGAGGGCGTTCCCGAGGAGGTTGCTCACGGCTTGCGTCAGGCGTTGGCGATCGACCTCGACGTCGATGGCGCCAGGCGTGTCGATCGACAAGCGCGACCGATTTGGCATCGAACTGTGGGCGGAGCCGGTTCGTGACGGTCTCGACGATGTCGGAGAGATCCTCGGGCTGCAGGTCGAGGAGCAACTGGCCCTCCTCGGCTCGCGACACCGCGGCGAGATCAGCGGCAAGACGGCGCAGGCGGGCGATCTCGTCGGAGACGGTCGCGACCATCTCATCGTTGGTGAACAGGCCGTCGTCGAAGCCCTCCACATACCCCGTGATCGTGGTGAGCGGGGTTCTCATCTCGTGGGCGATGTCGCCGATCAGGGCCGCTCGGCGCAGCTCGGTGTCGGCGAGTGCGGTGGCGAGCCGGTTGACGTCGGCGGCGAGCGCAGCGAGTTCGCGCTCGTTCGGCAATGCCACCGGCTCGTCGTACCGTCCGGCCGCCAATCGGCCGGTCGCCGCACGCAGGTCGTCGAGAGGGCGCAGCACGCGGCGGGTCATCACCACGGCGACGATCGCAGCCGTCGCCAGACTGGCGACGAGTGCGAGCACGAGCGCAACGTTGAGCGCCGACACCACCGCATCATGCTGACTGGCCGCACCTGGGCCGCGCCGCCGACGCCTGTTCGGCGCCCGGACCCCATGCGGTCGTCGAACAACCGCGGGACGAGCACGCGGACTCCGAGGAGCAGCGTCGCCGCGCCGACGACCGCGACGGCTGCGTACGAGACGAACAGCCGGGTCCGCAACGACGACTGCTTCATCACGACGGCGCCACGAACTTGTAGCCGACGCCGCGCACGGTGCCGATCCAGCGAGGGGCGTCGGCGTCGTCTCCGAGGGTCCGGCGCAGGTTGCGGATGTGGACGTCGACCACGCGTTCGTCGCCGTAGAAGTCGTAGCCCCAGACGCGCTCGAGCAGTTGGCGGCGGCTGAAGACGCGACCAGGCGAACTCGCCAGGGCAGCGAGGATGTCGAACTCGAGCGCGCTCAACTCCACCACCGCTCCGGCGACGCGTACCTCGCGGCGGTCCGGGTCCACGGTGAGATCGCCGAATTGCTGGACGACGATCGGAGTCCTCGGTCATGTGCGGCCGGCGAAGTAGCGCCTTCACACGCGCAACCAGTTCCCGCGGGCTGAACGGCTTGGAAACGTAGTCATCGGCTCCGACCGACAATCCGATCAGCCGATCGGTCTCCTCGGCACGCGCCGTGAGCATCACGACGTAGACATCGGAGCGGGTCCGAAGGCGACGGAGCACCTCGATGCCGTCCAGTCCCGGCAACATCACGTCGAGGACCACGACGTCGGGTCGAATGGGTCTCGAACATCTCCAGCGCCGTCGGCCCGTCCGCGGCGTCGATGACCTGAACACCTTCAGCCTCGAGATAGCGCCGGACGACTTCACGGATGGAGGCTTCATCGTCGACGACCAAGACGACCGGTGCGCGTGCCACGGCCCCACTCTCGCGCACGAACCCCGGCCGGGTGGCCGGGGCTCGTGTCGAGCGCTCGGGACTATCCACCCGAACGCCCTTGGTACCCGCTGCCGTCCATCGGGCGATCGGCCCGTGGGCCGCTGCCGTCCATTGGGCCGATCTGGCCTGCCCCTGGGGGGCATTGGGCATCTCGACGACAGTGCCGTCGGCGAGCGTGTGCCGCCAGCCGGTGCCGTCTCGAGCCTGGATCGGATCCATCGTCGGTCACCGGTGCAGGTCGGGGCAACACCGTTGCCGCCGTTGCCGCCACGTCCCGCCCCGCTGCTGTCGGCGAACGCTGCGCCGACGGGTAGCAGGACCGCCAGCGATACTCCGCCGGCCAGGAGGGCCTTGTGAATCTTCCTCATTGTCCTCATCTCCTTCTTTGTCGATCTCTCTTGGAACCTCAGTGAACGCCGTCACGATGAAGGCCCGAGGAGACTCTGTGTGAAGCTTTCGTGTCGTCGGTCGGGCACCATCACGACGGCCGGCTGAGGTCTACTCGCCGCCGCTCTTGGGTAACCATTGAGCAGGTGCCTCGGGCATCTGTTCAATCGAGCGACCGTTTGGGCTGAACGACCGTCAGGTTGTCGCCCGTCTCGGCCCGACGCCTCCCGCTCCGGAAGGAAGATCGTGTCCACTCTCCTCACGCCACCACAGCCAGTTCGCCAATGAACGCCCAGGTCAGCCCAGAGCAAACCTGACCACGCCGTCAGCCAACACGTTGCCGAGGTGCCGCCTTCAGCAACCCGCCGAGCCGAGACGATCAATCCGCCGATCGACGACGACGCTCAGATGCTCCATGCGGTGAAGATGGGAGTTCTCGTCGGCATCCCCAGTGTGTTCGTGATCGCCGCCGGAATCGGCGTCCTTGCCGGCACCGGGCTCGGGATTGCAGCGATGATCGGCGCGTGGTCGGGGCTCTTCGGTGGAACGTACATGGGCGGCCTCTTCTTCACTCACCCATCGAAGCGGCAGATGGCAAGGGCGGCGACGGCTCACGACTCCATCAGGGGATGAAGAAGAACACGATGCCGAGCACGACCAGGGCGATGCCATAGAACTTCTCGAGGCGGTGCGGATTCGTGCGGAGCGCGACTTGCGCGCCGAGGAACGACAGCGGCACTGATGTCGACCCGAAGACCACCACCAGCGTCCAGTCGATGTGGCCAAGTGCGGCGTGGACGATGGTGCCGGGCACAGCGAGCAACGACGCCACCGCCAGCGAACTGGCGAGCGCCGATTTGATGGGCAGCCGCAGCAGGATGACGAACAGCGGAGCGAGCAGGAACCCGCCACTGTTTGCCAAGAGACCGGACACCAGGCCGACCCCGACGGCCACGGCAGCCAGCACCAATCCTCGGGCCTCGGCGACGGGCGTCCCAACCACACGCTCTTGGAGACCCGCCAGGATCCAGATGCCGAGACCGACGAGAACGACATCGGTGACCCTGACCAGGACCCCTCCGCTGATCCACCGCGTGAGGATTGCGCCGAGCACCGTCGCCGGCACTCCGAAGCAGGCGGTCCACCGAACGACGCGCCAGTCGACGAGTCGTTCACGGGAGTATGCGTAGCTGGCGACCATCGTGGAGGGGATCGTTGCGGGCAACGGTGCCGCCACAGCGACGATCGCCGGGATGCCGATGGCGTGCAGCAGCGGAGTCGCGATCGCCGAGCCACCCTTGCCGAGCAGACCGCCCAGAAAGCCGATCCCCACACCGATGAGTGCCGCGAGCGCCAATGTCATCGCGCCATCTCCCCGGTCGTCGTCACTTTCTCCAAGACTAGGTGACGGATCAGTCCAGTCTGCGGCCGATCTCGTCGTTGCAGCTGCAGCGTTCTGTGGGTGGCACGTGGCCGAGCACCTGCTCGACGTGTGCGCCGCATCCAGCCCAGCTCGGGCGTTGGCACATCAGGCAGGTCGTCTCCATACACATACCCCCCAGGGTATCTTGAATCGATCGATTCGAGCACGGAATCCCGACGCAGCTCAGCCCGTCGACCGTGCCGCTTGGCAAGTGCGGTCCATCAGGTGACACGTGACCCAGTCTGCTCGGCGGGAGCAGCCCATGATCAACGCGAATGCGAGAGGGCCTCACCACGGAACGGAGCCTTCAAGATTGGGGCAATGAGACACACGTTGAGAATGCCGGCGAGCAGAGGCACCAGCCCGACGATGGCGAGCACGTACCCGCCCGCCGAGCCGATGGCCAGGCCAACGATGATCAGCGCCAGACCGGCGACGACGCGGACCCCGCGCCCGATGGGATTGGCCATGAAATGTGCAAACGACATGATGGATCTCCTTGTTCGACTTGTGCGGCGTTGCGCCGCCATGGTGTAGATGCAGCCGAGCAACGATCGGTCACATTCTTGCCCGGTGGATACCCGGTTGGGTATCATAGTATACCCCCCCAGGTATCAAATCGAAGCAAGCTCACCCACGCCAATGGACTCACGTGGGCATCGCCCACCCGATGACTCATCGCCGAAGGCAACTCGCTTGCCGACGTGCAGCGCATGTTCATGAAGCTCGCCTGATCTTCTTCTTCCGATCCAGTCAATCGCACCCACCCAAATCAACCCCGGAGTCCATCACCATGTCCACGATCACTCTCGATACGCCACCCGTCGACACGATGACGCCGCCCGAGCACTGGTTCGCCCGACTCGGGCGCTTCTCTGCCCGACGACGCAAACCCGTGATGCTGCTGTGGCTCATTGCGGCCCTCGCCGCGGCGCCGCTGGCGATATCGGTCAGCGGTGCGCTCTCTGGAGCGGGCTGGGAAGCGCAGGGCTCGATCGCCCAGAGAGTGCGCGACGAACTGCGCACCGACTTCCCACAGGTCGGCGCCGAAGCGGCAGTTGTCGTCATCCACCAAGACACGCCCATCGCCTCTGATCCAGCGGCGGTCGCGGCGATCGTCAAGGGCCTGACCGGCGCCGAGGGAGTGCAGGCAGTGGCGGACCCGCTGGCGATGCCCGCCGACGCCGGCCTGATCTCACAAGATGGCCTCACGGCGCTCGTCCCGGTGGAGCTCGCGGCGACCAGCGACGCCCAACGGCCCGAATCAGCGGGGCTCGTCATCGACCGTGTCTCGTCCTTGGCGTTGCCCGCCGGAGCCCACGCCGAAGTGACCGGCGAGTGGCCCGTGTGGAGCGACTTCAACACCTCCAACGAACAAGCGCTCCACAAGGCAGAACTGCTCTCGGGTCTGCCGACATTGATCCTGCTGTTCATCGCCTTCGGCTCGGCGATGGCCGCTGGGCTCCCTCTGATCCTCGCTGTTTCCGGCATCGCCGTCGGGTTCGCCGGACTGCACCTGGCAACCTCGTTCACACCGTTGTCGGTGTGGTCGATGAACTTCTCGATGATGATCGGTCTCGCCGTCGGCATCGACTACGCGCTGTTCATCGTGTCCCGCTACCGCGAGGAACGAGAGGACGGGAAGGACGCTTCCGAAGCCATGGCGTCGACGCTCGACACCGCCGGCAAGGCTGTCTTCCTCTCGGCCCTCACAGTCGTGCTCTCACTCGCTGCCGTCTTCCTCGTTCCCATCATGGTCTTCCGATCGATGGCGCTCGGAATGATCTTCTCAGTGATGGCCGTCGCCGCTGCCTCGCTCACCCTGTTGCCGGCCGTGCTCGTCTCGCTCGGTGATCGTGTGCTCGTCGCCCGACCCGAGGACGACCCCGACCGCGCCGCCGAAGGCCGATGGACCCGATGGACCGCACGAGCGATGAAGCGGCCCGGCATCACACTGGCCACGGGCCTGGGTGTCCTGCTCCTCCTGGCATCCCCAGCCCTTGGCATGCGCCTCGGTATGCCTGGAGCGCGCGTCGTCGACGAGGGTCGATCGAGCCGCGACGGATACGAGATGCTCGTGTCCGCGTTCGGCCCCGGCGCCGCCGCGCCACTGTTCGTCACCGTCGACAGCGGCCAGGCGGCTCAGGTCGTCGCCACCGCCCAGGCGGTGGCCGGCGTCGCCGACGCCCGAATCGTTGCCGAACCATCGGCCGCGACCGGCCGGACCGTCGTGCGGATCACTCCGACCACCGCTGTCGACGACGCAGCGACCAGCGACCTGATCGGTCACCTTCGCGGCACGATCGGCGAAGCAGCGCCGAGCGCGTCGGTCGGTGGCCCCGCCGCCCAGAACTACGACCTCACCGAAGTGCTCACGAGCCACGCCCCGCTGGCGATCGCTGTGATCACGGTCATCGCCTTCATGCTGCTCCTCATCGTGTTCCGCAGCCTCGCCCTGGCGATCTCATCGATCCTGCTGAACTTCCTCAGCGTCGGTGCCGCGTTCGGGTTCGCGACTCTTGTCTTCCAGCACGGCTGGGGTGCGAGTCTGATCGGAATCCATCCGCAGGGCTTCGTCGACGCCTGGGCGCCGCTGTTCTTCTTCGCCCTGCTGTTCGGCTTGTCGATGGACTACCAGCTCTTCCTGCTCGCCGCGATCCGCGAGCGCTACGAGGCGACCGGCGACACCCAGCTGGCCATCCGCGACGGCATCGCCCGCACCGGGCGCCCCATCACCAACGCTGCACTGATCATGATCGTCGTGTTCATCGCCTTCGGCGTGACGGGTCCGATTCCACCGACCGAGCTCGGCATCACCCTCGCACTTGCCGTCCTCCTCGACGCCACTGTCGTGCGGATGATGCTGGTGCCATCGCTGATGAAGCTGCTCGGCGAACGCAACTGGTGGATCCCGGCCTGGCTCGACAAGCGGCTGCCACGGGTGCACTTCTCCCACTGATCGCCAGCCGGGGGCCAGCTCAACCGGCGACCTATCGCGCCGCGATCAGGTCCTTGATGTCGGCGACGGTCGGGACCCGGCCCGAAACAACGACTTCATCGTCGATGACGAGGGCCGGGGTGGCCATGACGCCCCACGAAGCGATCTCACCCGGGTCGGTCACCTTCTCGAAATCGGCTTGGAGACCGAGTTGTTCGACCGCGTCGTGAGCGGCTTGATCGAGGTTCTGACACTTGCTGCAGCCGGAGCCGAGGATCTTGATGTCCATGGTTTGCCTTTCAGATGACGATGTTGAACAGAAAGCCGATGCACAAGATCGACACGGCGACGACACCGAAGTAGGTGGCGATGAGCTTGGGCTTGAGCACCCGTCGCAGCAGGATCATCTCCGGTGTCGACAACGCGACGACGCTCATCATGAATGCCAGCACGGTGCCCATCGGCAGCCCCTTGTCGTGCAACGACTCGACGAGCGGCAGCACGCCGGCGGCGTTGGAGTACAGCGGCACGCCGATGACCACGGCCAGTGGCACACCCCACCAGCCGGTCGCATGTCCGGCAAACCAGTCGGCGGGCAGCCAGCCGTGGATCGCCGCACCGAGCCCGATCCCGGCCAGCAGGTACGGCCAGATCTTGCGCAGGATGCTGACGACCTCCTCACGCGCCATCAGCAGCCGGTCGTCCCACGAGAGCCCGGCCGACCGGTCGATGACCTTGCCGCGCAGGCGGGTCTCGAACACGAACGGCTCGACCCAACGCTCCAGACGGAGCCGGCCGAGCACCGCGCCGGCGATGATCGCGATCACCATCCCGCCGGCGATGTAGAGAGCCGTGACCTTCCACCCGAACAGGCCGAACAGCAACACGATCGCCACCTCGTTGACCAACGGGCTGGCGATCAGGAAGCTCAGGGTGACACCGAGCGGGACGCCGGCGGCGACGAACCCGATGAACGCCGGAACGGCCGAGCACGAACAGAATGGCGTCGCCACCCCGAGGCCGGCCGCGAACACGTTCCCGACTCCCTCGCGTCTTCCGCCGAGCAAGGCGCGGGTCCGTTCGATCGACATGAAGCTGCGCAACACGGTGACGACGAAGATCACGCCGGTCAGGAGCAGGGCGATCTTGGTGACGTCGTAGAAGAAGAAGTGCACCGACCCGCCGAGCCGGCTCGCCGGATCGAGGCCGACGACGTCGAACACCACCCAGTTCCACCAGCGCAGGTTCAGCTGGTACAGCGTGATCCACACGAGGACCGTCGCCGACACGACCAGCCAACGGCGCATCGGTGACCGCGTCGACGGCTGATCAACGACCGTGGACGTACTCACCATGCCACCCGATCAGCCGGCGACGTGCATCATCGAATCATCCACACTCGCACTGTGCCCCTCACCTGATCTCGCCCCCAGGGCACAAGGTCCCGTTCCACGGCCGAGCCGATGAAACAGGCGCGATAGTCTCCTGTCCACCTTTGGCGACATCGAAGTGAGCATTGACGGTGTCGATCGGAACAGACACGAGCATCCCCATGGAACAGCCAACATCGAGTTCCCCGCCAGGCGCGCCGGACCCCGTGAAGCGCGTGCGAGTGAGACATTTCCGTCAGGCGAAGGAGAACGGGGTCAAGATCACGGGGCTGACGAGCTACGACTACTTGTCGGCGACGATCTTCGATCGCGCCGGGATCGACTTTCTCCTCGTCGGCGATTCGGCCGGCAATGCCGTCTTCGGCTACGACTCGACGCTTCCCGTCACGATGGAGGAGTTGATCCCACTGTGTCGGGCCGTGGTGCGTGGGGCCAAGCGCGCCCTGGTGATCGCCGACATGCCGTTCGGCTCGTACGAGGTTGGCCCTGACGACGCCCTGCACAGCGCGATCCGGTTCATGAAAGAGACCGGAGCGCACGCCGTGAAGCTGGAGGGCGGTCGTCGGAGCTCGAAGCAGATCGAGCAGATCGTCAGAGCCGGCATTCCGGTCATGGCTCACATCGGGTTCACGCCGCAGAGCGAGCACGGCCTCGGTGGCCACACGATCCAGGGCCGGGGCGAGGGAGCCATGCAGTTGCTCGACGACGCGCACGCCGTCGAAGACGCTGGCGCGTTCGCGGTCGTCCTGGAGATGGTCCCATCTGCGATCGCCGGAGAGGTCACGAAGTCATTGACGATTCCGACCATCAGTGTCGGTGCCGGCCCGGATTGCGATGGGCAGCTGATGGTGTGGACCGATTGGGCCGGCTTCACCGGTGGCCGGCTCCCGAAGTTCGTCAAGAAGTACGCCGAGATCGGAACCACGCTGTACGAGGCTGCGGTCTCGTACCGCGGCGAGGTCGAGTCAGGCGAGTATCCAGCTCGGCAACACGAGTACGACCCGTGACCCGGCTGCCTCGTCAGGCAGCGGAACTCTCCAAGATGTGCACGCCGCAGGCGGAGCCGAGACCGATGACATGGGCGAGGCCGACCTTGGCGCCCTCGATCTGACGATCGCCGCACTCGTTCCTGAGATGCTGGCAGACCTCCCAGATGTTGGCGATTCCGGTGGCAGAGACCGGGTGACCCTTCGACTGCAATCCGCCGGAAACGTTGACCGGCGTGGATCCAGTGCGCCACGGAGCCCCCGAGTTGAAGAAGTCGACCGCGCCCCCCGGTTCGCACAGCATCAGGTTGTCGTAGTGCACGAGCTCGGCGGTGGCGAAACAATCGTGCAGTTCGACGAGATCGAGGTCCGACGGCCCGACACCTGCCGCCTCATACGCCTGGTTCGCCGCGTTGCGCGTCAGCGTGTTGACGTTGGGGAGAATCTGACACGCCTCCTCCCACGGATCACTGGTCAAGATCGATGCAGACACCTTGATGGCTCGCCGCTGCTGCTCGAGTGACAGGGTCTTCAACTTCTCACCATTCGTGACGACCGCCGCGGCCGCACCGTCGCAGTTCGCCGAGCACATCGGGCGAGTGTTGGGGTAGGCGATCATCACGTCGTTCATGATCTGCTCGAGCGACATCGCCTTGCTGTAGGCAGCGAGCGGGTTCAGCGTGGAGTGGCTGTGGTTCTTCTCGCTGATCTTGGCGAACAACTCGAACGTCACGCCGCCGTACTTGTGGCCGTACTCCATCCCGATCTGAGCGAACACGCCCGGCATGGTCTCGGTACCGATTCGCCCGTCGATCGGTGCCACCGCGCCGTACCGCCCCTTCGGTTGCCATTCGGCGCCATCGTCGTTTCTCGTGGCGCCACCGAGCAGGCCGGCACCCGCCAGCTTCTCGACTCCCACGGCGAGGCCCATGTCGACCTCACCCGCCTTGACAGCCATGATCGCCGTGCGCAGAGCAGTGGCGCCGGTGGCGCACGCGTTGCTGACGTTGTAGGCCGGGATCCCCGTTTGACCCACCTGCTTCTGCAACTGCTGGGCGATGCCGCCTCTGCCCATGAGATTGCCGGCAGCCATCACTCCGATGTCGGCCATCGTCACCCCGCCGTCGGCCAGCGCACCCATGATGGCCTCCGCACCGAGATCGACGACGTCCTTGTCGAAGTGCTTCCCGAACTTGGTCATGTGGATCCCGAGGATCCAGATGTCGTCGCTCTTGCTCATTGTGTGAACTTCCTCTCCACTGCGAAGTGCTGATCGCGCGGCTCAAGCCGGTTCGAACGCGTAGCTGATTGCTTCAACTCCCTGCGAGTCGACGCCCATCGGAACCGTCGTCAACTTGACCTTCATGCCCAACGTCACGTGATCCGGATCGGGCGGGCAGTTGACCACGTTTCCCCTGACACTGGTCCCGGCACAGTCGACGACGGCCGCGACGAAAGGGACATCGACACCCGGTGCTGCAAGTGACACGATCGTGAACGAGCGCACCTCGCCCTCCGTGGCGATGTCGACCGCGGTGAACTCGGTGTTGAAGCACTGTGCGCATGCGTTGCGCCGGTCGAAGAATCGGGCGCCGCATCGAGTGCAGGCATGGGCGACGAGATGGGGGTTGCCATCGTCGAGCACCAAGTAGTCGACGAATGGAACGTGTGACAACGTCGGCATGGACAATCCCTCGGTTCAGGTTCGGCGGGCATGGTCGAATATCAAATGGCGATGTCCGCCAGAAGAATATCCGAGATCATCTGCTCGTCATCAGCGAAGGCGGGAGCAGTGACGCGGGCACATCCACGATCCGCGCCCGCAACCACTCACCCAAGCTCTTGGCCTGACCGTCGAGGCGCGTCGAGGCGGCCACTCCTTCTTGGAGCAAGCCTTCGACGACGAAGTTCACTGCACGGAGAGCGGGCAGGCGATGTCGCTGGATGCGCAGACCGTCCACCTCCGGCAGGAGTGCCCTGAGCCGGTCGACGGTCAGGAACTGGTCGAGCCACGACCAGGCAGCGTCGCTACGGGCGAACACACCCACATTGGCGTTGCCTCCCTTGTCGCCCGACCGCGCTCCCACGATCCGTCCGAGCGGCACACGTACTGTGTCGCCCGCCTCGATCGCCACCGGTGTGGGCTCGATCGGCCCGATGTCGATCGTGGCTGCGAACGGCACCGATTCGACGACGGCCTGGTAGGAGCTGTCATCGACGAAAGCAACATACTGCGGAACCAGTTCCGCCAGAACCAGCGCCGGCCGGTAGACGCCGTAGGGCTTCGCCACCGACGAGGTGGTCGGCGCAAAGAACCCCGGGATGTTGGCCAGGCCGAGCTCCACGACCGCATCGAAGATCTTTCGCCCGACCTTGCGCTCGTCGGGATCCTTGACCGTCAGCCGCCACAGCGCGACAGCACACTCGTTCGTGGTGGGGTCGACATGGTCGGTGCGCACGACCGAGGTGGTCACGCTGGCAAAGTCGTCGGGACGGAACGGGCTTGCTCGCCAGAAGCCGTCCTCCACCAGCCGCGCTTTCTCTTCGATGTCGAGCCCGGTCAGGGCGACGGCAACGTCGTTGCGGTATCCACCGAACTCGTTCATCGCGACCTTCAATGTGGTCGGCGGTGGCTGCCCCCGCGTGCCGCTGACACGCACTCGATCGGGACCTGTCTCGGCCAGTTCGACGGTGTCGAAGCGGGCGATCACATCAGGACCGAGGTATGCGGGGCCACCGATCTCGTAGAGCAATTGCGATGTCACCGTGCCGATCGAGACCTGGCCTCCGGTGCCATCGTGCTTGCCGATCACCGAGGATCCATCGCTCGCCACCTCGGCCCACGGGAACCCCGGCCGAGTGAGGCCGGGGACCTCGGTGAAGAACGAGTAGTTGCCACCGGTTGCCTGCGTACCGCACTCGATGATGTGACCAGCAACCACCGCGCCGGCGAGTGCGTCCCAGTCGTCACGCTTCCATTGGTGGTGCCACGCCGCCGGACCGCACACGACCGCCGCATCGGTGACACGACCCGTGATCACGATGTCGGCTCCGTGGTTCAGCGCGTCGACGATGCCCCAGCAGCCCAGGTAGGCGTTGGCGCTGACGAACCGAGACGGGTCTCCGAGCGGCTCGCCCGTCTCGAAGTGGGTGAGGCCGGCACCCGCATCGATCAGATCTCCCAGTCTGGGCAGCAGATCGTCGCCAGTGACGTAGGCGATCCGCGGGGCCAGGCCCAGCTTCTCGGCAACCTCCCGCACGGCGTGGGCACATGCCTGCGGATCCAGCCCGCCTGCGTTCGACACCACCTTGATACCACGATCGAGGCACGCTCCCATGACGTGCTCCATCTGGGTGACGAACGTCCGGGCATACCCGCCATTCGGTTGCTTGGCGCGGGCGCGAGCCAGGATCAGCATCGTCAGCTCGGCCAACCAGTCGCCCGTCAGGACGTCGATCGGGCCGTCAGCCACCATCTCGGCCGCCGCAGTCAATCGGTCGCCGTAGAAACCGGAGCAGTTGGCGATGCGCACCGGTGCTGTCACGATTCATCCCCCGCCGGCTCATCCGGCACGACGCTCTGCTCGAGGACCAACAGCAGATCACTGTTCTGCACCTGCCCACCCATGCGCGCATGCACTTCGGTGACGACGCCCGCGACGGGGGCAACGATGTGGTGCTCCATCTTCATCGCCTCGAGCACGACGAGCACTTGACCCGCATCGACGCGGTCGCCCACGGCAACACGCACGTCGGCGACGACGCCCGGCATCGGCGCCACCAACGCGCCGGCCGCAGCGGTTGCGGTCGACGTCGGGAACCGCGGTTGCACTGTCAGATCGACGCCGCCGCCGGCGACCTGGACATGCAGCGATGCGCCGACCGGGGTGATGCGGTGGACGCACCGGCGCCCGTCGATCTCGACATCGATCTCGACGGGCGAGCTGCGGTGGACGCGAGCCGTGCCATCGATCCCGACGCGGAACGAGCCGTCGCGCCGACGACGGTAGGTCACGTCGATCGTGCGCTCCCCCATCGTGAACGTGACGTGCTCGGGCGGAAAACGGGAGTTGCGCCACCCACTTGGCAGGCCGGCGAGCACGCTCGCAGAGCTGCGATTCCGGGCTTGAATCCACAGCGCGGCGGCGGTGGCGACGCGACGCGCCTCATCGTCGTCGAGCACCAGCGCGGTCGCGGGCGACACACGCTCGATGAAGTCGGTCGTCAACCGGCCCTCCAAGAACGCCTCGTGGCGGAGGGACGCGATCAGGAAGTGACGGTTCGTCGTCACACCGGCCACGTGCGACAGTTCGAGGGATCGAGCGAGGCGCTGCGCCGCCTCGGTGCGCGTGGGTGCGTGTGCAATCACCTTGGCCAGCATCGGGTCGAACTCGACCGACACGACCGAGCCCGTCGTCACGCCCGAATCCCAACGCACGCCAGGAAGCGAAGCCGGCTCGAACGCACGCAGCGTGCCGGTGGCCGGCAGAAAGCCCCGCGACGCGTCTTCCGCGTACAGGCGGGCCTCGATGGCGTGCCCGGTCCATGTGACGTCGCCTTGCTCGTAGCCCAGTGGCTCGCCGGAGGCGATGCGCAACTGCTCGCGAACGAGATCGATTCCCGTGACCGCCTCGGTGACCGGGTGCTCGACCTGCAAACGAGTGTTGACTTCCAGGAAGAAGAACTCGCCCGTCGCATCGTCGACGACGAATTCGACGGTCCCTGCCGACTGGTAGCCGATCGCGCCCGCCAGTTTCAGCGCCGCGTGCCCCATGGCGACCCGCATCGCCTCGTCGACCAGGGGCGATGGCGATTCCTCGATGATCTTCTGATGGCGCCGCTGGATCGAGCATTCGCGCTCTCCCAGATGCACCAGCGCGCCATGCAGATCGCCCAGGATCTGCATCTCGATGTGGCGGGCGTGGGCGATGTAGCGCTCGAGGAACACCCGATCGTCACCGAACGCGCCTGCCGCCTCGCGACGAGCCGACGCAACGGCCTCGGCCAGATCGGCGCTGTGTTCAACGATCCGCATTCCTTTGCCACCACCACCGGCAGCAGCCTTGACGAGGATGGGGAAGCCGATCCGCTCGGCGTCGTCCACGTCCTCCGTCGACGGCAGCGTCGGAACGCCGGCCGCGATCGCGGCGCGCTTGGCGGCGATCTTGTCGCCCATGCCGGCGATCACCTCGGGTGACGGGCCCACCCAGATCAGCCCCGCTGCGATGGTTGCCGCAGCGAATGGGCCGTTCTCGGACAAGAACCCGTAGCCGGGATGGATCGCGTCGGCCCCGACGGCCAATGCAGCCTCGATCATCGCCGGGCCATCCAGATACCCGGTCGACAGTCGGACCGCCTCGTCCGCCTCTGTCACGAAGGGGGCGTCGTGATCGGCATCGACGTACACCGCGATGCAGCGGATGCCCATCGAGCGCGCGGTGCTGAACACCCGGCGGGCGATCTCGCCACGGTTGGCGACGAGCAGGGTCGAGATGGGTCGCGTGCTCATAGACGGAACACGCCGTAGCCGTCGGCACCCTCGATCGGTTTGTTGCGGACGATCGACAGACACAATCCCAACACGGTGCGAGTGTCACGAGGGTCGATGATGCCGTCGTCGCTGATGGCCCCGGTCGCTCGCAAGGCCAACGAGCCCGCCTCTTGTATGGCCTCGACCGACTCGACGATCTTGGCGTCGGCCACCTCGTCGAACGCCTCGCCCTTGCGGATGGCCTGGCCGCGCCGAACGATCGCCATGACGCCGGCGATCTGCTTGGGGCCCATCACGGCGATCTTGGCGGTGGGCCACAAGAACGTGAAGCGGTTGCCGAACGCACGCCCCGACATGCCATAGGTCCCAGCGCCGTACGACGCGCCGATGATCACGGTCAGGTGCGGCACCTTCGAGTTCGAGACCGCATTCACCATCTGCGAGCCCTTCTTGATGATGCCGGCGGCCTCGAAGTCTCGTCCGACCATGAAACCCGTGATGTTCTGGAGGAACAGCAGCGGGACGTTGATCTGGTTGCACAGTTGGATGAAGTGCGCTGCCTTCTCCGCGGCTTCGGGATGCAACACGCCGTTGTTGCCCAGAATCCCGATCGGGTAGCCGTGGATCGACGCCCAGCCGCAGACGATGGTGGACCCGTAGCGCGCCTTGAACTCCTCGAAACGCGAGCCGTCGACGATCCGGGCGACGATGTCGCGAACATCCACAGGCCGCCTCAGATCGCGACTGACGATTCCGAGCAGTTCCTCCGGGTCGTACACCGGGTCGTCGGCGCTGAACGACGGACCGGGACCGGGCTTGTGCCGGTTCAGGTGGGCGACGATCTGGCGACAGTGGCGAATGCCGTCCATCTCGTCGACGGCGAAGTAGTCGCCGAGGCCCGACGTCGTCGCGTGCATGTCGGCGCCGCCCAGCGTCTCGTCATCGCTCTCTTCGCCGGTCGCCATCTTCACCAGTGGCGGCCCGGCGAGGAAGATCTTCGACTGCTCCTTCACGACCACGACATAGTCGGACAGACCGGGTTGATACGCGCCGCCGGCAGTCGAAGAACCGAACACCACGCAGACCGTGGGAATCCGCATCTGCGACAGCTCGATGAGCTCGTAGAAGAAGCGGCCGGTCTCGGCGAAGTGATCGACCTCGACACGCCGTCCTTCGGTTTCGGTCCCCACACGCAGGTCAGCGCCTGCCGACTCCACGAAGCTCACGTAGGGGATGCCGTTGTCGCGGGCGATCTCGAGGGCACGGCTCCACTTCTTGACCGCGTACGGAGTCAGCGCCCCGCCGAGCACGGACGAATCGTTGGCGAGGATCACGCATTCGGTACCGGAGATCACACCGATGCCCACGACCATCCCGCCGCCGATCGTGTAGTCGGACTCGTACGCGGCGAGCGGGCTGATCTCCAGGAACGGCGAGTCCGGATCGAGCACGTTGGCGATTCGCTCCCGCACCGGCAGCTTGCCCATGGCCCGCAACCGCTCCATCCGGGCGGGTCCACCTCCCGCCTCGGCCTGCTCCAGCAAGCCATCGATGACCGCGAGCTGTTCCAGCACGTCGGCGCGGTTCTGGGCGAAATCGTCGGTCGCCGTGTCGAGCCTCGACTCGATCGGCGCACCCAGAGAGCGGGCCGGGTCGGGTCCGTCGGGCACTGAAACCGTTATTTCTTCCCGATCGGAGCCGGGGCGACCGTGGCGCGGATCTCCATCTGGCGATGGGGCTCGAGCCAGGGGCTCTTGGCGCCACCATCCGGTTCGCCCCACAGAACCGAGACACGTGTCCCCGGGGTGGCGTACTCGGGTTCGAGGATTGCGAGTGAGAGCATCGCCCGCTCGTTCCAGATGAAGCCGGTGTAGGTCGAAGCACCGATCGTTCGTCCCTGGTCGTTGTGGACGGCGTCGTACTGCCATGTCGCGTACGTCGCCCGCGGGAACTCGATGTAGAGCCCGGGGACCTCCTCGGGCCGCATGTACGACTCGACGACTCGAGCAACGTCGGCGGGGTCCCACACGAGCGTCACCTTCTCGCCGATGGTCGTCGCCTGCCGTCCGTTCGAGGGCTTCTCGCCCGACGAAATCGTGGTCGAACTTGACCACATTGCCGTAGCCGAGCTCCCACGGCGTGAAGTAGTAATCCTGAATCTCGGGTGCGTTGTAGCTGCCGCCGAGCGCCCAGGTCGTCTCTTCGCTGGTCGACGGCAGCCACTCGCGGAACGGGCGAAGCTCGTCGGCGGTGAAGATGGCCGGCACGGGTCGCGGGATCCAGCCCAACTCCAGAGCGTTCGTGAAGTACGCAAGCGACCCGACCCGGCGCAGTTCGAACGCGGCTCCGGCCTTCAGGATCGCCTCCTTCACCGCGGGACCCTCATCCCACGGACCGAAGAACTCGCAACCCGGGTTGCCGGCCATCGTGTGCCGCTGAGCCCAAACGTGATGTCCGGCGATGGTGACAGGGAAGATCTCCGACCACGGCGCGTCGCGCAAGGGAGCACCGGTGAGCTGCTCGATGAGGGCCGGCGCGTCAGGCCCTTCCACTTGATATCGGTACACGGTACGCCGGCCGGCGGGATTGTTGGAGAAGATCTCGTCGGCCTCGATCGACACGTCCCAGCCACCGGTCTCGGCGCAGAATCGCAAGTAGTTGTGGCCGGCTGCCCGGCCCACCAGCACCAACTCCTCAGGCGCGACGCTGTAGAGCACGCCGTCGCCGACGAGGTAGCCGTCGGGGCTGCAGACGACGAGGTGCCGGCTTCGACCGACACCGAAGGTCTCGAAGCTGTTCACGGCGATGCTCGACAAGAGCCGCTGGGCGTCTGGTCCGCGCACGTAGGTCGTCGTCATGTGGAACGACTGGTCGTAGAACGCAATCCCCTCGCGCCACGCCCGTTGCTCGTCGCGCCACGTCGTGAACTCCGGAGCGACGAACTCGGGAGGCTGGCGCAGCACGGCGTCCTTGACCACCGACCCCTTGCGGTTGCTGTACAAGTAGTCGACGAAGTTGGGAACGGAATCCAGGACATCCTGAAGCGTTCCGGTCGGTGTCGTCGGTGTCTGAGCGGTCACGTCGTCTCCTCTGGCGTTCGATCTCTGCGCGGGCGCCGAGTGCACCGGCGCTGGGAGGTCGCCCGCTTGTGCCACGGTGTCGACATGCCCCGGCCGGCCCAGGGTCCCCGGGTCGCAGAGTACACGTGTCGCCCTCATTGGACCCTGTCTCAGGGAGCACGGCCCGACGCCACTGCGAGCAGGGCGCTCGCGTGGGTCCGGACGTCGGCGGGCGTGAGCACATCGGGCAACTCGACCAGGATCGAACTGCTTCCGAGTGCGTCGTCGATCGGGCACCACATGAACCCGCGGACGACGCAGTCGCCGCTGTGCTTCAACGTCCCGAGCAGCGTGAGCTCTTGGTACTTCTTCGCCGGGGCGATCGATGCGCCGGAAGCACCGACCCAGCCATAGTTCTGGTGATACCAAACCGTCAACGAGGGCTGGGTGGCGAGAGCGAAGTCGTAGACCGCCTGCTGTTCGGGTTGGTTCGGGGCCGCACGGTTCGGGTCTGCACCGTTCGCCAGGAAACGGGTGTCGGCGGCGAGTCCATCGGGATTCATGGTGGGGATGACCCACAAGGTCAGGTCGGTTGGCAGCGGCAGCGACCTCACTCGCAACAGGATGCGGAGGCCGCCCTCCTCGTCGCCGTGGGTCACACCGACCACGAGCACGGTCTTCGGCCCGTCGCCGTAGCGCTGGGCCACGATCGGCCGACCGTTCGCCGAGGTGCCGATCTGGCGCGTCTCGTCCGCTCGACCCTCGGGCTTCGGGTTGCTGGCGATCCCTAGGTACTCGAGCAGGTCACCGTCGGCGACGCCGGTCTTGGCCAGCCCGGCGTCGAGTTGGACGACGGCTGTCGCCCGCTCGACGCGGTACCCGCGGTCGTCTCCCGACCCGCTGGTGACGTCGAAGCCCAGCAGATCGAGCGTACCGATCAGGCAAGGCTGGGTTGCCCCGTTCGCACAGTCGAGGTCCTCGGGGACGACGCGGCGACTGCCACGCCTCCCATTGATGGGATTGGTCACCTCGTCCAGCGAAGCCTCGCTCGTCGGCACGATCACATCCGGTGGCACCGAGGTCAACGAGATGTCGTCGAGCACCTGGGGATCCACGATCGATGTCGTCGGCGACAACGTGTCGTCGGGGAGCGGAACCGTCGCCACAGCTGTGGTCGGCGCCGCGGTGGAACCAACCGACGGCGGCGGTGCGGAGGTCGGCGCTGCCGAGGAGCCTGGCGTCGCTGCCGGCGCGGTGGCGCCTGAGTCGCACGACGCGGTCACGAGCAGCACGACCGCGAGGCACCCCGTCACGGTCACGATGGGGTGCACTCTCACGATCACATCACTATGGCACGAAGCCGTCAGCTCAAGGATGTGGCACGACGTCCCCGCGCCCGTGTTCGGCTGCTGCGCCGAGCCTTCTGGCCGATCGAACGCGTCGCCCGATCACCGTTGCAGCGATCAGCCAGACGGCGACGATGACGATGGTCAGGTTCCTCCCGTAGTTCAGCGGCAGCGTCGATGAGTTGGTCGGGCGTCGCCCCCAACGGCGAATCAACGGATAGGCGATGGCGATGTACAGCACGGTCGCCGCCGCGGCGGCGCGCACCGGTCCTCGGGCAACAGCGGGCGTGACCTTGCCGAGAGCCCACGCCCCGAGGAACAGGGCGGGGGCGATCACGAGGTCATGGACCAGGTCGAACGTGACGATGTGAACAGCAAGCGCGAACGGATGTGCGTCCCGGGCATCGCCCAACGCGCTGTGGGCTCCGAAGCTGATGATCGCCCAGCCGATCAGGAGCGTCGGAACGAAGACCCGTGCGCTCGGGCGATCGGCGTGCGGTTCTGTGCTCATCGGACCACCAGCTTGTTCACCCACTTCGTCTGCAGGACCCCCGGCCGGTTCGGTGCGATCAAGCGCAATGGGAATCCGTGGTCGAGGTGGAGCGGCTCGCCGTCGACCTCGTACGCCAGCAGGGTGTCGGCGTCGCCGATCTGCCCAGTCGTCAGTATCGAGCGGCGATATCTGCCACCGCGCTGCAACGATTCGACCGAGACCGATCGTCCCGAAGCTCGCCTGGGCCTGCTCCAGAACGTCGCGCACCGAGATCCCCCGCCAGGTGCGATTGGCACTCCAACCCTCGACGCACGCGATCGGCAAGGTGGCAACTCTGGCGGGCATGGCCCGCAACTCATCGACGGTGAACGAGCGCAGGACGCCACCTTGCGCTTCAACGGTCAGGGCGATTTCGGTGGCCGCGGCTTGTGTGATGCCGGCTTCTCGTGCCGTCTTGTTCACGGGGAAGCCCTGGGTGCCGATATCGGGATGCCGAGGCGCCAGCAACGCAAGGCGACGCAACGGCGAAACGGTCTGTCCGACTGTCACGACCACCGCACCCGCCGAGACCGCTGCAACTGCCCCGAGAAATCGTCGTCGGCTTGCGGCGACGACGGCGGGTTCTGGGACCGATCCATCTGCTCGTGACAACGCTCGGCGCGTGGTCGCCATTTTGGCGACGAGATGAATGAGGAGCGCGCCCATCACGACAAAGGACACCGCGTAGTGCCCGGCGGGAAAGAAGAACACCCATGGGTACCAGAGCTCGATGTTGGCCAGGCCGGTCACGAGCATGAAGAGGGAACCACCGACCAACGGCAACAGGCTGAGGCGTTCGATTGCGTTGAGCGCCCCGGTGGCGATCGGCCATTGGAAGAGACGCGGGAACACCGACCACAACTTGGCGAACAGCAGTGGGATCGTGGCAATCCCGGTCGCCACGTGTACCCCTTGAGTCACCCGGTAGAGGCCGGCCGGCCGGGTTGTCCACGAGAACCAGCTGGGCGGATGCTGGATGAGGTGAGACAGCATCCCTGTCGCGAAGCAGACAACGAAGCTGACTCCCAGGGCGATCCCGAGGATCGCCGCGGCCCGATCGCTGTGCCGCCCCTCGGACAGGCGTGCGTCGCGCCAAATGCGCAGCCGGCGGGCGACTGCGGCGACTGGCTGCAATGACGCCGCCGGCGACTGCATCAGAGCACCACGGTCCGGCCCCGACCGAGGTCGAAGACGCAGTGCTGGTTCGAGAGCCGGCCGAGCAACACCGCGAAGGGCCGAAGGGGAGCCGGCACGACGCGGACCATGTCCAGCCACACCGTGCCCGACGACGGATCGAGCCAACCCCCGATCGACGACGATCGCCACAAGGGCTGCGTCGTCGCCGTCTTGACCCACTGGTCGACGACGAGATCACTCCACTCCTCGCGGGCAAACGACACCGCGCGCGAGGGTCGGGTACCCACGGAGATTCCCGACGCGATCGGCTCTCCGGACCGGGCCCGTATGGTGAAACCACCCTGGTTGTCGAGCATCTCGCGGAGCCTGTGCGGGTGATTCTGCGGTGGCGAAGCCAAGAAGCGAGCGAGGGCGGGCCACATGCGGCCAAGGCTTTCAGCCAATTCAAAACGCGGGCCGACGGGTTACGAAACTCTTGCGAAACTCCTCGACACCTGTCCCGTGCGGCAGAGACTGTTGACGGTCGACCTGAACTGAATGTGCTCTGGTGCGGGGATACAGTCGTGTGAGTCAGAGGGTTGGGTGGAGGGTGCGTGACGAACGAGGCACGCGTGAGAACTCGTCGAACGGTGGCGGTGCTGGCGGGCCTGGCGATTCTGGCCGGATGCGCAGCCTCGCCGGTCACGACTGCAACGGTCGTGTCAACGCCGACCGGGAATCCGTTCCGGATCGGCCGCCCCCTCGTCATACCTCACGGTGGTGGCGATGCCTTGTTTCCCGAAGACACCTTGTTTGCCTACGAACACAGCATGGCGATGGGCGGAGACGTCGTCGATGCGGACGTTTCGCTGACTGCGGATGACGTGCCGATCGCCTTTCACGACAGCACCCTCGAACGAACCACGAACGGCACTGGTCGTGTCCAGGACAAGACCTATGCCGAGCTGGCAGGTCTGGATGCGGCCTGGAACTTCCAGATCGACGGGAAGCATCCGTACCGAGGCATGGGCATCGGGATCCCGACGATCGAAGCAGTGCTTCGAGCGTTTCCACACACGCTGGTGACGCTCGACCTGAAGGATCTCAGGACGGAGGCGGTCCAGCCGCTGTGCACACTCTTGAGAACGCTTGGTCGAACGAGCGACGTCTACATCGGTGTGGATGCCGCCGAGCAGGTGACGCTGTTTCGCCAGCTGTGCCCCGAGGTCCACACCTCGGGAACCGATGCGGACCGACGCGCCATGCGGGCGGCGCGCGCGTCCGGCGACACGACGTTCGTCACGAACCAGCTCGTCGGCCAGCCCGAATTTCGCTCCGCCGATGGCACGACGCGAGTCACCTCCGACTATCTCGCGTTCTCCCACAGCAAGAACATCGCCATTCTCACCTGGGTCGTCGACGACCCGAAGGACATGACAGACCTGATCAAGATGGGCATTGACGGCATCTACACCCGTCGACCGGACCTGATGGTCAAGCTGCTCCGCAACATGGGTGAGTTGTAGCAACGATGAGTTCGCGTCGCAGGCGCTTGATCTCGTACTCCACCGCGATCGTCACGCTCGCCGTCGCCACGGCAATCACGTACTCGATCGTGTCGCGGCCACGGGTTGGGAGCTCCAGCGGCAGCGCGCCATTCGATCCGACGAATCCGTTTCGGACCGGGCGTACCCTCGTGATCCCCCACGGAGGAGGCGACGGGCTGTTCCCGGAGAACACGTTGGTGGCGTTCGAGAAAACGATGGCGATGGGCGCTGACGTCGTCGATGTCGATCTCAACCTCTCCCGCGACGGAGTCGTGATTGCATTTCACGATCCGACCGTCGAGCGCATCACCGGCACCAAGGGCACCGTCCGCGATATGACATACGCCCAGCTCAGCCGCCTTGATGCGGGATGGGCGTTCACGCCGGCCGGCGCTGACGCGACCAACGGTGCAGCGCCCCACCCCTTCCGCGGGCTCGGAGTGTCGATACCAACACTCGAGTCGATTCTCGATGAGTTTCCGACCGCCCTCCTCTCGCTGGATCTCAAGGACGAGTCGAATGCCATGGTCCAACCACTCTGTGCCCTGCTTCGCCAACATCACCGCTTCAACGATGTCTTCGTCGGTTCCAACAGCGATTCCCAGATCATCGAGTTCCGAAAGGAATGCCCCGACGTTCGTACCAGCGCCATCATGAAAGACGTGTACGCGTCGCGCGACGCCAAGGCGCGGGTGACGCAAATTTTGTTCCGGCCGTCACCGTCGACCAGCCACCGTTCCGGGTCGACGGCCACGTGATCGTCGATCAGGACTCGTTGTCGTGGGCCCACGATCATGGCGTTGCCATCTTGACCTGGGTGGTCAACGACGAAGCCGACATGCGTCTGCTGGTCGGACTCGGGGTCGACGGGATCTACACGTCATACCCCAACCGATTGCTCCGGATCCTCGGTCGGTGCACATCGCCGGCGGCGTGCAAGCCCAGCGGCGAGTAGCCGCCGGGCCGGCGGTGTCACGCGTGAAACTGGTTCGACCGAGATCTCCGCAGGGTTCACCGACCCGACCCGAGAACATCTGCTGCGACCACCGGCAGCAGCCCTCCGCGACCGGACCTCGCCACAGCCTTCAGATCCTCGACGTTGTCGAGGTCGCGGGCCATCGGCAGCAGTCGAACCCGGCAACCAAGAGCATGCATGCGTGCAAGCTGGCTGGCTCCGGTGTTCGTGGTGCTCATCTCCACGTTCTGGAACACTTCGTTGGCGATCTCGACGCTGCGTGAGCTGAGCCCGATCATCCAATAGCCACCGTCGAGAGCAAGGCCGATCGAGTCGATGCCGCGGCGGGCGAACTCGATCGCGTCGGCGAGCGCCGGCACCACGTGCGGGGTCTCCATCCCGACGATCACCCCCGGCCCGAGATCGATGAACCCGTTGCACAGGCGTTCGCCGAGGCCATCACCGCGCTGTTGCACGCTTTGGAACGTCGAAGGCATCCAGTCCTGCCGGTCGCCATCCAAGAGCAGAACTCGCTTCGCGCCGGTCGCAGCGGCGACCGCTTCAGCAGCAGCGAACGTATCGGCCAGTGAGGCGGCTGCGACCCGCGCCGCTTCTTCGAATGTGCATGGCGGGCAGAGCCTGGTCTTCACCCGGCCGGCAACGGGTGCCTTGGCGATGATCGAGAGATGCATCGCTCAACGATTGCCCTGGTCTCGCAACAAGCGACCCATGTCGTTGATGGCCTGCATCGTGCCACGAACGGTGCCGGTGACCTTCGATCGCCCTTCGCGCTCGCGGTACTCGACGGGAACGTTGCGAATGCGCCACCCGGCCTCGCGGGCCCGAAGCACCATCTCGAGCGGCCAGCCAGAACGCCGATCGCGCAGGTTCAGTGCCAACAGGGCATCGCGACGAGCCGCGCGCATCGGTCCGAGATCGTCCAGGCGAAGACCGGTGCGCCGTCGAACCTCGAGGGCAAGTACCCGATTGGCCAGGCGGGCGTGCGCTGGCCACGCACCGCGTGCCGCGATCCGCGAGCCCATCACCAGATCTGCCTCGCCGCACTCCACATATCCGACGACGACCGGCAGCGCGACCGGATCGAGCGAGGCGTCGCAATCCATGAAACAGACGACATCCGCGGTCGCCGCCTCCAAACCCGCCCAACACGCCGAGCCGAAACCGCGGGTGGGCTCGTGCACGACGGTGGCTCCCAGGGATTCGGCGATTTCCGCCGTACGATCGGTCGAGCCGTTGTCGACGACAATTGGTCGGTACCCGTCGGGCATGCGCCGCAGCACCCATTCGATGGCTGCGGACTCGTTGAGTGCAGGAAGGATCACATCAGGCATGGTTGTTCACCAGTTCGTCGAGAAGGTTGGACAATGAGGGTGCTCGTCACCGGCGGTGCGGGATTCGTCGGCTCGCACATCGTCGATGACATGGTCGGTCTCGGCCATGAGGTCGTGGTGATCGACGACCTCGACCCAGCGGCTCACGACGGGGTTCCGGTGGGGCTGAACCCCGATGCCGAATACGTGTGGGGTGACGTGCGTGATTCCACGATCTGGTCGAACGTGTTGCCCGGGGTCGAGGTCGTCTGCCACCAGGCAGCCAAAGTCGGATTGGGCGTCGACTTTGCCGACGTTGCGGAGTACACCGGCCGCAACGACGTCGGCACGGCATGCATGCTCCTGGCGCTGCACGACAAGGGGTTCGACGGACGGATCGTGCTGGCGTCGAGCATGGTGGTGTACGGCGAAGGCCGTTATCGATGCGGCGATCACGGCGTGGTTCGCCCAGGGGCCCGAACTGTTGCCGCCCTGGAATCGGGGAACTTCGATCCGCCGTGTCCGATCTGCGGCGGACCACTGAGCAGTGAAGCGGTGCCAGAGGATCATTGGCTCGATCCTCGAAACGTCTACGCCACCACGAAGCTGGCCCAGGAGGGTCTGTGCAACGCGTTCGAGCGAGAGCATCCCGCGTCGACGGTGACGTCGCTGCGATACCACAACGTCTACGGTCCCCGCATGCCGAGCAACACCCCGTATGCCGGCGTCGCCAGTCTCTTCCGCAGCGCCTACGAGCGCGGTGAGCCCCACGTGTGTTCGAAGACGGGGGTCAGCTCAGAGACTTCGTGCACGTTGCCGATGTGGCGCGCGCCAACGTGCTGGCGCTGACCAACGACGAGCCGGCGTCCGGCGCGTTCAACGTCTGCTCGGGCGCGCCCAAGACGGTTCTCGACATGGCGGTCGCGTTGCAACCACCCGGTGCGCCGCCTCCGCAGGTCGTCGGCGGCTATCGACTCGGCGACATCCGCCATGTGTTCGCCAGCCCCGAGCGGGCAGCGGACCGACTCGGCTTTCGCGCCCGCATCGGCTTCGAGGACGGAATGCGCGAGTTCGCCAACGTGGCATTGCGCGCATCCGCCGGACCACGGCCTGCGGCGCTGATCTAGCAGCGCATTCACCACTTCGTCACCAGCGCCGCTTGCAGGGCCACGGCGCACGCCGCCTGCGCAGCAACGAGAGCCGACGTCGTCCATCGTCGAGACTGCACCACCAATCCGGCAGCGGCGATGACCAGCCACGGGTAGAACAGCAACCAGATGCGCTCGACCTCGGCCTTGGTGTACTTGGACAGATGCGACGCGACCAGGGCCGCGACGCCGGCGCCGACCAGTAGCCACATGCGCCGATTCCGAAGCGTCCCGAAACCGGCGATCGTGAGCGGCCCGATCGCAAACAGCGCGGCGCCGATGTTGCCGAACTTGAAGTAGTCCCATTCCCTGAACTGAGCGGTGCCGGCGGCATATTGACGTTTCGTCGCGCGTGACCCCATCGAACCACCAGAATCCGGCGATTCGGAACGCTGCGACGACCGACAACGTGGCGACTGCTGCAGTGACGAGAGCAATCGGTGCACCGCGCTTGCGCTGGACGATTGCGGCCACGACCACAACAGCAGGGACGATCACGAACAGCGCACCGAGATATGTCAGGAACAGCAACGAGCCAAGAAGCAATCCGGCGGCGAGACCGAACCAGCACGCTCTGACGTCGGGGTCGGTCACGCCCTCGGCGACGGCCGCAACACCCGTCGCGGCAACCGCCGTGTAGAAGGCGTCAGCCGATGTCACCATCCAGATCGCGTAGGGCGCGACGCATCAACAAAGGCGCGCAGCGACGCATCCACTCGTCGCCGGCGACCGCCCGGACGGTCACCAGCACCGCGGCGGTGCACGATCGCCGACCGAGATGACCGACAGCAGCACCACCGGCGCAGCACCGCCGAGTCCGATCGCGTGGAGAAACTTGAGCACCAGGACGAAGCCAGGGGGATGGCCACGCACGTGCACCGAATAGCCGTTGAGCCGATCCAGAAAGGTGCGCACGAACTCGCCTGCCGGCGGCTTGTGACGCCAGTGTGGCGAGGTACTCGGTCTTGTGATTTGGCCCCGTAGCGGAGGCCGTCGAGGCCATCGGTGAGAGCGAGCAACGTTGCGAACGCCGACGATCCGATCGCCGCAACAGCGATCACCCAGCGCTGTCGAATCCGCCACCACCAGCCGCTCCAACATCCAACGCATACCAATGCGGCGACCGCCGCCGCACCGACCAGCCCCCAACCGAAGCGCCAGTCCCAACCATCCTTGGGAGTTGCGGCCAACGAGCGGCGCCGCGCCGAGGAAGACGCTGAACTCCTTGCGCTGCAGGGCGCGGCCATTCACCACACTCCACCACATCACCCAGGTCGCCGCAGCCAGCAACGCAACCGGCAGCAGTACGTCGCAGCCACCGGCTCGTCTGTCCGCCAAGCACCATGACGACCCAGCCTCGCAGAACATCGCTTGATCGCCGCGGCAGTTTCGCGAAAGTTTCGGCAGCAGCCTCACGGCTCTGCGGACATCGCCTCGTAGTCGTGCTCGACGGCTTCGATGATCAACCGTCGTACCCGCGCCACATTGGCCTTGATCATGGCGAACACCTCGTCCATCGTCACCGGCGGATTCCCGTCAACACCCGCGTCGTAGTCGGTGACCAGAGCGACCGCTGGCGTACCGAACTTCCGAGCTCGGCAGCCAAGACCGCCTCGGGGTACCCGGTCATGTTCACGACATGCCAGCCCATCGCGCGGAACCACACACTTTCGGCACGTGTCGAAAATCGCGGTCCGTTGATGACGACCATCGTCCCACCATCCACCATGTCGGAACCCGTGCGTCGCCCGGCCTCGAGAGCAGCGACGATCGAAGATCCGCGTCTGTACGGCTCGCCGAAGGTCTGATGGTGCACCGGCTGGCGAGAACCCGGCTCGACGAGTGGCCCGCCGACATCATGGAACGTGTCGGGCCTTCCCCATGTGCGGTCGACGAGTTGATCGACCACGACCAGTTGTCCAGGATGGATGTCGGGTTGCAGCGAACCCACCGAACACGGCGCAATGACCGACCGCACACCGAGCGAACAGAGAGCCCACATGTTGGCCCTGTACGGCACCCGATGCGCGGCAAAGTTGTGCTCACGACCGTGCCGAGCGATGAAGGCGACTTCGTGTCCTGCAACGAGCCCGACCGACACGGGCGACGACGTCGGCCCGAACGGCGTATCGACAACGACGTCGTGTGCTTGCTCCAGGAACTCATAGAAGCCGGAGCCGCCGAACACACCAATGCGCGGGGCGAGAACATCAGTCATCACTCGTTCCTAGCACGACAACCGTGACCCGGGAACACGGGCGTGGTCACGCGCTCGTAGGGGCCGCCGCTGCTTGGTGTACTCCGCGCAGTACTGCGCGCCGAGTTGCTTCTGCTGCGTCTTGGTGAGGAGTTTGCCGGCGAGTTGAAAGGTCCCGTGTTCTTCCTCGTCGAGGTGGTCGCGGTCTTCGGCGGAGAGTTGCTTGGCGAGATCCGTGAAGTGGTCGCCGACGGATCGACACCACGGAGCTCGTCGACCAGCTTCATCGCCTTGTGATGGTCGCCAAGGCATGGCGGCTGATGCCGAGGCCGCATCGTCCGTCAACAGCGGCACATAGAAGTGGCGCTCCTCGGCGGTGGCGTGCGCGTCGAGTTCGTTGGCCAGCGCGAGGAACGCCAGGCGGCGGCCGTCAGCTGACACGCGAGCATGGGTCATCCGACGTGCCAGCGACCGCTGCACCTCGTGGCTCGCTCGAAGGTCATCGAAGATCGTCATGGGTTCGGGCTCAGGGGCCGGTGAACGCAGGACCGTTGTCGGTGCCGGCGTTGGCGTAGTACGCGACCTTCGGGTCGTAGTCCGCTGCATCCGACTTCCCAGCTCGCCAGTTCGGCACGACCGACCACGTGCCAATGCACCTCGTCCGGGCCGTCGGCAAGCCGCAAGGTGCGCTGGCTCGTATACATCCGCGCCAGCGGCGTCCATTGCGAGACCCCCGCCGCGCCGTGAACCTGGATCGCTTCGTCGATGATCTCGCAGACGCCGGATCGGCACCATCGCCTTGACCGCGCTCACCCACACACGCGCCTCGGCGTTGCCGAGCTCGTCCATCGCTTTCGCTGCGGTCAGCACCATGCGCCGCATCGACTCGATCTCGATGCGCGACTTGGCCAGCGTCTCGACGTTTCGACCCAGGTTCGAGATGCGCTTGCCGAACGCCTCGCGGACAAGCCGCGCATGGCCATCAACTCCAGCGCCCGTTCGGCCGCGCCGACTGATCGCATGCAATGGTGGATCCGGCCAGGGCCCAGCCGGACCTGCGAGATCTCGAAGCCTCGACCCTCACCCAGCAACATGTTCGCCTCCGGCACCCGCACATCGGTGAAACGCAGGTGCATGTGCCCGTGCGGAGCATCGTCCTCACCGAACACCTGCATCGCCCCGACGATCTCGACACCGGGCGTATCCATCGGCACGAGGATCTGCGATTGCCGCTTGTGCGGCGGACCATCCGGACTCGTCTGGACCATCACGATCATGATCTTGCAACGTGGATCACCGGCACCGGAGATGTAGAACTTCTCGCCATTGATCACCCACTCGTTGCCGTCGCGCACTGCACGACAGGCAATGTTCTTGGCGTCCGAGGACGGGACATCGGGCTCGGTCATCGCGTACGCGGAACGGATCTCACCGTTCAGCAACGGCATCAACCACTCCCGCTTCTGCTCCGCTGTGCCCACACGCTCCAGCACCTCCATGTTGCCGGTGTCGGGCGCAGAGCAGTTCAAACATTCCGATGCGATCCGGTTCTTGCCGAGCTCGATCGCAATGTATGCGTAGTCGAGATTCGACAGCCCGACACCGGTCTCGGCGTCCGGCAGAAAGAAGTTCCACAGACCCTGCTGCTTGGCCTTCGCCTTGATCGAATCAAGCAGCTCGAGCTGGCCCTCGCCATATCCCCAACGTTCGGCCCGACCCTCACCCCTTCGCTCGTACTCCTCGGTGTGCGGCTCCACCTCGGTCTCGATGAATTGCTTCACGGCGTCGTACAACGGACGAGCCGCCTCCGACATCCGCAGATCGAACATGTCGACCGTGGTCTTCAACGCCGTCATCTAACGCTCCCTTTCCGAGATGTGCAGCTCAATCCTCGCGAACTCCTCCGGCGAAGCCCTCATCAGCAAGGCGGTCGGGCGCGTGCCCATCGTGGTCAGACGATGACGCCACCGCCGCTGACGACGATGTTCTCACCGGCGATGCTGACGTTGTCGGTGCTGCTGAGGTACGCCACGAGGCGAGCGATTTCGTCGGGCTCGATCGGTTGGCGTGTTGGAAGGGCGGCCACCATCGGCTCGTACCAGTCGGTGAGCTTGGCGGCCGCCGTCGCCATTGGTCCCGGGGCGACGGAGTTGACGAGGATCCCGAGCGGGGCGACTTCGAGGGCGAGCGAGCGGGTGAGGCTGATGACCGCTGCCTTTGTTGCTGCATAGTGCGCGTTCGCCGGGTGTGCCTTGAAGCCGTCGATGGACGACACGTTGACGATGTGGCCGCGACCGTGGGTGCGCATCTCGGCGATCGCTGCAGTCATCATGAAGTACGTGCCGAGCACGTTGACCTGGAACACGAACTGCCAGTCGTCGGCGGAGATGTCGAGCACCGGCTTTCGTGGGTACACGCCCGCTGCATTGACGAGCACGTCGACGCGTCCCGAAGCGCTGCATCGCTGTGGCAATGGCCTGCTGACACGCCTGCTGGCTGCGGATGTCTGCGACGCAGGTCGCGATTTCGGCGCCGGTGCTCGTGAGCTCCGCGGCCGCAGCGCTGACGGCGGTTGCGTCGGCGTCGACCAGCACGAGTCGCAAGCCGTCGGCAGCGAGCCGGGAGGCGCAGGCGCGACCGAGGCCGGCGCCTGCACCGGTGATCACGCCAACCCGAGTCATGCGCCGAGCCGCCGTGAGTTCAGCGTCAACCGATGTCATGCGGGGATGGTATGACGAATCAGCTCCCCGTCAGCGAGTCCGTTCCAGGGTGACGGTGTAGGTGCCGACCGGCTGGGCGTCGTCGTCGAAGGTGAAGCGATTCTCGATGGTTCCTTCGAAGCCGGTGAGCGCACCGGTCCCGTCGCTCACGGTCCCGGACTCCACGGTCTCGGCGCCGACGATGGGAGTTTCGGGAACGGTCGTCGTGAAGATGAGCGTGCCGCGGCCGACGCCCTCCAGTGAACCGCTGAACGTCCCGATGGTCTCGAACTGGGTGAAGGTCCCCGCGGCGGTGTCGAAGGAAATCGAGCCCACGACGCTGACCGTCCCCGTCAGGTCCCCGACGAGCTGATATGTCGCCGTGGTCGGCACTGGGTCGCCCGGTCCGGAGCCGGCGCCGAACACCGGGGAGGGCGAAGGCGGAAGGTCACCTCGGGCCACGATTCGTTCGATGGCGGGGCCCGGTTGGACCGTCGCCACCACCCCGGCGCCGGTGGTCGTCGTCACCGCTGGTGCCGCCAACGTGGCCGTCGAGGGCGAGGCCGGGGCGACCGAGGTCGCCGGCGTACGCGCTGCGGCGGCCGTAGAGGGTGCGGGCCATTGCGGGCAGGTCGCTCGGGGGCTGCCACCGACGTAGGTCGCCCATTCCTCGACGGTGAGGTTCCGCCCCGCAGCCACGCAGGCGCGGTCCAACCAGGTGCGCGGGTCGAGGCTCAGCTCGACGATGGCACCGTCGCGCTGCAGCAGCATCGAGTCGCCATGGGGCAGGATCTCGCTGTCCGAGCCGTCGCCGAGGTCGATGGGTGGGCCGATCGGCGCTTGGGTGGCCACGTCGTAGAGCCGCAGGTGGCGGCTGGCGTCGACCACCTCGAGCAGCGAACCGTCGGGCGCGAGCGCGACGTCTGACCCGGGTGGCGCAGCGATGCCGGATCCACGCGGCCCCAGCGTGGTCGCGTCCCGGAGCACGATCGTGCCGTCGAGACCGCTTACGGCCAGGACCTGCCGTTGCTTGTCGGTGGCCAGTTGGTAGCCGGCGAACGGCTGGTCGATCAGCCGGCCGTCGGCGAGCCCGTAGACCCGTACTCCCTCGGTTCCCCCGACGAGGAGGCGTTCGCCGTCCGGGCTGATAGCGAAGCTGCCGATGGTGCCGGGCACGTAGTCGATCGCGACTTCGTCACTCCGGTGGACGTCCGGGGTCACCCACAGCCGGTGAGCGTCGCCGCGGTACCGCACCACGACCAGGTCGCCGAGCTGGTCGGTCGCCGCGAGTTCTCCGCGCAGGCGCGACGGACTGGGCGGGCCGATCGCGAAGGGCTCCGAAGGTTGGGCGACCTCGTCGACCGAGTACGCCACGTGGGCGTCCTGGGTCACGACTGCGAGATGGTAGTCCGGTGTGAACGCCATCGACGGGAGGTACCCCGAGGGCGGATCGACGTGGATCAGGTTGCCGGTCGTGAGGTCGAGCTCGGTCGGCCCGGACGGGTCGAGCTCTCCGTCGATCGCCGAGAGGACTGCGTAGCTGCCGTCCCGGTTGAAGATCGGTCCACCCACCGCCAGGCGTGAATCGGTCAGATGGCGGAAGGCCGCGCCCCCGCCGCCGAGCGACCACAGGGCGAGGCGGGACCGTGCGCACGAGCCGGCCGCGAGATACCGGCCGTCGCTAGACGAGACGGCGACGCACGGTGGCCCGGTTTGCGTATCGAAGCGCTCGGCGTCGGGCGCGCCCGACGCCAGATCGAACCGACGGAGCACGCCGGTGACATAGGGATCGGCGACGATCACTGCGGCGTGACGAGGGTCGTCGGTGATCGTGCCGGCGACGGGCTGGGGCGCATCCCACACGGCCTGTCCGGTGTCGGCGTCGTAGGCCATGAGCTGCGCTGCGCCGTCGGCCGTCGCTCCACTGACCACCAGAGTGGCACCGTCGGCCACGAACCGGACGGACACGGGCGTCGGGAAGCCGCTCCCCAGCGTCCGCAGCCGCTGACCGGTCTCGGGGTCCCACTGCTCGATCGTCCCCGAGCCCGAAGCGACGTACAGGTCTTCGCCGCGCCAGGCCACCGCCCCGGTCAGGATGGTCTCGACCCCGCCGGGCCCGATGGGCGGCGTTGTGGTGCAGCAGGGGGCCGGCGCCCGCACCAGCACCTCGCCGCTGCGCAGGTCGACGACGGTCACGGTGGGCGAGCCCGTCGAGTCGTTGACGAGCGCTGCCCGCCGGCCGTCGGCGCTGACCGCCCAGGAGGTGAGCGTGCCGTTCAGGGCCTGGGCAGCGAGGCGCACGGCACCCGTGGTGGCATCGATGCCGACGATGTCGGCGGCAGCGAACAGCACCAGCATGCCGTCCGACAGCCACTCGACACCCCGCAGCGACGAGCGGTAGGAGACCACCGGGAACGGCAGCTCTCGCTCCAGGTTGCCGGTGACGACGTCGACGATCCGCACCACCTTCGCCGCCGAATCGGGCACGGCCAGCTGGGTGCCGTCCGGGGAGAATGCCGGGGCGTCTCCCGCCCGGAGGCTGCTGTTGAGCGTCGCCCGCGGTGCTTCGGGCTCACCCTCGTACCGAAGGAAGGCGGCGTCGGTGAGCAGGGCCGTGGCGAGGGCGTTGGCGCTGGCCACCCCCGGCTCTCGGCGAGCCGCCTCAGCGGCCAGCAGCAATGCCACGTCGCGGTCAGTCGATGCCAGGCTCCGCGAGTCGGCGAGGAGGCGGGCCTGCGTGGCGGTGGCTGCGTTCCGGTCGGATCGTCGGCGCTGCTGGAGCGCGAAGGCGCCGGCCAGGAGAGCCGCGACGAGCAGCACCGCCGTCGCGGCGAGGACCCGGCGGAGTCGGCGGTTCTGGCGGACCTGGGCCGCAGCCTGGTCGTCGGCCCGCCGTCGCTCACGGTCGGCGAGCTCGTGGCTCGCCTGCAGGAACTCCTGCTCGCCTTGCGTCAACTTCAGCGAGCGGGCCACGTCGTCTGCTGCGGCGAGATGAGTGCCGCGCCAGAGTGTGGACTCGTCGACCGGGTCGGCATGCCACTCGGCGGAAACCATGCTGAGCCCGCGACGCACCCGGAGGACGTCGCGATCCTCGTCGATCCAGGCCACCAGCCGTGGCCACTCCCGCAGCAACGCCTCGTGGGCGACCTCAATGGTGGGTTCCCGGGTCACCGGATGGTGGTCGGTGACGAGGAGCCGGCTGGAGCGATACGCCTCGATGACCCCGGGGGCGACGTCGGACAACTCCTCGAGCGTGGCCCGCCGGCGCAGGTCGTCGGCGTCGTCACCGGCCGTCACCAGCTGAGTGAAGAGCCGACGCACATCGGCGCGCCGGTCGGGCGGAGTGGCGTCGTAGAGGGTCTCGGCCCGCCTGGCGATCGCGCCACCGATCCCGCCCAGCTCCTCGTAGGCCTGCGAGGTGATGGTGGCGTTGCGCCGTTGCTCGAACAGCTCCGTCAGCGCGAATTGCAGGAGGGGCAGCGCGCCGGGCCGGCTGACCACGTCGTCGACCATCGTCGGTACCAGGTGGGGCTCGAAGCGGACCCCGACTCGTTCAGCCGGCACGACGATGGCGTCGTGCAACTCCGAGGCCGACATCGGCGTGACGGCGAAGGTCGAGTCGCTCACCACCGGTCCGAGCGCCGGGTGCTGGAGGGGGAGGTCGTACTGGTCGGCGCGCAGCGTGGCCACCACGCGAAGAGATGCCGGGGCGTCGCCGACTTGTGCCAGGAGCTCGGCGAAGCGTTCACGGGTCACCCGGTCGGCGGTCAGCGTCCACAGCTCCTCGAACTGGTCGACCACCAGCACGAGCCGTCCCTCGGTCCCGACCAGCTCGCCGGCCACGGCGGTCAACCCACCCGGTGTGCGCAGGCAGGCGTCGATCGTGCCCTCATCCGCCGCCGTGGCCACGCGTCGGAGCGCGGACCGCAGCTCGAGCATCGGATCGACCCCCGGCACCATCGACACGACGAGGGCGCCGTTTCGCCGCAGCGCGGGGACCAGACCGGCATGCACCAGCGAGCTCTTGCCGGACCCCGAGGGACCGACGACGGTCACGAACGGTTTGGTCGACGACCCGATCGAGCAAGCGAGCCACGAGGTCGTCGCGACCGCAGAACTCGGCAGCGTCGGCCTCCTGGAACGAGCGGAGGCCCTTGTACGGATTGACCCCGGTCAATCCGAGGCTCGCCAACGTCGGTGTCGCCGACCGGCGTGATTCGGCACCGCCCGAGCGACCCGTGGTACGGGCCACGTCGACGCCGACCAGTGCTGTGTGCCACGCCACGACGAAGTCGGCGATCGACGGATAGCGGTCGAGGGGGTGCGGGGCCGTCGCCCTCGCCAGGACGGGACCGACGAGCGAACCGCCCTCGATGGCACCGTCGAGCTCCGGAACCGGCACGCGTAGCTTCGCCAGATCCGAGGGCGGTCGTCGTGGTTCCGGCGAAGGGAGCGCGGCCGCTCAGCGCCTCCCAGAGCACGACGGCGAGTGAGTACTGATCGGACGCGGGCGAGGCGGTCGCGTCGCGAAACTGCTCGGGGCTGGCGTAGAGCGGCGAGCCAGCAGACCGCAGGTCGATGTCGCCGCCTTCGGGACCGAATTGGGCGATGCCGAAGTCGGCCAGGTAGCTGTTGTCCGCCTCGTCGAAGAGGATGTTGGCGGGCTTCACGTCCCGATGGACGACGCCGAGGGCATGAGCCGCCAACAGCGCTCCGCCCAACTCGTCGACCAGACGACTGGCTTCGGCCAGGCCGAGTGGACCCTTGGCTTCGCGGTCGGTCAGCGAGCCACCCCGGAGGAGTCGGAACACCAGGAAGGCTCCGCCGGGTCGACGCCAGAAGTCGTAGAGCGGCACGACGTGGGGATGCTCGATGCGTGCCACGAGCTGGGCCTCGGCCTCGAACCGCTGCACGAACCGAGGATCGTCGGCCAGCTCGGCGCGGATCACCTTGACCGCGACCTCACGGCCGACGCTCGGTTGGACGGCGCGGTACACCGACCCGAATGCGCCCTCGCCGATCACCTCGGCCAGCTCGTAGCCGGGCAGGGCCACGGCGGACCCGGGAGCCAGCGTCGGATCGCCCTGAGCGATGCGGTGATCCAGCTCGACCAGGGCATCCGACGGATCGAGCCCGGTCTCGTCGGCGAGGTACTGCCGGAACCGCTGGAACGTCCGCAGCGCGTCGGCCTGACGCCCGCTGAGGTACAGCGCCCTCATCAGCAGGCCCGACGAAGTGCTCCCGCAGGGGCTGGTCGGCCACGAGGACCTGCAGGTCGACGACGGCATCCGCGTGGCGGCCGCCGTCGATCAATGCCGCGGCCCGCTCACCGAGCGCGAGGAGGCGCAGCTCCTCGAGCCGTCCGGCGACCGCCAGCAGCCACCACTCGTCGGCATCCTCGCCGTACGCCCGGCCCGACCAGAAGCCGAGCGCTCGGTCGTACCCGGCCACCGCATCGGCGGCTCCGTCGACTCGGGCCTCGGCCAGCGCCATCTCGAAGTCGGTGGCGTCGAAGCTCGCCCCGTCGAGCACCAGCTCGTAGCCGTGCTCCCGAGTGACGAGGTGCTCCTCGCCGATGGCGGAGCGGAGCCGCGACACGTAGCTCATCACGGTCCGGCGGGCGCCCTCGGGCGCGTCGTCGCGCGACCAGACCGACTCGACCAACCGGTCGGCGCTGATGACCGTGTCGTGGTTGGCCAACAACGCGGCCAGCAGCCGCCGCTGCTGCGGGCCCCCGAGTGCGATCGGATGGCCGTCCGCCAAGGCGCCGACGGTCCCCTGCAGCACGGTGAAGCGAACCTCCGCGGGAGACGTCCGCCCGCGCTCGTTTCAGTCACCGGCCGACCGCACGAGGACAGGGTGGAGGCGAAGCCGGCCGTCGAGCCCGCTTCAACTCGACCTCCCGGCTGTCGCCAAAGCGCAGTTCCCCTCGCGCACTCGACGATCTCGCGCACGAGCGACGACACGAGGATCTCGCCACCGTGGGCCTGGTTGGCGATGCGGGCCGCCACCACGACCGGCCGACCGAACAGGTCGTTGTCCTCCACTGTGGCCTCACCCGTGTGCATTCCGATCCGGATCCGCAGCGCCTCGGTCGGGTGTGACCGAGCGTGGGCCTCGACGCCTCGCATGATATCGATCGAGCACAGCACGGCCGAGCGGGCACTGGGGAACGCCAGCATGAAGCCGTCACCCAGCGCCTTGACCTCGATGCCTCCACTGCGCTCGACGTGTCGGCGCACGAGCCGGTTGTGCACCGCCAACAACGCCATCCACCGCTCGTCGCCGAGCGCGAGCGCCCGACGTGTCGACTGCTCGATGTCGGAGAACACGATGGTCACCGTCCCGCCGGACGTGAGCATCGACGGCAACGGGACGGCCATGAGCTGCCGCTGCCGCGCCACGATGTCGATCGAGGTCCGTCGGAGCGGATCGCCGCCGCTGTCGGCAACCCGCTCCGTGGCGCCGTCGAGTTCAAGACGACAACGGCCGAATTTCACCACATCGCCCGGCTGGAGCACGACGGTGCCGGCCAGCACCGAACCCCCGACCGATGTGCCGTTCGTGCTGCCGAGGTCCTGTACGGACACCCGGCCACCGACCGCACTCAGGCGCAAGTGCCGACGCGAGAGCAGGGGATCGCCGAGGAGCAAGCCGTCACAGTCCCGTCCTACCTCCAGCGGACTTCGCACGACGACGTGCAGCGGGGCGCGGCCCGGTTCCGTGATCGTGACCGTCGGTTGCGCGATGGTCGTGGCGATCCCCGAGTCGGCTCACCCGGCCGGCGGGGCGGGCACCTCGAGCCCCGGCGTGTCGATACCGCAGCGGTCCGGGTCATCCCAGGTGGCGCTGCACACCGTGCGGACGGAGGGGAACTCGATGCCGCCTGGGTGCGTGTACATCCCGTCGTAGATCGTCCGCCCATTCTCCTCGCGCACCCCGGTGACGTGGAATGCGAACTCCTTGTCGAAGTCCCCCGCATCCGGGCATTCAGGGAAGACGCCGGACCGCACGTAATCGACGGTGAAATCGGTCGGACTCGTCGCATCGGTGACGGTCCAGTCGTACACGTCCGAGACGCACCACGAATCTGCGGTGTGAAATAGGCCCATGGCAGCCCAGTCGCCGACGTGGAAGAACATCGTCGTAGCGCCAGGCACCGGGGCGCCACCGATCACGTCGAGTTGAACGCCCTGGAAGCTGGCCGTGATCTGCTCCTCCAGCGTCGGCGCCGCCGTCGTTGTCGTCGCCTCGGTCGTCGTCGGCGCTTGGGTCGTGGCCGGAGCCGCAGTTGTCGTTGGTGCTGCGGTCGTCGCTGGTGCCTCCGTCGTTGTTGGTGCCGCGGTCGTTGTTGGTGCCGCGGTCGAACTGTCCGACGAACAGGCGGGTGCTGCGACGGCGATGCTCATCACCAGCGCGATGAGTTGGGCAACTGTGCGTCGGTTTCGGTTCATGGTGCTCCTCGGATCGGGGGAAGCGAACGACTTCCACGCCGCATCCTCCAAGACGCCGTCTGCAACTCGTCTGCAACGTGCCAGAACCGCTGGTACGACCGATCACCTGCCGAGTTCCCTACCGCGAATCAGCTGGTCGCCCTACTGCGTCCAGGATCACCTCGGTCACGGTGCTGGGGTTCGAGATCATTGCGACATGTGACGAGTTGACTTCCACGATTGATGCGCCGGCGCGGTGAGCCATGAATCGCTCGGTCGCCGGTGGAATGGCGTGGTCCTGGCTTGCGACCATGTACCACGACGGGATTGCCTTCCATGCCGGTTCGCCTGATGGCTCGCCGAGGGCGGACGCATCGAGCGGACGTTGGCCCGCTGCCATGGCTGCGGCAGTGCGGGACTCGACATCGGCGGCAAAGACGTCGCGGAATGCTTCCGGCGCGATGTAGACGTCAAGACCGCTCGGTTGAGGTCGAAACAGCAAGGTTGCCGGTCCGAGCTCGCTGCCCGGGTTCATTGCGCCGAGCGAGCCGAGAGAATCGCCCGCGTCCGGGAGCGAAGGCGGCGATGTAGACCAGAGCCTTGATGTTGGCATTCCCGGTCGCCGCATTGGTGATGACCATCCCTCCATACGAGTGGCCGACCAGCACGATCGGGCCGCTGACGGTGGCGAGGATGCTCGACAGATACGCCGAGTCGAGGCAAGGCCACGCAGTGGGTTGGCCGGCGCAATGACGGTGAATCCACGCTTCTGCAGACGCGAAGTGACGGCGTTGAAGCTGGATGCGCTCGGCCCACGCGCCGTGCACGAGAACGATGGTCGGCTTTGGCTCGTTGTCGTGTTTGCTCGACGCGCCAGCTGCGCTGGAGGCCACCACCGATGTCACCAGCGCGGTGATGCCGACCGCGAGCGCGAGCACCGATGCGAGCGGTCTACGTGTCTTGGAACTCATGGTGTCTTCTCCTGTTTGTGCGAGTGTGCTGGTGTTCTCAGGTGGTCTTGATCAGGCCGCCATCGATCACGAAGTTGGCGCCGGTCACGTTGGCTGTCCGTTCTGATGCGAGCAGCACGACGAGAGTCGCTACTTCTTCGGGTGTGGTGAATCGCCCGGTGGGGATACCGCCCATTGCGCGACGATCTGCTGCCGCGGGTGTCCGCGTCCACGCCGAGTGAGCGGCCAACGGTTGCGGCACGCCGTTGTCGCCGAGCCACAAGTCGGTGCTGACGGCCCGGGTGAAACAGCGTTGACGTGCACGCCGCGTGACCGAACTCCTGCGCCAACGACTTGGTCAGGTTCACGAGCGCAGCCTTTGCTGCTCCGTAGTCCACCGTGTTTCCGTCGGTTGGTAGAACGCATTGACAGAGGCGATGTTCACGATGCGCCGGCGCCCCTGGCGACCATGTGCGCCAGCGCGGCGCGATGCTCGAACAGCGGTGTAGAAATTCAGTTGCATCGCCTCGTCGAAGTCGCGGTCCGTCGTCTCCAGGAATCCGTTGAGCCGTAGGTGCACGGCGCCGACGTTGTTGATGAGCACATCGACGTGACCATGCTCGTCCACGGCTCGCTGCACGAGTCTCTGCCGGCGCTGAAGCCTCTGCGAGATCCAGTTCCATTCCCGTCACGCCTGCGAGTCCGTCGAGTGTGGTGGTGGAACGGGCACCGACGACGACGTGCGCGCCCTCGGCGGCGAGGGCTCGGGTCACCGCGAGGCCGATACCGCGGCTGCCACCCGTGACGACGGCAACCTTGTCGGCCAGCAGGGTTTCCACTCCGGCTCCTCCGCGTCAGCCGGCCGAGCGGGCGTCCGTCCGCTCTTCTGTTGCGGATGTGATCGGGGTCGTGGCTGACTGTTTGATCGCCCAGTCGAGTGCGTCGTCGGCGACCTTCTGCCAACCATCCTGAGCGAGCGTGAAGTGGGCGCGTCCGTTGAACACCTTGAAGTCGGTGACGGCCTTGACCTGCTGTACTTCTTGTAGTTGGCCCGGTTCAGCGACGGTGGGCTGACATGGTCGATCCCACCGGCGATGAGCAGCAATGGGGCGCGGTGGTCGTTGCGGAAGTCGACCTTGGTGGCCGCGCCGGTCTTGAAGTTTGCGCTCGCCCCTTCGAACAGCACGCGGCCCGTGGCAGGAACGCAATAGCGCTGATGAAGTGGTGCCGAGGCCTCAACTGTCAGATGGTTGGTGAACCGGTACCGGAACTGCTTGACGCTGATCGGAACCGCCCGGCGGCGATTGAGTGGGTTGCGCAGGATCGGCCAACCCGTTCGCAGCGTCGACCACGGCAGCTTGACGACCCCTTTGACGGCCGCCGAGTCGATCGCCACACCGGCGGCGCCGAGGCCCCGATCGAGCAGCACCTGGGTGAACGCCCCACCGAACGAGTGACCCATGATGATGGGTGGTCGAGGCAGGCCACGAATCAGGCGTTCGTAGTGGTCGATGATCTGCTCGATGCTCAGGCGCGCGATCGGCGGATGGGTTCGCGTCGAAGATCCTCGACGCTGCCCTGCATGCCCGGCCACCCATCGTTCAGCACGGTGAATCCCGCGGCTCGATAGCGCTCGGCCCAGCCCTCGAAGCTGCTCGACGTCATCCACAACCCGTGGATCAGCACGACGGTGTCTGGCTTGGTGGACATGGAATCCCCTTTCGTTGTCCGTCGGATCATGAACCACGATCTCGGTGGCTCGCATCCTTGAGAAGCCTTAGTCAGCCGCGAGTAGCGTCACGCTCGTGGTCCTCTTCGGGCGGGAGCAAGAGTGCCAAGTGTTGGACGGGGTGCTCGCCGCTGCGCGTGAAGGGCTCAGTCGCGCACTGGTGATCCAAGGCGAGGCGGGCATCGGCAAGACAACCCTCCTCGACTACGCGATCGCCGGCGCCAACGACTTCTTGGTTGTCCGCTTCACCAGAATCGAGTCCGAACAAACTCTGGCGTTCGCTGCGCTGCACCGTTTGCTGACGCCGATCTTGCACCAGATCGCCCGCCTGCCGACGCCGCAACGTGACGCGCTCTAACTCCGCCCTCGGCTTGGCGTCGGGCCCTCCCACGGACCGGTACCTGGTCGGTCTTGGCGTCATCAGTCTGGCCGCGAATGCGGCCAGGCACGAAAGCGGTTGTTGTGCGTCATCGATGACGCACAGTGGGTCGATCGTGAGTCGCTCGAGACCCTCGCGTTCTGGGGAAGACGAATCCACGCCGAGGGCATCGCCCTCATCTTCAGCGAGCGTGCCTACACAGCAGCACCGAACGCCCTCGACGGACTACCGACTCTCTCGTGGTGCGTGGGTCACGAGCGAGGCTGCGCGCCAGCTTGTCGCAGTGCAAGCAGGACTGACGCTGACACCTAGACTCCCGATGGAATCGTTGCTCAACTGGAAGGCAACCCCCTTGCGATTCTCGAGCTCTCGCAGGGCCTGACGGCTGATCGCCTCAACGAGGCAGTGCTGGCGCCCAGACCACTTCCGCTCGGGCGCCAACTCGAGACATTTCACTCGGCCACGCTCGAGCTGCTGCCGATCGAAACGCAGATGATGCTGCTGCTGGTGGCCGCCGATTCGACAGGGGATACAACCATCTCTGGAAAGCCACGTCAGTCCTCAGTCTGAATCCGGAGGCCACCGAGCCGGCCGAAGGTGCCAGGTTGCTCGTCTTCGATCCACCGATTCGGTTGCCAGCATCCACTCATCCGCTCCGGCCGTCTACGGCAGTGCCCGGCCCGCCGATCGTCTCACAGGTGCATCGCAGCGCTCGGCGTCATCGCCGCCGAAGCCGGTGATCGCGACCGGACAGCGTCGCACCTCGCCGCAGCAACCATCAGCGCCGACGAACACATTGCTAGGCTGCTGGAAGCCCGGGCATCGCAAGCCGGCGATCGAGGTGGTCACACCACACGAGCGGCGCTGCTGACTCGCGCAGCAGAGATGACTCCCGACCCACAACATGCCGCGGCGCGCTTCGTCGATGCGGCCGACGCCGCGTTGGCGGGTGGTTCACCCCACCACACCCAAGCGTTGCTGGAGCGGGCGAGGCCGGCCCTGCTCGACCCGTCTCTTCGTGCACGCGCAGCACATCTTCAAGGATCGGCGTGGACGATGGTTGGAAACCCCGGGCTGGCCGCGCCGGTGCTCCTGTCCGCGGCCGAGGCGTTGCTGCCCTCACAGCCCGAGCTCGGCCGCTCCACACTGTTGGAGGCGTTCGAGGCCGCCTTCCTCTCGGCGCACTTCAGCAACGACAGCGCACGCATCGTCAATGCCGCGGCTGCTGCCGCGAAGTCGGCGACGCCGGGCCTCGACAACGCCGTCGATCTGCTTCTCGGTGCACTCGCAACGCATGTCTCGTCCGGCTATCTGGTGGCGGTCCCGAAGCTACGGGCCGCGGTCACAGCGATGACCGCCGTTGACCAGCAGGCCGAGGAGCTGATCCGGTGGGCGGTCTTCGCATCCAACACGTCGCGAGCGCTCTGGACCAGGACGCACACGACGAGGTGATGAGTCGCCTTGCCGGCGTCCGCCGTCAACGTGGGGCACTGCCGTTCCTCGGCGCGGTCTTCGAAGCGCAGGCGACAAGTGAGGTGTGGGCTGGCCGATTCGGCTCGGCCGAGCTGCTGTTCTCCCAAGCGGGTGAGGCGTTCTCCGAGGCGGGCTTCGGTGCGCTCGCCGGCAACCTGATGGGCTTGGACCTGCTCGTCTATCAGGGTCGCGAGGCGGAGGCGAGGACCAGAGCGCGCAGTGTCCTGCTCGTTGCCAGAGAGCTCGGAATGGGTGCGCTGGAGAACGTTGTCGACCGATCGCTTGCGGTGCTCGACCTGGCAACGGGTCATTACCGGGATGCGACCGAGCATGCAGTCGCCGTGTTCGACCGCGACCCGCTGCCGCTCGGCAACGAGGTGCTCGCCGATCTGATCGAAGCTGCCGTTCGGATCGACGACCGCAAACTGGCAGAGACGGCAATGGCTCGTCTGGCCGAGCGAGCACCTCCGAGCGGCACCGCATGGGCTGCGGGTCTGCTCGCCCGGAGCCGCGCTCTCCTCACCGGCGACGACGCCGAGACCTACTACTGCGAGGCCATCGAGCGGTTCGAATCGACGCGACTGGCGATCGAGCTGGCTCGCTCCCACCTGGTCTATGGCGAATGGCTCCGGAGGCAGGCCAGGAGGGTCGACGCACGTGAGGAACTGCGCACCGCCTTCGAAGCCTTCGACAAGATGGGTGCCGCTGCATTCGCCCAGCGCGCAAGGACCGAGCTCCTGGCGACCGGCGAGCGTGCGCGCCGGCGGACCGTCGAGAGCGCAGACGACCTCACGCCGCAAGAGACACAGGTCGCCAATCTCGCTGCGGCCGGTGCGACCAACACGGAGATCGCAACGCAACTGTACATCAGCACCAGCACCGTCGAGTACCACCTCAGAAGGTTACCGCGTTCGCCATCACCTCGCAGTCAACCGAATTCAGCGCTGCCGTCCGTCGATAGACCGATCGCGGTCAACAGTCCGGTCCCACAAGGGCTCGTGCCGCGGCGATCGCGCTCGGCACGACATCGTAGGTGTAGAGGTGCTTGCGGAAGTTGGCGTGTGCGGCGAGTTCGGCGTCACGGACAGCAAGATCGGCGTCGGCAGAATCAACGCGCAACCCGTTCTGCCGGGCGCCGAGTTGGATCTGTGCGACTCTCTCCCGGCGTAGTCCTTCGTACGCGCCCAACGCCGCTGGAACGGTTGCGTTGTCCACCTCTGCCAGGATCGTGGCGAGCGCCATGCCATCCTCGATCGCCTGATTCGCGCCCTGGCCGAGATGCGGAAGCATCGGGTGGGCTGCGTCGCCGAGGAGGGTGAGTCGACCGCGGGTCCACGTCGGCAGCGGCTCGCGGTCGTAGAGCGCCCAACGGAAGGTCGTGTCGACCTGTTTCAGCAGCGAGCCGATACGGGGATCCCAGCCCTCGAATTCGCGGCGCAACACATCGGGGTCACCGGGAGCCGACCACGATTCGTTCATCTCCTGGTCCGCCGGCACGAAGCCGACGTAGTTGACCATCCGGCCGTGGCGCACCGGAAAGACCAGGAAGTGCTTCGACGGACCGGCCCACATCTGCCAGCGGTCCATCGGCCAGTCCGGCACGCGCTCGCCTGAGACGAGGCCGCGGTAGCAGATGGTGCCGTGGAAGACGGGCTTCGACGGTGGAAAGACGAAGGGTCGAAGCTCGGAGTGGATCCCGTCGGCAGCGACAACGACGTCAGCTTCGGCGGTGGCGCCGTCGGCGAACTTCACCCGGGCGATGTCGCCCTCCTGCTCGAAGCCGACGCCACGATGGCCGCAGTGGATGACGCCTGCGGGGAGGGCTGCGGCGAGGAAGTCGACGAGATCGGCGCGGTGCATGCCGAACGTCGCGTTCCAGCCGGACGCATCGGTCACCTGCACCGGGGCGATCGGCGTGCCGTCGTGGCGGAAGTAGTGCGACGTCGGGCCGACGAGGGCGCCCCACCTCTCCACCGCTGAGCCGAGGCCGACCCGCTCGAGGTGCCGCACGCTGTTGGGCGTGATGAACACGCCGGCGCCAACCTCGCCCAGCGCCGGAGCCTGCTCGTAGACCGACACCTCGAGGCCGTGCGCGATGCACGCATTGGCCGCGAACAGGCCGCCGATGCCGCCGCCGACGATCACAACACGCGTGGGCGGAATTCCCATCGTCACACTCCTTCGATGCCGCACTGGGCTCCCGTTCGGAGCGAGCGGTTGATGTGGCCGTCCACCGATCGATGATGAAGCGGCGGAGGTGCATCGGATGGTACCGTCCGCACCCGCGCTGACATGCCACGGCCGCAAGGACCGACCACGTCCCCAGGCCGGACGCCAAGATCAAACGTCGCGTCGCACCACGACCTCGTGGCCACACCGCTGAATGCGGCGACCCAGCCGACGAGCACGATCAATGCGACCATGGGTGCAGCATCCCTGAGCCGTCGCCCGTGTGCGAGATGGCCATGTTCGCTCCAGCCGGCAGCCACTTGCTCGCACTCGGCGCCGCTTGTGTGAGGATCGGTCCTTCGATCAGGTAGGTCCAGCCAACGGCTCCGATGATCGCGATGACCATGTCGCGGGTGATCGATCCGGCGGACGACACGACTCGCGCCGATTACCTGTGCTGCGCCACGCCGCCATCGATCTCGCCCACGCCCTAGCTGTCCTGTGGAGTTCTTCGCGCCCGCCTGGCTGCCTCGAAACACTCCACACCAGCCGTGCGGAGTTCTTGGCGCCCACCTGCGTCCCTCGAAACACTCCGGGCTCGGCGAGCCCGACCAGGTTGCGGTCTTTGTCGGCAGTTGGGCACCGCGGCTGCGGCTTCCGCAATCGCCGCGAGGTCAGAGGAGCTTCCATGGACGACACCGGCCCCCTCGCGCGAAGCGCCGAGCCCGACGATGCGGTGAAACGTGGCCAACGTCTCATCGGCTGTCAGGCCGGCTGGTCATCGTGATGGAGCGACCGACCGTCGCGTCGCCGATCACTGGTTGAGCCGCCAGCGCGATCCGTGGTCTCCGTCCTGCTGGCCGCATGCTCGAGCTCGCACAGTACAGCGCCGGTCGTCTCTCCGGTGCAGACGGGTGATGGAGCCACGGTGGCCAACTTCAGGTCGCCGATGCCGGGTCGCCGGTCTCGAGTGCCAGCGAGGCGGTGTGGCGCAAGTGATCTTGCAGCAGTCGAACGGCAGTGTCTGGATCGCGGTCGAGCGCCGCTGCGAGCAGCTCCGCGTGTTCGGCAGCGATGTCTCGCTTCGATCCGATTCCGCGGGCGGACCAGTGTCGATACAGCTCGGCTTCGTCGAAGAGGCGCTGCCGGATCTCCAGCATGGTTTCGTTCGGGCAGCCCGCGGCCAGCGCCGTGTGGAAACGGCGATGCGCGTTCATCCACGCCGGGTTGATGCCGTCGGCGTTGAGTGGTGCGGTGACGCTGAGCACGTGATGAGCGGCGACGAGGTTCGCTTCCCAGTTTGTGTCGCCGTGGGTGATCGATTGGCCGACCGTGAGGCCCTCGATGTGGCAGCGCGCCCACGTGAGGTCGGCGAGGTGCTCGGCCGACAGCGTTGGCACTCTGAACCCTGATTGCGGTGTTGCGTGGAGGAGGCCTTCGCTGGCCAAGCGGGTCACGGCCTCACGAACGACGCCGAGGCTGACATTGCATGCCTGAGCGAGGTCGCCGAGGTGCACACGAGTCCCGGGTACGACTTCACCGTGGAGGATTCGTTGGCGAAGGACCTGGTAGACGTCCTCGGTCAGCGAGGGCCCCAAGCGCTGCCGCGTGGTCACGGACGGTTCCCAGACAGAGTGCGCACTTCGATGGTCGGGTCGTTCACGGGCCGATCTTCCTAGGTGACGAGGTAGATCGGGTCCTGCCCGAGCAACGATCGACCGTATGTTTCCAGCGACGGATTCGTGGCGAGGAAGGCGTGGCGGCTGCCGACATTGACGTCGCGCCACAGCCGTTGGATTGGGTTGGACTTGGCGAACGCGCCAGCGCCGGCGACGTTGAGGAGTCGTTCGACACCGAGGCGGAGATGGTCGGTGAGGTAGCCGCACGAACCTCGCAGACGCGCATTCTCGGCGATGTCTTGTTCTGCTCCGGCGCCGATGGCATCGATGTATGCCGCAGCGTTGAAGGCGTGCAGCCATGCGGTCTCGATGTCGAGGCGTCCGCGAGCGAGTTCGGTGACCGCGACTTGCGAGGAATCGGTCGTGAAATAGGTCGTGTAGGAGATGGCCCGGCTCGCTGCCTTGGCTGCCACCGTGTCGGCAACGGCGCGTGCCGCACCGAGCAGCGGACCGACCAGGATCAGGGCGAGAACCGCACCGACCGGCCACCTGTCAGTGGGTTCGGCTGGTGCGCCGTTGGTGTCGTTCAAGTCGAGTCCGGTGCCGACGCGGTGTGCGGGTACGAACACGTTTTCGGCAACGACGGTGTTGCTCGCGGTGCCTTGCATGCCGGCGACATGCCAGGTGTCTTTGATCGAGACCTCGGCGATCGGCATCGTCGCCATGCCAGGGGCGACGATGTTGCCCGCAGCGTCGAGAACGAACACTCCGCCGCCCGCCCAGTTGCCGTGGAAGCTTCCCGAAGCAAATCCCCAGGACCCGTTGACGATGTATCCGCCGTCGACGGGAGCAGCCGTGCCGCTTGGCGCGAGAACACCGAACACCCGACGCGCGCTGGCCATCGCTCCAGATCTCGTCCTGGCACTTACCCGCGGATCGAGAGGTCGCCCACGTCGCCACGTTCAGCAACGTTTGCACCCATGCTGTCGATGGGCACGCCGCGCCCAACTCGGCCGCGACAGCAAGTTGGGTCGACAGTGTCGCCCCAAGACCTCCGAGCCGTTTCGGCACGTTCACCTCGAACAAACCTGCATCCTCGAGCGCAGCGATGTTGTCGGGATGCGCCTCGCGGTTGTTCTCCGTTTCCTCGGCGTTTGCTGCCAGCAGCGGCTGCAGTGCGATGGCTCTGGCGACCAGGCTGGTGTCGATGTCGTGACCGGGATTGAGATTTGCAGTGGTCATGTCGGTGCCCCTTCCGTGACGGGCAGACGGGTGACCGGTTGGTGGCCCCACTGGCTGATGGAGTCGTATGCCCGGTTCTCGTTCCAGTCGTCGCCGACCTCACGGGCGCCGTGGCCGACCTCGACCTGGAACCCTGCCGGTGTCATCGTGTAGAAGCTGAACATCTTGTCGTTGTCGTGCTTCCCGAGCCCATTGGGGATCGGGTGGCCGGCAGCGAAGGCCCGGTCGAACGCTGCGCCGACATCGTCGCGTTCGATGGTCTCGAACATCACGTGATGCATCTTCTTGGCGGGCGGCGGCCCCGGCGCTGCGATCAGCGCCAGCGTGTGATGGCGCGGATTGCAGTGGTAGAAGCGGCCGGCGAGGACGAATCCTGGGGCAATGGTCAGTTCGATCCAGTCGGTTTGACGCATCCCGAGACCGTCGACGACGAACCGATCGGCCTCCTCGGCATCAGCGACCATGAACACACAATGCCCGAACCCGACGCCGTCGGTCTTGAACCCGCCAGGAACCAGCTCGGACCGGAACGACCCGCCCGAACCGGCGACAGCAAGCCCGTGAACGATCTCGACCGGGGTTCCCCATGGCGACAACCGTCGTCCACATGCCCTCGACCCGGCGGACGGCGCACTCGGCCGCCCCAGCCTCAGAGACGTCGTATCCGAGACTGGCCAAGCGCTCAGCGACAGCCGCAGCAGCGTCCGCCGACGCAACCTCGAAACCGATCACGGTTGCGTCGTCGGCCGGGCCCTGTGTCACCAGGATCCGCTGCGCACGGTCGTCGTTTCGCCATGTCGAGACTCCGTCATGCGGCTCTCCGGGCACCAATCCGGCTACGCCCTCGAGCACCGCGGTGAGGCCATCGAGATCGGTCACCTCGACCCCAAGGTAGGCAAGTTCAATCGGCATGCGAGGCTCCAGTCAGAGTTGTGGTGATTGATCCAATGCCCTCGATCGTCGAAACCAGCACGTCGCCGGGCGCGAGGAAAGCGAGGGGGCTTGCGGGCCATACCGACCCCGGACGGTGTGCCGGTGAAGATCACGTCGCCGGGCATCAGCGTCACAATTCCCGAGAGGCATTCGATCAGCGCCGGCACCGGGAAGATCAGGTCATTGGTGCGCGAGTCCTGCATCGTCTCGCCGTTCAACGTGCACGACAACGCCAGATCGTCGGGATCGGCGAACTCGTCAGGCGTCACCAACCACGGACCCATCGGACCGAACCCCGGAAACGACTTGCCGAGGCTGAACTGCGGCACCGGTGGACGAAGCTGCACCGCACGATTCGACAGATCCTGACCGATCGTCAGGCCGGCGACATACGACCACGCATCGGCAGCGGCAACATCGTGCGCGGTGCGACCGATGATCACCACGAGCTCGACCTCCCAGTCGATGCCGTCGCTCGGCAACTCGACCGTTGCGTACGGCCCGGTGATGCACGACGGAAACTTCGTGAACGTCGGCGGGAACTCCGGCTTCGGGACGCCCGACTCAGCCGCATGCGCGGCGTAGTTCAGGCCGATACCGAACGCCTGGCTCGGCGCAGGAGACGGAGCCCGAAGCCGTGCAGCATCGAACGCAACACCTCCGGACGCCGTCGACCCCCACGCGGCGAACTCGTCCCATCGCTCGTAACACGAGGCAGGATCGGGTCCGAACAACCCCTCCGAGGCTGATGCGACATCAATCGCCCGTCGCCGTCGATCATGACCATACGACCGTCGAGATTCCCAACCTTCATTCCTACACCACCTTCAATAAAATCGATTTTGTGAATCTACATCTATTTTTGAAGATGTCAACGACAGCGTGCACACCGTGACCCAAACGCTGCCCCGTCACCGCCCGAGTTCGCGGCCGACGGTCCACATCGAAAGGTCGGGGCGCGGCGGGGCGGTGAGTCAACAGCGGCAAGGCGCCGAAGCGATCCCGTAGTGACGCGCCTCCGTGTTGTGAACGTGATCATCGGTCTCGAGCCCCGCCGCACCGGCAACTTTGGCGCATTCGCGAAGGTCAAGATGGCTGGCTCTTGCTGGTCGGTGCGCTCGCAGCCGTCTCTCAAATTTTCGCTCGCCGTCGCCGTTCGCTAGCAGTACGGTGTGCGCATGGCCAATTTGGCCCTGCTGGATCTGATCCTGCCGTACATTCTGCGGGGGGAGAACCTTGGCCCAAGCCACGCGGCGCTGAGTCTGCTGCGCGTCGTCCAGTTCGAGTCCGCGACCGACGACTTCGGCGTCGCCCTGCGCGGCCACTGCGAGGTCAACGGTTCGCTCGACTTCTTTCCGAGTAGCGGCACACTCGTCGCCGGCGGCATCGACGAGGCGGCTCCACCGCACGACCCGTCGCGCAGCGACCCGATCTTCGACCTCCGCGACACCTCGATCGACTTCGAGCTGTTCGTGCCACGCCAGGGTTCGCAGATCATCACCCAAGCGCAGCCGCAGCTCAACGCAGCGGCGGCCGACACGTCGGCACTGCTCGACGACCTCGGCGCAGCGATACCGAGCGACTACCCGTCGACCGGCTTCGTGTTCGACCTCATCCTCAACGCACCGAAGGTGCGGCCGCCGTTCCTCCACCCGGCCAAGGTGAGCCCGATCGGCACGCTGATGCCCGACGACTCCGTGCAGGAGGTCTCCCTCGTCCTGCCCCGACTGCGCTTCCGTTTGAGCCACGGCAACGCCATCGGGAGCCAGCTCGTGCTGTCGTTCGTCGGCGCGGGCGTATCCGGCCTCGACGACCCCGGCAGCGTTGAGGTGTCGCAGTTCATCTCGATGGAGCCGCCCTACGCCTACATCGGCGACGCCGACTCACGCGCGTTCGGCATCGGCTTCCGCAGCGCCACTCTGGACCTCGACGGCGACTACACCCCACCGGCGTTGCGCGACAAGGCCGGAGTCGGTGACGACTGGACGGGCTTGTACCTTCCCGAAGTGCGGGTGTTCGTCGCCCCTGACGGGTTGCGCAACTTCGCGTTCGAGTGCGGCGCCCAGGAGCTGCTGATCGGGCTCGGCCGCACCACCGGCATTTGGGGTGACTTCGACGCCGCGCTGGTGCAACAGGGCGGCGGCGACCTCAAGGTGCTGCCCCGGTTCCAGGCGGACAACAAGACGTTTGGCGTCACGCTGGGCGCCAAGGACACGACCACCGGAGTCGTGCCGGCCGAGGCCCGGGTGCCACAGAAGTCGACGCTGATCGTCGACGTCACGGGCGGGCGCCCGCCCTACGCCCGAAAGGTCACGATCAACGGCACAGTGCAGCCGAGCGCGGCGGCCTACGACCTCGACCTCGGCACCGGGGGCGCGGCCACGATCGACATCGAGGTGCAGTCCGGCTCGCCCACTGCTCAGCCGGCGAAGATGCACATCGCTGTCACGCGCATCACCCCGGAGGTGACGGTCGGTGTTCCCGGTGGCACCCCCGGCACCAGCTCGACGCAGGCGAAGATCACGGCGACCACGGGCCCCTTCACGTTCTCACTCAGCGACGGCCCGGCCGAGCAGATCACGCTGCACAGCTCACCGCCGGAACCGGCACTGGTGTTCAGTGCGCCGGCCAGCGGTTCGCTGCCGGCGATCACGAACGCCGGTCCCAGCGCCGACCTGGCCAGCTCCATCACGGCCGGCACGGACCGTGTGTTCTCGGTGACCAAGCCGGCCCCGCCCAGCCCAGCGGCGCTCGACTACTACTTCTTCTTCGACAGCCCAGGTGCCGGCGGCTCGGCGGCGATGTCGACGCAGCCCGCCACCAGCAAGGTGGCCAGCACGTGGTCGGCAGGAGCCCAGGATCCCATTGCCGCCTACGGCCAGCACTTCCAGAACCTCCCCAATGGCACGACGATCACCATCATCGGCGACGCCAGCTTCGAGGGCGACGTCAACGAGAAGGGCTACAACACGTCACTGGCGTGGCGCCGCGCCAGCGCCGTGCAGGCATCGATCACGTCGCAGTTCGCCGCGAAGAACTTCGCCTTCGTCGTCCAACCGACGCTCGCCGACCCGCAGGCACCGACGGCGACCGAGCAGAACAACTGGGCTACGGCGGTCGGCTGGACCACGCATTCCGCGCCGAACGACCGGTTCCACTGGAAGGCCACTGCCTCCGTTCACGCCGAACACGCCGGCCGAGAACGGCACCGTGACGGTGCATCGCGACGCCGTCGTGACGCCGAAGCCACCGGCGAAGACGAAGGATCCGCCGGTGCCCGAGGTGTCGCCACCGCCGAGTTGGTTCCGCTCGGCGAAGGTCACCGTGCGCATCGTCGACAGCCAACTCATCGCCTTGCAGCTCGACCTCGAGGTCGACGTCAACACGATGACCGAGGAGAAGCTGCAAGGGCAGATGGCCAATGCCCCCGCGAACACGCAGATGCCGCGCGGAAAGACGCTCAACCACGGCACACCGGTCGGACCGAACAACCCCGCCGACGGGATCATGGCGATGCGCGTGCTCGTGCAGACCGACCCGTCGACCGGGCGCTGGACGACGCTGCTCTCGGTCGGCGCCGATCCGGCCGACACCGACGGACTCGTGCACTTCGGTTGGGTGCCGCTGGTCGACCCGATGCCGCCGTCGAAGGACCTCGGCGTGACGTTCCTCGGCTCGTACCTCAGCTTCTGGCCGATGCTCGCCGCGGTGCCACCGGTCGACGCCGTGCGCAATGCTGCCGAGGGCCGCGAGGGCGGCGTCGTCGATGCCGTCCTAGCGGGAAGCGCGCTCGTTGTACCGGGCATCGTCGCGGCACTGCCGTGGTTCGCCGTCGAACGGGTCATTCTGTTCGGCGCCGAGTATCTGCACAGCCAGCGCGGCGACGGCTTCACCGGCACGCTTCTCGCCGACATCGAGATCGACTGGTCGATCGACCTCTTCGGACTCGTCACGATCAAGCGCGAGCAGCCGCTGAAGATCCGCTACAAGGCGATCGGGCTCAGCCTCACCAACCGCGACGGCGACGATGACGGCACGTCGCCCGGCGCCCGTTGGGACTTCCGCCCAGTGTTCGACTCGACGCGCGGCTACACGATCGATGTGGCCAGCGGCGGCGGCCTGCACATCGCCGAGCCGCTGGGCCAGATCCTGCGCGTCCTGGGCGCTCGGTTGTCGCGCTCCAACCCGATGACGTTGGAGGTCGATATCGCCTTGGGCGTCGACCTCGGTGTGGTTGCGATCGACCAGGCAAGCGTGCGCGCCTACCTCGACGATCCGACGCGCCTGCCCGAGCTCACGGCGCTCGCCGCGCGGATCGACATCCCCGGTGTGATTGCCGGCGCCGGCTACATGCGGATCGGCAACGAGGTCGACTCGCAGGGCAACAAGATCGGCACCATCGGCGGCCAACTCGACTTGACCATCCGCCCGGTCAGCGTGCGCGTCTGCGCAGCCGTCGAGGTGGCCACGATCACCGAGGCCGCCACGGGGCGCCAGACCACTGGCGTCTACGTCGGACTCAGCGTTGTACTGCCTGCGGGCATCCCGCTCGGCAGCACCGGTCTTGGCATCTTCGGGTTCCGCGGCATCTTCGGCATGCACTACGAGCGCAACGCGGAGATCGGCGCCAACACCGGCGTGCCAGCACTCGCTTGGCTGAAGGCAGCCGGCGGCCAGCCCCATCTGCTGCGCGGTCCCGATCTGACCGGTCCCGGGTCGGGCGTGATCCTGTGGAAGCCGAAGATCGACTCGTGGGCGTTCGGCGTGGGGATCCTCATCGGCACGATGGAGGGCGGCTACCTCATCAACCTCGACGGGACGTTCCTGCTCGAGCTGCCTGGGCCGCGCGTGCTGATCATGATGAACGCCCGCATCGTGTCGCCGCCGCCGAGTGTTGGCGAGCTGGGCATGACCGTGGGCATCCTCGCCGTGATCGAGATCACGCCCGATCACTTCCTGATCGGGATCCTGGTCACGTGGGAGGTGGAGAGCCTCGTCAAGATCGTCATTCCCGTCGAGGCGGTGTTCCCGTTCGGCGAAGACGCCCAGGACTGGCACATCTATCTCGGCGCCCGGAAGGACTACGGGCAGTCCGTCGAGGTGGACGTTCTCGGGATCGTCAAGGGCACCGGCTACCTCATGTTCCGCGGCAACGGGCTCGCCCAGTTCAACAACGGCCACGCCACCTTGCCAGAGCTCACCGGCTTCTCCATCGCGTTTGGCGCTGCCGCCTCGTTCACGTGGGGCGACGTCGATGCCGGTCTGTACATCAAGGTCGGCGGCGGGATGGACGCCGAGATCGGGTTCAAGCCGTTCACGCTCGCGGGCAACATCTACGTCGCCGGCGAGCTTCGCCTGTGGATTGTGTCGGTGGGGGCGGACGCCTCGCTGACGGTGCTCGTCGCCGAGAACGACACCGGCGACGACCTCAAGGTCGCCATCCACGGTCAGGCCTGCGGCCATGTCGACTTCTTCTTCTTCTCTGTGTCGGGCTGCGTCGACATCGAAATCAGTGGGCCAGACCCAACCGCACCGTTCCCGTCGCTTGTCGAGAAGGTCTCGCTGCAGTCGCGCTCGCCAGCGCTGGCCCAGGGGTCGGCCGTCGACCGCGGCGTCGACACGAGTCTGGGCCAGGCGCCGGAGCAGACCGGAGGCGTGCCCGCAGACGGCGACATGCCGGTCGTGCCGATCGACGCAATCCCAGTGATCTCGATGCTCGTGCCACCGGTGGCCGCGGCCGCCGGCGTCACCATTGGCGGGCTCGGCACGCCGCTGACGTCGGCGCCCGTCGACGCCGACGGCTTCGCCGAGCGCTCCGGTGACCGGTACCACTACGAGATCACCGCACTCCGCCTCGAACGGGTGAAGGGCAACGGCCAGCTCGACAGCCCGGTGCTCGCCGGAGGATCGGGCGCCGGCGCAGCGCCCGCGGTGTGGTGGACCATCAACCCCCCGACCGAGGCCAGCCCGCGCGGCGCAACTTGCTCTTCTGACATGGCAGGCGGCGCCGGCGACGAAGGCGATCGAGTACACCGAAAACCTGGTCGAGACGATCACCGACCGCTGGGGCACCGTATGCACGCCCGCCGCGCCAGCGGCCGAGGTGCTGTGGACGTTCCTGCACGAACCGTTCGGTCCGTCGGCCACAGGTTGGGTGCTCGAAGGGGTGGCCTGGCCCGACCCACCCGGTACGCAGCGCAGCACGCCCCCCGACACCTCGTTGCATGTCAACGAACGTTGGCGGACCGGCGACCCGCAACTCGATGCGCTGCGCGGCGTGATCCCGGCGATCGTCATCGGCTCGACCGTGTCCTGCGACCACCGCGACACGAGCCCCGGACGTCCCGACATCCGCGACGTGCTCGGCACAACGGTCGCTCGCACCCCACTCAACGTACGCCGCTCACTTGTCTTCGAAACCAAGGCTGCCGCGGCGACGGCCAGTCTCGATGCCCTCGCCGACTTCGACGAGACGGCGACGGTCGGGCAGGTCCTTCAGCAGGCGGCTCAGGGCGCGGCCATATCGACGCCGCAGTGGCATCTCGCCTTGCAGTCGCTTGGCCGCAGCGTCGCCACCCAGCCGGCGTCGACGCAGGGCGGCAAGTGCGCGGTGAAGGCGTTGCAGGCACCGATGCTCGACAACGGCCTCGCCACCAACTTCGGTGACAAGGCAACGCGACGAACGCTCGCTGCGGCCGGCGTCAAGGACGAGGCGCGCGACCTGTTCGACGTCGTCCAGTTGCACACCGGCGCCTACGACGCGCTCGGCTTGCTGCTGTTCGTGCCGCGGCCGATCGCCGCAGCCAAGACACTGGTCGTACGGGTGCTGGACAGCACCGGTAACGAGACCGACCGCGTCGTGGTGAGCGCCGGTGATCTGCTGAACAGCGGCACGGCGCTGCCGCCGAACTGGGTCGACCCGATCGGCCCCTGGGCTGGTGGCGTCGACGACCTTGTGCAATGGGCAAACGCGACGCCGAACCTGCCCGCCTACGTCAAGGTGCCGCCGGCCACCGATCCTGGCTCGATGGTCGAGATCGGCCTCACAACACCCTCGACTTCGGTGGAGCCCGGTGTCACGCCGGTGAACGTCGACCCCAAGGCCAAGCTCACCGCGCGCTACTTCGTCGCCGCGATCGGCATGGTGTCGGCTGCCGAGGTCGCCCGCCACGACTGGGATCAGCACCTCATCGACCAAGACCACGACATCGTTACCAACGCCGTCGGTCCGGACAGCAGCGACCACGCGCTGCTCGAGCCCGGCTCGCGCTATCGAATCGTCGTCGAGTACTTCGCCACACGCAAGAGCGACACCACCAAGCTCGGCGACGCCACCCACCCCCGCAGCCAGACGTTCTGGTTCCGCACCGACACGATCGCCGCCGACCCGGCCGACAACACGAAGCTCATCTACACCGACTCGCCCGCCCCCGTGCCGGTGCGCCTCGACCCATGGACGATGATGACGATGCCCGACGACAACGAGAAGGGCTGGTTCGGCCGCGAGAAGCTGCGACTCGTGTTCAACACCCACGACGTCGACCGGTTCTTCGGCGCCTACGGCAAGGAACTGCGCCTGCGCTTGGAGGCCGCCAACGGACAACACCCTGAGGGCACCACCACCACACCGCACCCACTGCCGATCGTGGACACGAACCTCATCCCGATTGCGGCGACGCTGCTGTCGCCGTGGGATCAGGCGCTCACCGATGCCGTCGGTCGCGGCGTGCCGGCGTGCATCGATGTCGACGAGCACGCGGGTCCAGCACAGCGAGGTGCAGTTCGACATCCCGCTGCACCCCTTCATGGAGTATCTGTTCGATGTCGAGCTCGTCGACCAGGGCGCCGCCGAATCGGCGCCGCGGGCCGCGTGTGTTCCGTCGCCACTTCACCACCGGCGGCTTCGGCACGATCGAGGGATTTGCGTGGTCATTGTCGAGCGTGCTGCGCTCGGCGCGGTCGTGCCCGGTGGACACATTCGCCACGATGCTGTCGACTCTCGGCGCGCACCCGCAAGGCAACGCTGTCGACTCCCACCTCGCCAGCTACCAAATCGAACCGATCGGCGTACCCGACCATCCGCAGGTCGTCGTCTTCTGGCAGCAGTCCGGCTCCGCCGACCCGCAGCCGGCAGCGATCATGATCGACGCCACCGAGCCGTTGACTCGCTCGCGCAACTACCCGCACGAGATCACCGACACCACGGTGCCCGACGCACCACAGCGCTGGATCCTCGAGCCGCGTGAATGGCTGACGGTGCGCGGCGGCGGTGATCCGGGTGCCGTCGCGGGCATCGTCTACGCACCCGGCAACCAGCGCGGCTTTCATCGTGCTCGCTCCCAACTCGCGGGGGCGGCACGTGACGGTGGACCTCGTCTCGGTGGCGATGCCGGACCTGCCGTTCCTCGACGGTGGCGAACAGTCGTACAGCCTCGTCGACGTCACACTCGCGCATGCTCCGTGGGAGGAGGTGTAGCGATGGCCCGTCGAGTCGACGCACACACGTTCATGCTCCTCGGTTGCGTGACCGATTGGGGTGCCATTGGCGCGGCGCAGGGGCAGAAGATCGCCGCAGACGAACTGTCCCGCAAGCGTGGACTGCAGAGCCCGCGCATGCTCCAGTTGCGCTGGTTCTTCGACCCTGTCCTCGGCTACCCACGGACACCGTTCACGGTGTGGGCAAGGATCCGCAACGCTGCGTCGGCAGCACCGGCCCCCATTGCGTTCACGCCGTTCCTGTTCGGCAGCAGCCCAGCGCTGTTCCTTGACGGGGCATACCCCGAGGTGCTCGTTGCCATCAGCGGCGGTCCCGGCGGAATTGCGTTCGGCATCAACGGCATGCCGCTGGCCGCTCCGATCGTCGACATCAAGCCCGTCGCGGCCGGCGCCACTGTCGTGCGCCTGACCGCCCCCGAAATCCGCGTCGTGGTCTTGCCCGTCGGCACCACCGTCAACGGCGTGCTCGCCGTCGGCAACTCGATCGCGAACGAGAAGGACTGGGTGCCGATCGAGGTCGTCGGACTGCCAGGCGACGGCTCGGCTGCCACCGGAACTGACCTGCTTGCCAAGCAAGGCCTCGTGAGCGCGCTCACCGATCCCATGTCGGCCGCGCTCGACCGCTACAACCGCGGCGCCCCGCTGTTCGGCTGGGACACCCAGTTGGAGCCCGGCACGGCCGCCCCGACGTGGCTCCTCGCCGACCCGAAGGAGATGATCAAGCTGTTCCAGGCCGAGATGCTGGCCGACTTCGTCGACATGGTCGACAATTCCGTCGCCGGCAACCAGCAGTTGCGCGAGTACGTGCGCACGTTGCCGACTCCGACGGGACACGTCGCGCAGGCGAAGTTCAACCCGCTCAGAGTGCTCATGATCGGCGCCACCACGGACCCGCTGAACTCGCTCGTCACCGGCTTCGGCACCGCATACGACGCCTCCTTCCTCGGCGACCGAGTGACAGGCGCGGTCACCCATGTCTCCACGACCAACATCGGCGCGCAGGTCGACTTCATGGTCACCGCCACATTCGTCAATTCGCTCGGCAACGACGTCGAGTGGGCCGCCCTCCTGCTCGGTGGCCTGAGCACGAGCCTGCCGCCCGCAACGCCTGCTGGGGTTGCAGCAACCAGCCAGGGAATCCAGTCGCCCGCCGCACTCGACGGTCCGTTCCAGCCGGTGGTCACCGTGTCGTGGGACGCCACGCCGACGATGCTGCCCTTCCACCTCGGCAGCCAAGCGCTCGCCCGGCACGGCGTAACGCCGACGTCGGGATCAGAGGCGCTGATGGACAAGCGCCCGGGCGATGTTGCTCTGCAGCCGATCGGGGCATCGGTCAGCCAGACGAACCCGCAACGACGATCGCTGTCCGACGGCTCGTACGCCGTCAACGGCGTGTTCGCCACCAACGTCGTGCGTTACTCGGTGGCGACCCAGGACATCTTCGGACGTTGGTCTCGGTGGGGAAGCGACTCGTGCGCGGTCAGCGAGCCGCCGCCAGGCAAGGTGACGCTGCTCGGCCCGCGGCTCGACTCGACCCTGACTGCAGGACCATGCCCGGCCACGCTCGTCGTCGACCTGTCGTGGGACTGGGCCAACCGCAGCCCGCAGACCATCGATGTCGTCGGCCGTCGCTATGGCCAGGTCTGGCCGCAGGACCCGCCCGCAGACCTCTCCGTGCCCGCCATGCCCGGCGCTTTCCGCACCGGCCTGTCCGGTGTGCTGGCGTCGATCACGTTCGCCCCCGATGGCTCGATCACCGCAGTTGCTCCGGGCGGCGGGCTGACGGCGACCCCGCAGCACCTCTCTGCGGACTCGACGGAAATCGTCGTCGCACCGCTCACGCTGCGCGCCCCGCGCCGCTACCGCCTCACCGTGACCGGCTTCGATCTCGACTTCGACGTCAATGGTCGCTGGGGTCTCGCATTGTGGGCTCGCGGCACAGAGCACGCTGCACCTGGTCGGGTCGGCCCATGGTCGTTGCAGCCGACTGTGACGTCGGCGTCCGACCCGCGCCCACCCGTGATCCAGTCATCGTACGAGGCCGTGCTGCTGGCCAGCCTCCGAGACGCGGATGGCTCTGCACCACGCCAAGCTCGAGTGGGCGCCCATGCCCGGTTCCGTGGAGTACCGCGTGTACACCGCCGCCGAGTCCACCTTCAGGGCGCTCACCGGCATGCCGGTCGCCAGCGCCGACACGACACTGACCCAGCGTCTCGCCGCGCTGCGCGCCACGTTCCAGGCCAACCCGGCGCGGCGGCCCTTCACGCGCACGTCGTCTGCGCCCGTTACTGGCACCTCGACCCAGGTCACGCTGCCGCGTGGCACGAAGGACATCCATCTGTTCGTGGTCCTGGGCGTCAGCGCCGGCGGCGTCGAGTCGGCGTGGCCGGTCGCCACTGACGCGCAGTGCGGCAAGCGGTTCGTCGCTTTCGCCGCGCCGCAGACGGTCGCGCCCAGCCCGCCGGCGTTGGAGGTGTCGCTGGTCGGCGATGGCCAGACCGTCGCCTTTGCCGCAAACGTGCGAGTCAAGACCGCGTCCGGCGCGCGTGTGTCGAAGGTAGATCTGCATCGCGTGCGCGTCGCCGACGCAGCCGTGTCGATCGACACGATGGGGCCGCCAACAGCCACGATCGCCGGCAGCAGTGGCGGCTACACGGTCGTCGCCACACCCGCCGGCGACCCCGACTCGCGCAGCGACGATGGCCGCGAGCAACCGATCGGCACGATCACGGGACTCGACACCGTGCCTGGGTCGTGGAAGCCGGTGTTCTACCGAGCCGTGGCGTGGGGCACCGACGATGCCGATCGCGGGCAGTACGGCGTGAGGTCTCAGGCGAGCGTGGCGCGGCAGGTGGTCGTGCCACCGTCCACGCCACCGGACCTGAGCCCACTCACCTTCGTGCTGCCGGTGGCCGCGTCCGCCAACGCCCGAGTCGACTGCACGACCACCGCGCCAGTGGAGCCGACCACACTCGGACCACACGTGCTCGAGGCCGACGTGGTCGCGACCGACCCAGCCGGCGTGTCGAGCAGCATCGAACTCGTCGTCGCCAAAGCCGCGCTCGACCAGCTGCCCACCGCCGAACCGGGCGCCGGGCTGTCCGGCCTCTGGCGGGACCCGACAGTCGGCGCGACAACTGCTTTGCATCTGCTCGTGCGCCGCTCGGACCCGGCCACCACGCTGCGGGCACGCGTGCGACTCACCGACCCGCTCGGCCGCATCACCGAGCACACCATCGACGTCCCGGTGGTGCCGCCGGTGCAGCCGCCCGACATCACCAACCTGACGCTCACCACCGTCGCCGGGGGCACGATCCTGGCGTTCACGACGGCGGTTCCGAACATCGCAGCGGGATTCGGGCCCGTACCAAATACAGGTCACGTTCCGCCCGACGACCGGACCAGCCATCAAGCGCAGCGAGAACCTCGCCGACATTGGTCTGGCGCGAGCAAACGAGAACATCTTCGCCGTTGCCGCAGAGGCGATCCCGATCCGCCGCACACGACGCAGGCTCGGCGTTACGTCGATCGCCGTCGGCATCCGCCGCGCCGGTACCGTGACGGTGGCCATCGTCGCGCCGGACGGCCAGACGGCCAGCGTCAACCGCCGCATCGGAAGGGTGGTGCGCTTCCCGTGAGTGAGATCACGTCAATGACCGTGTTGACTGCGGCAGACGCCGCCAACCAGTTGCAGAGCAAGGGCCTCGACGCGCTCGGGCTGACCATGCCGGCGTTCGCCTCGCTGTGGTCGACTGGCAGCACCACCGCCGACGACACCACCCTGCACCTGTCGCTGACCAGCCCACGGGCCCCGTTCACGGGCACGTTCCGCCTCGAGGCCTCGCCGGTGACGTTGGCCGGGGTCAACGGCGATCCGATCACGACGCCGTCAGGGGTGCTGCGACTGCATCCCGAAGCAGTGCACCGCCTGGAGTCACTCGTTCGCGAGCGCTACACCGTGCTCCAGCGGCCGGTGCCCGTGGCGATGGTGGTTCACGGGGTGACGATTCCTGCCGGGCCGCAGCTCATGTCGTGGTTCCGCGGCGGCGACGACATGGGTCTCACCGGAGCCCACGACGTATCGTTCCACGACCGGCGCGGCCTGATCATCGATCCGGTCGCGGTAGCGGCGCTGCTCGCCGACCTGATGCTGTTCCGCCCAGCACTCGTCGCTGCCGGGGCGGGCGGCTCCGCCTCGCAACCCGGCGGCATTGCAACGATCGCCAACCTCGCCGGGCCCGCGGTGCGCGTCCACGTCGTGAGTCCGCACGGCGCCGCCTACCGGTCGCGCCGAACGGTGGCCGAACTCGAGGTGATCGATGCGGCCGGCACCTTCGTCCGCGCCGTGCCCGCCTCGGGCCTTGTCGACCTCGCGGCCACCGAGCGCCTTGGGCGGGCCACCGCTCACGCCCCGGCCGACGCCGCAGCAGGCACCCCGTTGCTCTGGGGTCTTGCGCCGGGCGGGACCATGCACTCGACACCGCTTGCCGCGCCGCCCTTGCCAACCACCGGCAGCCCACCGAACCCTACGCGCCAGTTCTTCCGCGTTGTCGCCGTCGACCTGGGCTGGCATCTCCTCGGCAACCGCGACATTGCACCGGGCGACGCCGCTGTTCCGGGCGAGACCGGCCGCCCCGCCGAGGCACCGATCCCGATCGGTTCGCAAGAGCGCGTCGACCTTCGACTTCCTCATCGACGGCAACGACGTCCTCGGCGCGATGGGCGCGATCTCGGCAGCGCTGCCACCCCCTGGCCCGGACCAACGCGCATTGCTCAGCTCACCCCTGATCGAGGCCGCGCTGCCGCTGACTCCATCGGCGGGCGCGGCAGGCCACTGGCCGGCGTTTCCTCCCGGCCCGGCTCCCAGTGCGAGCGATACGGCGGCAATCCGCCGCTACGACGCCACCGGCACGGCCCGCCCGACGGCCACGTGGCGGAGCCCGGGCGGAGGTCCCAATCGGGATGTAGTCGTGTCGTTTCCCGCTGGATCGCTTCCGGTCGGCACACACGTTCGGGTGTACCCGCGAACCTTCAAGCTCCTGCGAGGCATCGGCCAGGACCCGTCGTTCGTGCGCGGCGACGGCGGCTCGGCGATCGTGCCGGGCAGCGGCGACGCGAAGGTGTTGCTCGTCAACCCGTTCCTCCTGACCCCGCTCGACACGGGGCCAGACCCGGGGCAGATCACGATCGACATCGTGGCCGTGGGCCGCGACGGCACGCGCCGCCTGCTGTCTGCCACGCAGCTCGACGTCGGTGCACCGCAGCCGTTCACCGACAACCTCGCCGACTTCGGTGGCACGATGTCGCCGGCAGTCGCCGCGCTCCTCGCCGTGCCCGGCAACACCGCGATCGCCCCGGCGACGGCGTTCGGCAACCCGCAGGTTCCGGCGCCACCGGCACTGCCTTCGCTGCCTGCCTCGCCGACAGTCAACGACGTGCTGGCGTGGGTCCGCACACTCGCCAACGAGACGACGTCGCCACGCATCGGGCCGCACCTGCCCACACAGGAACGCTTCGACACGATCCTCGCGCTCGGCTCGGTTCCGACCGCACAACAGGTCTACGCGTGGGACGCGGTGCTGACCGGCGCCCGCTTCGGCCTCGAGTCGCGATGCGCCAGCCCCGACCTCGGCGACCCCGGCAATCCGGCCGGGCCGGACGCGCACATCACGGGTGTGCGCGTCGGCGGCCAGCTCGCCTACGACCTCGCGTTTCACGCGCTCAAGCGCTGCCTGCCGGTCATCCCATTGGGCGGACCGGCGGGGTGGATCGTGCAATCTGCGGGCGTCAACTGGGACGTCCCCAACCCGGACCCCGACCCACCACCTGGTCAGCCGTTCATGGCCGGCGCGGTACTCGAGACGATCGCCCCGCTCGTCGACTCCCCTGAGCTGTCGTTCCTGCCACTGCCACCGGTTGGCGCGTCCGTCAGCCCGCTGGTCGGCCAGATCGCCGCCGCCCTCGGAGCCCCCGCCCCGGTGATCGCCGTCGCCAACGAGGCCCGCCTCGTGCGCGAACTACAGGGCGAGATCCAGACTGCCAAGGACGGCCAGCGCGATGCGATGTGGTCGATCGCCGCGCGCCATCGCCGAGGCACGCGAGTACGTCTTCATCGAGTCGCCGATGTTCGGTCGCACAGCCCGCCCCGATGCCACCCATCCCGAGGATGGACTCGTCGACCTGGTCACGTTGCTCGCCACCCGGATCGGCAGCAACCCGCGCTTGAAGGTCATGGTCTGCGTACCGAGGTTCCCCGATTTCCCGGTCGAGCAGGAGAACTGGTTCAGGGCCGCGTTGAAACAGCGCAAGGAAGCCATCGACCTGCTCGTGGCCGCCGACATCAATCGCGTCGCCGCCTTCCACCCCATCGGTTTCCCCGGGCGCACCACGGTAGGTCGTGGCACCGTAGTGCTCGTCGACGATGCCTACGCCCTCGTTGGTACATCGCACTGGCGCCGCCGAGGAATGACGTTCGACGGCGGCTGCGATCTCGTCACCATCGATCGCACACTCAACGACACCGGCTCGTCTGCTGCCATCGGCCGCTTCCGACAAGAGCTCCTCGCCACGAGACTCGGCGTGCCGATTCCCACCGGCGCGGCAAACACGTCGGCGCTCTGGACCCGACTCGCGGAACCCGAGTCGGCATTCGACGTTGTGCGCGACCTGCTTCAATCTGGCGGGCAAGGCCGCTGCTCGCCGGTGTGGGCCGGTCCCACCGACACTGCTGTGATCCCCGAGACCGACGACAAGACCGATCCCAACGGGAAGCTCGGCGTCGGGTTGCTCAACACGTTGCTGGGGCTGGTGCCGTAGAGCGGTGTTCGAGCGGGCGAGAGAGCAGGGGCGGCGGCCAAGACACCCGAAAGGGAGACATCACCGTGCCGAGGACGAACCGGCCCAACCATTGATCAACAAGGGCGAGGAGGGGATCGCGGCCCTTCGTCGATGCGAGCGCCCGAATGGGTCGGGACGGATCCCTGAAGAGCAATCACGAAGCAAACCGGTTGCTGGCCGTGCGCAAATCAGCGTCGTCGAGAGTGAGTCATGTCAGCCGGATCCATCGGGGAATCGGCCAACACAAGGAGAAACGACATGGCTGTTCAACTCAACCTTCGCAACATGGCCGGCGCCGTCACAACGCATCCGCACCCAGACCGGACCATCGACGAGCCGGTGGCTTCCCGATGGGCTCGCCCCGCAGTAACAGCGATTCTGGCGGTTGCAGTGCTGGCCGGCGCCCTCGCTCTGTGGGACTCGAGCTCGACGCACCGGCCCGGTACGACGCCACGGGTCGCCGTTTCGGCTCGTCACGAACCGTTGATCATCGCCGAGGAGCAGGCGTTCATCGACCGCATGCACAGCCCGGTCGTGCAGGTCGCATCGCCAGCGCCAGTAGGCGCGACCAACGTGCAACCGCTGATCATTCCCGAGGAACAGGCGTTCATCGACGGCAAGTACTCCGGAGGAAACGGCGTCGATGACCTCGATTGGTGCGCCACGCACCACCCGTGCTGACTTGGACCATCCCGGTCGGCTCACCGGGCCATCGACAAAGGTTCCCCGAAACCCGATCCGCTCAGTCGGATCGGGCTTCGGCATTTTTCGGGCTTGCGGCGGTGGACCCCGTATCAACCGCTGGGAGATCGGCGAACTCGGCGCGAGCACCACGAGTTGCAAGCTCATCGAATCGTTCCTCGCCCAACGTGGTGCGGCATTCGCCGATCGCTCGTTCGGCACGAGGACGGTCCGATGCGCGCAGGACGACGTCGAGTCGCCGCTGTTCGGCCACCGAGTAGCCGAACAGGACAGCCGCTGTCTCGTCCTGCCCGAGGTCGTGCGCGGCGACGGCAAGCAACGAGGTGAGCTGAACTGCGATGAGAAGCCGGCGCGAATCCCGACGAATGTCCTCGACGCGCTGTTCGAGGGCTGCGACAGCCGCCACCGGACTGCCCTGTGCGAGTTCGAGGGCTGCCCACAGATACGGCACATAGTGCACATGCTCGGTGCTGACGACGGCCTCGATCTGTCGGAGCAACATCTCCGCGTCGTCGTGGCGACCCAGTGCAACGAGTGCCTCGACGAGGGCGATTCGGACGCGGAACTCTTCATACTCGGGCCTCTGCTCCGATGTCTCGGCGATGCGTACGACATCGTTCCATCGACCGTCACGCGCGGCGACGGTGGCCCTCAGATACACGGCCGATGGCGCGTGCGCTGGGAACGCGGCGATGAACTTCTCGACATGCTGCAGTACGGCGTCGCCGTCGTCGAGTCGGCCGGACCACCACGATGCACCGATCCGATTTTGGAGCGCCGCGAATGTTGAACGCGCCGGAACCGGCTGGAGTTCGGCAGCTTCACGCAGGTAGGCGTCGGCCCGCCGCGCATCCGCATGACCGACCCACGAGGCAAGCCCGCGCAGCAATGTCGATCGCAGGGCCGGATCCGCGATCTCGTCCATTCCTCGCTCGATCATCGCCTCGGCGCGCTCGCTGAATGCCCTGTCGTGGTCATCGCTGTTGTTGACAGCGATGAGCGCCAACGCTGCCGCCTCGAGAACCTCGGGTGTCGGGTCGTCGATCATTGCCAGACCGGTTCGAAGGTTCCTCATCGCCGGCTCGAACATCCGCTTCACGACGTAGTAGCTCCACAGTTGGCGCGAGATCGTGAGGCCAAGGCGTGGGTGACCGTTGCCGTAGGCCCAGCCGAGCGCGGCGTGGAGATTGCCGATCTCCCGGTCACCAAGTCGGATGAGGCCGTCGTAGTCCTCGTCTTGCATGTCGCTGACTTCACTCGCCACCAACGTGTAGTGATCGGCGTGCGCGAGGGCGGCCTCCGTATCCTCGTGAGGATCGCGCTCGAGCCGATCCGAGGCGTACTGACGAACGGTGTCGAGCATCCGATAGCGGGGAGCGTCGTCGCGATCGTCGAACACGACCAGTGACGCCTCGACAAGTTGACCGAGGTGGTCGAGCACAGCGGCCGCCGTGGCGTTGTCGCCGGTGGGTACACCGATCGCCATCGCCGCTTCCAGGGTGAACCCACCCGCACAGACCGCCAGCCTGCGCAGCAACGTCTGCGCCGCATCGCCGAGCAGCCGGTAGCTCCAATCCATGACTTCTGCCAAGGATCGTTGCTTGTCATCCAAGTTCCGTCCGGTGCGGGTGAGGAGGGCGAAGCGGTCGTCGAGGTGTCCGCAGATCTGCGCGATGGTCATGACGGAGAGCCGGGCTGCGGCCATCTCGATCGCGAGCGGGATCCCGTCGAGATGTGCACCGAGTCGTTCAAGATCGGCTCTGTTGGTCTCGTCGACCACCAAACCCGGCCGCACGAGACGCGCCCGGTCGACGAACAACTGCACGGCTGACGCCGGTTCGAGCGGATGCACGGTCCAGATCGCCTCGCCCGCCACGCCGAGACCGAGACGGCTCGTCGCGAGGATCCGCACGCCAGGCGCGCTGCGGACGACGCTTGCGACGAGCCCGGCGACGTCGTCGATCAGGTGTTCGCAATTGTCGATCACGACCAGCACCTCTCGATCCACCAGATGTCCGACGAGTCGATCGACTGGGTCACGACCATCCGCCACGACGCCACCGGCTGCGAGAAAGGTGTTGACGAGCAGGCCGGCGTCGTCGATCGAAGTCAGATCGACAAACCACACCCCGTCAGCGAACCGATCGGCTTCGCTTCGACCGATCTCCTGGGCGAGACGTGTCTTCCCGAGCCCACCGAACCCGCACAACGTCACCAGCCGTGCCGCCGACAACAAATCGGCGATTCCCGCCAACTCGATCGTCCGCCCGACCAGCGATGTCGCCGCGGCCGGCACCCCATGCGGCCGGCGATGCCCGGGCCGCGCCCCGTGAACGATGTCTGGTCCGCCGGCAAGGAGTTGTGCCTCGAATGCCTGCAGATCGCGCGACGGGTCGATCCCGAGCTCATGACTGAGTCGCATTCGAAACTCGCCGAAGACCCGCAATGCGTCAGCGGTGCGGCCGGAACGCTGCAATGCGACCATCAACATCTGCACCACCGACTCTTCGGTCGAGTGCTCGGCGACCATCGACTCGAGATCACCGACAACGTCGACATGCCGACCCAAGGCGAGCGCCACTTCGATGCGGGTGCGCTGCGCCACCATGTAGCGCTGATCCAACCGGCGGAGCTCCGCTGCAACGAACGGCTCGTCGCCGAGATCTGCGAACGGACGACCCCGCCATAGTGCGGACGCTTCATCGATCAGCACCTGGCACCGAGGCGGGTCCGATGCGAGGGCAGCCCGCGCGTCGTCGAGGAGGCGATCGAACCGGTGAACATCGACGCTGTCGCGCTCGACGTGCAAGACGTAGCCGGCCGTCGATGTAGTGATGACCAAGCCCTCGCCGACACGTTCGGGTTCGAGAATGTCGCGGAGCTTCGAGATCTGGAAAGCGACCGCGCGCGACCGCGTGTCGGGCAGATCGTCACCCCACACCTCGTCTAGCAACCGATCAGCCGAGACCGCCTCACCTGGGTGCAACGCCAGACAAGCCAGCACCGCACGTTGGCGACGAGCGGAGATCGAAACCTCGCGCCCGCCAACCACGACAGTGATTTGACCGAAGAGCCGGACCGACATGGACAAATCGCCGACCCCTGTGTATTGGTCAAGGTCGCAGACCATGCTCGACGGTATCGCAGCCGGACTTTCGCTTCGTACAAGGGACGCGAACCTTGAGTTCGACCGACGCTGGTGGGACGAGCGGATCTCGAATCAGGTTGATGTTCTGTTCCAGGGCCGCAAGAGCTCCCGCCCTGTTCTTCTCGAGAAGACTCCTCCGGGCTTCGTCGACGACGGCTTGCGACCACAGTTACTGTCGCTCTGGTGCTCTGTAGTCCTTCGAGTGCGCTGTGGTCTGCGGCTCCAGTCCGTGCAGTCTCTAGTCCGCTTCCGTACTGCCGAGTGGTCGCAAATCCTGTGCACGTTTGTGCACCTCGTGGCGACGACAACTGCTAGTGGCTCCAGAACGCGCACGTGATCGGCCGCGCCGATGAAGCCGGCGGAGGGTACGCATCGCTGTGGGGCAGCATGAAGCTCGTCTGCAGTTCACGTAAGAAATGCGAACCTGTCGCAATCCGATTCTGACTCGGTCACGAACCTCTCGATGCTGCGACTGATTTGCAGTAGCGGAGAAAGCCGCTCAACCTGACTGGGTCACTGTGAGATACACCAGCGCAGCATCATTGATAGCGGCCGTCTCAACGGCGTGCGGACTGCTCGCCGCATGCGGCAGCGCCTCCGCCGGTAGCGACCAGAGTGGCGCGGCGAGGGCGTTGGTTGCAGAGTTCGTGTGTCCCGCAGCAGCATCGACTGCCGGCGCCTCGGCAAGCGGCCCGTTACACATGGGCCGGCTGCAGGTGGTCACGACCGTTGCGCCGATCACGTCGATCGTCGCCAACATTGCCGGCGACAAGGCCGACGTGCACGGGATCATTCCCGAAGGCGAGGACTCGCACACCTACGAGCCGAAGCCGAGTGTTGCGGCGCTGGTCTCCAGGGCGGACATCGTGTTCGTGAACGGCCTCAAGTTGGAGGACCCGACCAAGGACATCGCCAACCAGAACCTGTCGATGGGCGGCGAGATCGTCGAACTCGGTTCGTTGACCATCAGCTCCGACGAGTACATCTACGACTTCTCGTTTCCTCGCGACGGCGGCAAGCCGAACCCGCACCTGTGGACCAATCCTCCGATGGCGAAGTGCTACGCCTCACTCGCTGCGTCAGCGATGTCGAGAGCCGACCCCGCCAACGCTTCGTACTACCAACGCAACCTTCTCGCGTACTCAGCGAAGGTCGATCAGCTCGACCAGCTGATGATGAAGGCGACTGCCACGATGCCGAAACGAAACCGCGAGCTCCTCACCTATCACGACGCGTACGCGTACTTCGCGGCGCACTACGGATGGAAGATCATCGGCGCGATTCAAGTCTCGAGCTTCGAGGACCCGACACCGAGAGAGGTGACCGACCTCGTGAAACAGATCAAATCCGAAGAGGTACCGGCGATCTTCGGATCGGAGGTGTTCCCCAGCCCGGTGCTGCAACAGCTCGCCGACGAAGCAGGTGTCAAGTACGTCGACAAGCTTCGCGACGACGACCTCCCCGCAGCGCCCGGCAGTCCGGATCACTCGTACTTGGGCCTGATGAAGTTCGACTTCGCGACGATGGTCGAGAACCTCGGCGGTGACGCCACCGAGCTGAAGGCGTTCGACGCGAGCGACGTCACGACGGACTCCGCGGAGTATCCGCAATGATGACGCCGATCGACTCGATCGATCCGTTGATCCGTCTCGACCAGATCACGTGTAACTACGGGCAGGGCGAACCGGTCCTCGACGACGTCTCGCTGACGATACGACCGGGAACGTTCACCGGGATCGTGGGCCCGTCCGGGTCCGGCAAGACCACCGTGCTGAGGCTGATGCTCGGACTGGTCCACCCGCAACACGGATCCGTGATTCGCCGTCCGAACCTGTCCATCGGCTACGTCCCCCAGGTCGAGACGATCAATTGGAACTTCCCCGTGACCGTGGCCGAGACAGTCCTGATGTCGGCGCGAAACGGCCGCAGATGGCCATGGACCAACCCGGCCGAGAAGCATGCTGTCGCTGACGTGCTCGAACGACTCGGCATCGGCGATCTCGCCGACCGCCACATCCGCCAGCTCTCGGGCGGCCAACAGCAACGCGTGTTCATTGCCCGTGCCTTGTTCAGCTCACCGCAACTGTTGCTGATGGACGAACCCACTTCCGGTGTCGACGTCCGTACCCGACACGAGATGCTTCACCTTCTCTCGGAGCTCCACGACGATGGCATCTCGATCCTCGTCACCACCCACGACCTCAACGGTCTCGCCGCCCACCTCCCTCAGCTCGTCTGCCTCAACACCACGGTGATGGGTGCCGGCGCACCGATGGATGTCCTGACCCCCGACATCCTCGAACGAACCTACGGCGCACCCATGGAGGTCCTCGAACATGCGGGCATGCCGTTGATCATCGAGGGACGCCACGCGCCCGTCAGGCGGACCTCCTGATGTGGACCACGCTCACCGAGCCATTTCAGTACGGCTTCCTGCGCCATGCAATGGTCGTCTGCACGATCGCCGGAGCACTCTGCGGACTTCTGGGTGTGTTCGTCACCCTCCGCGGAATGAGCTACATCGGCCACGGCCTCTCCCACGCGATCTTCGGCGGAGCAGCGATCTGTGCGGCGATCGGACTGAACTTCTTCGTCGGAGCAGGTGTCTGGGGGGTCGCCTCCGGACTCGCTGTCGGCCGTGTCAGCCGACGCCGGGCGATCGCCGCTGATGCGGCAATCGGTGTGATCACGACCGCAAGCTTCGCGTTCGGTATCGCCATGCTCGGTCTCTACTCACGGGTCAAACAGAGCATCGAGGCAACGGTGTTCGGGAGCGTGCTCGGCGTATCGCGCTCCGACATGTGGACCATTCTGGCCATCGCTGTCGCGACGGCCGTGGTGATCGTCGCGTTCTATCGGCCGCTGCTGTTCACCACCTTCGACCCGGAGGTTGCAGACGTGTCGGGCGTGAACACCGCCCGCATCGACGCGCTCCTGATGCTCCTCCTCACGTTCGCGATCTTGGCGAGCATGAAGGTTCTCGGCGTCACGCTGATTGCCGCAGCACTCGTCATTCCTCCGACCGTTGCCCGGTTGCTGACCAACTCGTTCAAGCGAATGCTGATCATCTCGACCTCGATCGGGGCGTCCTCCGGCCTCCTCGGCATGTACCTCAGCTATCACCTCGACATCTCTTCCGGCGCCACCATCGTCCTCGTCAACTTCATGCTCTTCGTCCTCGCCTACGCGTACACCGCCGCGCTGGCCAACCAGGCGCCGTCCGATCTCGACATCGAGTCCGGTCCGCAGCAATGTCGCCGCCCCAACTCCCGTACCGTTGACCGCGTTTGCCGGAACCGTGCGGTCGGAATCCCGCGGCTGTGAATCGCGCCAACGCGCCGAGACACGGGGCGCCGGAATCGATCTACGCAACCATTCGCAGCGGCGGGGGGAGAGTGACTGTTGCGACGCAGGTGGTGATCAAGATCCTGCTCAACAGCGACCATCACCCGACGGCCGACGATCTCATCGCTGCCGTGCACGAGCGGAACCCGGGCATCTCGCCATCAACGATTTACCGGGTGCTCGGCCGGCTCGACGACCTCGGGGTCATCGAACACGTCCACGCCGGAACCGGAGGCGCGTTCTACCAACTCCACGAGCACGGTCACGTCCATCTCGTCTGCAACGACTGCGGGTCGATCACGAACATTCCCGAGCAGATCTTCGATCAAATTGAACGGTCCGTGCGTGTCGCCTACGACTTCGCGATCAAGCCTCGTCACGCTGCGCTGCTCGGCCAGTGTTCGATCTGCCGCCAGGGACTTGACGATTTCTGAACGCTTTTCACATCCAGAGTGGCGTCCGTTCCGAACCTGCCCACGTCAACGCGGGCGGCATTCCGCCCCTCGCGCGCCGAGGAGGCAACATGTCAAGGTTCAGACAACTAGGAAACACTGTGGGGTGGAAGAAGGGTCTCGCCGGAGCGGCAGGCCTCGCTTTGCTCTCCGGTGTGTTCATCAACCAAGGCGGACCGGGCGGCGTCACCGCGTCGAGTCACCGCGAAGCACCATTGATCGCCGGAGACCCGCGCGCAGACAACACCGACGTCTACGCCTTCGTGAGCCCAGACGACGCCAACAGTGTCACGCTGATCTCCGACTGGATCCCCTTCGAGGAGCCAAACGGTGGACCCAACTTCTATCCGTGGGCTGACGACACCCGGTACAACATCAAGATCGACAACGACGGAGATGCGATCGCTGACCTCACGTACACCTGGGTTTTCACGACGCACTACCGAGATCCGAATGGCCAGTTCCTGACCAACACTGGACCGGTTACGTCATTGACCGATCCGGACCTCAATCAGTACCAGACTTACGATCTGACGCTGACCAACAGCGACACCGCCACGACGACCACCTTGCTCAACGACGTGATCGCAGCACCGTCGATCGCTGGTGCCGCGTCGATGCCGGACTACACGCCGCTGCGTGATCAGGCGATCTACATGCTCCCGGGCGCCGGTGGGAAAAACTACGTCGGTCAGGCTGACGATCCGTTCTTCCTCGACCTGCGCGTGTTCGACCTCCTCTACGGCGGCAACGCCTCAGAGCTCGGCACCGACACGTTGGCTGGTTACAACGTCAACTCGATCGCCCTGCAGGTCCCGAAGTCCGCTCTTGCCATCAATGGCAACGCCACCCGGAACCCGGTCGTCGGAATCTGGAGCACCACCGAGCGTCACAACACCACGAACAACACCTTCGTGCAGGTGTCGCGTCTCGGTAACCCGCTGGTCAACGAGGTCGTGATCCCGCTGTCGCTGAAAGATGCATTCAACGCGATCTCACCCGACGTCGATCACACCGTGCAGCCTGTCGTCGACAAGGTCGAGACACCGATCCTTGCCGGACTGTTGCACGACATCTACGGCGTCAATGTTCCGCCGTCGCCGCGCAACGATCTCACCGAGATCTTCCTGCAGGGCATCAGCAAGGCCAACGCCGGCCTCAGCGGTGACCCCGCAACGGTGTTGCCCGTCGACCTGAACTCGCAGGATCTCAACCTGGACGCGTCTGCGGCTCGTGGCAACACGGCAGCGACACCTTCTGAGATGTTGCGACTGAACATGTCGATCGCCCCGACTGCGGCACCGAACTCGTATGGAGTCATCGCCGGAGACGTACAGGGCTTTCCGAATGGACGCCGTCTCACTGACGACGTCGTCGACATCTCGGTGCAGGCGGTTGCCGGCGCAACCGTCACCGGCAGCCTCGTCGCAGGCTTGGCCACGGTCGACTCCGTCGATCGCAACGATCACGCCTTCGGAGCGACCTTCCCATACCTGGCGCTGCCGAACGTACGCAACGTCAACAACGGCACCGCTCGCTCGCCGCGCGCACCTGAGTTCATCCCGCTGAACCCGTCGCGCATCCTCGAGACACGCACTGACGTGCCGTCCGGACAGATCGGCTACACCGGCGCATCGCCGGCCGTCGGCCAGACCGTGACCGTCAAGGTCACGGGCGTCACCGGCTCGCTGGTCCCCGACGACGCCAAGGCGGTGTACCTCAACGTCACCGCGGTCAACACGGCCGCCGACGGGTTCGTCACTGCGTACCCGTGCGGTTCCCCGCAGCCGCTGGCATCGAGCTTCAACCCGCTGGCCGGTCAGATCACATCCAACCTGATCGCCGCACCCATTGGCACCGGCGGCACGGTATGCCTCTTCACCAATGTTGCGACCGACCTCGTCGTTGACATCAACGGCTATCATCCGTCCGACGCCGCCTACGTCCCCACGCAGCCCGAGCGTTTGCTCGAGACGCGCACCGCCGTGCCGGGCGGTCAAGTCGGGTTCACGGGCGCGAAGCCGGCCGATGGCTCGACGATCACGTTGCACGTCACCGGAACCGGAACCGCTCAGGTTCCGGCCGATGCCAAGGCTGTCTACCTCAACGTCACGGCTGCCAACAGCACCGCTGAAGGTTGGATCACCGTGTACCCCTGTGGTTCACCGCGACCCAACACGTCCAACGTCAACCTCGTGCCCGGCCTCGTCCGGTCCTCGCTGGTTGCAGCGAAGGTCGGTACCGACGGCAACGTGTGCATCTATGCCAGCAGGTCGACCGACGTGCTGGCGGACCTGCAGGGCTACGCCCCGGCCAGCTCGTCGCTCGTCGCCACGGTTCCCGAGCGTCTTCTCGAGACCCGCACCGACGTGCCAGGCGGTCAGATCGGATACAGCGGCTCCAAGCCGATCTCCGGTCAGACGGTCGAGCTGAAGGTCACCGGCGTCGGAACGGCAAACGTTCCGGTCGACGCCGGCGCAGTGTTGCTCAGCGTCACTGCCGCCGACAGCGACTCTGCTGGATTCGTCACGGTGTACCCGTGTGGGTCGCCGCGGCCGCTGGCCTCCAGCCTCAACCTGAGTGCCTTCCCGACACCGAACATGGTGACGGCGAAGGTCGGTGACGGAGGCCGGGTGTGCATCTACACCTCCGGCCAGGCACACCTCATCACCGACATCTTCGGGTACTTCCCCGATACCGCAATCGTCGGTTGATCCATTGAGCAACGGGTGGTGTCGGTGCTCGCGCACCGGCACCACCCAGCTCGCTGTTACACCCCCTCACACTCGAACGCTCACACCCGAACATCTCCACGAGAAATTCGACCATCACACATGCAACGACGTTCAATTCTGTTCACCGGTATCGGCCTCGGGGCGATCCTCCTCGTCGCCGGAGGCCTCGGAGTCGTGCACTCTCGCGGTGAGACCCGCGCACTTCCGCTCGTCGCCGCACCCGGCGCGGCCAGCAGCCTCGCTCACCTCTCCGGCGCGACGCTCGATCAAACCATCACGAGCCTGCAGGACCACCTCAAGGTGGTCTCCAAGGACTACGTCTCGTGGTCGACGCTCGGACTTGCCTACGTGCAGCAGGCCAAGGTCACGGTCAACTCCGACTTCTACCCTCGCGCCGAAGGTGCGCTCAACAAGTCGTTGACCATCAACACCCACGACAACTTCCTCGCGTACGCCGGGCTGGCGGCTCTCGCCAACGCCCGCCACGAGTTCGCTCACGCCAAGACGTACGCCGAACAAGGCTTGGCCATCAACGGCTACAGCGACATCCTCTACGGCGCGCTCAGCGATGCCGAGACCCAGCTCGGCGACTACCCGGCGGCGAAGGCTGCGATCGACAAGATGTTGAATCTCTCCCCGGACACGTCGTCGCTGTCGCGTGCGTCGTACACGTACGAGCTGCGCGGCGACATCGATCAGGCGCGGACCCTGATGCTCCAGGCTCTCGACGACGCCCCGACCCCTTCCGACAAGGCTTTCGCAATGTTCTACCTCGGTGAGCTCGCCTTCAACAGTGGAGATGTCAACGGCGCACTCACGTACTACCGCTCGGCACTCGATGCCGCCCCCAGCGACTCGGCGGCGTTAGCCGGCAAGGCCAAAGCCGAAGCTGCATTGGGCCAGAACCTCACCGCCATCGACGACTACGCCACGCTCGTGGCGCGGACGCCCGAGCCGAGCTACCTCATCGAATACGGCGAGCTGCTGCAGTCACTCGGACGGACCGCGGAAGCCAACAAGCAGTACGCGATCTTCGACACCACGCAGAAGCTGTTCGAGGCCAATGGCGTCGCCCCAGACTCCACGCCATCACTGTTCTACGCCGACCACGGCGATCCCGCTCGAGCTCTGGAGAACGCCGAGAAGGGCATCGCAACTCGACCCTTCGTCGTGATGTACGACGCCTATGCGTGGGCACTGCACAGCAACGGCCGAGACGCCGAGGCACTGGTCGCAATCAACAAGGCGATGAAACCCGGCATGAAGAACGCCCTCTTCCACTTCCACAAAGGAATGATCCAGGCGTCGCTCGGCGACGACCGCAATGCACGACTCGAACTGAACCTGGCGCTCGACCTCAACCCCAAGTTCAGCCCACTCGACGCACCGATCGCTCTCGCGGCGCTGGTTGACCTCGGCACACGATGAGGCGTTCTACACTTCGCTTCCTCGTTGGCACGTCCGCGGCAGTCGCGGCCGGACTGTTGTCGGTCTCACCAGTGGCGGCGCATCCACTCGGCAACCTCAGCATCAACCATCTTGACTCCTTGCATTTCGAATCCCACCGCATCGTCGACGACGCAATCGTCGACACCGCCGAGATCCCCACCGCCCAGGCCGCGAATCAAATCGACGCCGACGGCGACGGCACCGCCTCCCCCAGCGAACTGCAACGCTACGGAGCCGCACAATGCGAGGCCTACCGGACAGCCCTCACCCTGTCGGTCGATGACCAACCCGTCGCCATCACCACCGCGTCGACCGCCTTTGCGTACCGACCCGGTCAAGCCGGGCTGCAGACAACCAGGCTCGAATGCCAATTCGAAGCCCAAGCCGACCTCGCGTCGCAACGCCGCATGACGTTCAGCAACCACTTCGCGCCCGACAGAGTCGGCTGGCACGAGATCATCGCAAGCGGTAGCAACAATTCATCCATCGTCGACTCCACCGTCCCCACCAACAGCGTCACCAACGGTCTCACGAACTACCCCATCGATCTGCTGAGCTCGCCAGTCGACGTACGTGACGCCGCCATCACTGTCGCGCCCGGCGAGGGAACACCCACCCAAACAACGTCGACGAAGCAATCCGTGTCGACGTTCTCGAGAGCGATCGGTCCGTTCTCAGGCGCCGTCGAACGCGTCAACCGAGTCTTCAACGACCTCGTCGGCCGACCACAACTCACCCTCGGCGTCGGTCTACTCGCCATCGGCCTCGCGCTCATTCTCGGCGCCTCGCATGCCCTTCTACCGGGCCACGGAAAGACCGTCATGGCCGCGTACATTGCAGGACGTCAAGGCTCGGTCCGCGACGCCGTGCTCGTCGGCGCCACCGTGACGGCGACACACACCGGCGGAGTGCTGATCCTTGGAGTCGCCCTCACCGTGTCGACGTCACTGGCAGGCGAATCCGTCCTTGCATGGCTCGGCGTGGTCAGCGGACTGATCATCGCCGGACTCGGCGCCGGCCTTGTACGCAGCGCCCGGAGACCTTCCGACTTCGGGCATGGCGAGCACACCATCGTCACGGATTCGGACACGGTCACTCGCACACGGGTCACTCGCATGGGAGCCACTCGCACACCGGGCACTCACACACCGGACCTTCGCATGGCGACCTGGCCTATTCTGGAACACCGCTCGACTTCGCTGTCTCCGGACGGCAGGCGCTGGTTCTGGCGACGCGTTTGGGCGGTGGCGTCGCACTCGCCGACCAACCTGTGAACACCTTGTCGTTCGCTACGCCCCAAGTTTCCCTCAGCTCTGCCTGCGAACTCACAGCCCCTCACGAGCATCGCCACGACACCGACGTCAAGCAGGTTTCGCGACGCGGACTGGTCGGCATGGGAATCGCCGGCGGGCTCGTCCCCAGCCCCTCTGCGTTGGTCGTGCTGCTCTCAGCCATCGCCCTCGGCCGCACCATCTTCGGCATCGTCCTGGTGATCGGCTACGGACTCGGGATGGCCGGCACGCTCACACTCGCCGGTGTGCTTCTGGTCCGAGTGCGCGATCGCTATCGAGAACGAGCCGCAGCCGAGCCGGGACGCGTCAGAACCTTCGCGGCACGTTGGACACGGCTCGCGCCCTACTTCACCGCGGCGTTGGTGTTCGTCGTCGGTCTCGGGCTGACGATCCGCAGTCTCGGCTCCATCTAGACACGCACTGCCGGTCGCAACACCAGCGTCGGAGATGACCCGCAACGAGACAGGGAATCTCGAGCCATGCCTCTCCGATGCTCGTGCACATTCCGTGCGCATCAGCACGTTCGTTCCCAAACGTGCGAAGTTGCGGGCAGAGTCACGCCTGGTACACAAGTGCCCGGGGCGGGGTTCGAACCCGCACCTCCCGAAGAAGAGGGTGCTCAAGTTTGGTCGATTCGTGCTGGGCTGTGGTGTCAGTGGTGCGCAGTGCCAATGAGCTGCCCGGATTGCTAGCCAACCGTCAGCTGGACCCGAATGAACACCGGCCTCGTCGGCGCTTCCTGAAGCTCAGTACCAGAGTTGCCGCTCTGGACGAGCCCGCCGCTGCTCGAGTTTGGTGGCACGAACGGACGATCAGGTGTCGGTCGTCGATTGATCGGCGATGTAGACGGCATTGCCGAGGCCGTCCTCGAACGCCGCCCAGTAACCGCCGGGAATCTTGGCGGGCGGACGCCAGAATTGCAGGGTGTCGTGACGGTCGGCGTGCCAGGTTCTGACATCGTCGACGGAAACGACCGGACCTGGCCGGAGTGGCTCATCGGTGACCTCGTCGATCATCAACTGGAGATGGTCGCCGGGCATCTTGAGGCTGACTGTGGTCTCACCCTCGCGCCAGGCCTCGGACCATCCGAGAGTATCTCGATAGAAGGCGAGCGCCTGCTTGAGATCGTTGACAGGCATGTACAGGAATTCGACGTCGCTCATCGCATCGAGCGTAATCAGATTACGCAATCTCGTCAACCTGTTACGCTCTTGGTGTGCCTGAGTGGATCCCGACTCGGTCGTCGGCGAAAGGTCGTCTCGTCCTCACCGCTCTCGCCCAATTCGCCGAGACCGGCTACGACGACGTCGGGGTCAGTGACCTCTCCGTCGGCCGCCGGGGTAACCACTGGTTCGCTGTATCACCACTTCGGCAGCAAGCTCGGGCTGTACGACGTTGTGCGGACGGACGTCGAACGTCGCGTTCTCGACCGGCTCCAGGGTGCTGTGGCAGCACGAGCGACCGATGCACCAGGGCAAGCGGCCCACGCTGCGCTGCTCGTGGCGTTCGACTTCCTCGTCGACCAGGGCTTTGCCCGTCTACTCGCAGCACCTCATCCTGACCGACCCGACGATCCGATCGAGCGCTACGTCGCGAGTGTCGCGGACCAGCATGGCGTGCCGATCGGTTCTGTCCTGGTCGCTGCCTGGCGGGCTGTGTTGCGAGCCGTCGTCGACGATATCCGCGCTGATCGGGCCCGCGCCGTGCTGGCGGCGGTGTGCATCAACGAGCCGAAGGTCCGACCCACGGTGAACGTGAGGTGCGAGGCATTGCCGGCTTCACCGATCACGACAGCGGGTTCAGGCGAACCATCCGCACAACCACATTGGAGATGCATGGCTTGAACGCTCAACCAGACGACACAGTCAGATGGCTCTCGCACCACTTGCGATGCTCGAGGGGCTGTGGCTCGGCGATGACGTGGGTCCCTACGGGCCGATGAGCATGAGACCCACGCTGCGTTCCATGGTCGCTGGCTCCTCCTGACGGGAACGATCTTCGAGCCGGCAACATCCATCTGCCACAACTCCATCGACCGCGACCGTTCCCACCGCTTGTAGTCAGCCTTCTTGCGACGTGGAGCCTCCGCCTCGATCAGGCCGTGACGGACCAGACACCGATAGATCGACGACCGGCCCGGCAACGGCACGACCCGCTCCGCTTCCAACCTGAACAGGATCATGCGCGGACCCCACCCCGGATGCAACCGGCGCAACTCGACGATCCGCGCCTCGACCACCGCCGGCATCTGATGCGGACACGACACCCGGTCGCTCCGACCCATCCGCCAACCCGGCCAAACCCTTCGCCGCGTTACGACGCAACCAACGATGCACCGTCTGGCGCGTCACACCGAACGGGCAGCAACATCAGTGACCGTCGCTTCCTGGTTCACCACCTCGAGCACTCCCTGATAACGCAGCTCCACAAAACCCTGTGCACCTTCGCGTGCACAACATCTTCACGTCAAGTCACAAGTCGTAACCAATTTGTGGATCTAACAGCACTTATCTGGTGCCCGGGGCGGGGTTCGAACCCGCATGACCCGATGGTCAGGGGGGTTTAAGCCCCCCGTGTCTGCCAATTTCACCACCCGGGCGGGTGAGGAACTTCAGGCTATTCGCATCACTGGCCGGCCAGGGCGAAGTGTCGGTGGCGGACGTGTGCCGTAGCGTGACGAGCAATGCGGCTCGGACGTCGACTGCTGGCCTTGCTGGCCACCGCGACACTCGCTGCATGCACCACGACTTCGGCAGTCCACACGACTCGTGTTGATCCGATCGACGGCGCAATTGTGCCCTCCAGCGAACCATCCGACACAGCGCCGGGCGACACCACAGCACCGAGCGGCGATGCGATCGACTGGAAGCAGTGCGACGATCCGAATGTGCATGACCCGTCGATGCAATGCGCGACCTTGCAGGTTCCGCTCGACTACGACAAGCCCACGGGCGACACCATCGGCATGGCACTGATCAGGTTTCCAGCGACGGGTGATCGCCACGGCGCGATGTTGTTCAACCCCGGCGGGCCCGGTGGGTCGGGCTTCGACTTCATCGCGTTCAGCGGTGCGGGTCTGGCCTCGGCGTTGGGCGTGACGTCGTTGGACCTCATCGGGTTCGACCCTCGCGGTGTCGATCGCTCGGGCGGCATCCGCTGCGTTACCGACCAGTTCCAGGATCAGCACCTCTACATCGACGAGACGCCTGATGACGCACAGGAGCAGGCCCTGAAGGACGAGGCGCATGACGGCTTCATCGATGGCTGCAAGCAGAAGTACGGCGACACGCTGCGCTTCTATTCGACCGAGAACACGGCCCGCGACATGGACGCCATTCGGGCCGCGATCGGCGACGAGCAGATCTCGTACCTCGGCGTCTCGTACGGGACCTACCTCGGGGCGACCTACGCCACGATGTTTCCCGATCGCGTGCGAGCCATGGTGCTCGACTCGGTCGTCGAGCCGAGGGGCGACACCGACGAGCAGCAGTTCGGGACGCAACTGGTCGGGTTCGAAGGAGCGTTCAACCATTGGTCGGCGTGGTGCGAAGGTGACGCTACCTGCGACTTCAAGGCGGCCGATGTCGGTGCTCGCTGGGATGCGCTCCGTCAACAACTCGACGACAACCCGATCGCGGCCGCAGACGGACGTCTGGTCAATAGCTCCGCCCTACTGCGCGCCACCCAAGCGGCCCTCTTCACCGAGAGCGACTGGCCGGTGTTGGCCCAGGCCTTGACCAAGGCCGAGGACGGCAACCCCGCCGGCATTCTGGCAATCGCCGACTCCTTCAACGGCAGAAATGACGACGGCTCGTACAACACGCTGCTCCAGTCGTTCAACGTCATCCAGTGTGCGAGCGGAATCGCCTCACGCCGGCCGGCGGACCCCGGGGCGCACGATTGCGACGCTGCGCGCCGAGGCGCCTCGATTCGCCAAGAACCTCACGGCCGCCGACCTCACGGCTGACGCCGACACGTGCGATCAATTGGTCGGCCCCATCCAGCCGATCGATGTGTCGTACACGGGCGACGGTCCCATCGTTCTGGTGGCCGGGACCAATGATCCGGCAACGCCGATCCGGTGGGCGACCAAGATGCTCGGCGAACTCGGTTCGAAGGCGCGCATGGTCACGTACACGGGAGAGGGCCACGGCCAACTGCTGTCCAGCACGTGCATTGCGAACATCGAGGGGGCAGCGCTGGAAGACCTGACGCTGCCGGAGCGGGACTCCGTGTGCCAACCCGATCCGGTCGTCGCCAAGCCCGATTGGTGGGACTCGCTACCCGTGCCCGATGGGGTCAGCGGCGCGGTGTCGCTCCCGGCCGTGGCCGCGGCGTTGGGAGCTGCGCCGACCCAAGTCTTCAGCGAGATGCGCACGACCACCTTGAGCAGCGACGAGGTGGTGGCCGCCTACACGACGGCGTTGAGCGGCAGGCTGCAGAGGTTCGACGCACCGTCGATCTTCCCGTTCGACGACGTTGTGCAGGGCGCCTACAGCGACGGCAATGCCACGCTGGTGGTGCTCGCCCTCGGATCACAGGCCTTCGAGAGCGAGCCGTTGCAGAGCGCCAAGCCCGATCTGCCACCCAACACCACCGTGGTGTGGCTGATCGCCGTCGGCGCTTAGGCCACCGACCGCAGACGCGGCGCCTCGAACCCCAACGCCTTCCACAGCTCGGCGCGCAAGCGATCGGATCGCGGTGGTTGAAGCTGGTTGGTGACGATCACCCCCTCGATCATGTCGCCGACGATGGCCGCCCATGGGCGGCCCTTCAGCTGGACGGCGATGACGGCTCCGTTGGCGACGCGGCGCACCGAGCGATCGACTCCGTCGATGCGCGGCGGGCAGCGAAACCCGGGTGCAACCAATCCGCGACGACGAACCTCGCGACCGATCGTGCGGGCGGCGTGGGCGAAGTCGAGAGACATGTTGCTGACGGGCATGGGCCCAGTGTCGCGCAGGGGTGTTACAGGTGGTCTGTGACACCCCCTGGTTAGTCTCGACATCGTGGACGAACCGCCGCAGCTCAACCCAGCGCAGCAGCGCACCCTCGCCCTCTTGCGGCGATCGGGCGAGCCCACGCTGTTCGACGTGGAGCTGGTCAACGATCTGCGTGACGAAGCCAACGAGGCGTTTGCCCACTTCAGCGATCGGCTCGACGGGCACACCCTGTTCGTGACCAAGCACACCCTGGCCAGCATTCACGACTGCGAGGTGCACTTCCTCGCACCCGACGACTTCGAGTGGACGCCGGCCCGCGCTCGCGGGCAGGTCGCCCACAAGGCAATTCAGTTGATGTTGAACTGGCGTGGCGAGCCCAGCCCCCGCGAGTTGGTCGACGAGGCGCTGGCGCGGCTCGGCGACGAGGAGCGCGACTTCGGTAGGTGGATCGCCGCCTTGTCACCAGGCGACGAAGCCGATCTGCGAGGCCAGGCCGTGGAGCGTGTCAGCAAGTTCGCCGAGTGCTTCCCACCGCTCGACGTGCGCAGCAACCCGGCCACCGAGGCCGCGGCCCAATGGCCGCTCGACCATCCAATCCTCCTCCGGGCCCGAGTCGATCTCGTGATGGGTCGGCCGCAGGGCCGGGAGAGCCGGAAGGTCATCATCGACCTGAAGACCGGTCGCGTCTCCCAACGACATCGCGAAGACCTGCGCTTCTACGCACTGGTCGAGACACTGGTCCGCGACGTACCACCCCGCAAGCTGGCCACCTTCTACCTCGACTCCGCGGAGCCGATCGTCGAAGACGTGACGGAGGGCGTGTTGCGCGCCGCCTTGCGCCGCACGCTCGACGGCATCCATCGCCTGATCCAGTTGCAGATCGAGGGCGAGGCCGCGATCAAGAAGCCGGGCACCTCCTGCCGCTGGTGCCCGTATCGCGGCGAGTGCAGCGAGGGCCAGACGTACCTGCGGGGAGGCGACGACGAGATCGAACCGTGACGTGGTGACGACTCACGTGATCACGTGGACCTGGTCACCCTTCTGCAACCAATCCCAAATCACCTGACCCTGCTCGGGCAGCACGCGGATGCAACCCGACGTCTGGCCGAACTCCATCTGCGTCCCGACCGAGGCCAGCGGTTGGGCGAACTCGCCGGTCCGCAACACCGGAACTGTGTGGAACCCGACCCGGGCACCGGTGTCCTCGCCTCGGGCGAACACGACGAAGTGCGTCATCGTGCTGTAGTGCCCGCCGAACTTCGACGAGGCGTGCATCGACTTGGCGAACACGGGATACGTCCCGGGGTCGGGTTGTTCGCGTGCCGTGGTGATCACGAACTCGGGCAGGGCAACACCGTTGTCGCACAGCCACGCCCGCTGCCGGTCGCGGTCGATCACCGCGCCATGCGGCGTGGTCGGGCAGTTCGGATCGATGACCAGCGGTGGGATCGTCGTGGTGGTCGGCTCCGGCTGCGTCGTTGTGGTCGGCGCGATCGTCGTGGTCGAGGTCTCGGGGACGGTCGTCGATGTGGTGCTCGGCGGTGCCGTGGTGACCAACTCTGTCGTCAGCGCGGAGGTCTCCACCGTCGTCTCGGGAGCAAGCGCACTCGAACTGCTGCACTGCGCCACCAGCACGACGATGCCGAGTCCGGCCAATGTGCGGACGAGCAGCGGGAATCCTCGGGACACGACGGGGAGGTTACAAGCCGCCATCGTCATCTACCCGGCAAGCATGGCCTCGACACCGAGTTGCCAGCAGAAGAACGACAGCACATCGGCTTCGTCGTGCACGCGCATGGTGGCGGGCTTGCCCTGGCCGTGGCCGCTGCGACCACTTCTGGCGCAACAGGATCGGGTGCTGATCCTGGCTCGAGCTCGCCCACGTGAGCATCGCCGCCATCTTGCGGGCGTGCATCGGGTCGACCCGCGAATCACCCTCGGCCGTGGTGAACAACACGGCGGGGTACTCGGCGTGTTCCGTCACGTGGTGATAGGGCGAGTAGGCGTGCAGCCAGGCGAACTCCTCGGCCACGTCGGGATCGCCGTACTCGTCGGTCCACAGGCGGGCGATCAGGAACTGCGGGAAGCGGATCATGTCGAGCAACGGGACCGCGCAATGAACCGCCCGAGCCAGGTCGGGTCGCTGGGTGATGGCCACCCCCATCAGCAGGCCTCCGTTGGACCCGCCTTCGATCGCCAGAAGGTCACGCGACGTGTAGCCGCGGGCCGACCAACCAGTCACCTGCCGCGTGGAAGTCGTCGAACACGTTCTGCTTGTTGGCCCGGCGCCCGGCGCGATGCCACGACTCGCCGTGCTCGTAACCACCGCGCAGGCCGGCAACGGCGAACACTCCCCCGGCAGCGCACCATGCGGCGGCGCGAACGACCCACGCCGGCGACTCGGAGACGGCGAACCCGCCGTAGCCAGTGAGGATCAGCGGTGTCTGGCTGGATGGCTCGACGTCTGACCGGTGCATCACGAACATTCCGATCTCGGTGCCGTCGAGCGACGGGTAGCCTGGTCGGGTCACGGTCAACGACGGCACGACGGATCGGTCGGGCTCGGCCGACCACCGCTGCAGCCCGGCCGCCGGCGAGGCGATACGAGGGTGGGCGGGGCGTCGAACGAGGCCACGGTCACGAACGCGGTGTCGCCCTCCGTATCGAGCGACTGCACGCTGATCAGCCCGAGATCGCCGACGGCCTCGAACGCAGCGCCATCGGTGTCCCACAGCTCGATCGTGTCGACAGCGTCTGTGCTCGAGACGACCAGCAGCCGGTCACCGAGGCTGGCGGCGCGGGTGATCACGACCTCGCGTTCGGCAACGACGGTGCGCCAGTTACCGGGATCGTCGAGGGCCGCAGCGATGATGCGTCCGTTCGACGCGTCACGCGACGTGACGCCGAACAGTTGGCCGGCATGGAAGAAGAACGACGACTGCGCCTCGACGCCGCTGATCACCTCGCGCCACGTGCCGGTCTCGGTGTCGAGCAGGTGGGCGTCGATCCGACTCCACCCGACGAGCATGTACACCAGGAGGTAGCGGCCGTCGTCGCTCGCCAGCACGTCGGGCCATGTCTCGGGCGTGGGGAGGTCGCCGAACACCAGCGGGTCGCCCGCCGGATCGGTGCCGAGACGGTGGAAGTAGACGTTGCGGTTGTAGGCGTCGCCCGGTGGGTAGCGCAGGTACCAGAAGCCCGAGTTGTCGGGCAGCCAGGCGATCGACGACGCCCGGGTGTTCGAGATCGAGTCGGCGAGGTGCCGGCCCGACTCGACGTCGATGACCGACAGCGTGCTCTGCTCGGTGCCGCCCTCGCTGAGCCCGATCGCGACCAGCGACCCGTCGGGAGACGGCTCGAACCAGTCGATGGCAACGGCGCCGTCGGCGGCTCGCGCGGCAGGGTCGAGCAGCGTCCGCGGCGGCATTTCCCGGTTCGTGGACGACTGCACGACCAACGCGAACTGGTCGGCACCCGCAGCACGCCACAGCACGAACAGCCGCTCGCCGCGCAGCGCCGCAGCTGCAACCGTCGGCAAGGCCGTGAGCGCGGAAAGGCGCTCGTGCCACATGCCCCACGTGGAGCGGGCCTCGAGCGCCTGACTGGTTCGTTCGTTGTGGGCGGCTACCCAGGCGGCAACTTCTTCGGATTCACCGTCTTCCAGCCATCGGTACGGATCGCCGACGGCCACGCCGTGCAGCACCTCGACATCGGCGCCACGCCGCGTCGCAGGTGCAGGGGGAACGGTTGGCTCAGCCACGCCCCATGTTGGGACGCTTGCCGTGGTTTGCCTTGGACCGGCGCATGCGCGCCTTCTTCTTCTTCGTCTTCTTCGACATGGGGAGCCACGCTATCGGCGGGTCATGCCGCCTGCACCCAGCGAAGCAAGTCGTCGACGGCCCAGGTGTTGATGACCCGCTCCAGCGGCACCTCACACTCGGCGGCCCGATTGCAGCCGAGCGGCTGCCACTCGAGCTGCCCGGTGGCGTGCGCATCGCTATCGATGGCGAAGTAGCAGCCGTACTCGATCGCCAGGTCGAGCAACGGCCGCGGCGGGTCGAGCCGCTCCGGCCGGCAGTTGATCTCGACCGCAGTGTGGAACTGGGCGCACGCTGCGAAGACGTAGTCGGCGTCGAACGTCGACGGGTCGCGCTTGCCGATCATCCGGCCCGTGCAGTGCCCGAGGATGTCGACGTGTGGCGAGGCAACCGCACGCACCATCCGCTCGGTCATCGGCTGGCGCTCCATCCGCAGCTTGGAGTGCACGCTGGCAACCACCACGTCGAGTTGACTCAGCACATCGTCGGTGTGATCGAGCGTGCCGTCTTCGAGGATGTCGACCTCGATGCCGGTGAGGATGCGGAACGGCGCCATCTTGTCGTTGAGGACGGCGACATCGGCCAACTGTTGCTCCAACCGCTCTTTGCTGAGGCCGTGGGCGATGGTGAGCCGGGGCGAATGGTCGGTCAGCACCATGTAGTCGTGGCCGAGGTCGCGCGCCGTGCGGGCCATCGCCTCGATCGTCGCACCCCCGTCGCTCCATCGGCTGTGCATGTGGCAGTCGCCCTTGATCGCCGCCCGGTACCGCGCCCCGGCGTCGGTGATCGTGACCTGTGTCTCGGCCTCGATCTTCTCGACGTAGCTGGTGTCGCCGCGCAGGGTCTCGGTGATCAGCCGCGCTGTGGAGTCTCCGATTCCATCCAGCTCCTTCAAGGTGCCGGCAGCTGCTCTGGCCTCGAGCTCGTCGGGAGCCGTTGCCCGCACGACCTCGAGCGCACGCACGAACGCCTTGGTCTTGAACCCCGTTTCGTGGGCCCGATCGAGGCAATGCACCACACGTTCCAGAGCCTCGACCGGTGTCATCTCACCGAGTGTAGGTTCCGGCGCTGGACGTCGCATGACCGTCCCAGCGACGGTCAGCGTGTGACCACCCGGGGTTTGCGTAGGCGAGATGGCCGGCGGCCGGCGACGCCGACGATCCCGATGCCGGCGACCAGCAGCGAGGTGGCGAGGTAGGAGATCGAGGTCGGAAACCGCCCCGGTCTTCGGCAGCGGGGCGGCGGGCGTGGGCGGCAGCACGTCGACGATCGGGACGACCTCGGGCCCGGCGCACGTGGTCTCCGGCGACACGGTGGTCTCCGGCGACACGGTGGTCTCGACCACCACGGCTGGTCGGCAGTCGGTGGTCGTGGCGGCGACGGTAGTCGTCGGTGGGCGCGTCGTGGTCGTCGTGGTTGGTGGTCGTCGTGGTCTGGTCGTGGTGGGCGGGACGGTCGTCGTCGTGGTCGTCGTGGTCGGCGGCGGCGGTACCTCGACCGTGGCGGTCGCCGAGATGATCCCGGGCTGGCCGCCGGTGACCAGCAGCTGGGCACCGTACGGGTCTGGCCCGGCAGGCGTGCCGCGATACACCGCGACCGGGCCCGGGGTCGGCGTCGAGGCGACGACGGTCATGGTCCCGAGCCGATACCGGCATGGTCGCTTCGGCCTGCCCGGTCGCGTCGGTCGTCATGGTGATCGGGCATCCTGGCCGCTCACCAGCAATGTGACGAGGGCATCGAGTACCGGTTCGGCGCCGGCGGACACCGCGACGTCGATGCCTCCGTCGAGGCCGATCGTCGCGCTGATGTTCCACTGGCCGGCGAACCGGGTTGCTTCGGCATCGAGTGCGATGGCAACCGTTTGCAGATCGTCGAGACCGCTGGCCCCGCCGATCATTCCGAGCGATGGGATCAGCGGCGCCGCGCCGTTGGCCGATCGCCGCGTGCCGGCGCCGTCCTGCGCGTAGTAGTGGAACACGGCCCACATCCCGGCAGCCAGCATGTCGTCGGTCGTGTCTCCGTATCGCCAGGTGAGGTATGCGCCCTTGGCGCCCGTCGGGTCGTTCGGGAACAACTGTGCGACAGGGAACGAGGGGAAGTCGACGGTCGGATGGATGCCCCGGTTGAACGTGCACGACCCCACCCGGAACTGCCCGGTCTCGTCGCTGAACAACCATTGCCCGGCCCAGATCAATCCGGGCGAGAGCCCACTCCGGCGGTGTGGAAGTCGATCGCCAGCCCCGCGCAGCGAAAGTCGTCGACGAGGTCGACGCCTCCGCTGAAGCTGGTGTGGGCGACGCAGTTCGACGGGATCTCGGTGCCGAGCTGTCCGGCGCCGACCGAGGCCGGCGCACACACCGCCAACGCCACGACGGCGATCCCGAGAATTCGCTTCATGCCACACAGATCGACGCCGACACCGGCCGAGCGGAAAGCGTGCGGGGTAGCCTCACAGCTTCGCTATGGAACGATTCGGCCTGGTTGGCCTTCCCAACGCGGGCAAGAGCTCGCTGTACAACGCCCTCACGGGTGGCGGTGCGCTCGCCGCGCCATACCCGTTCGCCACCAAGGATCCCAACATCGGCGTGGCCAAGGTCCCCGACGAGCGGGTCGACAAGCTGGCGGCGATGAGCAAGTCGAAGTCGATCGTGCACGCCGCCGTGCAGGTCGTCGACATCGGTGGTCTGGTCGAGGGCGCGTCGAAGGGTGAGGGTCTCGGCAACAAGTTCCTCGCCAACATCCGCGAGGTCGACGCGATCGTGCTGGTGCTGCGAGCGTTCGAAGACGACGACGTCACCGGGCCCAGTGATCCCATCGAACACCTCCGCGTCGTCGAGATCGAACTGGCACTCGCCGACCTCGAGACCGTCGAGAAGCGGTTGAAGCAGGCCACGCGTCAGTCCAAGCTCGACAAAGGCGCTGCGGGCGAGTTGGACTCGTTGCAGGCTGCATACGACGCGCTGTCGGAGGGCCGGCCGCTCTACCGTGCCGGCCTCAAGCCCGAGTACCGCGAGCAGCTCCAGCCCTACTTCCTGCTGACCAACCGGTCGGTGCTCGCGGTGGTCAACGTCGGCGAGAACGACCTCGACAAGATTCCGGCAGTCGAGCAGCGCGTGCGCGACGAGTTCACGTCGGCGGGCGACAACGTCGAAGTCATCGGCATGTGCATCCAACTCGAGGCCGAGGCGGCGACCATCGTCGATCCCGTCGAGCGTGCCGAGATGCTCGAAGGGTTCGGTCTCGGCGAAGGTGCTCTGTTCCGGATGGTCCGCAGCTCGTATCACCTCCTCGGCCTGCGCACCTTCTTGACGACCGGCGACAAAGAGACCCGGGCATGGACGTTCTACGCCGGCTCGAGCGCCCCGGAATGCGCCGGTCGCATCCACACCGACTTCCAGCGCGGCTTCATCAAGGCCGAAGTGATCCACTGGGACGAGTTGCTCGACTTCGGCTCGTGGGCCAAGGCCAAAGACGTCGGCAAGATTCGCATCGAAGGCAAGGAGTACCACCCCATCGACGGCGACGTCATGGAGTTCCGCTTCAACGTGTAGCAGGGGTTTCGCGGGCTGGACAGTCGCGTCGATAGTGCTCTGACCTGGTCGTTCGCGTCTGTTGCTGTCCGCCGAGTAGTACCGAGTCCGCAGAAGCTGCGTACTTTCTGCGTACTCGAGACGTGTTGCTGAACACGCGACTGCCCACGCGTGCGCGCCGGGCAACGCCGCTTTCAGGAGGTGTTCAGCTCTGCCAACCGACGTTCGATGATCCTGCGGAAGCGCATTCGGCTGCGGATCTGGAACACCGTCTTGTCCGCGTCCGGGCCTTGCATGTCGGCCTCGATCGACGCTTCGACTCCGCCGGTTTGGAGTTCCCCGACGAGGCGATCCAGCGCGGCGCGGGGTACGTCGGGACAGCTGAAGCAGATGTCGCTCGCACGCCAACGGACCGTGTCAATGACGAGTCCAAGAGCCCAAGCGATCACCGCGCCGATGGCGGCACCCATCATCGCCGACGCGCTGCCCGAATCGATCACGTTCCACGACCTACGCCACTTCTTCGCCAGCGCCCTGATCCACGCCGGTTGCAGCGTGAAGCAGGTACAGGCCGCGCTCGGTCACAAGTCCGCCAAGGTCACCCTCGACGTCTACGGCCACCTCTGGCCCGGCGAGGAAGACCGAGTCCGCGACGCCATCGGCCGCCTCTTCCGACCCGACGAGCTCCGAGGCGCGCAGGGCTAAGTCGCTCGCCGGTCGGCTCATGGGTTGATATCATCTTTGATGTCATGTGGTCGGTCGAGCTGGAGCCGGAGGTGGAGCAATGGATGAGTGCGTTGACCGTGCACGACTTCGCGTCGGTGCTCCCCCACGTCGAGCGCCTGGCCGAACGAGGCAACCTGCTCCGGATGCCGGCGTCGCGTGCGCTCGGCGACGGACTGTTCGAGCTGCGGTTCGACGTGCTCCGCGTGGCGTGGCGGATCACGTACTTCTTCGCCGCCGGTCGGCGCATCGTGTTGCTGACCGTGTTCCGCAAGCAACGACAGAACGAACGCGCTCGAGGTGCAGCGAGCGCGTTGGGCGATGACCCGCTGCATCACCGAAGGACACACCGCCGAGGAGGACGACTGATGGCCCGTACAACGATCGATGAACTGAAGAAGAGCCGGCTGGCCGCCATGACGGCCGACGAGCGCGCCGTCTTCGACGAGACCTACGAGGCGACCCGCCTCGCCCTGGATGTCGGTGAGAAGGTTCGCGACGCCCGCGAGGCTGCCGGCCTCAGTCAGCGCGAGCTCGCCGCCCGCATGGGCACCAGCCAGGCCGCGGTAGCGCGCCTCGAGGCCGGCGGCGTCGGCGCCACGCTCACGACGCTCCAGAAGGTCGCCGCCGCGCTAGATCTCAAGATCACTGTCGAGCTGTCCGCAGCGAGCTGAGCGATGGCGATAGAGAACCTCAACCCAGGAGAGATTCGTGCGGCCGCTGAGTCCACGCTGATGAGGGCGTTCGCACCGTTCGGGTTCACCGCGGTGCGGTCCATGCCAGTGGTCGGCAATACATGGCTCGGGGTCTGGCTCCAGACCACCAACGACGAGGAACGTGATCGGCTTGCCTCAAACCCACAAACCCTGCCGTGGATCCGAGAGGTCCTCGTCGCGTCGGGTTATCCGGTCATCGAGGCCAGCCTGACGACGGTCACCATCCAATCGCAGGAAACAGTCGACCGTTCCTACGATGGGAGCTGGTTCTACGCAATGCGCTGATTCACCGGCATGTCCGACGCGTCTACCGCCGAGCGGTCCTACCACTCAATCGAGGACTTCCGAGGAGGAAGCCGCCTTCGGCGGTGAGCGCGATTCCGTCGAATCCGATTTGCTCAACCAGCGAATTGTTGGATCGAACGAGCTTTCGCCACGATGCGGGCGTGTGCTCCACGACCTGCACGTCGTTTCCGGTCCACGAGCGCACGTCGGCCTGGAGCTGCGCCAAGCGCTCGTGCAGCTCGGGCGTGTCGAGGTCGAGGGCGATGATAAGGACGTCGATGTCTGACTTGCCGTCCGCATCTCCTCGCGCCGCGGAGCCGAACAGCCAGGCGCCCTCCAGGTTGGGCCACTCCGCGAGCCGCTCCCGGAGGCGGCCGATCAACTCGCCGCGAAGGCCGGCGAGCGCGAGCAGCGAGCCAGCGGCGAGATGGTCCCGGTTGAGGGCCACCATCGACGAACGGCCGGCCACTGTCTCGTTCACCAGGCCCGCGCGGATGAGGTCCTCGATCACGACGCTCGCGTTGCCCGGCGCGACGCCCGCAGAGGCAGCGAGCTGCCGTCGAGTGACGGGTTGTTCGAGTCGGGCCAACACCTGCAGCAGCGCTCCACGAACGGCTGGAGCCACATCAAGAATCGGTGCCCCGAGATTCACGTCTCCGACCTTACCGGCCAAGTGATCTGAAAGCAGATCATATGATCTGAATAACGATCATGCTGAAATCGATGGATTGCCATGTCGTGATCGCGCCATCGTTTTCATATGAGACCGGAGGATCGATCGTCACAAGACCGGACACCCAGACGCAGCGGCATTGAGAAGACTTCGAACGCAAGCAACGCAGCAGCCCCTACGTCTGCACTCGATCGCCTCGTCGCCGATGGCTTGGTCACTCCAGCGCTTGTTACCAAACGTCAACGCATCGCGCCGCTCATCACTGCCGACAGCACGGTGAGCGATCTGGTGATCGAGCAGAGGCGCTGAACAACGCCGTACTGGGGACCCTACGGACCGGCCTCTCGCGAGCGGCCGACCGCCGGCGACGGCTGCTGGCTCGCGAGCGAGCTCCCGAAGCAGTCCCGGTCTCGGCCGCCGACCTGACCAGCCTCGCCGAGACTTGCGCCGACCTCGACGACCCCGACGTGATGGATCGCGCCTGGCGTTGAGGGAACCGGCCAAGCGAGCTGCGTACCTTCTGCGAACTCGGCCACGCGACTGAACCGCAGCGTCCCAGGTCAGCGGCTATGAATCGACCGTGTTCCGACGTTCCGCTTCAACGTGTAGCAGGGGTTTCGTGGGCATCACAGTCGCGCCGGGCTGCCAGAGTCGATCATGTTTTCACGACCTGCGCCACTTCGTCGCCGGCGCCCTGATCCACGCCGGGTGCAGCGTGAAGCAGGTGCAGGCGGCGCTCGGTCACAAGTCCGCCAAGGTCACCTTGGACGTCTACGGCCACCTCTGACACGGCGAGGAGGGGCGCGTCCGCGACGTCACCGGCCGGCTCTTCAGGCATCGCGTCGACGGTGCCGTACGCGACGACTCTGAGTCAGATCACCAGTGGGGAGCGCGAAATTCGAAGTGTGTCAACGATCGCGCCACCATCGCTCCTTGGGCCCGGAACGGCGTTGGCCAACGAAGTACACAGCTCGAGGGCAGCCACGAGCATGCAGAACAGCCCCGCGGCAGTAAACCAACCACCACTCGTCAACGACCATCCAGCGAGCAAAGCACTACCAACGATTGCGTTGCTGATGGGACCAGCCAACAGCGTCCAGATCCAGGCGTGTGGGGTGACTCCGGTCGACGGTGGGTGCAGCACGACGTAGGCACCCCCGAGGTGGTACCCGGACGAGCGCGTCTCGATTCCAAAGTGCCTTGCGACCATTGAATGCGCGAGCTCGTGGTGCAAGGGAGCGACCGTGCCTGTCCACGCCACGGCGAACGCCATCGCGACGAACACCGGGTCCGAGAACCGCGGATCGATCAATGCCCCCGCCACGAAGGGCGCGCCGACGAGCACCGCGCTCACGAACAGCATCAGTAGGGCGCTGCGATGGAGGCGGAACGTCCCACGCTGCCAGACCACCCTCGACGACGGCGGCGCACATCGCGACGGCACCCAGCGGGTCTGCTGGTCGAGGCCGGGATATCGACTGTCTCGGCGAGTGGGGAACTGAGCCACATGACAGGCATCGGCAGCATGGCACGATCACATGAGTCGCGTGCTCATCTTTCGCGGATGCGCAAGAGCGCAAGATCAGCCCTCGAGGCGCTCCTCCGCTGCCGCCAGCAGCTGGTCGGCCCACTTCACACAACTCGCAGCATCGACGGCCGCTACCGCGGCGTGGATTGCACACGTCGCCACCACGTCGGGAGCGTCGAGCAGCTCCGGATATCGATCACAAGGGCAATTCGTTGGATCTGCTCACGCAGTCGCGCAATCGTGTTCGTGTGAGAGGGAAGGTCCGCTACGCGTCGCGGATGACATCGACGCCGAGCCACTGCGCGAGCGCGTCGATCTCAGCATCGACGGCCTTGGTGATGGCCCGAGTGAATGGAACGTCTTGGTGCACGGCGTGGATGCGCAGCGCCGACGCCTTGCGATCCGCAATCGCATCGACCTTGCCCACCAGACGGTCGTGATGCAGCACGGGAAGCGCGAAGTATCCCCAACGGCGTTTCTCCTTCGGCTTGTACATCTCCAACGTGTACTCGAAGTCGAACAGCTCCATTGCCCGAACCCGATCGTGGACCAATCTGTCGAACGGTGAGAGCAGTGCGGTGCGTCCTTCGAAGTCATCGGCCGTGGCGTCTGGGTCGACCCGCCACACACCCGACGTTCCTTCGACCTCGACGGGGATGCCGGCATCGCCGACGTGCTGCGGTCGCGCAATTCCGAGCGAGCGCAACCACTTCTCGTCGCGGATCGCCCGTGCCTTCTTCGCCGGCACCACCTTCACCTTGGCTGGGTAGACCCGCGACGCCACGTCCCACAGACGTTGCCGTCCCTGGCGGCCCGCCACGGCCACCTCACCGCGCGACGCGAGCGACTCGAGCATCTGGGTCACGTTGCGATCGTGCGTCCAGCCACTCGACTCCCATGGCACTTCGGCGCTGTCGGGGATGTCACGCGAGGCCAGTGGACCAGATGCGCCCAACAGTTCGAGCACTCGCCCACGAAACCCGTCGTTGGCCGCAAGCCATTCGCGCTGCCGCCTCCAGCCGACCGACCAATCGGCCATGTCGGCGAGATAGAGGCCGATGTCGGCCATCGGCCGCACCATCACGATGACCGACTCGGTCGGCACGGCCTGGCCGCGGTGCTCGAACAACGTCCGATCCCGCTCGAGCGCCTGTGTCAGGTGGGCCGGCTCGTAGGCACTGCCCAGCCGAGACCAGGCGACGAGGTCGGCGCTGGGCGCGACCGTGGACGTGGGGTCCAACTGCAGCATGGTCAATCGCTCGATCATCGTGGGCAGATCATCGGGACGGTCGGCGTCGAGCAACTGGGCCCGGATGGCGATTCGGCGGGCTTCGTCGCCCGTGAGGAGGCGCTCGTTGACGGTCATCGAGGCGATGGTACGAGATTGGGTCGGGAGGATGCCTCGTTCGGCGGCCGGCGCTTGACGGATCCCACTAGGGGCTATATATTACCAATCAGTTATGGAACTTATTGGTAATAGACGAGCACGACACGAGCGCCTCGATGCGACGTTCGCGGCGCTCGCCGACCCAACTCGGCGAGCGATCCTGGCCCGCCTGGCTTCGGGACAGGCAACGGTCACCGAGCTGGCCGAACCATTCGCGATGACACAACCGGCCATCTCCAAGCACCTCAAGGTCCTGGAGCGGGCAGGTCTGATCTCGCGAGGCCGCGACGCCCAGCGCCGGCCGTGCCGCCTCGAGGCCAAGCGGCTGGCCGAGGCCAACGACTGGCTCGAGGGCTACCGACGATTCTGGGAGCAATCGTTCGAACGACTCGACACCGTGCTCGACGAACTGAAGGCCACCGACACCAACAACACGAAAGGACATCACTGATGCTGAACACCGGAACTCTCAAGGTCACCACGCCGTCCCCACGCGAGGTCGTGATGACCCGCGTCTTCGAGGCGCCACGGCATCTCGTCTATGAAGCCTTGACACGGCCTGAACTGATCAAGCGCTGGTTCGGGCCACATGGCTGGTCACTTGTCGTGTGTGAGATCGACTTTCGGGTCGGCGGCTCCTGGCGGTACGTCCTGGACGGCCCCGATGGCCGCAGCATGGGCATGGGAGGCGAGTACCGCGAGATCGTGCCAGGCGAACGAACGGTCCACACAGAATCCTTCGACGACTACCCCGGCACTTCGGTGGTCACCGTCGTGCTGACCGAGCACGACGGCAGAACGACTTTGACCGGGACTGTCCTCTACGAATCACAAGAGGTTCGTGACGCGGTCGTCGAGTCGGGTATGGAGCACGGCGCAGCAGAAACCTATGACCGGCTCGCCGAGCTGCTGCCCTCGCTGACGTAACTGACAGTGCCGGCAGGCCATGGCCCAGGTCTACGCTCGGGCCATGGCCCTGTCCCCCGTCTTCGAGTTTGCCGACCGCTTCGTGACGGAGCAGTCCGAGCTCGACCCGTGCCTTGCGACCTCACGGGGCATATCCGGCTACGACCACCTGCTGACCGACTTCTCCCCGCACGGCCACGACGCTCGCGATGCGCACACACGCCGAGCCCTGAGCGAGCTCCACGATCTCGCTGACGGCGATGAGAACGATCGCCTCGCTCGGGGCTTCATCACCGAGCGTTTCGACGTCGCCTTGCTGACACACGAGATCGGCGAGTGGAAGCGCACGATGCGCGCCATCGCCTCGCCGACGACGACTCTTCGCAGCACGTTCGATCTGATGTCCCGAGATGGCGATGAGGCGTGGGAGAACATTGCGGCGCGGTTGCACGCGTTGCCTGCAGCGCTCGATGGTCTGCGCGCAACCTACGACGAGGGGCGGGCGACTGGACACGTCGCGACCCGTCGGCAGGCGCTGTCAACGGCCGAACAATGCGCGACGTGGGCCGCCAATCGTTGGTTCGACAGCCTGTCGACCGAAGCCGGGCGTCACGAGCTGACCGATGCGCTGCAACGTCGAGTGCGTGATGGCGCCGATCTGGCCAACACCGCATTCGGGGAGTTCGCCGACTACCTGCGCGACGTCTACGCCGCAGACGCTACGACGGCTGACGGGTGCGGGCCGGAGCGCTACCGGGTCGGCGTGCGCACCATGCTCGGCGCCGACCTCGATCCGCAGGAGATGTACGAGTGGGCGTGGACCGACTTCCACGACCTCCGCGGCCAGATCGCGACGACCTGCGATCGCATCATGCCGGGCGGAAGCTTTACGGAAGTGATCGCGCTGCTCGACAGCGACCCGGCGCGTGCCGAACACGGAGTCGACGCCTACCAGGCGTGGCTCCAAGCCCTGACCGACGAGGCGTTGTCGCGGAGCAAGGAGCACTTCGAGATCCCCGACGTCATGGATCGATGTGAGGCCTTGATCCCACCGGAGGGTTCCGCGGCAGCTGCGTACTACACGGGGCCGTCGGAGGACTTCACCCGCCCCGGCCGCACGTGGTACCCCGCCGTCGGCCGAACGGTGTTTCCGAGATGGGGCGAGGTGACGACCTGCTATCACGAGTCCGTACCGGGACACCATCTCCAGATCGCCTACGCGAAGGTGCAAGCAGGCTCGCTCAGCCGTATCCAGCGCGGCAGCTTCATCCCCGGCCATGGCGAAGGATGGGCGCTGTACGCCGAGCAGCTCTGCGACGAGTTCGGATGGTTCGACAACCCCGACCATCGCCTCGGCTTTCTCAGCGCCCAAATCCTGCGCACGGTGCGTGTGATCATCGACATCGGGATGCACCTCGGCAAGCTCATCCCGCAGGGCACGACGCTGCACGACGGTACGGCATTCCACGGCGGCGAGCGGTGGACCCCGGATCTGGCGTTCGAGTTCTCGGTCAGCGAGACCGGCCACACCGAGGCGTTCATGAGCAGCGAGATCGATCGCTACCTCGGCTGGCCGGCGCAAGCGATCAGCTACAAGATCGGCCAGCGCGAGTGGCAACGCGCGCGCGACGACGCTCGCGGTCGCAACGGTGCGCACTTCGACCTGAAGGCGTGGCACACCAAGGCCTTGCGCCTCGGGCCGATTGGTCTCGAGCAGTTGGGTGCCGAGCTCGCCAGATAGCGACGAACCCGGCACCATCGCACTCAGCCGGCCACGGGCTCCAGTGGGCCGAAGAAGCCGACGATCCGCAACAGCTTGCCGGCCTCGTCGAACTGCACGACATCGGTGCCGTTGACGGCGACGACACCGTCGGGTCCGACGAGCTCCCACCCGTAGCGGGCGAAACCGTGGTGCGCATCGACGGCCGTGATGCGCACGAATCGATGCTCGGGGAAGTGGGCCAGCACGGCATCGGCGAGGGCACTGATCTCGGCGCGGCCACGACCCTCGAGCGGAGGATCGAGCAACTCGCCATCGATGTTCCAGTTGGCGGCAACGAGGGCGTCGCGTCGATCGGTGTCGGCAAGGGCATATGCCTCGAGATGGGCATCGATGATGCCGTCGGGGCTGGCGCCAGGGGTGTTGGTGGTTGTGTCGGTTGTGGTCATGGGCACCACCGTGCGCCGCAGGACGGCCTCGTGGCGATTACTCCTCGGGTCATCTTCATGGCAATCTCATTACCTCACAGGTCATGGTGCGTGCGCGCCGGCGTCCCTACAGTGAGGCGATGGCCCGACCACCGGTAGGAGAGCTCCTTCGTGACTGGCGGACCCGGCGGCGACGCAGCCAGATGGACCTGGCGCTCGATGTCGGCGTGTCGACGCGGCACCTCAGCTTCGTCGAGACCGGCCGCTCCAGACCGAGCCCGGAGCTGGTCCTGGCCATCGCCCATCATCTCGACGTGCCGCTGCGTGAACGCAATGGCCTGCTGCTCGCGGCCGGCTACGCACCGCGGTTCTCGCAGATGCCGCTCGAGGACCCGGCGATGGCCCACGTCCGCGCCTCGATCCAACGAATGCTCGACGCCCACGACCCGTACCCGGGCGCCGTGATCGATCGGCAGTGGAACGTGGCGATGGTCAACCGCGCCGGGATGATGCTGGCGAGCGGTGTGCCCGTCGCGGTGCTCGGCCCACCGCTCAACGTCTATCGATTGTGCCTGCACCCCGATGGGCTCGCCCGCCGCACGACCAACTTCACCGACTGGGCCACGTACCTGCTGGGACAACTGCGACGATCCATCACGCTGACCGGTGATCCAGCATTGACGGCGTTGCTCGACGAAGTGTCGGCCTACCCGAACGTTGCCCAGATCGCCCCGTTGACCGAGACCGGGCAGCGAGACGAGCCACCGATCCTCGTGCCGTTCCGGCTCGCCACACCGCTCGGGGAGCTGTCGTTGTTCACCACGTTGACGACGTTCGGCACGCCCCTCGACGTCACGATCGACGAGTTGGCGATCGAGTTGTTCTTCCCGGCCGACGAAGCAAGCGACGAGATGCTGCACACCATGGCGCTGACCCGGGACGGCTGATCGCACCGGCCGATCGATTCGCCCACACTTCTCGATCGAACAACCGCCGGTATCGCCGGGACCCGATTCACACGCAGCGGTACGATCGCCACATACCGCCGGCGCGTGAACACGTCTCGCGGACCCGTGAACGAGCCAGGCGATGACAGCCACAGCGACAACAACCTCACGCCGCACGACGGGCATCCCGATTGCCGCGTCGCTGATGGCGCTCGGCGCCGGAGTGGTGTGGAGCTTCGGTGCCGTCGCCGCTCGCAAGGCCACGCACGCCGATGCGTTCCAGTACTTGATCTGGCGATCGGTCGGTGTCCTGGTGGTGATGGAGGGCATGACGGCGCTCCGTCGCCAGCCGATGCTGTTGCGCAAGGCGTACACCTCGGGTCGATGGATGATGACGGCCAACTTCGGTCTGCTGCTCGCCTCGCTGGCCTTCGTCTACGCGGTGAAGACGACCACGGCGGCCAACGCCTCGTTCCTCGGGTCGATCACCCCGCTGGCGGCCGTCGTCCTGGCCCGATTCATCCTGGGCGAGCGTCTGTCTCGCGTCACGACGTGGGCCATCGTGGTCGCACTGTTCGGACTGGTCATCACCGTGTTCGGCGATCTCCACGCCGGCAACATGATCGGCAACATCGCTGCGCTCATGGCCTCGGTCGGGTTCGCCGTCTACACCATTGCGTTGCGCAGCAACCCCGAAACCGACTGGTCGCCGGTGCTGCCCGGATACGCCGCGATGATGATCGTGCTGTGCTCGATCATCACCCTGGCGCACGGCAAGACATTGGTTCCCCCGGCGAAAGACATGGGGCTGGCATTGCTGCACGGTGCGGTCTTCATCGTGCTCGGCACGATCCTGTTCAACCGCGGCTCGAAACGTGTGCCGGCCGTTCCCATGACCGTGTTCGCCCAGACGGAAATGGTGTTCGTGCCGCTGTGGGCGTTCCTGGTGCTCGGTGAAGCTCCGAACGCGGCGACGGTCGTCGGCGGGGCGATCATCTTCGCCGCAGTCGTCGGCAAAGCGGTGCTCGACACCGCGCCGGGCCCTGTCCAACCCGTGCAGGAGTGCTAGCGACGCGCTCCGGCAACGTTCGCCCTGCGCCGCGCGCGTTGAGGTTCGGGCGCACGCATACGCACCGATCAGGGTGCGCCTCTCAGTCCGGTCGGGCGCGCTTTCGGTACTGCGGCTACTCACACCTCGCCCAACCAGGCTCAACGGGTTCGATTTCGGTAGTGGGAGTACCGAATTCGCGCCCAACCAGGTTGGCTCGCTCGCTTTCCGGCTCGGCAAACGCGCTAGAAAAGAGCGATGCGCTCGAACCAGCAGACCGGCGGTGGCACAGGTGGAGAAATCGAGCTCGTCAACCTGACCAAGTCGTACGACAGGGCGCTACCGCCCGTGTTGAAGGGGATCAACCTGGGGATCCACAGTGGCGAGTTCTTCTCGCTGCTCGGCCCCAGTGGTTGCGGCAAGACAACGACGTTGCGGCTGATCGGTGGGTTCGAGTCGGCCGACGAGGGCGAGGTGCGGATCGATGGCGTCGACATGGTCTCCGTTGCGCCGGAGAACCGCCCGGTCAACACCGTCTTCCAGAGCTACGCGCTGTTCCCCCACCTCAGCGTCGCCGACAACGTCGGGTTCGGGCTGCGATTCCAGAAGTGCTCGAAAGCCGAGGCCACGCAACGAGTCGGGGAGGCGTTGGAGCTGGTGCGGCTCGGCAACTACGGGAAGCGAAAGGCACATCAGCTCTCGGGCGGCCAGCAACAGCGCGTTGCGCTGGCGAGGGCGCTGGTGCTGCGTCCCCAGGTCCTGCTGCTCGACGAGCCGCTCGGCGCCCTCGATGCCAAGCTGCGCAAGACACTCCAGGTCGAGCTGCGCGCCCTCCATCAAGACGTCGGCATCACCTTCGTGTACGTCACCCACGATCAAGAAGAAGCGTTGACGATGAGCGACCGCATGGCGGTGATGAACGACGGCGAGATCGAGCAGATCGGCACGCCGAAGGACACCTACGAGGAGCCGGCCAGCGCCTATGTCGCCGACTTCCTCGGCGTCGCCAACCTCCTGCCCGCGAAGGTGAGCGGACCGGGACGCGTCATGGTCAACGGGTCCGAGCACAGCGCCGACACCGCGGGTATCGCCGGTGAGTGCACGGTGGTGATCCGCCCAGAGCGCGTGCTGCTGTCACCACTCGGCAGCGGCCACGTCGAAGCGGTACCCGCCGTCGTCGAGCAACGAATCTACGTCGGTGCGGTCACCCAGGTACTGCTGCGTCTGGGTGAGCACAAGTTGCAAGCGCTGGTGGCCAACGATGGATCGCCGTTGTGCGGTGCCGAGGGTGAGACCGTCGATGCGTACCTACCGCCCGCAGCGATCAGGGTGCTCGCCAGCTGAACCCGTGAGGCCGGCCAGAGCCGTCAGCCAACCGCGGCGAGGGTGCCGAGCTGGGCCTCGTCGTCGCCCCCTTGGTGGAGGCGCATCCGCCGCATCACCAGCGCCGCCAGGGTGACGGCCGCGAGCGTGAACACCAACATGATCGTCGCCAGCGCGTTGAGCGCAGGGGTAGCAGTGGCCCTGCCGCCGGCATAGATCTTCATCGGAACGGTCTCGCTCGACGCCCCTGTCGACAGGAACGACGAGATCACGAAGTCGTCGATCGAACCGGCGAAGACCACCATCAGACTGGCGAAGATCGCCGGGCCGAGCAGCGGGAGCAGAACGAGGCGCATGGCCTGCAGTCGATTGGCGCCGAGGTCGCGGGCAGCTTCTTCGTACTGCGGCCCGATGGCCGCCAACCGACCGCGCACGATCACCACGACGTAGGAGATGCTGAACGTGATGTGGCCGAGCAGCTGTGTCGTGAAACCTCGCGGCACACCGGTGTAGACCTGCGTGAAGACGAGGAACAGGGCGACGCCCATGACGATCTCCGGCGTCACGAACGGCACCAGTGTCAGTGAATTCGACACCTTCGACAACCGGCCGCGCCAGCGTTGCAGACCGATGGCCATCGCCACGCCGATCGGGGTGGTGAACAGCATGCTGAGACCAGCCAGCTTCAACGAGTTGCGCAGCGGCTGCCTCAGTGCGTCGTCATGCCACACCGACTGGAGCGGGTCGTTGAAGTACCACCGCCACGACGGTGACTGGAACGCCGAACGGCTCTTGCCCGAGTTGAACGAGATCCGGATGGCCACCAGCACCGGCACCAACGACCACAGGATGTACAGCCAGGTGAGCGTCGCCAATCCCAATGGATGACGACCGGGGCGGTGGCGCCTCATGTCGCCACCGATCGCTGGGCGCGCACCGTGACGACGAGGTAGTACGTCATCAGGACCAGCAGCATCGCCGAGAGCAGCAGCACCAACGATGCCCCGGTTTGCGACTGGCTGCTGCCGCGCAGGTCTCGCTCGATCTGATTGCCGACCATCTCGGTACGTGGAGAGCCGCTGGAGAGGAACGTGTTGGTGTAGTAGTCGCCGAACATCGGCAGGACCGTGATGACGGACGCTGCCATCAACCCAGGGATCGACAGCGGCAGCGTGATCCGCCGGAACACCCGCGCCGGCGACGCGCCGAGATCGCGACCGGCTTCGATCAGTCGCTTGTCGAGACGCTCGAGCGCGGCGTACAGCGGCAGGATGAAGAACGGGATGTAGCCGTAGACCAACCCGATGACGACGGTCGACCAGTCGCCGTCGAGCCAGTTACGCGAGCCACCGAGGTGCAGCCAGCCGAGGAGGCTGTTGAGGTACCCGTCGACCTGAAGGAGGTTGACCCAGGCGAGCATGCGCATCAGGTAGCTGATCCAGAACGGCATCACCAACGCGGCCAGCAACACACCGCGGTATCGGCCGGCATGTCGAGCGACGTAGTAGGCCACCGGATAGCCGATCAGGCAGCACAGGGCCAGCGAGACTCCGACGTACGACAACGTGCGGACCACGACGCCACGGAGGTCGCCGCTGAACACGCGGTCGATGACCTTGTTCATCGCCGAGAAGTCCCATGACAACGGGCTCCACACCGGGTCGGGTGTACGCAGGATGGGATCGACTCGCCCGAAGGCAACCGCGGCGATCGCATAGAACGGAACGATGAACAGGGCCAGCAGCCATGCCACGCCCGGCAGGCTGAGCATCCCCCAGAACCCGTTGCGATGCCCTCCCGGCGCGGCGCCGGCGGCGTTCGCCATTTGTCAGGCCCCGGCGCGGAACTTCGACCAGGCGTCGTTCCACAGCGTCTCGACCTCGATACTCAGCGGCAGGTACCTCAGCCCCTTGCTGATCTGCTCGTTCGTCAGCACGCAACTGCGCAGGTTCTCCGGAACGAGGCCGGCGTCGATCAGTTCTTGGGCGCCGATGCCCTCGATGGCGGGCTGGTACCCGACGTACCCGAAGTTGGTCTGGGCGTTGTCCTTGTCGAGGAGGTGGTCGATGAACAGGTGGGCGAGCACCGGGTTCTTGGCCTTGCTCAGCACGCACATCGTGTCGTTGGCGACGACTGCGGTCTCGGGCTGCCAGTAGGCCAGCACCTCGGTGCCGGTGCCGTCCGGCAGGTAGTACTGGGCGTTCAACATGTCGCCGCTCCAGGTGTGGGCGACCGTGGTCGAGCCCTCCGGAACGGTGTGGTACCCCTCGATCTCGACCTTGATGTTCATCAGGTTGGTGAGTTCACTGAGATCGTCGCCGGCCTGCTTGATCACAGCTGGATCGCTGGTGTTGACGTCGGTGAGGTTCTTGCGCAGCATTGCCGCGGACAGACCCTCGCGCACATCGTCGAGCAACGAGGTCACGCCTTTGTACTGCGGATCCCACAGCGTGTCCCACGAGACGGTGCCGGCGTCGACGCGGTCGGCGCGGAAGCCGATGCCGGTGCTGAAGACGGTGTATGGAACCGTGTACGTACTGCCCTTGTCGTAGTACGGATCACGTAGCGAGGCGGCGACGTTGCCGATGTTGGTGAGGTAGGTCTTGTTGAGCGGCTGTATCAGCCCAGTGTCGATGAACTTGAACAGCGTCGTGGGCGAGGCGCTGAGATCGAGATCGACATCGACTGCTCCGGAGGCGATCTTGGTGACGGCCTCGTCGTCGGTGGTGAACGTCGTGATGTCGACCTTGACCCCGTACTTGTCCTCGAAGGCCGTCACCAGGTCGGGGTTGACGTACGAGTCGTAGTTGAAGATGCGCAACGGCCCCGCTTCCGGTTTCAGGCCGTCCTTGATCGTCGTCGTCTTCTTCTTGCTGGTCGAATCGCTGCCGCAAGCCCCCAATAACGGCACTCCGCATGCCAGTGCGAGCCCGAGCCGTGCCGAACCCCCGATTACCTGTCGTCGAGTAAATCCGCTGTCCAATGGTCCTCCCCCAGTCTGAAAGATTTTTACGTTAGTCGGTCATGTGCGAGCGGTAGGTGGCCAGAAAATCGACGATCAGATGGTCCTGCGGCGCCAGCACTCCTTGGTCGAAGTAGCGCGACGACACGCCGCGCTGCACGCGCTCCGACACGTCGTAGTCCTGCCTGCCGACCAACTCGCTGAACTCCACGATCTCCGCCGGGTCGAAGTCGGCCATCGCGATCGTGTCGGCGGCGAACAGGTACTCCATCACCACGGTGGTCTCGTCGGGGCCTTTCGGCCACATCGACGACACGATCACACACGTGCCAGTGACGTCGATGAACATGTTCGGGAAGATCGTCGCGCCGTAGTAGGACTCCGCCTCATCGGCGGGCATGTTCGGCAGCACGGGAAGGCTCGAGTGCCCGGTCAGGCTGAAGCTGTTCCCGCGGATGGTGACCCCGCCATCGGGACGCTCCGGATCCACGACCGAGCCGGTCTTGTAGATCGGGACGATGTCGACCAGCTCCGGGTGCACCCACGAGCAATGCAGGCACTCCTGGTAGTTCTCGACAAGGATCTTCCAGTTGGCGCGGACATCGGACGACGTCGTGACGGCAGTGCGCAACTCTCCGAGGCGCAGGTGCTCGAACAGCTTCACCGAGTCGAGCCCCGAGTCGAACGACTCGATCAACGGCGTCGGGTCGGGCGACAGGTTGACGAACACGAAGCCATGCCACACGTCGCAGGCGACGCTCCACAGCGACAACGAATCCCGATCGACCTCGTCGGCGGCGAGGTGCGGTGTGCCGATCAGTCGGCCATCCAATGAATACGTCCATGCGTGGTACGGGCAGGTGATGCCGGCCTTCGAGCCCGGCCCACTCTCTTCACACAGCCGCGCACCACGATGGCGACACACGTTGGCGTGGGCGTGGAGGCGACCATCGCGGTCCTTGACGACCAGCACGCTCTCACCGGCGACATCGGCGACGAAACGGTCGCCTGGTGCCAGGCGTTCGTCGCGGCACACGTAGAACCACGACCGGTGGAAGATCTGTGAACGCTCGCGGTCGTACACCTCGCTGCTGCAGTATTCGCGACCGGAGAGCGTCGGAATGAGTTGGCTCTGTGTCATCTCCGGGCGCCGATCAGTAGAACCCGCCGGTGGCGTACTCGTGAGAGTGACCATCGGATGAGGCGACCAAGGCGGCGAACCGCTCGACGTTGTCACAGAACCGGTCGACGTCGTCGCTGGTGTGCATCGGCGAGATCGTCCACTGCTCGCTCTTGCCCCACGGCGCCATGAAGACACCACCGTTGTGTTGCACGAGGAAGTGGAGATGGCTGAGACCGGTGTCCATTGCCAGGAAGTCGCGACAGTTGCGTGCCGGCGAATCGCCGAACACCAGCGAGCCCTTGAATCCGAAGGCGTAGCCATACCCGGCGACGCCGTGTTGCTGCAGCGACCTCTTCGCCCGATCGAACATCGTCTGCGAACGCAGACCGGCCTCACGGTAGGCGTCGTCGGTGAGCACTTCGGTCAACATCGCCCGTGCTGCGGCCATCATCAGCGGGTTGCCGTTGAACGTGCCGACCTGGTCGTAGCGGCCATCGCTGATGGCGGCCATCACCTCGTGCGTGCCACCGATCGCCCCGCACGGCAGACCACCGGCAAGTGCCTTGGCAAGGCACACGATGTCGGGGGTGACGCCGAACAACCCGGTCGAGCCACCTGGGTGCACGCTGAGCCCGGTCTTGACCTCGTCGAAAGCCAGAAGCACGCCGTACCGGCGGGTGAGCTGTCGAACACCCTCGAGATACCCCGGGTCGGGAGGGATGATGCCTGCGTTCATCATCATCGGCTCCATGATCATCCCGGCGATCGACCCTTGGTTGTCGTGCAGCACTCGCTCGAGCGCGGCCAGATCGTTGAACGGCACGAGGTGCACGAGATCTGCCATCGCCTGCGGGATGCCGGCGGCGGCGACGCGGTGCGGGTGGTCGGCCGGGCCGAGCATGTCGAGGTTGCGCCACTGCGACACCATGACGGCGTCGTGATGACCGTGATAGGTGCCCTCGATCTTGATGATCGCGTTGCGACCGCTGATGGCGCGGATCAGATGGACAGCGTCCATCGTGGACTCCGTACCCGAGTTGTTGAACCGCCACAAGGGCAACCCGAACCGCTTGGCCAGTTCGCGGGCGACCACGATCGAATCATCGGTGGGCTGGGCGAAGTGGGTCCCTTGCGTGACGCGCCGCTGCACTGCTTCGACGATTGCCGGATTGGCGTGGCCGGCCACCATCACGCCATAGCCACCGTGCAGGTCGACGTACTCGGTGCCATCGACGTCCCACACCCGCGACCCACGGCCGTGGCTGACCCACACCGCCGCCGGGCGGGAGATCATCCAGTTCGACGTCGCGCCGCCGGCCAACACCTCCGACGCCTCTTCGCTCCGGGCGAGCGATTGCGGCACACGGGCCAGAAAGCGTCGCTCCTCGGTGTCGATCAACGAATCGATCGTTACGGACTTGGTTTCGATGACGGCCACTTCGGCCTCTCCCTTTCTCGTACTGACTCGCAAGTCAGTAATACTGACTGACGAGTCTACTTCATTGAGCGGTGGTGCAGGAACCGGAGCGAAAACGGAGCGTTTCGCCGGGCATGCGGATCGCGGGCATACTGTGGTCAATGACCACAGAGAGTGCTTTTGTGCCGGTCGTGGAGCGCCTGCGACGCGATACCGCCGACCGCAACCCCGCCTCGCGAACCGAGCACGAACGGGCCCGCGCCGTGCTTCCGGGCGGCAGCACTCGCACGATCTTGCACCATGCCCCCTTTCCGCTGACGTTCGTCAGCGGCGACGGCGGCACCCTGACCGACGCTGATGGCCATCGGTACGTCGACCTGGTGGGCGACTACACCGCAGGGCTGCTCGGCCATTCCGAGCGACGCGTGCACACGGCGGTGGCCGAGGCGCTGTCGACCAACACCAGTGTCGGCGGCGTGCACCCTGCCGAGATCCGATTCGCCGAGCTGATCTGCCACCGGTTCGGCCACCAGCGGGTCCGCTTCACCAACTCGGGCACCGAAGCCAACCTGATGGCCATCACGCTCGCCCGGATCGTCACCGGACGCTCGATGATCATGGTGATGCACGGCGGATACCACGGCGGAGTGTTCTTCTACTCGAACGGCAACGCACCCTGGAACGCTCCGTTCCCGACGGTGATTGCGCCGTACAACGATCTCGAGGGTTGCGAGGAGTTGATCGAGGAGTACGGGCCCGACCTTGCCGCGGTGATCGTCGAGCCGATGCTCGGGTCCGGCTGCGTCCCGGCCGACGCCCGCTTCCTCAGCGGGTTGGCCAATGCCACCCAGCAAGCCGGAGCCATCCTGATCACCGATGAGGTGATGACCTCGCGACACGGTCCCCGCGGTCTCGCCGACCTCATGGGTGTGCGCCCCGACATCGCCACGTTCGGCAAGTACCTCGCCGGTGGGTTCTCGTTCGGCGCGTTTGCCGGGCGTGCCGAACTGCTCGACCACTTCGACGCGACGAAGCCCGACTCGATCCCCCACGCCGGGACGTTCAACAACAACATCGCCACCATGTCGGCCGGCTGTGTGGTGTTGTCGGAGCTGTTCACCTCCGACACCGCGATCACGCTGACGGCTCGGGGCGACGAACTGCGGGCCCGCATCGACGACGTGTTGCATCAGCACAAGCTCCCCCTGACCGTCACCGGGTTCGGTTCGATGAATGCCGTTCACGCCCTCGAGCGCAGGCCGCTGAACGGCGCTGATCTGTTGGAGCGGGACTCAGTGCTCCAAGAAGCTTTGTTCCTGGCGTTGCTGCAACGCGGCGTCTACACCGCGCCGCGCGGCAGCCTCAACCTCGGTCTGGCCGTGACCGACCGAGACCTCGAGCACTACCTCGGCGCACTCGACGAAGCGCTGGGCGAACTCGGCGACGCGCTGTAGAGCAGGTCGACGACACAACGACCCTCGTCGATGCCGCGTTGCTCGAAGCGGGTGACGGGCCGCCACGTCGGACGCTCGATCACTCCGCCGCTGAGGCAGTCGTGGGCATCGCACACCTCACGCATCTGCTCGGCGTACTCGACGGAGTCGGTAGCCATGTGGATCGTGCCCCCGTCGCGCAGCAGATCCACCAACTGCGTCACAACGTCGGTCCGGATCAGGCGCCGCTTCTGTTGGCGGCGCTTCGGCCATGGGTCGGGGAAGAACACACGGACCGCAGCCAGCGACCGAGCAGGGATACGAGGGACGAACTCGATGGCATCGCCTTCGACGACGCGGATGTTGCGCAGCGCCCGGGCCTCGATCGCCTCGAGGACCGCGGCGACCCCGGGGGTGTGCACATCGATGCCGATCACGCATTCGTACGGGCGCAACTCGGCTACTTCGACCAAGGCCTCGCCGCCGCCGAATCCGATGTCGAGGACCACGTCTGCAGTGACCCCGACGTCTCGTTCGAAGATCTCTCCGAAGGACAACGGCGGGCCTTCCACGGCCAATCCCCACCTGGCCATCGACCGCTCGTACGCGCCGAGGCGTGTCGTCGACAATCCCCGACGGCGCGGCTTGAACGAGCGTTGGGGAGGATGCGTCATGGCAGCAGGTGTCGACACGGGACGATGATGGTAACGGCCGCAAACGTGCAAGGCTGAAGACCATGGCGTGGTTAGTCACGGAGGGCCGAGTGCTGGCCTCATGCGAATCAGCGACGCAGCGGCGAACCAAAGGTCGCGGGCTCCTCGGCCGTGACGGCATCGACGGAGCGTTGGTGTTGACGCATTGCCGTTGGGTGCACACTCTCGGCATGCGCTTTGCTCTCGACGTTGCCTATCTCGACGAAAAGGGCATCGTCGTGAAGACCGTGCACATGCGTCGCCACCGAGTCGGCGCGCCCGTGTGGCGAGCAAGATCGGTGATCGAGGCGCAAGAAGGGGCGTTCGGACGGTGGGGGCTACGCGTCGGCGATGTGGTGGAGGTTCGTGAGTGATGGGAACCCTCGTCCTCGTGGCCACTCCCATCGGAAACCTCGGCGATCTCTCGCCGCGCGCCGTCTCCACCCTGCAGTCGTCGTCGCTGATCCTGTGCGAGGACACGCGCCACTCCGGCAAGCTGCTGGCCCATGCAGGCATCAGTGGCGTGCGGTTGAGCATCTGCAACGAGCACACCGAGACCGAGCGAAGTCGCGACGTGCTGGTGCTGTTGGACGCCGGCGACACCGTCGCGCTGATCACCGATGCAGGCACGCCCGGGATATCCGATCCGGGATCCCGGCTGGTGCGCGCCGTGCTGGCGGCGGGCCACACAGTGTCGGCCGTGCCGGGCCCGGCGGCATTCGTGATGGCGCTCATCGTCAGTGGCTTCGACACCACCCGCTTCGTGTTCGAGGGCTTCCTGCCCCGGGCCGGGCGCGAGCGCGCCGCACGGCTGGCGATGATGGCTGCCGAAGCACGCACGACCGTGATCTACGAGGCTCCCCACCGCATCGAGCGCACGGTGGTCGACTTGGCTGAGGCCTGCGGAGACCAGCGCCGCGTCGCGATTGCGCGCGAGTTGACCAAGCTCTACGAGACGGTCTGGCGCGGCACCCTCGAGGCAGCGACGACCCATGTGCGCACGACCGCCCCACGGGGCGAATATGTGATCGTGCTCGAGGGTGCTCCGCGCCCTGGTGCAGTCAGCGACGACGAGATCCGTTCGGCGCTGCGCGCCGCACTCGACGGCCACAGTCGCAAGGACGCCGTCGCCGCGGTGGTTGGCCAGCTCGAGGTGCCCAAACGGCGTGTCTACGATTTGGCCCTGGCGGTGAACCGAGATGACTGAACACCATCCCGCCGAGGTATCGCCGGCCGTCACCGCCCCCGCCGAGCGATCGCCCGCCGACATCGTTCGCGCCGAGCTGCCGCCGACAGGATTCGAACCGTACGTGTCGGGTGGGCCGAGTGCGGCATTCTTCGATCTCGACCGCACGTTGATCAGCGGGTCCAGCGCGTTCGTGCTCGGTGTCGCCGCGTGGCGCGCCGGACTCGTTCCGCCGGGGCAGTTCGGCAAGGACGCCGTCGGCGCGATCGCCTTTCGATTCAGTGGCGCCAGCGACGACACCTCGAACGGCGTGCGTGATCGAATCCTCGGTGCGGTCAAGGGCGTTCGCGTCGACGACCTCGTCGCGTTGAACGCCGAGATCGTGCCCAAGCTGCTCGCCAAGGTGCGACCCGAAGCCCAAGCGCTCGTCGATCGGCACCGGCACGCCGGACGGGCGACGTACATCGTGTCGGCATCACCCGTCGAACTGGTCGAGCCGCTGGCGAAAGCGCTCGGTATGACGGCCGGGATCGGCACCGTCAGCGCGATCGCCGACGGCGTGTACACGGGCGAGCTGGCCGGACCGTTCTGCTACGGCCCGGGAAAGGTCGAGGCGATCGCCGACTTGGCGCGTTGGGAGAACTACGACCTCGCTCAGTGCTACGCCTACAGCGATTCGGCCAGCGACCTGCCGATGATGGAAGCCGTCGGCCACCCCGTCGCCGTCAATCCCGATGCCAAGCTCGAACGCGTCGCCCATCGCAACGGCTGGCCGATCGTGGTGTTCAGCAAGCGCACCAAAGCGGTCGTGCGCCGAACGACCCAGGCCCTCGGGACCGCGGGGGTGGCCGCCGCCGGGTTCGCCGCCGGCACGCGCTACGCCAGTCGTTACGCCCGCGGTCGGCTCTTCGGCGTACGGCGATAGTGCCGTGGAGAATCCATTGCCTCGACCGTCGACATCTGACGTATCCTTGGCGGCGTGAGAACACCGACTCGAACCCGTCGAATGCGCACCGGCTTCTAACCCAGCCGTCGTTTCGCCATTCTTCGAAAGGATCCAGTCGTGAGCAACTACTTCCTCACCACCCCTATTTATTACGTCACGGCCAAGCCGCACCTCGGCCACGCCTACACCACCATCATCGGCGACGCTCTGGCCCGCTGGCATCGCCTGCTCGGCGACAACGTCCACTTCCTCACCGGCACCGACGAGCACGGCCAGAAGGTGCAGCAAGCTGCCGAGGCCGCCGGACAATCGCCGCAGGCGTTCACCGACTCGATCGCCCCGCTCTACCAGCAGGCGTGGCAGCAGTTGAACATCTCCAACGACGATTTCATCCGCACCACCGAGCAGCGCCACAAGATCGGCGTCGCCGAACTTCTGCAGCGCTGCTACGACGCCGGCGACATCGAGCTCGACCTCTACAAGGGCAAGTACTGCATCGCCTGCGAGGAGTACTACACCGACGACGAGCTCGACCCGGGCGACCTGTGCCGGATTCACCATCTACCGGTCGAGCACGTCGAGGAGGAGAACTACTTCTTCCGCCTCAGCCGCTTCCAGGACCGCCTGCTGGAGTGGTACGCCGCGCACCCCGGTGCGATCGTGCCCGAGTTTCGCGGCAACGAGGCACTCGGGCTGATCCGTGGCGGATTGCGCGACTTCTCCGTCAGCCGCACCAGCCTCACGTGGGGAATCCCCCTGCCGTGGGATGCCAAGCACGTTGCCTACGTGTGGTTCGACGCGCTGGCCAACTACCTCACGGCCGTCGGCTACGGCACCGACACCGAACGCTTCGAAAGCTGGTGGCCGGCGCATCATCTGATCGGCAAGGACATCATCCGCCATCACTGCGTCTACTGGCCGGCGATGCTGATCAGCGCGGGGATCGAGCCGCCGGCCGGATGGGCCGTCGGCGGCTGGCTGCTCGTGGGCGGCGAGAAGATGAGCAAGACCACCGGCAACGTGGTCAACCCGCTCGACCTCGTTGCCGACATCGGCGTCGACGGGTTCCGCTACTACATCCTCGCCGAGACCCCGTACGGCAATGACGGCGACTTCACCTACGAGGGTTTGATCGGCCGGTACAACTCCGATCTTGCCAACAACCTCGGCAACCTGCTGGCCCGCGTCGCGACCGTCGTCGACAAGAAATGCGGTGGCATCGGCCCTGCACCGCGACCAGACTCGCCGTTGGCCGCAGCTGCGGCCTCCGCGTACGCGGCGACCGCTGCAGGGTGGGCGGAGTCCGCGCCAAGCCGCGCCCTCGATGCCACGTGGAGCCTGATCCGTGCCACCAATGCCCACCTCGAGGCCAACGAACCATGGAAAGCCGAGCCGGGCCCCGACGTCGACGCAGTGATGGGCGACGCCCTGGAGGCACTGCGCATCGTCGCCGTGCTTGCCTCCCCGGCGATCCCCGACACATGCCAGACGGTGTGGGAGCGGCTGGGCCTGACCGGTCGCGTCGACGATCAGCGGCTGCCGGTCGCAGCCGAGTGGGGCGGGTACCCCGGTGGGCTCGCAGTGACCAAGGGCCAGTCGTTGTTCCCGCGCCGGGCGGTGTGACCCGGAGGTGGCCTACACGGACAGCCACTGCCATCTCTACGACACGCGAGGCGTGCCGGTCGATGACGTGATTGCGGCGGCACGAGCCGCCGGGGTCACCACCATGATCAACGTCGGTTGCGATGCGGCGACGACCCAACAGGCCATCACGCTTGCCGCGTCGCACGACGACATCTTCGCAACGGCCGGCCTGCACCCGCATGAAGCCAAGCACGGCGTCGACACGATCCTGCCGTTCGTCGACGACCCTCACGTGATCGCCATCGGAGAATGTGGCCTCGACTACTTCTACGACCACTCGCCGCACGACGCTCAACGCAACGCGTTCGCCGCCCAGATCCAACTGGCGCACGAGCGATCGCTGCCGTTGGTGATCCACACTCGGGACGCGTGGTCTGAGACGTTCGACATCCTCGATGCAGAAGGAGCTCCGGAGCAGACCATCTTCCACTGCTTCACCGGCGGTCCCGACGAGGCGCGACGCTGTCTCGAACGGGGTGCATACCTGTCGTTCAGTGGCATCGTCACGTTCAAGACTGCGACCGATCTGCACGATGCGGCGCGGTTGTGCCCGATCGATCGAATGCTCGCCGAGACCGACAGCCCGTACCTCGCTCCGGTCCCGCACCGCGGTCGGCCGAACCAACCCGCCTTCGTGACGCACGTGGTGCACGCACTCGCCGACCTGCGAGGTGCGCCCCTCGACGAGGTGCGCGCCGCTACGGTGACGAACGCATGCCTTGCGTTCCCGGGTATTCGTCCGTAGCCTTTTTCCCGTCCCACGGACGTGAAACCCCACAATGAACTCCTACGACCGCCGTCGCCTCGCACTCGCCTCCATCTTCACGGTGGCAGCGCTCCCGGCGTTGTGGATCATCAACCGCGACGACGCGGGCTCGGCGGCACCGGCGCTGGGCGCGGCGGGGGTTGCTCATGTGGGCGCCAACCAGGCTCCATCGACGTCGGCATACACACCAGATCCGCCGATCTTCCTCAATGGTCCGCCGGCGGGCGTCGATCCGGCCGTCGTCGACATCATCATTCCGCCGGGACCCACCGCCACCGAAGCCAGTGGGAAGGCAAGCTTTCGCCGCTACGCCGATTCCAGCAAACGACCGTGCACGACGGCATTGGCACCTTGGGGGTCCGTGCTGACGGTGACCAACACCGACAACGGGCAGACCACGACGTGCACCAACAGCATCAGCACCGCGCTGCCTGCCGGCGTCGACATCGTCTTGCACACCGACCTGTTCACGCTGATCAGCGATCTCGCCGACGCGCCCGTGCCGGTTCGTATCAGCTGGTAGGCGTGCACTCGCGCAACGACATCGGGACGCTGCTCAGCGAACATGGCCTGGCCCCACGACGCGACCTCGGACAGAACTTCGTCGTCGATGCGAACATCGTCCGCAAGATCGCCCGACTCGCCGGCGTCGGCCCGAATGACCACGTCGTCGAGATCGGCGCCGGCCTCGGCTCGTTGACGATGGCGTTGGCCGAGACCGGAGCGACCATCACGGCCATCGAGGTCGACCATGGCATCGCCGGCGTGCTGCGGACCGTCGTCGCCGACCTGGCCAACGTGACGGTCGTCGAAGCCGATGCACTTCGGCTCGACTGGGCGTCGACGCTGGCCGCGGCCCCGCGATGGGTGTTGGTGGCCAACCTGCCGTACAACGTGGCCACACCACTGGTGTGCGATCTGCTGGACCTCGTGCCGGCGGTGGAGCGGATGCTCGTGATGGTGCAGCGAGAGGTCGCCGACCGGCTCTGTGCGGCCGCGGGCACCGACGCATACGGAGCGGTCAGCGTGAAGGTCGCCTATTGGGCAACGGCGCGGATCGCCGGCACCGTACCGGCCAGCGTGTTCTTGCCTCGCCCCAAGGTCGAGTCGGCACTGGCCGACATCCGCCGACGACCCACACCCGCCGTCGCCGTCGAGCCCGAGCCGTTGTTCACGCTGGTGCGCGCCGCGTTCGGGCAGCGGCGCAAGATGCTGCGGCGTTCGCTGGCCGACGTGGTCGCGCCCGATGTGTTCGACGCAGCCGGCATCGACGCGCAACGGCGCCCGGAGGAACTCGATGTGACCGAGTGGGGCGCGCTGACCACCGCGTGGTTGGCGGCCCGATGAGCGATCCAACGGGCCGCGTCGTGGTGAAGGCACCGGCGAAGCTGACGTTGAGCCTGCGCATCACCGGAGTGCGCGATGACGGCTTTCACCTCATCGACGCCGAGATGGTCACCCTCGACTGGCACGACTCCCTGACGATCGATCCGGCGTCGACCGGGTTGACCGCCGATGGACCGTACGCGAAGGGCATGCCTCTCGATGATTCGAACCTCGTCGCCAGGGCGCTGCGCCACGCCGGGCGCACCGCTGCAGTGCACATCGTCAAGTCGCTGCCGTACGGCGGCGGGCTCGGTGGGGGCTCGGCCGACGCCGCGGCAGTGCTTCGTTGGGCCGGTTACACCGATGTGGTGGGCTCCGCTGCAATCGGCGCCGATGTGGCGTTCTGTCTCGTGGGAGGCCGAGCCCGGGTACGTGGCATCGGTGAACTGGTCGAGCCACTGCCGTACCAGCCGCTCGACATCACACTGGTCATTCCTCCGCTGAAGGTGAGTTCGCCGTTCGTCTATCGGGCTTGGGACCAGCTCGGCGGCCCGCACGGTGATGGTGACAACGATCTCGAGCCGGCTGCAGTCTCAGCTTTCACCGCGTTGGCCCGCTGGCGCGACCGGATCCGCGAAGCAGCAGGTTCGAGTCCGAGCCTGGCCGGCAGTGGGGCGACGTGGTTCCTGCGTGGCCACCATGATCTTGCCGCTGCTCTCCCCGAAGCGGTCGTTGTGCTCACCGCGACGTGCCCCTAGACGCGAAACGGCCGCCCGCTGTGCGGGCGGCCGACAGCCAGATCTCAGAGGGTCACTTACCGCGTTGACGTTGGTGACGAGTACGGCGAAGCATCTTCTTGTGCTTCTTCTTGCGCATTCTCTTGCGGCGTTTTTTGATCAGCGAACCCATAGCTCGTGAGACACTACCGGCCAGCGACCTGGGACCCAACGCCACTTGCCCGAAGAGGCGGTTGGGCCGACCCGATCGACCGCCCCGGCCCCGCTGGTCGAGCCGTCGAACCGTCCGTACGGTGAGACGAGCACGAGCCGAGGAGGAGCGATGCCCGACGAGATGGACCTCAATGCACAGATCGAAGTGGAACTGACGGCCTACGGATCCCTGGAGCTCGATCACGACTGGGTCGCCTACCTCAGCGAGTCCGCCGAGATACCCGAACTCGTCGCCGGCGTGGATCCCAGCATCACCTACGACGACGACGGCACCGAAACCGCCAGGGCCTGAGGAGGAACACCACCATGTCCATCCCAGAACTCCGCCGAGACAGCCCAGAAGCCGATTGGATCCGTCACCTCCAGCAACTGCTCGAGAGCACGTTGCGCGACTCCGGCATCGAGCTGAGCCCAGTCGACGGCATCTTCGGACCGATCACGGAAGCATCGGTGATCTACCTGCAGGGCCAGAACGGCCTGCCCCAGACCGGCGTCGTCGACGATGCCACCTGGGCGGTGCTGGAGCGACCTGCACCGCCGCCCTCGTCGTCGTCCACCCCGGCGACGCCGACCACGCTGCGGATGCGGCCGCTCGACCTCACCGTGCCATGGCAGTTGCGCATCGATTGGCAAGAGGTCACGCTGCAACAACTGACGCTCGATCTCGGCAAGTTCACCGTGCACTCGACGCCGAACACGCAGTTCCGCTTCCTCACGCCGGTCGGCAAGCTGTTCGGGGCCGGGGGCATCGAGGTGCTGCATCGCGAGGTGCAGTCCTGGCCGAACTGGTTCTTCGACTGGAGCACCAAGGCGACCATCGACTGGTCGAAGACCGCCGGCCTGCAACTCGGCGACGAGAACCACCTCACCATCGGCGTTCGACCATTGCGCGGTGTGAGCGTGACGGCCGAGGGCAATCTCAACCTCAAGTGGCAACCGATGGAGGGCACCGGGAGCATCACACCGTCAGGCGGTGTGTTCCTCAAGCTCGACATCTTGCAACTGCTGCCGCATTAGCGGATTGCGCGACGGACGCTCGGTGGCTACCGGTCTCGCCGCCCATTGGTCGCGGGTGATCAACCATCGGCAATCGACGCCCACCTCACCCGGCGACGTGACCGAGTCGGGCGTCTCGCCGGCGAATGTGTAGCCGAGCCGGCGAGGCACGCCCCCGCTGGCGACGTTGGCCTTGTCGTGGTGGATCTCGACTCGATCGATGCCGTCTACCGAGAACGCTGCCGTGGTGAGTGCCTCGGCGATCTCGGTGGCGAAGCCCTTCCCGATGTGGTCGAGGTGGATCCAGTAGCCGATCTCGAGCACTCCCGGGCCGCGACGCCGATGCAGGCCGGCCGAGCCGATCACCTCGCCCTCCAGAAAGGCCCCGATCACCACGTCCCCACCGGCTTCCCAGTCGGCTTGCCACCTGTTGATGAGCGCGAGTCGATTCTCGGCGCTCTGCGGCTCGACCTGGATCCACGGCATCCAGGGGCGAAGGTGATCGAGGTTCTGCAGAATCGCCGCGGACAAGTCGGGACCATCATCGGGAAGCCAACGCCGCAGCGTCAGCCGAGGTGCACGGATGAAATCCGGAAGTCGATCCACCGACACAGTCTTGCCGGTTCGCACGACCTGATCGGCGGAGTTTTCGCACGCAGCCCGTTCGACGAAACCGTGTAACACCCCCGGAGTACGGTGATCTGCAGCGACGTTCCCCGTCTGAATTCATCGGTTCTCGAGTTGGGAAGGGGTTGTCGTGTCGGTCGTCGGGTTGGTTGTCGGCATGGTCGAATCATTGGTCGACGTCGACTGGCCGGCGTGCGATCAGGATGCCGTCACCTCGGCGCTGGGCGATGTGCGCCGGGTCCGTGGGTGGCTCGACTCGCTCGAAATCGTTGCCGCCCGACGGTTGACCGAGCTGGCCGCACTGTCACCGTCGATGTTTCCCGAACGCGTCGCTGCCGACGCCGCCCGCAGCACCCTCGGCGAAGCCTCGAAGGGGTTCGAACGGGCAGCAACGACCACCACGATCCCACAACTCGGTGCCGTGCTCACCGCCGGCGACGCCTCGGGCGGTCATGTCGACGTCGTCACCCGAGCCTTACGCCAACTGACCCCGACTCAACACGACCGGCTCGCTGAACGCGGCGACATCCTCGCGCTGGCCGCCTCCGAGTTGCCACGTGACGAGTTCGCCCGCGCCGTCCGCGCCGAAGTCCGCCGCATCCACACCGACGACGGCATCGACCGCCTGCAACAACAACGGCGCAACACCAGCCTGCGCACCTGGATCGACCGAGACAGCGGAATGTGGTGCCTACGCGGCGAATTCGACCCCGAAACCGGCGCCCTGCTCGCCGCCCGGCTCCGCAACACCGTCGAAACCTTGTTCCACGGCCACACGCCCGACACCTGCCCCACCGACCCACTCGCCAAACACCACCACCTGCAAGCGTTGGCGTTGAACGAACTCACCCAACATCGCGGATCGAAATCATCGGCACGGATCGACATGTCCGTGCTCATCGACATCGACACCCTCATCGACGGCGAACATCCCGACAGCATCCTCGACTGCGGCATCCCCATCGACCTGCCCGTGGAAACGTTGCGTCGCTGGGCCTGCCAGGCCGACATCACCCCGATCATCACCGCCGCCGACGGAACCTCGCTGTACCTCGGGCGCACCCAACGAACCGCCAACCGCGCCCAACGCCGCGCCCTACGCGCCATGTACCGCCACTGCGCCATCCCGGGCTGCACCGTCGCCTACGACCACTGCCAGATCCACCACATCCACTGGTACCACAACGGCGGATTCTCCGACATCGACAACCTCGCCCCGATCTGCAACAAACACCACCACCTCGTCCACGAAGGCGGCTGGCACCTCAGCCTCGACAGCCACCGCAACCTCACCACCACCTACCCCGACGGAACCACCATGACCACCGGCCCACCCAAAGCGCGAGCCCGATGAACCCCGGGCGCAACTCGTCATGGGTAGGTCTTGTCCAACCGGAGCCGATCTCCGACTCGCCGCACCTCCATCGCGAAGTCGAACGCATCGACGCGTGTTGCATAGACGATGTCGTCGGGGTCGACATGACCGTCGCCGAGGGTCAGCGTTCGCGCCGCCTCCTCGCTCGCCGCGACCAGTTCGGCGGTACGCCCGGCATCGAGATCAGCACCGACACGGGCGCGTTCGATCAGGTGCGCGGTCGCGAGATCGTCGGCCCCGTTCATGGCGGGGTCGTCCTCGACGTCTCCGGTGATCACATACGTCGGGGCACCGAGGCCGCTCGAACCGACGGCGGCGGCGGTTGCCGAGGCGCACACCAGGCCGGCGCACCACAAGCGGGTGGCCGAGCGCGCCGCGACCACGCCACGGGTGCCGGCCGAGGTCCGTTGCACCATCACCCGACCGTCCAGGTCGGCGGCGGCGACGACGACCGGAGAGTTCGGCAGGTCGAATCCCGCAGGGCGGCGACCGCGGTCCTCGCCCATCACAACCACCTCTGGATCGGCATGCTTGGCGGCCAGCGCCTCAGCCACCGAATCGACCAGGTAGATGTGGCGCGCCCCGGCGGCAAAGGCGTAGGCGGCGGTGGTGAAGGCTCGGATCACATCGATCGCCACCACGGCACCGGGCACGTCGGCGACGTCCCAACGTGGCAAGAACCGAGCTGCAGACATCGCCGGCACTCAACGACTCAACGGCTCAACGGCTCAACGGCCGGCGAGGGCCGCGACGACCGGGGCGAACGCGTCGGCACTGCGGACGACGACGTGACTGATCCCGACGTCCAGCCGCAGCCGTTCGAGCTTGTCGACGATCTGAGCGACCGACCCGATCAAGACGAACGGCGTCTCGTCGAGCACGGCTCGATCGACCCCGAACTGTTCAGCGGTCTGGTCCATCTGTTGATCGGCGCCATCGCCGACGTGCACGAGTTGCACGAGTGCCGAGCATTCGATGTCGGCGCGTCGATCACCCGCGGCCTCGGCCAGCCAACGAGCGCGTTGCCTGACTGCGTCGATCGCGAAGCCCCCCGGTGCGGGCTGGCCGCCTTCGCCGTGCGTCAGCCCGGTGAACTGGAAGATGTCGGCGTGCCGGGCGGCGATCCCCACGACACGCCTGCCGTGACCGCCGATCAGGAAAGGCACATGTTCTTGCACCGGACGGATGCCGAGATCGTCGATCGACAACCGATGATGTGCCCCGGCGATCGATGCCGTGCCGCTATCGAGCAAGGCGCGCAGCGCAACCAGCGACTCTTCGAATCGCTCGACGCGGGCGCCTGGCTCGCGCAGCACCATGCCGATCGCGTCGTGTTCCGACTGCATGTACCCCGTTCCGAGACCGAGCACCAGGCGACCACCGCTCAGACGGTCGACCGTGGCAGCGGTGCGCGCCAGCATCGCCGGATGGTGAAACTCGTTGTTCAACACCAATGGCCCGACGCGCAGCTTGGTCGTGGCCTCGGCCGCCACGACCAGTGGGACGAACGGATCAACGGTCCCAATGTGATCGAACGAGAACAGTTCGTCGTAGCCCAGGGCCTCGGCCCGGCGGGCCTCGCCGACGAGTTGATCGTGATCCGCGAGACCGCGTGCCTGCAGCGCGAACCGGAAGTTCCTGAAGTTGCTGGCCATACGGTGCACCCTAAATCTCCACTTCGGTCGTGCATCCATGTTGCATTCACGGTGCCGTCACGGTCTCGGTTGCCGTACGCCCCGAACCGTGGCACGGCTGATTGCGACTAACGTTCGAGGCAGGGGCGCAGTCGTATTCGATCCGTCTGGAAGGGGATCACGATGAAGAACCTGCGGGGTAGCACGGCAGTGGTGACCGGAGCATCGCGAGGCATCGGTGTGCACATCGCTCGGGCGTTGGCCGAGCAGGGGGTGAACGTGTCGCTGGCCGCGCGCTCCGAACCTGAGCTCGAGGTCGTGTGCAAGGAGATGGCCGCGCTCGGGGTGAAAGCAATCGCCACGAAATGTGACGTCAGCGATCCCGCCGACCGCGCCCGCTTGATCGAGCGCACCGAGGCCGAGCTCGGCCCGATCGACATCCTGGTCAACAACGCCGGGATCGAGACCGCGGCGCGCTTCGAAACGGCCGATCCCGACGATCTCGTGCAGACCATCGAGGTCAACCTCGTCGCCGCGATGCTGCTGACACGGGCGGTGCTTCCCGGCATGCTCGATCGCGGGCGTGGACACATCGTCAACGTCGCCTCCGGTGCAGGCAAGGTCGGGGTGCCGTTTGCCGTTGCGTACGCCACCAGCAAGCACGGCATGGTCGGGCTCACCAACTCATTGCGGTGCGAGTACATGAAGAGCCCGGTCGGGTTCTCCGTGGTCTGCCCGGGCTTCGTCAGCGAGACCGGGATGTACGCGCGTTGGGAGGACCAGGGCGCGAAGGCACCGAAGATGGTCGGCCGTTCGACGCCCGACAAGGTGGCGCAGGTCGTGGTCCGGTGCATTCAGAAGAACCGCGGTGAGGCGCTGGTCAACACCCCGCCGATCCGACCCTTGGTCGTGCTGTTCGAAATCGCTCCTCGGATCGGTCCGAGGTTGATGAGCCTGCTCGGCTACAGACGAACGTTCGAGAAGGTGACCGAGCTCGCCGGCCGGGGTCCGGCAACACCCAGCTGAGCCGGATCGCTGGCACCCAAAGTCGATAGTGGCGACTTCGCCCTGCCGATAGCCTCTGGCCACGACCTTCCGGGGTCGTTCAATGGTAGGACATCGGTTTTTGGTGCCGTCTATAGGGGTTCGAATCCTCTCCCCGGAACACAGCAACGTCCGCGCCCTGCGGCCGACGGCATTTATCTTCTCATGAGTCCGCGTGGTCACGATTTGGGTGTCACGACGCGATAGAACGTTTGCATGACAGTTTCGGCGATCGTGCTGGCGGCGGGTGAGGGTTCGCGAATGCGGTCCGCACGCCCGAAGCCGCTGCATCAGATCTGCGGACGCCCGATGGTGATGCATGTCATTCACGCGCTTGCCGACGTCGATGTCGATCGCACGGTCGTGGTGGTCGGCCACGGGGCCGAGCGGGTGACCAAGAAGGTGCAGGAGCAGGCTCCTGGATGGGCGCACGTGACCTTCGTCGAACAGACGGTTCAGCGAGGCACCGGTGACGCGACGATGGTCGGGATGACGGCAATTCCCGGCGACGACCTCGACGACGACGATTCGACGATCATCGTGCTGCCGGGCGATACGCCGCTGCTGCGTGCGGAGACCCTCCATCAACTGGTCGCCACCCACCACAGCAGCGGCAACGCGGCGACAGCCATCACCTCGGTGCTCGAGGACCCGACCGGGTACGGGCGTGTGCTGCGCGCCCCCGCCAAGCACGGCGACGGGCGAGTGCTGCAAGTCGTCGAGCAGCGCGATGCCGGGGCAGAGACGCTGGCGATCCGTGAGGTGTGGACGAGCATGTGCGCCTTCCGACGCGACCTCCTGGGCCCTGCGCTGCGCCGGCTCAGCCCCGACAACGCCCAGGGCGAGTACTACCTCACCGACGTCGTCGAGGTGTTGGCCGGGATGGGCCACCAGATCGGCACCGTGCAGGCTCCCGAGGGCGAGACCCGTGGCGTCAACGATCGTTGGCAACTGGCGCTGGCCGAACGCGAGTTGCGGCACCGCACGAATCGCCACTTCCTGCTGAACGGCGTCACCATGCTCGATCCGCGCCAGACGTTCATCGACGTGACGGTGCAGTTGGGTCGCGATGTGACGCTGTACCCGGGCACCATCCTGCAAGGCAACACCGTGATCGGCGATGGATGCGAGATCGGGCCCGATACCCGGCTGGTCGACTGTGTCGTGGGGGCGCGGGCGATCGTCGAGAACAGCGTGGGTCGCGACAGCGAGATCGGCGACGACGCCCACGTCGGCCCGTACGCCCATTTGGCGCCGGGCACCTCGGTGCCTTGTTCGGCATCGACGGGCGCGTTCTACACTGCACCTGCCGACTAAGCACCGCGGAGCCCCCTCATGGAAAAATTCACCACCAAGCGAATGTCGCTCTTCTCTGGGCGCACGCATCCCGCGCTCGCTGAAGAGGTGGCCCGAGAGCTCAGTGTGGAACTCGGGGATCCCAATCTCGTGCAGTTCGCAAACGGCGAGATCCGCCCCCGGTTCACCGAGAGCATTCGCGGCAGCGACGTGTTCATCATGCAGACGCACTGCGGCGTCGACGATCACAGCATCAACGACTCGATCATGGAACAGCTCATCATGATCGACACCGCGTATCGGGCGTCGGCCAAGCGAATCACCGCTGTGTGCCCCTTCTTCGGATATGCCCGGCAAGACCACAAGGCCGAGGGTCGCGAGCCGATCACTGCCAGGCTCGTGGCCGATCTCTTCAAAGCCGCGGGCGCCAAGCGGATGGTGTCGATCGACCTGCACAGCGGTCAGATCCAGGGTTTCTTCGAGGGTCCGGTCGATCACCTCACGGCGACACCGGTGCTCGAGCACTACATCCGCCAACACGCGATCGACCCGGTCATCGTTTCGCCCGATGCCGGCCGCATCAAGGTCGCGGCACGCATGGCCGAGCACCTCGGCGATCTCGGCGCGGACCTGGCGTTCATCTACAAGCGCCGTCCGAAGGGCAGCGTCAACCAAGCCGAGGCCAAAGAGGTGATCGGCGATGTCGACGGGCGATTGTGCATCCTGACCGACGACATGATCGACAGCGGAGGCACCATCACGAGCGCCGCCGACATCTTGCTGCAGCGCGGCGCCACAGAGGTGTGGGCGATGGCCACTCACGGCGTGCTCAGCGGGCCAGCAATCGATCGATTGAAGAACGCTCCGATCAGCCGTGTCGTGCTGACCAACACCTTGCCGCTGCCACCCGACAAGCAGATCGACAAGATCGAGGTGTTGTCGATCGCCCCGTTGATCGCTGCGGCGCTCAACGCCGTGTTCGACGACACCAGCGTCAGCGAGATCTTCGGCGGCGAGAACCAGGGCTGAACCCTCAGGCGTACGAAAAGCCTGTTCCCGGGCTCGTTGGACGAGGCAGGGCCCGGCGCTAGGCTTGCCAACCGTTCTCGATCGCTGAGATCGCCGAGTTCACCCGAAGTCACAGAGGCCCTGTCATGTCGCAAACCACACTCACTGCAACGCCCCGCACCGGTTCGGGCACGCCGATGGCTCGTCGCCTCCGGGCGGAGGGCCACATTCCCGGCGTGCTGTACGGGCGGGGGATGGAGCCGATCAGCGTGACGGTCGAGCGACGCGAGTTCCGACTGGCGCTCAGTGGCCCCGCCGGCGCCAACACCGTGCTGGCCCTGCAGGTCGGTGGCACCAGCTACCCGGCGGTCGTCAAAGAGATGCAGCGTCACCCCATCCGTCGCACGGTGAACCACATCGACTTCCTGCAGGTCAACATGAACGAGGAGATCACGGTGCACATCGCCGTGCGCCTCGAGGGCGAGTCGAAGGCCGTTGCCGTCGCCGGTGGCCTGGTCGACGCGGCTGTCGACACACTCGAAGTCAGTTGCACGCCGACCGACATGCCCAACGAGTTCGTCATCGACATCACCGACATGCAGCCCGACACCGTCATCCGCCTCGGCGACATCCCGATGCCGAAGGGCGTCACCGCACTCGGCGATCCGGAGATGGCGGTCGTCACCGTGCTCACCACCGCCGCCGAGATCGAAGAGCCGGTCGCCGCTGATGAAGAGGGCGTCGAGGGCGAGGATGGCGAAGCGACACCCGCCGACGGCGACGCTGCCGCCGCGGGCACAAGCTCAGAATGACCTGACCCGGCGTGATCGACGCGCTGATCGTCGGGCTGGGCAACCCGGGCAAGGAATACGCACGTACGCGCCACAACGTGGGCGCAGAAGCCGTGGCCCTTCTTGTCGAGCGGGCCGGCGAGAAGTTCAAGGCCGGCCGCAGCAAGGCGCTCGTCGCGGATGCACGCATCGCCGGACGACGGGTGATCCTGGCCTTTCCCACGACGTACATGAACGAGAGCGGGCAGGCCGTTGGGGCGCTGATGCGACGACACAAGGTGGCCGATCCCGCACAGCTGATCGTGGTGCACGACGAGCTCGACCTGCCTCCCGGTGTCGTGCGCGTCAAGATCGGTGGCGGTCTCGCCGGCAACAACGGGCTGCGCAGCATCACCCAGCACCTCAAGACGCAGGACTACGTCCGCGTGCGCATCGGGATCGGCAAGCCACCGTCGAAGGAGCGCGGCGCAGATCACGTGCTGTCGCGGCTGCCGAAGTCCGAGCGGGATCTGCTCGACGCCGCGATCGTCACTGCCGCCGACGCGGTCGAGGTGCTGTTGGCCGATGGACCCGACGCGGCGATGCGACAGTTCAACGGCAGCACGGGCTCCTGAGCCCCTGAGCCCCTGAGCCCCTGAGAGGAGACAGTTGGCGGGCCGGGGACCGTGTCGGATGACGCACCAGAGCACGTCGTGGGCACCGCTACCCTCAAAACCCTGATGTCGCCAGCCTCGCCAGCCTCGCCTGCATCGCCTGCACCGCTCGCAACGCTGGCCCCGCCCGCCCCCAGTTCTCCCTTGTCGGTGCTGCCGCGGTTGATGCGCGACGACGCCGGACTGACTCAGGCCTTCGGCAATCCCGCAGCGCTGGTGGCCGTGCCCGAATCTGGGCGCGCCGTCACCGTGGCCGCGCTCGCCCAGTTGGGGGACCGTCATCCCCTGCTGGTCGCGACCCCGACCGGAACCGACGCCGGGCAGCTGTACGACGACTTGTGCCAGTTCATGCCGCCCGATTCCGTGGTGCTGTTCCCCGCATGGGAGACCCTGCCGTTCGAGCGGATCAGTCCCAGCGTGGAGACGATGGGCCGACGCATGGACGTTCTCTGGCGGTTGCGGGACGGGGCCGGCTCGACGGGGCAACCGCAGATCATCGTCGCCGGTGTCCGCGCTCTGCTGCAACGGTTGAGCCCCGAGGCGATCAACGTCGAGCCGATCCACATCCGACCGAACGACGTCATCGACCCCGATGCCCTCCTCGAGACCCTGATCGGGTTCGGATACCGCCGCGAGGACCTGGTCGAGCACCGCGGCGAGGTCGCCCGCCGCGGGGCGATCATCGACGTGTTTCCGTCGACCGCCGACGCGCCGATCCGCATCGACTTGTGGGGTGACGAAGTCGACCGTCTGACCGAGTTCACCGTCAACGATCAACGCAGCACCGACGACCTCACCGAGGTACGCATCTTCCCCGCACGCGAACTGCTGCCCAGCGACGCGGTGCGGGCCCGAGCCGCGGCGCTGGTGGCGGAGGAACCGTGGGGGCGCGAGCAGTGGGAGCGCTTGGCCGAGGGCACGGTCTTCGACGGGATGGAGAGCTGGCTGCCGTGGCTCGTCGACGGTGACACGTTGATCACCGATCTCCTGCCGTCCTCCGGCAAGGTCGCCCTGCTCGAACCGCGCCGCATGCGGGATCGGGCCAACGATCTGCTTGCCGAGGAGGGTGACCTGGCCAGATCGCTGGCCTCGACATGGGCCCGCGACGCCGATCGCAGATTCCCCCGGCTGCACGCCGACACCGATCGGCTGCTCGGCGCGGCACAGTCGATGTGGACGTTGAGCTCGACGCCCGAACATCCCGATGCACCGATGGTGCAAGCGGCGGGTTGGGGACCAGTCGTCGGCGATGGCGAGGGTTTGGCCAAGCGACTGAGCGAGATGATCGCCGACCGGTACCGCGTCGTGGTGGCCGCCGATGGCATCGGTAGTGCCTCGCGGCTTGCCGAACTGCTGCGCGATCGCGGACTCGACTTCACCATTGCCACGCCGTCCACCGACATCACCAAACCCGGCGGCTACGTCGTGACCGCTCCCCTTCACCGCGGTTGCTCGTTGGCCGAAGCCAAGTTGGCGATCCTGGCCGAGGGCGATCTCACCGGCCGGCGACGCACCCACCGCCAGCCACGGCCGCGCAAGCGTCAGGGCACCGGCTTCTTCGAAGACCTCAAGCCGGGCAACTACGTGGTGCACTACCAGCACGGTGTCGGTCATTACGAGGGCATGGTCAAGCGGACGATCGGCGGGATCGAACGCGACTACCTGTTGCTGGGATACAAGGGCGGCGACAAGCTGTACGTGCCCAGCGACCAGATCGATTCGTTGCGCCAGTACGTCGGCGGAGAAGCCCCCACGCTGCACCGCCTCGGTGGCGCCGACTTCGCCAAGGCCAAGTCGCGGGTGCGCAGCGCCGTGCGCGAGATCGCTCAGGAACTCGTCGTGCTCTACCAGAAGCGGATCAACGCCGCCGGGCACGCGTTCGCCGCCGACTCACCGTGGCAGTCGGAGATGGAGGACGGCTTTCCGTTCGTCGAGACGCCTGACCAACGCACGGCGATCGACGACGTCAAGGTCGACATGGAGCGCCCGTACCCGATGGATCGGCTGCTGTGCGGCGACGTCGGCTTCGGCAAGACCGAGGTCGCCATCCGCGCCGCGTTCAAGGCCATCCAGGACAGCAAGCAGGTTGCGGTGCTGGCGCCGACGACCTTGCTGGTGACCCAACACGGCAACACCTTCGCCGATCGCTTCGCCGGCTATCCGATCCGCGTCGAGACCCTCAGCCGCTTCCTGACCAACAAGGAGGCCAAGCACGTGATCGACGGCCTGGCCAGCGGTGAGGTCGATTGCGTCATCGGCACCCATCGCCTGCTGCAGGAGGGCGTCACGTTCAAGGACCTCGGCCTGTTGATCGTCGACGAAGAGCAGCGGTTCGGCGTGCAGGCCAAGGAGGCGATGAAGAAGCTGAAGGTCAACGTCGACGTGCTCACGCTCAGTGCCACTCCGATCCCGCGCACGTTGGAGATGAGCCTCGTCGGCATCCGTGACCTCTCGCTGCTGCAGACGCCACCGGCCGATCGTCAACCGATCCTCACGTTCGTCGGCGAGTACGACGAGCGTGTCGCCATCGAGGCACTCCGACGCGAGTTGCTGCGCGAGGGGCAGGTCTTCTGGGTCCACAACCGGGTCAAGACCATCTCCCAGTGCGCGGAGCGCTTGCGCGACCTCGTGCCCGAGGCCCGGATCGCCGTCGCTCACGGACAGATGGACGAGGGCTCACTCGAGCAGATCGTCGTCGACTTCTGGGAGGGTCGCTACGACGTGCTGGTCTGCACCACCATCATCGAGAGCGGCATCGACATGCCCACCGTCAACACGCTGGTCGTCGAACGCGCCGATCTCCTCGGGCTGGGGCAGATGCACCAGTTGCGTGGGCGCGTCGGGCGCAGCGGATCGAGGGCGTACGCATACCTGTTCCACCCGCGCGACGTGCGGCTGACCGAGGAGGCGTACGAGCGGCTGCGCACCATCGGCGAGACCACGGATCTGGGCAGTGGTTTCAAGATCGCCATGCGCGATCTCGAGATCCGAGGCGCGGGCAACCTGCTCGGCGAGTCGCAGAGCGGTCACATCGCCGCAGTGGGGTACGACCTGTACTGCCAGATGGTGACCGAGGCCGTCGGCGAGATGAAGGGTGAACCGCAGAAGGAGCCGAGCGAACTCAAGCTCGACGTACCGACTGACGCGTACCTGCCCGTCGATTACGTCGGCAAGGAAGAGTCGCGGCTCGAGGCCTACCGCCGGCTGGCGGCGGTGACCACGGCCTCCGAGGTCGACGACATCCGCAGCGAGTGGGAGGACCGGTACGGCCCCGTGCCGCCGCCCGCCGACGCGCTGTTGAACGTCGGTTACCTGCGCGCCGAATGCCACCGGCTGGGGCTGCGCGACGTCTCGATCGCCGCCAACCAGGCGCGGCTCGCCCCGTTGACGCTGAAGACCAGCGCCGAGATGCGCCTGCAACGGCTGGCCCGCGACGCGATCATCAAGCACGAGTCGCAACAGATCGTGATCCCCATCAAGCGCGGCGCGGAACCGGCCGAGTTCCTCGTCGCCCTGCTGCGAGAACTGGTACCCGCGTGAGACTGCAGATCGCCAAACCGGGCGAGCACTCCGCGTTGGTCAACTGGCCGTTCGCCGAGCGACTCACCGAATGGGCGATCCCCGGCCTGCACGACGTCGTCGGACTGCACCGACACGTGGTGCGATTGGTCGAGAGCGGCGACACGACGTACATCGTCAAGGAACTGCCCGACCGCTTGGCCCAGCGCGAGTGGCACTTGCTGCGCGAGCTCAGCGACGCCGGGCTACCGACCGCCGAGGTGGTCGGTGTGGTCATCGAGCGTGACGGTGGCGTGGACGGCCTGTTGATCACCCGCAACATCGACTACTCCCTGCCCTATCGAGTGCTGCTGTCGGGCCGCGGCATGCACATCCCGTATCTCGGTGAACGGCTGCTCGATGCGTTGGCCGGCCTGCTGGTGAGGCTGCACCTCGCCGGTTTCTACTGGGGCGACTGCTCGTTGTCGAACACCCTGTTCCGCCGCGACGCCGGCGCACTGAGCGCGTACATCATCGACGTCGAGACCGGCGAGCGTCACCCGTCGCTGTCGGACGGGCAGCGACGACACGACCTGACGATCGCGATGGAGAACGTGGCCGGCGATCTCGAAGATCTGCTGGCCGGCGGTCTGCTGGCCGATGGGATCGACCCGATCGCCACTGCAACGGCGATCGAGATGACCTACGAGCGGCTGTGGGCCGAGCTGACCGGCACCGACGAGTTTGCTGCCAATGAGACGTTCCGGATCGACCATCGGCTGGAGCGTTTGCACGAGCTCGGCTTCGACGCCGCCGAGCTGGAGCTGTACACGACGGCCGACGGCTCGAAGCTGCGCCTGATCCCGCGGGTCGTCGAGCACGGATTCCACGGTCAACGATTGAAGACGTTGACCGGCCTGGACACCGGCGAGAACCAGGCCCGCCGACTGCTGAACGACATCAGCCGATATCGCGCCGTGCTCGAACGTCAAGCACTGAGGAAGATCCCCGAGCCGGTGGCCGCGGCTCGCTGGCTCGACGAGCGGTTCGAGCCGACGATCGACGGTGTACCACCCGATCTGGTCGGCAAACTCGAGCCAGCCGAGCTCTACCACCAGGTCCTCGAGCACCTGTGGTTCCTCTCGGAGGCCGCCGGCCACGACGTCGGTCTCGGCGAGGCCGTGACGTCGTACGTACGCGATGTGCTGACCCCATTGCCGAGCGAGCAGGAGGTCGCCTGGGACGACGACGCAGAGACCATCGACGATTGGGCCGCCGGAGGCTGGGTCACCGAGGAGATCCCCGCGACCCAAGCGAGCAGGCCGCCATCCGCCGAGGCCCGGTGAGACCCGGTGAGTAGAGTCGTGACGTGAATCGACGCCGTTCGACCGCCACGGTCATCGCCACTGCACTGGTCGCGCTCACATCGCTGACCGCGTGCTCGACCTTCAACCGCAACGACATGGCCGCCAAGGTGGGCGACCGCAGCGTGAGCTCCAAAGAAGTCGAGGCACTCGCCGCAACAGACGGCCCGGCAACGGCGGGTGATGCACTCCGCCAGGAGCTGACGACATGGATCCGCGTGGCCGTGCTGGAGTCCGCGTCGGGCACCGCCGAGCCGGCGACGCCCACCACGGCCGGCGATCTCGATGCCAGGTTGACCACGGCGATCGCGGCGATCGGCCGTGATGGCGCCCGCGCCGCCTACGAGGCCGGTACCGGCGGGAGCCCGTTGATCTGCCTCGCCGCCATCACCGTGGCGACGATCGACGATGCCAACAATGTGCTCACGACGCTGCAGTCGGGCACATCGTTCGCCGATGCGGCCAAGCAGTTCTCGACCGATGCCGCCATCAAGGAAGCAGGCGGCGTCGTGAAAGACGCCAACGGCAACGAGTGCCTGGATCCCTCGACGGTCAACCCGGCGGTCACCGATGCATTGAACGACACGGCGGTCGGGCAGCCGATCGCCGCCGACCTCGGCACCTTCTCCGCCGTCTTGCTGATGCGTCCGTACGACGAACTGCTCCCCGAGTCGCAGAACTCGATCGCCAGGGCAAGCGTCACCCAGGCGCAGTTGAACGCCATCGTCGACGGAGCCGACATCTACGTCGACCCGCGCTATGGACGCTGGGATCCAGCCAGCGGTTCGGTCGTCACGCTCAGCTCGTGACCAGCGGCCGCCCTCACGTCACGATCATCGGGCTCGGCCCCGGCGGGCCGCAGTACGTCACCCAGCAGACGCTCGACGCGATCGCTTCGACGCCCCACCGGTACATCCGTACGAGTCGGCACCCCTCGGCATCGCTCGTCGGCGAGGCGATCTCGTTCGACGAGATCTATGAATCGGCCGACACCTTCGCCGACGTCTACGCCGAGATCACCGAACGCCTTGTTACAGCGGCGACAGCACATGGCGAGATCCTCTATGCAGTGCCGGGATCACCACTGGTGCTGGAGCGCAGTGTGCGGCACCTCGGCAATGATGCCCGCGTCGAGTGCACGATCCTGCCGGCGATGTCGTTCCTCGACGTCGCCTTCGCCCGCCTCGGCGTGGATCCGGTCGAGGCCGGCGTTCGGCTGATCGATGGCCACGAGTTCGCCACGGCCGCAGCCGGCGATCACGGACCGATGTTCGTTGCCCACACGCACGCCAACTGGGTGCTCAGTGACATCAAGCTGGCAGTCGAGGCGGCCACCGGCGACGAGCCGGTCGTGATCATGCAACGGCTGGGCACGCCCGACGAGCAGATCGTCCACACCACCTGGGCAGAGCTCGACCGCACCGTCGAGGCCGACCACCTCACGAGCATCTACATCCCGCAGCTCGGCAACCCGGTCGGCGCCGCACTGGTGGGGTTCCACCAACTGGCCCGCACGCTGCGCGAGCAATGCCCGTGGGACAAAGAGCAGACCCATCGGTCGTTGATCAAGTACCTCCTCGAAGAGACGTATGAGGTCGTCGATGCGCTCGAGGCGCTCGACCTCGACGAGCCGTCGACCGACACCGCCCTGATCGAGGAGTTGGGCGACCTGCTGTACCAGGTCGAGTTCCACGCCACCATCGCCGAACAGCAGGGTCGGTTCACCATGGTCGATGTGGTCGAGGGAATCCACGACAAGCTGGTCCGCCGCCATCCACACGTGTTCGGTTCGGTCACGGCCGACGACGCCGAGACGGTGGTAGCCAACTGGGACACCATCAAGCACGCCGAGAAGAACCGCACGAGCGTGTTCGATGGGATCGCCACGTCGCAGCCCTCGCTGAGCTACGCCTACCACGTACAACGCAAGGCAGCGAAGGTTGGCTTCGACTGGCCCGACGTCGGCGGCGCGTTCCCCAAGATCGCCGAGGAGGCGGGCGAGCTGCACGAGGCGGTGGAGGGCGGCAACCGCCAACAGATCGACGCCGAGCTCGGCGATCTGCTGTTCGCCGTTGTCAACGTCGCCCGCCATCTCGACATCGAGCCAGAGGCGGCGTTGCGGGTGGCCACCCACAAGTTCCGTCGCCGTTTCGAACAGGTCGAACTGCGGGCGGCCGAACGCGGCATCGCCCTGAAGGACGCCGATCTGGCGACGCTCGATGCCCTCTGGGACGAGGTCAAACTCAGCGAGTGAGCCGCGTCAGCGGTGAGCGGAGGCCATGAACGCGGGGAGTTGGTTCTCCACCGAGCTGTACCGATCGCGAGCACAGGCCTGGTCGAACGAGTGCATCGCCCGCCACACGGCATGTGCCGTCGCCATCATCAGCGTCACGTCGATCACGACCAGGACGGCGAACCAGGTGGAGTTGTTGAAACTGGTCTCTGGCAGCACCATCGTGGCAATCACCCGGTAGCCCAACGAGGCCAAGGGGAACCAGATCAACCGGGCGAACTGATGCGCATCAGCGCCGATTCTGCGCGCCGAACTGCGCAGCGACAACAACACCAGGCCGTGCCCGACGCACACCCATGCGGCGCCACCAGCGACCCACCAGGCATTCAGCTCAGGTTTGTAGATGGCGCCTGCCGCAGCCGCGGCCGGGCCGACGAGATAGACGAGCGGAGGCAGCATCGGTGACGACGCCAGCGGAGCGACACGATGGCCATTGATCGCCGCCAAGGTCGTCCACACCACCCAGCCGAGATACGCCATCGCGAACGCCGAGACGGCGAAGGGCATCAACCAGCGGATCTCTTCGATCGCCGCACGCCAGTTGTCGGCCGTCAGGTGCCGGTACGTCCTCGACAACGCCACCGCAGCGACCGTGTAGACGACGGCGCTGGCCAGCCAGCCGGCTGCAGCGATCACACGCGTACTACCAGTGGCCACCAGCGGCGGTCCAGGGTGCTCCGTGTGCTCGTACGCGCGAGTAACGACGGGCATCATCTGCACGTCGGGTTCGTGTTGCTCGAGGGCCGGTGGCAGGCTCGGCGAGTGATTCATCGAGATACCCGTGAAGGGGGTCGGGACCGGCTCCACGAATGATGCCGGAGGCAACGGATCCAGCACCGAGGCCAGGGGGACGGCCTTCACCGGCGGCACAACCAGGCCTGCATCAGGTGGTGCCAACGAAGGGGAGGGCCATGACGGTTGACACTGCTTCGCATCCACGTCCAAATCATCGGCAGGTTCGCCCGGAGCTTGAGCGAGTACCCTCGAGCGCGATATGAGTGAGATCGTCAGCATCATCGGCCGCGAGATCCTCGACTCGCGCGGCAACCCCACCGTCGAGGTCGAAGTCGAGCTGGAGAGCGGCGCCGCCGGCCGTGCCGCGGTGCCCTCGGGAGCATCGACCGGCGAGCACGAGGCCGTCGAACTGCGCGATGGCGGCTCACGGTTCCTCGGCAAGGGTGTCCGCACCGCGGTCGGGTACGTCAACGGCGAGATCGCCACGGCGTTGAATGGCATCGATTCCCTCGAGCAGCGCCTGGTCGACACCGAGCTGTGCAATCTGGACGGCACCGACAACAAGGCGCGACTCGGCGCCAACGCCATTCTCGGCACGAGCCTCGCCGTCGCCAAGGCGTCGGCCGCCGAACTCGAACTTCCCTTGTATCGGTACGTGGGCGGCCCGAACTCGCACGTCTTGCCCGTGCCGATGATGAACGTCCTCAACGGCGGCGTGCATGCCGACAACTCCGTCGACTTCCAGGAGTTCATGATCATGCCGGTCGGCGCGCCGAGCTTCGCCGAGGCGTTGCGCTGGGGCACCGAGACGTATCACACGTTGAAGAAGCTCCTCCACGATCGCGGCCTGTCGACCGCGGTCGGCGACGAGGGCGGGTTCGCCCCGAACCTGGCCACGAACGAGGATGCAATCAAGTTGCTCGTCGAGGCCATCGAGAAGGCCGGCTACGCGGTTGGCGACGAGATCGCGATCGCGCTCGATCCCGCCGTCAGCGAGCTCTATCGCGATGGGAACTACCACCTGCCGGGCGAAGGCAAGGTGCTGTCGTCGGGCGAGTTGGCTGCATATTGGGATCGCCTCGCCGGCTTGTATCCCATCGTCAGCCTCGAAGACGGCATGGCCGAAGATGATTGGGACGGCTGGTCGGCGCTGACGGATGCGCTCGGCGCCAAGATCCAGCTGGTCGGTGACGACCTGTTCGTGACCAACAGCAGCCGGCTGCAGATGGGCATCGATCGCAAGGTGGCCAACAGCGTCCTGATCAAGGTCAACCAGATCGGAACGCTGACCGAAACGCTCGACACGGTCGAACTGGCCTCACGTCACGCATACACCAGCGTCATGAGCCACCGCAGCGGCGAGACCGAGGACGTCTCGATTGCCGACCTCGCCGTGGCAACCAACTGCGGCCAGATCAAGACGGGGGCGCCGGCGCGCAGTGATCGGGTCGCCAAGTACAACCAACTGCTGCGCATCGAGCAAGGCCTCGGGGAGGCCGCCGCCTACCGAGGTCGCGCCGCGCTCGCACCGCGCTGAGCACAGTTCCGAACCCCGGCTGCGGCGCCGCATTTGGCGCCCATCAACGCGGGCGTTCGAGCCCGAAAGATGCCATTGACCGCGTTCTGACGGGTGAGGCTGCGAGAATGTCCGCCGTGAGCGACGGACATCGGACCACGTGCATTCAGCGTCCTCGCGACGCGACGCGGGCACCGGCTCGCGCCCACGCCTCGCGATCGACCGGATCGCCCGGATCGACCGGATCGCCCGGACCAGTCGAATCCTCCGGATTCGCCGAGTTCACCCGGCCGATCCAGAAGGACAAGCGCCTCGTCAAGGGCCGCGGCAAGCGCCTCGTCTTCTCGCTGTTCGCGGTCGTGATCGCGGCGGCATTGATCGCCTCGCTGTTCGTCTTGCCGGTCAAGAGTTGGCTGCAGCAACGCGACGACTTGGCTCGCAAGCAGAATGAACTGGCGGTGCTCAACAACGCCAATGCGCAACTCGCCGGCGACGTCGCCCGTCTGCAAACACCCGACGGCATCAAAGAGGCTGCACGCCAGGAGGTCGGTCTCGTCAGCATCGGCGAGCAGCGGATCTCGGTGTTGGCGACCCCGAACGCTCCCCTGACGTTGCCAACGGGTTGGCCGTACGACGCCATCGCCGAGATCATCGCCGTTCGCAACACCCCGGTCACCCCGGTCAGCCCGGTCACAGTCGCTCCGGTCACGACGCAAGACACCCAGGTCTCCCCCACGACCGTCGCCACGCCGTAACTGCACCAACGCACGCACATGCACACGCACATGCTCCGTCGGTACGTCTAGTCTCAGCCGGCTGAACAGCGAGCATCACAAAGCGAGCATCACAGAACAAGTATCACAGGAGGTCAGCGCGTGGCTGGAAGCATTCTCGGCAACCGGGTACTTCGCAAGGAAGACCCGAAGTTCCTGACCACCGGCGGCAAGTACGTCGACGACCTGCTCGATGAGCCGATGCTGGCCGGCGCCGCCCACGTGACCTACGTGCGATCGTCGGTGGCTCACGGTCGAATCGTTGGCATCGACACGTCGGCGGCGCAGGGGCTGCCTGGTGTGCTCGGCGTCTTCACTGCCGCAGATCTCGGGCTGCAGGTCGAGCCATCCGCGTTCAACCCGGCTGTCACGCGCGGCATGTTGGCGATCGACAAGGTGCGCTTCGTCGGCGAGCCCATTGCCGCAATCATCACCGAAGATCGTCAACAGGGCGAGGATGCGCTGGAACACGTGGTTGTCGACTACGACGTGCTCGAAGCGCTCGTCGATCCCGAGGCAGCGATGGTCTCGACCACCTTGCTCTACGAAGGCGCCGGCAGCAACGTGGTGTTCGACACCATCGCGCTCGGCATGCCCGACAACACCGGTGACGAATACTTTGCCGACTGCCCCGTGGTGGTCAGCGGGAGGTTCGTCAACCAGCGCGTCGCCCCGTGCCCGCTCGAGGTCCGCGGGTCGGCGGTCGCCTGGGTCACCGAAGACGACGGCGCGATCAGGCTGTACCAATGGCTCAGCACCCAGGGTGCGCAAGGTGCCCGCGACACGATCATGGCCGGTAACGGCCTGACCAGCGAGCAACTGCGGGTGATCACGCCCGATGTCGGCGGCGGCTTCGGGGCCAAGATCACCTGCTATCCGGAAGAGGTTCTCCTCGGGGTCTTGTCCAAGCGAGTCGGCCGCCCACTGCGGTGGCGCGAGAACCGAACGGAGTCGATGATGGCCCTCGGTCACGGACGCGGCCAGATCCAGCACGTGACGATCGGCGGCAACCGCGACGGCAAGATCACCCATTACCGGCTGCACGCCATTCAGGACTGCGGCGGATGGGCCGAGATCGGCACCATCCTGGCGCCGTTCATGACACGCCCGATGTCGTCCGCCGTCTACGACATCCCCAACATCGAGTGCCGAACCACGAGCGTCGTCACCAACACGACGCCGATCACCGCCTACCGCGGCGCCGGCCGGCCCGAGGCGACCGCCGCAGCCGAGCGGATGATGGACATGTTCGCCGCCGAGCTCGGCATGGACGCGGTCGAGCTGCGGCGCAGGAACCTCATCCCCAAGTTCTCCGAGCCACACACCACCGTCATCGGTCAGACATACGACGTCGGAGACTTCGAAGGGTCGCTCGACAAAGTCCTCGAGGCGGCCGACTACCCGGCGCTGCGAGCCGAGCAGGCGGCGCGACGTGCAAGTGGGTCCAGTAGACAGCTCGGTATCGGGGTGAGCGTCTATGTCGAGATCACCGGTGGTGTCGAACCGTTCGGCGAGCACGCCAAGATCGAGGTGCTCGACGACGGCCGGGCGATCGTGTACACGGGCACGTCGCCGCACGGCCAGGGCCACGTCACCGCGTGGAGCATGCTGGCCCACGAGCAGACCGGCATCCCGATGGACAGCATCGACGTGGTCTGGGGTGACACCGACCTGGTGCCGAAAGGGTTCGGCACGATGGGTTCGCGGTCGCTGCAGCACAGCGGCGCGGCCGTGTGGGCCGTCTCGGGCGAGCTCGTCGACGCGGCACGCAAGTTGGCCGCCAAGATGCTGGAGGCCAACGAGGCCGACATCGTGCTCGACAAGGACTCCGCATCGTTCCACGTGGCCGGCACGCCGGCGGTCGCCAAGTCGTGGGCCGAACTCGCGGTGGCCGCCAAGGTTGACCACGACTTGGACAACGGGCTGCAGGCAGCGACCTTCTTCCAGGCGTCGAGCCCCACCTTCCCGTTCGGCGCCCACGTGGCGGTGGTCGAGGTCGACATCGAGACGGGTGAGGTACGCCACCTTCGCCACATTGCCTGCGACGATGCCGGGACCATGCTGAACCCGTTGCTGCTGGAGGGCCAGATCCACGGCGGCGTGGCTCAGGGGACCGCCCAGGCGTTGCTCGAGGAAGTTCGCTACGACAGCGACGCCAACCCGATCACGTCGAACCTGGCCGACTACGCGTTCATCTCAGCGGCCGAGCTACCGAGCTTCGAGATCGTGCACATGGAGACGCCGACGTTCATCAACCCGTTGGGGGCCAAGGGCATCGGCGAGAGCGGCACGATCGGTTCGACACCCGCCGTGCAGTCCGCGGTCGTCGACGCAGTCGCCCACCTCGGGGTGCGTCACATCGACATGCCGTGCACGGCCGAGCGTGTGTGGAACGCCATCCAAGCGGCGCACTCGTCGCCCTAGGCAAACAGCCGAAACAGCAATCGCGTCAGTTCGGCTCGTTCACTCTCCGAGAGTGACGCAAAGCCCGGGATCTCGGCCGTGAACGGGCCATCGATGGACGTGACCAGATCGCGGCCAGGCGCCGTGAGCGCCAGCAACTTGACACGTCGATCGCCGGCATCGACTCGACGTTCGATCAGTCCGCGCTCCTCGAGCCGGTCGGCGATGCCAGTGAGCGTCGATGCATCGCACGACAACACCTCGGCAACCGAACCCATCGACAACGGGCCGTCGAGCAGCTTGCGCATGGCGATCGACTGCGGCGGAGTGAGGTCGATGGCGCGCATCCGCTTGTGCCAGATGTCGCGCATACGGGCGATGACCAGCGCCAGTGCCTCGTCGAGCCCCTCGGTGGGCATACGTTCGGCGTCCGGCACCCAATAAGTTTGACACACCCAAATATTTAGTGCAAGCTAACCATCCATGATCACCAACCAACCTCCCATCGTCGCCCATGGCCTGGTCCGCCACTTCGGCGCGGTCAAGGCGGTCGACGGCGTCGATCTCGAGGTGCACGAGGGCGAGATCTTCGGCTTCCTCGGTCCCAATGGGGCGGGCAAGAGCACCGTGATCCGCATGCTCACCACGTTGCTGAAGCCGACATCGGGGAGCGCGCAGGTGGCCGGATTCGACGTCGTGACCCAGGCCAACGATGTACGTCGCAACATCGGTGTCGCCCTGCAGGACGCGGCGATCGATCCATTGATGACCGGCAACGAGCTCCTGCGCCTGCAGGCCGTGTTGTACGGGCTGCCCGTGGCACAGGTGAAGCCCCGCGCCGACGAACTGCTCGAACGAGTCGGGCTGATCGGCGCCGGCCGATCGTCGTGTCGGCACCTACTCGGGTGGGATGCGCCGCCGCCTCGATCTGGCGCTGAGCCTGATCCACCAGCCGACAGTGCTGTTCCTCGACGAACCGACTACGGGCCTCGACCCGATGAGCCGCATCACCTTGTGGGAGGAGGTGCGCCGGCTCAACGGCGAAGGCACCACCGTGCTGCTGACCACGCAATACCTCGAAGAGGCTGATCAGCTTGCCGACCGCGTCGCCATCATCGACCACGGCAAGATCGTCCAGGAAGGCACACCGACGGCATTGAAGGCCGCCGTCGGTGCTCCGACGCTGTTGATCTCGGTGGCCGCGACCCAAGCCTTGACGGCTCGCGATCGTGTTGGCCCGCTTCGGCGAGTTGCGCACCACGGCAGAAGGCAGCCTGGGCGTCGGCCTGGCCGGCGGTGCCGGAGCCGTCACCGACGTCGTGCGCGCCCTCGACGAGGCCGGGATCAAGGTGAACCACCTCGAGCTCAACGAGCCGAGCCTCGACGACGTGTTCGCCGAATCGACCGGCTACCGCCTCGAAGGTGCGTCCAGCGCCATGACCGACGCTGGTGGACCGGCGCCGGGCACGAAGACCGGTCGGAAGAAGGGTCGCAGCAAATGACCACCGCAGTCCTGGCGACCCCGATGACCCCTGCTCCACCCGTGCAGGCCAGAGGGTTGTGGTGGTCGCAAACCGTCGCCATGTCGAAGCGGTCGGTGATAGCGATCGTCCGCCAGCCGGCGCTGGTCATCCCGTCGCTGATCTTCCCGCTGTTCTTCGCCGCCCTCGGCACATCCTCGTTCGGGAGGGCGATCAACCTGCCGAACTTCCCGAAGGTCGACAACTTCCTCGACTTCTCGCTCGCCGGCAGCGTCGTGCAGGGCGTGCTGTTCGGCAGCGTCACCGGTGGTGCCGCACTGGCGACCGACATCGAGCAGGGCTTCTTCGACCGGCTCCTGGCAACGCCGACATCGCGCGTCAGCATCCTCGTCGGACGACTGGCGGGCGCAGCGATGTTCGGTGCGTTCCAGGCCCTGTTCTTCATCCTCGTCCTGCTCCCGTTCGGCGTCCGCATCGCCGCCGGCGTGCCCGGCGTGGTGATCATCGTGATCTGCGGCGGGCTCACGGGGATGGCAATCGGTGGGTTCACTGCGGCGATGGCGTTGAAGACGGGTTCATCGGAAGCCGTGCAGGGCAGCTTTCCACTGCTGTTCATCGCCCTGTTCTTCTCGAGTGCGTTCTTCCCCCGCGAGACCATGCAAGGCGCCTACAAGGTCATCGCCAACGTCAACCCGGTGTCGCATCTGGTCGAAGGCATCCGTGGATTGGTGACCGATGGCTTCACCGCCCGGCACGTCGCCGCGGCGCTGCTCGTGCCGACGGCGATCGGCGTGGTCTCGATCGCCTTGGCCATGCGCACCCTCTCCTCACGATTGGCATCACGATGAGTCTCGTCACGACCGCGTTCGACGGCACATCCGGCCAGGCTCGTGGCGGCGCAACCATGCGCTCGGCGCGTGGGCTGTCGTTGCGTGGCTTGCGCAACATCCGCCGGCTCCCCTCGGCGTTCTTCCCTGCACTGGCAATGCCGATCTTCCAGACCATTGCGTTCAGCGGCACGTTCTTTGCGATCACCAAGATTCCCGGCTTCCCCACCGACCGGTCGGTCAACTGGTACCTGCCATTCGCGTGCTGCATGGGCTCTGGCTTCAGCGGGGTCGGTCTGGGATTCAGCACGGTTCGCGACATCGAGAGCGGCTTCTTCGACCGTCTCCGCATGGCGCCGTCGCCGCGGCTGTCGCTGATCATCGGCCCGCTGTTCACCGCCTGGATCCGGGTGCTGATCGTGATCAGCTGCGCCCTGATCGTCGGGTTCCTGTTCGGGGCCAAGCTGACGGACGGCCTGGTCGGCCTGGTCACGTTGTACATCGCCGGTCTCGGGGTGGCCACGATCGCCGCCGGGTGGGGGCTCGGGTTGGCGTACCGCTTCGGCGACATGCGTGCCGCGGCCCTCATGCAACTGACGCTGTTCAACGCAATCTTCCTCAGCAACGCGCAGGCGCCGCTGAACGTGATGACCGGCTGGCTGCACTCGGTGGCCCACGTCAACCCGTTCACCAACATCTTGCGGCTCGGCCGCGAAGGTTGGCTGGGCGAGGTGACCTGGCACGACACTTGGGGCGGCCTGGCCGCCATCGTGGGGATGAGCGCCCTGACCCTGACCTTTGCGTACCGCAGCCTGGCCAAGCTCGCTGACTAGTCCGCAACAGCCAGCGTTGCGCCGTCCGCGAACCTGCGGAGGGGACGAACCACGGAGACAGATCGCCGCTTCAGTGCGCCCTTCTCGCCGGTCGAGCCACCAACTCGTATGGCGCGATCTCGGTACTCCCACTACCGAAATCGAACCCGTTGAGCCTGGTTGGGTTCGGTGTGAGTACCAGCAATACCGAAATCGCGCCCGACCGATCTGTTGGCGGATTCAGCGATCGTCGACCAAGCGCGTGATCTCGACTAACTAATTCTCCGAGAATCAACTGGACAACGAGCGATTCAATCGTTGATACTGGATTTCATGATTGAACGACAAGTACTTCGTGCCCGGCACGCTGAGGAGGAACGACGCTTCATCGCCACCCATCCACGGTCGTCCGTGCTTGCCAAAGAGGCCCAGGCCAACCTGCTGGGCGGGGTGCCCATGGCGTGGATGACCCGCTGGCCAGGCTCGTTCCCCGTGTTCTTCGACATCGCCCATGGCGCCCACTTCACCGACGCGGACGGCCTCGACTACATCGACTTCTGCCTCGGCGACACCGGCGCGATGACGGGACACGGCCTCACCCAGGTTGCCGACGCACTGCATGCCCAGGCCAGTCGGGGCATCACCACGATGTTGCCATCGGTCGACGCGGCATGGGTCGGCGGCGAGCTGTGCAGGCGGTTCGGACTGCCGGTCTGGCAGATGGCGATGACCGCCACCGACGCCAACCGTTTCGTGCTGCGGTTCGCCCGCCATCTCACCGGCCGGCCGAAGGTGCTGGTCTTCGACTGGTGCTACCACGGCTCGGTCGACGAGGCGTTGGCCACGCTCGATGCCGACGGCCGCACGGTGCAGCGGCCGGGCAACATCGGCGCCGCCTTCGACCCCTCGACCACCACGGTCGTCGTCCCGTTCAACGACGTCGCCGCGCTGGAAGCGGCGCTGGCCGTGGGTGACATCGCCTGCGTGCTTGCCGAGCCGGCGCTGACCAACATCGGCATCGTCATGCCCGACACCGGCTTTCACGAGGCGCTGCGCCGGCTGACGCGCCAGTACGGCACCTTGCTGGCGATCGATGAGACGCACACGATCTGCGTCGGACCCGGCGGCGCGACGACAGCATGGAGCCTCGAGCCCGACTTCTTCGTGATCGGCAAGACCATCGGCGGCGGCATGCCCGCCGCGGCGTACGGCATGACCCTCGAGATCGCCGAACGCCTCGGACCGATCATCGGGTCGAGTGCGGTCGACGTCAGCGGTGTCGGCGGCACGCTCACCGGAAATGCCCTGGCAGTTGCGGCGGTGCGCGCCACGCTCAGCACAGCGTTGCGCGACGAAGACTTCGCTCACATGATCCCGCTGGCAACCGCATGGGCCGCAGGCGTGCAGGAGACCATCGACCGTCACGGCCTGCCGTGGCACGTGCAGCAACTCGGTGGCCGAGCCGAGTACTGGTTCTGCCCTCCGCCGCGCGACGGCGCAGCTGCCGCGGCAGCTGTCGACGACGAGCTCGACGCCTTCATGCATCTCTGGGCGATCAACCGCGGCATCTTGTTGACCCCGTTCCACAACATGGCGCTGATGTCGCCACACCACACGGCGGCCGACGTCGACGCACATACCGAGGTGTTCGCTGCCGCCGTGGAAGCATTGATGTCGTGAACCTTGCCGGGCAGGTCGCGATCGTCACCGGAGCCGGCGGCCCCGGTGGAATCGGCTTCGCCAGCGCCAAGTTGCTCGCCGCCGATGGCGCCCACGTCGTGCTGGCTTCGACGACCGATCGCATCAACGAGCGCGTTGCCGAACTGAGCAGTCTGGGATACGAGGCAACCGGCTTCGTCGGTGACCTGATGGCCGCGGGCGTCGCCGACGAGTTGGTCGCCACGGCGCGTCGCGTCGCCGACCGTGTCGACATCTGTGTCAACAACGCTGGGATGGTGGCGGTCGGCATCGACCCCATCAGCCGAGCGACCACCGAGGTCACCGACCCGGAGTGGGACGACAGCCTGCGCCGCAACCTCACCACCTGCTTCGCCGTCACCCGCGCCTGCATCGCGCCGATGCGCGAGCGGCAGTATGGACGGATCGTCAACGTTGCGTCGACCTCCGGGCCCCTCCAGGCCTTCCTCGGTGATCCGGGGTACCACGCGGCCAAGGCCGGGATGATTGGCCTGACCAGGGCGATCGCCCTGGAAGTTGCCGACGCCGGCATCACGGTCAACGCCGTTTCACCGGGCTGGATCTCGACCGGTACGCAGTTGACGATCGAACAGTCCGCCGGCAGCTACACGCCGCTCGGGCGCAGCGGAACTCCCGATGAGGTTGCCGCGGCGATTCGCTTCCTCGCCGACCCCACCGCCAGCTTCATCACGGCGCAGCAGATCGTGGTCGACGGAGGCAACTCGTTGCCAGAGGATCGTTCATGGCGCCCGTCGCGCTGATCACCGGCGCTTCCGGCGGCATCGGCAGCGCAACGGCTGCGCGATTCGTGACCGGTGGTTGGCGAGTTGTGGCGATCGATCTTCATGCAGGCCAATCGAGCACCGATCTGCTGCACGTCGCCGCGGACCTTCGTGACGTCGGGCAATGCCGCCGCGTCGTTGCCGATTCGATCGCCTGGGCCGGCCGCCTCGACGCCGTGGTCAACGCTGCCGGAGTGTGGACCGAGGGGCCGAGCGCCGGCACCACCGAAGACGAGTGGGACCGTGTGATCGACATCAACCTGAAGGGCCTGTACTTCGTCTGCTCGGCGGCCATCCCGCATCTGGCCATCACACGTGGTTGCATCATCAACCTGTCGTCCGACGCCGGCGTGCAGGGCAATGCGGGCGCCGCCGTGTACTGCGCCTCGAAAGGCGGCGTGACGAACCTCACTCGAGCCCTTGCCCTTGAACTTGCGCCGATCGGCATCCGCGTCAATGCGGTCTGTCCCGGCGACGTCGATTCGCCGATGCTGCGCGGCCAGGCCGCGGCGAGCGCGGACCCGGCCGCCTATCTCGACAAGTTGTTGCACGGCTACCCGCAGGGCGCCGCGGCGCGATTCATCGAACCGACGGAGATCGCCGAGCTGATCTGGTTCCTCGCCCAACCGTCGGCGACGGCGATCACCGGCGCCAACATCTCGATCGACTTCGGCCTGTCGGCCGGTATCACGTGACCAGCGCACTCGACGACACCGATCGTCTGCTGATCGAAGCGCTGCAGCACGATGGCCGGGCCAGCTATGCCGACCTCGCCGAACTCGTCAACCTCTCCCCCGCGGCGACCCGACTGCGCGTGCAACGCCTGCTCGACATGGGTGTGGTCAAGGTCGTCGGCGTCACGGACCCCCTGGCCCTCGGCTATCCCGTGATGGCCGCGCTGGGGATTCGTGTCGAGCGCAACGTTCGCGATGTCGCCGATCGGATCGCCGACATCGCCGGCGTGATCTACGTGGTCTTCACGTCCGGCTCGTTCGATCTCCTCGTCGAAGTCGTGTGCGAGGACTCGGCGCGCCTGCTGACCGTGATCGACGGCGAGATCCGCGCCATCGACGGGGTGCGCAGCGTGGAGAGCTTCACGTACTTCGGAATCCACACCCATCGCTTCGTCTGGGGCGCCCGCTGACACGTCTGACCATCACGGTGACCCTGGTGATCGTGATCGCCGGGTGTGGCTCGGACGAACGGCCGTCCGTCACCGCCACGACAACCACGACCACGACCGCAGCACCGACAGCACCGACAGCACCGACAGCACCGACGGCACCGACAGGCGGCATCGTTTCGACAGCCTCGTGTGCTGCTGATCGGTGATTCCACACTGCTCGCCGTCGACCGCTACAACGGTTATCGGGCGCTGCGCGGCTTCGACTACGTGTTCGATGCAAAGTCGTGTCGAACGCTCGGCATTCCGTCGTGTGGCCGGCGCCCGCTGCCGCCGAATGCGGTCGAAGCAATCGGCGCGGCCGACGGCAACTTCGATTACGTCGTCGTGATGGCCGGCTACGACGAGTGGTGGACGTCGTTTCCCGACAGCTTCGATGAGGTTGTCGCGGCCGCTCGCAGCAAAGGCTCGCGCGGCATCATCTGGCTGACCTATCGCGAGGGAGTCACCTACAAGCTGCTGACCGGCGAGCCCGCTGACGAGGCGTTCGTCAAGAACAACCAAACGCTTCGCGACAAGGTGGCTTCCGGTGCGTTTCCAGACGTGGTGCTGGCCAAGTGGTATCCGCATGTGCCGTCGGACAACGGCTGGCTCAGCCGCGACGGCATCCACCTCACCCTCGATGGCGCACTCGGCGTGGCCGACTACATCTCCCGGTGGATCGCCTACGTCGAAGGTCGGCCGTGCCCCATGCCTGTCGTGCGCGGCGGAACCGTCGATGCAACCTGCGCGAATCCCGACAGCCAGCCGGCCGTCGCGGACGTGGCCGGGCTGTATCACTGAGCAACTGCCAGCAAGCTTGCGAGAGGCGGTCAGACCGATCTGCAACGGCGTCTTGGTCCGAGGCCGGGGCGATGGCCAAGCTTGTTCGGTGAGCGCACGATGAGAGTGGTGGTCGTTGGCGCCGGGCTTTCCGGGCTGGTGGCTGCGAGGCGTCGCCGCGACGCCGGCGACGATGTCGTGGTGCTGGAAGCCCGCGATCGTGTCGGTGGCCGGCTGTGGAGCGTCCACGGCCGCCTGGTCGCCGGGCAGTTCGGCGAGATGGGTGCGGAGACGATCTACGCCGGTCACGAGAATGTCCTCGGCCTCACCCGCGAGCTGGAGCTCGATGCTGTTGCCTGCGGGTACTTCGATCCCTCCGCGCCGCCGATGTTGTTCGGGTCGCGATCTCTCGACGAACCGGAGCGACGGGCGATCACCGGATGGCTGACGACGGCATACGCCAGGTCGCCACCCGAGCCATTCGAGAACCTTGAAGCGTGGTCCAACCGTCTCCGTGCGCCGCGCCATGTTCGATCGTTCCTCGTCAGCTTCACGCAGTACACGCCCGTCACGTCGCTGCGTCACGCCGATGCCGCCGAGTTCGAACGGCAGCTCACCCACGGCAGCGATTCATACCGCATCGTCGGCGGAAACGACCTGCTTGCCAAACGACTCGCGGTAGGGCTCGACGTCCGTCTGGGTCTCCGCGTACGAGTGATCGACTGGAGCGGACCCGGTGTGCGCGTCGAGACCGACGACGAGATCCTCGAGGCCGACGCAGCGGTGGTCGCCGTCCCCGGACCGCTCACGATCGGCATCGGCTTCTGGCCGGCCCTTCCCCCGGAAAAGGTCATCGCCCTGTCGGAGCTGACGTACGGCACGGCAGCCAAGGTCATCGTGCAGTACGCCGAGCGCGAGGCCGTGTCGTCGGCGGTCGGACACGGCTGCTTCACCGACGGGATACCTCCGTGGATCGTCGAGCAGTCCGCTCACCAACCCGGCGACGCCGCATGCGTGTCATCGCTACTCGGCGGCGACGCCGAGCCGCCGGTGATCGACGAATCAGTGTTCGCCGCCTTCGATACCTCCGTCACCGCGTTGACAGGGAATGCGGTGACCCGCATCGGACAGCTCAGCCACAGCTGGACACGCGACGAACTCGCCGGCGTGATCGTGCGTGCACCACTCGGTGATCAACGCACTCGCGTGCTGCCGCAGGTGCAGCAACCGCTTGGTGGGCGCGTGTACTTCGCCGGAGAGCACACCGACGATCGGGTCGGCCCAGGAGGCCTGGAAGGTGCGACCCGGTCAGGGCTGCGCGTCGCCGCCGAACTCGCGTCCGCTGCCCGTTAGCCAGGGGTGATGCTCAGTCGGGCGGCGACTTCAGCTTGAGGTAGATCGTCACCAGGCCGAGCAGCACCACCACGATCACCAGTGTGCGGAACAGCCACAAGATCGTGCCGATGATGAAGTGGAACAAGAACAGCACGACGATGGCGACGATGACGTACCCGACGAGCGTCGCCAGCACCGAGCGGGCACCGCTTGGTTGAGTCGACATGAGGGGAGTATGCCAGCGAATCACGCCAGGCACGCCTTCTGTGTGAAGCCGTTGCGCTTCGGGTAGAGCGGGGGGCGTGAGCGCCGCGCCTCGAACCGAACCCACCTCATCATCGCACGGCGACTACGCGGTCGTGGTCTCGGCACGCGGGCTGGCGTTCTTCGGATTGTTCGTCGTGGCCACATCGATCCTGGTGATGGTGGTGCAGCGCGCCGCGCAGGTCTTCGCCCTGCTCGGGGCTGCGGCGACTGCAGCGGTGATCGCCGCGCCGCTGGTACGCGCCTTGTCCCGGCGGATGCCTCGGGCGGCAGCGATCGTCATCGTCACGTTGGTGGGGATGTTCGGCACGATCGCGATCCTGGGAACCGTTGCGTGGGACCTCAACCGCCAGGCGACGCAGTTGTCGGCTTCCTTGCACCGGGCCGTCGCCGATCTCCCGGCAGGCAGTAGCGCCGCTCAGACGGCGTCGGATCTCGAACTCGACGACCGCATCGACGCCGTGTTCGACGGCGCCGCGGCGCAGTTGGTCGTCGGCGGCAACGATCCGCTCCTGGTCGCCGGCGAGGTTGCCAAGGTCATCGTGGTCGGTGTACTGGCAGCCTTCATGGTCGCCGGCGGCCGGCGCGTTGTCGACCTGGGCATTCGGTTCGTTCGCCGCACCTCGATACGCGAGGAGTTGCACGCGGCGATCGGATCGGCAGTCGCTCGTTCGGGCTCGTACCTGCGTCGCACCCTCGCCGTGGGCCTCGTTCACGGCCTCGTCGCCGCGCTCGTGTCGTGGGCGCTCGGGCTTCCCGGACCGATCTCGATCGCCGCCTGGGTTGCGGTCGCGTCGACCATCCCGATTCTCGGTGGCCTGCTGGCGTGGCTCCCGATCGTCGCGTTGGCCATCGTCCACGACGTCCCGCCACCCCTCGCGATCATCCTGGCCACGACGTGCATCGTCGTCGATCGACTGGCGAGGGCTCGCTGGGTCCACCGCGCGCTGCGCGTCGGCCCGCTGATCGCCCTCGGCGGCATCGCCGCCGGGTTGTCGTTGATCGGCGTTTCGGGCTCGTTGTTGTGCCTCTTCGTCGTGGCATTCGTGAGTGCATTGTTGAGCCACGACGGGAATCTTCGTGCAGCCATCACCGACCTCGTCGAGGACCCTGATGACCGTGCGGTGCCGGGCGCCACCGGAGTCACGCCGATCGGCGAACCGGTCGTCGCCGAGGTCCATGGCGCAGACAGCTACATCCGCCTCCGCCTCTCGGGGCGTACCGCGGCGACGGCAGCGATCGCCATTGCGGCAGCGTTCGCGTTGCTCGAGATGGCCATGAACGCGCAGTCGCTGATCGTCTGGTTCGCGGTCGCCGGGTTCATCGCGGTCGGTCTCGACCGGCCGATCTCGGCGATGCACCGCACGTGGCATCTCCCACGGGTGGCCGGCACGACGATGGTGCTCGGTGCGCTGGTCGCGCTGGTCAGCGCCGTCGTGATTCTGGGTGGACCATCGATCACCAACTCGGCGGCAACGGTCACCAGAGACGCCCCCGAGGCAGTCCGATCGATGGAGGCCCTGCCGATCGTCGGTCGGTTCCTCGAGAAGAACGGCGCACCGGAGAAGGTCGAGCGCTTCGTCGAGTCACTCCCCGACCGACTGAGCAACTCCGACGCCGTCTCGCGCGTGGCCAAGGCCGCGGGCGACGGGGTCGGCGGCGCGTTCTGGACGATCGGCTTCATGCTGGCGATCCTGTGGGATGGTCCTCGCCTCGTGGGCGCGGTACGCGACCGGGTTGCGCCATCCAAGCGGAGCCGGGTGGTTCGCTTCGGGCGAGCGGCGTACGTCGCGCTGTCGAACGTGGTCGCCGCGGCGGCGTTCGTCGCCGCCTTGAACGGGACGGTCGTGATGTTGCTGGCCATCTCGCTGGGCATCCCGTTGGCCCCGGTGCTCGGCCTGTGGGCAGCGGCATGGAACTTCATCCCCCAGATCGGGGGCTTCGTCGGGGCGCTGCCACTGGTCGCCCTCGGGTTCGGCCAGGGTCCGTGGCCCGGTGTCATCGCCTTGGTCGTGTTCGTGACCTACCAGGCGTTCGAGAACCACGTGATCCAACCGCTGATCGGCAGCCGTGTGGTCCACGTGCCTCCGCTCGTGCTGCTGGTCGGGGCGTTGTTCGCCGGCGTGCTGTTCGGCTTCGTCGGTGCGCTGATGGCGGGGCCGATCCTCGGCGTCGGGAAGGTGGCGCTGAACGAACTCCGCGGGGCCCAAGGGCATCGGCTGGAGGACCGGACATCATCGTCCGAGTCAGCGGCCTTGCTCGCCGAGGGCGAGTACGTCGGGTAGCACGCTGCTCAACGGCTCGTCGGCCGGCGAGTCGGCGCTGAACCCGGGTCCAGATGCGATCCGCGACGGGTCCAGGCATCGGGGTCATCGAGCAGTGCTGCGACGGCGGGGGGCAACGACCCTGCGGCGAGATCGGCGATCGTGACCTGCTCCATCACCGAACGCAACGCGGCACGCACGGCGATCCACAACTCCCTGGTCGGCGCGGCGACACCCGGCGGCCCGAACAGTTCCGGTGACGTTCCGTGCACATCGGCCAGCGGGCCGTCGATCGCCCGGGCGATGTCGGCGACGGTGATCTCGGTGGCGGGCACTGCCAGCCAATAGCCGCCGGCGTATCCCCGGCCGCTGCAGACCAGTTCCGCCCGGCGAAGTTCGGCCAGCAACTGGGCGAGAAAGCGGGTCGGGATCAGCTGGCGGGCGGCGATCTCATCGGCTTTCACATGCCGCCCGTCTGGGCTCGCCGCGGCCAGTTCAACCATGGCCCGCAGGGCGTAGTCGAGGCTGGCACTGACTCTCACGGCGTCATTGTGACCGACGGCCTTGACGGATCCTCGCTTTTCCTACCATACTGCTGGGAAATATTCCTGACTAACTAGATCAACATTATCGGGTTAGCAAATGACCGAGCCGGTGATGACCCGCCGAGACCCCTGAGAACCTGGAGAGGCCCGGATGCCCGTACCCCGAGTACACCCAACGTGTTGCCGCTCGACGGTGCTTCGAGTGATCGCTCTCAGTCTCGTGACCGCACTCGGCATCACCGCGTGCGGTGAAGCCAGTGCGACGTCGACGGATGGCTCGGCGGAACTGTCGTTAGTTGCGTACTCCACCCCCCAAGCCGCATACGAGGAGATCGTCGAGGCGTTCAACCGCACGCCCGAGGGCAAGAACATCGCCGTCACCCAGTCGTATGGCGCCTCGGGAGATCAGAGCCGGGCCGTCATCGCCGGTCTGGCCGCCGACTACGTGGCCTTCTCGCTCGAGCCCGACGTCACCCGGTTGGTCACGAGGGGGATCGTCGCCGAGGATTGGAACGCCGACGCTCACGCCGGCAGCGTGACGGATTCGGTCGTCGTGCTGATCGTGCGCAAGGGCAACCCCAAAGGCATCACTGGATGGTCGGATCTCACCAAGCCCGGCATCGACGTGATCACTGCCAACCCGTTCACGTCGGGCGGCGCACGGTGGAACGTGATGGCTGCCTACGGGCAGGTCATCCACGACGGCGGCACCGAGGCCGATGGCGTCGCCTATCTCACCGCGCTTGTTCAAGAACGTGCCGGTGCAAGACGACAGCGCCCGCAAGTCGCTGGCCACGTTCACCGCCGGCAAGGGCGACGTGTTGCTGGCGTACGAGAACGAGGCGATCTTCGCCCAGCAGAAAGGTCAGGACATCGATTACATCGTGCCCGAGTCGACGATCCTGATCGAGAACCCGGTCGCCATCACGACGTCGACGAGGCACCCCGATCAGGCCAAGGCGTTCCTCGACTTCGTGCGCACGCCGGAGGCCCAGCGGATCTTCGCTGCCAACGGCTATCGCCCGGTGATCGACGGTGTCGACAGCCCCTACGAATTCCCGGCACCACCGGGCCTGTTCACCATCGCCGATCTCGGCGGCTGGAGCCAGGTGACCAAGAAGTTCTTCGACCCCAAGGGCAGCATCATGGCCGACGTCGAGACCGGTATCGGGGTGTCTGTTGGCTAGCGCCGCCACCACGCTGCGCCGGCCGGTACTCGGTCGGCGCAGCGGCCTCGGCGCGCTCAACACCGGAACGATGTTCGGCGTCGGATTGGCGACGCTGTGGCTCAGCCTGCTGGTCTTCATCCCGCTCGGCGCGGTCGTGTGGCGCGGACAGCGCGACGGCATCGGCTCGTTCTGGGATGCCGCGACCACGCCGGAGGCCGCCGCCGCCATCCGCCTGACCGTCGGCAGCGCACTGCTCGTGGCACTGCTCAACGCCGTGCTCGGGACGTTGATCGCGTGGGTACTGGTCCGAGACGAGTTTCCCGGCAAGCGAGTCGTCGACGCTCTGATCGACTTGCCGTTCGCATTGCCGACCATCGTCGCCGGTCTCGTGCTGCTGACGCTCTACGGGGTCAACAGCCCGGTCGGACTCGAGCTGGCCTACACCCGCGCCGGTGTGGTGGTCGCGCTGCTGTTCGTCACGCTGCCCTTCGTCGTACGCACAGTGCAACCGGTGTTGCTCGAGCTCGACGCGGAGATGGAGCAGGCGGCAACTTCACTCGGCGCCGGCAAGTTGACGACGTTCAGGCGGATCGTGTTGCCCAATCTGCTGCCGGCAATCTCGGCCGGAACCGCCCTGGCATTTGCTCGCGCCATCAGCGAGTTCGGCTCGACGGTGCTGATCTCGGGCAACCTTCCGTTCAAGACACAGGTGGCGTCGGTGCACATCTTCAACCAGATCGAGAACGACAACACCGTCGGCGCTGCGGCGGTCGCCACGGTCTTGCTGATCATCGCACTCGTTGTGCTGCTCGGTCTCGATCTGCTGCAACGGTGGGCGTCGCGACATGCATAGCCAGGCAGCGCCCACCCCGGCGTCGCGGTACCTCATGCGGACAATCGCGCTCGGCTATGTGGCGGTGCTCGTCGGGGTGCCGGTCGGGCTGATCTTCTGGCGCACGTTCGAGCATGGCATCGGCCCGGTCGTCGGTTCACTGACCGATCCCAAGGTGCTGCACGCCTTTCGCGTCACGGCCATCGTCGCGTTCTGGGCCGTGATCTCGAACACGATCTTCGGAGTCGGCACGGCGATCCTGTTGGTGCGGCACCGCTTTCCCGGCAGACGATTGCTCAGCGTGTTGATCGACCTGCCGATCGCGGTCTCTCCCGTGGTCGTCGGCCTGGCCCTGACCCTGGTGTACGGAAAGTTCACGCCGATCGGCGGCTGGCTCGACGAGCGTGGGATCCAGATCATCTTCGCCTACCCGGGCATGGTGCTGGCGACGATGTTCGTCTCGCTGCCTCTGGTCGTCCGCGAGGTTGCGCCGGTGCTCGAGGAGATCGGCATCGAACAGGAGCAGGCGGCGTGGACGCTGGGGGCCAACCGCGGCCAGACGTTCTGCAGGATCACCCTGCCCGCCATCCGCTGGGCTCTTGCGTACGGTGTCGTGCTGACGCTCGCCCGATCGCTCGGCGAGTACGGCGCCGTTGCCGTGGTCTCGGGCCGCCTGATCGGCAAGACGCAAACGGCGACACTCGTGGTCGAGGAGCGCTTCCAGAACTTCGACCAGACGACGGCATACACGGTCGCGGTGACGCTCGCTCTCCTGGCCATCCTGATCCTGATCCTGATCAACGTCCTGCGCCCGAGGGAGCACAATCGATGAGCATCCGCGCCCAGAACATCGTCAAGCGGTTCGGTGATTTCACCGCCCTCGACAACGTCTCCGTCGACATCCCGACCGGCTCGCTGACTGCATTGTTGGGGCCGAGTGGCGGCGGCAAGTCGACGTTGCTGCGCATCATCGCCGGGCTCGAACAGCCGGACTCCGGGTCGATCGAGATCGCCGGCCAGGACTCCACCTCGCTGCGACCGCAGCAGCGCAACGTCGGGTTCGTCTTCCAGCACTACGCGGCGTTCAAGCACATGACGGTGCGCGGCAACGTTGCGTTCGGATTGGAGATCCGCAAGCGGCCCGAACGCGAGGTCGATGCGCGGGTGAACGAGCTGCTGGCGCTCGTGCACCTCGGGCAGTTCGCCGATCGGTATCCCTCGCAACTGTCGGGTGGCCAACGCCAGCGAATGGCGCTGGCGCGAGCACTGGCCGTCGAGCCACGGGTCCTGCTGCTCGACGAGCCGTTCGGCGCGCTCGACGCGAAGGTGCGCAAGGAGCTCCGCGACTGGCTGCGGCGCCTGCACGACGAGGTTCGTGTCACCACCGTGTTCGTCACCCACGATCAGGACGAGGCGATGGAGGTCGCCGACGAGATCGTGGTGATCAACAACGGTGCGGTCGAGCAGATCGGCACGCCCGACCAGCTGTACGACCAGCCGGTGAACGACTTCGTGATGAGCTTCCTCGGTCCCGTCACCACGCTCGGCGGCTTGGCCGTGCGTCCACACGACATCGAGATCCTCACGACCCGGCAGCCGAATTCCGTTCCGGCAACGGTCGTACGCCTGGTGCGTCTCGGCTTCGAGGTGCGTGTCGATGCGATTGCCGAGGACCAGGACGTGTGGATCCAGATCTCCCGCGGCGAGGCCGAGCGCCTCGACATCACCCCGGGCAGCCTCGTCTTCCTGCGACCCGTGCATGAGCAGCCAGCGCTCTTGCACGCGGTCGCCGCGCACGGCGAAATCGTGTCCGCCGGTCGCTGAGCCCCGAATACGCTGCGGCCATGTCAGCGCCGACCGTGCCGTCTCCCGATCTCGGCCTCACCTGGCGATCGATCTCGCTCGACGACATCGACCTGTGGCACGAGTTGATGGGCGCCATCGAGGCGCACGACGACCCGGCCGAGCACATCGATCACGACGATCTGATCGATGAGTTGACCGTCGGCTCCTACAAGGACCCCGATCGCGATTCGCTGATCGGACTCGATCGCGAGGGGGTTGCCCGGGCGTTCGGCCATCAAATCCCGCTTCCGGGCGCGACGTTGCGGCGGGTCTTTCTCTGGGGCGGCGTGCACCCCGATTGGCGCAGGCGTGGCATCGGGGGCCAGCTGCTGCGGTGGCAGACCGAGCGCGCCCGAGCGACCCTGACCGAGCAGGAAGCGGCCGATCCCGATGTGGCCGGCGTGGCGTGGCGGATCGCGGTCAACCACGAGGAGCGACTGGCCGATCGGGCGGCTCTGTACCGCGCTGTTGGCTATACCCCGATCCGTTGGTTCCACGACATGTCGCGACGGCTCGGCCCGGACGCCCCGCCGATTCCCGAGGTCGCCGTGCCTGCCGGGTTGCGGCTGGCCCCGTGGACGGACGACCTCGACGAGGCTGTACGGCTGGCGCACAACGAGGCATTCGCCAAGCACTGGGGATCGCAGCCGCGCGACACCGAGAACTGGAAGGAGTCGACGAGCGGCCACCGCTCGTTCCGCCGTGATTGGTCGCGCCTCATCGTCGACCCGACCCGGCCTGACGCCGCGGGGCGGCCCCCCGTCGCGGCCTACCTGGCGGCGTACGCGTTCCCGCAGGACTGGGAGTCGCTCGGGCATTCCCAGGCACGAGTCGGTCTGATCGGGGTCCGCCCACCATGGCGCGGGCGGGGCCTGGCGCCGGCGCTGTTGGCGGCGGCATTCCGCGCTTTCGCCGAAGATGGGATGCAGGGAGCCGGCCTCGACGTCGACACGGGCAACGAGACCGGAGCGCTACGACTCTACGAAGGCATGGGATTCGGCGTGCACCGAACGTCGGTCATCTGGACGATCGAGGGAGACGACTGAGGGATCCGGCACCTGACGTCGATCGTCCGATGCACGCGCTGGACGTCTCCCATCGTCGCTCCGTAGACGATCGACCCGATGGCGATGGCGAAGCCGACGAGTTGCAGCCGGGTCAGCGACTGGTCGAGGATCGCCCAACCCAGCACAGCACCGGTGACCGGCGCGGCCAACCCGAGCAGCGGTGGGGCGACTGCCGGAAGCCGACGGATGCCGTTGAACCACACGACGAAGGCGAGCGCCGTTCCGACGAGACTGAGATATGTGAAGCCGGCGAGGTTGCGGGCCGACAGCGACGACGGAGTGCCCTCGACAACGACCATGACGGGCAGGAGGATCACCCCACCGATCAGCAGCTGCCAGCCCGTCGCGGCGATCCGGCTCGCCGGAGCGGAATACTTCTTGGTCAGCACCACACCAATGGCGAACGAGAGGTTGGCGCCGACCGCGGCGAGCAACCCGACCGGATCGAGGCCCGCGCCCGGATGAATCGCCACGAGGCCGACACCGATCGCGGCGATGAATCCGACGACGAGCTCGCCACGGCGAGGCGTGCGGCCTGCGAGCGGCCGGGACAACGTCGCAACGAACAGGGGCTGCAGCCCTCCCACCGCTGCGGCCACGCCACCAGGCAGCCGATAGACGGCCACGCTCAACAGCGGGAAGAAGATGCCGAAGTTGAAGATCGCCAGCTTGACGGTGCGCCACCACTCCGATCCGTGTGGTCTCCACGGTTTCGTGACCGCACTGACGATCAGCAACACCAGCGCCGCGGGAAGCACCCGCATGGTGGCGACGAGAAGTGGGCGGCCGTCAGGGAGCAGTTCGGTGACGGTGACGTAGGTCGTGCCCCATGCGATCGGCGCCAGCACCGTGAGGCCGGCCGTCGATGTAGCCGGATGCGTTGATCTCTTCATATTCGTTATCTTAACATCAAGATAATGAACGTCAATGCTTTCTTGGCTAGGGTGGCCCCATGACAGCGCTACCTCCGGACTCGGTCGATCGGATCATCAGTCAATGGAACGCGGTTCGCCCGGATGTCGACAGCTCACCGATCGAGGTGATCGGACGCGTCTCGCGCCTGTCGCGCCTGATCGATCAGCACCTCGCCGAGAACTTTGCCCGGTACGACCTCGAAGACTGGATGTACGACGTCTTGGCCACACTGCGCCGGTCGGGTGAGCCGTATCAGTTGACTGCTGGTGACCTGATGCGCCGGTGCATGGTGACCACCGGGGCAATGACGAATCGAATCGATCGGCTCGCGCAGCGTGGCCTGGTCGAGCGAGCAGCCGCCGACGACCGCCGAAAGGTCATCGTCCGACTGACGAAAAGCGGGCTCGACACCGTCGACGAGGTCGTCATCGCTCACATGGCGACGGAGCGCGAGATCCTGGCGTCGCTGTCACCGGCGCAACAACACGAGCTGGCCAAGTTACTGCGCACCACGCTGATCGCCCTTGGAGATTTCAGCGAATAACGTCGCGGCGTGAGCCTGAAGGCAACTGTCCAACGGATCGCCCAGCTGGTTCCCGGCCCATCGTTGCCCATCAACGAGGTCGAGGTCGCCGGCACGGCAACGTTCGCGTCGGCGTTCGATGTCGATGCCGCCGCACTCGCCGCCGCCGTGCTCGCCAATCTCGCGTTCGGCGTGACCGGTATCGATCGCGACCGAGTTGTGGCGTTGTTCTCCGGCAAGGTCGAGCTCAACGGCGCGCCGATCCCGCACTGGGCCGACCTCTCCGGTTACTACGACACCAGCGACGGTGGCCACATCCAGTTCCACTGCAACTTCGCCCACCACGCCGCCGGGGTCGTCGCCCGGCTGGGTTGCGAACCGAACCGTCATTCGGTGCAACACGCAGTGCTGCAACACGATCCCTACATGCTCGAACAGCAGTTGATCGACGACGGGATGATCGCAGCCAAGCTGCGCACGATGAGCGAGTGGGCAGAGCACCCTCACGCTCGGGCGACCGCCGACCTCCCACTCATCAGCGTCGAACGTGTCGGCGACGCGGCGCCCCGCGACGCCGGCCGTCGGCTCAAGGTGCTCGATTGCTCCCGGGTCCTGGCCGGCCCCGTTGCGGGGTTGACGTTTGCCGCACATGGCGCCGATGTGTTGCGCGTCGGTGCGGAACACCTCCCGTCGGTGGAGGCAGGTGTGCTGACCACCGGGTTCGGGAAACGGAACACCTTCGCCGACCTCGACACGGCCTCCGGCCGGGCGGACTTCGGCCGCTTGCTCGGTGACGCCGACATCTGGATCGACGCGTACCGACCCGGCGCGTTCGCCGGCCGCGGCTTTCCGGCGCAGCGTTGCGCGCCCGGAGCCGTTGTCGTGCAGCTGTGCGCGTTCGACTGGGTGGGGCCGTGGGCGCGACGGCGTGGGTTCGACTCGATCGTGCAATCCACCACTGGCATCGTCGACGCCGGCTCGGTGGCCGCCGGCCGAGCCGAACCGACTCCCCTGCCCGTCCAGGCACTCGACTACTGCACCGGTTTGCTCGCCGCTTTCGCCGCCGCCCAACTCGCCCGCCATCAGAGCGAGCACGGCGGCACGTGGCTCGCCCAGCTCTCGCTGCTGCGAACGCGGAACTGGCTGGTCTCGCTTGGGGGGCCGCAAACGTTCGAGCCCCACCCCACAAATCCGTCTCCCGCGGCGATGCACACGGTGGCCACCCCGTTCGGCGACGTCACCTCGGCGCGACCGATCGGCGGGAGTTGGCCGCACGGCCCGCTACCGCTCGGGTCCGCGCCGCCAGTCTGGCAACCGTGACCCGGGGATCACGATGTGGTGGCGTACCCCATGATCGCCTTGGTCTCCAGGAACTCTTCCATCCCGAACTCGCCCCACTCGCGACCGTTGCCCGACTGCTTGTAGCCACCGAACGGAGCGGCGAGATCGCCGCGAGCGCCGTTGAGGTGCACGTTGCCGGTACGGATCCGCCGAGCCATCGCCTTGGCCCGATCGCTGCTGCCAGAGATGTAGCCGGACAACCCGTAGGCGCTGTCGTTGGCGATGCGGACCGCATCGTCGTCGTCGTCGTAACCGATCATCACGAGCACCGGACCGAAGATCTCCTCACGAGCGATCGTCATGTCGTTCGTCACGTGGGAGAACACGGTCGGCTTCACGAAGTAGCCGGTCTCGAGACCGTCCGGCTTGCCGGGCCCGCCCACCTGCAGCGTCGCCCCCTCGGACACACCCTTCTCGATCAGCTGTTGGATGCGGTCGTACTGCACGCCCGACACCACCGGGCCGATCTTGCTGGCATCGTCCTTCGGGTCGCCGACCACGACGTTCTTGGCTGCGCCGGCGGCGATCGCAGCGGCTTCATCCATGCGCGCCGCAGGAACGAGCATGCGGCTGGGAGCACTGCACGACTGACCGGAGTTGTTGCACATCGTGGCCACGTCGCGGGCGATCACCGTGGCGAAATCGGCGTCGTCGAGGATGATGTTTGCCGACTTGCCACCGAGTTCCTGGGCGACACGCTTGACGGTCGGCGCCGCGGCGCGAGCGACCTCGACACCGGCGCGCGTCGACCCGGTGAACGACACCATGTCGACGTCGGGATGCGACGACAACGGCGAGCCGACGTTGACGCCGTCGCCGTTGACGAGGTTGAAGACACCCGCAGGGACACCTGCTTCGTCGAGGATCTCGGCGAACAGGATCGCGTTGAGCGGCGCCACCTCGGAGGGCTTCAGCACCATCGTGCAACCTGCGGCCAAGGCGGGCGCGACCTTGCACGCGATCTGGTTGAGCGGCCAGTTCCACGGTGTGATCAGCGCACACACCCCGATCGGTTCGCGCACGACGAGCGTGGTGCCCAGCTCCTTCTCGAACTCGTATTCGGCCAGCACCTTGCGTGCAGCCATGAAGTGACCGACGCCGGCAGTCGCCTGCGACCGTTGCGCCATCCACACCGGCGCGCCGACTTCCTCGCTGATGAGATCGCCCATCTCCGTGATGTGCGTCTTGTAGACCTCGATGATGCGGTCGAGCAATGCCAGACGTTCGTCGCGGCTGGTCACCGAGAACGCAGCAAAGGCTGCCTTCGCCGCGGCCACGGCTGCGTCGACGTCGTCGGCGCCGCCCATCGCGATCGTGTCGATCACTTCCTCCGTTGCCGGATTGATGACCTCGAGGGTGTCGTCGGACAGCGGCGCGACCCACTGCCCATTGATGTAGAACTGCCTGGCGTGATCCACGGTGTCTCCTCGTTCGACGATGCCGGTTCGATGTTATTCCTCCCGTGCTTCGTCCTCCCAAGACACTCCCGACAACGCAGGCGTCACGCACTGAGGCTGCTGGCCGCCAGGGCGTCGGTGTCATCGGACTCGATGATGCTCGCGAGCTCGGACCGATCGGTGATGCCGAGCTTCTTGTATGCGCTCGTGAGATGGCTTTCGACTGTCTTCAGGTTGACGAACAGCAAGCCCGCAATCGACGCATTGGTCTCGCCGGTCGCCGCCAGTCTTGCCACTCGCAGCTCGGCAGGCGTCAACGAATCTCGACCGGTGGTTCTCGATCGGCGACGTCGTGCACCGCAGGCGAGCAAGCCCCGATCGGCGACACCGGCCAGCACGCTGACGCCAAGACGGTTGGCCTGATCCGCTCCCTCGCGGAGTGTCGAGCGGGCCTCGAGCGCGTCACCCGCATGGTGACGGGCAAATCCAAGATCGATCAACACGTTGCACCGCAACAACTCCGCTGATGTACCAGCCAGCAAGCCAACTGCATTTTGCAGCACTGCAACCTGGGTCTTCGGGAGTTGGAACTTGGCCACGCAGGCCAGGGCCTCGGCAATGGTGATCCGTGATCCGAACGCTTCGGCCAGGCGCAGGTTCTCCGCGGCCAGCGACGCCCCTTCGTCGATTCGGCCGAGACCCGCCAGTGCAGTGCAGCGAGCGACGCGCCACGGCACGAACGCCGGGTTCCGCACGGCGACCTTGTCGGCTGCCGAGGCCAGCCGATCCAACGTGATCAGCGCATTCGACCAGTCTCCTTGTATCAGTTGCAGGCGAGCGAGCCTCTCGGCGGCGAACATCGATGCCGACGCCCCGAGATCGGCAAGCCCGGGCGCGGCCATCAGCGGATCGCCATCGGTCGGGCGAGCGGGGCCTTCGTCGACGTTCTCGCGGAGTGCGGCCAGCCAGCAGCGCTGCATCGCCAGGCAGTGCCGCAGCGCACCGTGCGGCTCGAATGTGACGGCTCGAAGGGCGCGGTCTGCGGCGATCACGTTGCCCTGCATCGCCAGAGACTCAGCGAGGATGATGGTGTATCCAGTCGCCTCGTCGAGCCGCCCGGCTGCGACGGAGTCTGCGATCGACGTGCGGATCATCGGGTCGGCGATCTCGTACGCGCCGACTTTGACGAGCGCGCCCAAACCTGCGCCGACGATCGCTGAGTGCACCAGGCCCGTATGGTGATCGGCGGCTGGCGGAAGTGCCCATCGGAGTGCCTCCAGGAGCTGGTCGTGCGAGCAGTTCATCTGCGCTGCGGCACGCAGCGCATGTTCGATGGCCAGCAGGCGACCGGTCGGCGACGCGGACCTCAGGTGATCGCCTTCGACCGGGCCCGCGGCGTGTGGTCGGTCGGGTTCGACCAGACGAATGCGCTCGACGAGCCGCAACCGTCGAGCTGTCGATGGGTGGTGCCGCTCCAGTTGATCGCGCAACGACTGCGCCATCTCGAGCAACGCTGCCGATCCAGACAAGTCGCGACCACGGTCGAGGATGTCCAGCGCGGTCTCGGCCAGTGCCACGGCGTCGAGCCCGAGCTGCTGCGCCCGCCGCAGCTGCTCGAGAGCACCGCCGCCTTCCGAACGATCGTCGAGAACGGCACACAATCGAGCCACCTCGGCCCGCAACTGGTTCGTCGGCGCTTCTCGTTCGGCACGCTCCAGCAGTCGGGCGGCCTGGGCAAGTTCACCGGCGTTGATCTGCTGTTGAGCAGCGTCGATCAGGAACGCAGTCGCTCTCTCGTCGTCGCCCGGATCGGTCTCCAGGAGGTGTCGTGCCACCTCGGCGACATCTCGTCCGAGCGCTGCCAAGACCTTCGCGGCGTCGGCGTGGAGGCGGGCACGACGTGTCGGTTGGATATCGGCGAGAACGCTCTGCCGCTCGAACGGGTGAGCGAACTCGATCAGGCGACCCCAGCCGAAGACGCCGACATCGGTGAGCATGTCGGCGAGCCGCCCGACCTCATCCGACTTGCGCCCCGCCACCGCGGCGACGACCCGCCGGTCAACCTTCCCCAGCACCGCCGCAACCTCGACGAGCTCGCGTGCTCCGTCGGGCAAGCCGGAAGTTCTGATCATCACGGACTGGGCGACGACGGACGAATGCAGTTGCTCGACATCCGATCCGGCAAGATCGTCGGCAGCGACGTCGGCCTGATCGAGCGTGGCGATCAACTGGGCGAGCAGGAACGGATTCCCCCCGGTGAGGCGGTGAGCGCTGGCAACGACGGACGTGGCGCTGCGCGCACCGACATGTTGGTCGATCATGGCTCTGCTGGATTCGAGCGACAGGGGCTGCATGACGAACCGGCGACTGACCTGGCTGAGGTTCAGGGCACCGTTGGCCGCACTGACCATTCCCTTCTGCGTCGTGCGCATGGTCAGCACCAGATGCACTTGCGCGGTACGGCGCCGTCGGGCGACGAACCGCAGAAACCCGAGCGAAATCGGGTCCGCCCAGTTGATGTTGTCGACACCGAGCATCACCGTGCCGCGTCCCGACGTCTCGAGCAGCACCAGCAGGCTCTCGTAGACGTCGAGCGGATCGTCCGCCGAACTGAAGTCGTTTCGAAGCACGCTTCGGGCCAGATCGGTGCCATCCAGCGTGAGTTCGGTCGCCACCGTCGCACCGCCGAGCAACAGGTCGAAGCACTGCCGGACCACCCCGAACGGCGTCGCCGCGTCGGCCGGGTCGCAGTGAGCGATGCCGACGCGGACGCCGAGGGATCGGGCCATCGCCACAGACGCGTTGAGCACCGCGGACTTGCCGCTGCCCGGCGGGCCCTCGATGATCGTCGGACAGGCCGGATGCGCCCACGTACCGTCGAGGATCTGACGGATCTCGGCGAACATGGCGTCGCGTTCCAATAGTCGTTGCCGACCCCCGTCACCAGACGCCCGACGACGATCGCCGGCACATCGTTCTGCTTGCTGAGCCATCCGTCCCTGGAGCACTGCGGCCACAATGCGGCGTCGGGCCTTGCCAGAACCTGAAGAAGCCTGAAGATCGCTTCAGGAACGAGGCCTTCGGCGCCTCGCCGAGGCACACGACCGACACTCCACGCGGTCAATACCCGACGCCTCGTGGCCTCGTGGGGACGTAGTGCCCTTGTTTGCGCGCCAGATCGGCACCATCGTGGCAGGCAGAGCGACGAATGAACGAGATCGTGAATGGGCTTCAGTGAGGCAGAGGGCGAGAATCTGACGACACTCGGGCACCGCTGTCGAATTGGCGCCAGACGGGGCCGGGCAACGTGAACGGTTCCAACCCGATCTCCAACCGTGTCCCGTGGCTGACGGCCATCGGGTTCGTGGCCATCATCGCCACCCACGCCATCGGCGTGCTGCAAGGCATCACCTTCCCGCTGGTGGTCGCCGGCGCCCTCCTGTGCGCCTTCTTCGGCCTCCGGCACAACCGTCCGAAGCTGTGGTGGCCGTGGTGGGCGTTGGTGTTCTCCGGGGTGCTTTGGGGTATCGCTGGCGTCGCTCGCGAGGCCACCGGAGCGACCGGTGACCTCACCATCCATCGATCGTTGCTGCCCGATGTGTTCGCCCTTCCCGGTTACGCAATGTTCGCGGCCGCTCTCTACGGCCTGCTGCGGGCTCGCCGCGGACCCGAGGACAGCGGAGCACGGCTCGACGGGATCATGCTCGGGACGGGCGCGCTGCTGCTCGTCAACGAATTGCTGGTTGTGCCGACATTGCGAATCCACGGTGCGTGGGTGATGGCTCGTATCGCGATTGCCATCTACCCGGCGATCTCGATGTGCCTGCTCGTGTTGGCGGCCAGGCTGGCGTTCTCATCGTGGCAACCCTCCCCGGCCTTCTCGTTGATCCTCGTCGGGACAACGTTTCTGCTCCTCGGCGACATCTTCTTCGCCCTCGGCGATGCCGGCTGGATCGTCGTCAACGAGCGGCTGCTCGAAGTGCCCTACCTCCTGGTCCCGGCGTCGATCGGAACGGCGGCCCTGCTTCCCTCGATGAACCTGATCGATCGGCCCGCACACCGCCCGCTCCGTTCCATCAGTCGAGGTCGGTTGATCGCGGTCGGCGCCGCGCTCTTTGCCCCCGTTGCCCTCATCGCCATCCGTGATGCCTCGTTCGCCCAGTCGATGACGGCGTTGATCTGCCTCGTTCTCGCAGTGTCGGCGATGCTGCGGGTCGCGGGAGCGATGAAGGAGCAGTCCGAGTTCGCCGCCAAGTTCGCTCACCAGGCGACGCACGACGATCTCACTGGTCTGCCCAACCGGGCCTTGATCGTCAACCACCTCGATGTGTTGCGAGCCGACTCGCAGCGCACAGGTCAGCCGGTCGCGCTGATGTTCCTCGACCTCGATCAGTTCAAACTCGTCAACGACTCGATGGGGCACGCGCTCGGTGACGAGTTGTTGGTCCAGGCCGGCCGACGAATCGGCAAGGCGGTGCGGGTCGGCGACCTGGTCGGTCGGATCTCGGGAGACGAGTTCCTGATCGTCGCCGCCGGACTCGACGACTCGAGTGCCGCAGCACTGGCCGACCGGATCAGGCGGGTGCTGGGTGCGCCGTTCCTGCTCGCCTCCGGCGAGGTGTTCGTCACCGCCTCGATCGGCATCGCCATCTCGTACGGCTCGGAGCTCGACGACGCGGCAACGCTGATCCGCGACGCCGACACCGCGATGTACCGCTCCAAGGACGCCGGCCGAAACGCGGTCACGGTGTTCGACGTCTCCATGCTGGAACGCGTCGCCAAGCGCGTCGAGATGGAGCGATCGATCCGCCAGGCGTTGGCGGCGGGCGAGATCGTTGCCTACTACCAACCGCTCGTGCAGTTGCCCAGCGGAAACGTGATCGGCTTCGAGGCCCTTGCGCGGTGGAACGACGGCGAGAAGATGATCGAGCCGTCGGAGTTCATCGCCGTCGCCGAGGAATGTGGCCTGATCGTCCCCCTGGGCGCATTGATGCTCGACGAGGCGTGCCGCAGCCTGGCGCACTGGCGCCGCACGATCCCCGGCGGCGAGCACCTCTACATGTCGGTCAACCTCTCGCCCCGGCAAGTCCGCGAGAGCGACATCGTCGACACGGTTGCCGAAACGCTCGTCCGGCACGGTCTCCCTGGCGACGCGTTGTGGCTGGAGATCACGGAGAACGTGATGATGGAGGATTCCGTCTCTACCGCCGGCGTGCTGATCGGCCTGCGATCGCTCGGCGTCCGCCTCTCGGTCGATGACTTCGGCACCGGGTTCTCGTCTCTCTCGACCCTCAAGCGGTTCCCGGTCTCCGGTGTGAAGATCGACCGCTCGTTCGTGTCGGGGCTCGGCCATCACCAGAGCGACTCGTCGTTGGTGTCCGCGATCCTGGCGATGGCGGCGGCGTTGCGGCTGGTGACGATCGCCGAGGGTGTCGAGACGCCCGAGCAGGCCAGCCACTTGTTCGAGCTCGGCTGCGGCGTCGGGCAGGGGTACCTGTTCTCGATGGCGATGCCGTTCGAGGAGATTCCCCGAACCGTCGCCCGACTCGGCGTCCCCGGGCACACGGATCTGGGGATCCGCGTGCCCTGAGCTCCGAGGTGAGTTACACCCTCGGATAGTTGGGAAGCGGCTCGGGCAACTCGGCCGCGTACCACGTTTGACGGTCGAGGACCTGGAGGGTCGACCGGGGGAAGCTGTCCGCAATCCGTTGCGCCACTTTCTCCGAGCTGAACGTGGTGCGGTTGAAATCACACACGTCGTACACCAGGACGCCGTTGGCGACGGCGACCATCTGCCACAGCTCCGTGGAGAGCCGCCCGAACAGCGTGAGACCACGCGTTCCGGGCACCACCATCACGAGGATGCCGAAGTAGATGGCGTCACGTGCCGCGTGCTGCGGGTACTTCGCCCGAAGGAAATCAGGCGAGATCTGCGGCACGTCGTCGAGGCTGTTGGTGACCATCGCCAGGCCGACCGGTCGGTCGTCTTGCCACCCGACGATCTTGACGATGTTCGGGTTGCTGAACTCGGCGAGCACCTCATCTCGCGAATACAGGTGCTGCAGGACGGCGAGCTCGGCGAGCGGCTCGAAGTTGGTGCGGTATGCCTCCCACAACGTCTCGGCTTGGCTGCCGGTGATCGACAACTCGTGCGTGATGACGATGGATGGCGCACCGACGACCGAGATCGATCGCCTTGGTGTAGTGGCGATCGGGGCGGCGCGATCGGTGGCGCCTCCGGTGGCGCGATCGGTGTTGAATCGAGTAATGACATGGGTTCTCCTTGGATCATGAGAGCCTGGGAACCGTTCGTCATGAAGTCGCCGTGCTGAGGATGTCTCGCACTCTCAGTCACCGCAGAGCTGCAGGCCCAACGGAACCTCCGCTCTCGGTTTGTTGACAACCCCATTGTCCTCGCGCTGTCCGCGCGATGACAGGGCACTCTGTCGCTCTCTGTGACTTTCTCAGAGGCGCAGGCGCGGTCGGAGCTTGAAGGTTCCAGGTCGGCAATGATCGAGCGAGACGCTGCGGCCCGGTCACGGTGACGCCGGCCGTCGCGCTGAGCCGCGGACCACGACAGTGCTCCTCGGTGCCAGTCGACGAATGCCACGGACTCGGCCTCGACGAGCAGGTCGGGATCGCCACCCGGGTCGGCGTAGCAGACCTCGGCATCGCCATGCTCGACGAGCAACCAGTAGTACCGGTTGCCCGGAGGTTGGTCACGGAACACGAAGGCGACGACGACCCGAGCCGCGGGGAGCTTCGATCGATCCAGCTGCGCCTGGCACCAGGCCCACAAGGCGAAGCCCGGGTCGGCATGCACACTCGTCACCTCGACCCATCGCTCGCCCCACTCCCCGAGCGCATGAATCACCGCTGCAAGATCGGCGCCGGCGTCGGTGAGCTCGTAGATCGACCCGCGGCCATTCTCCTTCGGCGCGGAACGAATCACGCCGGCGTGATCGAGTTCGGCGAGCCGCTTGGCCAACATCGATCGGGACATCGCCGGTACACCTCGGGCCAGATCGTTGAACGTGTGCGCACCGAGCATCAGATTGCGAACCAACAGCGGCGTCCACCGTTCAGCCATGATCTCCGAGGCACGAGCGATCGGACAGTACTGGCGATAGGCGCCCATACATCCATGCTCGCGCGTCGCCCTCGATGGATCGAGTTCGAAATCAGAACTTGATGCAACCTCCGAACGACCGGACACTGAGCCCTATGAAACAGCACGGCTCCACATCATCGACCGACGCCCAACGAGGCCAGGTGAACACCGCTGCCGCCGAGACGTACGAAGCCTTCTTCGTGCCAGCCCTGTTCGGCCAGTTCCCCGAGCCGCGTTCTTGACCACGCCGGCGTCGCCACAGGCGCCCGGGTCCTCGACGTCGGCTGCGGAACAGGCATCGTCGCCCGTGCTGCCTGTCGGCGTGTAGGTCCCAATGGCGAGGTAGCGGCGGTTGATCCGAACGAGGGCATGCTCGCCGTCGCCCGGCGGTCCGAACCGTCGGTCGCCTGGCATTCAGGCTCGGCCGAGTCACTGCCGTTCGACGACGGCTCTTTCGACCACACCATCAGCCAATTCGCCGCCATGTTCTTCACCGATCGGGCAGCCGCGCTGAGCGAGATGGCCCGCGTGACCGGCAAGGGTGGCACTGTGACGATCGCCACCTGGTCGAGCCTCGATCGCACACCCGGCTACGAAGCCATGGTGACGTTGATCGCCGACGAACTCGGCGACGAAGCAGCGGATGCGCTGCGAGCCCCGTTCGTGCTCGGCGACATCGAACACGTCCGACAACTGTTGGCACCGATCGGCACCGACGTGCGGCTCGATGAAGTCACCGGCACGGCCCGTTTCGCCTCCATCGCCGACTGGGTACACACCGACGTGCGCGGCTGGACGCTCGCCGACCTCGTCGATGACGATGGTGAAGCAGCCCTCCTCGCCCGCGCCGAACGCGAGCTCGCCGCCTTCGTGACGGCCAGCGGGGTCGTCACCTTCCCGGCGCCGGCATTCGTGGGCACCGTCACCATCGATCGCTGACACCACCCAAGGCCCGACGAGCGACGGCCCGACGAACATGATCGCCGAGCGACTGTGCGAGCGGATTGGCGCGCTGGCCAGCCGCTGACAACGATCTGTCGCGCCCTCAATCCGTTGGCGACGGCGGGGTACCGCTGACGACCAGCACGGGGCGAAAAGTCCCGTGCACCACTGCCTGAGCAACGGATGGGTCGATCAACCGTCGCAGCAGTCCCCGGTCATGCCCGCCGACCACCACGACATCGACATCGTGCGCCTCCGCCGCAGCGCAGATCGCCGAAGCCGGATCGCCGGTCGGGTTCAGCAGCGCGGCGTCGTCGAGTCCGGCACTGCGTGCGAGAGCGGACAACTCGGTCACGTCGGGTCGCTCCCTGGCCAGCTCCGCTGCCGTCGCCGGGTACACCATTCCGAAGGGACCGAGTTCAGAACCGGCAAGCCAGGGCATGCCCACCTCGGTGACCTTCACCATCAAGAACTCGGCATCGGCGAACAGCCGCGCCGCCTCGCGGCCCGCCCGAAACGACGTCGGCGAGCCATCGAGCGCCACCAACACCTTCACGTTGCTCCTCCCGACGACATGAGGCGACGGACACGTTGCCGCCCGCGAGTCGATTCTGGAATTCCGCTCGATCGACCGATCACTTCGCCACGTTCCTCGCTGCGCTCAACGCCACCTTGCGCTCGCGGGCGACACGCCGACCGTGCCGGATGGCCACCTTCGTCAACTCCCACGCAACCGCGCCCGCAGCGGCCGTCAGGATCAAGATGATCCACAGCTGGGCACGAAAGTGAAAGATCAACCAGTCGATCTGAGCCGACTCACCGTTCTGCACCACCAGCAGGACAACGCCGATGGTGACCAGCGAACCGATGATCACGCCGAGCCGGAACGGATTGCGCCTGGCACGCTTCAACACATTGACCACAGGATTCGACTCGGCTGGCGATTGTTTCGCTTCGGCCTTGCCGTGTGGGGACTCGCTCATCACCGCTCCCATCTGGTCGACGGTCGTTGATCCCGCCGAGGATCGTACCAGCACCGTGGACTGCGATCGATCGCCGGCGCACCGTGACCGATTGGCGAGTTCGAGGCGACCACGACGAGACCTGCCTACGGTCGCCGCGAACTCTGTGAGCGCATTGTGCGGCACCAACGTAACGACAGTGATCGAATCGTGTTGCCGTTCGGTAACAGCCTCCCACCTCGAGATCGCCACACGACCCACTGGAGCCAGTGATGCCTCGTTCGAGGACGGCGCCACTGCGTCTGTGAACTGGCGCCCCCATGCGGGGCCGAACTCGTCAAACGCTCCGCACCGGCCATCGCAGCTGTTCGGGTTTGACAGGATGTGGGCGTGCTGCTGGGACGCGACCGCGAGCTGTCCGCGCTGGGCGACGTGGTCGCTGCGGCGCGTGCCGGCAACGGTGGCTCTGTGGTCGTGCACGGAGCGCCCGGAATCGGCAAGACGGCTCTCGTCGATGCATTGGTCGAGGCGTCGCGGCTGCGCACGTTACGAGCGTGCGGGTACGAGTCGGAGGCGGATCTGGCATTCGCGACCCTCGGCGATTTGCTGAGGCCGGTACTCGACCACGTCGTCCAGCTCTCACCCGCGCAGGCCGACGCGGTGACCAGCGCCTTCGGGCTGGAGCGTCATGCCGGTTTCGATGCGTCGACGATCGAGGTGGCGACGGCGAACCTGCTGCGTGCCGTCGCCCGCCGCGCGCCCCTTCTCGTCGTGGTCGACGACGTGCCGTGGGCCGACACGGGATCGCAGAGCGCAATCCTCCACCTCGCCCGTAGAGCAGCGACGTTTTCGGTGGCCGTCGTGCTCGTGGCGCGCACCGAAGACATGACCGAGTCGATGGCCGATCTGCCGTGTCTCGAGGTCGCGCCACTTTCGACGGCTCACGCCGCGGCTCTCGTTCGCGATCGCGGGCCGGAGGTCACACCCGCCGTGCTGGACGTGCTCGTGGAACGCGGTCGCGGAAATCCCCTGGCCTTGCACGAGCTGGTCGCAGGTCTGACGATCGAACAACGCAGTGGACGCGCCGATCTCGACGACCCGATCCCAGTCGCCGCTGAGGTCGTGCTGGCGTACCGTCGCAGGATCGACCGCTTGCCGGCGACCACACGGCAGGCGCTGCTGCTCGCTGTCGTCGAGGGCCGTGGCAACCTGGTCGCCGTGACGAAGGCGCTCGAAGCATCGTCGTCGAGCCTCGCCGCATTCGAGCCGGCCGAGAGCGACCGACTGGTGGTGCTGGAGGACGGTTTCGTGCAGTTCCGGCACCCGCTGGTGCGGTCCGTGGTGCATCAGACTGCCGCGCCGGCAGAACGGCGAGCCGCGCACGCCGTGCTGGCGACGATCGATCAGGACCCGGATCGACGTGCCTGGCATCTCGGTTCATCGGTCGCCGGACCTGCGCCGGAGGCCGCGGCAGCCATGCGGGAGATGGGTGACCGCGCCCTCGAGCGAGGGGCGGATGCGACTGCGGCTCGCGCCCTGACGCGGGCGGCCGAACTGACCGCGCCCGCCAGTGAACAGGGGCGGCTGTATGCACGGGCGGCGCGTGCCGCCAACCGGGGCGGCGATCAGCCGCTGGCAGCGCACTTGCTCTCGCTCGCCGAACCGCTGCTCGGTGACGATCCTCTCGCTCGCGCCGATCTCACCGTGTTGGAAGCCGATCTGCGGATACGCAGAGGGGATCTGCTTGGTGCATACCTCGACCTGGGCAGGCAGGCCGAAGCCGTCGCGCCGATCGATCGGCGTCGCGCAATGGTCATGCTGTTGTTCTCGGCGAAGCTCCACGTCTACCGGATGGAGGCGGCCGAGGGAGTTCGCGCCGTGCGACGAGCACTCGAGCTGACTGGTGGCGAGGCACCGGACCTGCTGCAGATCGCCGCCCTGTCGATGGTCGACGCGATGGCGGGTGGTCCACACGCACTCGACACGACCCGATCCGCGCTTCACGCGGCGATGTCGGTGACCCGCGGGCACCTCCACGCTCAAGCGATCGCCTGGCCGCTGGTGTGGCTCGACGAGCACGAAGACGCCCGCCGCTTCTTGAACTGGTCGATCGCCGCGCAGCGCGAGGGTGGGTACCACTCGTACCTGCCGCAGTCGCTGCTCCCGAGCGCCGAGCTCGACCTCCGCGGCGGTCGCCTCGTCCAGGCGCACGACGAGCGCGATGGAAGCGCGGCAGCTGTTCATCGAGACCAATCAATCGACCGATGCGACGCTGGCCGCGGGAACGATTGCCCGCATCGAAGCGGCGCGAGGTGACGACGAGAGCTGCGCCTACCATGCCCGTCTGGCGATCGAGGGAGATCGGGCGTCGGGCCTGCACGCAGCTTCGGCGTTCGCCCACTCAGGTCTCGGGCACCTCGCGTTGTCGCGGCGGAACTACCACGATGCGATCACTCAGCTGACTGACGCGCTGTCGATCTGCGAGCGTGGTGGAGCCGACGAACCGGGCCTGCTGCACGCACACGCCGACCTCGTCGAGGCGTTCGTCCGTGCCGGGCGCTCGGATCAAGCGACCGCTCTCACTGCTCGGCTGGAGACGTACGCGACGCAAGCTGGGCGACGCTCGCTGTTGGCGCTCGCAGCCCGATGTCGCGGACTGATCGCCCCGCCCGACCTCTTCGCCGAGCACTTCGGGCGAGCGCTCGAGCTACACGATGCTGCGCCGGAGATGTTCCAGTGCGCCCGCACCGAGCTGTGCCTCGGCGAGCGGCTGCACCGTGTCAACCGGCGCGCCGAGTTGCGCGCTCATCTCCGAAGGGCGGCCGATGCGTTCGACGACATCGGCGCCGCGTCGTGGGCGACCGTCGCCGCGACCGCCCTGCGGGCAGCGGGTGGTGAACGCCGCCGGCCCGAGAGCGGAGGCCCGCACGATCTGACCAGACGCGAACTCGACGTCGCTCGGCTCGTCGCCAAAGGGGCGACGAACAAGGAGGTGGCCATCGATCTGTTCGTCAACGAAAAGACGGTGGAGTATCACCTCGGAAACGTCTATCGCAAGCTTGGCTTTCGTTCGCGCTCCGAACTGGCGCGCGCCTTCGCGACCGACGACGACGGTGAGTCGGGGTAGCCGTTCCGTTGGGCTGAGCGGCCGAGACGACGGCGGCACCTCACGGGCTGCTCGTCAATGTGAAGGTGCCCTTGGCGTCGACGTGCTGTGTGTCCGCGCTGGTCGCCTTGACCCCGTCCATGTTGCTGCAGTTGAACGCGCCCTCGAGCGTGGACGCATCGCCTTTGGAGAACGAGATCGTGCACTCCTTTCCGATCTCCCCGCCGGAAGTGATGCCGTCCCAGGTGAACGTGGCGGCTCCGGGTTGACCGTCGGCAATGACGAATATCACGGACGTCTGCCGATTGTCGTCAGAGAACGCCAAGTTGGCAAAGCCACCGATGATGGTCCCGACGCCATCGATCTCCACCGCCCCGCCGGAATCGCGGCCGAACTCGACGTGGATTCGTCCGGACTGGTACGAGGCGTCCTGTACCGGCAACTCGACCCCGTCGCTCCCGGTCCCGTCGCCGGCCTGCGGGACGGTTGCGTCGGCGACCAACCGAATCGTCCGTCGATGGATCGGTTGCCACCGGTCTGGGGGTGGTGGCCGATGAGCCGTCCGATCCCTTCGACCCGCACCCACCGATGGCGACACACGCGATCGTGATTGCGGCGATAGCCCTTGCCCACCTGGTCATCGGACACCCTCCATCCCTGGCACGCACACAACCAGATCTGGGTCCCGCTCGCACCAGGGAAATCCCTAGGTTTCAGAGCTGTCGCTGCACGAGGCGCGGATCCCGCAGATTTCGCTGTGTTTCACACCGGAACTCGTGCGCCGGGCTGTTCAGGCTTCTGTGTCGTCGTCGTCGGCTGCGTCATCGTGTGGAGCGGGTTCCCGCAGCTGGTGAGTGGGTGATGCTGTCGGCGTGTCCGGGCCCTGCGGTTCGCGGAGACGCTCGTCGGTGGGATCGATTGGCATGACCCGGTTGTACCCGCCGGCGTCCTCCTCCAATCAGCCACGGCCGTCGATGCTCACGAGGCCGGCAACGGACGCTTCGCCGACGTTCCATCGATATCGATCGCGTCACAGATCTCTCGGTGCGTCCGGAGGGACTCGAACCCCCAACCGTCTGATCCGAAGGCTGAGCCGGGTACGTCCACCTGGTGTTGATCGGTGCCGATTCATGCTGTCTGAGCTGGGGATTCGTAAGTCGAATGGACAGACCAATACGAGCCAACACGGTCGAATATCAACGAATCGATACATCTCCGATACCGTTTCGAGGCCATTTCAATGGTCTGTCAATAATCAATACATCCTCAGTGCGCCATCCCACACCCTACTCCAGTCCTATACGCCACAAGTTCTCTTCTTTACACCCTAACGCCCTTGCTCTAAGCTTTTCATCTTCTACTAGTGTGAGCGCAGCGCTCTTCTTTCTTGTTGCTGCAGTGCTCCCCTTACGCGTCTACCTAGTCGCTGCGACATGTTGCCACTCTCCCGCGACCGCAGCCAAAAAAATCATCATCTTCTACAGTGATCTCTACAATACCACTCATCCGCCGATGTTGCGAGACACCCCAAAGCTAAGCTGTACCTAATAAACGCCGATAGCTCCGATCTACGCCAACTAACTACCCGTAGTGACAGCGACTACCGTTAATCAACAGTCACCGAGCGAATCGTCTACCATACCTAGAGTGTGCAAACAATAACCTTGACTGCTCCGACTATCGTCCAATCGTCAACTCCGACTCCAAAATCAGCGTTAACGACCCGTCGTGACTCGCCAACAGCGAACACGTCACCTTTCTAGACGTAACCTACCAGTTCCTACACACTTTCTCGATACACTTTGCCTCTACGACCAAGCTCTACTACGATCTCTATCTCGTTAAGCACTGCCGCTGCATCGAGACGTCCCCTAACTACCTATACCTCGTCGTCGTACCCCGACCTGTTGCGTCAGCCGCTAGTGTTGACCAACGCCGATAACACCGTGATCAAATCTCTCTGCGAGCAGACCAGCACACGCCCACCCGCGTTAATCGCCTGACAGCACCAAGATAGCCTTCGACTTAAACGCTGACGTTGTCGTTCTCGATGTTGCCTCCAAAGAGTTGCAAGTGACAGCGAACGCTTCCCGTCCTATCTAGTCTCCTCATAACAAGCGAATCGCGATCCCAGACGCGAGTGCGTACAAAGATCTACATCATAAACGCCACAAATCCAACGAACACAGCACCTACCAGAGCGACATTCCCAGCGACTAAATCGCCGCCGAGCAACCAGAAACTACTCGTGCGACAGCGCTGTTGCCAGCGACGCCGTTCGTGATGACGAAAGCGATCGCCGACCACGCCGCCGCCTCGCTGACCGCCTGCTGTTGCAGACACTAGTTCAACGCAGCCAGCGAGCGCCGACAAGCGAGAGAACAACCAATCCACGCCGACCTATTCACCGACAAAAGTCCCACGTTCCAGTGAACCAACACTGCGCCCTCACCTGTCGCCACGATCCAACCAACCGTTCCCCGAAAACGCTACCTGCTGTTCTGTACACTGTTCCGACCACCTCGCCGCCGCCAGCGACAACCACCCCGCGACTCAATAGCCCATGTACGTGGTGCAGAGCGAGATCGACAAGCTGTGGCTAGAGTTCGCTGACCGCGTAGACATCGACCCGTTGCAATACACAAAGACAGTCTGCGACATGCCTCTGATAGTCGCCGATCACGACACGTTCTCATGCGTGGTGTACAGACCGAGCCAGGCGTGATACGCACTGTCTACATCAGCGTCACCGACACGTCGTTCGCCCCGCCCACCATCACCCTCTAGAACCGCCGACGTTCTATGATGTCGACATGTGCGTCAACGAACCGCGAAAAAACCGAGCTGCATCTGACATTTGACAACAGCTCGCCTCCCGATACGCAGATGAGCCCGATCCCCATGTCGCCGTCCGTATAACAGACATTGACTGTCGTGGTTCGAAAGAGACCTCCGACATGTCGATAGTCAACGCCTGCCCGATAAACGCTAATGAACGCCTCTTGTACCAAGTTCAGCCCTACCTGATGAGCCCGTCAAGAGTCGAGCAAAGCGAACTGTCTTCGCGTACTGAGCCAAGATAAAACACGTTGAAGTCGAGCGCTGCGCTTGCGCCTCGTACAACACCCGCGTGGCCGTCACTGTGTCGTCGTTCTTGTGCACATTCTGGTTGACCCCACCGCTAAGTCTCTGTTCCTCGCGACAGTGTTTAGCCCTCTCGCAGAAGCCCAAACAAGCGCGTTGAGGCAGCGTAAAGGAGTGTAACTCCGCAGATGCGCGTTGCGGTGAGTTGCAACCAAGTCACGTCGAGCCTGATCATATTAGTTTTCTAATGACTACCCCAAGTCCACCTAGTGATGCCCTGTGTTGTCAGAATTCGCACCGTTCGCTCACAAATTGCTCACAAGCACCTGTCCAGCCCGGAGGGACTCGAACCCCCAACCGTCTGATCCGAAGGCTGAGCCGGGTACGTCCACCTGGTGTTGATCGGTGCCGATTCATGCTGTCTGAGCTGGGGATTCGCGAGTCGAATGGACAGACCAATACGAGCCAACACGGTCGAATATCAGACGAATTGATACATCTCCAATACCGATTCGAGGCCAATTCAATGGTCTGTCCAGCAATCGAACTTGGAGCGCCCCTCGTGTCGCGTCTCCGCATCGAGGCCGGATGGCGATACGGCGCTCGGCGGGGCGATGAATCTGATGGGAACCTTCGCACAGACCGTTAGCAGGTTATACGCCACACGGCTGGGGCTGGGATGAACTGCTGCGACCGCTTCCACCAAAAGCCGGACGGCTTCCGGCACGGTTCTTGACCGAGACCTGATCTGCTGCAATGCTAGAAGCAGGGGGAAGCTGGGAGACACATTCGTGAGACTTGTGATTGGTGCGGCCGGCTTGATCACCCTACTTCTGGTGGCGCCCGGTACAGCGGAGACCGTCGGCAGCGCCCCTCCTGTGGATAAGGCGTCGCCGTTGTCGACCGAGACGCCGAACATCCGAGAATTTTCCAACTCTTTGATTGAACCAGTAGATGCGACCCAGCCCACTGATGGCAGTCCGCCGGTTGATTTCAAGGTCGTCGATGCGGATACCTTCATCCAGTCTCAGGCCGCGGCCCTCTCTGAACTGTCCATCACGACAAGTGATCGTGGCGTTATGACGGCAGCTGAGTACTTGGGAAGCGACGATGCGAAGGCTGCTCGACGGGGCGAGCAAGTGGTTGAGTACTCCGACGGCACAGTTGGCATGTCGATACCTGATGGAAAACCCGTCGTCCCACCGCCCGCCGAAAGGATGCCAACAACAGCCGCACAGGACTTCGCAGCGCTCGGCGTCATTGAATCTGCAGATCCCCCGATTAACGACACCAGCAGTTTGAGGCGTGCAATCTTCGGGTCCGACAGTCGTGTTCGTCGGTCCCCCACAACGGCTAATCCCTTTCGTTACGAGTTGTACGTCTACAACGCTGGTGTGGGATTCTTCTGTTCTGCAACCCTTTATCGCGGCAACAAAGTTGTGACCGCCGCACATTGCCTTTGGAATCGGTCAGCCAATACCTGGTATGCGGGGCCTGTCTACGCGGAGCTAGCAGTGGATGGAGTAGTACACAATTACCCGGCTTGCACCATGACAAGTGCGTTCGTGATTTCCGCGTATCAAGCAAACAATTCTCCCCAAAATGACTTCGGTGGGTTTACTCTGGACTGCAACTATGGCGGCGCCGTTGGCTCAACGCAGGCGCCCATCGTCGCAATCAGTTCAGCGATACAAACATCCCGCGACAACTCTACAGTCAATGGCTATCCATATGCAGCGCAGGGCATGAATGTGTCTGGCCAGGAGTGGGGAATGTTCGGCCGGATAATATATGACACCACGTACCTGAAAACAATCAATATCGACGTTAGCGGCGGCCAGAGTGGAACCGGTTGGTACATTCAGTGCTCAGACTATGGCTGGGCCTACTGCGATGTTGGCCAGCAAAAGGGAGATTCAAGTGCGTTCTATTTCTCAATGAATGTTGCACACCAGATAACCCCGGCTGACATCGCACTCCTCATACAGTTCGCTTCCCAGCCATAGCACAAGACCTCGCGCTATGGTTCTGACTCGAGTCCGTTAGGACCGACTACCAAGTTTGCGGTGATGCACGTTGGTGCGCATCCACTGCCATTCGGTTGAAGCCTAGCTAGCGTCGCCGCGAGCTGGTATGTGCGTTGGTCCGAGGAGGCCCTGGCCGTAACTACAACGCTGTCCCCATCCTTAAGCGGACTGGGAAGCGCCACGACAACGGTTCGACCTGGCGTCAGCAATTCTGGAGCGCACACCAAATCAGCGCAGATTTCATACGAATCAGAAGAATTTTTCGATCGAACGGTAACTCCGTTGCCACAGCCTTTCGTGTCACACGATTGACAGCCCGCCTGTGGGCCAAGCAAGCGAAAGGCAACGGTCAGGGCGAGGCGCGAGGACTTGAGGATCACGTGAGGATATTCTAGGCTACGCCATCGCCGGTGTTGCTAGCGTCGGGTCGCGGTAGTAAGCCGTAGATCTCCGGCGGCGACCGTAGACAATCGTACACGCCACACTGCACCCAGGACGGGACGACGGGTCGAGGTGTTGGTCGAGACATGCCTGTGCCGCCCAGCATAGTGTCGGCAAGGACACGGCGCAGACGACATCTTCGTCAAGGTCGAACGCCTACGGGCCCCACCCTCTGAAGAGGGCTGCCGCTTCGGCATTCGACCAACCGAGACAGCTCGTGTTTCGAGGTTTAGACGATCCCGATCCCGATGTCGCGTTCGAGTGTGTGTGACTTGGTCAGAGGGTGTTGGACGATGTTGGTCCTCGATGGCGCCGGGAGCACCCTTGCCAAGGCGCCCCATGCGGGGTCCGCTGATGTGCTGAGATCTTCGAGGATCGATCGTGCTTGGCCGAGTCGTTCCGATGGCACGGTGCGGCCCGTCGCCCATCGATGCCAAGTATCGAGTGCGTCGTCGACCTCGCGCAGCCCGTCGGCTCGTCCAGTGTGATCGGACATTGCGATCAGCTGTTGGGCGGGTCTGATCGTGATCTCAATGTTCCGCACTTCGGCTGCTGCTTTGTCGCGACGCGACGTCACGGGCTCGGCGACTTCTTCGACTTGTTGCTGTTGTGCGAGGGCTTCGTCGAGCTCTCGCTTGGTTTGTTCGACGTCGCGGTGGGCGGCTCGGTGGTGACGCCCTTTCGGTGCTTGGCGTTCGCGGTTGTTCGCTGACCACCATCGTTCGCGCGCGACCCGAACGGCGTTCTCCGCTGCCTCGAGGCCGGGCAGGTTCGGCTCGCACGCGTGGTTCGCTTCGGCCAGCCGCTGCTTCGCCGTGACGAGGTTCGAACTGAGTTCGGCGATCAGCTTGGCGTCGGCCTCTGCGTCGGCCATGGCCCCAACGAGGTCATCGCGTACGCGGGTTCTGAGTGGCTCGAACCAGGAGGGGATCTCGCACCTCGGTTGTAGGGACGGCTCGTGCCGTTGCGGGGTGCGGTCGGTGTCGGCGAGTGTTCGTCGTTGGGTGGTGGCGGGGATGTCGGCGCGGTCGCTGGCCAGGACGCCTTCGAGGATGTCGCGGGCTTGTTCGAGGTCGCGGCGGTCGGTGACGACGAGGATCCAGTTCTCCTGTTCCCCTCGGGTGACTGCGACGTAGAGGCCTCGTCGGGTGGTTGCTGGGGTGGCGAGTTCGATGCCGATGGTCACGGTGTCGGATTGGTTGCCGTACTCGGTGGCCGCGTAGCCGAGCCGGACGTGCTGGTGCGCGTACTCGGCTGGGAGGATCACGGCACCGCTGCCCAGATGTGACGTCACGGTGACGGCGCCGTCATCGTGGATGTCGGTGACGGTCCACAGCTCACGGTTGCGGACCGGCTCGCCAGCAGTCGTGATGAGGTGGCGGTCGTTGCGTCGCGTCGCCACCACGTCGCCGACGTAGACGAGTTCGCCTTTACCGATCGACGCGGTCCGGTCATCGTCCAGTTGGCCGGCCTTGATCCGAGCCGCCTGGACGACGGCGTTGATGGCGTCGACGTGTTCGTTGGTCGAGGTGGTGATCGCCGCTGTTCCGTGCCGGGCGGTGGTGTCGAGCCACAGATTGGCGATTCGGCTGAGGTGGTTGTCGAAGGTGTCGGCGATGACCCGGTCGTGGTCGAAGTAGGGGTTGAGACCTCGGGGGTCGCCGTGTCGGAGTTGTAGGGATGCGGCTGCTTGCCATGGTGCGACGAAGCGGTGGATGCGGGTCAGTTCGATGCTGCGCCCGGTGACGCACAGCTCCTGGAACAGGCCACCGCGGCCGACGGCTTGCAGTTGGCGGTGATCCCCGATCAGGGCGAGGCGCCAGTCGTGTCGTTCGGCGAGAGTGACCAATCGGGACAGCGCACCGGTTCCGACCATCCCGGCCTCGTCGACTATCACCGTGGCGCCTGCCGGTAGCCGGTAGCGGTCGAGCGGCGGGCGGTCGTCGCGTTCCCACTCGTAGAGGAGCTTGGCGAGCGTGTCCGCGGCGATCCCGGTCTCGTGTTGCAGCACCCGTGCCGCTTTCGCCGACGGGGCGACACCGAAGGCGTCGCGGCCTTGCCGGTCGAGGTCCGAAGCCGCGGCGCGCAGGGTCGTGGTCTTGCCGGTACCGGCCGGGCCGACCGCCAGGACGAGACGGTCGTAGCCGGCGACAGCTGCGGCGACTTCGGCTTGGAGCACGTCAAGCCCGCCACGGTCGACAGTCGTGGATGGTTGCGGGTCGGCGTTCTGGGCGTCGATCGCCCACGACAACACGTACTCCTCCTCGGCCAAGACGTGTTCGCTCGTGATGTGTGGTGCTGTTGGTTCCAGCCACAGCGACCGACCATCGGATGCTCGCCGCGGCGCGGCCGCGTCGGTTGGGTCGAGTTCCACGCACGTACCGATGACCGCGTCGCAGGCGCGTTCCAACACCTCCGCCCATCGCGTCGCCGACATCCCGGCGAGAGGGCGTTGCGCATCGGACAGGGCGCGGATCACATCCGCGCGGTTCCATGTCGACCCGGCAACGGACAATGCCTCGACGATCTGGGCGATGGTCGCTCGTGGGGTTGGCTCGGCATTGAGCTCATGACCCACCGCGGTGACACTGTCGATGACGTCGACCGCGGTCCAGCCGAGCGCGGCGGCTTCTGACTCCCACCGTGTCTGCAGATCGGCGACACCGTTGCCGGTCTTACGGCCGCGAGTGTCGGCTGACGCTTCGCGAGTCAGGGCGGCGCGTTCCCACCGGGTCGGGTCACGACCCTCACGATCACGGAACACTTCGAGCTTGGAGGCCAGGGCGATGTCGACTTGTGACGTGCGCTTGGAGAAGGTCTCCAACAACTCGGCGGGGATGCCGGCGATCTCCGATTGGCCGTTGACGACCGGACCCCACGCCACCCCCAACCGATGCACGAGCTCGCTGCGCAACGCCGACTGGTACAGGCCGCCGAGCATCCGCTGATGACGCTTCAAGTAGCGGGCATCGAGCGCCAACCATCGACCATCCACAGTTTGCACCTTCGCCGACACCACGGCGTGTGTGTGCAACTGCGGATCATCCAACCGCGAGGTCGTCTGTCGGAACGAGGCAATCATCAACCCCTGCGAGTCCGGGTGAAGACGGCGGCCGTCGGCGCGCACCCGCGTCGTCGACCCGTACCGCGCCAAATGGGTGAGCGCTGCAGTGACCGCGGCGTCGTGCGCCTCGAGCAGCCGCGGATCCTGGGTCAGTGCCCACAACACGCTCACCGACTTCGGCGCCGAAAACGTCGCATCAAACCCGGCGACAGCGCGAACCACCCGACCATCGGCCAACACCCGATCGACGAGCGGGTAGCCGAGCCGTGTCCCACGAACAGGGTCACGGCCCTCCAACAACGACTCCAACGCCTCAGCGTTCACGCTGCCTGACAGGCCGAGCGCTGCCGCCTGCTCGCCGGTCCACGCACCGTCGACCTCACCCGGCGCCCGCGTGAGGTACTGGGTGTAGTAGCTCGCCGTCGCCGCGGCGCTCGACGCGTAGAGCGTGGTGACCCTCAGCATCGACTTCCCGGTCGCGTTCGGGCACTTGTCTGTAATCCGTGTGGTGCGTGGGTCGGGTGGTGGCGCATGAGAGGAGGGCGGGTCAGTCCGTTGCCAACAGTGACAGTTGGGCGCGGTCAGTCGACTTGTTGCGACGGACGCGTGGTTGACGCGAGCGCGGTGATGTCGTCTTGATCGGAGTGCCGCTGAGTTGGACGACGGTGCCGGTCGTGATCAGTTCACGCAGCGCGAAGCCAGGAACACGCAACACACCACCGAGTCGCAACACCGGCAGTCCATCGGTGCCGCGGCTATCGAGATAGCGAGTCGCCAACTGGTATGCCAACGAGCGCCCGATGCGCAACACACGCGCCGCTTCCTCGACCGTCAACATCGCCGGAAGGTCCTCCAGCGACCCGTCGAGCACCACCCCGGTACGCATCAGGGTGTCTTGATTACACCGATGTCATTCGCAGCGCAACCCTCTGCAGACCCAGGCGACGAAAGGGATTCCGGACCAGAAGCGACCAGAAGACACCAGCGGATACTCAGGGCGACCAGCGGGTACCAGACGGACGATTCACTGTGACCAAGATCACATCACCAGGCGAACTGCCAGCACAGTGCCGAATGGGCGCCGTCACTCTGAGCCTGCGCCGCGAGCCGGTTGTCTTGGTGTCTTGTCACGACCTCCGACCTATGTCATCATGACATACGTGACACAGTTTGAGACAGACCAGCTGGAGTCGGGCGAGGCGCGCCGCCGACTCATCGAAGCCGAAACCGAGTACCAGCGCGCCCGATCCCACGACTACGTCGCTCGGCTCATCCGCGACTCTGCAATCGTTGACGCTCACCGCTCAGGCCTCTCATCCCGAGAAATCAGCGAGCTGGTCGGTGACATGGGTCAGCCAAACGTCGTCCACGCGCGCCGCCGAGCGGTCACCCGACGAGAGATCGTTCCAGACGGTCTGCTTTCACCTGCGGATGCCCTCCGAGCATCCGGACTCAGTGCGAAGACGTTCATCGACCACGTGCGTCAGCGGGATCTGCGACCTGTCGAGCTCGCCAGCGGCGTTCGCGCGTTTCGACCTGAGGACATCGAGAAGCTTCGGGCGCCTCAGCAGTGACGGATCAGAGCGGCTCCGTCAGTTTCACTCTGGAGGAGATGGCAGCAATCATCGAAGACCTGATGCGAATAGCTGACGATCTTCTCGGTGCACGCGACGAAGTGAACGCCTTCTTGCTTGACCAAGTCGTGAATGCGTTGCTCGACAGGGCCTTCGGTAGCGGCGGTTGAAACTGGCTTGTGAACCTGTACGCGCAAGCCGATCCGGCCATCAGCGCGACTTCTGCTGCCAGCGTCCCCTCTACCGTTGATCGGCGTGGCGGTCGTGAGGATCGATGAGACGATCGCGGGCCGCCAAGGGTCTTGAAAGGGTGTGGTCCCGATCAGCGAAAGCGTCATGGATGCGGACGAGTTCGATCGCCGCTTGGGCGAGTGTGTCCAACGATTGCGCGGGGTGCTGATCGCTCGCCATGGTGTCGAGATCGGCACGGATCTCCATGCTGAGGTCGTGGCGTACGCCTGGGAGAACCGCCGACCGCGTCGCTGCGCTGAGCAACCCGATCGGCTACTTGTACCGCGTCTCGCAATCCCGAGCGCGCCGCTACCGGCGCTGGCGGCGCGTGCTCGACCTACCTCCCGAACGCGGGCACCCAGACTCCTCCTCCGACGTGGAGGTGAGTCTGAGCGTTGCCCTCGCCCAGCTGAAGCCTGACGAGCGAACCGTCGCCGTTGTCGTACACGCCTATGGGTACAGCTACGAGGAGACCGCCGAGATGCTCGGCCTTACACCTGCTGCCGTCCGAAACCGCCTACATCGCGCAATGACCAAGTTGCGTCGTTCTCTCGAGGAGGAGCTCAATGGCCCAAACAGTTGAAGAACGACTGGCTCGCTACCGCGACGCGCTCGACAACGCGGCCGCACCGGCCACGGCTCTGACCGCCCACGAGTCGCGTCGATTCGAGCAGCCCAGGCACCAGATCAATCGTCGCCCACTCGTCACGCTGGTTGCCGGCCTGCTGGTCGTGGTCGGGCTTGCCGGTGCCGCGATCCTGATCCGCCGCGACCCGCATGATGAGACGACGCCGTCGACAACAGTCCTCACCGGCACGTGGCGCAAGGGCGCGACGCCGCCCTTCGCCATGCCGTCATCCGTGCAGAGCGCTGTCACGAGCGACGGCCGGGTCGTAGTGCTCGGCGGTCTGCCTCACAACACCGATGCCGACACTCCATATCAGGGCGGGATCTACGACCCCGCCGCGGACACGTGGCAGCCGATTCCCCCAGCGCCTTTCGTTGGCGGCGCGACCTTCCGCCTTGCCGGCACGACGTTGGTGGCAGTCACCGAGGAATCGCCGAACCCGATGGCTGCGGCGTTGTTCGACTTGTCGACCATGGCCTGGACATCGATCGACATCCCAGCGGCCCTCGCCGTCAACTTCAGGCCATGGACGTGGAACGGCGACACGCTCGCCGTGGTGCACACCGGCGCGAGCGGCCTCCCCGGTGACACCGCGACACCGCTCACGATGCGCTGGTCGCTCGCTGACAAGACCTGGCACGAAGGCACCGTCCCCCCGCTGGCGCCGCGCTCGATGACGACCACGACGGTCAGCGACCAGAGCATCGTCGTGTGGGGCGGGCTCACCACCGACCCGACCATCGAGAGCGCAACACCGATCGATCTGCCGTCTGCCACGGAGTCGACGGCTCCGACGACGAGCGTGGCGCTGAGCGGCGAATCCGGCAGCCCCTACACCGGCGTGTTCACCAACGGCGCCATCTACGACGTGGCCGATGACGCCTGGAGGCCCATCCCCTTCGACGACACGATGCTCGACTTCGCCCGCCAACCCGCGCAGGCCGTGCTCGATCACGGTCGACTGACCCTCGTGTCCTCCTATAACGGTGGGGCGCGTCTCGTCGCCGGCTTTCGCGACGGAGCATGGAAGCGACTCGCCGCGCCGACTGCGACAGGCTTCCTCCAAGAAGCCCGGTTCGACACGGTGATCGTGGCTACGGCGACACAATCCGGGCCGCAGCCAGTGCAGTACCTCGACCTTGACGACGACACCTGGAGAGAGGCGCCCGGAGGCGACGTCGTGCGCACCGACACCGGTCTCGTCGCACTCAGCACGACGCCCGACAACCCTGGCGACGGCCCGCTTCAAGCCTGGGTGCTGAAGGGTGGCAGCTGGCACCCATCCGCCGACGTGCCGATTGCCAACCGCATGCAACCGGCCATCGCCTCGGTTGGCAATCTCGTCATCCTGGTCGGTGGAGCCCAAGGCAGCGGCCTTGCTGAGCAGAGCGACACATGGGTTCTCGACCTCACCAAGTCGAAGGTGGGAAGCTGAGCGGCGGCGCGGCGTTGAGGGTCAGCACTCACGATTCGCTCATGCCGCGTTGGCCGATCTTGTCGGTGACGGTTCGCACCGACTCCGGGAGCGCGTGGGCGTAGACCCTCATCAACATGTCGGGGCTGTGCCCGAGGATGTCCGCTGCCGCGCGCATCTCCCCCAAGTCGGCGGCATGACGAACCATGTGCGTAGCTGCCGTGTGGCGCAGGCCGTGCGACGTCAGCCGTGGCACGCCGGCCTGCTTCACGAGACGGGCGAGGGTCTGGTCGAAGTTGCTCGGCGCGACCCGGTTGCCGGTCTTCGACGTCACGACGAGACCCATGTCGATCCACTCAGGCCCGGCCGCTAAACGCTCTTCGGCTTGGAAGCGGCGATGCGCAGCGAGTGCCTTGGCAGTGGCCGGGTCGATCGGGATCGTCCGTCGCGATCGTTCGTTCTTCCCGGGCTCCACTCCACATTGCCCGACACCTCGATCAACGCTTGTTCGATTCGAACGGTGCCGGCCTTCACGTCGACCGCCGACCACGGCAACCCCAACAACTCGCTGCGACGCAACCCATACAACGCGGCGAGCCGCAGTGGCGCGCCCCAGCGATGGCTCGCGGTCACGGCGAGAAACTTGCGCAGATCGGACTCCTCCCATGCCTCAACCTCGCGTTCGGCGCGCACCTTCACGACGTTGCGCGGCATCGGCACCCGACTCGCCGGGCTGCGACGGAGGTCGCCGGCCTCGACAGCGTCGGCGAGCGCGGCACGCAACACGGTGCGGCAGATGCTGATGCTGCGGCGCGAGAGATGGCCGTCCTGGGCCAGACCCTCGAGCCAACGGGCGATGTCACTGCGATCGAGGCGGTCGATGCGCACCGAGCCGATTCCCGCACTGATGTGTCGCGCCGCCCACTCGTACTGGAGTCGCGACTTGTTGCCGATGTCGGTGCGCGACTCGGCCCATTGGGTGACGACGTAGCCGACCGTCGATCGGTCAGAGCCGACCTCACCCGACGACGCAAAGTCGGTGGCCGCCGATTGCGCCGAGCGCTTCGACCGGAACGTGCCGAGCTGACGCGGCCGCGACTTGCCCGAGGCGGTATCGATCCCGTCGACGCGAACGACCCAACGATCGTGTTGTTGGCGCACAACCGGCCGCCCGGTCGGTTTCCAGGTCATGACGACCTCCCCGAATTCCTGATACATCAGTGATACATGGGGCCAAAAATGGCCGATGGCCTCTCGTTCGGAGAAGCCTTCGCATCATATCACTGCAGGTCAAGTCACAGATTTCTCAGTGCGTCCGGAGGGACTCGAACCCCCAACCGTCTGATCCGAAGTCAGATGCTCTATCCATTGAGCTACGAACGCGCGAACCGCTCCAGGCTACTCCATCGATCCGACACGAATTCTGGTGGGCATGACTTGCAATCGATGTTAAGGCGACCTACCGTCGGCTCAAGGAGTTACTTCCTTCGTTACCTCCGCTCCGGTGGTTGCCCACCCGTCCCGGGCTACCGCCGGGGCGTGAGAACGCACGATCACGACGAGCGGCTATGACGAGAGCGTTCGGCAATCGCCGCAGATGCCGTGCACGTCGAACAGGTGGTGCGATTCGGCGAACCCTGCCGAGGCCAGGAGTGACTGCATCTCCTTGGTGATCAACCGCTCGAGTTGCGGGCTGGCGTCGAAGTCGTTGACGACACCGCACTCGGTGCAGACCAGGTGGTGGTGATGATGGCTGGTCAGCGACTCGGCGATCTCGAATCGGTCGGTGCGATCCGCACCGCCGACCCGCACAGCGACTCCGGCATCGCACATCTCGGCCAGGTTGCGGTAGGCCGTCGACAGGGGCACACCGGAGATCTTGGCGACCTCGTCGGCGGTCACCGGTCGATTCGAGGCGCGAAGGGCAGCCATTACCGCGACCCGGTGGCGGGTCAGTCGCTGGCCCGCCTTCTTCAGGGTCGTCGACGCACGCGTGGTCACACCATCGGTCGGAGGGGCTTTCACAGACCAACAGCGTAACGCACGGATCGCCACTTGATATTGAGAATCGATCTCATTCTTGATAGCGTCGAGTCGTGCCCGCATCCCCCACCGGCCTCCCCGCGGTTCTCGAAGTGATCCAACTCGGCGTCAGCTACGGCGACACCGTGGTGCTCGAGGATGTCTCCTTCGCGGTCGGCCGCGGCGAGCTGATCGGCGTGATCGGGCCGAACGGCGCCGGCAAGAGCACCCTGTTCAAGGCGATCTGCGGCCTGGTCAACCACACGGGCGAGGTCGAAGTCAATGGCGTGCACTGCCACAGCCGAACCGACCGCATGGACATCGCCTACATCCCTCAACGGAGCGACTCCGACATCGCCTTCCCCATCACGGTCGGCGAGCTCGTGCTGGCCGGCCGACGACGGTTCCATCGCTGGTACGAACGCCCGTCATCGCACGACCACGACGAAGCATTGCGCATGTTGGCCCTGGTCGATCTGCACGGCACCGAGTCGCGTTCGCTCAACCAGCTCTCGAGTGGTCAGCTGCAACGCGCCTACGTTGCCCGGGCCTTGGCGCAAGAGGCGTCGGTGCTGATGCTCGACGAATCACTGAGTGGTGTCGACCAACCCTCGACCGCAGAACTGTTCGAGGTCTTCGAGCGCCTGGTCGACCACGGGTCGACGTTGTTGATCGCCACCCACGACCTCGCTCTGGCTCGCCGGCGATTCAAGCGGTGCATGGCCATCAACGGTCGCCTGTTGGGCGACGGCCCTCCCGACATCGTGCTGGCTGCCGACGTGCTCGACCGCACCTTCGGGTCGGCGGCGCCGGCATGAGCGCGGCGGTGTTGGCCACCAGCGTGTTGCAGGGGGAGTACCTCAAGGCACTCGTCGCCGCGACGATCATCGGCATCGTTGCCCCGGTGGTCGGCACGTGGATCGTGTTGCGGCGCATGGCCAATCTCGGTGACACGATGTCGCACGGCACCCTGGCCGGGGTCGGTATCGCCTACGCGGCCGGCGCGAACATCTTGCTGGGTGCGCTCGGCGCCGGCGTTGTGATCGCCGTGCTGCTGATCCTGTTCTCGGCCAGCCACCGCCTCGGTCAGGAGGCGATCATCGCGGTGATGGGCAGTGCCCTGTTCGCACTCGGCATCATCATCATCTCCAGGATCGACACCACCAAGGAGCTCGAACACATCCTGTTCGGCGACGTGTTGCAACTCACCTGGGCACAGATCGGCTTCAACGTCGTGATCGGCGCGCTCGCTGTCGGTGTGGTGCTGCTGCTGTTCAGCGAGCTGCGCCTCGCATCGTTCGACCACGTTCAGGCCGAGCAGGTCGGTGTGCACGTCGAACTGGTGCAAGCCGTGTTGGTGGTGCTGCTGGCCGTCGTCGTGGTCATCAGCCTGCGCACGGTCGGCTCGATCATGTCGGTGAGCATGTTGGTGACGCCCGCGGCGACCGCCCGCCTTCTCACTCCGACGTTGCGGCGGATGACCGTCGTCGGTGTGGTGCTCGGCGTGTCCGAGGGACTCGTCGGCGTGGTGATCGGCCAGGCGCTCGACGCACCGCCCGGCGCGACCATCGGTCTGCTGGCCGCGGTCGTCTTCGCCGCTGCATATGCGACAACTCTTCCGCGGCGCATGCCGCACCATCACCGGCCCATCACCTGACGCAACGTCGGTTCGCTCCCATGTGGACGGGCACTGCGTGATGAGGCATGATGGGGCGCGCGCCATGGGGGCCGCAGATTTCGAGGGGGTAACACGTGCAGATTCACGTCACCGTCAATGGCACGGATCACGAGAGCGATGTGGAACCGCGCACACTGCTCGTGCACTACATCCGCGAGGCCCTCGGCCTCACCGGCACCAACGTCGGCTGCGACACCTCGTCGTGCGGCGCGTGCAGTCTGCACCTCAACGGCGAGGCCGTGAAGAGTTGCACCGTGTTGGCCGTGCAGGCCGACGGTGCCGACATCTTGACGATCGAGGGTCTCGCCCAGAACGGCGAGATGCACCCGATGCAGAAGGCGTTCATGGAGAACCACGGCCTGCAGTGCGGGTACTGCACACCGGGCATGGTGATGGCGGCAACGAGCCTCTTGAAGGAGAACCCCAACCCGACCGAGCGCGATGTGCGCCTTGGCCTGGAGGGCAACCTGTGCCGATGCACGGGCTATCACAACATCGTCAAGGCCGTGCTGGCCTGCGCCGCAAAGTAGCTGATACCGACTCCGAAGGAGTTGTCATGACCGTCACCGAAGTCCAGCCCACGTCCATCCTGGGTCAGCGGCTGCTGCGCCGCGAAGATCCCGCCCTCCTGACCGGCGAAGCCAAGTTCACCAACGACTTGAACCTCCCTGGCGCCTTGCACCTCGCCGTGCTGCGCAGCCCGTACGCCCATGCGCGGATCACCGCGATCGACGTCTCGGCCGCCGCGGCGATGCCTGGCGTCGTTGCCGCGTACAGCGGAGCAGACCTGATGCCGTTGTGGGGCGCGCCGATGCCGTGCGCCTGGCCGGTGACCGCCGACATGAAGAACCCGGCGCACTACCCCTTGGCCGTCAGCAAGGCCGCGTATGCCGGCGACGGGGTGGCTTGCGTGTTGGCCACCAGCGATGCAGCCGCGCGGGACGCTCTCGATGCCATCAACGTCACGTACGAGGCGCTCGCACCGGTGATCGGCCTCGACGACGCGCTCAGCGATCGAGTCGTGATCCACGACGAGCTCGGCACCAACAAGAGCTACACGTGGGATCTCAAGGTCGAGGGTCATGAGGGCCAGGTCGACGAAGCCTTTGCCGCCGCCGCGTTCACCGTCAGCGAGCGCTACGTGCAACAGCGGCTGATCCCGATGGCGATGGAACCCCGTGCCGTCGCTGCAGTTCCGCAGCCGTACGGCGGCGACATGACGCTGTACTCGGCCACACAGATACCCCACATCTTGAAGGTCATGACGGCACTGACGCTCGGCATTCCCGAACAGCAGATGCGCGTGATCGCACCCGCCGTCGGCGGAGGGTTCGGCTCCAAGCTCAACGTCTATGCCGAGGAACTGCTCTGCGTCGCGCTTGCCCGCAAGCACGCCGTGCCCGTGCGGTGGAACGAAGAGCGCAGCGAGGGCGCCGAGGCCACCATCCAGGGCCGCGGCCAGATCCAGCACATCGAACTGGCAGCCGATGCCGACGGCAAGGTCACGGCCGTTCGTGTGCGGTTGCTGGCCGACATGGGCGCGTACCTGCAACTCGTCACGCCCGGAATCCCGCTGCTGGGCGCCTTCCTCTATGCCGGTGTCTACGACATCCCTGTCGCCTACGACTTCTCGTGCACGGGCGTGTTCACGACGATGACACCCACCGATGCCTACCGTGGCGCCGGCCGCCCCGAAGCCACGTATGCCATCGAGCGGGCGATGAACGCGCTGGCCACGAAGATGGACATCGACCCGGTCGAACTGCGTCGGCGCAACTTCATCCGCAAGGAGCAGTTCCCGTACACCGCGTTCAGCGGGCTGGTGTACGACTCGGGCGATCACGACGGCGCCGCAACCAAGGCGTTGGAGCTGGCCGACTACGCCGGCACTCGTGCCCGGCAGAAGACGCAGAACGTCCCCGGTGCGGGCAAGCTCCTCGGCATCGGTGTCAGCACGTACTTCGAGATGTGCGGCCTGGCCCCGTCACGCGTGCTGGCTTCGCTGAACTACTCGGCGGGCGGCTGGGAAGCGGCCACCGTGCGGGTGCTGCCGACCAACAAGATCCAAGTGGTCACCGGCACATCGCCACACGGCCAGGGTCACGAGACGGCGTGGAGCATGATCGTCGCCGAGAAGATGGGCGTCAGCCCCGACGACGTCGACGTGTTGCACAGCGACACCGCCATCGCCCCGCTCGGCCTCGACACGTACGGCTCACGTTCACTGCCGGTCGGCGGAGTCGCGATCGCCATGGCGTGCGACAAGGTGATCGACAAGGCGACCAAGATCGCCGCCCACCAGTTGGAGGCCAACGAGGCCGATCTCGAGTTCGTCGGCGGAGCATTCACCGTGAAGGGCTCACCCGACCGCACGATGCCGCTGGCCGCCATCGCCTTCGAAGCGTTCACAGCCCACAACCTGCCCGACGGTCTCGAGCCCAACCTCGAGGCACAGGTCACCTACGACCCGCCCAACTTCTCGTGGCCGTTCGGCACCCACGTGTGCACCGTCGAGGTCGACACCGAGACCGGTCAGGTCGAGGTGCTGCAATACGTCGCCGTCGACGATTGCGGCGTGCAGGTCAATCCGCTGATCGTCGATGGTCAGGTCCACGGCGGCGTGATCCAGGGCCTCGCCCAGGCGTTGTTCGAAGAAGCCGTCTACGACGACGACGGCAACCTGAAGACGTCGACGCTCGCCGAGTACCTGGTGCCGGCGGCCAGCGATGTACCGTCGATCACCCTCGGTCACACCATCACTCCATCGCCGACCAATCAACTCGGCGTGAAGGGCATTGGTGAGGCCGGCACGATCGGCGCGGCACCAGCCGTGATCAATGCTGTGGTCGATGCACTATCGAGCCTCGGCGTCACCGATGTGGCCATGCCGGCCAGTCCGCAGACCGTCTGGAAAGCAATGCAAGCCGCGCACAACACCAATAGTCCCGCCGATAGAGGAGCAACCACGTGATTCCCGCCGCCTTCGATTACGTCCGCGCCGGTTCTGCTGAGGAGGCCATCCGCCTCATCGGCGAGCACGGTGAGGACGCCAAGTTCCTCGCCGGCGGGCACAGCCTGCTGCCGCTGATGAAGTTGCGGCTCGCCCAGCCCAGCGTGCTGGTCGACATCGGCCGGATCACCGACCTGTCGTACATCCGCGACGCCGGGGACCACATCGCCATCGGCGCGCTGACCCGGCACATGGACATCGAGACCAGTTCGGTGTTGGCCGAGCACGTGCCGCTGCTCGCCCACGCCGCCAGCCATGTCGGCGACCCGCAGGTGCGTCACCGCGGCACCATCGGCGGCTCGATCGCCCACAGCGACCCCGCCAGCGACCTGCCCGCGACCACCTTGGCGCTGGGCGCGACCTACGTGGCGCAAGGACCCAACGGCACACGCGAGATCGCCGCCGGCGACTTCTTCCAGGGCTTCTTGGAGACTGCGCTCGCCCCCGACGAGATGCTGACCGAGATCCGTGTCCCCAAGATGCAAGGCGCCGGGTGGAACTTCCAGAAGTTCAACCGCCGGGCGCAGGACTGGGCGATCGTCGGTGTCGCTGCATGGCGCCGTAACGGCGACAGCGGCGTCGGCCTGGTCAACATGGGCTCGACACCCATCCTGGCCACGAGCGTGTCGAACGCACTCTCCCAAGGTTCGTCGATCGCCGACGCCGCGCAACTCGCCGCGGAGGAGGCCGAGCCGCAGAGCGACCTCAACGCCAGCCCCGAGTACCGGGTGCACCTGGCCAAGGTCCTCGTGCGTCGCGCTCTCGAAGCCTGCTGAACCCAGTTCACCAACTCCGATCGGTAGCCTGGTAGGCCATGTCCGTCGTGGCCGACCAACCCCAACTCGACCAGCGAGTCGGCCTCAACACGGTCGTGCCGATCGACTATCTGGCCTGGTTGCGGCGCACGACACTGACGGTGTTCTGCGTGTACGCCATCGTCTGGACCCGCGACAACGGCATCCTCTGGGATCGTCTCAGCATCGCCCGTGCGGTGGCCGTGTTCCTTGTGTGCGCCTTCGTCGGGCGGCCGGTCCGGCAATGGGGGATATTGGCGATCGACCTCACGCTGTACTGCGCGATGTGGTTCGCCTACGAGACCACGCGGGGTGCCGCCGACGGCAAGATCTTCGGCATCAAGTTCCCGTTGCAGGTGCAGGCGCCGCGCAACATCGACCGGGCGTTGTTCTTCGGCAACGATCCGAACACGGTGCTGCAGGAGCACTTCTGGAAGTCGAGCGTGCATTGGTGGGACAAGGTCGCCTCGCTGACGTACTTCACCCACTTCATCTTCGTGCCGATCGTGATGGGCGCGTTGTGGGCCACGACGCATCGTCAGTGGGCCAGGTTCATGAAGCGCTTCGCGACGGTGCTCGGCGTCGCCTGCCTGTTGTTCATCATCTTCCCCACCGCCCCGCCGTGGATGGCGTCGAAGAACTACCACCTCCTGCCACCGCTGACCCGCAGCGCCGGTCGCGGGTTCGTGGCATTGGGGCTGCACGCCGCCGCCAACAGTTGGAAGAACGCGCTCGATTGGGGCAACGCGGTTGCGGCGATGCCGTCGCTGCATGCCTCGTTCGCGCTGATCGTCCCCGCGTTCTTCCTCCCTTGGATCAAGCCGATCTGGTTGAAGGTCGTGGTGCTGCTGTTCCCGGTGCTGATGCTCACGTCACTCGTCTACCTGGCCGAGCACTGGGTGATCGACGGGCTGGTCGGTTGGGCGATCGTCGGTGGATCGTTCTGGTTCTGGAACCGGTTCGAAGCTCGGCAGCGCCGCAATCGTGCCCAACGCTCGTACCGGGCGCTGGCAGCGCTGTGATGAACCCGCCGTCGGTCCTGCTCGATCGCAGCTTCCTGGTCGCAGTTGCCGATGCGGATGACCCAGACCACGACGAAGCCGTGTCGGTGTATCACGTGCTGATCGACGACTTCCTCGCCCAGCGACATCTGCTCGTGGCGCGCGCCGACCATCTCGCGGCGACCGCCAACGCCGACCTGTTCGCCCCGATCGACAAGTTGCACGTCGCCCGGCAACACCGAAACGCCGCCAAGGAACTGATGCGGGGCACGCCGGTCGACATCGATCTGGCGATCACGCTGGTGATGATCCACCGATGCAAGGTCCGCAGGGTGGCCACCTTCGACTCCCGGTTGGCGCGCTACGACCTCGACATCGCCACCTCGGTCTCGCCCGACCGAGTCGATTCCGGCGACGAAGACACTGCCGTCGTCGCCGGTGGCCCGGCCGACCAGCCCTAGCCCGCCGAACAGTACGTCACCGCCAACGCGTCTCAGCCCGGCTCTTTGGGTGCGATTCCGGTAGCAGCAGTACCGAAAACAGACCCGTTGGCGTCACTCGGGTTCGATGTGAGTACTGCCAGTTCCGAAGTCGCGCCCGAGGGCTCGCAGCGTTCAGCTCTCGAACTGCACCGCGGCGCGGGCGTCGATCCACGGCTTGACCACTCCGGAACGGATCTCGTCGTGGCGGGGGTGCTTGTCGTAGACACGCCAATCGTCGATGTTGTCGAACTCGGCGACGAGCGCGAAGTCGAAGTTCCCCATGTCGGATGCGCCTTCATCGCTACCGCAGCGATACGACCGCACCTCTGGCAGGGTTGCGGCGAACTCGAGCAGCTGAGACTTCACCAACTCGATGTGGCCGGCCGGGATGCCCGGCTTCCAGCGAAACGCAACAACATGAGTGATCATGTCCGTGACCGTAGCGTGCCCCGAAGTATCGTCGCACTCCGACAGGTGGTGAGAGACATGGCCGTCAACAACCGTGACGACGACGAAGCAATCGACGAGTTCCATCTCGATGCAATCGCCGACGCCGACCCCTACCCGTACTGGTACGACGACGCCGACGAGCCCGACAGCAACCCGACGCTCGTGCGCACCGAAACGTGCGACCTGTGCATCGTCGGCGGTGGGTACACCGGGTTGTGGACGGCGATCATCGCCAAGGAGCGAGACCCGTCGCGCGACGTGGTGTTGATCGACGCCCACGAGATCGGCTCGGCGGCGAGTGGCCGCAACGGCGGCTTCATGGAGTCCAGCCTCACCCACGGGGTCGCCAACGGGCAGGAGCGCTTTCCACAGGAGCTCCCGCTGCTGGAAGAACTCGGCCTGCAGAACCTCAACGAGATCGAAGCGGCGATCACGCGCTACAACATCGACTGCGATTACGAGCGCCCCGGCGTGATCGATGTGGCCACCAGCTCGCACTCGCCGAGCTACGTCGACGAGTTGCGCGACGACTACCAGCAGTTGCGCGCCCTCGGCCAGAAGGTCGAGTGGCTCGACGCCTCGGCCATGCAGGCCCAGGTCAACTCGGCGACGTACACCGGGGGCCTGTGGCGCAAGGACCGGGCGGCGATCGTCGACCCGGCCCGACTGGTGTGGGGACTGAAGAGCGCAGCGATGTCGCTCGGCGTGCGGATCTACGAAGACACCAAGGCGACGTCACTCGACAAGGACGGCGTCGGTGTGCTGATCACCACGCCACTCGGGCGTGTGCGCGCCGGCAAGGTCGCCCTGGCCACCAACGCGTTCAAGCCGTTGCTGAAGCGGATCGGCCACTTCATCGCCCCCGTCTACGACTACTGCATGGTCACCGAGCCGTTGTCGAACGCCCAACTGGCCGACATCGGATGGGCGAACCGGCAGGGCCTCAGCGACATCCCGAACCAGTTCCACTACTACCGGCTGACCGCCGACAACCGCATCCTGTGGGGCGGGTACGACGCCATCTACTACTGGCGCGGCAAGATCAACACCGACCTGGAGAGCCGGCCCGAGACCTGGGCCAAGCTCAGCAAGCACTTCTTCGAGACGTTCCCGCAGTTGGAGGGGCTGAAGTTCACCCACGCATGGGGCGGCGCGATCGACACCTGCAGCCGGTTCTGCGTGTTCTGGGGCCAGGCGATGCAAGGGCGCGTCGCTTATGCCCTCGGCTACACAGGCCTGGGCGTCGCGTCCAGCCGCTTCGGCGGGGAGGTGATGGTCGATCTGCTCGACGGAAAGCGATCGCGAGCGACGCAGACCGACTTCGTCAAGGAACGGCCACTGCCGTTCCCACCCGAACCATTTCGGTTCATCGGCATCCAGACGACCAGGTGGTCGCTGAACCGAGAGGACCGGACCGGCAAGCGAAACGCCTGGTTGAAGACGCTGGACCGGATGGGCTTGGGGTTCGACAGCTGATCAGATGGGCGCGACGACGGGGCTGGGGTCGACGACGGCACCGATCGCCGTCGTCGCGACAGCGGCCTTTCCGTCGGGCGTGCTGGTGCTGTAGGTGATGGTGGTGAGCGCACCATTGACGATCGCCACCTGCAGCGGCGCGTCTCCGTCGCCGGCCAGGCCCAGCGCGGCGTACGGCACGTTGACGACCAACTGGACGGTGGTGCCATCGTTGCTCGCCACGTCGACCGATGTGGGGGCGCTGAGTGCGCCGATCGGATCGACGGTCGGAGGATCCGAATCGTCGGCCTCCCACTCGCCGTTCTCCGGCATCAGCCAGGTGCCGTCGGGGGTGATGACGTAGAACACCAGACCGGCGTCACCGTGGACGGCCAGCCGAGCGCCGTCGGGCAGCCGATCACCGTCGACCGTGATGGCGACAACGCCGTCGACCGTGTTGGTCTGGTTGAAGTGGTAGCCGCCACCGGTTGCCGCGATCGCCGTTTGCAACAACGTGGGTCCGTCGACTGCGGCGGGGGCCGGCGCGCCGGCCACGGTGGTGGTCGGCGACTCGGTCGGACCGGCAGCCGCGATGGTCGTCGGGGACGAGTTGGCGTCGGCCGAACCGACCTGAGGTGAGCCGCTGTCGGAACACGACCCGAGAGCGAGCAGCAGCCCGGCCCCTCCGAGGAGGAGCCGGGCTGCCTTTCTAGGAGTTGTCAACGGTCGACTGCACTCAGGGCGCCGACGGTGTCTTGCTGTCGTGATGATCGCCGCGACCGTGGTTGTCGCCGCCACCGTCGTGGTGGTGGTGATCCTTGCCGGTGTTCGGGACGACCGAACCGTTGAACGTCGGGTTCGGGGAATCGCAGCGGATCTTCTCCTTGACGCCGATGCGGATCAGACCGTTGTCGAGCCTGACGTTGATGCTCACCCGCTCGTTGTTGGAGAAGCGCACGTCGATCTTGCTGCCCTCGGCCCTGACATCGGCGGTCGCCGGGTCGGCGGTGACTGCCGAGACCGAACCATCTGCACCGACGGTGTAGTTGATCGTCGCGGTGGAGTTGTCGCAGAGCAGGCCGGTCCACGTGTGCGGGCCCGCCGCGGCCGCCGCGTCGATGGCCACGCCCCGGATGCGGCCGAGCGAGATGCTCAACTTGGCGGAGCTGTGGCCGTCTTCATCGGTCCTGACCCTCACATTGATGCTCACCGTGCGGGACATGTCGCCCGTCGCACTGGTGAACTTGATCGAAACGCGGGCTGACATCGAGGTGTCGTCGTCATCGTCGTCGCCTTCGTGCGTCGACACCTTGACGTCGCCGACGACTGCGGATTCACCGGTGGTGCTGATCCCGGTGATGTTCGGGCTGCCGTCGGCAGCGGCCTCGATGCTGAAAGCGACGGTGCTGGTGGTGCCGTTGCCGAAGAGGTCTCCACTCCATCCACCGGGGACGCCGGTGAAATCGGTCAGCGAACCGGCTCGGGCCGACACGCTCTGACCACCCTTCTTGGACCGGATGACGACCTTCGCCGGGTCAGCAGTCGGGTCGGTCGGGTTGGCACTCTGGAACACCACCTTGTGCGGGTTGGCCGATGTGGGGGTGTTGCCGGTCGGGTCGACCGTGACTTCGGCCAGTGCACCGCCGGGGCCAGTCGTGATCCCGATGGCCAACGGTGCACCGAACAGCGGCAATGTCACTGTCGTGGGCACCGGGTCGGCGGCAGCCGCCGTCTGAGTTGCAACCATCCCGCCCATCAACATGGTGCCCACAACTGCTGCGGCCACCCCTATCACATGTCGCTTCATCCGAATGAACCTCCGAAATTGTGGCCGCGCCCGCTCGGACTGTGGTTATCTCAACTGGACACGCCCCGTTCACGGGGAAGGTTTTGGACTTGTGACAGTCTTGACACGTCAACTCCAGAGAGTGACATAGACCGGAGGGCGGAATTTGGCCGCCGGCACACCGCTGTCGGGGCGGTACATCGCTTGCATCGCATCGGGCGTGCGAACGAACCGGCGCAGCTTGTCGGCTGCGCTCGAGCGCCGCGGAGGACTCCAGCGAACTGACCTTCAACAGCAGGTCAACAGGCATATCTGTGGCCCGAACCCGGGCCAGGGCGCCACGATCGACCTCCGCGGCGACCATGTGGTCGATGGCCGGGGCCACCCCCTCGCCAGCCGCGGCGGCCGACCACGCCGCCTTCTCGTTGGCGAAAACCATGACGTTGGACTCCGGAACCCGGAACTTGGCCAGCAGACTGCCGACCTCGGAGAGTGGGTCTGTTCCGGTGGGGTCGACCAACCAACGCTGGCCGGCGAGACCTCCGCCATTGATCCGCAGTTCGGGATGACCGACCAGGCACAGGCGGTACCGCATCACTGCTTCGGCTTCGATGCCCGGCAGCCGCGGGCCGACGGCCACATCGGCCAGCCGTTCCTCCACGAGCGCAGCCATCTCCGCCGTGGTCGCCACCCCCACGCTGACCTCGATCCCACCGGCGCGGGCGGTGAACGCCTGCAACAACGACGGGACGATCGATTGCGACAAGGTGCTGGTCGTCACCACACGCAGCAACTCGGCAGCGCCGTTCGATTGCCGCACCGCAGCCTCGGCATCGACAGCGAGGTTGACCATCTGCGAGGCGATCGTCACGACGCGGCGACCGGCCGGCGTCAACTCCATGCCTGCCCCACCACGGGCGATCAGCGGGTCGTCGAGATGCTGACGCAGCGCCGCGAGCGCCTGCGAGACCGCCGGTTCGCTGACCCCCAGCGCGGCCGCCGCGGCGCGAACGGACCCCAATCTCGAGACCAACACGAACACCTTCAACTGGGCGAGCGTCACTGTCGCGGAACTGTAGGGCGAACCCGGCGGCCCGATCGGGTCGAGATAACCCTTCGGTTAGGAGCCGATTGACGAGGCCTGCTCCAGCGCTCAACATCACCACCGGGACCGCGCACGGCGTGTCTCATGACGTGTCTTGGGGGCCTGAAACCAGGGGCCGAATGATGATCGGGGGATCTCATGCAAATTCCACCGCCGTTCGAGTACGAGCGCGCGACCAGCATCGACCACGCCATTGCGCTGCTGGACCGGCTGGGCCCTGAGGCCCGGCTCGTTGCCGGTGGGCACAGCTTGCTGCCGATGATGAAGCTGCGCCTCGCCAGACCCGAGCATCTCATCGACATCAACGACCTCGATCTCGCCTACGTGCGCGTCGAGGGCAACGAGATCCGTATCGGAGCCATGACCAGGCACCGCGAGCTGCTCGAATCCGCTGTCGCCAACGAGCACTACGCGATCTTCGGTGAGGCCGAGCGGGTGATCGCCGACCCGATCGTGCGCAATCGCGGGACGGTCGGTGGGTCGCTGTGCCAGGCCGATCCCTCGGAAGATCTCTCCGCCGTGATGTCGGCGCTGGCAGCAACCATCGTGCTGCATTCCAAGAACGGCGAGCGCACGGTGCCGGCGAGGGAGTTCCACCTCGGGCCGTACGAGACCGCCGCCCAGCCCGGCGAGATCCTGACCGAGATCCGCGTCCCGATCCGCAACAGCACGGGGAGCGCCTACGAGAAGGTCGAGCGCCGCGCCGGTGACTGGGCTGTCGCCGCGTCCGGCGTCTTCGTCAGCATGGACGGTGACGTCGTCGGTGACTGCGGCATCGGGCTGACCGCAGTGGGTGTCGAGCACTTCTGCGCACCGGCGGCCGAGGCGGCCCTGCGCGGCAAGGCCCCGACCGACGACAACATCACCGCGGCGGCTCAGCTCGCCGCCGACGCCAGCAATCCGGCCAGCGACCAACGCGGGCCGGCCGATTACAAGCGACATCTCGCCAAGGAACTGACCGCACGCGCCCTGCGCCGCGCGGCCGCTCGAGCACAGGGAGGCTCATGATGGAAGTGACCATCAACGTCAACGGCGAGGATGTGACCCGCGATGTGGAACCGAGGTTGCTCCTCATCCACTTCATCCGCGACCACCTGCAACTCACCGGAAGCCACTGGGGTTGCGACACGACCAACTGTGGCGTCTGCGTGGTGTGGATGGACGGCGAGCCGGTCAAATCGTGCACCGTGCTGACCGCCATGGCCGACGGCCGCAAGATCCGAACCGTCGAGGACCTCGAGCAAGGTGGCGTGCTCAGCCCGATCCAGCAGGGGTTCATGAACAAGCACGGCCTGCAGTGCGGTTTCTGCACCCCGGCCATGCTGATGACCGGTCAGGCGCTGCTCGACCGCAACCCCGACCCCAGCAACGAACAGATCCGCGAAGCGATCTGCGGCACGATCTGCCGCTGCACCGGATACGAGAACATCGTGCGGGCCATCCGCTGGGCCGCGGAGAACGCCAACGGGACCGCCGACGAGAACGCCGATCAGAGTCAGGGAGCATCCGTATGACCGTCACCGAGGTACCGACCAGCGCCGGCGGCAATCCGATCGGCTTCGGGCGCATGCTGCGCAAGGAAGACGCCAGGTTCCTGCGCGGACAGGGCAACTACATCGACGACCTCGACATGCCGGGAATGCTCTACGGCGCAATCCTGCGCAGCCCCGTGGCGCACGCGCTGATCAAGTCGATCGACACGTCGGCCGCCGAGGCTCACCCCAAGGTCAAGGCCGTCATCACCGGTGCGGTGCTGGAGACCTTGGGTCTGGCATGGGTGCCCACGTTGTCGTACGACACCGCCGCGGTCCTGGCGACCGACAAGGTCCGCTTCCAGGGCCAAGAGGTCGCATTCGTGATCGCCGAGGACAAGTACTCGGCGCGCGACGCATTGGAGTTGATCGAGGTCGACTACGAGATCCTGCAGCCGGTCATCGATGCCAAGAAGGCACTCGATCCCGGTGCACCCGTGATCCGAACCGACAAGGAAGGCAAGACCGACAACCACATCTTCGATTGGGAGGCCGGCGACCAGGCCAAGTGCGACGCGGCGTTCGCCAAGGCCGACGTGATCGTGAAGCAAGACATGTTGTATCCGCGCACCCACCCGTCGCCGATGGAGACGTGCGGTTCCGTGGCGTACATGGACAAGGTCACCGGGCAGTTGACGGTCTGGTGCACGTCGCAGGCACCTCACGCGCACCGCACCGTGTACGCGTTGGTGGCCGGGCTTCCCGAGCACAAGATCCGCATCATCACCCAAGACATCGGTGGTGGCTTCGGCAACAAGGTCGGCATCTACTCCGGCTACGTGCTGTCGATCGTCGGGTCCATCGTCACCGGCAAGCCGGTGAAGTGGATGGAGGACCGCAGCGAGCACCTGATGAGCACGGCCTTCGCCCGCGACTACCACATGCACGGCGAGATCGCCGCGACCAAGGACGGCAAGATCCTCGGCGTGCGGGTCGACGTGTTGGCCGACCACGGTTGCTTCAACGGCACCGCCCAGCCGACGAAGTTCCCCGCCGGCTTCTTCCACATCTTCACCGGCAGCTACGACTACGAAGCAGCACATTGCAAGGTGACGGGCGTCTACACCAACAAGGCACCAGGCGGTGTGGCCTACGCCTGCTCGTTCCGAATCACCGAAGCGGTCTACCTCGTCGAGCGGCTCGTCGACTGCCTGGCCATGGAGATGAAGATCGATCCAGCCGAGTTGCGACTGAAGAACCTGTTGCGCGAAGAGCAGTTCCCCTACACCACGCCGACCGGCTGGGAGTACGACAGCGGCAACTACGCGCCGACGCTGCGCGAAGCGATGCGGATCGCCGGGTACGACGATCTGCGCGCCGAGCAGGCGGCCCGCCGGGCACGACGTGCGGCCGGCGACACCAGCGAACCGATGATGGGCATCGGCATCTCGTTCTTCACCGAAGGCGTGGGGGCCGGCCCGCGCAAGCACATGGACATCCTCGGTCTGGGAATGGCCGACGGCGCCGAGCTGCGAGTGCACCCGACCGGCAAGGCCCAACTGCGGCTGAGCTGCATCACCCAGGGCCAGGGGCACCAGACCACCTTTGCCCAGATCGTCGCCCAGGAGCTGGGAATCCCACCCGAGGACGTCGAGGTCATTCAGGGCGACACCGACAACACGCCATTCGGCCTCGGCACCTACGGCTCGCGATCGACACCCGTCAGCGGTGGCGCCGCGGCCATCGTTTCCCGCCGCGTGCGCGACAAGGCCCGCATCGTTGCCGCGGCCGCGCTCGAGTGCTCGCCCGACGACCTCGAGTGGGAGCTCGGGCGCTGGCAGGTCAAGGGCGACCCGGAGAAGGGCAAGACGATCCAGGAGATCGCCATGCTGTCGCACGGCTCGCTGGAGCTTCCCGACGGCGTCGAAGGTCACCTCGACGGGCAGTGCGTCTACAACCCGCCGAACCTCACCTATCCGTTCGGCGCCTACATCTGCGTCACCGATGTCGATCCCGGCACCGGCGAGGTCAAGGTGCGGCGATTCATCGCCGTCGACGATTGCGGCCCGCGCATCAATCCGATGATCGTCGAGGGCCAGGTGCACGGTGGCCTGGCAGATGGTGTCGGCATGGCGCTGATGCAGGTGATCGCCTTCGACGAGGACGGCAACAACCTCGGAGGATCGTTCATGGACTACCTGCTGCCGACGTCGATGGAGTGCCCGTCGTGGGAGCTCGGCGAGACCATCACTCCGTCGCCACACCACCCGCTCGGCGTGAAGGGCGTCGGTGAATCGGCGACCGTCGGTTCGCCGCCCGCCGTGGTGAACTCGGTGCTCGACGCCATCCAGGTCCGCCACGCCGACATGCCGCTGACCCCGGCCCAGGTCTGGCGGGCCCTCCAAGGCAACCCGTTCCGCACCGACATGGCGATTACTTGATAGCCCTTGCCCGCCGCCTGCCCTCGCGCAGCACTCGCCACTTAGCCTCGTACCTATGACACACGATCTCTCGGCTCGTGCTCAGGAGCTCCGTCGAGGCGCGCGCCGCATACGTGCATGCTCGTGTCGTCGTTGCCGAGAAGCCGACCAGCGCCAAGCCCGGCGCCGAGGCGATCGTGCTTGCCGATGGAACCATCGAAGGCTTCGTCGGCGGCGCCTGCGCCGAGTCAACGGTTCGCGCCCAGGCCTTGGCGCTGCTCGACTCGGCCGAGACGCTCCTGCTGCGGATCACACCGCAGCCGGAAGCGCCTCGGCCGGGATCACTGACCGTGCACAACCCATGCCTGTCGGGCGGCACGTTGGAGATCTTCCTCGAGCCGGTCATCCCGGCGCCGCTGGTCGTCGTCGCCGGCGACACACCCATCGCCCGGGCCCTGCTGGAGCTCGTCGGCCCGCTCGGCCACGCCGGACAGCCCTACGACGGGGCACTGCCCGAGCGATGCAGCAGCAGTGGTGATCGCATCGCACGGCAGAGGGGAAGAAGGCGTGCTCGTCGACGCATTGCGGGCCGATGTGCCGTACGTCGGCCTGGTGGCCAGTCGCAAGCGTGGTGAAGCGGTGCTGGGATCGATCGACGTGTGCGCATCGATGAAGGCTCGGGTGCACACCCCTGCGGGACTCGACATCGGCGCCAGAACGCCGGAGGAGGTCGCCCTGTCGATCTTGGCCGAGATCATCTCGACCAGACCTCGCCCGAGTGGACGGCCCGTCGGTGAGGGCGCCCCGACCACGACCGAGTCGGCCATCGACCCGGTGTGCGGCATGAGCGTGGTGATGGTCGACGCATCGTTGCACCTCGACCACGAGGAGCACCGCTACTGGTTCTGCGGCACGGGTTGCCTTCGCGCCTTTGCCGCCGATCCCGGCGCCTACACCTCGTGAGCCTCGACCTCGACACCGTTGAGGAGTTGCGCGGCCGACTCGACGCGGTCGACTACCTCGCCGACCAGGGCCTGGCGACCGCGCTGTTCTGCGCGGCGCGGCTGCCGCAGCCGTTGCTGCTCGAAGGCGAGGCCGGGGTCGGCAAGACCGAGGCCGCCAAGGCGCTGGCCGCGGCGCTCGACACCCCGATGGTGCGGCTGCAGTGTTACGAAGGCATCGACGCCGCCGAAGCGCTGTACGAGTGGAACTATTCGCGCCAGCTACTGGGCATCCGCGCAGCCGAGGCCGCCGGCAAGCCGCTCGACAGCGACGATCTGTTCACCCAGGAGTACCTCGTCGCCCGACCGCTGTTGAAGGCAATCGAGCACCGGGGCCCGCGGCCGGTCGTGCTGCTGATCGACGAGGTCGACCGGTCCGACGACGAGTTCGAGGCGTTCTTGTTCGAACTGCTGGCCGAGTCGTCGGTCACGATCCCCGAGCTCGGCACGATCACCGCTGCATTCCCGCCGATCGTCATCCTGACATCCAACCGAACGCGTGATCTCCACGACGCCCTGAAGCGCCGATGCCTCTACCACTGGATCGACTATCCCGACGTCGGCCGGGCCACCGCGATCGTGCGCCGCCGAGTACCGGCCGCCAGCGCGGACCTGGCCGAGAACGTCGCCGGCGCGGTTGCCAGGTTGCGGACCCTCGATGTGCAGAAGCCACCCGGAATCGCCGAAGCGATCAACTGGGTCGCCGCGCTCGAACTGCTGGGGATCGATCTGCTCGACGGCACAGCAGTCGAGCGGACCCTTGGGTCGGTCATGAAGTACCGGGAAGATCTCGACCTCGTCGCGCAGCGCGGCGTTCACTGGGTGGCGACCGGCTCGGACGAGTCGCCACGACCGAGCTGAGCCCGCCGACGTGGTCGACATCGCCACGATCGCGGCAACCTTCGGCGACCGGCTGCACTCCGCAGGCATCCCCGTGACCCCGGAGCGATCCGGACGATTTGCCGCTGCGATCGACCTCACGACTCCGGCCACCTACGACGACATCTACTGGGCCGCGCGCATCACGCTGGTCAGTGGGCACGATCAGATCGAGCAGTTCGATCGCGTCTTCGGGCACGTGTTCGGCGAGCTCGCCGACCCGGCCGACACGCGCGGCGACCCAGGTTCGCCACATGCCGGCCCGAAGCCCGAGCAACGCTCGTCCCAGGGCAGTGACAGCCGGCGCGGAGCCGCCGGAACAGGCCGCGCGGGCGAGGATCGCCGGCATGGCGACGACGAGGTGGCCGGCGAGACGCTGGCGATGACCGCCAGCACCGACGAATACCTCCACCAGGCCGACTACGCATCGCTCACGCCTCTCGAGTTGCTGGGCCTGCGGTCACTGATGGCCCAGATGCGGCTCGCCCCACCGAAACGAATCCGGCGGCGCACCCACCGGTCACCGACCGGGCGGCGGCTCGACATGCGAGCAACACTGCGCCGGAGCCAACGCACTGGCGGCGATCCGGTGGAGCGCATCCGCCGGCGGGAGACGGTGCGGCCACGGCGCCTGGTCATGCTGGCCGACGTCTCCGGTTCGATGGAGCCATACGCCCGCGCCTATCTGCAACTGCTGCACTGCGCCGCAGGCGGCGCCAACGCCGAGACGTTCGTGTTCGCGACGCGTCTGACGCGACTCACCCGGCATCTGCAGATCCGCAACCCGAATCTGGCACTGCAGACGCGCCGCCGCCAGCGCGCCTGACTGGGCCGGCGGAACTCGCCTCGGCGAGGCGTTGAAGGCATTCAACGACGGCTGGGGCCGCCGCGGCCTCGTTCGTGGCGCCGTGTTGTTGATCGTCTCGGACGGCTGGGATGCGGGCGACCCGGCGATCGTCGGCGAGCAGATGGAACGGCTGGCGCGACTCGCCCACCGCGTCGTCTGGGTGAATCCGCGCAAGCAGAGCCGCAGCTACCAACCGCTCGTCGCCGCCATGGCTGCGGCACTGCCGAACGTCGACTCGTTCGTCAGCGGCCATTCCCTCGATTCGATGCACGAGGTGCTGCGCGCAATCGGCGACCCTCGCCTCAACACACCCCTCGG
>CAWDUI010000008.1:0-80502 GCA_963805445.1 Ilumatobacteraceae bacterium | reverse complement strand
GCTCGTGACCTTGAGCGTGATTGGCGCCGGCTTCGGCCGGACCGGGACGGCGTCGTTGAAGCTCGCGCTGGAACAGCTCGGCTTCGGCCCGTGCCACCACATGATGGAGCTGTTCAGGGAGGAGCCGGCCCGGCGCTCACCGCAAAATGGGAGCGGGTTGCCGCCGGCGAGAAGGTGCCGTGGGACGAGGTCTTCGCGGGCTATCGATCGACCGTCGACTGGCCCTCCTCCGCCTATTGGCGGGAGCAGGCCGCCTATTACCCGGACGCCAAGGTCATCCTCACGCTCCGCGATCCGGATCGCTGGTTCGATTCGACGCAGGCGACCATCTTCAACGATCAGGTCAACAGGCGGGTCGCGGAAGACACGCCCTGGGCGCGGATGGCGCGGAAGATCATCGACGAAAACACCTTCGGCGGCAGGCTCGCCGATCGGGCGCATGCCACCGCGGTCTACCGGCGGCATAACGAGGCGGTGCGCGCGGCGCTGCCGCCGGAGCGCCTTTTGGTCTACGAAGTCCGCGAGGGCTGGGCGCCGTTATGCGACTTCCTCGGAGTGCCGGTGCCGGAGACGCCGTTCCCGGCGGTCAACAGCACCGACGAGTTTCGCCAGCGCCAGGCCGACCGCGCCGCCGCCGAGACGCAAACCGCGTCATAGCCTCGACTGTGGCGCCGGGATCGCGTCGGCGGCGACGGGACCGCCGGACCACCACAGAATTTGTGCCTCCATCTGCTCCTTAGAGCCGAAGCGGTCGCGATTATAGCAGCCGAGCGGCAGGACGGCGGTCGCCACCGAGCATCGATTGCAATGATTGCAGGGGCGCGGCGGCAGTTCCGCGCCGTTCCGGTAGAGGCTGATCAGGTCCGGATTGGCGAGAAGCGGGCGCGCCATGGCGATGAGGTCGCACTGGCCGTCATCCAGCGCCGACTGGAGCCGGCTCCGCTCCTGGAAGCCGCCATTGGCGATGACCGGCAGTCCGGTCGCGTCACGAAAGGCGCGGGCATAGTCGGCGTTGACGGCCGGCCGGTAGCGCCAGCCGAGGCCGCCCATCGCCTTGACCAGGAAGCGCGGCAGGCCGTTGAGGATGATCGCGCGCGCCGCGCCTTGCCGCTGAGGTGGCGGACGGCGTTGACGAAGAGGCGAACTCGTCGACCGGCCAGTCGCCGGTCGAGTCGCGCGGATGCACAAAGCCGAAGCCGCTGGTGATGTGGAGATAGTCGACGCCGAGCGCCCTGAGCTCGCGGCCGTAGTGGAGCGTCTCCTCGAGGCCGTTGCCCATGACATAGTGGCGGAGCGGGAAGACCACCGGCAGCCGGATGTTGAGGGGCAGGTAGTTGTAGTCTGCGGCGGCCATCCGCACGCCGAGGAGATAGTCCTCGCCGACCGCTTTCCTGATCGCAATCACGATCTCCCGGAGGAGCCGGAAGCGCTTGTCGACCGAGCCGCCCCACCGGTCGGTGCGCCGGTTGACGCCGGGGTTGAGGAACTGGTGGATGAGATAGCCCTTGTGGGCGGCGATCTCGATCCCGTCGCAGCCGGCCTCGCGGGCGCGGCGGGCCGCCTCCGCGAAGTTCACGATGACCTGCTCGATCTCCTCCTCGGTCATCGCCATCGACAGGTTGCCGTAGCCGAAAACGAAATCGAAGACAGCCGACGAGGTCTTCTTGTCCTCGTCCTTGGCAAGCAGGCTCATCTGGGCGTGGTAGCCGCCGTCGCCGATCTGCATGATGTAGCGGCTGCCATGCGCTGGACCGAGCTCACGCCCGCGGCAAAGGCCGGGATGAACCGGTCCTGCGAGATCTTGGGATAGTTGAGGGGCGCGCAGCGGCGGTCGTCGACCGAGATGGTGGTGGAGATCACCGCCGCCACGCCGGCCTCGGCGAAGCGCGTCTCGAAACGCGCCCAAGCCGGGCTGGGCGAGCCGTCGAAATAGCTCATCCGTCCGCCCATCGAGGAGCGGAGTATCCGGTTCTTGAACGTGACGCCTTTGATGGTGATGGGCTCGAAGATCATGGGCGCCGTCTCCCTTCCGACGTTCGAACCGCGAACAGGTTACTCCTCGGCGGCGTCGCCGTCGCCGGGCGAAAGCCGGAGGTCATCATATTCCGGGTGCTTGTTCATGAAGGCCGCGATGAAGGGGCAGAGCGGCACCACCTTCAGCCCGTCGCCGCGCGCGCTATCGAGGACGTGGCGGGCAAGGCGCGAGCCGATGCCGCGCCCGGCAAGCGTCTCCGGCACCTCGGTATGGATGAGGGTGATGATGCCGGGCTTGCGGCGATAAAGCACATAGGCGATCTCGCCATCGACGGCGAGCTCATAGCGATGGTGTTCGCTGTTGTCACGGATTTGGGATTCCATGCGCGATTCCAGCTAAGAAACGTATGCGACTATAACGCATCGGCGTCGCGCCGCCCGTTGCCGCGAAGCGGACAAGATGGCGGTCGACCGTGCCGGGCGACGTCACGAGGGAGCGTCCCATGATGCAATTCATCGCGCGCGGCTTCGCCGGCCTGCTGCTGGTCCTTGCGGCCTGGCCGGCGACGGCGGCGGTACAGGTTCCGCCCGAGGCGCAGTGCTGGTTCGATGCCGTCGCCGCCGCGGACGCCGACGCAGCCGGCGCCTGCATGGCCGAGGATGCGAAGGTCATCGACGGAGACCGCACCATCGAGGGGAGGGACGCGATCATCGACTGGATCAGGGAGACGGTGATCGGCCGGACCTATCAGATCGACAAGATCACCCCCGGCAAGGACGGCGTCCAGCCCCTGGTTTCCTGGTACGATCCCGACAGTGCCGACGCCGAGCAGGCCAACTACGCGATGAGCCTGAGAGGCAAGAGCATCGCCTCCCTGGCGATCACCCCGGAATGAACTGCGAGGTTGGCGCGGCGCCGGTGTCATTGGGAAAACGGCGCCGCGCTGCCCGTCATCCGCGGAGATCGTCCCGCATTCCTTCGACCAGATATTGCTGCGGCAGCGCCGCCGGCTCGGCTTTGGTGACGGTGCCGTCGTGGTTGGCATCGAGCGCCTGGTTCTGCTTGTAGGCGGTCTCGGGCGAACGGAAGAGGACTTCCGATACGGGCTTGCCGACTGCCTTCGGCCAGATGATCGCCATGTAGAGGTCGTTGAGGTCCTTGAGCTTGCCGATGTGGGGCTCGAAATACTTCTCGACAAAGTCGAGCTGCCCGACTGCGGTCATTGCAGCAAGCTCCGCGGTCGTGGTGCCGAGCCCTTCGGCGGTCGCCGGCATGAACTGGATCAGGCCCATCGCGTGGCTGATCGGATTTTCCTTTGAGGGACTGAACGACCGTGCCGATTTGAAGGCCATGCAGGCCATCAGATCATTCGGATCGACTTCGATCCGGGCGGCGATCTCGACCACCCGCTTCTTGAAGGCGCCGTCGACCTTCTTGCCCCATGCAAGCTGCATCTCGCCGACGCTCGCGACGCCGAAGCTGAGCTTCATGGTTTCGACGGCGGCGCCGGTCAGGTTCCAGTCGGACGTGTCATCGTAGTGCGCCTTGTCGGACAGGACCGAGACATGCACGTGCTTGGTGTGCGGGTTCTTGCCGGTATAGGCCCGCCACTTCCAGGGGCTGACCTGGGAATTGTTGATCCGCTTGTTCCAGATGACGTATTTCACGCGGGGGTCTTTCGAAGCGACGATCGCGTTGGCGATCGCCTCCGCCGAGCAGCCGTTCTTTGGGTCGTTGGTGATGTCGATCGCCGTGACCACCCCGGTCTTGCCGTCGATGACCCAGGGGTTGTGATCCGAATTCCGCGTCTGGTGACTGGCGTCGCCGATGATGCCGTCGCTCGCCTTGCTCCGGTTCGGCGCCATCTTGTCGATCTGGGCGCGCAGTTTCAGGATCGCTTCGGCCGGCCGCCATCCGTCGATATCGTCCTGGAGGACCGCCGGGGGACCTCCGCCCGTCCCGGGCGTTGCGGCCTCCTCGTCGTCGCTCTTGTTCGGCGTGACGTCTTTCTTGAACAGAACCTTGATGATTTTCGCGAAGAACTTGCCTTTCGGTTTCGTCGCCTTTGCCATGTTTGGGCCTCCTCAACCCCAAAGATCATCGACTTGCCGCTTTTACCATGGCGGGCACTGAAGCAGGGGAACGATTGCGGGAGCAAGGAAAAAGCGTTCCTCGACACGCTGCCGACCGTCGGCGCCGGCGAACGCGGCGCGCGACCGCTTGCGCAAGCCGGGTCGCCTCGCCGATGATGCGCCCCGCAGCAAAGGGGGGAGCACGTGACCGCGACCGGCATCGAGAAGACCAGACTTGGCCGAACCGACCTGATGGTGTCGCGGGTCTGCTTCGGGCACGGCGCCGATCGGCCACATGCCGATCGAGGTACGGCTACGGCACGAGCGAGGAGCAGGCGCATGCCACCGTGCGGGCGATCCTCACCGGGCCGTCAAACTTCATCGACACGGCGCGGAACTACGGGGCGGGTCGGAGCGAGGAGCGGATCGGCCATGTTATCCGCGAACTGGGCGGGCTGCCGCCGGGCTTCGTGATCTCCACCAAACTCGACCGCGACCCGGCACCAACCGCTTCGACGCCGGCGCGATGCGGCGCTCGCTGGAGAAGAGCCTCAGCGCCCTCGGGGTCGACCGGGTCGGGCTTCTCCACATCCACGATCCGGAATACGCCGCCGACATCGCCGAGGTGACGGCGCCGGGCGGCGGGCTCGAGGAACTCTACAAGATCAAGGCGGAAGGCCTCTGCGACGCGGTCGGTCTGGCGGCCGGCCGCGTCGATATCATGATGCCGATCCTCGAGCGCTTCGACTTCGACGCAATGATCACCCACAACCGCTTCACCCTGGTCAACCGCAACGCCGAGGCGATGATCGACTATGCGGCGGGGAAAGGCATCGCCGTCCTCAACGCCGCGCCGTTCGCCGGCGGCGTGTTCGCGAGAGGCACCGCCGCCAGTCCGCGCTACGTTTACCAGGAGGCCAACGAGGCGATGCTCAAGCCGGTGAGGGCGGTCGAAGCGATCGCGCCAGCCACGGCGTGCCGCCGGGCGCGGTGGCCCTCCAATTCTCGATGCGCGATCCGCGCATCACCTCGACGATCTTCGGAGTCGGGCGGCCGGAGGAGATCGCCGAGATGGCGGAATGGGCCAACGTCCCGATCCCGCCGGCGGTGTGGGAGGAAATCGCGGCGCTGCCGGTCAACCGCGACGATCCCGAGGCGACCCGGACCTATGTCGCCCCGCGCTAGGGTGTTTCCGCGGGCGCGTCCCGTCCCGCTCAGGGCGCGACCACCGCCCGGTAGAGGTGCCAGGTGGCGTGGCCGATGCCAACGCAGCGGGAACTGGCGGCGCACTACCGCGCCGTCGCCGACGCTGTCGACAAGCCGGTCGTGCTGTACAACTATCCGGCACGCGCCGGCGTGGAGATCGGCTTCGACTGCCTCGACGCCGTCGCCGATCATCCGAACATCATCGCGATCAAGGAGTCCAGCGGCGACTTCTCGCGGTTCTTGGCCCTGCAGCGGACCTATACCGGCAACCTCGAGATCATGTGCGGCAGCGACGATCAGGCTGCCGACTACTTCGCGTGGGGCGTACGGAGCTGGCTCGCCGGTACCGCCAACGTGTTGCCACGCCATCACGTCGTGATCATGAACACCGCCAACGAAGGCAACTACGGGCTCGCCCGCCGGCAGTTCGCCGAGCTGCTGCCGTGGATCCAGAACATGGAGAGCGGGTCGTACAACTCGAAGGCGAAGCTCGGCCTGGCCCATCAAGGCTTCGACTGCGGGCCGGTGCGTGCACCGTTGTTGGGTCTCCCCGACGACGTTGCTGCGGAGTTCCTCGTCGTGCTCGATCACGCCCTCGCCGCAGCGTTCGCCAAGGCCTGATCGCGCCGTGCGCTCGACGACGTCGTACACAGCGATCGAGGTACATGCCGAAGGCGAGCAAGGCACTTGCTACCTCGGCTCGGTGTTCGACGTGCCGGGCGCAACGATCCGCGACAAGCTTCGTCACATCAACGAGGTCGACGACTCGATTCGCAAGTTCTTGTGCTTCGAGCCTCGGGGTCGTCCACAGACCAGCGCCAACCTGGTGTTCCCCTCCAATGACCCGCACGCCGACGCAGGGTTCATCATCTGTCAGGCCGATCGGGCCCACGCGATGAGTGGTTCGAACACCATCTGCGTGGTGACCGCGCTGTTGGAGACCGGCACGGTGCCAATGGTGGAGCCCGAGACACGCGTGGTGCTGGAGACTGCCGCTGGATTGATCCAGGCCACAGCGACATGCCGCGATGGGCGCTGCGAGCGGGTGACGTTCGATGGGGTGCCGTCGTTCGTCGAGGCGCTCGACGTGCCGTTGTTCGTCCCCGGGCTCGGCGACATCCGAGTCGATGTCGCCTACGGAGGCTGCTACTACGTCTTTGCGGACCCCGCGCAGTTCGGCGTGAAGCTCGATCGCCAGAGCGCACGCCAAGTCGTCGAGGCAGGCACCGCGATCTCGTTGGCGGCCCGCCGGTCGATCACCGTGCAACACCCGGAGATCCCCGAGATCGACTTCATCTCCTACGTCATGCTGATCGGCGACGACGACCCTGCCAACGGTTCGCTGCGAGGTGCGACGGTGCTCAGTGGGCACGTCGATCGTTCGCCGTGCGGTACCGGCAACTCGGCGCGGCTGGCATTGCTCGCAGCCCGCGGCAAGGCCGAGGTCGGGAGTCGCTTCATCGCCCGCTCGTTGATCGACAGCGAGTTCATCGTCGAGATGATCGGTGAGACGACGGTGGGCGGTCGGGCCGCCGTGTTGCCGCGGATCTCCGGACGGGGATGGGTGGTCGGCACCCGCACGAGCACCGTGGATCCCAACAGATCCGTACCCGCTCGGGTATGTGCTCAGCGACGTGTGGGGTGACGAGGTCGGTTCGCTGTAAACACGATTCAGCGCCGCAGCGCGCTGCGGTCGGGGTCGAACGCGCTGATGTCGGTGGAGCTTCGTCCGGTCATGATCAGCTCGGAGATCGCCACGCCGCTCGGCGGCGCCAAGGTGAGACCGAACATGCCGTGGCCGGTGCCGACGACGACGTTGCGCCACCGCTTGGGTCGGCCCATGAACGGCAATCCGTCGGCACTCATCGGACGGGACCCGGCCCACGTGTCGAATCGCTCGTCCCAATCGAGATCGAGGAACTTCCGCATGGAAGCGATGATCGATTCGATCCGCCGCGCGTCGAACGGCGGGTGATCGCCACCGAACTCCATCGTCCCGCCGAGGCGGATGCGGTCCTCGAACGGCGTCGCCACGGCATGAACCTCCTCGAAGATCACCGGTTGCTGCAGGCCGGGTGACGTGGGGAGACCGACGTTGTAGCCCTGGCCGGGTATGACCGCCAGCCGCAGATCGAAGTGCTTGGCGAGCAGGCGGGAGCCGGCACCGGCCGCGAGCACGAACTCCTCGCCGTCGATGGTCCCGTCCGACGTCTCGATCGCGCGAACGCGGTCGCCGGATGACACGACACGGGTGATCTCGGTGTGCTCGAGGAATCGCACGCCTCGCATCCGGAGGATCTCGATCACGGAGTCGACGTAGCGGCGTGGGTCGGTGGACCGGTCGCCGGGCATGACGAGACCGGCACGGACGTGATCGGTGATCGCCGGGGCGATGCGGCGCATCTCGTCGCCGTCGACGATGCGATCGGGGATGCGCGCCCCGAACTCGACCATCGGTTGCAGTGCCTTGAAATGGTGCTCCGCCTTGGCCACGTCGTGATACGGCACCAGGAGCTCGCGGCTGAGCGTGACTGCCGCACCCTGACTGGCCAGACGCTCCAGCACAGCCGAGCTGTTGCGGTTGAACTCGGCCAACGCAGCGCGACCCGACTGGTAGCGCGATGTCGTGCAGTTGCGGACGAACGTCAGCAGCCATGGGGCCATACGCGGTATTGCCTTGGGCAAGATGCGCAGCGCTGCGTGCCGGGTCGCGAAACGACTTGAGCGCATTGCCGATCGCGCCGGGCGCAGGCAGCGGCTCGACGATCGCCGTACACATGAATCCGGCATTGCCACGGGCTGCCCCGCTTCCGAGCGCTGCACTGTCGATGATGGTGACATCGGCACCTGCTTCGGTGAGGAACAAAGCCGACGACAGGCCGACCAGGCCACCACCGACGATCACGACGGCCTTGCTCACGATGTCTCCAGGATTCCGGCCGCTTCCGCAGCGCATTGGGCGATCACGAGGTCCTGCACGGCCAATCCGACGCTCTTGAACAGGGTGATCTCGTCGGGCGACGTGCGCCGGAGTCGGCCGCTGGCCAGGTCGGTCAGGTCACCGGCGATCTGGTCCCACGACCACACGCCTTCTTCTACGGCAAGGTGCAGGTCGCCGGCCTCGGCATGCGCCGCGGCGAGGTCGTCGACAGCGACCGTCGACGCTGCCACCAGATCTGCTGCCACTTCGCGAAGGTCGAGGCGGTAGGAGCCGACGAGATTGAGGTGGGCGCCAGGTCGCACCTCGGCGAGGCCGAAGAGCGCATGGTCGGCACGCGTCGCCGCGCAGACGATGTCGCAGGCCGCGGCATCGGCGTAGCTGCCGATCGCCGCCGACTCGCCCACCGAGACCAACTCGTCGACGACGCCCGACACGTGAGCCGGTGTGCGACCGGCAACAACGACGTGATCGATGTCGGGCCGAACGACGCGCATGGCGTGCAGGTGAGCGACGGCTTGCGGGCCGGTGCCGATCAGCCCGACCGAGTGGGCGTCGGCCCGGGCAAGCGCGTCGGTTGCCAAGGCTGAGATCATCGGCGTTCGCAACGTCGTCAGTGCCGCGCCGTCGAGCAGGGCGACGGGCTGGCCGATGCGCATGTCGAACAGCACATAGACACCCTGGATGATCGGCAGCCCACGCTGGGGGTTCGCCGGCTGGATGCCGACCAGTTTCACGCCGGCGACATCGCCGGCCGCGGCCGGCATCACCAGGAATTCGCCGCCGCCGGCACGGGAATGCACGCGGTCAACGTGCGATGGGGCGTTCCCGAAGCACTGCCGCAGTGCGGTGAGGGCGTCGGTCAACGGAACGAGTCGAGACAGCTCGTCGGCGTCGATGTACGGCAAGGTGCTCTGCATCAGAGCGATCATGGCAGGCCAGCTACGGTTCGTGCATGTCTGACGTTCGGCGCACGGTCGCCGCTGTGGGTCCGCGATGACGAGGCGCTTGGTCGCAGGAGTCGATTCGTCGACGCAGAGCACGAAGGTCGAGGTTCGCGACCTCGAAACCGGCGAGGTCGTGTCGCGGGGCACCGCACCTCATCCGGCGACCACGCCCCCTCGATCCGAGCAAGACCCGCATGCATGGTGGTCGGCATTCGAGACCGCATGGGCCGTGGCGGGCGCGCCATCGGTCGAGGCGATCAGCGTTGCCGGACAGCAGCACGGCATGGTGGTGCTCGATGCAGACCGCGAAGTGATTCGACCCGCCAAGTTGTGGAACGACACCGAGACGGCGCCCGACGCGGGGTGGCTGCTGAAACAACTCCCGGGGGGTGCATCCGATTGGGCTGCAGCGGTCGGCAGCGTGCCGGTCGCCGCATTCACGGTGACCAAGCTGAGCTGGCTGCACCGCACCGAGGCCGAGCACTGGGCCAAGCTGGCCCACGTGGTGTTGCCTCACGACTGGATGACGATGCGACTGACGGGCCAGCTGGTCACCGACCGCGGCGATGCCTCCGGTACCGGGTACTGGTCGCCGTCGTCCGGCGAGTACCGATGGGACATCTTGGCGATCGTCGACAAGGATCGCGACTGGTCGACCGTGCTGCCACGAGTTGCCGGGCCGACCGAGGTGGTCGGCGAGTGGAACGGCGCCAAGGTGGCCTGCGGCACCGGCGACAACATGGCTGCGGCACTCGGACTGGGCCTTCAGCGGGGCGTTGCCGTTGTCTCGCTCGGCACCTCCGGTACGGCCTACGCCCTCAGCGACGAATCGACCCACGACGCAACTGGTGCTGTGGCCGGGTTCGCCGACGCGACCGGTGCCTTCTTGCCGTTGGCCTGCACGCTCAACGCAACCAAGGTCACCGATGCAATCGCCCGGTTGCTCGGCGTCGACCACACCGAGTTCGACCGACTCGCCCTGGCCGCGCCGTCCGGCGCCGGTGGGCTGACGCTGTTGCCGTACTTCGACGGCGAGCGGACGCCGAACCTCCCCAAGGCGACCGGTCTGCTGGCCGGTCTGCGCAGCGATGTCTCACGCGAGCAGATCGCCCGAGCCGCCGTCGAGGGTGTCGTCTGCGGGTTGTTGGATGCGCTCGACGCGTTGGGCGACACGACGCCATTGAGCGCCGTGAGCCTGGTCGGCGGCGGGGCACGGAGCGCTGCATTCCGCCAGGTGATGGCCGAACTGTGCGAGCTTCCGGTGTCGCTGGCCGACGCCGACGAGGCCGTGGCAACTGGCGCCTGCGTGCAAGCTGCCGCGATCGCTCTCGACGTCGCCCACGCCGACGTCGCCCAGCGCTGGAGCCTCGGCGTCGGTACAGCACTCGGTGAGCCGGCGGGCGACACCGCAGGTGTGCGGGCCCGGTACGCCGAGCGGCGTTCGGCGACCCACCCACAGACAGCGTGAGTGCGGACCCGTTTGCCGTCCTGGGTGTCGGTCCCGACGCCACGCTCGCCGAGGTTCGCTCGGCGCGTCGCAGGCTGGCCGCGAAGTTCCATCCCGACCACGGTGGCGACGCGGTCCGGATGGGCGAGATCAATGCGGCGTTCGACGCAGTCGAGTTCCACTTGCTGCATCCGCAGACCGGGGACATCTCGGTGCCGCCGGCGACGAACCCTGAGCCAGTGGTGCCGCCCCGTCGGTACCAGGGTGTTCAGTACGATGCGCCGTCGTTCACCATCGACACCCTGCCGGCCGAGGCCTTCGAGGCACTCCTGATCGTGACAGCGTGGATGGGCGAGGTCTTGGTCGACGACCCGCCGTACCTGTTGGAAGTCCATCTGACCGATCCTGCGCCGTGCTGGTGCCGGCTCGACATCGTCCCCGACGCGGGTGGCAGCACGGTGACCCTGACGGTTGCGTCGATCGGTGGGGACCCTGCCCCCGACGTCGAAGACGTCCGCGATCGGTGGGTTGCCAATCTGAACAGCCTGTGAGCCAGGGAGGTCGCTGGAGCGTGGCGCCCAGATCCGCTGTGCGACGAGATCTCGCTCCAACGGGGCAGCCCCAGAACCGAACGTATCGTTCTGGGGCTGCCCGATTCGCTCATGGCCCCTGATCGGGGTGGGGCGAGGACGAGGAGGCGGCGGCCTTCGTGAGGCGGTCGCGGATGGCATGCCCCAGGCCGATGGCTGGGGGGAGAACGGCGATCACCACCTTCACGTGACGATCGTCGGCGTCGCGCAACCGGCTGTACAGCGACCGGGCGTACCGCACAGTGTCGGCATCGTCGAGCACTTCGCTCCCGGGGTGGCCGGCGGCCAGGGAGTGAGCCTCGGCGGGTGTTGACGCCAGCAACACGCGACAGCGAGGTGCGTAGTGCGATTCGAGCATCCCGGGTGCACGACTGGGTCCGTCGGCATCGGCGATGACCTGATCGAGCAACGCGGCGATGTGCTCACTCGGTATTCCTCCCGGTCGCACCACCTGGGGTGGGGTCACAGTGCAGTCGACGATCGTCGACTCGACACCGATCGGGCACGGCCCACCATCGAGCACGAAGTCGACGTCGTCGCCGAGATCCATGCGCACGTGCTCGGCCGTCGTCGGGCTGACGCGGCCGAACCGATTGGCCGATGGTGCCGCCAGACCACCCTCGAACCGCTCCAGCAACTCGAGTGTCAGTGGATGTGCCGGCACTCGTACCCCCACACTCGGCAACCCTCCGGTGACGACATCGAGGACCGACGCGGAGCGGGGAACCAGCAGCGTCAGTGGTCCCGGCCAACAGGCTTCGGCCAACACTGCGGCCGGGGGTGGGATTGTGGCTGCCCAGACGGCCAGTCGGTCGGCGGAGCCGATGTGGACGATCAGCGGATGGTCGACGGGCCGGTGCTTGACCGCGAAGATCCGCCGTACCGCATCGGGATTCGAGGCATCGGCGGCCAGGCCGTACACGGTCTCGGTGGGGATGGCCACCAGACCGCCGGCACGGAGCACCTCGAGTGCGTGGTCGAGATCATTCACAGAGGGACGGCGTCGAGGAATGCCGAGCGCGGCGTCGATGAACCCAAAGGCCTCGGGGGTGGCGAAGTGGTCGACGTTGCGCAGCGTTCGCAGCGTCGCGTCCGGAAGTGCATCGGCCAATGGTTGACCCGGTCCGGCAAAGTCGCGATCACCGATCACGACCAAGGTCGGGCATGTCACAGCTGCCAACTGCTCCGGCGTCATCGGGGTTCTCGGGCGTTTCATGACGGCGGTGAGCGCCAGCAGATCGTTGCCCTCGTGATTGGCGTACTGGACGAACATCCGCGCCAGGTTGTCGTCCGGGTCGCCATGACCTTCGAGGGCTGCGACGATGCGTTGGGTTCGTGACTCGTCCGGGTCGAAGAGCGATGCACCGATGCCGGCCACGACGAGACGATTGAGCCGCTGCGGATCGCGGAGTGCGAGTTGCAGCAGGGTGATGGCACCGAGCGAGAAGCCGATGGCGTCGACCGGTTCGGCCGGGCATGCCTCGCGAATGCGACTGGTGAGATCGGCGTACGCCTCGGGCTCATGTGGTTTGGGCGCGGCGCCGTGGCCGAGCAGATCGACTCCGACCACGGTTCGGCCGGCGTCGCGCAACAGTTCGGTGAAACCGTTGCTCTGCCAGGTCGTCTCGAATGACCCTCCCCATCCATGCACGAGAACAACCGGTGGCGCCACGGGACCCAACCGTACCCGCCCGGAGTCGCCGCGCTCGGCGGTCGAGGCCGTAGCCTTGTGCGGTCCGTCATGGCCACTGTCGATCTGGAGCTGGTATGCGCCTGCTGAACGAAAGCCCGCCGTACGACCTGACCTACAGCGATGTCTTCATGGTGCCGAGCCTGTCGTCGGTGCCGTCGCGTTTCACCGTTGATCTCAGTACACCGGACGGGCTGGGCACGACGATCCCGGTCGTGGTCAGCAACATGACAGCGGTCGCCGGTCGCCGCATGGCCGAAACGGTGGCCCGCCGCGGCGGCCTGACCGTGCTTCCTCAAGACATCCCGCTCGATGTCGTCGAGCGAGTGATCGAGTACGTGAAGTCGCGACACATCGTCTACGACACGCCGATCACGCTGGGCCCCACGCACACGGTCGGCGACGCGCTGGGACTGATCCACAAACGTGCGCACGGGGCGTTGGTAGTGGTCGGCGACGACGGCGCGCCTGTCCGGGATCTTCACCGAGCACGATGCGGTCGGCTTCGACCGGTTCAGCCAGTTGAAGAACGTGATGAGCAGCGATGTGATGGTCATCGAAGACGGGACGCCACCCGACGAGATCTACGACCGTCTCAGCGGGAAGCGCCTGTCGGTCGCACCGGTGGTCGACGAGACCGGCCGATTGATCGGCTGTGTGACGCGCAAGGGAGCCCTGCGCTCCACGATCTATCGACCGGCCATCGACGACCACGGGCGCCTGCGGATCGCGGTCGCCGTCGGGATCAACGGCGACCCGGCAACCAAAGCGAAATCGTTGCTGGCGATGGGTGCGGACGTGTTGGTGATCGACACGGCCCATGGTCATCAGACCCGCACGCTGCGGGCGATCGAAGAGGTCCGAGCCGTCGCGCCCGATGCACCGATCGTTGCCGGGAACGTGGTCACGGCCGAGGGCACTCGTGATCTGATCAACTCCGGCGCGGATGTGGTGAAGGTCGGCGTGGGCCCCGGCGCCATGTGCACGACCCGGATGATGACCGGCGTCGGTCGTCCGCAGTTCAGCGCAGTCCTGGAATGTGCGGCAGAGGCCGCTTCATACGGCAAGCACATCTGGGCCGACGGTGGCGTCCGGTATCCCCGCGATGTGGCTCTGGCCCTGGCCGCCGGCGCAGCCAACGTGATGTTCGGCTCGTGGTTGGCGGGCACCTACGAGTCCGCCGCCGACACACTGCGCGATCCCGATGGGCGGCTGTACAAGGAGAGCTTTGGCATGGCCAGCAACCGAGCCGTGAAGATCCGCAACCGAACCGAAACGGCGTTCGAACGCGCCCGCAAGGAGCTCTTCGAGGAAGGCATCAGCACGTCGCGCATGTATCTCGATCCGGATCGGCCCGGCGTGGAAGACATCATCGACGAGATCGTTGCCGGCGTCCGCTCGGCATGCACCTACGCCGGAGCAGCCACGATCACAGAGTTCCACGATCGTGCGGTCGTCGGGGTGCAGAGTGCAGCCGGTTACAGCGAGGGCTTGCCCCAGGGGACGAGCTGGTAAGTGCGCGTCATCGCCATCGATGGGCCGGCCGGAGCCGGCAAGAGCACAGTGGCGCGGGCGCTGGCAGCCCGCCTCGGCCTGGAGTACCTCGACACGGGGGCGATGTACCGCGCCGTCACACTGGCCGCGATGCGTCGCGGCATCGACACCACTGACCTCGAGCAGGTCGCCGCGCTCGCCGAAGACGTCAGCCTCGAGGTCGGCGAGCACGGAGTCGTGGTCGACGGGTACGACGCGACCAGCGAGATCCGCAGTCGCGAGGTCACCACCGCCGTCAGCGCGGTCGCCGCCAACAGCGGCGTGCGCTCGGAGATGGTTCGCCGGCAACGACACTGGGCCAACGAACGCGGCGGGGGAGTGCTGGAAGGGCGCGACATCGGTTCGGTCGTGTTCCCCGATGCCGAGCTGAAGCTCTACCTCACGGCATCACCGAGGGTACGCGCGCAACGTCGAGTCGCCGAAGCGGGCGGCGACGTCGACGAGATCGAGGCCGCGATCGAACGACGCGACCATCACGACTCGTCACGCAGTGACAGCCCGCTGGTCGAGGCCGACGGCTCGATCGTGGTAGATACCACGGGGCTGAGCATCGCCGAGGTGCTCGCTCGAATCGAACAACTACTGGAGCGGGAATGACCAAGATCTCTACACGGCTCGTCGGCAACACCTTGCCGGATCGTGTCGCGTACCAAGTGGTCCGGTTCATCGTCACGTCGTTCTGCCGGGTGTGGTGCCGAATGACGGTCGAAGGTCGCGAGAACGTGCCAAGCGAAGGGTTGTTCGTCCTGGCGCCGACGCATCGCAGCATCCTCGACACCCCGATCGCCTCAGGTGTCACCCGGCGTCGGCTGCGATTCATGGGCGCCGACAAGTATTGGAAGAACAAGGCGTTCGGCCGGTTGCTGACGGCCCTGGGTGGCTTCCCGGTCACTCGCGGCTCGGCGGACCGTGAGGCCCTGAAGCGGTCCATTGCGGTCCTCGAGGCCGGCGAGCCGTTGGTGCTGTTCCCGGAAGGCGAGCGCAAGAACGGCCCGATCGTGCAGCCCCTGTTCGACGGTGCCACGTACATCGCCGTCAAGGCGGGGGTGCCGATCATTCCCGTCGGCATCGGCGGCTCGGAGCGGGCGATGCCCAAGGGCGCCAAATTCATCCGCCCCAGCAAGCTGCACGTCGCGATCGGCAAGCCGATTCAAGCTTCGACCGACGCCAAGAGCCCGAAGGAACAGCGCGACGCTGCTCGTCAGTTGACCGTCGACTTGCACGCCGAATTGCAGCGCCTGTTCGACATCGCCCAGGCCCGGGTTCTCTAAGCGGTGCGCTGGAGGTAGTGGCGAAGGCCCTTGGCGAGGGAGATCGGATCGTCGACGCCGCAGAGCTCGCGCGCCGAGTGCATCGAAAGTTGCGGCACACCGACGTCGACCGTCTCGATGCCGAGGCGAGTCGCGGTGATGGGGCCGATGGTTGATCCGCACGGCATGTTGTTGCGGCTGACGAAGACCTGCGATGCCACGCCGGCCTCGTCGAACACCCGGCGCAGCATGGCCGCAGAGCGGGCAGATGTGGCGTAGCGCTGGTTGCTGTTGAGTTTGATCGCCGGGCCCTGGTTGACGATGGGCTGGTGGTCGGGATCGTGACGCTCGCGGTAGTTCGGGTGCACGGCGTGGGCGTTGTCGGCCGACACGCACGTGCTCGCCGCGAGCTGGGTCAGGAATTCGGTCCGCGACGCCCCCGTGGCGAGCGCCAGTCGCTCCAGGACGTGCTCCAGCAGGGGCCCGGCGGCCCCGGTGAGGCTCTCCGATCCGACCTCCTCGTGGTCGAACAGGGCGATGACCGACGTCGATGCCGCCGCCGGCTCGGCGGTGGCGATTGCATCGACCGCGGCCCAACACGAGACCTGGTTGTCGAGGCGTCCCGCAGCGAGCAGTGTCTGGTCCCCGCCCAAGATGGCCGGCGGCGTGCGATCGAACAGGCACAGCTCCCAGGTCGAGATGGTTCGGCTCGGCGTCCCCAGATGACCGGCCAACCACTCGGAGAACTCGCCGGCATAGCCGTCACCGGATCCCCACACTGGCATCAGGTGCTGCTGCTTGTCGAGGACCAGCCCACGCTCGTTGACATCCCGGTCGAGATGAATGGCCAGCTGCGGCACGCGGCACACGGCCTCGTCGATGCAGACGTCGACGTTGGATCCGTCGGCCATCACCACCCGGCCGGCGATCCCGAGATCTCGGTCGAGCCATGAGTTGATCAGGGCGCCGCCGTACACCTCGACGCCGAGCTGCTTCCACCCGACGCCGCCGGCATCCGGCCGCGGCTTGATCCGCAGGCACGGCGAGTCGGTGTGTGCACCGATCAAACGGAGCGGTGACGGCGGCCCGGCCACCACACCGCGGCTCCAGGCGACCATGGCCCCGCCACGGACCACGAACCCGCGGGTGGGCACGTCGGGCCACACCGACGACGGGTCGGTGGGCTCGAAGCCCGCCGACATCAGCCGGTCGCTCGCCGTGGCGACGACGTGCCATGGCGAGGGGGAGGCGGCCAGGAACGCGACGAGGTCGTCGAGGTGGGTCATCGGTCGCCTTGGAACAAGCCCATCGGCAGCCCCGTACCGCGCAGGTGCGACGTCTCGTTGACCGTCACGATGGTCCGCTCGCCGCCACGCGCCGCAGCGACGCGGTTGATGCTGGTGTAGTTGGGATAGAAGAACCCACCGCGAGGTGCCGCCAGGCCGAGCACATGACTGAGGTACGTGTTGATCACTCCGCCATGGCAGACCACTGCGATGCGCTGCCCCGGGTGGGCTTCGACGAGCGACTCGACCGTGCCGACGACCCGATCTCGGAACTCGGACGAGGACTCCTCATCGGTGTCCCACTCACCGGCGATCATGGCGTGATAGCGCGGATCGTTGGCTGCCTTCAGCTCCTCGGTCGGGATGTAGTCGGGCGAGAGCCGGTCGAACTCGGCGACACCGTCGCAGAGCTGCACCTCGAGGGTGTGATGGGCTGCGATCGCCAGCGCCGTTTGGTGGGCACGGCGCAGCGGACTGGCGTAGATTGCATCGAGATGCTCCGAGGACAGGTAGGTGGCCACATGCTCGGCCTGGGCTTGGCCGTCGGCGGACAACTCGGGGTCTGCCGGACCATCGGTCAATTCCCGACGGATCGGCAGGGCGTGGCGAACCAACAGCAGCTCCATGGCCCTCTAGCTAATCAGGCATGAACGCCCGAACGAAGATCGTGGCCACCTTGGGTCCGGCCAGCGACCCGCCGGAGGTGCTCGATGCGATGCTCGTTGCTGGAGTCGATGTGGTGCGCCTCAATCTCAGCCACGGCCATCTCGACGAGCACATCGCCCGGGTCCGCGCAGTACGCGAAGCCGCTGCCCGGACCGGAAGGGTCGTCGCCGTGTTGGCCGACCTGCCCGGTCCCAAGGTGCGAGCGTCACCCTTTCCGCCCACCGGCGCCGAATTTGCCGCGGGGTCGCTGGTCACGCTGGTGACCGAGGCCGAGAGCAGCTCCAACACGGTGATCGGTGTCGACTACGAAACGTTGTTGAGCGACCTCCGGCCCGGCGACCTGATCGTCATCGGTGATGGAGCGATCACACTGGCCGTCGACCGTGTGACGGCCAGCGCGGCGGAATGCCAGGTCCGCAGTGGCGGGCACACGCAGGGCCGTCCCGGCGTGCACCTACCGTCGCATCGACTGCGCATCCAGACGCCGACCCCCGAAGACCTGGTGCTCGCCGATGCAATGGCCGCGCAAGACGTGGACTTCCTCGCGGTCTCGTTCGTTCGTGGCGCCGAGGATCTCGAGAAGGTGCGAGCCGCGGTTGCGCCACGTCGGATCCGGCTGGTGGCCAAGATCGAGACGCTGTCGGCAACCGACCACCTCGACGAGATCATCGCTGTCTCCGACGCGGTGATGGTCGCCCGCGGCGATCTGGGGATCGAATGCCCGCTCGAAGACGTGCCGCACATGCAGAAGCTCATCGTCCGGACCTGTGTCGGCGCCGGTGTGCCGGTCATCACCGCCACCCAGATGATGGAGAGCATGATCACCGCCCCGTCCCCGACGCGCGCCGAAGTCAGCGATGTCGCCAACGCGGTGTTCGACGGCACCGATGCGCTGATGTTGTCGGGTGAGACAGCCATCGGAACCGATCCCGCCAACGTGGTCCGGACCATGGCCAGGGTGGCCGAGCGTGCCGAGCTCGACGCCAACTACGCGCAGTGGGCCGATCATCTCGGGCGGTTGCAGCGCGCGACGTTCCCCGACGGCCCCGATCGAATCACGATGGCGATCACTCATGGGGCCTGGCTGGCGGCCACCGATGCCGCGGCCGACGCCATCTTGTGCTGCACGCGATCCGGGCGAACAGCGCTGGCGATGGCCAGGTTCCGTCCGTTGGCACGTTTGATCGGGTTGTCGCCCGACGTGACCACGGTTCGAGCGCTCGCGTTGTCGTGGGGAATCACTTCGCTGCAGGTCGACACCTATACGACCACCGATGACCTGGTGTGGCACGCGGTCGAGTCGGCGGTCCACAACGGGTTGGTGCAGTCGGGTGAGACCGTCCTGGTGCTCGCCGGTGCTCCCGACCGTCCGAGTGGCGCCTCCACCGACGTGCTGCGCATCGTGCGAGTGGCGTGAGCGAGTTGTGGGCCGAAGAGGCCGGCGACAGCGATCACCCGCTCGTGGTCGTCATCCACGGGTCCATGGACCGCTCCGCGGGCATGCTGAAGATCAGCCGCCGTCTCGACACCGACTACCGGGTCCTGCGCTACGACCGACGCGGCTACGGTCGCTCGTTTCCGCACGACGGGCCGTTCACGATGGATGCCCAGGTCGCCGATCTCGCCGGCTTGCTGTCCGGTCGCAAGGCCGTGCTGATCGGTCACAGCTATGGCGGCAACGTCGCCCTGGCCACGGCCGAACAGCATCCCGACCTGGTGGCCGGGGTCGCCGTGTACGAGACCCCGCTGTCGTGGGAATCGTGGTGGCCGGGTACGACAGCAGGTGCGATCGCTGTCGCCGAATCGGGCAAACCACACGAGGCCGCGGAGCGGTTTCTGCGCCGGATGCTCGGCGACGAGCGATGGGATGCCTTGCCTGAACGGACCAAGCAGACGAGGCGCTCCGAAGGGGTCGCGATGGTCGAGGAACTGGCGGATCTGCGACGGCACCGGGCGTGGGACGCGGCACGTATCACCGCGCCGGTCGTGGTCGCCTACGGGGCCGATGGGGCGCCGCACCACCGCACGGGTATGCGACACGCCGCGGCGCTCCTGGGATGCCCTGTGGTGGAGCTCGCCGGGTGCCGCCACGACGCTCCGTTGAGCCATCCCGACTTGTTCAGGGCCGAGGTGGTCGACCCGCTGATGTCGCGCATCGGGCCACCGTGGTCGGTGACTACGGAGCGCCCGGGACCGACACCTTGACGTCGGACCCGAGGAACGAACACGTCACGTCGGTCGTGTTGCCCAGCAGGCCGCGGGCTTTGACCTTGTCGGCACAATCCTGCAGCGACGATCGCTGCGTCCAGACGCCGAAGGCCAGCCCGCCGACCAGCAGCACGGTGATGAGCTTGGTCGTCACGTTCTTGATCACGACGGCCATCACCAGCATGAGGGCGACGAGCGCGACCGCCAGAGCGATTCCGATGTTCTTGGCCGAGTCGACGGTCAGTGCGGTCATGGTCGAACGATAGGCCGTAGGGTGAGCGTGTGAGTGAGCACTCCATCTCGATGCACCCGTCCGGCCCGCCGCGCACCGTGCTGCCGGCCGAGTCCGCGGCTGTCGATCAGGGTTTGCAGCAGGCACTCGACGCGACGCCCGATGCTCGGCGGGCGATGATCGCCCAGATCGTCGCCGCCAACCCCCGATCACTGAACGCCTGGGCGGCGTTGGGCAGCGTGGGGCGCGATGAGATCGAGCGCTACGCAGCCTTTCGAGTCGGATACCACCGTGGTCTCGACGCATTGCGCGCCAACGGTTGGCGCGGATCCGGCTACGTGCGCTGGGCAGACGACACCAATCGAGGATTCTTCGCGGTGTTTGCGCGGCCTGCGCGAAATGGCCGCGGCAATCGGCGAGCACGACGAGGCCGAGCGGATCGCGGTGTTCATGCAGCAACTCGATCCCAGCGGCATCCCCTCCGACGGTTGACCGGCGACGGGTCGAGCGTGCCTGGCACCCCGATCGGTGCGGTGCTGTGCGGAGGAGCCAGCAGGCGCATGGGCGCAGACAAGGCGACGGTGCTGGTCGAGGGCGTACCGATGGCCCGCAGGGTTGCCGATGTCTTGACAGCCGCCGGATGTTCGCCGGTGGTGACGATCGGAGGTGATGCTGCTGCGTTGCGCTGCCTCGGCCTCGACAACGTCGACGACGAATTTCCGGGCGAGGGACCGCTCGGCGGCGTGCTCACTGCGCTGTCGGTCGGTGCCCCCGCCGTCGTGGTCGCCTGCGACATGCCCCGCATCCGCGTGGCGACGGTGACCAGCCTGATCGCCGCTCTCGATCAGCACGATGCGGCCATGGCCGTCGGTGACCGACCTGAACCCATGTGCGCGATCTGGTCGCAGCGCTGCTGCGGCGCCGCTCCGGGCGCGGTTCTTGGCCGGCGAGCGTGCCATGCATCGAGTCATCGCCGACCTCGACATCGCCTGGGTCGTGGCCCCCGCGGCCGATCTGGGCAACATCAACACGCCCGGCGACCTGGGGAACCTCTAACCTGCTGGAGCATGACTGTCTCCGAGGTGACCATCGAAGAACTCGAGTCCGCACTCCAATCAGGCGCGACGCTGATCGATGTTCGTGAGCTCGACGAGTACGTGGCGGGTCACGTGCCAGGAGCGGTCCTCGTGCCACTCGCCAGCGTGCCTGCCGAACTCGCCCGGTTCGCCTCGGACTCGACCAACTACGTGATCTGCCGCAGCGGTGCCCGCAGCTATCGCGCCTGCGAGTTCCTGGTCGGCGAGGGTTTCGAGGCGGTCAACGTGGAGGGTGGAACGATGGCCTGGATCATCAGTGGGCGCGGCACTGTGGCGGGGGATCAGCCTGCGTGACGTATCGGTGGGTCGATTCTCAGTCGGAGTTCGAAGCGCTCGTCGACCGCTTGTGCGTCGAGCCGCGCTACGCACTGGATACCGAGTTCCACCGCGAGCGGACGTACTACCCCAAGCTCGCCTTGATGCAGTTCGCAACACCCACCGAGACGAGCCTGGTCGACCCGTTGGCCGTCGACCTCGGCGCAATGCGACGGTTGTTCGCCAGCGGCGCGATTGCCGTGCTGCACGCCGCTCAACAGGATCTCGACGTGTTGACACACGCGTGCGGGGCCGTGCCGGACTCGCATGTACGACACCCAGTTGGCATCGGGCTTCCTCGGTTACAGCACGCCGTCGCTCGTGTCGCTGCTGATGGCGGAGCTCAAGGTCTCCGCTGCCAAGGGCGATCGACTGACCGATTGGCTTCGTCGCCCGCTGACCGAGGAGCAACTCGTCTACGCCGCGGCCGACGTCGATCACCTGCTGGCGCTGCAGGACCAGCTCGATCGCCAGATCGCCGAGCTCGGGAGATCGGAGTGGGTGGCCGAGGCGTGCGAGGAGCTGCGACAACGGCCGGTGTCGGGCACCGATCCCAGCCAGGCGTGGCTGCGGATCAAGGACGTGCGCATGCTCAAACCTCGAGCGCGCGGCGTGGCCCGGGCGATCTGCGAGTGGCGTGAACGGCGGGCGATGTCGGTCGACGTTCCCGTCCGCCAGATCCTTCCCGATCTGGCGGTCCTCGGCATCGCTCAGCGCCAGCCGAAGACCACCCACGACCTCGTCCAGGCGCGCGGCGTCGAAGAACGGCACAGCAGGGGCAACCTCGGCAAGGAGATCCTCGACGCTGTCGCCGATGGCCAGCGCAACGACATCGCCGTCCCGGTCCCTGACGGGGAAGAGCTCGATCGGCACCTTCGGCCGGCGGTCGCGCTGGTGTCGGCATGGATGTCGGATCTGGCCCGCAAGCAGCGCGTCGATACGAGCTTGCTGGCGACCCGCGCCGATCTCGTCGCGCTGCTGCGCGGCGACACCGATGCGCGTCTGCTGCGCGGGTGGCGTGCCGAACTCGTCGGCGATGGCATCCAACGGCTGGTTCAGGGCAAGGCCGGGCTGACGTTCGACGGCCGTGGTGGCTTGCGGCTGATCGACGTGGCAGGCGCCGTCTGATCCGACATCGACGGCGCGTGCTACGAGCGAGCCGCTCTGCGCAACTTGGCCCACAGCTTGTCGAACGCCTCGCTGACATCGGCGGATCGGGCGCCGTACGAGTGGATCGCGCGGCGCTCGCCGATGGCCTGATTGACGATCACTCGCTGTGGCACCGATGGTTGCCAGATCGTCTTGCGACCGACGATGCGGGCCAGCTCGTCGTAGCGCCGGTCGGCTTCGCCGCTGATCGGCGGGACCTTGTTGACGATCACCCCGGCCAGTTCGAGATCGGTGTTGTGCTCGTTCCAGACGTCGTCGATCGCATCGGCAACTGCGCCGATGCCTCGGAGACCCAGAGCAGCTGGTTCGACGACGATCACGGCCAGGTCAGCGGCGATCAGTCCGCTCATGGTCAAGTTGCCGAGCGAGGGCGGGCAGTCGATCAGCACCGCGTCGTAGTGGCCTGCCAAACCGTGCAGTGCCTCTGCGCAGGCGCCCGGGAGACCCGGTCTCGTGCTCCTGCAGGGTCGGTGACGACGGGACCACATCGACCTCCGGGCCCCAATGCGAGGCGAGAACCGTGAGGTGGGCGTTCCCGTCGCCGATGACGTCGGCCGCCGAGGCCTGTTCGTCGTGTGGATCGTGGCCGAGCACCCAGGTGCTCGAACCCTGCGGATCGAGGTCGACGACCAGCACGTGGTGCCCTGCATTGGCCGCCGCCGAGGCCAGTCCCAAGGTGACGGTGGTCTTGCCGACACCGCCTTTTTGGTTCAGGAGTGCTGCAATACGGCCCATTCCGGCCATCGTGCCACAACCGGCCCGGCGAGTGACACCCGCTACCTGGGGGGATGCTGCATGTTGCGGTCGCAAGCAGGTAGAGTGGCGTCCAATGTCAACTCTCTAGGTTCGGGAGCCCTACCGTGAAGAAGGGTCGTCATCGCCGCTTCGAAGAAGCGCGAAAGCTGAAGCAAGCTGGTCCCAGTGCATTCGATCTGGGATTCGGAAGCAACGATCATCATCAACCAACTCAAGACGACGAGTACGCCGCGCTTGCGGAGAAGTACGGCGTCACGTTCGATGACGATGAAGAAGACGAGTCCGAAGACTGAACCGCAGGAAGCTGGCATTGTCCGCCTCAACACCCCCCTGATAGGTCATGTCTACTTCTCTTCGTAACGTTGCCCTGGTCGCCCATGTCGACCATGGCAAAACCACTCTTGTCGACGCGCTCCTGCGCGCCACCGGGACCTTCGCGGCCCACCAGGCGGTGGTCGATCGTGTCATGGACTCCAACGACCAAGAGCGCGAGCGTGGCATCACCATCTTGGCCAAGGCGGCTTCCATCACCTGGAAGGGCGTCAAGATCAACCTGGTCGACACGCCCGGCCACGCCGACTTCGGCGGCGAGGTCGAACGCGCCCTGACGATGGTCGACGGCGTGCTGTTGCTCGTCGATGCCGCCGAAGGCCCGCTGCCCCAGACCCGGTACGTGTTGCAGAAGGCCTTGGCGCTCGACCTGCCGGCGATCGTCATCATCAACAAGGTCGACCGTGGCGACGCCCGCGCCGACGAGGTGCTCGACGAGATCTACCAGCTGTTCATCGACCTCGATGCCGGCGACCACCACATCGACTTCGAGATCATCTCGGCCGTTGCCCGCGAAGGCAAGGCCATCCGCGGCATCGGCATGCCCGGCGACGACGCCGATCTGGCGCCGCTGCTCGACACGATCATCGAGGCGATTCCTGCGCCATCGGGCGACCCGGCGGCGCCGCTGCAGGCGATGGTCACCACCCTCGACGCCAGCGAGTACCTCGGTCGCCTGGCCATCGGGCGCGTCGTCAACGGCGTGATGCGCCGAGGCGAGACCGTGGCATTGCTGGAGGCGGAGTTCCACGAAGGCGAAGCGCCGCTGAAGCGGCGCCTGACGCAGCTCATGGCGTTCGAGGGCGTCAGCCGTAACGAGGTCGACGTGCTGTCGGCGGGCGACCTGTTCGTCGTCGCCGGCTTCCCAGAGGTCGAGATCGGTGACACCATCGCCTCGGCGGAGACGCCCGATCGCCTTGACCCGGCTGGTCGTCGACGAGCCGGTGCTGCGCATGACGTTCGGCGTCAACACGTCTCCGTTCGCCGGTCGTGACGGCAAGTACGTCACCAGCCGTCACCTGGTCGATCGTCTGAACAAGGAACTGCTCGGCAACGTCTCGATCAAGTTGTTCGAAACCGGCTCACCCGACGTGATCGAGGTGGCCGGCCGCGGCGAACTGCAGTTGGCAGTGCTGATCGAGTCGATGCGACGCGAGGGGTACGAGCTGCAGGTCAGCCGCCCGGAGGTGATCACCAAGGAAGTCAACGGCAAGCGCTTCGAGCCGCAAGAGCGCGGCGTCTGCGACGTACCCGACGAGCACGTCGGCACCGTCACGCAGGAACTGGCGCCGCGCAAAGGACGCATCACCGACCTGCGTACCGGCGATGCCGGCCGCACGATCGTCACCTTCGAGTGCCCGAGCCGTGGGCTGATCGGGTTCCGCTCGCTGCTGATGACCACCACGCGTGGCACGGCGCTGCTGCACCAGCACCACATGGGCTGGATGCCGTGGGCCGGCGACATGCCCGACTCTCGTGGCGGGGCCATGGTCTCCGACCGGGTCGGCCAGACCACCGGCTACGCCCTCGACAAGCTCCAGCTCAGCGGGCAGTTCTTCGTCAACCCCGGCGAACAGGTCTACGAAGGCATGGTCGTCGGCGAGTGTGCCCGCGACGACGAGATGGTGATCAACGCCGTGCGTGCCAAGGAGAAGAACAACATCCGCACCCACAGCCACGACGACGCCGTGAAGTTGCCGAGTCCGAAGATCCACACCCTCGAAACAGCGATCGAGTGGATCGTCGAGGACGAGTTGGTGGAAGTGACGCCGAAGGCGATCCGCATCCGCAAGCGCCACCTCGGGCTCGAGGAGCGCCGCAAGGCCAACAAGAAGGTCAGCGCCTAACTCAGTTCGGCCAAGCGACAGTGAGATCGACGGTTTCGTCGTGTCAGCGCTTGCGGACCGCGGGGTGGGGCAGCGGCGTCCACTTCGGGCGTTCGAGCTGGATCACCATCTGGTCGTACGCCGCTTGGCCGACCATCTCGATGATCTCGTCGCGCAGGTACTGGTAGGCCGGCACGCGGCCGATGAACGCGTCGGAGCTCTCGGTGCACCACCAGTGGAAGTCGGCGCCGCCATCGCCCCAATCGCGCCGCTTCCACTCACGCAGGGTCGAGGTGACGTAGCCATTGTCGTCGGTGTGGTGCTCCAGCCGCAGCGGCAACTGCCAGCACACGTCGGGCTTCCAATCGATGTAGCGCTCGCCCGCCTCGATCGCGGCAATGTGCAATGCACAACCGGCGCCGCCCGGGAAGTCGGGCTCGTTGTGGAAGATGCATGCGCCCTTGACGACTCGGGTCTTGGTCGCGCCATCCTCGGTCTCCAGCACCCCCTTGTTGTGGCCCTTCTTGTAGTTCTGCCAGTGCCGTGGCTCCAACCTGGTCAAGGCATCGAGGACCGTCTGCACGTCGTCATCGTCGATGAAGTGCGCACCGTGGCTGCAACACCCCTGCGCCAATGCCGTGGCGTCCTCGTCGAGCACTCCCTTGCAACCGGCACCGTAGATGCAGCTCCAGTTCGAGCGCAGGAACGTGGCGTCGAACACCCAGGTCCGCCGGTCGTGATCGTCTTCGAAGCTGATCCATTCGTGGCGGTCGAGTGGGGGGCCGGCAGGGCTGTCGGAATGCTTGGGCACGCGCCGAAACTACCTCGGTAGGCTGGCGACTCCATGGCTACACCACCACAGACCGCCGATCAGCTGCGCGACGCCTTCATCGATTTCTTCGCCGGCGCGCGCCCACACGGTGGTGCCGTCGGCAAGTTTGATCCCGCATGATCCGACGGTCCTGTTCACCGTCGCCGGCATGGTGCCGTTCAAGCCGTACTTCGTCGGTGACGAGGTGCCGGCCTACCGGCGTGCGGTCAGCAGCCAGAAGTGTGCACGAGCCGGCGGGAAGCACAACGACCTCGACGATGTGGGGCGCACCAAGCGTCACCTCGTGTTCTTCGAGATGCTCGGCAACTTCAGCTTCGGCGACTACTTCAAGAGCGAGATCATCCCGTGGAGCTGGGAGCTGACGACCGAGACGTTCGGCATCGACGGCGACCGGCTGTGGATCACCGTGCACGACAGTGACGACGAAGCCGAAGCGATCTGGCACGAGCAGGTCGGCGTGCCGATGGAACGCATCCAACGCCTCGGCGACAAGGACAACTTCTGGCAGATGGGCGATACGGGGCCGTGTGGGCCGTGCAGCGAGATCCACATCGACCGCGGTGCCGCATTCGGTCCGGACGGTGGCCCCCTCGGCGACCCGCTCGGTGACCGCTTCATGGAGTTCTGGAACCTGGTCTTCATGCAGTACAACCAGGCGCCCGACGGCAGCCGCACGTTGCTGCCGAAGCCGTCGATCGACACCGGTCTCGGGCTGGAGCGAATGCTGTGCCTGCTGCAGGGCGTCGACTCGGTCTGGGAGACCGACCTGATGCTGCCGCTGATCGATCAGGCGTGCAGTCTCACGGGCAAGTCCTACTCGGCCGGCGACTACGAAGACCGCGACACGTTCGCGATGCGTGTGCTCGCCGAGCATGCCCGCAGCAGCACGATGCTGGTCAGCGATGGCGTGTTCCCGTCGAACGAGGGTCGTGGCTACGTGCTGCGGCGGATCATCCGGCGAGCCGTTCGCTACGCGTACCTCCTGGGAACCGAGAAGCTGGTCATGCCGTCGCTGGTCGACACCGCGGTCGACCTCATGGGCAACGCCTATCCCGACGTCTCCAAGAACCGCGACTTCATCGTCGGCGTGCTGACTCGCGAGGAAGAGCGCTTCCGCCAGACGTTGAAGAACGGTCTGTCGATCCTCGAAGACGAGTTGCGCGGCGACCGCACCGAGTTGCCCGGATCGACCGCCTTCTTGCTGCACGACACCTACGGGTTCCCGCTCGAGCTCACCGAGGAGATCGCCGGCGAGCGCAACGTCGCCGTCGACACGGTCGGGTTCGACACAGAGATGCAGGCCCAGCGGCAGCGGGCCAAAGCCGCTCGCAAGGGAACTGCAACCGACGACGATCGGCTCGACGTGTATCGAGAGATCGTCGAGCAGTTCGGCGTGACCGAGTTCCTCGGCTACACCGACGACACCACCGAGTCTCGCCTGCTGGCCGTCGTACCGAACGCCGACGGCACGGTCGAGCTGTTCCTCGATCGCACGCCCTTCTATGCCGAGAGCGGTGGCCAGGTCGGCGACACCGGCACCATCACGTCCGGCGATGGTGGCCGGGCGGACGTGCTCGACACCACGTTCGCCTTGCCGGGCCTTCGCCGGCACACGGCGAGGATCGTCAGCGGCACACTGGTAGCGGGCGCGCCGGTGACAGCCTCGATCGATGTCGATCGTCGGGCCGCGATCCGTCGCAACCACACCGGGACTCACGTCCTGCACTACGCGCTGCGCAAGGTGTTGGGCGAGCACGTGAAGCAGGCCGGCTCGCTGGTGGCTCCCGAACGGCTTCGTTTCGACTTCAGTCACTACGACGCCGTCACCGACGCCGAGATCGCCGAGATCGAGCGGATCGCCAACGCCGAGACCCTCGCCAACGCTCCGGCGCGCGCCTTCGAGACCACGAAGGACGAAGCCACCTCGCTGGGAGCCATCGCCTTCTTCGGTGACAAGTACGGCGAGATCGTGCGGGTGCTCGAGGTCGGCAATTCGATCGAGCTGTGCGGGGGCACGCACGTTCGCGCTGCGGGCGACATCGGCCTCATCAAGATCGTCAGTGAGTCGTCGATCGGGTCCAACCTGCGCCGCATCGAAGCGGTCACCGGGGAGAACTCGGTGCGCCTGCTGCAGCGCGACGAGAAGTTGCTCGGTGATGCGGCTCGTCTCGTCGGCTCGAATGCAGAGGAACTGGTCACGGGGGTGCAGCGTCGGCTCGACGAGATCAAGTCGCTGCACGACGAGATCAAGGCGTTGCGCGGGCAACTGGCCAGTGGCCGGGCCGCCGAGTTGGCGGCCGCAGGATCGGGCGGTGTCGTCGTCGCCCGCGTCGACGGCATCAGCCCGGGCGATCTGCGCGACCTGTCCATTGCCGTTCGCCAGCAACCCGGCGTGCACACCGTGGTGCTCGGAGGCGTGACCGACACGGGCGGCGTCTCACTGGTGGCGGCCGTGACGCCAGAATCCGGAAAGGTCGCCGGAGACCTGATCAAGGACGCCGCCAAAGCGGTCGGTGGCGGCGGCGGCGGCAAGGGCGACATCGCCACAGCGGGTGGCAAGAACCCCGAGGGTCTCGACGAGGCATTGCGGATCGCTGCGGAGGCGGCCGCGCAGTGACCCGTCCGGCGATCCGTGCTCTCGGGCTCGATCTGGGGTCGAAGCGCATCGGGGTGGCCATCGGGGATCGCACGGGCACCATCGCGACGCCATTGCAGGTGCTGCACCGAAGTGGCAGCACGCGTCGCGATCACGAGGCGATCGCCAAGCTCGTGCTGGAGGAAGAAGCCGATGTCGTCGTGGTCGGCCTGCCGCTGAACATGAACGGCTCGGAAGGTCCCGCGGCCAAGGCTGCCATCGATGAGGCAGCGGCGCTGGCTACCGTTGTGCACGTGCCGGTTGTGACCTTCGACGAGCGACGCACCACGGTGACCGCCGATCAGGCGATGATCGAGGCCAAGATGCGCGCCCAGGCGCGGCGGCGAATCGTCGACAAGATCGCTGCGGCAGTCATGCTGCAGAACTGGCTGGATGCGGGCGGGTCGGCGTGATCGGCAGGCGCCCAACCACGCTCGAAGAACGCGAGTGGAAGCACGATCCATGGGACGATCCCGACGTCACGGATGCGCTGGTGATCGAACGCCCGCGCCGCCAGCATCGCTCGATCAAGTACCTCGTGTACTTGGCCGGGATGGCGGCGGTCGTCGGTCTGATCGTTGCCGGATGCGTCGGGCTGTGGTACCTCCGCCAGGTCAATCCGTCGGGTGATCCGGGCGCCGTCGAGGTGTTCAAAGTACTGCCGACCGACACGGTCGAAACGGTCTCCGAGCGCTTGCAGGACCGCGGGCTCATCACCAATGCCCGAGTGTTCCGCTACTACGTCGACCACAACGGCGGGCTGACGCTGACGCCCGGCGACTACGAGATCCGGCCACGCGACCACCTCGGCAACGTGATGCGGGTACTCCGCACACCGCCCTCGCTGACCTACACGAAGGTCACCTTCCCGGAGGGTTTCACGCTGCAGAAGATGAGTGATCGGCTGTCGGCCAAGCTGCCCCGAACCGATCCGTTGGCGTTCATGACCGCGGTCACCGACGGCTCGGTTCGCTCGACCGTGCCCGGCCAGCCGGAGGGTCTGACGTCGATGGAGGGCTTGCTCTTCCCCGACACCTACCAGGTCTCGGCCGACGAGACGCCGGCCCATGTCGCCCAGCGCATGGCCGATCTGATGGACCTCGTCCTTCGTCAGGAGGACGTGGTCGCCAAGGCCTACCCCGAACAGCTGTCGGCGTACCAGGTCCTGATCATCGCCTCGATGATCGAGAAGGAAGCCAAGATCGACGAAGACCGTCCGAAGATCGCTCGGGTCATCCTCAATCGCCTGGCGCTCGGCATGCCGTTGCAGATCGACGCGACGTTGCTGTACGGACAACCCGCCGACGCCTCACCCACCGCCCTGAGCCAGGTCGATACGCCGTACAACACCTACATGCACACCGGTCTGCCTCCGACCCCGATCGCCAACCCCGGTCGAGCGTCGATCCAAGCGGTCGTCAATCCCGCACCGGACCCGTCGCAAGGCGACCCGATCTGCCAAGCCCTGCCCGACCCGACCGACTGCCACTACCTGTTCTACGTGGTCGCCGACGAAGACGGTCGACATGCATTCTCGGCCACGATCGAACAGCACGACGCCAACGTGCAGCACGCCCGCGACCTCGGGTTGCTGGGGTGATCTCGGCAAGCACGCGCCTCGCCGCCCTCATCGGCAGCCCGGTCTCGTCACAGCCTGTCGCCGGCCCTGCACAACGCAGGCTTCGCCGCAACTGGGGTCGACTGGGTCTACACCGCGTTCGATGTCGCGCCAGGTTGCGCGGATGCGGCGCTCGATGCAATGCGCGTGTTCGGCCTCGGTGGACTCTCGGTCACGATGCCGCACAAGGAGGCCGTGGCCGCGCTCGTCGACGAGCTGGACCCGGCAGCGGCCGCACTGCGCAGTGTCAACACGGTCGTGGTGCTCGACGACGGCCGCCTCAAGGGCTACAGCACCGACGGCGCCGGATTCGTGGCTTCGTTGGCGGCGCAAGGTGTCGAGATCATCGCAAGCCACGTCGGCGTGATCGGTGGCGGTGGCGCCGCTCGAGCGATCATCGACGCCGTCGCCCGCTGCCGGGGCATCGCGCATCACGGTCGTCAACCGGTCGACTCGAGCGGGCGATCGCTGCGGCCGCACTGGCAGGTGCGGTCGCGTCGGTTGGTGACGTCGGGACAGCTCGCGCGAGTGCGACATCGTGGTCAATGCGACGTCGGTCGGCATGGGTTCGACAGAGCTTCCGTGCGATGCCGGCCTGTTGCACCCGGGCCAGGTCGTCGCCGACATCGTCTACCACCCGCGCTGCACGGCGTTCCTGCTTGCCGCCGAACAGCGCCGGCGCCCGCACGGTCGAGGGACTCGGAATGCTGGTTCACCAGGCCGTCGTGCAGCAGCGACTGTGGACCGGTGCGCACGTCGATCCAGCGGTGATGTGGGCCGCGGCAGAGCGGGAGTTGGCATCGCGGGGCCAGTAGCCTTGACCTGATGCTTCGATACCTCACCGCCGGCGAGTCGCATGGCCAGGCCCTGGTCGTGATCGTCGAGGGACTGCCCGCCGGGGTTGTCGATCACCGTCGAGGAGATCCAGGAGGAGATGGCCAGGCGCCGGCTCGGCTACGGCCGCGGCCCCCGCCAGAAGTTCGAGCAGGACGAGTTGACGTTGCTGGGCGGCGTTCGCCACGGGCGCACGCTCGGCTCGCCGGTCGCCATCGAGATCAAGAACAGCGAGTGGTTCCGCAGCGACAAGTGGCACGAGGAGATGTCTGCGGCACCCGGCGTCGACGAAGAACCCCCTCACCCAGGTGCGGCCCGGTCACGCGGATCTCGTCGGCATGCAGAAGTACGGCTTCACCGATGCACGCGATGTGCTGGAGCGTGCCAGTGCCCGCGAGACGGCTGCACGGGTCGCGGCCGGCGCCGTCGTGAAGAAGCTGTTGTCCGAGCTGGGGGTGTCGATCCTGTCGCACGTGATCCAGATGGGAGCGGTGCGCTCGAAGGCGGTCGAACGGCCGACGATTGCCGATCTCGCCCGGGTCGACGAGTCGCCGGTGCGCTGCTTCGATGCCGCGGCCGAGGCCGCCATGATCGACGAGGTCAAGGCTGCAGCCAAGGATGGCGACTCGCTGGGCGGCGTCGTCGAGGTGTTGGGATACGGCATCCCGATCGGGCTCGGCAGCCACGTGCATTGGGACCGCAAGATCGACGCCGCGCTGGCCCAAGCGGTGATGAGCATCCAGGCGGTGAAGGGGGTCGAGATCGGTGACGGTTTCGAGGGCGCCGGGCGCCGCGGCAGCGCCGCACACGACGCCATCGTGTGGGACGACGCAACCGGCGAGTACCGGCGGGAGACCACCCTGGCCGGTGGTACCGAAGGTGGCATGACGACCGGTGAACTGCTCGTCGTGCGGGCCGCGATGAAGCCCTTGGCCACCCTCAACCAACCGACGCTGAAGACGGTCGACGTCGTGACCAAGGAGTCAACGGTCAGCTTCAAGGAGCGCACCGATGTCACTGCGGTCCCGGCGATGGGGGTCGTTGCCGAGACAATGGTCGCGCTCGTCGTCGCCGCCGAGGCGCAGCGCAAGTTCGGCGGCGATTCGCTGGCCGAGTTCGTGCGCAACGCCGAATCCTTCCGCAGCTCGCTCGGCTAGCCGCTGTGGGAATCGCAGCGGATCAGCATCTGGTCCTGGTCGGGTTGATGGGCTCCGGCAAGACCACCGTCGCACGCATCGTCGCCGATCGCCTGGGGAGGCATGTGATCGACAGTGACGCCGTGATCGAAGCCGCAACGGGCCGGACGGTTCGCGAGATCTTCGCGACTGATGGCGAGGAAGCGTTCCGCGAGATTCGAATCGGCCGCGCTGCTCGACGCGCTGGCCGACCCTCGAGCCCGCCGTGATCGCTGCCGCGGGTGGTGTGGTGCTGCGAGCAGAGAACCGAGCGGCGTTGAAGCAGGCCAACTCGAAGGTCGTGTGGCTGTGCGCATCGCCGGCGCTCCTCGTCGATCGGGTCACGTCGGGCGGCCACCGTCCACTGCTCGACGATGATCCGGCCGGTACGTTGCAGCGCATGCATGCCGAGCGCGAGACGTTGTACCGCGAAGTCGCCGACGCCATCGTGCTCGTCGACCATCGAACGCCGGCCGACGTGGCCGAGGCGGTGCTGCGGTGATCACCGTTCGCGTGCCACTCGGCGAGCGCAGCTACGACGTGCTGGTCGGGCACGGGGCGCGCCGCGAACTGGCGGGGCTGCTCCCGTCGACCGCGCGGCGGGCGGCGATCGTCACCCAGCCGGGCATTCCGCTCGACGTCGATCCCGGCGTGCCGACCGAGGTGTTCACGATCGGCCAGGGCGAGTCCCACAAGTCCCTCGCACACCATCGAGGCGCTGTGCAGAGGGTTCGCGGCGTTCGGCCTGACGCGCAACGACGTCGTGATCGGTGTCGGCGGCGGATTGGTCACCGACGTTGCCGGGTTCGCTGCGGCGTCTTGGCATCGCGGGGTGGCGGTCGTGCACGTCTCCACGACGCTGGTGGGGATGGTCGACGCGGCGATCGGTGGAAAGACCGGCGTGAATCTCGCTCTGGTCGATGGAGTTGGGGGCAAGAACCTGATCGGCGCCTACTGGCAGCCGGCGGGCGTGGTCTGCGACCTCGATGCCCTCGCCACGCTGCCGCCACGGGAATTGCGATGTGGGCGTGGCGAGATGGCCAAGTACCACTTCTTGACCGGCGACGACCTGCTGGCGATGGACGAGGTCGAGCGGATCGCCCGCTGTGTCGAGATCAAAGCAGAGGTGGTGGCCGGCGACGAGCGGGAGTCGGGCCGGCGAGCGTTGCTGAACTACGGCCACACGCTGGCGCATGCGCTGGAGATCGAGACGCACTATGCGCTTGCCCATGGTGAGGCGGTCGCCGTCGGCTTGATCTATGCCGCGCATCTCGCTCGATGTCTCGGCCGCATCGACGACCGTCGGGTCGAACAGCACTACGACGTCGTGGCAAGGAGCTACGAGCTCGACCCGACGCTGCCGCACGGCGTCGACCCACAGACACCTGATCGAGTTGATGGGGCGCGACAAGAAGGCACTCGGTGGCGGGCTGACGTTCGTGCTCGACGGACCTCGACGGCGTCGAAGTCGTCACGGGTGTGCCGGTCGAGGCGGCCAACGAGGCGCTCCGCTCGATGGCGGCATCGTGACGACTCCGCGCCTGACGACCGCCCGATTGCTGATGCGCGAGTGGCGCGATGGCGACCGCATCCCCTACGCCGCATTGAACGGCGACCTCGACGTGATGCAGCACTTTCCGTCGACCCTGACCGCCCAGCAGAGCGACGAGATGATCGATCGGATGATCGCTCGCTGGACAGATCAAGGCTTCGGGCTGTGGGCGGTCGAGCGTCTCGACACGACCGAGTTCATCGGGTTCGTGGGGCTCGCTGCTCCCGCTTGGGAGGCGTCGTTCACGCCGTGCGTCGAGGTCGGTTGGCGACTCGGCAAGCAGCATTGGGGCCAGGGGTTTGCACCGGAGGCGGCGCGCGCCGCGCTGGCCTGGGGCTTCGAGCAACGTGGATCATTCCCGACGACGAGATCGTCAGCTTCGCGACCCAGACGAACCTCAAGTCGCAACGGGTCATGGAGAAGATCGGGATGACCCGCGATCCCGACGACGACTTCGACCATCCGTTGTTGCCCGACTGGTTGGATCGTCGCCACGTGCTGTACCGAATCCATCGCCGCCAATTCGCCGAGAGCATGGCACGATAGAGCCGTGGCCCTGATCACCCTTCTACATGGTCCGAACCTCAACCTCCTCGGCCAGCGCGAGCCGCACATCTACGGCACCGCAACGCTCGACGACTACGTCGACGTTCACCACGGACGTCGCCCGTGAGTTCGGCCATGAGGTGTCAGCGTTCCAGACGAACCACGAGGGTGCGCTGGTCGATGCCATTCACGCAGCGCGGGGGAGTGCTGCTGCGATCATCATCAATCCCGGCGCCTTCACCCACTATGCATGGAGCATCCACGATGCACTCGCCGCGTTCGACGGGCCGATCGTCGAGGTGCACATCTCCAACCCGAATGCCCGTGAGCCATGGCGACACACCAGCGTGATCGCACCGGTGTCGACCGGATCGATCATGGGGTTCGGGATCCACGGCTATCGACTCGCGGTCGAGGCCGTCGCCGCCAAGCTGAGCGCATCGTGATGCCACCGCTCGAGGTCGCCGGTCGCTGCGCCCGCGTCCGCGATCGCTTTGCCCAGGCCGACGCGCTGCTCATCAGCAGCCTGACGAACATCCGCTGGTTGACCGGCTTCACGGGCTCCAACGGTTGGGTGCTGATCACCCCCGATGACCTGGTGCTGGTCACCGATGGGCGGTACGGCGACCAAGCCGCCGCGCAGATGGCGGCGGCCGGTGTCGATGGTCGGGTGCTCGTCGGTCTGTCGGGTGCCGCTCTGCTCGATGCGCTTGCAGCCGAAGTTGGCCCCTTCGCCTCGTTGGGATTCGAGGCGGCCCACGTGACGTACGAGCAGTTCCAGCGGTACGAGGCGTCTGTTCGAGCCGGCGCTGGTGCCTGTCGGCGGGGTGGTCGAAGCCGAGCGGCGGCGCAAGGATGCCGGCGAGATCGCCCGGATGGCCGAGGCGTGCCGGATCGCGGACTCGGCACTGGCCGAATTGCACGAGACCGGCGGGCTGCTCGGGCGGACCGAGGCGGAGGTGCGGAATCAGTTGGAGATCCGCATGCGCGAGCTCGGGGCAGACGGGCCGAGTTACGAGACGATCGTTGCCGCCGGTCCGATCAACGCAGCCCGCCCGCATCATCGCCCGACCGACACCGTGATCGAAGCGGGCCACACCGTCATCATCGATGTCGGCGCGCTGTACGACGGCTATCACAGCGACATGACGCGCACGTTCTTCGTCGGCGAGCCCACCATCGCAACAGCAGGAGTTGTACGAGGTCGTGCTTGCCGCGCAGCGAGCCGGCGTCGCCGCTGTCGAGGCCGGGCTCAGCACGTCGGAGCTCGATGCCGTGTGCCGCGATTCGATCGCCGAGTCGGGCTACGCCGACTGGTTCAGTCACGGCACGGGTCACGGCGTCGGACTGGTGATCCACGAAGACCCGTTCATCAACAGCACCGGTGACCTGAAATTGCAGGTCGGGGACGTAGTGACCGTGGAGCCGGGGGTCTATCGTGAAGGCTTCGGCGGTATCCGTGTCGAAGACCTGGTCGTCGTGACCGAGAATGGATGCCGCGTACTGACTGCATCGCCGAAGGATTCACCGTGCCCGCCATCACCACCAACGACCTGAAGAACGGAATCACCCTGGAGCTCGACAACGGGTTGTTCCAGGTGGTCGAGTTCCAGCACGTCAAGCCTGGCAAAGGTGGCGCCTTCGTGCGCACCAAGCTCCGCAACGTCAAGACGGGCAACGTGTTCGACCGCACCTTCAATGCCGGGGTGCGCGTGCGAGCAGGCGCTGCTCGAGAAGAAGGACATGCAGTTCCTGTACCGCGACGGAGACGAGTACGTCTTCATGGACACCGACAACTACGACCAGATCCAAGTCGACCCCGTGGCACTCGGCGATGCCGCCAACTACATGGTCGAGCAGGCTGTCGCGATCATCGCGTTCTACCAAGGCGAGATCGTCTCGGTCGAGATTCCGGCGTCGGTCGAGCTGGTCATCGCCGACACCGAGCCAGGCATGCAGGGCGACCGTGTGTCGGGCGCTCGCAAGCCGGCAACGCTCGAGACCGGGCTGGTGCTGCAGGTTCCGCTGTTCATCAACCCGGGCGACCGGGTCAAGGTCGACACTCGCAGCGGCGACTACATCACCCGAGTTTGAGGTGACACGACGCAGGGTTCGCCCCGCTGACGACGAACGTTCGGACTCGCGCGAACGGGCGATGATGTTGTTGTACGAGGCGGATTCGAAGGGCATCTCGGCGAGTGAGGTGCTGGCTGCACAGATCTCGGAGGCCGACGAGCTGACCACGATGCTGGTCGAGGGCGTCGAGCAGAACCAGACCCGGCTCGATGATGCGATCACCACGTACGCCAAGGGCTGGACGCTGGCGCGCATGCCGACGATCGACCGGACGGTCCTGCGAATCGCCGGGTTCGAGCTGCTCGGCCGCCGTGACGTACCGGTGGCGGTGGTCCTCAACGAGGCCGTCGAGTTGGCCAAGCGCTTCTCCACCGACGACTCGGGTCGCTTCGTCAACGGCGTCCTCTCGTCGCTGGTGCCGGTGCTGCGCCCCACTGCCTGAGATCCGCACCGATCTGACACCTATCATCGCGACGTGATCGCCGAGGATGACGTCGCCTCCAGCGTGGAGCCGGTCGACGACCCCACCGACGAGATCACCGTGAGCCGTCTCGAGCGATGGGTCGAGCGGTTCTCGACCATCCATCCAGCTGCGTGGTTCACTGCCGCGGGCGCGGCCCTGTTCGCTCTCGTGTTCGGCAAGCTGGGCGTGCAGCACCACGACAACTTCGGCACGTGGTCGTACGACATGGGCATCTATGACCAGGGCTTCTGGCTGGTGTCGCGCGGCGGGCAGAGCTTCATGACCGTTCGTGGCATGGAGTTCTGGGGACACCACCTCAACCTGATCGTCGTCGTCTTCGTCCCGTTCTACTGGCTCGGTGCGGGACCCTCGTTCCTCTACGTGGCGCAGGCCGTGGGGTTGGCCGCCGCCGCGTTTCCGATCTACCTGATCGCAAGGGACCGGTTCGCCAAACCGTGGATGGGGCTGCTGTTCGCGGTCGTCTATCTGATGTACGCGCCGATCCAATGGATCAGCTGGGCCAACTTCCACCCGGAGGCTCTGGTGATCGCGCCGCTGCTCTATGCGTGGTGGTTCGCCAGCCATCGCCGTTGGCGCGGCATGTTCGTCGCACTGCTGATCGCTCTGTCGATCCGCGAAGACGCGGCCCTGGTCGTGATCATGCTCGGACTGATCTTGGCGTTCATGTACCGGCCAGGCAAAGGTGACCACCGTGACCGGGTGATGGCGCTGTGGACGCTGGGCCTGGGAGTCGGATGGTATGTGATCGCCACCAAGTTCGTGATCCCACACTTCAACCAGGGCAAGCAGCCGTTCTACATCCAGTACTTCTACAGCAACTACGGCAAAGACGTCCCGGCGATCATCGAGGCCATAGTGCGACATCCGAACCGTGTGATCGGAGACGCGACTCAGCCCGATCGGCTGCGCTTCTATCGCGATCTGGCCCTGCCGCTCGGTGGGTTGCCACTGGCGGCTCCCCTGGCGCTGCTGATGGCAGCCCCGCAGATGTTGGCCAGCGTGATCGGCCTCAGCCCGTACGCCAGAAGCATCCACTACCAATACACGGCGATGATGATCGCACCGTTGATGATCGCGGCGATCGAAGGCGGTCGGGTGTTGTGGCGCTTCAAGGTGATGCACATCGTGCTGCCCATCTGGCTGCTCGGCTGCGCGTACATGACCAACGTCGCCTGGTCGCCGTCACCGGTCGGCGATTCGTACAACGTGTGGGCACGGCCGACTCCGCGTCACGCGTCGATGCGTGAGGCCTTGAAGTTGGTGCCGGCTGATGCCTCTGTGGCGGCCACCTACACCTTGTTGCCGCACCTCTCCCATCGGGCGCAGATCTACGACTGGCCCAACCCGTGGGTTCCGTCCTACTGGGGCAACGATGACGGATATCGATTGCCGGATCCGTCGACCATCGACTACATCGTGCTCGATCGAACGCAGGTCGGCCCGGCGCAGCAAGCGTTGGTTGCCAGCCTGATCGCGCCAGACGGCCCCTACGAAGTGCTGTTCGATGCCGACGACGTGCTGGTCGCCAAACGCAAGACGGCGAGCTAGCGCCTGCGGGCGATCAGCAAGAGGTTCTTGCCGAACGGCGGGTTGGGCACCAGTCGCTGGATCAGCTTGCTCACCGGCACGACAGCGCGGTCGAAGACGGCCGAGGACGGAGCGCTGAGTGATTGCCGGTTCAGCAGGCGGTACATCAGCCAGTACGGCACGATGCCGGCGACTTCGAGATAGCGAACCTCGACGATCTCGAACCCGGCGCCGGCGACCGCCTGGCGCAGCAGTGACTTGTCGTACCGGCGATGGTGCCCCGACTTGAAGTCGAGGCTGCCGTACAGCCGTGGCATCGCCGGAACGAACACCCCGAGCGACCCGCCAGGTGCCACGAGGTCGAACGCCGTGTTCATCTCCGCGGCATCGTCGAGAATGTGCTCGAGCACGTTGATGTAGATGATCGAGTCGAACTGCTGCGGCCGGGTGCGTGCCAGTTCCTGCGACGTGAGTTGCAGGGCCGTCACGTTGCGAAGTCGCGATGCCTTCTGCAGCAGTTCTTCGAAGAGGTTCTCGGCCGGTTCGATTGCGGTGATTTCGCTGGCGGGCTTCCGCTCTGCGAGTTTGGTCGCGATCGTGCCGATTCCGGCGCCGACTTCGAGGATCCGTTGACCGAGGTGAGGTGCGAGCTCGTCAGCGATCCATCCGAAGAACCGGTTGGCCTGGGCGAGGTTCTCCAGCTCCTCTGCGGCGCCGAACTGCGAGTTCGACGATGCCGGCTGGGCTTGCATGCGCGGTGATCGAGCCGCCCAGGTGGCCTGATCGCGACGGCCTTCGCTGCGCACATCGGCAACCAGCACGCGTGGTCGCGTGCAGACTGCGCCAGAACGCGATCACGTCGGAGAACGAGAGCGAGCGAACGCCGGCGTAACGGGGTCGGAACGTGATCGGGCACTCCGTGACGGAGAACCCGGCGGCCTGCGCCACGGCGACCGACGTCGTGAAGTAGCCGTACCCATCGGCGGGGACCTCGCGGTCGATCCACAACTGGGCGACATCGGGACGGATGATCCGAAACGATGTCGTCGCGTCGTGCACGCCCTTCAATCCGATGATGCGCCGCGCCAGGACGTTTGCGGTCCGGCTGATGACCGAGCGCAATGCAGACGTACCGGGGGAGGAGCCACCCCGTACCCATCGTGAACCGATCGTGACCCCACTGCGTCGGGCCACGAATGTACGTACGAGGTCGACGAGCTGCCGTGCGTCGTGGTGGCCGTCGGGGTCGAGCGTGGCGAAGAAGTCGCGTCCGCCCTGGCGGAGCAGGTATCCGAAGCCCGCCAGCTGCGAGCCGCCCAGGCCGAGGTTGGCGCCGGTGAGCACATCGAGCTTGATTCCGAGCCTGGCGGCCTCATCGGCGGCGATCGCCGCAGTGTTGTCGGGACTGGAGTCGTCGACCAGCAAGACGTCGATCTCGATGCCCGAGCGGCGCAGGACCGACGCAGCCTCCTCGAGCTCCGCCAGCACCGGACCGACCGAGGCGCCGCTGTTGTAGGTCGCCAGCACCACCGTGCCGCGAAGATCTGGCATCCGGGCAAGGTACCACCGCTTTCGAGCAGATGTCCGCCAGCGGTTCCTGTGGCGGGCGCCGGCCTCCTGCTAGTCTCGCCCTGCCGTGAAATGGGTCCCGTGAGGCCCATACGGGAGGAGCAAATCGTGTGGTTCATCGATCTGGGCGCCAGTCTGCGCGCCCGCCCTGGTGCTGTGAACGGGCCGTGGTGCCCAGATCCGGTCACCGAGTTCCGATCCCCCCATAGTCATGCATTAGACTGCATGAATATGCAGCGTCTGTTCCCATCGAGGCCGATGTTCCCGTCAATGATGGTGTGCCAGTGATCCGGGAGGCGGCTCTGGTCCTGGCCGATGGCAGCGTCTTCGAAGGCGAGCTCTTCGGCGCCGACCCGCCCGACGGCATCGCCAGCGGCGAAGTGGTCTTCAACACCGTGATGAGCGGATATCAGGAGGTCATCACCGACCCGTCGTACGCCGGACAGATCATCACCTTCACGTATCCGCACATCGGCAACTACGGGACCAACGACGCCGATCTCGAGTCCGAGCGGCCGTTCTGCCGTGGCGTGATCGTCCGCGAGATGGCCCGGCGCCACAGCAACCATCGGGCGGAGCAATCGCTCGATGCGATGTTGCGACATCACGGTGTCAGCGCGATCGGCGGGATCGACACGCGCCGCCTCACTCGCATCCTGCGCGAAACCGGCGCGATGTCCGGCGCCTTCGGGACTGCGCACGAAGCGTCGCTTCGTGCCGCGGCGAACGACGAGCCCGGCACGGACGGCATCGACCTTGTTGCCGACGTGACGTGTACCGCGCCGTACAGCGCAGGCAACGCGGTCGATGGAGGTCGCCGAATCGTCGCATTCGACTTCGGCATCAAACGCACGATGGTGCGCCACCTCGCCGGGCTCGGCGTCGTCGATGTCGTCCCGGCGTCCACGACCTCGGCCGAGGTGCTGGCCCGCAAACCCGATGGCGTGTTCCTGTCGAACGGTCCTGGCGATCCGGCGATGGTCGGGTATGCGGTCGACACGATCGCCGAACTGCTCGGGGAGGTGCCGATCTTCGGCATCTGCCTCGGTCATCAACTCCTCAGCCGGGCGCTCGGCGGAGAGACGTTCAAACTGCCGTTCGGTCATCATGGCGGCAACCATCCGGTGCGACACGAAGCGTCGGGCCACATCGAGATCACCAGCCAGAACCACAACTTCTGCGTCGATACGGCGAGCCTCGACGGCAAGGTCGAGGTGACGCATCTCAACCTCAACGATCAGACCAACGAGGGCATGCGGGTGCTGGGGGCGCCGGCATTCAGCGTGCAGTACCACCCCGAAGCCGGGCCCGGCCCGCACGACTCGAGGTACCTGTTCGACATGTTCGCCGAGCTGATGGACGCGAGGTCCTGATGCCCAAGCGCACCGACATCCATTCGATCCTGATCATCGGCTCCGGTCCCATCGTCATCGGTCAGGCCTGCGAGTTCGACTACTCGGGCACGCAGGCGTGCCGCGTGCTGCGCGAGGAGGGCTACCGGGTCATCCTCGTCAACTCGAACCCGGCGACGATCATGACCGATCCTGATTTCGCCGACGCGACGTACATCGAGCCGATCACGCCCGACGTCGTTGCCAAGATCATCGAACGCGAGCGGCCCGACGCCGTATTGCCGACGCTCGGCGGCCAGACCGGTCTCAACACGGCGATGGCGCTCTACGAACGTGGGATCATCGGCGTGCCGGGCAAGCCCGAGATGATCGGTGCCAACGCGGAGGCGATCGCCACGGCAGAGGATCGTGACCGGTTCAAGCAGGCGATGATCGAGATCGGGCTCGCCGTCCCCGTCAGCGGCATCGCTCATACCCTCGACGAGGCGCGAGACGTCGTCGGGCGCATCGGGCTCCCGATCATCATCCGCCCTGCGTACATCCTCGGCGGACGTGGCACCGGAATCGCGTCCACCGCCGCCGAGTTCGAAGTGCGGGCCACAGAAGGCCTGGCAGCCAGTCCCGATCAGCGAGATTCTGATCGAGAAGAGCATTGCCGGCTGGAAGGAGTACGAGCTCGAGGTCATGCGCGACGGCGCCGACAACTGCGTGATCATCTGCTCCATCGAGAACGTCGATCCGATGGGTGTGCACACCGGCGACTCCATCACGGTCGCTCCGGCGCAAACGCTGAGCGACGTCGAGTACCAGCAGATGCGTGATGCGGCGTTTGCGTGCATTCGTCGGGTCGGCGTCGAGACCGGCGGCAGCAACGTGCAGTTCGCCGTGAACCCGGAGACGGGCGAGCAGGTCGTGATCGAGATGAACCCCCGGGTATCTCGCTCGTCGGCGCTGGCCTCGAAGGCGACGGGCTTCCCGATCGCCAAGATCGCGGCCAAGTTGGCGGTCGGGTACACGCTCGACGAGATCTCCAACGACATCACCAAGGCCACGCCGGCCAGCTTCGAGCCGAGCATCGACTACGTGGTCACGAAGATCCCGCGGTGGGCGTTCGAGAAGCTGCCCGGCTCATCGGGGATCCTCGGTACGCAGATGCAGTCGGTCGGCGAGGTGATGGCAATCGGTCGCACGTTCACCGAGAGCCTGCAGAAGGGTCTTCGCTCGCTGGAGCAGGGTCGGCTGGGTCTCGGTTGCGACCCGGCCGAGGCCGAGTTGGCCGAGCTCAGCGACAAAGAACTGCTGTCGATGATCGCCATTCCGACACCCGACCGGATCTTCCAGGTCGGTGAGCTGCTGCGCCGCAGCATCGCGATCGAGACCATTTACGACGCATGCCGGATCGATCCGTGGTTCCTCGACCAGATGTTGCAGATCGTCGAGGAGCGAAACGCGCTCGCCGGTCTCGACCACGCCGAGCTGTCGCCCCGGCGGTGGCGCCGCGCCAAGCAGATGGGGTTCAGCGACGGCCAACTCGCCCATCTGTGGGGGACCGACGAGCTCAGCGTGCGGGCAGTGCGCGAGGCAGCCGGCGTGATCCCGACCTACAAGACGGTCGACACCTGCGCAGCCGAGTTCGCGGCCGAGACGCCGTACCACTACTCGACGTACGAGGACGAGAACGAGGTCCGCGCCTCCGATCGGCCGCGGGTCGTGATCCTGGGCAGCGGGCCCAACCGCATCGGTCAAGGGCATCGAGTTCGACTACTGCTGCGTGCATGCCTCCTTTGCGCTGCGCGAAGCGGGGTACGAGACGGTGATGATCAACTGCAACCCCGAGACCGTCAGTACCGACTACGACACGAGTGATCGCCTCTACTTCGAGCCGTCTGACTCGCGAAGACGTGCTCAACGTGATCGCCGCCGAGACGGCGGCCAGTGGCGGAACGCCGCCGCGGGTGATCGTGTCGCTCGGGGGCCAGACGCCGCTGAAGCTGTCCGGCGTGTTGCCGCAGGAGTTGATCGCCGGCACGTCGCCGGCGTCGATCGACCTTGCCGAGGATCGACAGAAGTGGAGCACGCTGTGCCACGAGCTGCGGATTCCGCAGCCCCCCGGTGGCACCGCGGCCAACCTGGAGCAGGCCCTCGGCATCGCCGAGGGGATCGGCTTTCCCGTGCTCGTCCGGCCGAGCTACGTCCTCGGTGGACGGGCCATGCAGATCGTGCACGACACCGCGCACCTGGCCCGGGCGATGGCCGAGCTCGCCGGGTTCGGCTCGCTGGGGCGAGAGGGTGGTCTGTCCGCCGAGCGACCGGTGTTGATCGATCGGTTCCTCGAGGACGCGACCGAAGTCGATGTCGACGCCATCCGCGACCACACCGGTGAGGTCCTGATCGGTGGCGTCATGGAGCACGTCGAAGAGGCTGGAGTGCACAGCGGGGACTCCGCCTGCGCCATTCCGCCGCAGACCCTTCCATCATGGGTCGTCGAAGTCATCGAGTCGTACACGAGTTCGATCGCCAAGGCGCTCGACGTGCGCGGCCTGATCAACGTGCAGTACGCGGTGCTCGGCACGACGGTGTACGTGATCGAGGCCAACCCCCGGGCCAGCCGCACCGTGCCGTTCGTGGCCAAGGCGACCGGTGTCCCGCTGGCCAAGGTGGCCAGCCGGGTGATGCTGGGCGCCACCCTCGCGGAACTGCGCGACGAAGGTCTCCTGCAGCCTCCATCGACCAACGGACACGTCTCGATCAAGGAGGCCGTGCTGCCGTTCAATCGGTTCCCCGAGGTCGATCCCGCCCTCGGTCCGGAGATGCGCTCGACCGGTGAGGTGATGGGGATCGACGCGACGTTCGGCCTCGCGTTCTACAAGGCCGAACTCGCTGCCGGCACGGTGTTGCCGACGGAGGGCACGGTCTTCTTGTCGCTCGCCGACGGCGACAAGCCCGCCGGGATCGTCGTGGCCCGTCGCCTGCGCGCTCTCGGACTCGGCATCGCTGCGACAACGGGAACTGCCGACTACCTGGCGAGCTTCGGGGTCAGCGTCGACGCGGTCGTCGGAAAGATCTCGGACGGCCACGGCATCAACGCCGTGAACCTGATCGCCGGCGGCGACATCGCGTTCGTCGTCAACACCCCGCAAGGCCAAGGTGGCGGCGCCCGAAGCGACGGCGAACAGATCCGCAAGGCTGCGATCACACACCGAGTCAGCTCGGTCACCACGGTCGAGGCCGCATTGGCCGCCGTGCAGGGGATGGCAGAACATGTCGGCCATGCACTTTCCGTGCGGTCCCTCCAGGAGTATCACGCGTGACGGCTCCCGGACGCCCCGTTGCCGGCACACTCGTCGCCACTCCACCCTCCATTCACCCGACGTTTGACGACTGGCGCCCCCATGCGGGGCCGCAGCCGTCAAACGCTAGTGAGACGAGCGGTTGATGACCGCCGACCTTCGTACGCGCGTCGGGTCGGTCGCTCTGCCCAACCCGGTGATGACCGCGTCGGGGACTGCGGGACACGGCGCGGAGTTCCACTCCTTCTTCGACCTCGGCGAGATTGGCGCGCATGTGGTCAAGTCACTCGCCGCGTTCGAGTGGGAAGGCAACCCGCCCCCTCGCGTTCATCCGGCCGGAGTCGGGATGATCAACGCGGTCGGATTGCAAGGGCCAGGCGTGCTTGCCTGGCTCGCAGATGAGCTTCCGACACTGACGGCGATCGGGGCCCGCGTGGTGGTCAGTATCTGGGGGCGCACCGTCGACGAGTACCGCCGCGTGGCCGAACTACTGGCCGAGGCGCCGGCCAACGTGGTGGCGGTCGAGGTCAACCTTTCGTGCCCCAACCTGGAGGGACGCCGGGGAATCTTTGCCCACGACCCCGACCTGTCGGCGGCCGTGATCGAGGCGACGTCGGCGTGCGGGCGGGCTCGATGGGCAAAACTCAGTGCCAACACCGATCGCGTCGTCGAGGTTGCGGCAGCCGTTCAGCACGCCGGGGCCGAAGCCGTCACGCTGATCAACACCCTGCTCGGGATGGTCATCGATCCCGCTTCTCGCACACCGGCGCTCGGTGTGGGGGGAGGCGGCTATAGCGGCGGCCCGGTCCATCCGGTGGCCGTGCGAACCGTGTTCGACGTGCACGCCGCCCTTCCTGACCTGGGAATCGTTGGCGTCGGGGGAGTGTCCACGGGGTGGGACGCGGTTGAACTGATCCTCGCCGGAGCCAGCGCCGTGCAGGTCGGAACCGCAAACTTCGCCGATCCGCACACCCCGGTCCGGGTGCTCGCAGGGGTGGCCGAGTGGTGTGAACGGCACGGTGTGGAATCTGTGTCGGGGCTCGTTGGCGGAGCCCATTGAACGAATGCCGCAATTGGTTGCCAGGTCAGGACTAGGGTTTTGGAATGGCAACACCTCCTCAACTCACGCCCGAACAACGCACGGCTGCTCTGGCCAAGGCCGCCGAGGCCCGCGCTGCTCGAGCTGAACTGAAGAACCAACTGAAGAATGGTTCTGTCTCGATCCGTGAGGCCCTGGCTTCGACCAGCGTGACCGTCGGCAAACTCAAAGTGGTTTCGCTGCTCGAGTCGCTGCCCGGCGTCGGCAAGGTCAAGGCTCGCAAGATCATGGAAGACATCGGCATCGCCGACAACCGCCGCGTACAAGGGCTGGGTGCGGTCCAAAAGCAGTCATTGCTCGATCAACTCGGCAAGTGAGGCCATGGCGGCCAGCGACGGCACCGCCGACCCACTCATCATCGTCATCTCCGGCCCCGGTGGGGTAGGCAAAGGGACGATCGTCAACGCACTCGTCGAGCGCGACCCAAACCTGTGGTTGAGCCGGTCGTGGACGACTCGCCGACAACGCCCGGGCGAGGCCGACACCGCCTATGTCTTCTGCGACCACGAGGGATTCGAAAAGCGCCGCGCCGACGGCGGCTTTCTGGAGTGGACCACATTCCTCGACAACTACTACGGCACACCGATGCCCGACGTGTCGGATGGGCGCGATGTGGTGCTCGAGATCGAGGTCGATGGCGCCGGCCAGGTGAAGAACCTCCACGCCGATGCGATCCTGATCTTCGTGCTGCCGCCGTCTCGCGACGAGCAGCAACGACGCCTGCGTGGCCGCGGCGACCCGGAGCATCTTGTCGACGAACGGCTCCGCAAGGCGCTCGACGAGGAGCCGGTCGGCCTGGCCATGGCTGATCATGTCGTGGTCAACGACAACCTCGAGCGCACGGTCGACGAGATGCTGGCCATCATTGCGCAGCATCGCAAGGCGTGAGAGTCGCCAGGTTGGGGTCGTGGGGCTGTACACTGACCAACCGCTCAGGAGGCTGAACTATGGCTCGCGCCCACGACACGATGATGAACCCGCCGATCGAGGATCTGCTCGATACGGTCGACTCCAAGTTCAGCTTGGTCACGCTCGCTGCCCGCCGGGCGCGGCAGATCAACTCCTACTTCAACCAACTCGGTGATGGTCTCGGCCACATGGTTCCGCCCCAGGTCAGTTCGATCGCGCGGAAGCCGCTGAGCATCGGGTTCGAAGAGATCGCCGCTCACAAGATCGTGCGCGTCGAGATGCCGGATGCAGAAGCAGAGTCTGCCGGCGACGACGCAGCCGCCGACACCGTCGCCTGATCAAACATCGGCAGCGTCTCGATGTTGGCAGGCAAGCGCGTCGTTCTCGGTGTGACCGGGGGCATCGCTGCCTACAAGGCCGTCGAGGTCTGCCGCCGACTGGTCGATGCCGGCGCCCACGTCATCCCGGTGATGACCAGGGGCGCAGAGCACTTCTTGGGGATCACCACCTTGTCGGCCTTGGCCAGCGAGCCGGTGCAACGCAGCCTGTGGGATGAGGCCACCCCGATTCCCCACACCGTCCTCGGGCAGACTGCTGACCTCGTGCTGGTCGTTCCGGCGACCGCCCGACTGATCGGCGCCTACGCCGGGGGATTGTCGACCGACCTGTTGACCAACGTGCTGCTGGCTTCGCGTGCACCGGTCATCGTGTGCCCGGCGATGCACACCGAGATGTGGGAGCACCCCGCGGTCGCTGACAACATCGCCACGCTGCGCCGCCGTGGCGTGCACATCGTCGAGCCCGACGAGGGCCGCCTCGCCGGCGGGGATTCCGGCAAGGGTCGCCTGGCTTCGCCGGAGCGAATCATGGCCGAGGTCGAACGTGTGCTCGGCGGTGGCGCGTTTGCCGGGGTGCACGTCGTGGTGACGGCTGGTGGAACCCGCGAGCCGATCGACGCAGTGCGCGTCATCGCCAATCGCAGCAGTGGCAAGCAGGGCTATGCGGTTGCCGCCGAAGCGCTCGCGCTCGGCGCTCGGGTCACGCTGGTGTCGACGGTCGACCTGCCGACACCGGTCGGCGCCACGCTCCAGGAGGTCGAGACCGCCGCCGAGATGCAGGCGGCGGTGGAGGCGTTGGCGTCGATCGCCGACGTGGTGGTGATGGCCGCGGCGGTTGCCGATTTCCGGCCCAAGTCCGCCGAAGCCGGCAAGATCAAGAAAGACGGCGGCGTTCCCGAGGTCGTGCTCGAACCGACGCCCGACATCCTCGCCGGGCTCGGTGCGCGCAAGCGCCCCGGCCAGACATTGGTCGGCTTCGCAGCCGAGACCAGCGACCTGCTGGCCAACGCGCAGGCCAAGTTGCGCCGCAAGAACCTCGACCTCGTCGTCGCCAACGACGTCAGCGCCCCGAACGTCGGCTTTCAGCACGACACGAACGCAGTCACGTTGCTGCGTCACGACGGGGTCACCACGACGGTCGCGCTCACGGACAAACGTTCGGTCGCCAGGGCGATACTGGAATGTGTCGCTGAGCTTCGATCTGGTGTAAGTAGAAGCGACTCAAGTCGATCGACAACCTCTAGCTACAACCCCAACCCCAGTGACTCAGGAGCAGCTCAGTGAGCAACTACACGTTCACCTCGGAAAGCGTCACCGAGGGCCACCCCGACAAGATGGCCGACCAGGTCAGCGACGCGGTTCTCGACGCAATCCTCACCGAGGACCCGAACGGACGCGTGGCCTGCGAGACGTTGCTCACGACCGGACTGTGCGTCGTGGCCGGCGAGATCACGACGAACGCCTACGTCGACATCCCGAAGCTGGCCCGCGAGGTCATCAACGGCATCGGCTACGACAATGCGCTGTACGGCTTCGACGGCAACACGTGCGGCGTGATCGTGTCGATCGACGAGCAGAGCGGCGACATCGCCCAGGGCGTCGACATGAGTGAAGAGTTACGTGGAGGCCGCAGCGGTGAAGACATCATCAACAGTCAAGGCGCCGGCGACCAGGGGATGATGTTCGGCTACGCGTGCAACGACACGCCCGATCTGATGCCGCTGCCCATCTGGCTGGCGCACCGGATGGCCGAGAAGCTCACTGATGTGCGCAAGGCCGGCGCGGTCCCGTATCTCCGGCCGGACGGCAAGACGCAGGTGACGTTCGAGTACGACAGCACCGGCAAACCAGTCCGCTTGGTCACGGCGTTGATCTCGACACAGCACCAGGACGGGGTCGATCGTGACACTGTCATCCGCCCCGATCTCATCGAGCAGGTCATCCGCCCGGTCGTGCCGGCCCAGTTCGCCGACGACGCGTACAACGTGTACATCAACCCCACCGGCAAGTTCGTGATCGGTGGACCCCACGGCGACACCGGCCTGACCGGTCGCAAGATCATCGTCGACACGTACGGCGGCATGGGTCGCCACGGAGGCGGAGCGTTCAGCGGCAAGGACCCGTCGAAGGTCGACCGTTCGGCTGCCTACGCTGCGCGCTGGGTGGCGAAGCACGTCGTTGCGTCGGGCGCCGCCGACCGCTGCGAGGTACAGGTGGCCTACGCGATCGGGATGGCGCATCCGATGAGCATCCTCGTCGAGACGTTCGGGACCAACACCGTCGACAACGACAAGATCGTCGCCGCCGTCAAGGAGGTCTTCGACCTCCGCCCGGCGGCAATCGTGCGCGACCTCGACCTGAAGCGGCCGATCTACCGCAAGACCGCTGCCTACGGCCACTTCGGCCGGGCGCTGCCCGAGTTCACCTGGGAAGCCGTCAGCAAGCTCGCCGACTACAAGAGCGCTGTCGGCCTGTAATCCTCTAGCGTCGCCGGGCAATGGACCCGTCGTCGCCGCTGGTCGCCCGCGTCGTCCCTGACGTGACCGGGCTCGACAAGCAGTTCGACTATCTCGTTCCCGACGCGATGCGCAGCCGCGTGCGATGTCGGCTCGATGGTGCGCGTCTCGTTGCACGGACGGCGCGTCGGCGGCTGGATCGTGTCGCTGGGCGATCCGGACGGATCCGTGGCGGTCGCCCGGCTCATACCGTTGGCGAAGTGGTCGGGTATCGGACCCTCGGCGGACCTCATCGACCTCGCTCGCTGGGCGTCGATGCGATGGGGCGCAGGTCGGCTGCGTCCGTTCATGGTGGCAGCCAGCCCTCCTGGCATGGTGGGCACAGCTGCCGTTGCCGCAGCACCGCCCTGCGGGAGCACTCGATCGACAGTCCGCTGCCTCGATTGATCCGCCTTGCCGCCGTCCGCAGATCATCTTCGCGGTGCGTCGTCGAGGCGTTGGCTCGTGGTCCGGCTCTCGTGATCCACCCGGCCGTCGACGAGGCGCGGCGCCTGGGCGCTCGGCTTCGCCAGTCCGGCTACTCCGTCGCCGTCCACCCTGACCAGTGGGCGCGCGCCGCGGCCGGTGTCGATGTCGTGATCGGCGGCCGCAGCGCGGTCTGGGCACCGTGCGCCGGCATGCGCTCGATCGTCGTGCTCGACGAGCACGACGAAGCGCTGCAGGAGGAACGCTCGCCGACCTGGCATGCACGCGACGTTGCCATCGAACGAGCCGCGCGCGCCGGTGTGCCATGCGCTCTGGTGTCACCATGCCCATCGGCGACAGCGTTGCTCTGGGCGGCGAGATTCGTTCCGGCGCAGCTCGGTTGCCGAAGAGCGCGACGGCTGGCCGATCCTCGAACTGGTCGACCGCTCGCAGGAGGAGCCGTGGAAGCGCTCCTTGCTGACGTCGCCGCTGATCCAGCACCTGCGCAACGCCGACCAGCGCGTCATCTGCGTGCACAACACCAAGGGCCGGGCACGGCTGCTGGCGTGTCGCACCTGCAAGTCGCTGCAACGGTGCGAGAAGTGCCAGGCAGCAGTCGTCCAGGACGACACCGGATCGCTCGTGTGCCACCGCTGCGGCACGACGCGTCCCGTCGTCTGCCAGCACTGCGGTTCCGGGGCGCTGTCCTTGCTGCGGCCGGGAGTGAGCCGTCTGCGGAGGAGATCGAGGCGGCGGCCGGCCGGCCGGTGGGCATGGTCACCGGCGACACGCGAATCGCTGCCCGATTGCGACGTGTTGATCGGCACGGAAGCGGTGCTGCACCGCGCCGGCCGAGCCGACGTCGTGGCGTTCCTCGACCTCGACGCCGAGCTGTTGGCACCCAGGTACCGGGCCGGCGAGCAGGCCATGGCGCTGCTGGCGCGAGCCGCACGGCTGGTGGGGCGACGCAGCGCGGGCGGGCGTCTGTTGGTGCAGACGTTCCTGCCGCGTCACGAGGTGCTGCAGGCGGTGTTGCACGCCGACCCGTCGCGCGGCTGCCAAGGCCGAGCTGAGCCGTCGGGAGTTGCTCGGCCTTCCACCGTTCGCCGCGCTTGCTGCGATATCGGGCGCCGGCGCGGCCGAGTTCGCCATGGCAACCGGGCTCGAAGCGTCGGAGTCGGGCGACGTCGATCCTCCTCCGCGCGCCGAATTGGGATGAGCTCGGCGACGGCGATCGCGGCGACCCCACGCCCGAAGGGCTCGCGGCTGCGCATCGAGGTCGATCCCGCCCGATGATGGAGAGCAGTGCCGCCCGCGCCGGGTGGAAGTGTGCACTTTCGACGCGACCTGTCGTCATCGAAGGTACGCATTTCGGGCGAGAGTGAGCCCCGCGGCGCGATCCACCGGGTGCGCTGACCGGTCAGGGTCTGACTACATGCAGGATCCGGTAGCCGCTCGACGAGGCGAGCCGTTCGGTGGGATGTCCCTGCTCGATCAACCAGCGCTGCAGCGAATCCGCGCCGAGGTGCTTGTGGACGACCAGGACGGCGTATCCAGTGGGCGAGAGGCGGCCGAGCCAGGTGAGCAGGAGATCGTGGAGTGCGGGCTTGCCGATCCGGATGGGCGGGTTGCTCCAGATGCAATCGAACTCGATGGCGGGTGGCACCTCGTCGGGCGCGGCAACTCGGATGTTCGAGAGCCCGTTCGCCTCGGCGTTGGCCGTGCACAGGGCACGTGCCCGCTCGTTGACGTCGATGGCCCAGACGACCGCGCCGGGCGCCCGACGTGCCAGCGGCAGGGCAATCGTGCCCACACCGCAGCCGAGGTCGAGCAGGTCGCCCGCCGATGGTGGCGAGCGGCGCCTTCAGCAGCAGCAGCTTGCTGCCGGCGTCGATCTGCTCGTAGCCGAACACTCCGCGATCGGTGGTGAGGGTCACCGACATGTCGGGCAGCCACAGCTCCACATCGCGCGGCATCGACGGTGCGTCGGGTTGCTCGTCGAAGTAGTGACCCATCTCGATCGGTAGCCTTGCAGCTATGGCGTACCAGATCCGCACCTACGGCGACCCCGTCTTGAAGACGAAGGCCGCCGAAGTCGCCGATGTCAACGGCAAGATCGCCCGGCTCGTCGACGACATGTTCGACACGCTCTACGAGAGCGATTCGGGGATCGCGCTGGCGGCTCCGCAGATCGGCGTGCAGAAGCAGATCTTCGTCTGGGATGTCGATGACGAGCAGATGGCGATCATCAATCCGCAGATCATCGAATCGAGCGGCGAATGGCTGTACGACGAAGGGTGCCTCAGCATTCCGGGTCTGTACGTCGAGATGCTGCGGCCGAACCACGTGCTGATGCGTGGCCTGACGATCGACGGTGACGAGATCGAGCTCGAGGCCAGTGAGTTGATGGGTCGGCTGTTCCAGCACGAGATCGACCACCTGCACGGGGTGCTGATGTTCGACCGCATGACGCCCGAGCAGCGCAAAGAAGCGATGATCGAGTACCGCCGAGTGCAAGAGCAGCCGGCGGTCGAAGCCCCGAAGCGCCGCCTGCGTCTGCAGTGACGCGCGCCGCGCCACCGCGCCGGTTGGTGTACCTCGGCACGCCCGAGATCGCGGTGCCGCCGTTGCGAGCCCTGGCAGATGCCGGCTTCGAGATTGCGCTGGTCGTCACCCGTGTCGACAAGCGCAGAGGACGCGGGTCGCAGTTGATGCCGAGTCCCGTCAAGGCTGCCGCCGCCGAGATGGGTTTGGCGGTGTCGCACACCGTCGACGATGTGCTGGATGTGGATGCCGACCTCGGTGTCGTGGTGGCGTTCGGGCAGTTGATCAAACCGCACGTGCTCGCCGCTGTGCCGATGGTGAACCTGCACTTCTCGCTCCTGCCCCGATGGCGCGGAGCCGCCCCGGTCGAACGCGCCCTCTTGGCAGGCGACGACGAGACCGGTGTCTGCCTGATGCAACTCGAAGCAGGGCTCGACACCGGCCCCGTCTACCGCTGCCAGGTCGTGCCGATCGGGGCGACGACCACCGCGGCCGAGCTGCGTCTGGGCCTGGTCGACGTCGGCACGCGGATGCTCGTGACCGAGCTGCGGGCCGGGCTCGGATGTGCCGCACCCGCAATCGGGCGATCCGACGTACGCGGCGAAGATGCGACCCGACGAACTGCGCATCGACTGGACGAGGTCGCCCGTCGAGATCGATCGATTGGTGCGGCTCGGGGGGGCATGGACGACCCTGCACGGCAGGCGCCTCCGAATCGTTGCGGCCGAGCTGGCCCTCGCTGCCAGCCCACCGTCGAACGAGTTGCGAGGCGATCGCGTCGGTGGGCTCCGTCTCCTCACGGTGCAGCCGGAGGGCAAGGCGGCGATGCCGTTCGAAGCATTTGCCCGTGGTGCACGGCTGGCAGAAGCCGAAGATCTGGGCGAGCCGTCGGCTCCGGGGTGACGTCCGAACGCGACGCCAAGGGAGTTCGATGACACCGCAAGTCATCGAACCGGCAGGTATCGTCGGCGATTGATGACCAATGCTCGACAGGTGGCCTATCGCTGCCTGCAGCGCATCGATCACGAAGGGGCGTACGCCAACCTGTTGTTGCAGAGCGAGCTCGGCCGGTCCAGGTTGAGCGAGCGCGACCGAGGCTTCGTCACCGAGCTCGTCTATGGCACGACACGAATGCGGCGGGCCTGTGACGCGCTCATCGATCGGTTCCTCGTCAAGGAACCGCAGCCGGCGTTGCGCACGCTGTTGCGCCTCGGCGCGTACCAACTCCACTTTGCCGGGGTCGCCGCGCATGCCGCCGTCGGCGAGACCGTCGAGTTGGCGCCGAAAGCGGCAAGAGGATTCGTCAATGCGATCCTGCGGCGTGTCGCGGACAAGCCGATGGATTGGCCGAACGCGGCCGTCCGGCTGAGCTACCCGGACTGGATCTTCGAGCGCCTGCGCGTCGAGTTGGGCGACGATGCCGAAGCGGCGATGTCGCGGATGAACGAGCCTGCGCCGGTCTCGGTACGCGACGACGGCTATCGCCAGGACCTGGCCTCGCAATGGGTCGCCGCGGCGGTCGAGGCGGCACCGGGGGAGCGGGTGCTCGACCTGTGCGCGGCGCCCGGCGGCAAGGCCACGGCCATGGCATCGAACGGCGCGTACGTGGTAGCCGCGGATCTGCAGATGCACCGAGCCCGCTTGATCCAAGGCGTTCCCGTCGTGGTCGGCGACGCCGCAGCGCCGCCGTTCCGCCCAGCGGGTTTCGACCGGGTCCTGATCGACGCGCCTTGCAGCGGACTTGGTGCTCTGCGACGTCGAGCAGACGCCGCGGTGGCGAATCACGGAGGCCGACGTCGGTGAGTTGGCACTGCTGCAGTCGCGCATCATCGCCGCGGCTGCACCGCTGGTGCGTCCGGCGGGTTGGCTGGTGTACAGCGTGTGCACGCTGACGGCCGAGGAGTCGATCGATCATCCAGTGCCCGACGGCTTCGAGCCGATCACCGAGGCACCGTCGTCGTCGTGGCGACGCGTACGGCCATGGTTGGCGGGTCCTGCCCCACGACCATGACACCGATGGCATGGTCGTGATTCGATACCGTCGCACGTCATGAGCGAACAGGCGCTGCACGCAAAGGTCCTGACAGTCAGCGACGGGGTGATCCACGGCACCCGCGAGGATCTCAGCGGCGCTGCGTTGGTGGAACAGCTCACCGCGGCCGGATGGGCCGTCGTCGAGCATCGGGTCACGGCCGACGGCGTCGACAACGTCGCCAACAACCTGCGCGAGATGTGCGGCGGCTTTGCCGGCCTGATCGTGTCGACCGGCGGTACGGGGTTCGCGCCCCGCGACCAGACACCGGAAGGCACCAGGTTGGTGATCGAGCGCGAGGCGCCGGGGCTCGCCGAAGCGATGCGCCTGGTGAACCCACTCGGTCGCCTGTCCCGTGGGATCGCCGGGGTCTGCGGGCAAGCGATCATCTGCAACACGCCGGGCTCGCCGAAGGGATGCGTCGAGCAACTTGGTGCGATCCTCGACATCGTTCCCCACGCGGTGCGCCTGCTCGACGAATCACCCACGCAGCACTGAGCCGCGCTGCCGCGATGTGGGGCCGATAGCCTGCTGCCGGTGTTGAGGCTGGTGCTCCCCAAGGGTTCGTTGGAGAAGGCCACGCTCGAGCTGTTCGCCGCGGCCGACCTTCCCGTGGTCCGCTCGTCGGCAGTGGACTACAAGGCCACCGTCGACGATCCCCGCATTGCCGACGTGCGCATCCTGCGACCGCAGGAGATCCCGATCTACGTCGCCGAGGGACTGTTCGACTTCGGCATCACCGGACGCGACTGGGTCGAAGAGACCGGCAGTGACGTCGTCAGCCTCGGCGAGTTGCGCTACAGCAAGGCCACGGCCAACCCGGTTCAGGTCGTCGCCGCAGTTGCCGCTGATTCGCCGGCCCAACGCGTCGAGGACCTGCCTCAGGGAGTGCGCGTGACCAGCGAGTACCCCAAGCTGACCGAGCGGTACTTCACCTCCAAGGGCATCGCGGCCGACGTTCGGCTGTCGTACGGAGCGACCGAGGCCAAGATCCCCGACATCGCCGACTGTGTTGTCGAGATCACCGAGACCGGCAGGGCGCTGCGCGCCGCGGGGCTGCGGATCATCGACACGGTGCTGGTCAGCTACACGGAGATGGTGGTCAACAAGGCATCGTTCGACGATCCCGCAAAGTTGCACGCGATGAACCAGTTGATGACCTTGCTGCTCGGAACGCTCGATGCCCGAGGCAAGGTGCTGGTCAAGCTCAACGTGGACACGGATCACTTCAAGGCCGTTCTTGCCGTGCTGCCTTCCGCCAAGTCGCCGACGATCAGCGAGCTTGCCGGCGGCGGCTACGCCATCGAGTCGGTCGTCGAGAAGCGAACGATCAACACGCTCATCCCCGAGCTCAAAGACGCCGGCGCCTCCGACATATTGGAGTTGCCGATCAGCAAGATCGTTGCCTGAAGTGCGCGGCACGGTCACGGCCTTCGATCGCGAGGTCGGGCTCGGTGAGATCACTCGCGACGACGGGTGGATCGTGCCGTTCCACTGCATCGTCATTGCCGACGGCAGCCGCGACATCCCCGTCGGTGCCGACGTCGACTTCGATCTGATCTGCAAGCTCGGACGGTATGAAGCGGCGCACGTCGTCACGACATGAACGAGCGCGATCAGCAGATCCTCGACGTGATCCGCTCGTTGCGTGAAGGTGAGGTGGTCACCTACGGCGACATCGCCGACGACGCCGGCTACCCGAAGCTGTCCCGACTCGTCGGTCGAATCCTGGCCACGACCGACGAAGAGGTTCCGTGGTGGAGAGTGGTCAACTCTGTCGGGCGTCTGGTGCCCGGCCACGAGCGCGAACAGGCTGCACAGCTTCGCTCGGAAGGCGTGAAGGTGATCGACGGCAGGGTACGCCGAGCCCTCCTACGGCCGGTTCAGTGGTCCGAGGTGAGCGCGGCCTTGATCTGGACGAAGGCGAGGCGGATGTTCGACAGCGCCACCACCAGCGTGGAGGAGTCGGGCCCGAGGCGCTCACCGAGGCCTTCGACGAGGCAGGCCACGGCGTCGATCGCCAGCGACGCTTCCCCGAGGCGCGGCGGGTCGGCGCCCAAATGGATGGCGGCCAACTCGTACAGCCCCATCACGTGGTTGACCACGACGGTCTCGGCAGGGATGTCCGCCAGGCGGGCACGGGCGTCGTTCAACGCGTTCTGTGCGTCTTCCACCACTGAATCGGTGTCTTCGCTGCTCACCTGAGGTAGCGTATCCGCCGACAACTCATCGCGAAGTGGGGTAGCTGCCTGCAGCACACCCCCACCCGGCCACACATGCGCCAACTACCGTGCGTCCGGGTCACGAGCACTCGATTGGCCGTCCCTGGTGGCGGTTCTCTTCGTCGTGTTGGTGGCTTCGCAGCCAAACACATCGGAAGGGATCCACCCATTGCACAGGATTGATCAGCCATAGCACCGCCGCAGCAACCGGAGCACCGGTACAACGACCGCATCCGCGCCCGTGAGGTTCGTCTCATCGGCGCAGACGGCAGCCAACTTGGAATCAAGAATCTGCCAGATGCGCTCGCTCTCGCCCGCCAGCAAGACCTCGATCTCGTCGAGGTGGCACCGATGGCGAACCCACCGGTGTGCCGGATCATGGACTACGGAAAGTTTCGGTACGAGGAAAGCCAGAAGGCCAAGGAATCGCGCAAGAAGACCATTCAGGTCTCGATCAAGGAAGTGAAGTTCCGTCCCAAGATCGGCAAGGGCGATTTCGACACCAAAGTGCGTCACATGCAGGACTTCCTTGCAGACGGCCACAAGGTCAAGGTCACGCTGCAGTTCAGGGGTCGAGAGATGGCCCATCCCGAACTCGGCTCGCGGATCCTCGATGCAGTGATCGAACAAATCGGTACACACGGCAAGGTGGAGACCATGGCTCGGCTGGAAGGCCGCAACATGACCATGGTCCTGGCTCCTGAAAAGAAGGCTGTCGTCAAGAAACCGCACGAACCACGGGCGGCGCACGACGGCCCGGCGTCTCGAGATGCGGCCGCTGACGGCGAATCGGCGCCGGCGCAGCCAGAACAAGCAGAAGAACAACAACCAACCCAACAGGCACCGGCTGAACCGGTAGCGGAAGCGGTCGTGGAAACGGTCGACCCGGCCTGATCACCACGATCACCCAACAAGGAATCACACGATGCCCAAGATGAAGACCAGCAAGACCGCGGCCAAGCGGTTCAGTAAGACCGGCACCGGCAAGCTCCGGCGCCTGCAGCAGAACCGACAGCACCTCTTCGAGAAGAAGCCGTCGACACGCACCCGTCGCCTCGACGGAATGGTGGCCGTGCATCCTGGCGATGCGAAGAAGATCAAGCGCCTGCTCGGCGAACGCTGACTCAGAGAACGACAAGGAGAGAGTGAAATGGCTCGTGTAAAGCGCGCCGTTGGTTCGAAGAAGCACCGCAAGCAGGTGCTGGAGCGAGCCAAGGGCTACTACGGCAACAAGAGTCGCTCGGTGCGGGCGGCCAACGAACAGGTCATGAAGAGTGGGCAGTATGCCTTCCGCGACCGTCGTGCGAAGAAGGGCGAGTTCCGCCGTCTGTGGATCCAGCGGATCAACGCCGCCTGCCGTCTCAACGACATCAGCTACAGCCGCTTCATCGCTGGATTGAATGCTGCCGGCATCGAGGTGGACCGCAAGGTCATGGCCGACCTGGCCGTCACAGATGCCGTGGCGTTCACGGCGTTGACCGACGCGGCCAAGGCTGCTCTCTGAGCGAACAACTCACGTTTTCGAACCCTCGGGTTCAACGGCTGCGGCGCCTCTTGGGGCGCCGCAGTTCTCGTTACGCCGAGGGCGTGTTCGTGGTCGAAGGTCTGGGGTTGCTCCGTCAGGCGATCGATGCCGGCTGGGTCGTCGAGGGCTGTTACGTCGCTCCCGGTACGACCGTCGACGTCGACGCGCCCCGGCACGCGTCTGGCCCCGAACGTGATGGAGCGGGTTGCCTCGACGGAGTCGCCGCAGCCAGTGTTGGCAGTCGTGTCGATGCGCAGCCAGCGCTCTGGCCGCCGATGCGTCGTTCGTGCTCGTCGCCGATCGGCTCGGTGATCCCGGCAACGCCGGCACGATCATTCGCTCGGCGGAGGCCGCTGGCGCCGATGGCGTGGTGCTGACGCCCGGCTCGGTCGATCCGTACAACCCCAAAGTGGTCAGGGCCAGCGCCGGGTCGCTGTTCCGCATCCCGGTCGTCGAGGCAAGCCTCGATTCGTTGTCGGGATTTCGCCTCGTGGGCACATCGTCACATCGCGGCGACGTCTACACCGACCCGGTGTACCACGGCCGAGTTGCGGTCGTCGTCGGGAACGAGGCGCACGGCCTCGATGCCGACGTCGCCATCGAGCAGTGGGTCACCATCCCGCACGCCGGCCCGGCGGAGAGCCTCAACGTGGCGATGGCTGCGACGGTGCTGCTATTCGAAGTGGCCCGGCAACGGAGCACTGTCTAGGATGTGTCGATGGTCGATCGGCGATTTCGGTGCCCCCGGGCGTTGCTCGGGGTTGCGCGCTGACTCGCTGACGTCTCGCCGCCTCATTCGCTCGGGGGGTTTGCGCCCAATGTCGTGTGATGTCGTGAGGAGAGTGTGGGGATGATCGAACAGGTGAAGCAGGCGGGTGATGCGGCACTGGCGCGGATCGGCCAGGCGACAACCGCAGAGGAAGTACGCGCCCTGGAGACGGAGTTGCTGGGCAAGCGCGGCCCCTTCGCTGCGTTCAAGACGGGCCTCGGCGCACTGCCGACGGTCGACGAGAAGAAGGCGGCCGGGCAGGCGGTCAACGACGCGACAGCGAGCGTCGCCGACGGTCTCGACCGGCGCCGACGCGAACTGGCAGCGGCCGAACGTGTGGTGCAGTTGGCAGCCGAGCGACTCGACCTCACCGAGGTGATGTCGAGGCCCCAGCGCGGCCACGCACACGTGGTGACGCAGGCGTGGGAACGTCTCGAAGACGTGTTCATCGGACTCGGCTTCCAGGTCGCCGAGGGCCCACACGTCGAGACCGATTGGTACAACTTCGAAGCGCTGAACATGCCCGTCGATCATCCGGCGCGAAGCATGCACGACACGTTCTACGTCGAGCACGGCACCGCCGGCCCCACGGTCCTGCGAACACATACCTCACCCGTGCAGATCCGCGTGATGCAGACGCTGCCGCCGCCGATCTACATGATCATGCCCGGTCGGGTGTTTCGAAACGAGACAACCGACGCCACGCACCTCGCCGTCTTCCACCAACTCGAGGGGCTGGTGATCGATCGAGGCATCACGCTTGCCGATCTGGCGGGCACGATCGACGCGTTCACCAAGGCGTTCTTCGGCGCCGATTTCGGCTCGCGCCTCCGGCCGAGCTACTTCCCGTTCACCGAGCCGTCGGCCGAGTTCGACATCCAGACCCCATCCGGTGAGTGGCTCGAGCTCGGTGGGAGTGGCATGGTCCATCCCAACGTCCTGCGTGCCGGTGGTCTCGACCCGGAGGAATGGAGCGGCTTCGCCTTCGGTTTCGGCATCGATCGCATGGCCAAGGAACGCCATGGCATCGGCGACGTGCGCGAGATGTTCAGCAACGACGTTCGTTTCGTGGAGCAGTTCTGATGAAGATCGTTCACTCGTGGCTCAACGAGCTCGTTCCCGTCGGCGACGACGTCGACATGATCGCAGACACCATGTCGGATCTCGGCCTGGTGGTCGACGAGGTTCTCCAGGTCGGCGCGACGGTTACGGGCGTCATCACGGCGCGCGTCGTTCGCACCGAGCGACATCCCGACGCAGCCAAGGTCCACCGCGTGTTCGTCGAGACCGGTGATGGACTCGAGCGGCACGTGTGGTGCGGTGCCTTCAACATGCACGCCGACGACATCGTTCCCCTGGCCACACCAGGCACAGCGATGCCTGATGGCCGGGTGATCGAGCCGAAGCCCATCCTCGGCATTCAGAGCGACGGCATGCTGTGCTCGGCGAGCGAGTTGGGCCTCGGCGACGATCACACCGGCATCGTGATCCTCCCTGCGGGCACGCCGCTCGGCGTGCCGTACGGCGAAGCCCTCGGTCTCGCTCCCGAAACCGTGTACGACCTCGACGTGACGCGCAACCTGCCGGATTGCTGGGGCTACCTCGGCGTCGCCCGTCAGGTCGCGGCGCGCCTGGCACTACCGCTCGCGGCTCCGACCAGCACGGTCGCGGCGACGGCCGGGGCGCCGACGCGCCAAGCAACCGTCGAGTTGATCGACGGCGATCGCTGTGCCCGGTTCACCAGTACGGTGATCAGCGGGCTGCACGTCACCTCGTCACCCAATTGGATCGCGCGGCGACTGGCTGCCGCCGGCATGCGATCGATCAACAACGTCGTCGACGTCAGCAACTACGTGATGCTCGAGCGCAACCAGCCGAACCACGCATACGACCTCGACACGCTGGGCGGGGGCGGCTTCCGCGTGCGCTGCGCCCGAGACGGTGAAACCATGGTCACCCTCGACGGCATCGAGCGCACCTTCACCAGTGAAGACCTCCTGATCTGTGACGCGACGGACACTCCGATCGGTGTCGGTGGAATCATGGGCGGTCTCGACAGCGAGATCAGCGAAACGACCAACACCATTGCCCTCGAGATCGCCTGGTTCGAGCCGCTCGGCCTGGCCAAGAGCGCCGGCCGACTCGGCCTGCGCAGCGAGGCGTCGGTCCGTTTCGACCGCGGCGTCGACCCCCTCGGCATGCCGGTCGCCATCGCCCGCTTCGTCGAACTGCTTCGGCTCACGTGTCCTGACCTCGTGGTGCACGAGGGAATGGTCGACGCCCGTTCAGCGCACCTCCCGGTTGCGCCGGTGATCGACGTGCGTGTCGCCAAGGTCAACGCGCTGCTCGGCACCTCACTGACGAGTGTGCAGATCTGCGGGCTGATCAGCGGGCTGGGCTTTCTGGCCGAGGGCCAGGACACGCTGACGGTCGCTGTTCCGTCGTGGCGCCCGGATTGCACTGCCGAGGTCGACATCATCGAAGAGGTCGCCCGTCAGTACGGCTACGGCAACGTCGGCAAGACGGTGCCGAAGTCGGCCATGCATGGCCGCCTGTCGCCGGTGCAGGCCCGCCGGCGCCGGCTGCGTGACGTGCTGCTGGGTCTGGGGCTCGACGAGGTCATGCCCAATCCATTCTTGGCCGACGACGATTTGATCCGGGCCGGGCTCGGCGGGCCGGCCGTGCGGATCGTGAACTCACTGGTGGCGGAGGAGAGCGTCCTGCGCACGTCCTTGCGTCCCGGGCTGCTGAAGGCGGTCGCATTCAACGAGTCGCATCGGCGGCCGGAAGTCAGCCTCTTCGAGATCGGTCATGCGTACCCGCCCGGTGATGGGGAACTGCCCGCGGAGTACGAAGAGTTGGCGATCGTCCTGGCCGGTCGCGATGCTCTGGCGGCAATGGCGGTATGGCGCGAGATCGTGTCGACGATGGGGTTCGGGGCGAGGGTCGACCAGTCGAATCCGCCGGCGGGCCTGCATCCCACGCGTTCGGCGACGCTGTCGGTCGGTCGCGATGTGATCGGCGTGGTGGGGGAGGTGCATCCCGACGTGCTCGATGCCTACGGTGTCGACGAGCGCGTCGCTCTGCTCGAGTTGAACCTGTCGGTCGTGCTGGCGAACGAGGCCAAGGTTCCGGCGTGGAAGCCGACCAGTCGCTTTCCGTCGAGCGATCTCGATCTCGCATTCGCCACCCCGGACTCGGTGATCGCAGAGAAGGTCGAGAAGGCGATCAAGCAGGCCGCCGGTGCGCTCCTGGTCGACGTGGCGTTGTTCGACGTCTATCGCGGCCCGGGCCTGCCGGGCGACGCCCGAAGCCTGGCGTACCGCCTCCGGTTGCAGGCGCTCGATCACACGCTCAGCGACACCGAACTGACCGAAATTCGCAACAAGGTCGTGGCGGGCGTCGGCAAGCTCGGCGCAACACTTCGGTAGCGATCGGAAGTATTTATTCGGTTGCGCGGCCGGCGCGAATGCGGTCGTATCTCACCTGTGAAGGACTTCGACCCAGCGAACAGCTTCGGTGCGGATGTCGCTGCTACCTACGACGACGAGCCGCGCGGCGACGAGGTCGATGCGGTTGCGTTCCTTGCCGAGTTGGCCGCCGGCGGCCGCGCCCTCGAGTTGGCCATCGGGACAGGGCGAATCGGGGTTCCCCTCGCCGGTCGGGGCGTGCCGGTGGACGGCGTCGACATCTCTCCTGCCATGGTCGCCCGATTGCGGGCCAAGCCGGGAGGCGAGTCGATCCCGGTCACGATCGGCGACTTTGCCGAGGTACCGGTCTCTGGCACCTACCGACTGGTGTACGTGGTCTTCAACACGTTGTTCAACCTGTTGACGCAGGACGCGCAGGTTCGCTGCTTCCAGAACGTGGCAACGCACCTCACCCACGACGGCTCCTTTGTGATCGAGGCATTTGTCCCCACGTTCTTGCACCGGTTGCGCAACGATCAGTACGTCGATGCCGAGGCGATCAGTGTGGACGAAGTCCGGCTCGACGTGGCGCGCCACGATCCGGTGCTCCAGACGCTCGACGAGAGCCATGTTTCCCTGTCACGCCGCGGCGTGACCCTCAGTCCCATCGTCTGCCGATACGCATGGCCGACGGAGCTCGACCTCATGGCGCGAATCGCGGGACTGCGCCTTCGAGACCGATGGGGTGGCTGGAAGTGCGAGCCGTTCACCGCGACAAGCAGCCTGCACGTCTCGGTCTACGGACGGTGACCCGGCTGCAGGGAGGGGCACAGTTCGCCGGCAGGGATTGACATCGCGCCCGGTTTGTTGATACTGCCGAAATGGCCATCGACGACCCGACCGCGATCCCGCAATCTGCGGAGCAACTCACCGAATACATGCACGAGGCCGATCGGCTGTGGAACGACACCCGCACCGAGGAGGCCCACGTCTTGTATCGATCGGTGATGAGCGGTGTATCGGGCAGTCCGGAGTCCAGCCTGGCGTCGTACCGGCTGGCGCTCTATCTGCAGAGCACCGGCGACATCGATGGTGCTCTCGAGTTCCTCCAAGTCAGCAATGAGCCGGGCAAGCACGATCTCGAGATCGCCTTGCGCGCCGAGATGCCGGACCAGGCCGTCGACCCGTCGAACCCGCCGCAGACGTTCGAGGCATGTGAGCGTTATCTGGAAAGCATCGAAAGTGCCTTCGAGCGGAGTGACTGGACGACCGTGGAGGCCCTGTGCCGCGCGTATCAGGACACGCCCGTCGACATCGGCATCGGTCGCCACGCTGTCGCGCAGTCGTACCTCGGCGTTGCCCTGGTGCACCTCGGGCGCAACGACGAGGCCCGCCCGGCGTTGGAGTACGTCTTGGCCAACAGCAACAGCGAGCAGCGCCTGACGATGGCGCGCGAGGCACTCGTGCAGATCGGCGTGCAGGTCGATGACGGAGGCAACCCGTATCAGACCGACGACTCCCAGTTACTGATCGCCGGTATCGCCGCGTTCGAGAAGGGCGACACGTTGGCGGCGATGTCCGAACTCCAACTGGTCGTGGACTCCGATGCCGCCGGCCCGACCGACAAGGGCCGGGCACACTTCTACCTCGGGTCGATGGCATACCACGACAAGCGATTCGACGAAGCGCGGACCCACCTGCACGTTGCCCAGACCGATGCACCCGATCCGGAGCAAGGATGGGCAACCGACATGCTGACGTGGCGTTGGCAGGAAGACTGACAGGCTCAGTCCGCTGGTTGGTCCGTGGCCCACGCGACGAGTATGGCCGGGGCCATATCAGGCGTTACCGCGATGAGGAGCACGTCATGGGCGGTCAGCACCATGTCGCCGTCTGGCACGAACGTCCGATCTCCGCGCACAGCGAGCGCCACCCGCGCTCCGTCGGGCATCACTCGCTCGCGGAGCCGGCTACCGAGCACAGAGGATTTCGACGTCAAGCGCAACTCGATGAGGTCGGCCACGAGCGAGTCGAGCACGGCGACCTGGGCGCGTGCACCAGACACATCGTCGTCGAAGCCGAGTCGTCGCACCACCGTGTGGACGGTTCCGGCTTGCACCACCAGCGACACGAGCACTGTCACGAAGACGACGTCGAACACCAACGATCCGTCGGGGTGTCCGGCCGTGAGAGGGATCGTGGCCAGCACGATCGGCACCGCGCCGCGTAGCCCTGCCCACGACACGACTGCGTACTCGCGTCGGTTGAAGTGGAACCACGGCAGGCACAGCGCAACGGCAACGGGTCGGGCGACGAGCATCAGCACCAGCGCGACGATCAACGATGGACCGAGCACATCGAGCAATCGCGACGGGAACACGAGCAACCCGAGCATCAGGAACAGCACAGCTTCGGCCGCTGCAGCGAGACCCTCGTGGAAGTGCAGCAGCGATCTCACCAGCCTTCGCTTGCGCCCCAGAACCAACCCGGTGAGGTAGACAGCGAGGAAACCTGACGCACCCAGCCTGGACGCCGCTCCGTACGAGAGCCCGGCGACCGCGAGGGCGAGTACCGGATACGACGACGCGCTCGGCAGTCGCAGTCGGCGAAGCCCGAGGCGTGCACCGTGGCCGATCAGCAGGCCGACCAGCGTTCCGCCGATGAGCTGGAGCATGCCGAACTTCACCCAATCCGCAGGTCCTGGGTCGCGCCGCCAGACCTCGACCATCCCGATCGTCAGCATCACGGCAACGGGGTCGTTGAGGCCGGATTCCATCTGCAGAAGGTCACGCACGCGGGCAGGCATCGTCTGACCTCGCAACGCACCGAACACCGCTGCCGCATCGGTCGATGCGACGACGGCACCGATGAGGAGCGAGGAGCGGGCGGGTACATCGAATGCGATCGCAGCCCCACCGGCCGCAATCGCGGCGGTCACCACGACACCAACAGATGCCAGCACGGCAGCGGGCGCCCCGACGCCGCGCACCGCCTCGGGTGCGGTTGCCAAGCCGCCCTCGAACAAGATCACGACCAGCGCAACGACGGCCACGTTCTGTGCGAGGCGGGTGTCGGCGAAATGCACGAGTCCCAGCCCGTCGTCGGCGACAACCATGCCCAGCACGAGGAACAGCACCAACCCGGGGAGCCGATAGCGATCGGCGAGGCCGCTGACGACCACCCCGACAGTCACCAGTGCCGCGGCGAAGAGGATCTCGACGTCGATGGGGAGGCTGCTGTGCATCCCACAGTGTATTCGGGACCCGTCACACGGCAGGAGCGGGTTCCAGGATGGCGGTCCTCGGTCGGCCGGCAAGACCTGGCGAGGCCGCTGTCGATGACCACACATGGGTCTCGAGGAACTCGCGAAAGCTGACGGCTTGCTCCACTGAATCGAAGTCCAGCGCGACAACGATGTAGCGCGGATCATCGACCGGTCGTGTCACGCGCTCGCCGACTACGCCCGCATGAACACGCGCCGTACTGAAGCGGCTGAATGCCGCCCGCCATGTGCCGTAGTCGGTGATCGGGTGTTCGATGTGGAGGGTGACCATGCGACGAACGTAATGATGTGCCGGAGTCGACACCATCCCAAGTTCCTGGGAATCTGGCCGACGTAGAGTTCGCCCGTGTCGGTTCGTCAACGGGTGGACCAGATCTGTGGGCGTGGTCTCGATGAACGACCCCTCCGGGTCGCAGTGCTCGCCGAGCTGCGAGGCGACGTGCCCTTCGATGCGTACGTGTGGCTGCTGACCGACCCGGAAACCTGCGTGGGCTCCGCTCCGTTGGCCGAAATACCGTCACTTGCGGATCTTCCCGCGCTCATCAAGCAGAGGTACCTGACGCACTCGAACCGCTGGACGACGTTGGCGCCGGGCTCCGTCGCCACACTGATGGATCGGCGAGTGGCAATCGCGGTTCGAGCTCGATGTGGCAGCAGATGCTGGCGGGCTACGGCATCGACGACGTCGTCTCCACGGTGTTCCGTGACGTGTACGGCTGCTGGGGGTTCCTCGAGCTCTGGCGTGGCGGCCGATCATTTGCGGCTGACGAATGTCGCCTTTTGGCCGACCTTGCCCCGGTCCTGACTCGGTCCATTCGGCTCGGTCAGATGACTGCCTTCGAGGGTTGCTCTGCCCCGTCCGATCCCGATGGCGGCCCAGCAGTACTGCTGCTGTCGGATTCGCTCGAGTTGCTGTCCCGCACGCCACAGACCGACACGTACCTCCGCGCGCTCCTGCCGACGGCCTCCGACCAGTCGCCGGTGCCCGCCGCGGCGTACAACGTCGCCGCCCAGCTTCTCGCCCGGGAGAACGAAGTCGACATCCACCCGGCGTCGACGCGTGTACATCTGGGCAATGGCCGTTGGGTCACCGTTCGTGCGGCTCGGATCGAACGCGGTTCATCGGTCGATTCGGCGACGATCGCCGTCAGCATCGAACCGACGCCCGCCATCGAACGCGCCGCGCTCTACGGCCGGGTCGCCGGCCTCAGTGAGCGAGAGTCAGAACTCCTGCGATACCTCGTCGCGGGCAGCGACACGCGCGACCTTGCCGACCGCATGTTCGTGTCGCAGCACACCGTGCAAGATCACCTCAAGTCGATCTTCGCCAAGACCGGAGTCAACAGCCGGCGAATGCTCATCGCTCGAGCGACCGGGCTGGTGTAACTGGCCGGGGCCGCTCGTGCCGCTTCCGGCAACGTTCGCCCTGCGCAGCACGCGTTGACGTCCGGGGCGCACCCAGATGCGTTCGTTCGGCGTGCGATGATCTCAGACCCGTCGGGCGCGATTTCGGTACTCCCGATACCCACACCGCACCCGACCAGGCTCAACGGGTTCGATTTCGGTACGTCCAGTACCGAGATCGCGCCCGACCAACCTCGAGGACGGCGCTCGGAGCCGGCGAGTTGTATGCGTGGGTCTCCCTGAGCATCGGTCGCAGATGGGGCAACGTCGGCTGTTGCAGCGGCTAGTTCATCGACAGGTCGTCCGGCGCGTTGGCAATCCAGGCGACTCGCCCACCCTGGCGGCGCAGGACCTGGCGCCAGAGATCCGCAGGCTCGGAATGGAAGACGTCGTCGCGGCGGGCATCGAACACCATCCACGCTCCGGCCGCGAGTTCGCTGTCGAGTTGGCCGGATGCCCAGCCCGCGTACCCCCGGAACATGCGTACTCGCCCCACCTCGTCTGCCACGTCGATCGGATCGCGGGCCAGGTCGACACTGCCGAGGTCAGGCAGGATCGCACTCCACGCATCCTCGCGAGCACCTCGCAACTCGGCGATCGCGATCAGCGCGTCGAACTGCACGGGGCCTCCGTTGAAGACCACGGCGGGCGGTGCGGACAGTTCCATCCACAGATCGAGCCCGTCGATCGATGTTTCATCCGTCGGATGATTGAGCACTACTCCTACGGCGCCTTCCACGCTGTGTTCCATCATGTAGACCACTGATCGGTCGAAATTCGGATCATCGAGGGGCGGCGTTGCCAGCAACAACATGCCCTTCGTGGTCGCGTACATGGAATTCACGCCTCCATTCTGGCGTTGACACCCCCTGATCGTTCCCTCCGGGATCGCAAGGAGAGAAATTCCCCTCATGTTCAAGAAGTTCGTCGGTGCCATTGCCATCGTTGGCGGCCTGGTCGTGGCCGCTGTGATCGGCTTCCAGCTGCTCGATTCCCCGTTCTCCACCGTGACGAAGGATCACTCACCGCCGCCCGTCCTCACCGAACTGCGGGATTTGTCGGACTTCCACGCTGCGCAAGCTCAGTTCGAAGTGACGTTGGACCTCGAGAAGGACGTCAAGTGGGTGCCCAGTGCAATCGCCGGCGAGCGGGTGCAGTTCCTTGGCGTCGGCACCGTTGACGCAGTGGTCGACTTCAGCACCCTCGGCGACCGGTGGTGTGAAAATCAGCGACGATGCCAAGTCGGTCGTCATCACGTTGCCGGGTCCCTACGCCAACGCACCGGTGCTCGACCATCAAGTGAGCCACGTGATGAACCGCGATCGCGGGTTGCTGAATCGCATCGGGGGACTGTTCAACGACAACCCGACCAGTGAAGACGCGCTGTACAAGGCAGCAATGAGCAAGATGGCCGACGCCGCCAGCCAGACCGATCTCCTCCAGCGAGCGCAAGAGCACACCACGTTCGTGCTCACCGGAATGCTCAAGGCGATGGGATTCGAGCAGATCGATATCCGCTTCCAGGTTTCGAGCGCCTCGGTCTAGCTCCGCAAACGAGTTGCATGATCATGCGTCGTATCGTATGATCATACACCGTGAAACGAGTCGGAATCATCGGCGCATCGGGGTACACCGGAGCAGAGCTGCTGCGGCTGTGCGCCCAACATCCAGAGTTCGAGGTCGTGTACGCCACTGGCGACAGCCAGGCCGGCACGTTGGCCAGCACCTTGTACCCCAGTCTCGCTGCCCGCTATCCCGACCTCGTGTTCGACGAGTTCGACCCAGCGAAGGCCGAGGGGCTCGATGTGGTGTTCCTCGGGTTGCCACATGAGGCATCGATGGCGCTGGCGCCGCAACTCCATGGCAAGGTCGGCTGCCTGGTCGACCTGTCTGCTGCGTTCCGTCTGAAGGACGCATCGCTGTACCCGACGTGGTACGGCTTCACCCATGATCAGCCGGAACTGCTCGCCTCCGCTGTGTTCGGGCTGCCAGAGCTGCATCGGGAGGACCTGAAGGAGGCGACGTTGGTGGCGACGCCGGGATGTCACGTGACCGCGGCAACGCTCGCCCTGGCCCCGCTGGTGGAGGCCGGGGCGATCGACCCGAACGGCGTGATCGTCAACTCGATCACCGGGGTCAGTGGCGCGGGCAGGGCATTGAAGCACGCATCGATGTTCTGCACGGTCGACGAAGACGTGAGTGCCTACGGGCTGCTCGACCACCGTCACACGCCGGAGATCGAGCAAGAGACCGGCGCCCAGGTGCTGTTCACCCCACATCTTGCGCCGCTGAGTCGGGGCCTGCTGGCGACGTGCTATGCGAAGCCGGCCGGCGGCGTGACCACGGCGTCGCTGCTGGCAACCCTTGCCGGCCGGTACCGCGGCGAGCCGTTCGTGGTCGTGCGTCCCGCGTCGCCCTCGACGAAGGCCACGATGGGCAGCAACGTCGCCCACATCACCGCGCGATTCGACGAGCGCACCAACACCGTCATCGCGATCTGTGCGATCGACAACCTTGCCAAGGGTGCCTCGGGTGGCGCTGTTCAGGCCGCCAACGTGGCCGTCGGCCTGCCCGAGACCTCGGGCTTGGCAGTCGGTAGGGATGTATCCGTGACGATCACCGCCGCGGCCGACCGCGCCGCGACGCTGGTCGAGGCGCTGCCATACATCCGTCGGTTCGCCGACCAGGTGGTCGTGGTGAAGTACGGCGGCAACGCGCTTGCCGGCGCCTCCGAGGACGACGCCCTGGCGCTGTTCGCGCAGGACATCGTGCTGATGCGACAGGTCGGCATGCGACCGGTCGTCGTCCACGGCGGTGGCCCGCAGATCAGCGCTCTCATGGCTCGTCTCGGCAAGCAGAGCGAGTTCCGAAACGGGCTGCGAGTCACCGATGGCGAAACCGTCGACATCGTCCGGATGGTGTTGATCGGTCAGGTCAACCCTCAACTCGTTGCTGCGATCAACGTGCACGGCCCCTTGGCGGTAGGCGTGTCGGGTGAGGACGCCGGGTCTGATTCGGGCCGCGGCGCGCAATGCCGATCTCGGGTTCGTGGGCGATGTCGAGTCGATCAACCCGACGATCCTGAACGCGCTGCTCGACGACGAGTTCATCCCGGTGGTCGCGACCATCGGCACCGACCTCGGTGGCCAAGCGTTCAACATCAACGCCGACACGGTCGCCGGCGCGATCGCCGAGGCGCTGGGAGCCGAGAAGCTCGTCTACCTGACCGACATCGAAGGTCTGCGCCGAGTCATCGACGACCCGGCGTCGCTCATCCGCCAGACCACGCCCGATGAACTCGAATCGCTGATGGCAGACGGCACGATCGCCGGCGGAATGATTCCCAAGGTCGAGAGCTGTGTGCACGCGGTACGCAGCGGGGTACGCCGGGCCCACATCCTCGACGGGCGTATCGCGCACGTGCTCCTGCTGGAGATCTTCACCGACGAGGGGATAGGAACGATGGTCCAATGAGCTCACACGCCTTCGACACGTCGGCAGCGCCGACCGTGTGCCCGTTCATGCCGGTGTTCGGCGCGCCACAGGTGATGTTCGTCCGTGGCAGCGGTACCGAGCTGTGGGACGACAACGGCAAGCGGTACCTCGACTTCCTCGGTGGGCTCGCGGTGATCGCACTCGGCCACTCGAATCCCGGCATCACGGAGGTGATCTCGGCACAGGCGGGCACGCTGATGCACGTCAGCAACCTCTTCGCGACCGACAAGGCAACCGAGGCGGCCATCAAGATCGACGCGTTGCTCGCCGAGGCCACCGGCGCCGTCGGGCAGGTGTTCTTCTGCAACAGCGGCGCCGAGGCCAACGAGACGGCGTTGAAACTGGCGCGCAAGTTCGGCGGCCGCGGCCGCCACGCCGTCGTCAGCGCGTTCGGCAGCTTCCACGGTCGCACGCTGGCGGCGCTGGCCGCTACCGGCCAACCGGCCAAGCACGAGCCGTTCTTCCCGATGCCGGACGGGTTTCGCCATGTCGCCTACAACGACATCGACGCGTTGGAGGCGGCGATCGACACGACCGTTGCGGCGGTGTTGCTGGAGCCGGTGCAGGGCGAGGGCGGGGTGGTCCCCGCCGACGATCAGTACCTCCGCGACGTGCGCGCCCTGTGCGATGACCGTGGGTTGTTGATGATGCTCGACGAGATTCAAACTGGCTTCGGCCGAACGGGTGAATGGTTCGGGTTCCAGCATGCCGGCATCGTGCCCGACGTGGTCACGATGGCGAAGGCGATGGGCAACGGCTTTCCGGTCGGGGCCACGTGGGCCAAGCACGAGGTCGCCGCTGTGTTCCAGCCGGGTGATCACGGCAGCACGTACAGCGGGACAGCTCTGGCGACCGCCGTCGTCGAGCGCGGTCATCGACGAGATGCGCAGGATCGATGCGCCCGGTCTCGCCGCCGAGCGCGGGGAGTACCTCACCGCACGACTGAGCGAGCTGCCCGGCGTCGGCTCGGTCCGTGGTCGTGGGCTGCTGCTGGCGGCCGAGCTCGCCGGCGGTCGCGACGCGAAGGCCGCGTACACCGAACTGCTCGACCGAGGCCTGGTGACGAACGCCGTCACGCCGACCTCGCTTCGATTCGCGCCGCCGTTGACCGTGACCGTGGCCGAGCTCGACGAGGCCGTCGCCATCGTGGCGGAGGTATTGCGATGAGGCACCTGCTGAACATCACCGACTTCTCGGCCGACGAGCTGGTGCAGGTCATGCACCTCGCCGAGCGCACCGACCTCCGTCCGCGTCCTCGCCGGCCTGGGTGTCGCCCTGATCTTCGAGAAGCCGTCGAACCGCACTCGTCAATCGATGGAGATGGCCGTCGTGCAACTGGGCGGTCACCCGGTCCACACCCGCGGCGAGGAGGTCGGCTTCGACGTGCGCGAATCGGTCGAGGACGTGACGCGGGTGATGGCGGGATATCACGGGATGCTCGCCGCGAGGGTGTTCGAGCACACGGTCGTCGAACGCATGGCCTCGGTCAGCACCGTGCCGGTCGTCAACATGCTCAGCGACCACTCGCATCCACTGCAGGGTCTCGCCGACGTCTTGACGATGCAACAGGTTCACGGGGCGCTGGCCGGGCACACCGTTGCCTACGTGGGCGACTACAACAACGTCGCTCGCTCGCTGGCCGAGGCATGCGTGCTGCTCGGCGCCGACGTCTCGCTCGGCTGTCCGCTCGGCTACGAGGCGCCAGACGTCGAGCTCGAACGGTTGAACCTGCTCGGCACGGGCCGGATTCGGCAAGTCCATCGCGCCGAGGAGGCGGTCGAGGGCGCCATCGCCGTGCACACCGACACCTGGACGTCGATGGGCCAGGAGTCCGAGAAGGACGAGCGCAAGCAGGCGTTCGAGGGGTACACCGTGACCGAGCAGATGATGTCTCGCGCCGCGCCGGGCGCCGGCTTCTATCACTGCCTGCCGGCGTATCGTGGCTTCGAGGTCGCCGCCGAAGTGATCGATGGCCCCAGCAGCCATGTGTTTCTCCAGGCCCACAACCGAATGCACGCCGCCCGCGGTGCGCTGGCGTTCCTGATGGGTGTGCGCTGATGGCGAGCAAGGTGCAACGCCAGCAGGTGATCGGCAAGTTGATCGGCAAGCATGCCGTGACGAACCAGCCCCAACTGCGTCGATCTGCTCGCCGATGAGGGGATCGCGGCGACGCAGGCGACGGTGTCGCGCGACCTCGAAGACCTGGGCGCCGTCAAGGTGCGAGTACCTGGCGGCGAGACGGTGTATGCGATTCCGGAGTACGAGCCGGCCCGAATCGCGCCGGAAGACCAGTTGCGTCGGGTGATGGGGGAATGGGTCGCCGAGGTCAAGGTGTCGGCCAACCTCGTCGTACTGAGCACGCCGCCCGGCTGCGCACACGTCGTCGCCTCGGCGATCGATCGATCGGGCATGAGCGGACTCATCGGCACCGTGGCAGGCGACGACACCTTGATGTGCGTCGCCGATGAGTCGTTCGGCGGCAAGGCGTTGGCCAAGCACCTTCGCGAACTGGCTGGGTTGTCGTGAGCTCCGGCGGAGAACCTCCGACCGGGCAGACGTTGTGGCACGGCCGATTCGAGGGTGGGCCGGCGGCCGAGCTGATGGCGTTCACCGAGAGCCTGTCGTTCGACCGGCGGCTGTGGCCCGACGACGTCGCCGGATCCGTGGCGCATGTCCTCGGCCTCGCCCACTCCGAGATCATCAGTCCGGCGCGAAGGCGAATCCGATCATCGCTGCGCTCGATCAGGTCGCGGCGGAGCTGGGCGCTGGATCGTTCGTGTTCGCGGAGAGCGACGAAGACATCCACACAGCCGTGGAACGCCGTGTCACCGAGCTCGCCGGGCCGACCGGAGCGAAGTTGCACACCGGTCGCAGTCGCAACGACCAGTCGGCGACCGACGTGCGTCTGTGGATGAAGCGCGAGCTCGTCGACGATCGCCCAGCGGATCGTGGACCTGCAGTCGGTGCTGCTCGACAGGGCCGCGCAGGCCGGCGACGTCTACTTGCCCGGGCTACACGCACCTGCAGCGCGCTCAGCCGGTGCTGCTCGCGCACCACCTCCTCGCGCACGGGTGGGCGCTCGGTCGCGACGTGGAGCGGATGATCGACGCGCTGGTGCGCATCGACGTGTCGCCGCTCGGCGCGGGGGCGTTGGCGGGCTCGTCGCTGCCACTCGATCCCGACTTCACGGCCGCGCGGCTCGGGTTCGCTGCGCGGTTCGAGAACTCGCTCGACGCGGTCGGCGTACCGCGACCACGTGGCCGAAGCGCTGTTCGCGCTGACCCTGGTGGCCATCAACTTGTCGCGCATCGGCGAGGAGTTCGTGCTGTGGACCACCGAGGAGTTCGGGTTCGCCCGCCTCGACGACGGCTACGCCACCGGCTCGTCGATGCTGCCGCAGAAGAAGAACCCCGACATCGCCGAGCTGGCGCGGGGCAAAGGCGGGCGGCTGATCGGCAACCTCACCGGCTTCCTGGCGACGATGAAGGGCCTGCCGCTGAGCTACAACCGCGATTACCAGGAGGACAAGGAGCCGTTGTTCGACTCCGTCGACCAGGTCCGCCTGGGCCTCGGCGCGGTGACGGGCATGATCGCCACGGCAACGTGGGTTCCCGAGCGCATGCAGGCTGCTGCCGATGCGGAGGCCATGGCAGCCACCGATCTGGCCGAGTGGCTCGTACAGCGCGGCACCCCGTTCCGCGATGCACACGCGGTCGATCGGGTCGCTGGTCCGCAGATCGCTGCACGGCGAAGCGTCGCTGCGAACCTTGGTCGCTGCCGACCCGTTGCTCGGCCCCGACGCGGCCGCCCTGGTCGCAGCGGGCGTCTCGATCCAGCGACGTGTGACGCCAGGTGGAGCGGGACCTGCCGCCGTTGCTGCGCAGCTCGAGCGATTCGCGGCATACTGTCGATCGACTTCGTTCTGCAGCTTCGTGAAGCGGCTTGCACCTGCCTTCTTCGCTCGCGACTCGCCGGAGGTCGCTCCCGAACTGCTCAACAAGCTGTTGCTCGTCGGACGGCATTGCCGCACGAATCGTCGAGGTCGAGGCCTACACGCAGGACGATCCGGCCAGCCATGCGTTCCGCGGCCGCACCAAACGCAATGAGGTGATGTTCGGCCCGCCGGGCCACCTGTACGTGTACTTCGTCTACGGCATGCACTACTGCGTCAACATCGTCACCGGTCCCGAGGGTGACGGGCAGGCAGTGCTGATCCGCGCCGTGATCATCGACGGAATCGATCCTCGGCTCACCAACGGCCCGGCGAAGCTCTGCCGCCAGCTCGGGATCGACATGTCCATGAATGGTGCGCCGGCACGCGTGGCCGATGACGGGGTCGGTCCGCCAACGCCAGCGGTGGTGACACCGAGAATCGGGATCACCAAAGCCGTGGAATGGCCGCGGCGCTGGCTGGTTTGCTGATCGTCGGGCCGCTACCATCGTGCGGACAACCTCGGCTCTCACGAGTGAATAAGCAAACCTAACATCATCTGATAACGTCCCTTATATGTCTCGCCAGCGCATTCCGATTCACTCTCGCGGTTCTCGCCGGATTCAGCCTGCTCGGCGCGTCCTGCGGCGACGACAAACCGTCTGCCGACAGCGGCGCAGTCGCGACGACCGAGGAGACCCACCCGATCGTCGACGCTGCCACGGTGACTGCGGGGCTGGCCAAGACCGGTGAGATCCTCACGGTCGCAGCGACCACCCCCGAGACGGCCGAGGCGGAGTGGGACGTGGCCCACACGACGTGGGAGACATACGAAGGCACGATCAAGCAGAACCGGCCCGACAGCTACCTGGCGATGGAAGACGCGCTCGCGGCATTCGACACAGCGGCGAAGGCGGGGGATTCGCCAGCGCTCGTCAAGGCCGCAGCCGACTTCCAGAGTGCGGCGGCCACGTACCTCGCGGCGTATCCGGGCTGAGTCGTGCGCCGGTTGCTCGCTCTCGTCGCGGTGGGGTTGACGTGCTGGATGATCGCGCCATCCACGGCATCGGCCGCCGGCGGGTCACGAGACGATGCGATCAAGCTGCTCGACCGAACCCGGGTTTCCGTCGACGAGACGCTGGCACTGATCGAATCCGGCGACGGGGTGCGTGCCCTCGCCGAGGCTCGCTCCGGCTACCTGGCGCACTTCGAGCAGGTCGAGATTCCATTGCGGATCGCGGACAATGACCTCACCATCACGGCCGAGAACCAGTTCGCGACCATCCGCACGGCGATCTCCGACGGCAAGCCCGTCGAGCGAGATCCGCGATCGAGATCATCGTGCTCCGCGGCATGCTCGACGACGCCGAGCGCAAGCTGACCGAGGCCGGCATCGGCGCGCCGGCGCTCGTCACCGGCCAGTCGTTCCTGATCCTGTTCCGCGAGGGTTTCGAGGTCGTCCTGCTCCTCGCTGTGCTCGCTCGGGTACCTCGAGGCGGCGCGCAGCCCTCAGTACATCAAGCCGATCCTGGGCGGCGTTGGCGCTCGCCGCGGTCGCCACGGTCATCACGGTGCTGCTGATGCCGATGCTGTTTCGCGCTGCTGCCTGTCAGCCGCGAGGTGCTTGGAGGCGATCACCGCGCTCCTGGCGGTGGCCGTGCTGTTCTACGTCTCGTTCTGGCTGATCGCCCGGCTCGAGCACAAGCGGTGGATGGAGTTCGTGCGTGCCCGGCTGTGGAGCGCGATCGCGTCGGTTCGACCGCATCGCTGGTCGCCGTCGGATTCACCGCGGTGTACCGCGAGGGATTCGAGACCGCGCTCTTCTACCAATCGCTGCTGACGTTCGGCGAAGGACTCGGGCGGTACATCCTGCTCGGCATCGGCTTGGCGCTCGTCGCGCTTGCCGGCGTGGCCTACGCGGTCTTCGCCCTCGGGCGCAAGCTGCCGGTGCGCAAGTTCATGAACACCGCGGTGGCGCTCGTGATGGCGACCTCGGTGGCCTTTCTCGGGCAACGCCCTCAACACGCTTCAATCGGCCGACGTGCTGACCTACCGGCGCACGACGTTCCCGCGGCTGCCGATCTTCCTGGCCGAGGCAACGGGCATCTGGCCGACGGTGCCGTCGCTGCTCGCCCAGGCCGCGCTCGCCGCTGGTCTACCTCAGTCGGCGCGAGCTACGTTTACGTCGTGAAGCCGCTGCCTCGCCCGACGACCCGTCCCGATCAATGCGCACTGCCACCGTCTGACTGTGGCTGCCGAATGCTGAGCGTCGGGGTCGACGTCGGCGGGACGTTCACCAAGGCGGTCGCCGTCGATCTCACCACCTTGGAGATCGTCGCCTCGTCGGTGGTGCCGACGACGCACGGCGCGGATGGGGGAGTCGCAGCTGGCGTCGTGCGGGCCGTCGCCCAGCTCGCCGCCGAAGTCGGCGCCGAACGGATCGAGCTCGTCACCCACTCCACCACGCAGGCGGTCAACGCTCTGCTCGAGGGCGACGCCGGCTTGGTCGGCGTGATCGGGATGGGCCGTCGCCCGGATCTGGCCCGTGTCGAGAAGCGGACCCGGCTGAACGACGTCGAGCTGGCGCCGGGCAAGCGCCTGCGAGTCCGCTACCACTTCTTCGACGTCACCGACGGGCTGCCGAGGGAGGCGATCCGTGACGTGCTCGACGAGCTTTCGCTAGGCCGGGGTTTCCGCAGTGTGCGTCGCCGAGGCGTTCTCCCCCGACGACACCACCAACGAGATCGGCGGTCGCCGCGCTGGCACGCGACGCCGGCCTACCGGTGTGCACGTCGACCGACCTGAGCGGGCTGTACGGCCTCGAGCTGCGCACGGTCACTGCTGCGCTCAACGCCTCGATCCTGCCGATCGCCATCAGCACCGCGTCGTTCGTCGCCGACGGTGTGCGCGCCGCCGGCATCGCCGCCCCGGTGATGGTGATGCGCAGTGACGGCGGGGCGACCGACCTCGAGGGTTCAGCGCCGCGCCGGTGCGCACGCTGTACTCCGGTCCGGCGGCATCGGTCGCCGGGGCGCTGCGCTACACCGGCGTCACCGATGCGATCGTGATCGAGGTCGGTGGTACGTCGACCAACATCGCCGCGATCCGCAACGGCCGTCCGGCGCTGTCGTACGTTCGTGTCGCCTCGCACGCCACCGCGCTCCGAAGTGTCGACGTTCGCGTCGTCGGCGTCGCCGGCGGCTCGATGCTTCGCGTCCGTCGCGGCCGGGTGTACGGCGTCGGGCCACGGTCGCGCTCACATCGCCGGCCTGCGATACGCCTGCTTACCTCGACCCTGCCGACGCTGGCCGGGGCGAGGTGGAGATCCGTCGCGCCCCTGCCCGGCGACCCCGACGACTACGTCGTGCTGCGCACCGCGACCGGCGCAGCGCGGCGCTCGACCACGACCTGCGCGGCCAACGCGCTCGGCATCGCCGCAACCGGGCGACTACTGCTTCGCCGCCGCCGGACGCCGCGGCGCGCCGCCTTTCGACGGTTGGGCCGCGCAGTTCGAGGCTCGACGGACAGACCATCGCCCGACAGATGCTCGACCGCGGCCGGCGAGGCGGTGTGCGAGCTGACGCTCGACGGTCGCCAGATCGTCGAAGCTTGCCGAGCCGTCGATCGTCGGCGTCGGCGGCGGGGCGGGCGGCCTCGCGCGGCAGGTTGCGGCGCATGCTCGGCTGGCCGATCGTCATCCCCGAGCACGCCGAGGTGATCTCGTCGATCGGCGACGCGCTGTCGTTGCTCCGCGCCGAACGCGAGCGCACCGTGCCGCAGCCGACGCCGCCACGATCGAGGCGATGATGGCCGAGGTCGAGGCCGAGGTGTCGCCGCCGGCGCCAGTCCGGCCAGCGTCGAGGTGCGCGTCGAGGAGGTCGCCCGAGCGCTCGACGGTGCGCGCCGATCGCGACCGGCGCCGTCGGGCTGTCCGCAGGTGCGCTGCCTGGCCGCCAGGAGCTCTCACTCGACTCGGTCACCGCCGACGCAGCCGGTGCTCATGTTCAGGCGATCGGCTCGTATTTCGTCGTCGACACCGAGAAGGCCATCGTCGTCCGCGATCGCTATGGCGACGACGTGATCGCGATCGAGGGGGAGCGGGCCACGGCCGGATCCCTCGTCGACACCATTGATCGCCTCACTCGATACCGCGGGCCGGTCACGCTGCGGCCGACGGTGTGGATCATCGATGGCAGCAGGTTGATCGAGTTGACCGCAGGCGGTGCCAACATGACGGCGTACGCGGGACGCGACGATGTGACATATCTGGTAGGAAGGCAGCGGTCATGACCCTGTACATCTCGGCGGCTCGACGGCAGCGGCGCATGATCGCCTGGGCGGTCGGCGTGGGCCTGCTGACCTTCGTGGTCGGCCTGCTGATCGGCCGTCAACAGGTCCCGTCGATCAGCGACCGGGTCTCGTCGGTGCAGACTGCGGCCAACGAGATCGCCACCGGTGTCGAGCGCCTCGACATCGAATACGAGCAGGCCTTGGCCGCTAGTGGCACCGACACGGTGACCGCCGGTGTCGTGGCCCCACTCGACGAACTGCGCGCCCGGCTGCAGCGCACCATGGATGACGCCCCGTGGCTTGCGCCGTCACAGCGCCAGGCCCTGCTGGACTCGATGGCCGAGGTTCGTTCTGGCGCACTCGACGGCACGCCGCTCGAGGACTTCCGCGCCAAGGCCGACGCCACCGGTCAGTTGGTTCGCGCCGCGTTCGGCACGACGTAGCCGCGCCAACCCCGGAATCGATGTGCGGTTTCGCTCCGGTGAGCTGGCAACATGGTCGGCGTATGGATCTGCTTGCCGAACTCGACGCCCGTGGGCTCGTTCACGACACCACCGATCGCGACGCGCTCGCCGCGCGCCTGGCCAAGGGCAACGTGGGGTTGTACATCGGGTTCGATCCGACAGCGGATTCCTTGCATGCCGGCCACCTGGTCGGCCAGTTGTTCATGCGCCGCTTTCAGCTCGCCGGGCATCGCCCGTTCCCGTTGGCAGGGGGCGCCGACCGGCATGGTCGGCGATCCCGGTGGACGCAGCGAGGAACGCAACCTCCTCGACAACGACACGCTGCGGCACAACGTCGACCGCATCAAGATCCAGTTGACCAAGTTGCTCGACTTCGAACCCGGCCCGTACCAGGCCACGCTGGTCAACAACGCCGACTGGACACACCCGATCACCATGCTCGAGTTCCTGCGCGACGTGGGCAAGCACTTCACGGTCAACCAGATGATGGCCAAGGATTCGGTGCGATCCCGCATCGAGAGCGAGCACGGGATCTCGTACACCGAGTTCAGTTACATGCTGCTGCAGGCCAACGACTTCCGACATCTGTACGAACACCACGATGTCGAACTGCAAGCTGGGGCATCGGACCAATGGGGCAACATCGTCGCCGGGGTCGAGCTGATTCGACGCAAGCTCGGCGCTCCCGCGCATGCGATGACGCACCCGTTGATGACCAAGAGCGATGGCACGAAGTTCGGCAAATCCGTCGGCGGCGCCGTCTGGCTCGACCCGTTGCGAACCTCGCCCTATCAGTTTCGCCAGTTCTGGGTGCAGTGTGA
>CAWDUI010000007.1:0-6825 GCA_963805445.1 Ilumatobacteraceae bacterium | reverse complement strand
ATGGCGAGCGAGCCTGTTGCCAACGCGCCGCCGTACACCGCGCCCCAGTTGCTCCCTACACGTCGATCGCATCGTACGACGGACAGCGCATGCTGCCCTGCTCTGAGGTATTCACGCCACGCTCGAAACGTCACCGATGTCTCTGCGTCCCCGCGTGGCGTTCAGGCCGTGTGGTCGTGCGGTTGGAGGTGGGTCGAGTCTTCGTTTCCCGGTGATCGGGTCGGGCGGGCCGAGGATCCAGCCTTGGGTCTTCTTCGTGTGGTGGATGGAGCAGAGCCATCCGAGGTTCCACCGGGCGGTGGGCCCGTTCTTGGCGTGGTCGATCCTCGGTGTGGTCGAGCTCGAGGTACTCGTGGCCGGTGCAGCCTTCGATCGAGACATTCGCGGCCGGAGACGATCATCGCGGTGCGCAGCTCGGCGGGGATGTGGCGACCGAAGTGCGCCACCGTCGTCATGTCTTTGCCCTTCTTCACGATGGCGGTGACGAACGCGGCGCCGAGCTGCTCGCGGACCCACTCCACGCTTACCGGTCCGACCCCAGGGATCTCACACGTCTCGCCGTCGATCGTGTTGCCGCGGAGGAGGGCTTCGTGGTCGATGATCACGTGGGTCGTGTACCCGCCACCCTTCGGTTCTTCGTGGGATCGCTCAGCAATGCCTCGGCGAATGCGTCGGCCGCGTAGGCGTCCTGTGGTTCGGGGGACTTGGCTTTGCGAGCATTGCGGAAGGCGCGTCCGTGCTCCCGTCGTCGATCGCGGCCTTGATCGCCCCACCGACTTCGGGCGTGACTTTGAAGTGGCCTTCGACCATCCCGTCGGGCGTCGGCCACATCCGGAACGACCGGGCGGCGTGTTGGCGTTTCGCCCGCTCGGCCTGGTCTTCGCCGAGCGGCTGCACCGCGATGCACTTGTCGTGTAGCGGCACGATCCCCTTGGCCGCGGCCCGCAAACAGCTCGGCCTCGACTCCCGGATCATCGGCTGCGGTCTGTGCGATCAGCTCCGTCGCCCGAGCCGACAAGAGACCGGCCCGAACCGTGGCATCCGTCGCGGGCAACGACTCGAGGGTGCTCGTGACCTCGATCGCCCGTTTGGCCTCGCTGGAGGCAGACGCCGACCAGACGCTCGCAGAGCTCTGCCCGTGCGGCGATCCTTCGGGTACGTGTAGGCAGCAGTGTCCTCGACCCGCTTCGCCGCCTTCCCTAACATCCCGTCGAGCAGACGGCGTTGGACCCCGATCTCCTCGACCAGGTCGATCGCCTCCTGGCCGCTACACGCGGTCGGATCGAAGCCGGTGTGCTGCGGTTTCGAGAGCCTTTCGTGAGGTTCGAAGATCATCCTTGATCACCTTCACATCGTCCCACGAGGGGTGGGACAGTTACGTTGGAGCAGCGCTCACTCCGCGGGCACTGGCCGAGGCGAAGGTGATCTCGCCCTTCGGTGTGACAAACTCCGGGTCCGGTCCTGCTGGCAGGGCATGAGTTGAACGGGCAGCAGGCGATGTCTTCAGCGGTAACGGCGACGTTCGTGTTCACGGATCTCGTGGATTCGACCGCTACCGTGGCACGCCTGGGCCCGGCGGGCGTGGAAGAGTTGCGCCAGACCCATTTCCGGTTGTTGCGGGGTGCGGTGGCCTCGTCGGGCGGGACCGAGGTGAAGAACCTGGGCGACGGCCTGATGGTCATGTACTCGTCGCCGAGCCGGGCGCTGGCGGCGTGGATGCAGCAGGCGATCGAGCATCACAACCGGTCCGCAGACGAGCCGCTCGGTGTGCGGATTGGCATGAGTGTCGGTGAGGCAGTCGAGGAGGACGACGACTACTTCGGCGACCCGGTCGTTGACGCCCGCGCGGCTCTGTGCAGCGGCGCAGGGCGGGCCAGACTCCTTGCCACGCACGTGCTGCGGACCGGTGGCTGGCCTGTCATGCGACCCAGTCGTTCGTCGATCTTGGACCGTTGGAGTTGAAGGGCCTGCCGGAGCCGGTCGATGCCGAGTCGAGGTGGTGTGGGAGCCCGCCGTGGTGGAGGGCTCGATCCCGCTGCCGGGTCGGCTGGTGGGTGCGGCGTCGGACGCATTGTTCGGGTTCTACGGTCGTGCCGCGGAGCTGGAACATATCGATGAGATCCGGAAGCAGGCGTGCTGATGCAGCGGTGCCAGGTGCTGCTCGTCGCGGGTGAGGCCGGGATGGGAAAGACCTCCCTCGTCGCTGAAGCCGCCCGGGCCGTGCATGCTGAAGGGGCAGTCGTGTTGTTCGGCCACGCCGACGAGGACCTCGGTGTCGCGGTATCAGCCGTGGATCGAGATCGTCGAGCGCCTGGTGCGCCACGGCGACGGGGCGGCGCTCGCGGAGTTGCGGTCGGCCCAGCGCGCCGCGTTGGCGTGCGCCTGGTACCCGAGATCGGTACCGACGGAGATCGGGTTGCCGATCCGGACACCGAACGCCTCCTGCTCCTGGAGGGCACGACGGAACTGGTCGTGGCTCAGTCGCAGATCTCGCCGGTGCTGCTCGTCCTCGATGACCTGCACTGGGCCGACACCGCGAGTCTCCAGCTCCTGCGTCACCTCATCGCCTCGTCGACACCCATGAACGTGACGGTCGCCTGCACCTATCGCTATGGATCTTGGCCGGGCGATCCGCTCAATCTTCTGCTCTCCGACCTGCACCGCGAAGCCAACGTCACGCGAGTCGGCCTGAAGGGCCTCGAAGACACCGATGTCGTCGTGTTGCTCGTGGCCGTGGCCGGTCACGACCTCGACGACGACGGCGTCGGACTCGCGGACGCGGTGCGGCGGGAGACGGACGGGAACCCGTTCTTCACCAGAGAGCTGCTCCGTCACCTCGGCGAGACCGGTGGCGTCGTGCTCGGCGAGGACGGCCGTTGGGTCGCTCGCCGGGAACTCGAAGAGATCGGATTGCCGAGCAGTGTGCGCGATGTCGTTGGTCGACGAGTCGCACGCCTCGGCGACGAGGCGGCGCGCGTCTTGACACTCGCCGTGGTGATCGGCCTGGAGTTCGACCTCGACCTGCTCACCGAACTGGCCGATATCGACGAGATCGACTCCTCGATCTCGTGGACGCGGCAGTTGCCGCTGCGCTCCTCGTCGAGAGCAGCGACGCCGACCGGTACCGCTTCGGCCACGCGCTCATCCAACATTCCCTTTACGAGGAACTCAGCCCGACACGCCGCCAGCGCGCCCACAAGCGCATCGCCGAAGCCCTCGAACTCGGCCTGTCGCCCTCGACGCGGCGATGCTCGGGGAACTCGCACACCACTGGGTCGCCGCCACCCGTCCGAGCGACGTGGACAGGGCCCTCGACTACGTGCGCCGTGCTGGAGACGCAGCGAGCGACGCGCTCGCTCCCGATGATGCCATCCGCTGGTATCAGCAGGCCCTCGACCTGATCGCCCTGCAGCCCAAAGCCGACCAGCATCAACGAGCACAACTCCTCGCCGATCTCGGCACAGCCCAATGCCAAGCTGGGGTTGCGGATTATCGCTAAACTCTCCGCCGAGCCGCTACCCTCGCCGAGCAGCTCGACGACACCGACATCCTCGTCCAGTCTCGTGCTCGGCTCCTTCCAAAGCGAGACGATGCTCGGAGACGAGGAGATCAAGCGTGTCGCCCGCTCCGCGCTCTTTGACCGCATCGGTGCCGGCGCAATGGCCACGCGGTGGGTTGCTTGCCGTCCTCGCCAGTTCCCAAGACGCCGAGCTCGAATGGCGGGGACGCCGAGGTGTTTCGCTCGAGGCGCCGTCCGAGGCCGCCTCGATCGAGTGGGGACGACGCCACGTTCGTGAACGTGATCGGCATGACACACATCGCCCTGGCGACACCGGACCGGCTTGCCGACAGCAGTCGACGACCTCGAAGCGTGCCGCCCTACTCGCTGACCAGATTGGCGACCTCCGGCTCCGGTGCCATAAGCCGGTTCCAGCTGATCTCCGCGATATCGCCAGCTCGATCTTGCTGGTGCCGATGTTGTGCTCGCTGAAATCGAAGGCTTCGCCGAAAGAATCGGTCTGCCGTTCCAACGATGGGAGGTGCAGATCGCCCGGACCGGACGGCTCTTGGTCGCGGGGCAGGCTGATGACGCGGAGGTCGCGAATCAGAAGGCATTGGAGCTGGGAATGAGCGCGGGCTCAATCGACGCCCTGGGCGTCTTCGGCGGCCTGCTCTACGTGATTCGACAACACCAAGGCCGCCGAACGAGATCGCCGACTTGTTTCTCGACGCCGTCCGAGAAACCCCGTCGATCGCATCCCTGCGTGCGGCTGTTCCAGCGATGCTTGCCGAAGTCCGGCCGCCTCGACGAAGTCCTTCAGGGACGGCTAGCTTCGGAGGCCATGAACGGCTTCGATATTGCGTTGGATAGCGAGTGGCTCATCGGCATGCATAGCTTTCTCGACGCCACGGCAAGCGTCGCCGACCGTGCCGCCAAACTCTCGTCGAGCTCGTCGCGCCCTACGCCGGACAGGTCGTGGTCTCTGTCGGCGGTCTCGTTGAAGCGCGGTACCAGTTGGCCACTTGGCAGGGTCGTGTCTGCTGGGGCGAGTACGGCCAAGCCGAGGAATGGTTCACGACCGCGGACGACATCCACCAACGACTTCAAGCGCCGTTCTGGACCGCGGTGGACAGCTCGACCACGCGGACCTCTGCCTGACCCGCCGCTCCGACGGCGACCTCGAACGCGGCCCGCGAGCCGTGACGACCGCTGGGGCCACGGCGGCCGAGTACGGCTGCGCCTGGATCCACCAGACGCGGCCGACTCCTTGCTCGCCAGTCTCTGACTCGACGCAAGCCGGTGCGCGACCTCCGAACCAACCTCCGGAATGCGTGTGACATCGGTGAAGTGGGAGTCGCCCGCGATCGGCGGCCTGAGGAGCCCTGCATACAAGGCATGCACGGTCACTGAGGAACAACGCGTGAAGTCCTTACAAGGCGGAAGTCGGGGGTTCGAGCGACCAGCGCCCACGCAAAGCCGCAGGTCAGAGCCTATGCAACAGGTCTTGGCCGGCCCCTCGGCCAAGACGCCATCCTCTGAAATCCTCCGAGATCGCTTCGCGGAGCCGATGCTGTGGTCGGTGCTGTGATTCGTGCTGGCGACCTTGGGAATCGATAGGACGCCACAGGGCCGTCGGCCAGGGTGACCCTGAACCGGCGATAGGGCTCACGGTCATGAGGACACGGCTCAGAGGCGTTCGCAGACGATTTCGCCGGGATCAACACGACCAGCTTCGGCTTGGCGGATCGACGGGCGAGGGGATCTCAGTCGATCAGCTCGCGGTGCACCCACTCGACGAGGTCGTCAGCTGCGAGCGTCCGCACGCGTGCGGCGTACCGGGCGAGGTCAGCCTCATCGAGGAGGTCGCGCCACTGGCCGCTGGTGCCGCGGTTGAAGAACGCGGCGGGGTCGATCCAGTGGTCCGGACCACCAGCGGGGACGGTCGTGTCGGCCCTGCTGCGCATCGACTCGAACGTTGCCGCTTTGACCAGGCGGGGCCACCGGTGCTCGTCGACGTCGACGCCGAGGTGTGCGGCCAGCTGGCGCATCTGCCCCTCGAGGTCGGCCTGCAGGTCGTCATAGTGCAAGTACACGACGTCGAGATCGTCGGCGGCGTCCCAGAACGTCTGCAGGTGTTCCGCGGTGCGGCGCAGCGACGACCCGACCGCGTTGACGGCGTCTCGTCTTCGACCCACTGCCAGAAGCGGGCCCGCTCGTCGTCAGGGCGCGGCTGCCGTGGCCCCAACGGTCCGAGCTCGATGCCGTCGATCGCCGCCGCCTGGTCACGGGCGATGAGGAAGGCGCCGAAGTCCATGTTGTCGATGTGGTGGTCCATCGACAGGGCCACATCGCGGGGGTCACGCCCGACGCAGATGTACATGACCGTCGGATCGTTGGGTATCCCGTCGAGCGGTGTGTGGGTCTTGATGAAGCGGCGGTGCGTCTGGGCCTCCAGGTCTGCGAACACCTCCGTGCGGGAGCGGGTCACCATGTCGATCCACGGTGAGAGCGTGTCCAACGGAAGCGGGAGCTCGGGAACCTGCAGGATCAGCAGCGCGCAGATCATCTGCGTCCACGTCGTTCCGCACTTCGGTGGCGTGCTGATGATGATGTCGCCGGGGCGGAGCTCGAAGCCATCCCAGCGGTTGCTGTCGTAGACGGTTGCCTGGTAGCGGCGCATGAGCCGTCATTGTCGCAGCGGCGTCGATCCCGTGACGCCAGCAGCTCGGCGCTCGTCGTATCGCGCACCCAAAGACCATGCGTCCTCGCTCCCGACGAGGCCCTCACCATCGGCGAGTGCCCCACAAATGCTGTTCGGGGACAGGTCCGCCGGGCACCGCGGGCGTTCCCCGATGCTCCGAGAGCCCGGGGTGTGGGCCACTCAGATCACGTCGCTTTGGCTGTGCAGACGGTCCAGTTCGGCGATCGCTGCATCGACGTCGACGTGATCGAAGTCGAACCATCGCCGCAGCAAGCTCAAGCTGGCATCCAGTTCCATCACTTGGATGGACTCGGTCGTCCAGCCGTTGGGGTAGTCGACTGAAACTCTGCACGCGGCGATCCGGTCGTCTCGCACGGCGATGATCTCGGCGTCCAGGTTCGGAAAACTCTGTTCGGAGTGTCGACGGTCCTCATAGACGTAGTCGTCGGTGAGCATCGCTAGCGTCAACTCGTCGGAAGGAGCGCCGTTCTTGTTGCAGTACGCCATCACGAAACGCAGCCATTCGCTCGCCGCGTTCGACAGTTCCCCGCTCACCGACGCGACCCTACGACCGGCGTCCCAACTGTGCCCGCTGCCGCCGGTGAGTGAAGCCGCGGCGCAG
>CAWDUI010000006.1:0-13796 GCA_963805445.1 Ilumatobacteraceae bacterium | reverse complement strand
GTGTCTTGCCGACACCCGGAGCAGCACCCAGGTACACACGGAGCTGACCTCGTGCCATGCCGGCAGTCTTGCCGACGTTGCGCGCTGGTCGGGACTCATCGCATCGCTCGTTGTCGCAACAGCCAACGTTTCCCCACCTGCCGCCCGGTGCCGAGGGGACGAACCGCGGAGGCAGATCGCCGGTTCGGTGTGCTGTTATCCACCCCGGGTCGGGCGCGATTCTTGCCACCGGCGGCGTGATATCGATCCCAATGGGACTGGTCGGGCGCGATTCTTGCCACCGGCGGCGTGATATCGATCCCAACCAGCCTGTCGGAGAAGTCGTGCGCCGAATCAGCTCAGTACGCCGCATCGGTACCCTCGCCGTGATCCTGTCGGCCGTCTCCAGGGGCATCTCCGCAGCAATGGTCTATGGCGTCAATGCGGCATTCAAGACCGCTGTGTCGAAGTACTCGACGTACAGCGCGATTTTGCCGTTGCGAACGCGGACCTCGTTGATGTAGGTCTGGTCGTAGCTCTTGCCGTTGAAGCTGATCACGGCGTGTCCCTTGTGCGTCACGATCGTCGCGTGCGGATCGGCGAGTCGTTCGAACGCGAAATCGAAGTACGTCAGATCGTCGAGGACCGCAAGGAGCGGACCGATGGTGGCGTTGAGCGTCGCCAGGTCGGTGATTCGTAGCCCAAGGAACGGGAATTCGATGACGCCATCGTCGGCGAACAGGTTCCAGATCGCTGCGGTGTCGCGTGTCTGGATGACGTCGAAGAGGTGCCGGGCGGCGAGCTCGGCTCTGCCGGTATCGCCTCGATGTGATTGGTTGCTGGCGGCCGCGACGCTGCCACCGCGCGCAGCACTCCTGCGGCGGCAAGTCCGCCGACACCGAGATGGAGGAACGAGCGTCTGGCGAACTGACTGATCTGTGCAGGTGGTCTCATGACTGCTCCGTCGTAGCGAGCGGTGCCGAACCCGTCGCGCAACCGCAAGAAATCTGGTTCGGCGCGACGGGTTGTGCCGAAGCTGTTACGACGTAGGGGTGTGAGCGCTTCGATGGCACCCGGCGAGAGGTCGAGAATGTCGCCCGACGAGTGTGCCGAGTTCTACGACCGAGCCTTCGATGAGGTGTATCGATACCTGTGTCGCGCTGTGCTCGGCAACAGAGCGCTCGCCGAGGACTTGGCGCAGGAGACGTTCGCTTCGGTTGTAGCTGCGCAGCGGTCTGGTCAGGCGCAGTTGCAGTCGATCCCGTGGGTGATCGGGGTCGCCCGTCACAAGCTGGCCGATCACTATCGGCGGGCCGACAGCGAGCATCGCCGCATGGCCTTGGTGTGGGCGAACGATCACCGTTGCGGCGACGATCAAATCGATGACCTCGATCGTGAAAGTCCGCAACGCGTCCTCGATCTTCTTCGTGGGCTGTCGTCGCCTCACCGAATCGCTTTGGCCTTTCGATACGTTGACGAGCTCTCGGTCGAAGAGATCGCCCAATTGCTGGGCCGATCGGTTCGTGCTACCGAGTCACTGCTCGTCCGGGCCCGTCGAGCACTCACTTCCAGCTACCGGAGCGAGTCATGAAACCGAACTCGATCAGTGCTGCCTTCGACCAGGTCGATGTCGAACCGTCACCGGTGTTTCGTAGCGACTTGCGTGCCCTGTTCATCAACGAGATGACCCAGTCCGACGTACCTGCGACTGTCGCGTTAGTTGGCCGTAGCCCGGCACTCAGCCCAGCGGAATCGACCCACGAGACCGGACTCGTGACCATCCAGTCAGAGGTCGTCGAAGCGCACCGTCATCGCTGGCGCCTACCACGGATCGCGCTTGCCGCTGCGGCATCGATCGCGCTGGTACTCGCCGCCGCCGTCATCGTTCGGCACAACAGCGAAGAGAACACCGGAAGTGAGCTGCACGACGTTGATCCAGCCGAAGCGTTGCCGTTGGCCCAGAACGCGTTCATCACCGCGGATGTACTCGGCAGTCGGTGGCGGAACACGGACATGTTCACCGAGTCGATGTACAGCCAGCAGACTGCTGCAACGATCGCAGCCCGGCCCGAATGCGCTGAACTCACATCGATGGGGCTCTTCACACCAACCACGAAGTCGGTGGCCGCCCGCCAGTCCTTCAGCCCTGGACGCAACTACGTGGGCCACACCGTGTTCGTGTTCGCCACCAAACAGGACGCGTCGCGAGCGATGGACGCCATCGCCGGTGGCATCTACCGGGTGTGCTGGTTCGACCTGTTCGACCGCCTGGTCCCTCTCGGATCAACGCTGGGCACCGACACCTCGACCTCCGAAGCCTGGGACCCGCCAGCGATCACGCGACACGGTGACCGCCAGATCATCATCGGTCAGCAGGCGACACTCATCGGGACTGATGCCACCGTTCACGCCTACTTCGTCAACGCCTACGTGCAAGTCGGCCGGGCAATCTCATGGATCAACCCGATGACCGGCCCGAGCCCCGACACCAACCTCTTCGCAGTCAACAAGGCGATCGAAGCCACCGCCACCGCCCTCAACACGACCTTCGGCTCGTGATGCCGAGGCTGCAGCCGCTACTTCTTCCCGATCGGAGTGTGAGCGACCGCGAACGTCGGTCGCTCCATCACCGACAGACCGGTGCAAATTGTGCGCGACACGACCGGGTATGTCGGTCGCCCCGATGCCGAAGGAGGCACGTGAGTGAGAACGACAGAGGTGTCCCCGACCCGCACCCCTTGATCAGGTCCGCCGCTCGTTTCGTTCGTTGGAGAGAGTTCTTCGCGTCGATGTCGAGCGTTCGCCGGGTGTCAGTGCTCTCATGGTAGTGATCAGCGAAGATCGGCACTGAGGTCTGTGTACCGGCAGATCGTGGTGGGAACCGACAACTCCGGCGCGGCGCGTTCGACGGTCGAGTTTGCGGCAGACCTCGCTCGGGGAGTCGGCGCGCATCTTCACATTGCGGCAATGCACAGCGCATATCACTGTTACTCGATTGGACATCTCTACGGCATGTGCTCGGCGCACGAGACCGGTCATGAGCTGATCTTGGGCGTTCATCGGATGCACCTCGAACTGCTTGCCCAGCAGCTTCGAAGGCGGGGGATCGACGTCTCGATCCACGTCGCCGCAGGCGATCCTGCGGCACGTCTCAACGACCTGGCGGTCGAGCTCGACGCCGACCTCGTCGTCGTCGGCAATGGTGCGGTAGCCCGGCGTCGCCGATACTTCAGTAGCGTTGCGGTCTCAGTGGTTCGGACCGCGATGGTTCCAGTGCTGGTCGTGCCCACGACCAGTTGCACGAGCGAGCTCGACGAACGGTGAGCTACAAGACCCGCGACCGTGTCAACGACGTTCGTCGAGTTCTTCGAACAATCCGAGGATCGGCTCCGCCACGCACTGGTCGGCTCGTACGGGCCTGCGATTGGTCGCGAATCTCCATTCGACGCGCTGAGTTGGGGGGCTGGGCACTGGGAACAACTCCAGGCGATGGTGAATCCCAGCGGCTACCTGTACAGGGTTGGCCGTCCGCGGCGCGACGCCTGCCGCAGTCGTCGCCGATGATCGATCTGCGGAGCAGTACCGCCGCAGTCGACGACCCGAAGATCGCGCCTGAGTTGCGGGCCAGCGCTGGCCCGCCTTCCGAGCAGCAACGGGCCGCTACGAACGATCCGGGGCTTGAGCCGCCCTGGGATGCGTGGAGGCTAGGATCCGCCAGTGATCTACGAGTACCGCGCCTACACGTGCCTGCCCGGACGCCTGCCGGCCCTGCTCGACCGCTTCCGCACGACCACGCTCGGCCTGTGGGAGAGGCACGGCATCCGCCCGGCCGGCTTCTGGACCGTCGAAGTCGGCGAGAACAACCAGGTGCTGCACTACCTGCTCGCCTGGGAATCGCTCGCCGAGCGCGAGGAGAAGTGGCCCGGGTTCGTGGCGGACCCGGACTGGATCTCCGCCCGGGTCGCGAGCGAGACGCCCGACAAGATCGTCGCGAGCATCCGCAACGAGTTCTGGCGACCGACCGACTTCTCGACGGTGCAATAGCTGCGGTCCGAGACCCACAACGACGACACGGATCTCCAGTCCACAGCGGGCCAGTCGACGATGGCCGCGCCCGCGCCGGCGCGAGCAGTGATCGTGCGGTCCAGCTCGAGACCGGCCGCAGCGTCGAGACCGAACGCCACCGAGCTCGCCCCTCTCCGACATGCGACGCCACGCATTGCCAGGCCGACCCCGCGAGCACACGCAACAGCGTCGACTATTGGCGCTTCTGGATGTTCGCCCACTCGTCGCGCAGGCCGACGGTGCGATGGAACAACATCGGTGTCGTCGAATCGAGGGCGAAGTAGCCCAATCGTTCGAACTGCACCACCGATCCCGGTGGGGTCTCGGCCAGCGCGGGTTCGACCTTGCACTCGGTCAGCAGTTCGCGCGAATTGGGATTGAGGTCGTCGAACGGATCGCCGGTTGCTTCGCCCGGCACCTCGGCCGTGAACAGCCGGTCGTAGAGCGCGACCGTTGCGCCGACGGCGTGATCTGCCGACACCCAGTGCATCGTCGACTTCACCTTGCGCCCGTCGGGCGCGTTCCCACCGGACGTCGCCGGATCGTAGGTGCAATGCACCTCGGTCACGGTTCCGTCTGCGTCCTTCACGCAACCGGTGCAGGTGACGAGGTACGCGGAACGCAGCCGCACCTCACGTCCGGGGCTGAGGCGGAAGTACTTCGGCGGAGGGATCTCCATGAAGTCGTCGCGCTCGATGTAGACGACCTTCGAGAACGGCACCATCCGCACACCGTCGTCGGGGTTCTCCGGGTTGTTGGCGACCTCGTGGGATTCGACGACCGGGTTGCCGTCTGCATCGTCGGGCCAGTTGGTGATCACCAGCTTGAGTGGCCGCAGCACGGCCATGCGCCGGAGTGATCGTTCGTTGAGCTGACGCCGGATGAACGACTCCAACAACTCGATGGAGTGCCGGCTGTTGGTGCGGGCCACCCCGATGTAGCTGCAGAAGGCGCGGATGGCCTCGGCTGGGTAGCCGCGCCGCCGCAAGCCGCGCAGTGTCGGCATGCGCGGATCATCCCAACCGTCGACGACGCCATCGGCCACCAATCGCGCCAGGCGTCGTTTCGACGTGATGGTGTGGGTCAGCTCGAGGCGGGCGAACTCCGTCTGCCGGGGCTGGTCACCGGGGAGCGGAAGATGCTCGAGGTACCAGTCGTACAGCGCGCGATGGCTGTCGAACTCGAGTGTGCACAGCGAGTGCGTGACGCCCTCGATCGCGTCGCTCTGACCGTGCGCCCAGTCGTACGTCGGGTAGATCACCCACTCGTCGCCGGTGCGCCAGTGGTGCCCGCGCCGGATCCGGTACATCACCGGGTCGCGCAGCTGCATGTTCTCGTGCTGCATGTCGATCTTGGCGCGCAACACGTGCGAACCGTCGGCGAACTCGCCGCCGCGCATGCGTCGCAACAGGTCGAGGTTCTCCTCGACAGGCCGGTCGCGGTGCGGGCTCTCGATGCCGGGCTTGCCGTAGCCGCCGCGCTGTGCGGAGATCGTCTCGCCGTCCTGATCATCGACGTACGCGAGGCCGTTGGTCACGAGGTGCTCGGCCCACACGTAGAGCTGCTCGAAGTAGTCGGACGCGTACAGCGGGGTACCCGGCGGGAAGCCCAACCACGTGAGGTCGTCGATGATCGACCCGGCGAACTCGATGTCTTCGGTGTCGGGGTTGGTGTCGTCGTACCGCAGGTTGCACACCCCGCCGAACTCTTCAGCAATGCCGAAATCGACGCAGATCGCCTTGGCGTGGCCGACGTGCAGGTAACCGTTCGGCTCCGGCGGGAATCGTGTCTGCACGCGACCGCCGAACGTTCCGGCTTCGTTGTCGGCCTTGACCAGGTCGCGAACGATGTCGAAGCCGACGCCCGTGGGGCTTGCGGACGGGTTCTCGGTCGTGCTCATGGGTCAGACATTCTCGCCGGGGAACATATGGACTCCCGAAGGTATCTCCCGATCGTGCGGATACCGTCCACCGCGTGGATTTGCTGTCGCCCACAACGAGCAGTCCAGCCAAGCCACTGCTGCGTGGCTGGTCTCATGTGGTCGCGTTCGCTGTGATCGCGGTACTCGGGATCATCATGGTGGCGGTGGCCGGCGCCTCGGCCAGCCAACGGACATGGCTCACGATCTACGTGGCCGGCACCCTGACGATGTTCGGTGTGTCGGCGCTGTACCACCGGTTGCGCTGGCACGATCGGGCCCGTTCGATCATGCGCCGCCTCGACCACTCGGCCATCTTCCTCGCCATCGCCGGCGCCTACACCCCGATCATGGCCGTCGTGCTCGACGGCTGGCAGAAGGTCGTCGTCCTGGGCGCCGCGTGGGGCGGAGCGGTCGTGGGCATGACGTTGGAATGGCTGCCCGTGAAGGTCCCCCGGCCACTGTTCACAGCGGTCTACGTGATCGTCGGGTGGTCGGCATCGATCGCGTTCCCGCAGCTGTACCGCCACCTCGGTGGTGTGGGGTTCGGGCTCGTGCTGGGTGGTGGCCTGCTGTACACGCTCGGGGCGTTGGTGTATGCCCTCAAGCGACCCGATCCGTGGCCAAGGGTCTTCGGCTTTCATGAACTGTTCCACCTCTTCACGATCGCCGGCGCCGGGTGCCACCTCGCGGCGATCGTGTTCTACGTCGTTCCGTTGATGTAGCCGCTGGTCAGGTCGGCAGCCGGCGGAGGCGATCGATGCGCTGGTCCCAGAGACCGGCGGTGTCGAGGATCCAACCCACCGCAGTGGCCAGCGGTTGTGGCGTGACGCGATACCGAACCTCTCGTCCGACCCGCTCGTGGTCCAGCAAACCGGCCGCCTCCAGCACCTGGAGATGTTTGAGGACGGCCTGTCGTGTCAGGGGCGCGGTTTCGGCCAGCGCGGTTGCGGTAGCCGGCCCTTTGGTCAGCAGGCGCTCGACCAGCAGTCGCCGCGTGGGATCGGCGAGCGCGCCGAACAACGTGTCGAGTGCGCCGCTGTTGGTCGTGACCGTTGCGTGTGCCGACCGCCGGCTCACGCCATCACGGTGGAGTGCAACGCCAGCAACCACAGCGAGACCATCCTCACGTCCCACGACATCGTGGCCGCGGCCGACATCGTTGCTGTTGGTGTGGTGCTGATGAATCGCTCGGAGATGCGCAGCTGCGATCCACCATGAGGGAGCTCGACGATGTCGAGTTGCACGTACGACCCGCACGAGGGATCGTCGCGCTGCCACCACGTGAAGCCGATGGTGTTTCGCCGGCTGACGACATCCACCCGTACCTCGCGCTCGATCCCGTCTTCGGTGGCGGTACCGGTTGTCCCGGGTGAAACGACTACGTCGGTGTCGTCGACGAGCCACGAGCGCCAGCCGTCGGCCGTGGAGATGAGCTCCCACAACCGGTCGGCATCCATCTCCAGATCTGCGGTTCGTTCGATGATCGGATCGTCAGGCTGTGACATGCCATCAGCCTAGCGCAACCGGAAGGTTGCACCTCGCCGCGATCACCTCTACGATGAAGTGCAACTACTAGGTTGCACAAAAGGAGTGGTCATGCTCGTCCCCACCGTCATCGAGAGCACCAGTCGGGGCGAGCGCGCCTTCGACATCTACTCGCGACTGCTCGTCAATCGGATCGTCTTCCTCGGCGCAGCCATCGACGACAACGTCACCAATCTCGTGGTCGCGCAACTGCTCCACCTCGAGAGTGAGCAGCCTGATGCCGACATCGCCATCTACATCAACAGCCCCGGCGGAGACATGAACGGCCTCTTCGCCATTCACGACACGATGCGGTTCATCAACCCCGATGTCGCCACGATCTGTGTTGGGCAGGCGGCGTCGGCGGCGGCGGTGCTGCTCGCGGCCGGCACTCCGGGCAAGCGGTACGCGTTGCCCAACGCTCGCGTGCTGATCCACCAACCGCATGGCGGCGCGCAGGGTCAGTCGACCGACATGGAGTTGGCCGTCGCCGAGATGGTGGAGATGCGCCGGCGGATGGTGGAGATCCTGGTGCAGGCGACCGGGCAGACCGCTGAGCGGATCACGGTCGACATCGACCGCGACTACATCGTTCGCGGCGATCAGGCCATCGCCTACGGCCTGGTCGACCATGTGATCGACCGGCGGCAGCTCCCGAACCCGACGAAGGCGATCGCTGCGGCGTGAGGCCGGCGCAGGTGAGATGATGAGGCGATGCTCGATCATCTCTCCATCCAATGCGCCGACGTCGCCGCCAGCGCCGCCTTCTACGACGCGGTGCTCGCGCCGCTCGGTGGAACCCGCGTCATGGAGTTCGGCCCGGTCATCGGCTTCGGTGTACCACCGATGCCCGACTTCTGGATCGGTCCGCACCAGACCGGCGAGGGCTTCAAGGAGTCACACATCGCCTTCTCGGCGCCCACCCGCGAGGCAGTGCGGGCGTTCTTCGCCGCTGCGACTGCCGCCGGCGCCGAGGTGCTGCACGAGCCACGACTGTGGCCCGAGTATCACCCGAACTACTACGGCGGATTCGTGCGCGATCCCGACGGCAACAACGTCGAAGCGGTGTGCCACTCACCTGAGTGAGCGCCGCTACGTGCCGGCGAGGGCGGCGACCACTGGCGCGAAGTCGTCCATGTTGCGCTGGGCGATCGTGACGTAGCTGATGCCCAGCTGCTCGCGGCGGGCCACCAGGGTGTCGCAGATCTCGGCGACGCTACCGATCAGGCCGTGCGGGTGGGCCAGCAACTCGTCGGGGCTGACGCCGTACCGATCCGCCATCGGTGCGACCTGCGGAGCGATGTCGTCGCCGACCGCCACGAAGTACGCGCCGATCTCCAACTCGATCTGATCGAACCGATCGCCGGCACCGTCTCGAACCCATCCGACCTTCTCGCGAGTGACATCGAGACCGGCGCTGGCGACGCTGGTCGCGCCGAGCTTGCCGGCGGCGTTGTTGAAGTTGAGGCTGACGATGTCGGCCTGGCGACCGGCGAGTCGCAAGATGCGCGGCGCACCGCCGCCGATCATGATCGGCGGGTGCGGCTTCTGCACGGGCACTGGCCGCCCGGCGAACCCGTGCACGTTGACGTGCGCACCGCTGACGTCGATCTGCTCTCCGGTCCAGTGCGCGCGCAACAACCCGATGTACTCGGCGAGTCGCTCGATGCGCGTGCCGGGGGAGTCCATCGGGATTCCGAGTCCGTCGTACTCGGCAGCCGTCCAACCGGCGCCGAGGCCGACCTCGAGCCGGCCACCGGACAGCATGTCGAGCGTCGCCATCTCCTTGGCCAGCACGACCGGATGGTGGAAGTCGCAGGCGAACACTCGGCACCCGACACGCAAGGTGGTGGTGACTGCCGCGGCCATGGCGATAGCCGTCAACGGTGCGACGTCGATCGGCCGATGGCTCATCTCCGTGGCGATGTCGCCGGGCCCGAAGTAGTGATCCGATGTGAACAGCGTCGAGAAGCCAAGGTCCTCGGCGCGGTGCACGGTGTCGAACCATTCGGCGGCAGATGATGCTTCGAAGGCCTGGAGTCCGAATCGGAATGGTCTGCTCGGCATGGCGCCTACCTCTCTGGTGTGGCCAGTTCGTCGGCCGGTACGAATCGCAGCAGTGCCTGACCCGTGTTGGCGGTCACGCCACCATCGACGGGAAGAGCAACGCCGGTGATGAACGATGCAGCGGGTGATGCGAGGAAGACGATCGCCTCGGCGACTTCCGATGCCGCCGCCCAACGCTGCATCGGCACGACGCGGCGAAGCAACTCGTACCGGTCGGGATGAGTCTCGGCCAGCCGGTCGGTCATACCCGTGAGGGTCGGGCCGGGGCACACGGCATTGACCCGAATCCGGTCGGCAGCAACGTCGATGGCGACACTGCGGACCAGGTTGATCGCCCCGGCTTTGGCGGCAGCGTACGGCCAGCGGATCGGCTCGCCGGCGAGACCGGTGTTGCTGGCGGTCACGACGATCGCGCCGCCACCGGCGCGTCGCATGGCCGGCACAGCGTGGCGCATGCCGAACACCACCGAGCGCAGGTTGACGTCGAGCGACCGCTCCCAGATCTCGAGGTCGATCGTGTCGATCTCGCCCGAGGCGCGAACACCGGCGTTGAAGACCGCCACGTCCAGCCGGCCGTAGACCTCCTCGGCGCGCTGCACCATTGCCTCGTTGTCGGTGTCGGAGGCGGCGTCGGCCACCATGGTGGTGACATGATCGGTGCCGTCGAGCACCGCCAGTGCGTCGGCACTGAGGTCAGTCGCGACGACGGATGCTCCCCGGTCGAGCAGGGCGTGCACCGTGGCCAGGCCGATGCCGGAGGCAGCGCCCGTCACGACCGCAACGGGGCTCCATGGGTCGCTCATCACCTTCATCTTGCCGCACCGCGCGGCCCCGACACCTACGCTGACGTTCGTGCGCTTCGGAGCAGTGTTCCCCACAACCGAGATCGGTAACGACCCCATGGTGGTCCGCGACTTCGCCCAGGCCGTCGAGAGCCTCGGCTACGTCAGACTGACCGCCTACGACCACGTGCTGGGGGCGAACCACGCCGATCGCACGCCACCGCTGGCGGGCCCGTACACCGAGCACGACCCGTTCCACGAGCCGATGGTGCTGTTCGGCTACCTCGCCGGCGTGACCTCGACGATCGAGTTGGCGACCGGGGTGATGATCCTGCCCCAGCGCCAGGCGGTGCTGGTGGCCAAGCAGGCGGCGGAAGTCGACCTGTTGTCAGGTGGACGATTGGTGCTCGGCGTCGGAACCGGATGGAACCACGTCGAGTACACCGCGCTCGGAACGTCGTTCGCGACACGTGCCAGGCGGCTGGAGGAACAGGTCGGTGTGTTGCGCGCCCTGTGGAACGACGAAATGGTCGACTTCGAGGGTGAGTTCCACCGCATCGACCGCGCCGCGCTCGTGCCTCGTCCACCACACTCGATCCCAGTGTGGTTCGGCGGCTCGAAGGAAGGCGCGTTGCGTCGCGCGGCGCGGATCGGCGACGGGTACATCTTCGGTCGCAGCGGCCCCTCGGTCGTCGACGCACTCACCACGCTGCGCTCGATGCTGGTCGAGCAGGGTCGCGACCCGGCGACGTTCGGCGTCGAGATGCTGCTCGACTATGCGGTCGGCCCGGCGGTCTGGCACGAGCACGTCGACGCGTTCGAGCAGGCCGGCGGCACGATCGTTTCGATGCGGGCCATGAGCACGGGTGCGGCATACATGAAGGTTCCCGTTCCCAATTTCTCGTCGCCCGAACAGCACATCGAAGCGCTGGAGATCTTCATGCGCGAGATGAGTGGACGGTGACACAGCGCCTGATCTCGCTGGCCGCAGCGACCGTGCTCGACGTCGGACCACCGGCGGCCGTCGACGTGGCTGCCAAGGCCGGCTTCGGTGGCGTCGGAATCTGGTTCGACACTGATTCCTGGACGCCCGCCATTGCACGCGCAGTCTCGACCCGCCTCGCCGACACGGGGTTGGTGGCCCTCGACATCGAACCGGTCATCTTCGGTCGCGGTCCCGACCATGGCGAGGCGATGATCGATGCGGCCGCGTCGATCGGGGCCCGACACGTTCTGGTCGCCAGCGGCCCGGCGGAGCGTTCGGAGGTCGTCGAGCGCTTCGTGGCGCTGTGTGTGCGGGCCTCCGGAACCGACATCACCTTGGTTCTGGAGTTCCTCCCGATCTTTTCCATCAGCTCGCTTGCTGCAGCGTTGAGCGTGGTCGCCGAGGCCGGCTACGCCAACGGAGCCGTGCTGGTCGATTCGCTGCACTTGGCCCGCTCCGGCGGCACGCCCGACGATCTGATCGGCATCGAGCCGCACCTGCTGCCGTACCTCCAGATCGCCGATGCGCTTTCGGAGCCGGTTGACCCGTCGCTGGCGGGACTGCGCGAGGAGGCGCTGCACGGCCGGTTGCTGCCGGGCCACGGTGATCTTCCGCTGGCAGCCCTGGTTGCTGCCGTTCCCGATGTGCCGTTGTCGGTCGAGATGCGCTCGCGACAGTTGGTGATCGACTACCCGGACCCGCTGCAACGAGCGATCGCCGTGCTGGCCGCCACGAAATCGATCTAGATAGAGCGACCGGCAACGTTCGCCCTGCGACGATACGCCAGCCCAGTACTGTGACGAGATGCGTGGCCGATCGAACAGCCATTGGTGGGGAACTGCTCTCGAGGCGCCCGACCCGCATGCCCTGGCCTCGTTCTACTCCAAGCTGCTCGATTGGCCGGTCGTACACGCCGAGCCCGACACGGCCGTGGTCAAACCGCCGCAACCTGGCGTGTTCATGGTCTTCCACCGCGCCGACGAATACGTGCCTCCGGTCTGGCCCCTGCGCCGGGTGACCAACGCCCGATGATGCACCTCGACATCGAGGTCGAGGACCTGGAAGTCTCGACGGCAGACGCGGCTCGCCTGTGGCGTGACCCTGTCCGACTTCCAACCTCGCGACAACGTGAGAGTCCTGTTCGATCCGGCCGGCCATCCCTTCTGCCTCTGCCTGGACGAAGGCGACTGACCTCGACGGTCACCCGTTCGATCTTTTTGTGGCGAGGCCCCGGAAGGGGAACCCCGACAGCGTTGCTCCATGCAGCCCGATGCGCGACCGCGCCGAGGCACCGTTCGGCGCGCGATTTGTACGCCCGCTCACCGACAGTCGTTCCAACAGGCTGAACTGGGGTCGTTTCGGTGGAAGAGCATCGTGGCGAACCGGCGACTGCACCCGTGGATTGTCGCCGTCGACCCCGGTCGCCGACGGGGAACGCTGGCTGTTGCGGCACTAGATAGAGCGAACCGGGTCGCTGCCGTTCCAGTCGATCGCGGCCTCTCGAACCTTGCTGTACAGGCGCACCACGCTGTCGGCGGGCTCGTAGATCTCCAACAGGTGACCGAGTTCGCCGCGTCCTCGTAGAATGCGAACTGCAAGCCGCTCGGCGTGGTCGCATGCATCACGCATCTCATGCCCAGTGCCTCGAGCCTGGCCTGCTCGTCGGGCAGCGATTCGACGAACATCGCCACGTGGTGGATGCCGGGTTGTGTGCTTGACCAGGCGATGCAGCGACGCCGGGCTGCAGTCGCCGAGTTGGACCAACTCGACTCGCATGTGGCCCCACTGGCCGTACGCGGAGGAGTGGTTGAAGATCGCCGGTCCGTCGTCGTGCGTTGCCTCGACGGGGGATGATGGCGGACGAAGAAGGGCCCGGCCCCGAACCGGTCGGCGAACGCCGCCGCCGCCCGCTCGACATCGTCGACGGCGTAGGCGATCTGCACCGGCACGCCGAGTGCGAGAGCTTGTTCAGCCACGGTCGTTCTGCCGGCGTGCTTCGGCCAGCACGGCGCGCATCTGGTCGGCGCAATGGGCGACGTGATCGGCGCCGACGGGTGCATTCTGCTGACAGACCTCGAGGGACCACGGGGCCGACACGCCCATCCGCAGCAACATGGCGACGAACTCGACGACGTGCATCTCCCCGTCACCGGGCGCGACGGGTTCTGGTAGCAGTCCTGCTTGTAGTCGTCGAGTTGGGGCAGCATCGGACCATCGTTCATCTGGATCGCCATCACCTTGTCGGTGGGGATCGCCTCGATCATGGCGCTGTCGTTGGCCCCGCGGCGGTGGTGCCAGATGTCGACGCACACTCCGCCATTCGCCCGATCGGCGGCGCCGACGATCGACATCGCATCGGCTGCCGTGCGGACGTTGGTGAACGGCAAGAACTCGAGCCCGACCTTCAAGTCGTACCCGGCTGCCCGGTCGCAGATCTCCCCGAACCGCTCGATCGCTTCCGGCAACGGCAGAT
>CAWDUI010000005.1:0-66437 GCA_963805445.1 Ilumatobacteraceae bacterium | reverse complement strand
AGGACCCCACCACCATCCGCGAGATCGGTCCCGAGATTCGTCTCGAGGCTCAGGTCGGGTCGTCTGCGCTGCGCGGCATCATCGACCGTCTCGAGCCCCATGCCGACGGTGGTTTGGTCGTCACCGACTACAAGACGGGCCGCGCGTCGGGTTTGAAGTACGAGCAGGGTCGCCTGGCGGGCGTCCACGTCTACTCGTTCCTCTGCGAGGAGGTGCTGGGTCGGCGCCCTTCGGCCGATCAAGCTGATGTACCTCCGAACGGGCGAGACCATCCACTGCGCTGCCCTCGGCGCAGTCGGTGAAGTTCATCACCACCCGCACGACAGCGGTGTGGAAGGCGGTCGAACGGGCCTGCAACACCGGCGACCTTCCGCCTCGCCAGGGGCCACTGTGCGCATCATGCTCGTTCCAGCAGTGGTGCCCCGCGTTGGGGGCGACCCCGCTTTGGCCGCGGTCGAGGCACCGCTGCAACACGCTGCGCTGTCGTGTGAGGGCGGTCGGCTCGCTCGACCGTTGGGGCGACGAACAGCTCGAACGGTTGCGGGGGAATGCGGTCGCCGACCGTTGTTCAAGACCGCCAGCTACCTCGGCGATTTCAGCGTGATCTGGCACCTGATCGGTATCGGTCGGGCCATCATCGATCCATCGACGATTCGTCAGTCGGTGACCCTGTCGGCCTTGATCGGCGCCGAGAGCCTCATCGTCAACCAAGGGTTGAAGCGCCTGTTCCGACGACACTCGACCGACGGAGTCCGGCGACCCGCGCTTTTCCGTCCGGCGCCCATCGACATCGAGCTTTCCCAGCGGTCATGCGTCGGCAGCCTTCTTCGCCGCGGCGGTCCTCACCACGGCGAAGGCAATGGGTGGGGTCGGCGTGGTACTCGCTCGCCGTCGTCGTCGCCGTCAGCCGCGCCTACGTGCGCATCCACCACGTTTCCGACATCGTCGCCGGCGCAGCAGTCGGTGCAGTACTCGGTGTCGTCGGGTCACACCTGTTCACCACGATCGTGTCAAGAATCTGAACGATGCGGGAACTCTGAGACCGTTCGGTACGACCTGATTTGTATCGCGAGCGAGTGAATCCCCTTTCCTCCCCGTTCGTAGGCCATCGGGCCGCCCCGTCCGGGCGGCCCAATGGCCAGCTTTCGTCAAGATTCCTCAACTGTCGCGCCACCGCGCCGACAACGATGTGTGCCTCTCGGTGTCGCGCCTACACGTCAGCAACTCAGATCCTGGCGCGGTCATCCGTTGGCCGCTGCCGGCATCCGACTGGTTGCGTTCGCCACACCGATCGTCGCCGCCCTTGCCTGGTCAGCGGTGATGTCCCGACTGATCGCCTCGCCGCGCACCATGCCCGGTCGCGCCGTTTGGTTGGTCGGCATGCTGGGGACGTCGACGGCGGTCTTGTTCCTCACCGAGCGTCTGGCCCGACGACTGATGCCCCTCGCAGCACTGCTGCGGCTGTCGCTGGTCTTCCCCGACCACGTGCCCTCGCGCTTTTCGGTCGCGCTTCGCACCGGTACGACTCGGCAGCTCGCCAAGCGCTTGCAGCAGACCAAGGTCGCACCGGCCACGCGTGCAGGTGCAACCGAACTGCTCACGCTGGTGGCCGCGTTGAACCATCACGACCCACTGACCCGCGGGCACTCCGAACGGGTGCGCGCCCTGTCGGATCTGCTGGCTGCAGAACTGCACCTCGGCAGCGAAGATCGCGAGAAGGTGCGGTGGGCCGCTCTGCTGCACGACATCGGGAAGTTGCGCGTGCCCGGCGAGATCCTTCGCAAGCCGGGGAAGCCGACCGCCGAGGAGTGGGCGCTCCTCAAAACACATCCAGCGGAAGGTCTGGATCTGATCCAGGGCCCGATCGCCGATTGGCTCGGGGAGTGGACCCGGGCGATCGGCGAACACCACGAACAATTCGACGGGTCGGGCTATCCGTCCGGGCTCTCGGGGACCGACATCTCCTACGCGGGGCGGCTGGTCGCCGTCGCCGATGTGTTCGACGTGATCACCGCAGCGCGGTCCTACAAGAAGCCGATGACGATCCACGAGGCGCGACGCGAGCTGACGCGATGTGCGGGCTCGCAGTTCGATCCCGACATGGTTCGTGCGTTCTTGCAGATCTCCATCGGTGACCTTCGCAAGGCGATGGGCCCACTGTCGTGGCTCACCCAGCTGTCGCTTTTCGGCCGCGTGGTAGCGGCTCCCGCAGCGTCGACGATGGCGGGCACGATGATCGCGGTCACGGGCCTCGGCTTGGGTCCCGTGACCAGCGTGTATTCCGAGCCCGGTGGCAAGCCGCGGCCGGCTGTCGAGCACGTCGACTCGTCGGTGGCACCGCCGACTTCGCTGTCGGGCGGCGACGCGGACTCCACGCCTACCCTTCCGGCCACGAGCGATCCAACGGGCGGCCCGCCGACGACCGGCCAGTCCAGACCAGACCCGCCCCAAGAAGATTCGGGCGACCCGCCGCCGACGGTGCCAGGTGCCACCACGACATCGACGACCGGGTCGGCCTCAACGACACCAGCCGCAACAACCGTGCCGGCCGGGACGACGACCGTCGTGACGACACCATCGGGCCAGGCGCCGACGACCACCGGCGTTCCGCAGATCTCGGTACCGCCGATCTCGGTGCCGGGAATCTCGGTCCCACCGATCAGTGTTCCGCCGATCAGCCTGCCGCCGATCACGGTCCCTGTGATCACTGTCCCACTCGTCACGGTGCCGGTGATCACGGTCCCTGTGATCACGGTCCCTGTGATCACGGTCCCAGTCGTCACGGTGCCGGTCGTGACCGTGCCGAAGGTAACCGTGCCCCTCATCACGTTGCCGAAGCTCGGTTCCTGAACCGCCGGCCCTCGATCCTGTGGAGTCGTTGGCGCCCAACGGAGTGCCTCGAACCCCTCCACACGTCAGGTGTCGGGCTTGAGTGGAAGATTGACCTACGAGGCCTCGGCGGCTCGCACTTCGGCGAGCAGGTCGACTCGAGCCCTCGCGACCCTCGAGCGGATGGTGCCGATGCGGACAGTCGAGCACCACTGCGGCCTCGTCGTACGACAGGCCGGCGATCTGGGTGAGCACGAATGCCTCACGTCGATCAGGGTCGATGGCGTCCAGCAGCCCCAAGGTCGGATTGCCGGGTGCGGCGACCCACGTCTCATCGGTCGCCTGCATCAGCACCCCCATCAGGCGACGTTCACGAACACGACCGCGAACGTGATCGGCGCACACTCTCCGTGCGATCGCCAGCAGCCACGACGTGATGGGGGCCTCGCCGCGATAGCTCGACAACGACCGAAAGGCCCGCAGGTAGGTTTCTTGAACGAGATCGTCTTCGTGGCCGGGCGAGCCGAGCACGTTGCAAAGCCGCCAGATCGTTGGCTGGGTGTGCCGCACGAGCTCGCGCACGGCGAAGTTGTCGCCCTCTCGCGCTGCGTCGGCAAGCGCCCGCAGTTGGCCGTCCATTACACCCATCACGTCCGATCGTGTCGCATCCCGTTGCCGAGCCGCAAGGCCCAGTGCCCCAATTAGGTCGGATGACCTAGTGTTTCACGAGTCGGTCGCGTTGCGCTTGCGCCGGGTCAGCACGACGCCCCCACCGACGAGGATGACGGCGACAACGGCCACGGCGACCACGATCGTGCCGGTGTTGCTCGAATCGTCGGACGAGGCAACTGTGGCGGTGACTGCCGCCGTGTCAGATGTGACGGCCGTGTCCGATGTCGCTTCCCCCTCCTCCGGCGCCGGGGTCAGCTCTTCGGCGGTCGGTGGATCTTGAGTGATCTTGAGCGTGGGTGCGGGAAGCTCTGGCTCCTCCTCGCCTTCCGCGGCGATCTGGATCCAGTCGATCTCACCGACTGCGCACTTCTCGATGGCAGGGAAGTGGATGTCGCCGGTTGCAGCCGGCGCGGTGAGGGTGATGTCGAAGTGATCGGCCGTTGCAGCGTCGAGTGAGCCGCCCGTGAACTCGACCGTGTCTCCGGCGACGGTGGCAGTCCACCCTGCCTTCTCGACGGGCTTCACGTCGGTCACCCCGGTCGGGATCTGGATCTTGAGATCGGTCATCGGCGATCCGTCGCAGCCGTGCTCGACGTTGAACGCGACGGTTCCCGTGGTGCCCGCCTGCATCGCGATCGGGTCGGGATCGACGTGCGCGAAGGCAACGCCTCCCATTGCGAGAATGGCAGTCAGCGAGGCACCGACAGCCGCGAGAGATTGTTTGATCGAGGCATTTTTCATCGAAGTTGTTGTCGCTCGATGATCGTAGAAAGTTCCCGACACCCGCTACCTTTTCGCCGGTGAAGCGAAAAATACTCGGCGCAGCGCTCCTCGCAGCCTCGGTGTTTGGCCCTGCACAACCGGTCTTCGCACATGGTGGCAACGGTGGCGCCAGCAGCGACTACCGCATCGAGGTGACCGGGTTCGAAGGCGACCACACGGGTATCGAAGTGCGTCCCGTGGAGCTCGGCAACCGCATGGAACTTGTTCGAACCACCGCCAAGGAGGTGCAGATCATCGGCTACGACCGCGAGCCGTACATCCGCCTCGATGCGAACGGTGTGTTCGAGAACCACAACTCCCCCTCCTACTACACCAACCTCGATCGTTTCGCGAGAACGCTCACACCGCCGACTGCAACCGACGATGCGACGCCGGATTGGGTGAAGGTCAGCGACGGCACGTCGGTGCGATGGCATGACCATCGCACGCACTGGATGGATCCGACACCGCGACAGGACGTGCGTGACAACCCCGATGTCGAACGAGTGATCTTTGATGCGAACCGTGTCGATCTCGTCGTCGATGGAAGGCCCGTGGTGGCGATCGTCAAGGTCACATGGCTGCCGCCGCCCTCGCGAATGGTGTGGCTCGTCATGAGCTCACTCGGCGCGTGTGCGCTCCTTGCGGGATTGGTGCTGATTCCGACACTGCGCCGGTTTGCGCCCACCATGGCGCTGATCGCCAGCGTGGCGTGCCTCGTCGGCAGCGGCACCAGCTCCTTCCGCGTCGTCGTCAGCGCAATCGCCATCGTGCTCGCGATCGCCGGCATCGTGCTGAAGAGTCGATGGCTGCCCGTCGCCGCGGCAGTCGCGATCGTGATACTCGCCGTGACCCATTTCGAAGTGTTCGAGCACCAGTTGCTGGCCGGCTGGGCACCAGAGATCCTGCAGCGAATTGGGATCACCGTTGCCTTGGCCTTCGCCGCAGCCGTGGTGGGTTCGGAGCTCGTCACCGGTCTCGGTGCGACTGCGGCGCCCGCCGAGCCGCTGGAACCGCTGATGGGCGAGCCGTGAGCCGGATCCGCCGGGCCGTGTACGCGTGTGTCGCAGGGCTCGCTGTGGCGACGTTCGTCGGGGTCGGTCGAGTCTCCGCGCACGCAGAATTGCTGTCCAGCGACCCGCAACCCGGCGCCGTACTCGACTCTGCCCCCACCCACGTCACGTTGAAGTTCAACGAGGACGTGGAGATCTCGCTCGGAGCAATCCGCGTGTTCGACGGAACTGGCTCCTCGGTCAACGTCAGCGCCGCACGGCACCCGAACGGCCAGGGTGTCGAGGTCGAGATCGACCTGCCGAAGCTCGGCAACGGCTCGTACGTCGTCGACTGGCGCGTGGTCTCGGCCGACTCGCACCCCGTTCATGCCGCGTTCACGTTCCAGGTCGGTCCGGATTCGAACCTCGCGGCCGGCCTGCTCGACGAGATCATCAGCAGCAGCCACACCGGCACGACCGCCGGCACCGGATTGGACATCAGTAGATCAGTCGTGACGGCCTCCATTGCCGTGGTGTTCGGCGGTTTGATGGTCTGTGGTCTGGGGATCGTTCCATTTGGTCGGCGTCAGCGCATCTCGATCGCAGTAGCGGCAGCGATCGGCGCGATCGCCGGGGCCATCGCGTTGCCGCTCGAGGTCGGGTACACGGCGGGACGATCACTCGGAGTCCTCACCGACGGTTCGGCATGGCGCGCCGTGTTCGACACCACGATCGGACTCGCCTGGGTCGTGCGTGCGATTGCCATTGCGCTCGTCGCAACGGTGCTCTTGGCGACTCACCGGCACAGCCGCGCGGCATGGTGGCAACCGATCGTGCTCATCGGCCTCGTGGTCGTCGGCGTGGCGTCGGCGTACGGAGGCCACGGCGCCACGGGCCGGTGGCACTACCTCGGCGTGTTCCTCACCATGCTGCACGTCTCGTCGATGGCAGTGTGGCTCGGTGGTCTGGCGATGTTGGTCATCAGCTTTGCCGAGGTCGAACGCAACGGCGTCGAACGGTTCTCGTCGATCGCCTTCCTCGCAGTGACCAGCGTGGTCGTGTCCGGCACGATCCAGGGTTTCCGGCAGGTCGGCTCGCTCGACGAGCTGACCGGAACCTCCTACGGCAAGCTGCTGATCTGGAAGTTGATCGCCGTTGCTGCGGTGCTGGGCATCGCGGCAGTGGCTCGAGCATCGACACATGGGCGATTGGCACTGAGGCCCTCCCCCGCAGCAGCACCGGCCTCGGTGGGCGCCGCCGCAGGCGGGTTCGATCGGCCGCGCCTGCGCAAGGCGATCACGATCGAATCGGCGCTGGCCGTCGTCGTGATCGTCATCACCTCGCTGCTCATGGCGTCGAACCCATCGCAAGCATCGGCGTCGGCGCCGTTCTCGACGACGCTCACGAGTGGCGGCTATCTGGCCACCATCACGGTTTCGCCGGGTCGCGTCGGGTCCAACGAGATGCACATCTACCTGTCGAGCCCCAACAGCAGCCTGGTGCAACCCGACAACATCACCGTCACCATCCAGGACCCGTCACACGATGTGGATCCCATCAAGATCGACGTCTCCAAGGCGGGTGCGGGTCACGTGATCAACAACGCCGCGACGTTCCCCTATGCAGCAACATGGCGACTGGTGGTCACGGCACGGTACGGCTTCGATGAGTTCAAGTTCAGCGCGGATGTCAAAGTTGTCTAGATGGCAGTGATCGAAGTTTCCGACCTTCGCAAGTCGTACGGCGACGTGCATGCGGTTCGCGGTATCAGCTTTGCCGTCGAACAAGGCGAGTGCGTCGCCGTCCTCGGACCGAACGGCGCCGGCAAGACCACGACCGTCGAGATCCTCGAGGGCTACCGCACACGCGATGCGGGCTCCGTGACGGTCTTCGGTGTGGATCCGGCGCACGGCGGAACCGAGATGCGCCAGCGTCTCGGCATCGTCCTGCAGGAGTGCGGAGTCGATCCGTACCTCACCGTCACGGAGGTGCTGACGATGCACGCCGGTTACTACCGGCACCCACTCGGCGTGCCCGAGGTCATCGACATCGTCGGGCTGGGCGAGAAGGCGGCGGCGAGGGTCAAGTCGCTGTCGGGCGGGCAGAAGCGTCGCCTCGATGTCGCCCTCGGGTTGATCCCAGATCCAGAGCTGCTCTTCCTCGACGAGCCGACGACCGGGTTCGACCCGACTGCACGTCGACAGGCGTGGGACATGATCACCGACCTCACGCAGCTCGGCAAGACGGTGCTGCTGACGACGCACTACATGGACGAGGCGCAGGCCCTGGCCGACCGGGTCATCGTCATCGCCAATGGCCTGATCGTCGCCGAGGGGCCGCCGGAGTCGATCGGCGGGCGGGCCGAAGCTGATGCCCAGATCCGCTTCGTGCTGCCCGCTGGCGTGACCATCGAACAGCTCCCGATCGCCGCCGACGCCGCCGGCGACGGGGCGGTCGTCATCACCACGTCGACACCGACAGCCGCTCTCCACACGCTGACGTCGTGGGCGCTCGACCACGGCGGTGAGCTCGCGCAGCTTGCCGTGACACGTCCGTCGCTCGACGACGTGTACGTCGCCCTCACCGCTCCTCGAGACGGCGACTCGACATGAGGTCGACGGCTTCGATGATCGGCTTCCAGATTCGATGGGAGCAGAAGTCCTACTGGCGCAACCCGCCAGCGGCGGTTTTCACGTTTGCGTTCCCGTTGCTGTTCCTCGTGATCTTCACCACGCTCAACGGAAACGCCCGGGTCGAGCTTCCGGGCGGGGTGGTCAAGTTCGCCCAGTACTACGTCCCCGCCATCGTCGCCTTCGGGTTGATCTCGGCGTGCTACACCAATCTGGCGTTCACCTTGTGCGTCCGGCGCGAGAGCGGGCTGCTCAAACGAGTCCGCGGCACTCCACTGTCACCGGTCGTGTACCTCTGCGGCATCGTCGGCAACGTGATCGTGGTCGCCCTGATCCTCACCACGCTGCTCGTGTCCCTCGGGGTCATCGCCTATGGCGTCACCTTCCCGGGGCGCTACCTCGCCTTGATCCTCGCGATCATCCTGGGCGCGTTCTGCTTCAGCACCCTCGGCATTGCGGTCTCGACACTCGTGCCCAATGAAGACGCCGCGCCGGCAATCATCAACTTCGTCCTCTTCCCCCTGTTGTTCATCTCCGGCACGTTCGGGCCGGTCTCGTCGACATCGGCGTTGGGACGCGTCGCCGTCGTGTTCCCGGTGCGACATCTCGTGCAGGCGATGGTTCACGTGTTCGAGCCGTTCGGCCACGGCACCGGCATCGTTGCCACCCACACACTGAACATGCTGGCATGGGGTATCGCCGGCTTGGCCGTGTCGCTTCGTCGCTTCCGCTGGGAGCCACGCATCAAGTAAGTACGCGGCGAGGTCGTGGCTTAGTGTGATCCCATGTCCGACCTACCCCAGTTCGATCGCAAGATGAGCGACGCGGAGGGGCTGATGTGGCGTCTCGAGAAGGACCCACATCTGTCGAGCACGTTTGCCGCAGTGTCGGTGCTCGATCGTCCGCCCGACTTCGATCGCCTGCTGACGCGGATGGACCGCGCCGTTCACGTCGTCGAACGACTCGGCCAACGTGTGCAGCCGGTACCGGTCAACCTGACGGCGCCGACCTGGGTCACCGACAGCAACTTCGACCTGCGCTACCACGTTCGCCACATCGCCCTGCCGAAGCCGGGCAACATGCGACAGTTGCTCGATCTCGCCAGCCTCATCGCCTGCGACCCGTTCGATCGCACACGGCCGCTGTGGCAGTTCGTGGTCGTCGACGGCATCCGCGGTGGCAAGTCGGCACTGATCGAAAAGCTCCACCACACGATCACCGATGGAGAAGGCAGCGTGAAGTTGTCGCTGCAGTTCCTCGACTTCCAACGCGACGCCCCCGACCCGCCCCCACTCGATCCGGCGCAACTCGCCGACCGCGATCCGGCTCCCGCGGACTCCAACGGCGACCTCTTCCGCGATCTCCTCGCCGGGAGCCTGCGGATGCCACTCGGCATCCTTCGCCAGATCAAGGACCTGCTCAGCGATCCAACCGGGATCCCCGAGGCCGGCTCCGCTGCCGCCGATACCGTTCGCGGCGTCGTGAACCAGCTCAGCGACACCGAGCAGGCCCGGTCGCCACTGTGGACGCAGCGATCGCTGCGCCGGCGGATGGAAGTGCTGCGGGCCCCGTTCGGCGACACCCGTGCCGCCGCCAAGCGATTGGGGGGCACGCTGAACACCGCCTTCCTCACTGCTGCGGCCGAAGCGGCGGGGCGGTATCACGAGCGGATGGGATCACCCGTCGACGAGCTCCGGGCCAGCATGGCCATCAGCACCCGCAGCGAGGGCTCGGGGTCCAACGCATTTTCGCTGGCCCGCATGCTGGTGCCGACCGGTGACATGTCGATCGGCGAGCGTTTCAGCTGGATTCAAGCGGCCGCCGGGGCCGCCCGCGACTCGAACTCGACCGCTTCACTCGAGACGCTGGCCGCTGTCGCCTCGACACTGCCGACCTCGCTGATCACGCGCCTGGCCCGGCAACAGGCGCAAACGGTCGACTTCGCGACGTCGAACGTGCGCGGCGCACCGGTACCGCTGTACATCGCCGGGGCGGAGATCCTGGAGAACTATGCCGTCGGCCCGCTCGCCGGCGTGGCGTACAACCTCACCTTGTTGAGCTACAACCACAGCCTCGACATGGGCGTCAACATCGACACCGCGGCAGTCACCGAACCCGAGCTGCTGCGCGAGTGCCTGGAGAAGGCGTTCGCCGACCTGATCTCGGCGTAGTGCGGATCAGGCGTCTGTGCTGGCGACCGCCGGCAACGTGAGCGAGGTACGGACGTCGAGCAACACGTCGGTCACCTCACCGGACGACACCAACTCGCGGCGCAGCATCTGCGCAAGAGCCTTGTCGATCACGCTCAACGCCTCTGTGATGACTGCTTCGTTGTTATCGGTCATCTGATGCTGACTCCTTACCGCTGCTAGCCCCTCCCGAGACCGTAACTCGCGCGGGAGGCTCCGAACGTGCATCGTACCGGCAACCACTCACATACGTCGTGTGACGCCTACCATCGCGGGCGATGGAATTCGATGGGCGTCACGTCATTGTCACCGGAGCTGCGAACGGGATCGGTCGAGCCCTGGCCAGGCGATTCCACGCCGAGGGGGCCCGAGTCGTCGCGTCCGACATCGACGCAACGGGCCTCACTGCGGTCGTCGATCAGCTCAACGCGATCCGCACCCGCAGCGCTGTCGCTCTCGCCGCCGACGTGGGCACCGAGGCAGGCAACCAGTACCTCGTCGCTGGGGCGGAGGACGTGTTCGGCCCGATCGACCTGTTCTTCGCCAATGCCGGGGTCGCCATCGGCACCGACCTCAGCACGTCCGAGACCGAGTGGCAGACCGCGTTCGACATCAATGTCCATGCCCATCGCTGGGCCGCGAAGTACCTCCTGCCGGGTTGGCTGGCCCGCGGTGAGGGCTACTTCTGCTCCACCGCATCGGCGGCAGGCCTGCTGAGCCAGATCGGGTCGGCTCCCTACTCGCTGACCAAGCATGCGGCGGTGGCCTTCGCCGAGTGGATGAGCATCACCTATGGGGATCAGGGTGTGCGAGTCAGTTGCCTGTGTCCGCAAGGGGTCAACACCAACATGCTCAACGCCGGTCCGATCGATTCGAACGGGGCGGGAAACGTCGTGCGGGCTTCCGGCGTCGTGCTGGAGCCCGACGATGTTGCCGAGGTAGCGGCCGGTGTCATCCGTGCCGAGACGTTCCTGATCCTGCCGCATCCCGAAGTGCTCACGTTTCTCCAACGCAAGACCGGCGACTACGACCGGTGGCTGGCCGGCATGCGCAAGTTGCAAGCTCGGATCGTCGGCGGCTGAGTACCGAGGATGTTCGATGCAGAGGTCCTCGCCCAACTGCGCTTGACCGGCGGTGAGCCGGTGCGGTTCCGCAAGGTCAACGGTGGCCGTTGGCTACTCGGCAAGATGTCGGGCGTCGCGATCGACGGCAGCATCACGATCCACGACGCCAATGGTGCGGCCCGCAGCCTGCGCCCGGAACGCGTCGAGGTTCGCCGGCCGGACAGTCGTGGGCGACTGACCTGGCAGTTGGTCAGCGACGTCGCCATCACGTGGGAGCAGTTGGCTCTGTGGGGCGACGCTCCCGCCTCGAAAGCTTCGCGACGGCGAACGTAGCCTCGGCGCCCATGACCGAGTCAGCCCACATCGATGTCGAACCTGATCCCGTGCCGATCGTGCTGATCCTCGCGGCGACGTTGCGGCGGGCAGCGAGGACTCCGAAGTTGGCGGCCGCGATCGGTCGCATCAAGGGCAACGTCGCGTTGAAGTCGACCACGGACCCACAATCCGCCACGATGCGCTTCGGCAACGGCGGCGTCACCGTCGTCCGCGGGGTGTCCGCCGACACCGACGTGCTGATCGCCGCCGACCTCAACACGATGGCCGACGAGAACCCTCCGCCTCCCAAGGTCCTCGGGGTGGCGAAGCACCCGAAGTTGGCCCTGACCGTCGGCAAGCTCCTCGACCCGCCGCACGGCACGTGGCAGCAGGAGGCTCAGCGGTTCTTCACCTTCGCACTGCAACGCCCCGGCGTCCCGCGCTCGATTCGCGTCGTCTGCCTCGATGACGGATCCGACGTCGTGCTCGGTGACCCGCCGGTGGAGTACGAACTGCACGGCAGCGAGCACGCGCTGTTCAACATCTTCCTCGGCAACACCGTGCTGGGTCAGGATCTGCTCGACGGCAAGCTCTACGGAGTCGGCAAGCTCGAACACCTGGCCACACTCACCGGTGGATCGCTGGCGTGGATGCTGGGCCAATGAGCATGGACGCGACGCAGGCAGCGGCGTGGCTCGAGGAGCGCAACATCGCGTGGGTGAAGACCGAGGGAATCTCGATCGACGGTTTGGTCATCGGCAAGCACCTCTCGACGCGCAAGTTCATCTCGTCGCTGCCACTCGGCAACGCCATCACCGAACTCGTGCTGGGGTACGACGTGGGCGGCGCCCCGTTCCTCGTGTGGTGGAACGACTGGCGGCGCAACGCGCTCGGCGACCTCCACCAGCGACCCGATCTGTCGACACTGGTCGTGGCCCCTGATCGCCCTGCGACCGCCAACGTCATCTGCGACATGGTCGACCTCGCGGGCAACAGCGTGCCGGTGTGCCCCCGTTCGAAGCTGCGCAGCATGACCGAGCGATTGGCGACCGACGGGTTGACCGCCAAGGCCGCATTCGAGGTCGAGGTGATGCTGTTCCAGGAGTCGTTTGCGCAGGCACGCACCATGAAGATGCGCGACCTGACCCCCATGGGCCACCACGCGCCGCTGGGCTACCTGCACTACAACTCGCGCCAGCAGATGCGGTTCCTCGATGTCGCCCTGCAACGCCTCGACGGTCTCGGCGTGCCGATCGAGGGATGGCACGACGAAGCTGCGCCCGGCCAGGTCGAGATCAACATCGACCCCGCTGACCCGGTCACCGCATGCGATCACGTGATCCGCGTCAAGCAGGTGCTGCGCGAGGTGGCACTCGAGCAAGGCTGCTCGGTGACCTTCATGGCCAAACCAGGCCACGAGTACGGCAACGGGCTCCACGTGCATCACTCGCTGGCCCGCGACGGCGCGCCGGTGTTCTATGCGCCGGACGGACACGACCTGTCGGATCTGTCGAGCCACTGGATCGGGGGATTGATTGCCACGATGCATGCAGCGACCTCGATCTTCTGCCCGAACGTCAACTCGTACCGGCGGATGGTGGGTTTCGTCGCGGCTCCGACAGTGGCGTCGTGGGGCGAGGACGACAAGTCGGCAGCGGTACGTGTGCTGTCCCGGTCGCCGAAAGCGGCGCGCATCGAGAACCGCGTTGCCGGCGCCGACGCCAATCCGTACCTCGTGCTTGCCGCCGTGCTGGCCGGCGGCATCGCCGGCGTGGAGCAGTCGATCGAGCCGCCCGCCCCGCTCGGCGTTGCCGGATGGGGTCTGCCGGCCGGCTACCCGCATCTGCCCAACACGATCTCCAAAGCAGCCGACGCCCTCGCGTCGGACTCGATCCTGCGCAGCGTTCTCGGCGCCGATTTCTGCGACTACTGGGTCAACACACGTCGCTGGGAATGGTTGATGTACCACACCACCGGCGGCGATCCGATGGCAACCTCCGTGACGCAATGGGAGCTCGACCGACTGTTCGAGATCGTCTGAGAGCATGGACGTCCGGATCGGCATCACGGCACACCTCGAGTTGGTACGCAATGACGACGGTGATGGCTCGCTGCACTACGTCGTCGAGCGCGCCATACGTGAGGGCGGTGCGCAAGGCCGGGGCACTCCCGGTGTTGCTCCCCGTTGTCGACCCCGCCGACGCGGCAGCGATGCTCGAGATGGTCGACGCGCTCATCATCACCGGCGGCGGCGATGTCGACCCCGCCAACTATGGCGCGGCGCCCGAGCCGATGCTGGGCCCGACCGACCTGGTGCGTGACGCCGCGGACCTGGCGATCACCCGCGCTGCGGTCGAGTCCAACACACCGACCTTGGCGACGTGCCGCGGCATCCAGGTGTTGAACGTCGCCATGGGCGGGACGCTGACCCAGCACGTCGACGCGCACATGCGCATCGACCTCTACAACGAGAACGTGCACGATGTCGCGATCGACCCGGCGTCGCGCCTCGCAACCATCCTCGGCACCGAGGCGCTCGGCGTCAACTCGATGCATCACCAGGTGATCGATCAACTGGGGCCGGGGGTGCGCGCGCGGTCGCGCACAATCACGACGGCCACATCGAGGCGATCGAGCTCGAGACGGCTCCCGCCGTGCTCGGTGTGCAGTGGCATCCCGAGCTGCTGCGCCACCGCGCCGACCACCTCACCTTGTTCGAAGACCTCGTGCGCCAGGTCGTGGACCGCCGCGCCGATTGAGGCGTAGCTTTTGTCCGTGAGCTTCAACGTCGCCGCCGATGCGTACGACCGGTTCATGGGCCGGTATTCCATCCCGCTCGCACCGCTCTTCGCCGATCTTGCCTCGATTGCCGGCGGGCAACGTGTCGTCGACGTCGGATGCGGTCCGGGCGCGCTGACTGCCGAACTGGTGGGGCGCCTGGGGCCGACGGCGGTGTGTGCTGTCGACCCGTCGGAGCCGTTCGTCGCCGCAGTGCAAGAGCGCCACCCCGAGGTCACCGTGCGACGCGCCGCCGCGGAACAGCTCCCGTTCGGCGACGACGAGTTCGATGCTGCCCTGGCACAACTGGTCGTCCACTTCATGGCTGATCCCGTCGCAGGAATTCGCGAGATGGGCCGGGTCACACGCAGCGGAGGGGTCGTCGCTGCGTGTGTCTGGGATTTCGCGGGCGGCCACGGGCCCCTGAGCGTGCTGTGGAAGGCGGCGCAGCAGCTCGATCCCGCCGTGGTGGGCGAAGCCGAGCTGGCCGGCGCTCGCCGGGGTCACCTGGCGGAACTGTTCGGCGAGGCCGGGATGAACCACATCGAAGAGACCACCCTGTCGATCCGCACCGAGCACCGCAGCTTCGAGGAGTGGTGGGAGCCGTACACGCTCGGTGTCGGCCCTGCCGGCACCTACGTGGCCGGTCTCGACGCGTCCCACCGGGCTGAGCTGCGCGAGCGCTGCCGCAGCGCGCTCCCGAAGGCACCATTCGTCCTCACCGCCGCGGCCTGGGCAGCGCGAGGCACCGCCTAGTTCCCCAGCCAACCCCCACCCGGCCCTCGACTCGTTGGGCGCGACTTCGGTAGTGGACGTACCGAAGTCGAACCCGTTGCGCCAGGTTGGGCGAGGTGTGAGTACCGGGAGAACAAGTACCGGGAGTACCGAGATCGCGCCCGACCGGTCTGAGGCGCGGCTCAGGCCAGGTTGGTGTGGGCGATGAAGCGAGCCGCGACGTCGGCGTCGCCGACCACATCACACGCCGACAGCGGGACCCGGCGCCACAACGCGAGCAGGATGTCGCTGGCGGCACCGCGAATCGCGCAATCGCCCTTGGCGTGCTCACGGGTGACGACGAAGCCGTCGTCACCCTCGCGAACGGTCCACTCGCCGGCGACGTCGGCACGGTGGAGGTGCACGGAACCGCCGACTGCTTCGGTGCCCTCGCCGACATCGGCGAGGAAGTAGGCCAAGAACTCGTCGATGCCATCGCTGGCCAAGCCGGCATCGAGCGGATTCACGATGCCTGCCGCCGTGGTCGCGTCCCAGAGGTGCACCGACGTCTCTTGAGCCATGCGACGAATCACGAAGCCTGCCGTCTTGTCGTCCGACCAGGTCCACACGGCGGTCGACGGGTCGGCCCGGCGGAGCGTCGCGATCAGATCGACCTGCCCGCGGCGATAGAGGTCGGCAAGGCCTCCGTCGGCCGGCCGCGTTGGTTTCTCGTAGCCCTTCCACGTGCTGCGCTGCTCGGCCACGATCGTGCGCCAGAAGTCGTGCACTTCGGTCAGATGCCACAGCAGGTCGGACACGGTCCATCCTGGGCACGAATGCACCGGTGTCGTCAGCCCGGCAACCTCGCAGGCGTCGACGAACGCGGATGCATCGCGTTCGAGGGCGGCGATGAACTCGTGTGCTTCCATCACCGGATGGTGCCACATCGGAGCTACCGTCGACACCATGAGCAGCACTGACAAGGACTCGAGCACCCACGCCCGGCTCGCCGAGCGGATCATCGGCAACATCGTTCGACCAACCGGGCTTGCGGTGTCGCCGGATGGGTCCACCGTCGCCTTCGTCGTCGGTCGGGTCGACATGGCCAAGAACAAGAACCTCTCGCAGGTCTGGCTGGCCGCGGCTGACGCCTCGACGCCACCAAGAGCGGTGACCGGCGGCGACCACGACGGCAGTCCGGCCTGGAGCCCGGACGGGCGATCCCTGGTGTTCACGTCGAAGCGCAGCACCAAGAGCGAGGAAACCACCCTGCACGTGCTGCCCATCTCCGCGCCTGGTGAGACGCTCACCATCGCCACGATGAAGGAGGGAATCAGCGACGCCTGCTGGAGTCCTGACGGGCGTTGGATCGCCTTCACCAGCCGCACGCCCGACAAGCGCTACGAGGCCGAGGACGAGAGTTGGCAGGCGCCTCGAAAGATCGAACGGTTCTTCACCAAACTCGACAACGAGGGTTGGATCTTCGATCGCCCGAAGCACGTCTACGTCGTCGCCGCCGACGGCACTCATGCTCCTCGCAACCTCACGCCCGGCGAGTTCCAGCACGGCGCGATCGCGTGGAAGTCCGACTCGAGCGGCGTGGTCGTCGCCGCGCAGCGTCACGACACGTGGGATCTCGACTTCGCCAGCGCGCTCTACTCGGTATCGCTCGACGGCACGGTCAACACACTCACCGGCGTGACGGGGATCTGCGAGGCACCCTCGGTCTCGCCGGACGGAACGAAGGTGGCCTTTGCCGGGCTCGACGACTCGCGCACCTATCCCCAGAACGTGCACATTGCCGTCCTGCCGATCGATGGGGGCGAGCATCGCTGGCTGTCCCGTCAGTTGGATCGCACCTTCGAGACGTCGGCGGGCACATCGCTGCGGTGGCTCGACGAGTCGACGGTGCTGTCTGCGGCAGAGGATCGCGGCGAGACCCACCTGTACCAGGTCTCACTCGATGCGTCTGCACCGAAGCGACTCACGGATGGGGCGATTACCGTCGGCTCCTTCGACGCTGCGGGCGGCACGATCGCATACTCGGCCGCCGCGGTCGATTCGGTCGGCGACATCTTCGTGCACCGCGATAACGAACCGCTGCGACTGACCTCGTTCGCCGACAGCTACCGCGCTCTGGCGCAGCCCTCTGCGTGGGAGCGGTTCACGGTTCCGTGCGCCGACGGCGGTGGCGAGATCGACGCGTGGATCATGCGGCCGGCGGGCTTCGACGCGTCGTCCCGGTACCCGGTGCTGCTGAACGTGCACGGTGGACCGCACACCCAATATGGCGAGACGTTCTTCGACGAGGCGCAGGTGCAGGCCGCAGCCGGATTCGCCGTGGTCATGAGCAACCCCCGGGGTGGCTCGGGTCGCGAGCAGTCGTGGGGGCAAGCGATCCTCGGGCCCAAGCACCACTCAGCACCCGGGGCCGGCTGGGGCACGATCGATGTCGACGATGTCATGGCCGTGCTCGACGCGACGCTGCAGCGGTACCCGTTCTGCGACGAGTCGCGAGTCGGCATGCTCGGTGGGAGCTACGGCGGCTTCATGGCCACCTGGCTGGCGGGCGTTCACGGCGACCGGTTCAAGGCCATCTGCAGCGAGCGGGCCGTCAACAACATGCTGACCGAGGAGTTCACCAGCGACATCGCCACGATCTTCCAGGTCGAGGTGGGTCCCAACGTGATCGAGGCACCGGAGGAATACATCCGCTTCTCCCCGATTCGGTTCGTTCGAGATATCAACGTGCCGGTACTGATCATCCACAGCGAGCAGGACCTCCGCTGCCCGATCAGTCAGGCCGAAGAGTTGTTCGTCGCCATGCGCCTGCTCGGCAAGGACGTCACCTTCTACCGCTTCCCGGGCGAGGGTCACGAGCTGTCACGCAGCGGTTCGCCGCTCCACCGGCGCCAGCGAGCCGAGATCATCCTCGACTTCTTCGCCCAGCACCTCGCCTCGTAGCGGCGGGCCCTACTCGGCGTCGATCCAGGCGTCGATCAGCTTGCGGGCGATCGAGATCGACGGCGGGATCGCAGGCAAGCCATCGCGGCGGAACCATTGCGCATCGACGATCTCGGTGGGATCGATGTCGATCTCGCCGAACTGCCACTCCGCAGTGAACCCGACCATCAGACTGTGCGGGAACGGCCACGGCTGGCTTCCCCAGTACCGCACGTTGCCGACCTCGACGCCGACCTCTTCGCGCACCTCGCGCACGACGGCGCCTTCCAACGACTCGCCTGGCTCGACGAAGCCGGCCAGGCAGCTGTACATCGGACCCTGGAACTGCACACCGCGAGCGAGGAGGGCCTCGTCGCCCGCGTGTCACCAGGGTAATCATTGCCGGCGCGATTCGTGGAAAGGCCAAGAGGCCGCACGCCGGGCACCGCATCGCCCGCTCGCCGGCCTGCTGCTCGGTCGGCGTGCCGCACCGCCCGCAGAACCGGTGAGTGCGGGCCCACTCGACGAGCTGCACCGCCCGACCGGCCACCAGCCACTCGACCTCGCTGGCCCGGCCGAAGAACGAGCGGAGGTCAATCGCTGCGCCATCGGCGGGATCGTGCCCGTGAGGCACGTCGACGCCCCAGCACGCCTCATCGTCGAGCATTCCGAGGAAATGGGCAGGCCAGTCCGCGCTGTGGCGGGTGTCGGTGACCCATACCGCTGCACCGACCACATGGAAGTAGCGGTGCGCGGAAGCCGTGGGCGGGGCGGAATGCGCTGGAGTGAAAGCCGGCATGACCCTCACCGTAGGTGCGCGCCGGAATGATCTTCGAATGCCACAGCGGACTGGCGATAGAACACGAGGAATGCACAGGAAGCTGCTCTGCATCGCGGTGGTCGTCACCGCCTGTCGCGCCGGTTCACCTGCGACGCCGGCGACGCCTGTGCCGTCGACGGCACTCGGCGTCAACGCAACCATGCTCAGGGTCATCGACGGAGACACGATCGACGTCACCATCGGTGGTCGCCGTGAGCGTGTGCGCCTGATCGGCATCGACACACCCGAGACCAAGAAGCCGAACACACCCGTGCAGTGCTATGGCCCCGAGGCGACTGCGTTCACCACGTCGTTGCTGCCGGTCGGCACCGAGTTGCACCTCGAACGCGACGTCGTGGCCCGCGACGACTACGGGCGCATGTTGGCGTACGTCTACAACGCCGGCGACGGCAGCTTCGCGAACATGGCCATCATTCAAATGGGATTCGCACGTCCGCTGACGATCGCCCCCAACTCGGCCCACGCCGGCGAGTTCGCCGAAGCGGCACGGGCCGCAGACGCCGCCGACATCGGCCTGTGGGCCAAGTGTTCGGGATAGCCTCCGCTGCTGATGACCACTCTCGCCGAACGCCTCGGTCACGACGTCGATGCCAAGCTGATCATCATCTCGTGTGACGATCTCGGCGCCTGCCACTCGGCCAACGTCGGCGTCTACGACTCGCTGCGGGTCGGCGTGGCCACCTGCGCCTCGATCATGGTCCCGGCTCCTTGGGCCAGGGACGCCGCGCTGCGCTACCTCCCCACCGACGACATCGGCGTGCACCTCACGCTGAACTGCGAGTACGAGGCGTACCGGTTCGGGCCCATCACCCACGCCCCGTCGCTCCTCAGCGGCGAGGCCGGGTTCCCCCGCCGCATCGGCGATTTGTGGGAGCACGCCGACACCGAGGAAGTGCTGCGTGAGTGCCGCGCCCAGATCGAACGGGCTCTCGCGTGGGGCATCGACGTGACCCACCTCACGCCACACCTCACCGCCATCACGCTGCGTCCCGAGTTCTTCGACGTGTACCTCGAGCTGGCGGTCGAGTTCCGCCTTCCGATCCGATTGCCGTCGACGATCAGCGCCGATCAGGCCGGGTTCCCGTTCCGATCACTGGCCGCCGAGGAAGGCGTTGTCTTCCCCGACCACTTCAACCACGACTGGCGTGCCGGAAGCCGTGACCGCGTGTACGAGCAGGTGCGCACGCTGCAGCCGGGGGTCACCGAGATCCACGTGCAGCCGGCGATCGACACCCTCGAGGTCCGTGCGCTCACCGACGCTGCTTCCGGCTGGATCGACGACTACGAGCTGGTCACCAGCGACCCGCAGCTCCCGAAGCTGCTTGCTGCCAGCGGCGCAACGCTGATCGGTTTCCGCCAGCTCAGGGACGCGATGCGAGCCGGCTGATCACCGTCGAGGCATCGCCGCTGCGCAACACGTCGAACAGCGCCGCCGTCGAACCCGTCGATTTCAGCTTGCCCTGCATGAACGCCACCGTTGGGTCGAGCCCGGCGTCGGCGGCAGCGATCGTCACCACAACGTCGGCGTCGTCGGGACCGTCGATTGCCTCATCGTTCTTGGCGAAGGCGACCCGGTATTGGATCGTCATTTCGACACCGACGCCCGGATCCCGGCGAAGAGATCGGTCTCCAACGTCCCCTCCGGCGGTGTGCCGACCAAGGAGCGGGCGAGGATCCAGTCCTCCCATGGGTAGACGTCGGCCAGCTCTTCGTCGGTCAGCCCGAACCACCACGGCTCCTTCGGGTCGACCTGGGTGGCGTGGGCCCTCAACGCGCCACTGCGAGCCCACAAGAAGTTGCCGACATCGAGCCGGGTGGTGATGCGATGGTCGTGCCCCGGCCGATCGAGCCACTCCTGATCGAAGGGGGATTCGCCGCGGAGCTCGACCATTGCCTCGTGCACGGCCGTCAGTCGCGCCTTGGCCCACACCGAGTAGTAGAGCTTCTGAGGCTGGTAGGGCTCTCCCAGCTCGGGATACCACGTCGGGTCGCCGGCGCGCTCCCAGGCCAGCACGGAGATGTCGTGCACCTTGACGTGGTCGGGATGCGGGTAGCCGCTCTGATCGTCGCCGTAGGTGATGATCACGTCGGCGCGCTGGGCACGAATGACGGCAACCAACTTCCCCACGGCCTCGTCGATGGGCGCCTGGTGGAACGACTCGGGGTGCTCGTTCGGGTCGGTGTCGACCATTCCCGAGTCGCGATAGCCGAGCATCACGACCTCGTCGAACCCGATGATCTCGGCGGAGCGGGCGAGCTCGCCGGGGCGGAGCTCGACCAGGCGTTGCTTCTCCTCCTCTGGCGACAGGCCGTGGAACGGCTGGCCAGGTTCGCGGAGCGCCGGGTTCTGCAGATCGCCCTCTTCGCCGCCGGTGGCGCACACCAAGACGGTGTGCACCCCTTCGGCCTTGTACATCGCCATGGTCGGCGCGCCCTTCGACGCTTCGTCGTCGGGATGAGCATGCACGGTGAGCAGACAGAGCCGTTCCTTCACGGACGTGAACGCTATCGAGAGTGGCCGCCACGTAGGCTCCACCGTCGTGCGACGCCTTGTAGCCCTTCCGCTCTCGCTGGCTGTCCTCGCCTTGATCGCGGCGGGTTGCCGGCACGACGGCCGTGAGATGCGGCCAGCGCTCCCCAGTCAGAACGGCAGCGTCAGCACGACATCGCCACCGACGGTCCCCGACACGCAGAGCGACGTCTTCGATTCCGTTGCTCCCACGCATCCCGCCTCACCCGGTGGCAACGGCGCGATCGCGACGACTCCGAACACAGGCACCGGACCGTCGGCGCCGGTCGCCGCGCTCACCGTCACGGCCCCCTGGCGTGACGGCGGCCCGATCGACCCCAGGTACACGTGCAAGGGCGACAACGTTGCCCCGGCACTGAGTTGGGCTGCGGCGCCGGAAGGCACCCAGGAGATCGCCGTCACGCTGATCGATCAGGACGCCGACTTCGATCACTGGACGTTGGCCGGCATCGGCCCCGACGTCACCTCGCTCGCCGAGAACACCGCCCCGACCGGGGCAGTTGCCGCGTTGAACGGTTCCGGCACCGCCGGCTACACCGGCCCCTGCCCGCCGGCCGGGGCCACCCACACGTACCGGATCACGGTGCACTACCTCGAGCGAGCGCTGCAGCTGACGGCCGGCGGCAAGGCAATCGACATGCGCGCCGCCATCGACGCCGCGACCCTGGAAACCGCCCAAGTCACCGGCACGTTCACCGGCAGCTGACCCCGGCGCTCCGCGCATCGCCGGTGTCGCCGCGTTTGACGGCTGCGGCCCCGCATGGGGGCGCCAGCTCACAAACGCTCGCCGGTGTCGCATCGGGCCGCCCGTACACTGGAGCCGTGAACGAGAGCCTGTCGAACGTGCTCAGCTTCGTCGTTCTCACCGCCGTCGGGCTCCGCTTGGTGCAGGCGGTCAAACTCTCCCGTTCGAGCCGCGGACGATCCCTGAGTCGCGAGGTCTGGACCCGGATCCGCTGGCGCCACATCTGGCCGGTGCCGTTCGTTCTCGGCGGTGTGCTGATCGTGGCCATCCCGCTGCTGCTGCTCCCCGTGTTGCGTTGGGGATGGTGGTCGGCGATCGGCGGCGACGGCAATCCGATCTTCGGTTCGAACACAGCCACGATGGGCACGTTCTGGTCGTGGCTGATCCCCCTGGTCTTCATGGTGCTGGTCGTTGCCGCACTGCCGCTGTTCGCCAACGCCGAAGAGCGAATGTTCAGGTCGGGGGCGCAGCGTTGGAGCACGCGTCACCGCGTGAGCAAGGTGTTGCAGTTCGGGTTGATCCATGCGCTGATCGGCATCCCGATCGGCGTCGCATTGGCCCTGTCGGTCGGCGGCGCCTACTTCATGGCGGTCTACCTTCGGGCGTACGCGCTGACGGGTAGCCCCGCCGAGGCAACCCTCGAGTCGACCCGAGCACACACCGCGTACAACGCGCTGATCATCCTCACGGTCATCGTCGCCGTGACGGTCGACGCGGTCGCCTGACCACGCCCCATCGGTAGCCTGAGAAATAATGTCGCTCCCCACGCCACCTACGCTCGCTCACTGCTACCGACATCCCGACCGCGAAACGGGGCGGAGTTGCACCCGTTGCGGCAAGCCGGCATGTGGTGACTGTCTGGTGCAGGTTGCCGTCGGTTCGCAATGCCTCGATTGCATCAAGGCTGCCCGTCCCGACGTGAAGACACGCGCCAAGTTCTGGAACGCGCGGCAGCCGACGTTGGTCACCTACGCCCTCATCGGCATCAACGTCGCCATCTACCTCTGGACGGCCTCGAACCGCCAGAACGAAGTGCGCATCATCCTCTACAAACCCTTCATCCAGTTCAATGGCGACTGGTACCGCCTGATCTCGTCGGGCTTCTTGCATTTCAGCCTGTTCCACATCGGGATGAACATGTTGCTGCTGTTCCAGCTGGGCCAACTGCTCGAACCGGCGATCGGCAGAGTCCAGTTCAGCCTCATCTACTTCGCCAGCCTGCTGGCCGGCTCGTTCGGCGCGCTGATCATGGACCCCAACGTTCCATCTGGCGGCGCCTCCGGTGCGGTGTTCGGTCTCATGGCGGCCGCGGCCATCGGGTTGCACCGTCGAGGCGTCAACGTCTTCAAGACGGGGATCGGAACCACGTTGATCCTCAACCTGGTGCTGACGTTCACCATCAATGGAATATCCGTCGGCGGACACGTCGGCGGAGCGATTGCCGGAGCAGCCTGCGGCTACGTCATCTTGGCCCCGCGCCACGTGGCGATGCCCAAGTGGGCTTCGTACGCCGCGCCGCTGGCCGTGGCGCTCGTCGCTGTGGTGGGCAGCGTGGCGATTGTCGGTTAGACGCGGCGACGGCGCCGGAATCGCAGCTTGGGCAGGTCGAGCTGGGCGACACGATCGCTGGACCACTTTGCCGGCGGCGCCATCGTCAGCGCACACAAGCGCACCAACACCTGGTCGTAGTTCACCCGCCACCCGCTGAAGTCGCGCCAGGCCTGATCGAGGTCTCGCTTCATGGGCACATCGAGTGCCCGCAACTCGACACAGAGCAGATCGAACTCGCGCCGCGAGATCGTGATCGGGTCCGTGGGGCTGGGATCGGGATCGTACGGGATCTGGAACGAATCGGCGATCCGCCGCAAGGCCAGGAACCCGCTGCGAATCATGATGTCGGAGCTCGCATTGCGGGGTCGATCGAGGGTGGAGGCGACGATGGCAGCCGTGTCGAGCACGCAGCCGGCAGCGGTGATCCAGCTGCGTTCGGGATGCGGGGAGCGGAAGAAGACCAGCGAGGGCTGGCTGGTGTGGCTCTCCTCGATATCGATGAACCAGGTCTCCCACCGCTCGAACACGTCTTCGTCGATGCGGTCGAGCCACCCGATCCGCGTGTACCGGGTCAGCAGCTCGGCCGGGCTCGGCGGCAACCCGGCGCGCACCTCGAGCATGCCGACCAGCGTCTCGCGGCGGCTGAACGCGGTGTAGATCGTCGGGAGGTAGGAGATCATCAACGAGATCAGGCCCAGACCGATGCCGGCCTCCATGAACTCGAGAGCGATTCGCGGGGTGCCCCGGGTTCGCACGAACCCCAAGGTGAACAGCGACGAGCCGCTCGACGCCAGCGCCTCGGTCACGGGGCGAACGCCAGTGCCCCAGAAGATCGCGGTGAAGCCGGTCAGCACCATGAAGACCCATGTGGCCGGCAGGCTGACGAGGGCCAGCGGGGCGTACAGCGACATGGTGGCATCACGGCTCTCGAACGACCGCTTCGGCCCGGCGAACCGATGGAAGACCTTGCGAATCGCGACGAAGTGCAAGCGGGTCAGGCTCGGGATCACAGCCCGGGGAACCACGACCGTCCGCAGTGCCGCAAGCAGCGTCCAGACCACCAGGACCGATCCCGCCACCGCCACAACCACCTGAGCCACGATCACCCGACCACTGTGTCACACCCCTTCGCGATGATGCAGCTATGACAAAGCGTCAGGCTCAACACGCCACTTCCGAGCAGCTCAGCCTGCTGGCAGTCTCCGACCTGCCGATCCAATTCCGACTCGATCAGCGAACCCGCCAGCGCGGTCTCGCCCACATTGCGGCCATTCGCCGCCAACTGGCCGCCAATGCCACCGGCACCACCCCGTCGACCGACCACTTCGCCGACCACCAACAGCACCGTGCGGCATGAGCCGCGGCGTCATCCTGCGGTCGGCGCCAGCAAACGCACGGCATCCCAGTGCTTCAGATCTGGGTCCAGCGGCAAGATGGCCAACGAGGTCGTGGTCACGCCGTTGTCGAAGTACGACTGGATCATCGATCGACACGCTGCGGGCGATCCGTGCACGATCAGCTCGTCGACCACCGAATCGGGTATCGCCGCCAGCGCCGCCTTGCGATCACCTGCCTTCCAGGCATCCCACATCGGCCGCAGCTGATCGCCGCGTCCCAGCCATTCGTGAAATGCCGCGTACACCGGCACGTTCAGATACGCAGCGATCGCATACCTCGCTGCCTCACGCACCACGGCAGTGTTCTCGCTCGGGCACACGAAGATCCGGGCCACGATCTCTTTCTCTTCGCCGCCTGCCGCTTCGGCAACCACGCCCGCCACCTTGATCACATCGGCCGGCGAGAGCCAGTTGATGATGGCCCCGTCCCCTTCGCGCCCGGCCAGTCGCAGCATCCCCTCGCGCAACGCGGCGACGAGGATCGGCGGACGATGCTCGGGTCGCACCCCGAGGCGGAAGCCCTGCACTTCGAACGTGTCGTAGGCCTTCGAGACCTTCTCGCCCTCGAGTGCATCGCGCAGAAACCGCACGACATCTCGAACCTTCTTGTACGGCTCGACGAATGGCACACCGTTCCAACGCTCCACGATCACGTTGCTGCTCGACCCGATGCCGATGGCAAACCGACCCGGTGCGGCATCGGCCAGCGATGCCACACACTGGGCGAGGCACGCCGGCGAGCGGGTGTAGGCCGGCACGATTGCCGTCCCGAGTCGAAGGCGGGGCTCCCATGCCGCGGCGAGCGCCAGTGGCGTGAACGCGTCTGCGCCATCGGATTCCGCCGACCAGATGTCGGTGTAGCCGAGGTCGAACAGCTCGCCGAGCTTGTCGCGGTGAGCTGTGCAGTGGACCCGGCAGGGGCACGGTCAGGCCGGGTCTGATCGGTAGTGCCATGTCGTGACTCCTTGGCTTGCGGGTGGCACCGCCACACCCTCCAGGAGGTACAGATTGACATAGCTCGACCCGCCGGGCGGCACAGCGCGACTACGTCCCAACAACGGTCGTTCGACCAACGGCGCATCCCCTGCTCAGGGGCCATCCGCAGCCGCTGAGCGGGCACCGCAGCGGTACAGTGCCGGCATGGGGGAGACACCGTGGCAAGGCGATGCATGTTCGTTGGTCGACGAGTTCCGCAGCGGGCGCCGATCGCCGTCCGAAGAGCTCGAAGCGACCTACGCGGCGCTCGAGGCGAGCTCGCTCAACGCGTTCTGCTATCAGCCGATTGAGCAGGCACAGCTGGCCGCTCGCACGGCCGACGTCACCAAGCCGTTCGGCGGGGTGCCGATCGGGGTCAAAGAGCTCGACCAGGTCACCGGGTGGCCCGACACCCATGCCTCGGTGCCGCTGCGAGACGAGGTGGCGGGGTACACGAGTGTGATGGTGCAGCGCATCCGCGACCTCGGCGGCGCGGTCCTCGCCGGCCAGACGACCGCCAGCGAGTTCGGCGGCGTCAACGTGACGCGAACGGTGCTGCACGGCACGACACACAACCCATGGCAGCACGGTCGCACGCCCGGCGGCAGTTCAGGTGGCACCGCAGCCGCGGTGTCGGGCGGCCTGGTGACTTTGGCAACGGGAGGCGACGGGGGCGGATCGATCCGCATCCCAGCCGGGTTCACCGGACTGGTCGGGCTGAAGGCGACGATCGGGCGCATCCCGCGCGGCCCGAGGGCCGAGTACGGCAACCTGACCGTCACGATCGGGTGCCTCTCGCGGTCGGTGCGCGACACCGCTCGGTGGTTCGACGTGTGCAACGGCTACGAGGGCCGCGATCCGCTGAGCCTGCCGCGTGTGCAGGGATGGGAGGCCGCCCTCGGCCAGCACCTCGAGTCGTTGCGTGGCGCCCGCGTCGCCGTTGTTCCGACGTGGGGCAACGCCACGGTCTCGCCGGTGATGTGGGAACTGCTCGACGAGGCCGCGACTGCCCTGATGGCCGACACGGGCATGATCCGAATCGACGACATCGACACCAAGCTGCCCAACATGGGCGCAGCGTGGTCGATCAGCGGGATGATCGCGGTCGCCGCCCAACTCGGTGACCGGTGGCCGGCGTGCGCCGACGAACTGACTCCGGAGATTCGCTACGGCCTCGAATCCACCGCCGGGCTGTACAGCGCCGAGGCGCGGGCCAAGATCGAACGCCGGCGAATCGAGGTCAACGAGGCGATGGCTCGCATCTTCGATCCTGTCGACGGTGTCGATTTCGTGATCACGGCATCGAATCCCGACGTCGCCTTCGACGCCGACGGGCCACTCCCCGCGGTCTTCGGCGGAATCGGGGCCGGCGCCAAGAACAACGGCCGACTCACCTTCCCGGCCAACCTGTACGGCAACCCGGCAATCTCCGTCCCGGCCGGCACCCTCGACGGGTTGCCCATCGGTCTGCAGATCGTGGGTCGCCACTACAGCGAGCAGCTGCTGCTCGACCTGGCGCTGTCGGTCGAGCGCTCCCGGCCGTGGCCATTGGTCGCGCCGGGCTCGCCACGGTGACATCTGCGAAGCCGGCGACCACCCGGCTCGACCGCCAACAGCGCCTGATGGCGATCGGGCTGGTGCTCGGCGTGACGATGGTCGCCTTCGAGATCACTGCCGTCCTCACCACGCTGCCGACCATCACCGACGAGTTGCACGGCGATTCGTTGTACGGCGTCGCCCTCGCCTGCTACACGCTGGCCAACCTGGTCGCCCTGGTCGTCACCGGGGAGTTGACCGATCGGTATGGGCCGGCACGACCGTACCTGGCCAGCCTGGCGGTGTTCGCCGGCGGCCTCATCGTTGCCGCGACGGCCCCGGGAATGGCGGTGGTGGTGCTCGGTCGAACGCTGCAGGGCGCCGGCACCGGCGGCCTCGCGCCGATTGCATATGTGCTGGTCAAGAAGGCCTTTCCGTCCGATCGTCAGCCGGGGATGTACGCCTACCTGTCGGCTGGATGGGTGCTGCCCAGCCTGATCGCCCCCGCAATCGCCGGCACGATCACCGATCAACTCGGTTGGCGTTGGGTGTTCTGGCTGCTGCTGCCGCTGATTCCCGTGGTGGCGTTCATCACGGTGCGACCGATGCGGGCCTATCGGTCGGCCGGCACCGCGGTTGCCCGCCACTCGCGCATCGGCGCAGCCCTACTTGCCGCGGCCGGCATCGGCACTTTCGTCACGTCGTTGCAGTTCAGGAATCCCATTGCGGCAGTCACCGGCGCCGCCATGGGGCTGGCGATCGGCCTGCCGAGCCTGCGGCGCCTGCTGCCCGCCGGTGTGAACCGTGCAGCCCGCGGCCTCCCGGCGATCGTGCTCTGTCGGATCCTTGCCACCGCGGCATTTCTGGGAGCCGACAGCTTCATCCCACTCGCCGCCGACCGGATCCACGGCACGTCGCCGACCGTGCAAGGTTTCGTCATCATCGGCGCCTCGCTGACATGGACTGGCGGGCAGTGGTTCGTCGCCCGCCATCCCGACATCGATCCTCGGCGTGCAGTGCGATGGGGTTTCATCACCATGGCGATCGGTCTCGGCGCAAGCTCGCCGGTGCTCGCCGCCGGCTGGCCGCTGTGGGCGACGTTCTTCACCTGGGCGATCGGCGGGTTCGGAATGGGCCTGCTGTTCAACCCGACGACGGTGACAGCGATGTCGCACGCCGACGACGGCGCCGAGGGCCTGGTCAGCAGCCAGGTCAACCTCGCCGACGCCGTCGGGTTCTCGATGATGGGTGGAGTCGGAGGAGCAATGGTGGCCCTGTCGGATCGCACCAGCCTGTCGTTGGCCGGTGGTCTGGGCATCAACTTCTCGTTGGCGATCGCGCTTGCCGGAGCTGGAGCAATCGTCGCCCGAAGGATCGCCGCACGCTAGGTGCGACTAGGACCCTGCGGCGGGCAACAGCCAGAACGACAGGTCGCCCGCTGGCTCCTCGCCGATCGACACCTGCACATCGACCTGACCTGGTCGAGCGAACTGAATCGGCACGAGGTCGATCACCTGGGGCACGTTGATGCCCTCGCCCGGGAATGCCTTCGACACGGTGTTGAGTTGAATCCCCACCTCGGCATTGGCGATCACCTCGGCCGTGTCGGGGTACTTGAGTCGCACGTGGACCTGGTGCGACTGTCCCAGCGACGCGGCCGGCAGGTGCACGACCATGGCGAGGTGCAGACGCGGGTTGGCCGGATAGTTGCTCTGTACGACTCGACTGACGCCGCCGGAGCTGACGAACAACAGCCCATCGCGCACTTGCGCAAAATCACAGAGCAGCAGCGTGGTCAGGCGAGCAGTCACTGCCACGACCCTACCGACCGGGTCACCCGCCAGAAGCAAGAGGGAACCAACCGCCTACGTTGAGCGTGTATGAGCGTGCGACTTCGGGCACTTTCGTTCGGCGCGCTCGTCGTCGGGTCGGTGATCACCGTCGACCCTGCGGGCCTTTCCCCGTTCGGACCCTCGAAGTGGATGGTCATCTCGACGGGCGCCGCGGCGACAGTGGCGTGGGCGTTGCGCACGGGCTCGACACGATGCCATCGAGGCAGCTGGTGGGCATGGATCTCGCTGCTGGCGCTCCTGACCGTGTCGGCGTTGGTCAACGGCGATGCGAAGGTTGCGCTGCTCGGCCAACCCGATCGCCATCTCGGCGTCGGTCACCTGGGTGCTGCTCTTCGCACTGTTCTGCGCCGGGCAACAGCTCGCCGAGCAGGTGACCTCGTTGGCTCGAGCGGCCGTCGTCGCCGCTGCGTGTCTCGGTGGGTACGTGCTGTGGGAAGTTGCCGTCGGCCCACCCGTGGCGGTCGCTGCGACCACCCGTCGCCTCCTCGGGCCGTTCGGTTCGGCCGCGTTCCTCGGGGCGGCTTGCTGCCTGCTCGGCCCGGTCGCGCTCGGTGTCGCCTTCGATCGATCGCAGGACCGACGATGGCGTTGGATCGCAGCTGGGTCGACGGGCGCAGTCAGCGTTGCGCTGCTCGGTTCGGGAACGCGAGCAGCATGGCTCGGCGCCGTCATCGCCGCAGTGGTCGTGACCATGGCCGTACGGCCGGGCCTGCGCAGCATCGGGTGGTGCGCGGCTGGTTTGCTCGTCGCCCTTTTGGTGACCGCGCCGCGACTGGGCGATGTCAGCACTCGACACGAGCGCAGCACTTCGCGACTCGACGAATGGAGGGTGGCGACGGGCGTGATCGGGCGACATCCACTCATCGGTGTGGGGCCCGAGGGCTATCGATTCGCATTCGCGGAGGGCGTCGACGACAACTACGAGCGCGCCTATCGACGAGATGCGGTCCTGCCCGACCGAGCGCATGCCGCTCCGCTCGACGTGACCCTGGCCGGAGGTTTCGGCGCCGGCGTGCTCTACGTCGCGCTCGTCGGATTCGTCGCTGTACGAAGCTGGAGGCTGCTTCGCACTCGACGGCCTGTCGCGGTCGGGATCGGCGCAGGCGTGTTGGCCTATGGAGTGCAGCAGTTGTTCCTGTTCCCAATGGCCGAACTGGACCCGATCTGGTGGTTGTTCGCAGGCACCGTCGTGTCGTTGACCTCGGCCGGCGCGCCCATCGCCCACCGACGGCTCGTTGTTCCGGCCGTCGCGGCGACCGCATCGGCGTTCCTGCTGATCGCCGGGGTGCTCGATGTGGCGGCAGATCGACTGGCTCGCACGGCACTACGCGACATAGATCACGACGCCGCGATCGGCGCGGCCGATCGTGCGGTCTCGCTTCGTCCTGACAACCTTCGCTACCGGTTCGTCTCGGCCGAGGCGCACCTCGACCGTGGCACGATCGCAGACATCGACCGGGCGATCGCCGAGGCTCGACGGGCCACCTCATGGTCGCCGAAGGATCCGATCGCCGGCGACGAGTTGGCGACTGCGTTGTCGAGCCGGGCGGCCGCCACCGGGAGCCACGACGACGTGAGCCGCGCACTCACACAGTGGCAACGCCTGGTGAACCGTGATCCTCATCGCGCCTCGTGGCAACTGCAATTGGGGCGTGCCGCGGCGCTGGCGGGTGATGCGGATCTCGCCCGCAAGGCGTGGACGATCGCCGCCGACCTCGGCGAGCCCGGCGCATCTGCGCTCTTGACCGCCTTGGACGCGTCGTCGTGAATGTGGAACCGAATTCCGGAGATGAGCGTGTACCGGACGTGGACTTCACGCTCGGCACGGTCGAAGGCAGCACGGCCGAACCTGCCACGGTCGAGGACAGCACGGTCGAGTTGATCGCCGTTCATTCGACCGACGGTGTGTCGATCATTCCGTTCGAGGACTTCTATCGCGAGCAACGTGCACCGATCGGTCGAGCCTTGGCCCTCACGCTGGGCGACACCCAGTTGGCATCGGAAGCGGTCGATGAGGCGATGGCCCGCGCCTACCAGCGGTGGTCACGGGTGCAAGCGCTCGACAACCCGGGCGGCTGGGTGTATCGGGTCGGTCTCAACTGGAGCCGATCGATCCTGCGCCGTGCACTCCGGCCGGCGCCGACGTGGATCACGTCCGGCGCCACCGTGACCGACCACGGCGGGCTCGACCCTTCGATCGACCGCGCCCTGGCCCGACTCTCGATCGAGCAGCGTGCCGTCGTGGTCTGTCGGCTCCTGATCGGCTACTCGGAGGCACAGACCGCCGCCGCACTTGGCTTGCGAGTCGGCACCGTGAAGAGCCGCTTGGCCCGCGCCACGGCTCGCCTGCAGTCCCTCCTCTCCCCCCTCGATCCCGCGAACAAGGACGATCATCGATGAACGAATCCAATCCCTTCGAGCACGACTCCATTCACCCCGACCTCGCCGATCGGCTGCGCCGGCAGGCCCGGTCACTCGACGTCGGCAACACACCGGTGGCAGCGGTGGTGCAGCGAGGCCGTCAGCGACATGAGCGGCGACGCGTTGCCACCGGCCTGGCTGCGGTTCTGGTCGTGTCGGGCACCGCGATCGGCACCATACAGTTGCTCTCGCAACCGACATCTCACAAGGTCGTGCCCGCCACCGACTCCGAGGCCGGCGCGACGGCCCCCGAGGGGACGATCGCCGGAGGCTCACCGTCTGATCAGCTCACCGACGTGAACCGCGTCGACTCCAACCTCGCCTGGAACGTCGTCGAGCCCGGCTCCACCGAGGCCCTCGGCAGCGTGATCTGGGACAACAGTGCGGTCGCCGGACAGACGGCGCCGTATCTCGCGTGGTCGACCGCGCCCGGCAAGACCGCCAACCAGGCATTCGTTCCCACCCTGTACCGGTCGGATGACGGCATCCATTGGGTACCCGCCGGGGGAACGTCGTTCACCCAGCCGGAGGTCTCGATGCGCGGCGTCGGCAGCCGCAATGGGCGGATGTTCGCCTTCGGAACGGCTGCAGCCACGGCACCGATCCCGAGTGGCGGTGGTGGCGACGTGGTGGTCGATGTCAGCGACGATCTCGGCGCCTCGTGGCGCCACATCACCTTGCCGATGGATCTCCGAGGCCTCGCCAAGAGCAAGGGAGTGCAGAGCGTCGGCTTTCAGGGCGAACTGGTCGCCAGCGACCGGGGTGTCGTCGCCATCGGTGTTCCGAGCGTGAACATCGACCCGTCGGTGTACGGCGGCAACGACGGGTACATCGCCCAGCGCGACGGAGCCATCCTGCTCAACTTTCCGACCTGCGGCAGTGATGTCGTGGCAACCACGATCTCGTTTGGAGGGGGCTATTCGCAGGCCCCGACCGATTCGGCGCCGGCCTTCACGAGCCCCGCCGGCGCGACCACGACGACGAACGTCGGCGTCACCGGTACGGCACCGGTTGAACAGTGCGCGCGCAACTCCGCACCGCAGCAGTCGGGGCTGATCCCGTGGTCCGATCTCGGCGTCGATGGTTCGGCTGTCGCAGCGATGTTCACCCCGCGGGTCTTCGTCAGCACGGACGGCGAGAACTTCGTCGAGGGCTCGTTCCCGGCGCTGCCGGACGGCTACCAGATGAGCCAGATCGTCGTGGTCCCGACGGCCAACGGGTTCGCCGCCTCGACGACGCTCTATGCGCCCGGCGCCGGCCAGGGGCTTGCCAAGCTGTACACCAGCACCGATGGGCTGACCTGGGGCGAGTCAGACATGCCTGCCGGGCAGTACAACATCGTCAACGTGCTGCCGAACGGCACGATTGTCGCATTCGGCAGCGATCTGACCACCGGCCAGCCCTTCACGGCCGTTTCGACCGACGGTGTCGAGTGGTCGAAGTTGACACTGGCCAACCTGCTGAACACCGACGATGGCGCGACCGCTCAGCTCAACGTGTGGCTGTCGGGCGCCGGTCCCGGTGGGGTCACCGCCGTCGCCGGCGTCGATGTGGACGCCGCGGCTGAATCCGGCGGGTTCTCGATCGACAAGGACGGCGTGCGCCTGACGATGACGAGCAGCCGCTCTCAGGCGATGGTCGCTACCGACATCGCCACCGGTGAGGAGCTCGGCCGCTTCGATGGCCGGGGCCCTGGCGATACCACGTCGATCCTGGGCTACGACGCTCAGGGTGCCATGCGATTGCTCAGCCCGGACGGGACCGTTCGTGTGCGGTTCACCGACGCCGACATGCAAGCGCTGTACCAGCAACAGGCAGTCGTCCCGCCGAAGACCGTCGTGCTGCATTCGACGGATGGCATGAACTGGTCGCGCGACGACGTCACGCCACTGGTCGGTTTCGACGCCTACGGTGTGAATCGAGTACAGGTGACCGACAGCAACGTGCTGGTCAGCATGGTCGATTCCAACAGCCGCGACGCACAGGGCATCCCCAAGAGCGTCGTCCTCGTCGGCACCGCCAAGTCGTAACCCAACTCCCTCCCCACACTGCCTGTCTCAGCGTGACGGAAGGGTCTGCTTGGTCGTCAGCACCGGTTCGAACAGGTCACCGAGCCGGTCGACGCGGTCCAGCACGTCGTCGATGGTGAACTTCAGCGCCGCATCGCCGGCAGCACCAGCTTCCACCTCTGCCCACGACACGGGTGTCGACACGGTCGGCTCCGGGCGGGCACGCATCGAGTAGACCCCGATGGTCGTCTTGAACCTGGCGTTCTGGCTCCAGTCGACGAAGATCTTCCCCGGACGATGGACCTTGGCCATCACCGTGGTCACCCGGTCGCGGTGCTGGCGCTCCAGCACCTGGCCGACGGCGAGCGCGAAGTCGCCGGCGCCGTCGTGCGTCGCCGGTGTGTTCAACGGCACGTACATCTGCAAGCCCTTCGACCCGGAGGTCTTGCACCAGCCCTCCAACTCCACCGCCGCCAGCACCTCGCGGGCCCACAGCGCGATCTCGCAGCACTCCTTGATCGCGGCGGGCGCACCTGGATCGAAGTCGAACACCATTGCCAGCGGCGTCTCCAGGTCGGCAGCGGCAGCCATCGGTACGTGGAGTTCGAGTGCGGCCATGTTGGCTGCCCAGACGAGCGCCGCCGGTTCGTCGAATCGGCAATAGCCGATGTCGCCGTCGTGATCACCGGGGCCGAGCGCGGTGGGTATCCACGACGGTCGGTGCTTGGGACAGCGCTTCTCGAAGAACCCAGTCGTCTCCACGCCATTGGGGAACCGCTTCAACGTGATGCACCGTCCGGTGAGGTGCGGCAGCATCACCGCAGCGATGCGGGCGTAGTAGTTGATGGCCTCGCCCTTGGTCGTGCCCGTGTCGGGGTACAGCACTTTGTCGAGGTTCGACAACGACAACTCGCGCTCGCCGACTCGCACCACGGTCGCACCGCTCATGACCCGACCCTACGCTGGGGCTATGCCGACTTGCGGACTCGCCTGGGCTTGGCCTTCGCGTCGGCACCGACGACCTCGAGCTCGGGGCCTCCTGCGGGATGTCGACCGCGGGCTGCCTTGGCTGCCTTGACGCTGGCCTCCAACGCGGCCATCAGATCCACGACTTGCGGAGCGGCCGCGGCGGGCGCCGGTGCCTCGAACTCCTCGCCGGCAGCCTTGCGCTCGATCAGGTCGAGCACCTGCTCGCGGTAGTTGTCGCGGTACTTCGATGGATCGAAATCGGCGGACAAGGACTCGACCAGCGCTTCGGCCATCTTGACCTCCTTGGCGCTGACCTCGATGGAATCGAGCACGCCGAGCTCCTCGATCGACTCGAGGGACACGACCTCGTCGGCGAAGACCATCGTGCTCATCAGCAGCGTGCCCTCGGAGGCCCGCACCGCAGCGACGTACTGCTTGTTGCGCATCACGAAACGACCGATGGCGACCTTGCCGGCAGCCTCCATTGCCTGGGCCAGCAGCGCATAGGGCTTCGGCGTCTTGTCGGGGGCCAGGATGTACGGCGAATCGAAGTACACCGGATCGATCTCGTCGAGATCGACGAACTCCTCGAGGTCGATGCTCTTGGTCGCGGACGGGATGAACGGCTCGAGATCATCGGGATCGACGACGACGTACCGGCCCTTGCTGATCTCGTACCCCTTGACGATGTTCTCGTCGGGAACGTCGTCGCCCGTCTCGGCCGACACCTTCTTCAGGCGGATGCGGCTCATCGTGCGCTCGTCGAGCTGGTTGAACGACACGCTCTTCTTGCTGACGGCATGGAACATCTTGATGGGGATGGCAACGAGCCCGAAACTAATCGTCCCGCTCCACACTGGCCTCGGCATAGCTGTAAGTCTGCCCGGAATTTCGCCGTTTAACCGGGTCGGAGTTATCCGGCCAGCACGGCCCTGGCCACGAGGTCGGTTCCGAACGCAGTGAGAATCGCCAAGTAGAGCAGTCCGGTGGCCGCCATCACCGCCGAGTAGTACCGCTCGCGCAGCGCCGCCTTGGTCACGAAGACGAGGATGATCGTGGTGACCGCGCACGCCGCCCAGAACCAACCGAGGGTGCCATTCCATCCGTCGTCGACCGAGCCGGTCCACACCGACACCATTCCGGTCGGCAGCAACAGCGAGACGATCTCCACGGGCCACACCCAGCCGAGGGCGTCGACCAGGTCGTTGAGGTGCCGCCGCGGCAGGCCGGGCTGGACGAGGTACCAGTGCCCGAGCAGCATCGCATCGGTCACGGCCCCCAGGAACGCGGCACCGGCGAACGTGCGCATGAGCGACACGGCGAGGTTGCCACCGGCGTCGACCGAGGCAGCGACCAGGCCGACGATGCCGGCGATCGGCGCGAAGAGGTCGACGACCGGCGGGAACTCACGGCCCGCCAAGGGCCGCTTCGCGGTGCGCTCGATGCCGGTCATCTCGGCGACTCGTTGCGATCGGCGATCGTGCTCGTCGGTCTGCCCGGAGACACCCGCGTGCCGATGCACGACCGACACCACGAGGGCGAACAGGGCGGCCGCAGCAACTGCAGCACCGCTGACCTCGCGGGCCCAGACCAGGCCGAATCGGGCACCGAGCACGACCCCGCCGGCCGCCATCAGCAGATAGATGCCACGCAGCAACCAGCCGTATCCGATCCCGACTTCCCGCCGCCGGGTCGTGAACCACAAGAACGCCAGCCCGCCCACCGACCATTGCATCAGCACGGTGGCTGCGTCGAGGCGGATCACGCCGGGCAGGCTAACCAGCCAACATCCGCCGGGCGGCTCGAATCCGGACGCCCCCGGATTTTCTTTCCAATTGCAAAACCTTTTTGTTACCGCAGCGTGTCACTCTCGTACAATTGAACTCAGTGGACGGCCTCGTAAGAGTTCGTCCGCTCACGAAGTCTCTCCGGTGGTGCCGGTTCCCACTTCGCCGATACGCACCCGTCCCGCAAGTCGAGCGAAGAACGCCCGCCGCGTGATGCCAGCACCACCGGAGAGCTCCAATACGAACCCTCATGACCACCGTCCCGGTCATGAGGGTTCGTTGTTTTTCCCGCTGGACGTTGCGCACATCGCCGTGGCGAGCCGCGAACGCCCGCCGTGCTCTAGATTCCGTGGCATGCGACCTCGACCAGCGGTACTCGCCCTGCTGGTGCTGTTGACCGGGTGCTTCACGGGTCAGCGGCCGTCGTTCAGCCCCGACCCGTTCGCCCCCGGGTCGCGGACCGGCAACGAGGCAATCGATCAGGTTCTCGCTCAGCTCGACGCGACCAACGACGGGCCGTACACCGCCGAGTACACGGTGCTGACCAAGTTCGGCAACACCTCCCGGCCTGCCACTGTCGCCGTCGACACCGGACGGCGATCGGTCACCATTGGATCCGTGCGGTTCCTCACGGTCAACGGCACGTCGCAGACCTGTCTCCTCGACACGAGCAAACCGTGTTCGTCGACCATCGATCCGGCCAGGATCAGCGACACGCAGATCACACCCGATTTCTACGCCGCCGACGTCGCCAAACGGCTGCGACGAGCCGCGGTCGCGCTGGTCGCCCCCGTGGTGTCACACATCGAGGAGATCGCCGGCCAGACATCGACGTGCGTCGACGTGCCGCTCGGCGGAGGGACGTCGGTGTTCTGCGTGCTCTCCAACGGACCACTGGCCCGTCTCGACGACGGGGCGGTGGCGGTCAACCTCACCCGCTACACCCCCTCGGCCGACGAGTCGCTGTTCGCAACGACCAAAACGCCCTAGATCAGGCTTCGACGCTGACCAGTTCGTGGTTCGCGTCGTTGACCGCGACCGGGCCGTCCGCCGTGGCGACCACGATGTCTTCGAGTCGCATGCCCCACTGCGTCGGCAGGTAGATGCCCGGCTCGACGCTGAACGCGTGGCCGGGCTCGAGCGGCAACCCGTTCCCCTCGACCATGTACGGGTCCTCGTGCTCCTCCATCCCGATACCGTGACCGGTGCGGTGCATGAAGTACTCGCCATACCCGGCGTCGGTGATGATCTTCCGGGCGACCCGATCGACCTCCTCGCAGGGCGTGCCGACGGTCCCTGCCAGAACGGCAGCGCGTTGCGCGTCGTGCAGCACGGCGTAGGCCTCGGCAACATCGGACGGCGGTGAGCCGAGGAAGACACATCGCGTGATGTCGCTGCAATATCCGTTCATCGTGCCACCGAAGTCGCAGAGCAGGATCTCCCCCTCGTTGATCACCCGATCGCTGGCGTGGTGGTGCGGCGACGCGGCATTCTCGCCCGCCGCGACGATGGCAAAGTTGACGCGCTGATGGCCCTCGCCGAGGATCCGCCGCCCGAGGTCGGCACTGACATCGGCCTCCGTGCGCCCGATCAGCGGGATGCGACCGCCTTGCAGATCGGCGGCAATGCGGTCGACGGCTGCGCCGGCATCGGCCAGCGCGGCGATCTCGGCAGCGTCCTTGCGCATCCGCAGCGCGTTCATGACCTCGACGGAACGCACGTAGTGGGTCGACGTCGAGGGCCAGTGCGTCAAGAGATCGACCAGGAACCTGGCCCACATCGTGTCGCCGATGGCAACCGTTGCCGGCCGGCCGACCAGCCCGGCGACGACCGCGACCGGGTCGTCGGTCTCGTTCCACCTCAGCAGCGTGAACACGCCGGGTTGCTCGACGACGCGAGGCGCCTCCATCCGCGGCACGACCAAGGTGGCATCGCCATCCTTCGGCACGACGAGCATGGTCAGCCGCTCCAACGGCATGGCCTCGTACCCGGTGAGGTACGGCAGGTCGCGGCCGACCGAGATCAACAAGACGTCGACGCCGGCCTCGTTCATCCGCGAGCGGACCCGGTCGATGCGTTCGAGATAGGTGGTGGTCGAGGACGAAGCGGCGCTCATTGACCCATTCTGGCTCACACGAACGACAATGATACGGAGTCGCCGATCGCCACAGCATCGGCCGCCTGGCGGGCGTGATAGCTGCTGCGCGTCAACGGGCTGGCCTCGACATGACCGATGCCGAGCGACTCGCCGAGCCGCTTCCACTCCACGAACTCGACCGGCTCGACCCATCGCGCCACCGGAAGGTGATGAGTCGTCGGGCGCAGGTACTGGCCGATGGTGACGATGTCGACACCGACGCCGGCCAGGTCGGCCAGGCAGCCGACGATCTCGTCGTGGGTCTCTCCCATCCCGACGATCAATCCCGACTTCGCCGTCAGCCCGGCCGCCTTGGCTCGCGACAGGACCGACAGGCTGCGGGCGTATCCGGCCGACGGCCGCACCGCTCGTTGGAGGCGGGCGACGGTCTCGATGTTGTGGTTGAGCACATCGGGACGCACCGCAAACAGCAACGCCAGTGAATCGGCGTCGCCCTTGGCGTCGGAGATCAACGTCTCGATCCGCGTCTCCGGGCAGCGCACGCGAATGGCCTCGACGCAGCGGGCGACATGGGCCATCCCACCGTCGGAGAGATCGTCGCGTGCCACCATCGTCAGCACTGCGTGGGCCAGGCCCATCGTGGCGACGGCGTCGGCGACCCGAGTGGGCTCGTCGTCGGAGGGCGGCAGCGGCTTGCTGGTGTCGACGAGGCAGAAACCGCAGGCCCGGGTGCACCGTTCGCCGAGGACCATGAACGTGGCAGTGCCGTCGGCCCAGCAATCGCTGAGGTTGGGGCAGCCGGCCTCCTCGCACACCGTCACCAGACCGTGGTTCCGCACGGTCTTCTTCAGCGCGATCACCTCCGGCCCGTGCACCACCTTGGGCCGCAGCCAGTCAGGCTTGCGGGTCGCGATCGCCAGGCCATCAGCGACACCAACCTGCGCCAGGCGCCTGACGACGGCGCCGGGGCCTTCGCCTCGGGAGAACGCCGACAGGTCGTCGGGGCGATGCTTCCAGGCGACGTCTTGGCGCTCCATCGACCCTGCACCCCACACCTCGGCAGCGTGTCGGGCCACGACCTCGGCAACGTTCTCGAGCGTGACCTCGACGCCCTCTTCGACCAGCGACGTGACCGGCTTGTCGGGAATGCCGCAGGGCACGATGTAGTCGCGCATGTACCGCATGTCGGGCGACACGTTGAGCGCGAAGCCGTGCATCGTGCGACCGTGCGCCAGCCGCACGCCGATGGCACAGATCTTGCGCGGATTCGGCCCACTGACACCCACCCACACACCGGGGTACTCGTCGAGGCAACCGACGTCGGCGACCCCGAGCTCGGTGAGGCTGGCGACGATCACCCGTTGGATCGCACACACGTGGTCGGCGGCACCCAGCGAGTTCGGCACGTTGACGACCGGGTAACCGACCAGCTGCCCCGGACCGTGATACGTCACGTCGCCGCCGCGCTTCACCGAGACCAGTTCGGCACCAACCGACGCCGGCTCGACCAACACGTTCACCGCCAGATCGGCCCGCGGGCCGTGGGTGAACACGTGGGGGTGTTCGAGCAACAGCAGATGATCGCCGACGCCGTGCTGGAACAGGCCCTGCTGCACCGCGAGCGCCTCGCGGTAGGGAACCCTTCCGAGCCAGCGAACCCGCAGCGTCATGTCACAGCTCGGCGGACCAGTCGCGTGTTTCGAGCGCCTGCTTGATCTTGACCAGGAAGCCGGCGGCATAGGCGCCGTCGAATGCACGGTGGTCCCAGGCCATCGCCAGGTTGCCGACGGGGTGGATGGCAATGCCTTCGCTCCCGTCGGTGGCGCGCACGACGACCGGCTTGCGCGTGATTGCGTCGGTCGACAGGATCGCGACTTGCGGTTGGTTGATGATCGGCATGGTCAACACGCTGCCGGCCGAGCCGTTGTTGGAGATGGTGAACGTGCCACCGCTGATCTCATCGGGGCTGAGGTGACGGCTGCGCGCCCGACCGGCGAGGTCGTTGATCTCGCGGGCGATGGCCCGCAGACGCTTCGTCTCGGCAGCCCTCACTACGGGGACCAGCAGTCCCTGGAAGTCGAGGTCGACCGCGATGCCGATGTCGATGAAGTTGTGCACCACGAGGTCTTCGTCGGCAACGCTGGCGTTGAGATGCGGGAACTCCTCGAGTGCCTCGACGACGGCGCGGGTGATGAACGGGAGGTACGTGAGCCCGAAGCCCTCGCTCGACTTCCACTCGTTCTTGACCTGATTACGGGTGATGTCGACGTTGGCGTAGTCGACCTCGACCACGCTGAATGCATGCGGGCTGACACCCTTGCTCATCACCATGTGACTGCCGGTGAGCTTGCGAATCTTCGACAACCTGACCGTCGAGTCGCGCTCCCCCGGCGCGACGCTGGGCGCCGGTGCAGCCGCGGCGGGTGCAGCTGGGGTGGGAGCTGGAGCTGGAGTTGGAGCTGCGGCCGGTGCGGCAGGTGCTGCAGCCGGACCCGCGGCAGCGGCGGGAGCCGCCTCGGGCGCCTGCGTGGCGACCTGATCGATGTAGTCGAGCACGTCGTCGCGGGTGATGCGCCCACCCGGCCCGCTGCCCTTGACGAGATCGACATCGATGTTGTGCTCGGCGACGAGTCGACGCACGACCGGCGACAGCAGACGGTTGTCGGACGGCGCATCGGTGGCCTCCGCAGCGGCCGGCTCAGGCGCGGCGGGTGCCGGTGCGGGTGCAGGCGCCGTCGCCTCGGCTGCGGCGGGCTCCGGCGCGGGTGGCTCCGGCGCTGCTTCTGCAGGTGGCGCAGCGGCCTCTGGTGCCGAGGTCTTCGGTGGCAGGGCCGGCGCGGCCGCTTCCTCCGATGCGGGTTCCGTCTCGGGTGCTGCAGGTGCCGCAGCACCCTCGGCCTCGCCGACAACGGCGATCACGGCGCCAACCGGCACGGTGTCGCCCTCTTGGACGCGGATCTCGGTGACCGTGCCGCTGATCGGCGACGGCACCTCCGTGTCGACCTTGTCGGTGCTGACTTCGAACAACGGCTCGTCGGCCGACACGCTGTCGCCGACCTTCTTGAACCATCGGGTGATCGTGCCTTCGGTGACGGTTTCACCGAGTTGCGGCAACGTGACATCGGCCATTGTGTGGTCTCTCTCTTCGATCGGATCAGGCGTTCAGGCTGCGGCCCGTGAGCGACAATACGGTTTCTCCGAACAACTCCGTCAGGCTCGGGTGCGGTTGGATGAACTCGGCGACCTCGGCGGCTGTGGCTTCCCAGTTGACCGCGAGGTACCCACCACTGAGCTGTTCGGTGACCCACGGTCCCACCATGTGCACCCCGAGGATCTGGCCGGCGGTGCCGTCGGCCTGCTTCTTGGCGATGATCTTGACCAGCCCGTCGAGCTCGCCCAGGATCTGGGCACGGCTGTTGGCACGGAACTGGTGCTTGGCGACCACGACATCGAAGCCGGCTTCGCGTGCGGCCTCTTCGCTCGGCCCGGCAAAGGCCACCTCGGGGTGGCAGTAGATGGCCCACGGCACACGGTCGTATGCCACCGGATTGGGGTGCTCGCCGAGGATGTCTTTGGTGACGAGGATTGCCTCCGCGTATCCGACGTGAGCCAACTGGGGCGTGTTGATGATGTCGCCGATTGCGTACACACCGGGCTCGCCGGTGCGGCAGTACTCGTCGACCTCGATGAAGCCACGATCACTGACCTTCACGGCCGTGCCGGTGAGACCGAGCTTGTCGGCGAACGGCCGGCGACCGACGCTGACCACGACGACGTCGACCTCGAGGTTCTCGCCTTCTCCGAAGTGCACCGTCGTGCCACCCGCCGCGGTCGGCGTGTGGCCCAGCACCTTGACACCCGTGCGGATGTCGATGTTCTTCTTCTTGAAGCTGCGCACGACGACGTTGGCCACGTCGCTGTCGAGACCCGGAAGGATCTTCGGCAGCCCCTCGAGGATCGTCACCTGCGACCCGAGGTCGGCGAACGTGCTGGCGAACTCGCAACCGATCGCGCCACCACCGATCACTGCGACACGGGTCGGCACGTAGTCGAGCATCAGCACCTCGTCACTGGTCATCACCGGACCCGACGGCTCGAATCCGGGGATCGTGCGAGGCACCGAACCAGCGGCCAGTACGACACTGGCGCCGCGGATCGTCGTGACCCCTTCGGGACCGGTGACCGTCACCGTGCGGTCGGCGCCGAGGGTGCCGATGCCGTCGAGGATCGTGATCTTCTTCGACTTCATGAAGCCGGTCAGGCTCTTGACGATGCCGTCGACGATCTTCTGCTTTCGCGCCTGCGCCGTGACGAAATTCACCACGGGTGCACTCGACTCGATGCCGAACTCTGCCGCATGAGCCACGTGACGTTGCACCGCCGCGGTTTCCAGAAATGCCTTCGCCGGGATGCAACCTCGGTTGAGGCACGTGCCTCCGATGTCGGCCATCTCGACCAGGGCGACGTTGAGACCGGCAGATGTCGCATACAGGGCTGCGCCGTATCCGCCGGGTCCACCGCCGATCACGACGAGATCGAATTCGGTTGCGGGCTCCATGTTGGCTCCGTGACGGTTGGTGAGTCCTGCCAGGACGTCGAGATCAAATTCGGGGTTTACGGTAGCGCCTCGTCGCCCTGAGCGAGCACCCACCGCAGTTGCGCGTCGGCGCGGTGGAAGACGAGTTGGCGCGACGTTCCCGGCATTCCCGCCGTGTCGAACGTCAACGAACAGTCGGTCGCTGCGAGGGCAATTCCCGCGCATGTCGACGACCCCACACCGACGACCTTTCCGGGCGCGACGAGCGTGAAGCCATCGAGGCCCTCGGGGTCGTCAACCCCGCCGATGCGCACGACCGCGATCAAATGGGAGCCGCTCGCCGATGACGACACCAACACCACCGTCGCGTCACCCGCCTTGCCGGGCTGGCCTGCGTCGAGCAGCTTTGCCGTCTGCTCCTGCCCGCCGAGCCGTAGCAGCTGGATGCCACCCGCCAGGAGGATGACGAGACCGCATGCGATGGCAAGCAACAGCAGGGTCCTGGTGCGCATGGAATTGCCAGGCTAAGGCCGGTAGCGTGCGGTTCGTGCGCCGGCTGCTGCTCTCTGTCGTCGCCATCGCGCTGTTGGCTGCGTGCGGCGACAACGCAACGCACTCCAGCGAGGCGACAACACCCGTCGTCGCCGCCGATGTGGGCGCCCCGGGCGCCGCCGGCACGACGCCGGCTCCCGGCGCGGTGCCCGAATCGCTGGCATTCTCGGCGCCGCAGGTCGGCGGTGGCGCCATCGACATGGCCGGCTTTGCCGGCAAGCCGGTGCTGCTGTGGTTCTGGGCGCCGACTTGAACGATCTGCAACCATGAAGCCGCTTCGGTCGAAGCGGCAAGCCAGCGGTGGGCCGGGAAGGTTCAGTTCGTCGGTGTCGCGTGGTACGGCGACGACCAGTCGTTCCAGGCCTTCGTCGACAAGTACCACCTGAGCTTCCCCCAGATCAGCGATGATCCGGGCGACGTGTTCAGCCGGTTCGGTGTTCCCTACCAGCCGGCCATGGCCATCATCGACGCCACCGGCGCGGTGAAGCTCTCGTTGGGTGCGGTCGAGGAATCAACGCTCGACGCTGCTCTCACGGCAGCGCTGACCGCCTCCTAGCACACCGACCCGCACCTCCACCGGACGTCGCCCGTCGCCCACCCCGGTCGGGCGCGACTTCGGTATTGCGAGTACTCACAGCTCGCCCAACCAGGCTCCACGGGTTCGATTTCGGTAGGCGGAGTACCGAGATCGCACCCAACGAGTCGCAGGGGACGGGCCGGTGGGGTGGCGGTGGCCGGCTTGTTGCTCGTCAGCTGGTGGCGCACTCGAAGACGCGCTGGCTGTAGTCCTGATCCGTCACGTTGTACCAGTTCTTGCCTTCGAGGCAATCGGGATGTGACAGCTCGTACGGCAGCTCGAACTCGGAGATCGTGCCGTCGTCGACGTGCGTCTGGAAGCACGGCGCCGCGGCCGTGCCGAAGGCGATGAACTCTTCGTCACTCATGGTGTACACGTTTCCGGACCAGTACTGCTCTCCGACACCGCACTCCGGGAACCGGTAGTACGGCGCGACGAAACTCGGATCGATCGAGCCGTCGTCCATTCCCGCCAACACGCATGCCGAATACCCGGCGAAGTCGGTCTCGTTGAAGCACACGTCGAACGCGCTGCTGTCGCCGCCGTTGGAACCGTCGAAGATGCCGCCCGTGTCGGTGGTCGCGGTGTCGCCACCTAGTCCGAAGATCCCTGACGTCGAGAACGACTCGGCCACCTTCTTGACACCGTCGATGATGTCGGTCAACTCGTTCTTGTCGAGGGCCGACAGCAGGCTGATGTACACGTCGAAGTAGGTGCCGATCGGGCTGACGTACCATTCGCCACCGACCTTCTGCACGGTGATGCCCACGGGCTTCATGTCGGAGAACGCGTCTTCGATCGTCTTGATCAACGACTTCAGATCACCGGTCTCGTCGATCCCCAGCACGCCGAGCGCGTCGTCGATCGACCCGGCGACCTGGCACGAGTCCGTGCTCGTGTCACCGGAGGTGAACACGACGCAGCCGTCCTTGCTCACGACCGACACGTCGGTGCCGTCGGCGGAAGCCTTCAGGTTGAACCCGTCGATCGCTACGGTGCGCCGGTCTCCGGTACCGCTGACGGTGTACTTGATGTCGGAGAACGCGATCTTGGCGCCGACATCATCGAGACCGCTCTGTGCGCTGTCGATGAACATCGGTGCATAGCGCTGCAGCGCCTCGGCCTCATTGGGGTTGAGCGCGGCGATCAACGCCTCCACATCGAGGTCGTCGACCGCGTCGAAGACGGCCTGTACGGCGCCCTCCGGCGTGTCGGCGCCGTGGGCAACGATCGGGGTCTCGGGAATGTCCTGGCTGCTCTGGCGGGCGTTCTCGGCGATGGAGTAGAACACGCTGAGGTACCAGCGCCCATCGTGTTTCACGGTCGCCATCTTCCAGTCGATGTCGCTGCTCTGCGGATCGGAGTCGAGCGCTGGGCGATCGCCTCCGAATGCCTCGTCGATCAACAGGTTCCCGATCGGAACTGCGGCGCCGTCGACCGACGCGGTGCCGGTGGCCGTGATGCGGATGTCGGAGATGTCGGCCACGTTGGTGTCGGTCGTGTCGACGTGCACGTCGTCGAAGGCGATGTCGAGCCCGCCGACCTTGTCCAAGGTTGCGGTGCTGTCGACGATCTCCAGGCGCTTGAGGTTGTCGACGAGGTCGATCAGCGGCTGGCGCATCATGTCGCGTTCACCGGGCAGCAACAGGTCGACGACGCCCAGGGCGTCCTCAGCAGAGAGCGCGTCCATCAACCGGGTGCCGACCTCGTTGGGGCTCGCCGCACCACCGTCGTTGCCGGCAACGATCTTGCTGACGGCGAAACCACCAGCGCCGACCAGGGCGACGACGGCGATCAATCCACCGACGACCTTGCCCCTGCTGCGCTTTCCGACGGCGCCGGCAGTCACCACGGTCGCGGTCGGCTCGCCCTCCTGAACAGCGAACGGCGGCGGGCCAGGACTGAACGGTCCGCCCGACACCGGCGGCCCAGCGGGCATCGGCGGAGGCAACGTCGGGCCGGTCGGCGGCGCGGGCTGCTCCGCGGGCGGTTCGAACGAGATGCCGTCGTCGTTGGTGTCCACAGAAGGTGCCTTTCGCCGCGATTCGGTACTCAACGGTATCGGCTGCAATCGGGGCGACCTGAGCACTTGTCACCAAGCCCGCACCGGCGATCTACCCTGGTGCACATGCGCATCCTCATGTCGGGTGCAAGCGGGCTGATCGGTTCGGCACTGAGCAGCCAGTTGACCACCGACGGCCACATCGTGACTCGCCTGGTCAGACGCGACGCCCGCGAGGGCGAGCACCGGTGGGACCCGGCGGCCGGCATCCTCGACGTCGAGGCGTTCACTGGTTGCGATGCGGTGATCAACCTGTCGGGCGCCAACATCGGCGACAAGCGATGGACGGATCAGTACAAGATCGAACTGCTGTCGAGCCGCCTGCTGTCGACGACGTTGCTGGCCACGACGATGGCGGGGCTCGACTTGAAGCCGGAGGTCTTCATCTCCGGCTCGGCGATCGGCTGGTACGGCGACCGCGGCGACGAACGGCTCGACGAGCTGTCGGCGCCCGGCACCGACTTCCTCAGCAACCTGTGTCAGCAATGGGAGGGGGCGACGTCGCCCGCCGAGGACGCGGGCATTCGCACCGTCCACATTCGTACGGGCATCGTGCTGTCAACACAGGGCGGCGCGCTGAAGAAGCAGCTGCCCCTGTTCAAACTCGGCCTCGGCGGGCGGTTCGGAAACGGCCACCAATGGCAGAGCTGGATCTCGATCGACGATGAGGTCGGTGCGATCTCGCACCTGCTGACGACCGACACCTGCGGCGCCGTCAACCTGACGGCGCCGAACCCGGTGACCAACAGCGAGTTCACCGCAACGCTCGGCAAGGTGCTGCACCGACCCGCCGTGCTACCGATCCCGTCGTTCGGACCGAAGATGCTCCTCGGTGGGGAGCTGGTCGATGCGCTGCTCCTCGGCGGGCAACGTGTGTTGCCCACCGGGCTGCAGCGCAGTGGGTACGAGTTTCAGCACGAGACGCTCGACGCGGCCTTGCGGGACCTGCTGCGGCGCCCGTCGTGACGAGCCCGGAGCCTCAGTACTGATCGGCGGTCTCGACGGCCGACCAGCGAACCAGTTCGGCCTCGAGATCGAGCCGCTCGACGCCGGGCGACGTCGTCGGCCAGTTCGCTCTGGGAACGGCCCACATGATCTCGAACTCGATCCCGTCGGGGTCGTGGGCGTACAAGCTCTTGCTGACGCCGTGATCGCTCTCGCCGATGAGTGACCCTGCGGCGACCAGCTTGGTGCGCAACGTGGCGAGTTCCTCGATCGTGTTGACCTGCCACGCAAGGTGGTAGAGGCCAGGCGAATGGTCCGCCGGCTTGGGGCGATCGCCCACGCTGAACAGACCGAGATCGTGATCGTTGGTCGATCCATCGGCGCGTAGGAAGATCGCCTTGCCGCCCATGTTCGCCACGGCCTCGAAGCCGAGGACCGAGGTGTAGAAGTCGGCGGATGCCTGGGCGTCGCGCACCCAGAGCACTGCATGGTTGAGCCGTCTGATCAACGGAATCAGGCCTTGACTGCTTGCACGTCGAGCTGGATCTTGACCTTCTCGCCGAGCATCACGCCGCCGGTCTCGAGGACCACGTTCCACTCCAGGCCCCAATCCTTGCGGTTGATCTCGGCCTCGGCACTGAAACCAGCGCGGGTGCCACCCCACGGATCACCGCTGACGCCCTCGAACTCGAGCTCGAAATCGACGGGCTTGGTGATTCCTCGGATCGTGAGATCCGTGTGCAGCACGTAGTCGCTGCCGTCTTGCTCGATGCCGGTGCTGACCAGGGTCATGGTCGGATACGTCTCGGCGTCGAAGAAGTCACCCGACTTCAGGTGCCCGTCGCGCGTCTCGTCGCGGGTGTCGATCGAGGCGATGACGACGCTGGCCTCCACCTTCGAGTTCAAGGGGTCATCGGCAATGGTGACCGTGCCGGTGAAGTCGGAGAACCGGCCACGCACCTTCGTCACCATCAGGTGACGGGCGACGAAGCCGACAGACGAGTGGACGGGATCGACGTTCCAAACGCCGGGCGTGAGATCTGCGAGTGAGGACATGGTGGCTGCTCCTTGTTGTTCTGGTCGCACATCGGCGCGATGTGCCAATTCTTTGCGGTCACAATGATTGTAGGGACAATTGCTTGCGTGCGCAACCTTTCTTCGGAACACCGGTAAGATACAACCCATGGCAAGCACATGGCTATCGGCGAGCGAGATGCGGGCCTGGCGAAACTTCATCGAGTCGGTCAGCACCATGACCGCGGCGTTGGAGAGTGACCTGGTGCCGTTCGGATTGACGTTGGGTGATTACGAGGTACTGGTCCGACTGTCCGAGGCCGAGGACCAGCGTCTGCGAATGTGCGACCTGGCGATCTCGCTGCAGCTGTCGCCCAGCGGCCTGACCCGTCGTCTCGATGGGCTGGTCAGCACCGGCCTGGTCGAACGCGTCGCCAGCCCATCGGATCGCCGGGTCATGTTCGCCGCGCTGACCGCTGCCGGTCACGCCAAGCTCGTGGAGGCGGCGCCCGATCACGTTGCGAGCGTGCGCAATCGGTTCCTGAAAGACCTGACGAAGGAGCAAGTGCGTTGCCTCGGCGACATCTTCGAGATCGTGCGAGCCAACCTCACGGCGGACCCCGAATGACCACGCTTCCCGGCGGCTTTCGCGCCTATGTCGCCAACGTCGGGATCAAGGACTCGACCGACGATTTCGTCGTCGTCGCCACCGATTCGCCATGCCCGACGGTCGGCGTGTTCACGACCAGCAGCTTCGCCGGACCCAGCGTTCTCGTCAGCCGCGATCACCTCTCGTCACCGACGGCCCAGGCCGTCGTGGTGATCTCCAAGAACGCCAACGTGGCAACGGGCGACATGGGCCTGGCCAATGCTCGTGAGGTCGTTGCCGGTGTCGCCACGGCACTCGGCTGCGCCGCCGGCGACGTGCTGATTGCCTCGACCGGCGTGATCGGCCGCCAGTACCCGATGGACCGCGTCCGTTCCGGCCTGACCGCCATCCCCTCGGCACTTCCGTCCGTCGACGCCGGCCTGGTGGCGGCCGGAATCATGACGACCGACACCGTTCCGAAGGTGGCCAGCAGTTCAGTGGGCGAGGCACGGATCGTCGGCGTCGCCAAAGGTGTCGGCATGATCGAGCCGAACATGGCGACCTTGATCACGTTGATGTTCACCGACGCGCGCATCTCCGCCGACGACCTCGACCCCATCTTTCGACGTGTCATGGATCGCACGTTCAACTGCGTCTCGATCGACACCGACACCTCGACCAGCGACACGGCGATCCTGATGGCCAACGGCGAGGCCGGCCCGATCGATCTCGCTGCGTTCGAGCGTGGCTTGTGCGAGGTGGCTACTTCATTGACGAAGCAGGTGGCCCGCGACGGCGAGGGCGCCGAGAAGCTGATCGAGGTCGTCGTCGAGGCCGCGCACTCGCCAGAGCAGGCCAAGCGGGTCGCCAAGGCCATCGTCAACTCACCCCTCGTGAAGACGGCCGTGCACGGCGCCGACCCGAACTGGGGTCGGGTGGCCATGGCGATCGGCAAGTCGACGACTGCGGATGAGGTCGACCAGTCGAAGGTCGTCATCCGGTTCGGCGATCAGGAGGTCTACCCGTCGGCGGTCGACGAGGCAGGGTTGCAGGCCCTCACCGAGTACATGCGGGGCGACGAGGTCCGGATCACGGCTGCGCTCGCCGCCGGCGACTCATCGGCCACGGTGTGGGGCTGCGACTTGACCGACGGCTACGTGCGAATCAACGCCGACTACACGACGTAGGGCCGCGTCCGAGGCGCGCCGAGACCCGCCCTTCGGCGTGCGCAAGCTCTCCTCACCCCAGTCGGGCGCGATTTCAGTACTCCCGCTACTCACACCTTGCCCGACCAGGCCCAACGCGTTCGATTTCAGTACTGGGAGTACCGAGATCGCGCCCAACCAACCTCGAGAACGGCGCCGGTCGCGGATGGGGCAACGTTGGGTGTTGCAGTGATCCTTCAGGTCGTGGCGGGACCAAAGTCCCTTCATCAGCCTCCGCGCAGATGCGACCATGGTGACCAAGCGAGGGGACCGCTTCGAGTCGAAGGAGCCGGCCGTGCACATCGGACGAGGCGTGCGGAGTGTCGCCATCATGGGATTCGCCACCGCGACAGTGCTGTTGGTCGTCGGTACCGAGACGAATGCGGCAATCGTGCCGACCGTGCAGCTCCTGACCGCCGGCAACTACTCCGTCCTGGGGGCAGAAACGGTCACCAACACCGGAGCAAGTGTGCTGAGCGAAAGCCTCGGCGTGTCGCCGGGCACGGCCATCACCGGGTTCCCTCCTGGCATCGTCAACCCGCCCGGCACGACTGACACCACGAACGCTGCGGCCGCGCAGGCTCAGTTGGATCTCACCGCTGCATATGGGGACGCCGCGGGGCGAGCACTCGACGGGACTCAGCCGGCCGATCTGAGCGGCCTGACTCTGGTCGGCGGCGTCTACGCAGCCGCGTCGAAAGGGCCCCTCAGCCTGACCGGGACGCTGACGCTCGACGGGGCCGGCGATCCGAATTCGGTGTTCATCTTCCAGACCGATTCGACCCTGACCACCGCCACCGGCAGCACCGTCGCGCTGATCAACGGTGCGCAGGAGTGCAACGTGTTCTGGCAGGTCGGCAGTTCGGCAACACTCTTCACCGGCTCGACGTTCGTCGGCAACATCATGGCGCTGACCACGATCGCCGTACAGAACAGTGTGACGGTGCACGGCCGTGCGCTCGCCCAGACCGGTGAGGTCACCTTGGACACGGACACGTTCACGGCGCCGACGTGCAACCTCAGCGCAGTCCCAACGACCACGACCACGACGACGATCGCCGCATCGACAACGGTTGCGGCGGCACCGACCACCGTGCCCGGGCTGCCCGGCACTGGCCGGTCCGTCGGCACCAGTTTGCTGGCGGCAGCCGCTGTCTTGACGGTGGGGGTCGCGGCGACCCGCGCCACCCGACGCCGGGCACCAGTGCAACGCTGAGCCCGAGAGTGCGCGGCGACGACCGCACCGCCGTCGCGTCGAAGTGGTAGAGAGAGGCATCAATCCCGTCGAGGAGCTTGCCATGCCTGTGCTTCCCCATCGCCGCCTCGGTGCCTCTGATCTCGATGTGTCGCTGCTGTCATTGGGTCGTGGCGCACGTTCGAACGGATCCCGCGAGAACAAGCGCTGGCCGTGATGCAAACGGCGCGCGAGGTCGGCATCACCTTCCTCGACGACGCCCGCTACAACGACGAGACGGGTCACGCCCCGATCCCGACCGGCTACTCCGAGGTCATCTTCGGCGAACTGTTCCGCGCCACAGGGTGGGTCCGCGACGAGGTCGTCGTGGCCAACAAGCTGTGGTGGGAGTTCTGGCCCGACCAGGATGCGGCCGGCGAGCTCGACGCGTCGTTGCAGCGCATGGGTCTCGACCACGTCGACCTCATCTACACGATGCAGCCACCCGATGGCCTGACCATCGAGGCACTCGTCGAGCAGGTTGCGGCCGTGGTCGCATCGGGCAGGGCGCGTTCGTGGGGCATCGGCAACTGGCCCGCCGATCAACTCGTCGACGCCGTGCGAGCGGCTCGTCAACTCGGCGTTGTGCTGCCCTGCGCCGCCCAACTGCCGTACAGCCTGGTTCGCGCCGATTGGGTGCAGGACCCGGTGATGGAGGGCGTGCTGGCCGACGCGGACATCGGCCTCGTTGCTTCGTACGTGCTCGCCGGTGGAACGCTGACCGGCAAGTATCTCCAGGGCGAGACCGGTCGGTCGGAAACCGACGAAACGCCGGCCGTCGTGGCCGGCAAGCACCGCGCCGCAGCCTTGGTCGAGCTGGCTCGCGAGTGGGACGTGCCGCCGGCCGCGCTCGGCGTTTCCGTTCGCGCTCGCCCATCCCCGGCTGGCCAGCGTGCTGTTCGGCGCTACGTCGCCGGCGCAACTCCGCCAGAACGTCGCCTCACTCGACGTGTTCGACTCCCTCACCGGCGACCAGCACCGGCAGTTGGCGGCACTGGCCGCCACGTGAGACAAATGCATAGCCGGCGAGGCAATTGGGTACAGGAGCGTCATGGAAATCATCCGACACGACGATGGCTCGCTGACCGTTCCAGTGACAGCACCGCGCCATCATGGCGACGACGACGCTGAGGAGACCGTGGAGACCGGGCCGACAACGATGGTCCTGCACCCGGGCGAGGGCGGCTACAACGAAGCGCTGGCCGACTGGGACGCACAACAGAACCCCGATCGTGGCGAGGCCGTCTCGACGGCGTCCGGCCGCGAGGAGGCCATGGCCTTGGTCCACGCGGTGGCCGAGGACCCGGAGCACGTCGCCGACGCCGTGGACTCTCTGGCAGACGCCAGCGCCAGCGCTGACGCGCTGCGGCATGTGCTCGTCGGCGGAACTCCGTCGATCCAAGCCTTCGCACACGAGGTAGCCGACGCTGAAGGCGGCGAGGAACTGCCGCACCACACGGCGACCAAGATCATCGGCCAGGTGCTGGCCGAGATCGACGCACACCCGCAGTAACAGGTCCCGGCGATCACCGCTGCAAACTGTGGTGGTGACCTCTGCTTCGTTCGACGCGGTCCATGACGAGTTCGACCGCAACTTCGCCGACCGCGGCGAGGTCGGCGCGGCCGTGTGTGTGATCGTGGATGGCGAGGTCGTGGTCGATCTCGTCGGTGGCTGGGCAGACGAGGCCCGGCAACGACCATGGCAGCACGACACCTTGGTCGACTTCTACTCGGTCGGCAAGGCCTTCGTCGCGCTGCTGGCGTTGCAACTCGTCGACGCCGGCCGGTTGGGGCTCGATGATCCGATCGCGTCCGTGTGGCCCGAGTTCGCAGCGCATGGCAAGGAGCACGCCACGGTGCGACATGCGTTGTGCCATCGGGCCGGGGTGCCGGCGATCCGCGAGCCATTGACGAACGACGACCTCTGGGATTGGGGGCGGATGACGACGGCGCTGGCGGCAACAGAGCCGTGGTGGGCGCCGGGGTCACGCCACGCCTACCACACCAACACGTACGGGCACCTGGTGGGCGAGATCGTGCGGCGGGTCAGTGGTGACATGCCGGGCGCCCGGCTGCGGCGCGTCGCCGACTCCGTCGATGCCGACGTGTGGGTGGGCGTGCCGTCATCGCAGCAGCACCGCTGCGCCGACGTGATCTGGGCGCCTGCACAGGGGCTGACGCAGCGGGCCGGCAACGCCGGCAGGGACGAGCTCGCCGACGAGTCAGCCATGATCACGCTGGGGTACTTCAACCCGCCGGGGTACTCCTCGACGGGGGTGGTCAACACCGCCGAGTGGCGTGGTGCCCAGGTGCCGTCGACGAACGGGCACGGCTCGGCACGAGGCGTGGCAAAGATGTACGCGGCGCTGCTGGAGCCCGACCGCCTGCTCTCAGCCGACCTGCTCGCCGAGGCGACGAAGGCGCAGTCTGTCGGCTATTGCCCGGTGCTCGGCGAGGAGACCACATTCGGACTTGGTTTCAAGCCGACCGTGCCTCATCGCCCGTTCGGTCCGAACCCGCGCAGCTTCGGCCACTTCGGAACCGGTGGAGCGCTCGGGTTTGCTGACCCCGACACGGGCGTGGCCTTCGGGTACGTGATGAACCACGTCGTGCCCCGATGGCAGAGCACCCGCAACCGGGCCTTGATCGACGCCGTCTACCGATCGCTCTGACGGCTCCGCACGTCGACGAAGTGCGTACGTTCGACGCGACCTGTGCGCGTTGAAAGTTCGCACTTCCTCGAGCTGTTCGGAGCTAATCCGGATCGACGCCCGCGTATGCGTGGGCGAACCAACGGGCCAACGTGGGATCGTGCTGCAGCGCCGAGACCCAACCCTGGCGCAAGCCGGCGCCGAACGACGCGCTGTCGCCGTGGCCGTCGGCGCCGTCGGATCCGGCGAGGATCAGGCTCAGCATCCAGCGCGAGAACGCCTGTGTTCGCCAGATGGCAGGGAGGCGGGTGTCGGAGTACTGATCGAGCCGAGTCGGGTCGTGGCGCGGACCGAAGCGTTCGATGAGGCCGTGCGCCAACTCGACCGCATCCTGGATCGCCAGATTCATGCCCTTGCCGCCCGCCGGGGTGATCACGTGCGCGGCGTCGCCGGCCACGAACACGCACCCGTCCTGCATCGGCGTGGTCATCTTCATCCGCAGGTCGACGAGGGACGGCTCGATGAACTTGACGTCGTCCAGTCGACCGGGCACCAGCAGACGTGTGGTCAACTCGGCACGCACGCGCGCTTCCGGCCAGTCCGCAATGGTGTCGGTGGCCGGGATCTCGAGGTAGAAGCGGGTCAGGTCGGGCAGCCTCCGCATCTGGCCGGCGAACCCCCTCGGATGGGCTGCGTAGATCGTGTGCGGCTCCAACGGCCCGGTCGTGCCGAGCACGGCCAGCCAGCGCACTGGCAGCGACTGCTCGACGACCTTGCAGTTGCGCAGCGCATCGGCGACGACGCCACGAGCACCATCGCAGCCCGCCACGATCTGGCATCGAATCGTCGCCGGCCGGCCCGATTCATCGATGATCGACAACGTCGCGCCGGTGTCGTCGTGGTCGACTCCCGTCACGTCGATGCCGAAGCGGATGTCACCCTCGGCGGCCACGAGCGCATCGCGCAGCTGGGCGACCAACTCGTGCTGGGGGAACACGTAGTGCGGCCGGTCTCCGGTCACCGTCCCGTAGTCGAAGACCACGCTCTCCTCCGGCGTACGGAACTCGCAGCAGTAGTTGGTGCGCTCGAACCGCAGGATGCTGTCGGCGATCCCGACCGACTTCAACACCTCGACCGTCCGATAGTCGATTGCACCGGCCTTGGCCATGCTCCCCATGTCGGTTCGAGCGTGTCGCTCCAGCACGACGAACTCGATGCCCTCGCGCTGCAACATGTGGGCAGCAACCAACCCGGCGGGCCCGGCGCCGACGATCGCGACAGTGGTGACATCGTCTCGCGTCGAAGAAGTCATGCCACGCACAGTGCCATACTGAGCGACACCTCCTCGGACCGGCCAGGCGAAAGGGCACGATCGACCGATGACCAACATTGCCCCGTGGATCTCCGTGCACGACTCCGTGGCCGCCCTCGCGTTCTACACAGCCGCATTCGGGGCGACCGAGGTCGAACGGCTGGAGGACGACGGAGTCGTCGTGGTCGCTCAGCTGGCAATAGATGGCGCCGACTTCTGGATCCAGACCGACCCGGACGCCACTGCGGAATCGATCGCCAACAGTCCCGTTCGCATGATCCTGACGGTCGACGACCCAGACGCGGTGTTCGCCCGTGCGATTGCCGCCGGGGCCACGGAGGTTGCACCGATCGCAGAGGACTACGGCTGGCGGGTCGGTCGGCTTGCCGACCCGAGCGGCCACCATTGGGAGATCGGAAGGCGACTGGCTACGCGAGGATGACGGGCGCGAGGTGATCGTCGATCGGGAGATCGCCGTGCACGAATGCCATCACGCCGCTGGCGACCAGGTCAGCCGCACCGTCGAGCGTGGTCGAGAACGCGGTGTCGCCGGCGTCGCGACCGGTGGCGATGCGCACGAGTGACTGCCGGGGCGCGAGCCGGGTCGAGTCGATCAGCTCCCACCCCGTCGTCGTGGCGACCTCGGCAACGGCGTGGAAATCCATCGGAGTCACGCCTGGCGCGTACACCGAGGCCAGGCGGGCCGGCACACCGGCGGCACGACACAGGGCAACGGTGAGGTGGGCAAAGTCGCGACACACCCCCCTCCCCGCCAACAAGGTGTCGACGGCGGTGTCGAGTGGCCCGCTGCTGCCGGGTTCGTACCGCAGCCGGCCGAACACCCAATCGCCGATGATCCGCCCGCGGTCAGCGACCGAGGCGGGCATCCCCAGCTCGGCATCGGCGAACGCTTCCAAGAGGTCGGACGGGCAGTACCGGCTCGGCCGCACGCCGATCAGCTTCTCGGCAACGGTGGGGACGGGGCCGTCCGACGACATGCGCTGCACCACCCCGTGGTAGTTCACCGTGAGGCGTCCCGCCCCACAGGCGACGATGTGCACCCTGCCACCGTGCTCCACCTCCACCTCGTCGACCGGCACGCTGCGGCCGTCGAGCTCGACGACGAGCTCGTCGACCTCGAACTGCCCGGCCGTGGTCGCCGCGGCCACCTGCAGTGCGAGCACCACGCGATGGGCGACTTCGAAGGTGAGCGCGCACCCGACCTCGGCCGTGGTCAGTCGGATCGAGTCAGTGATGTGAGAACCTTGCCAGCAATAGGTACCAATCGGCAACCGGCATGGCGAAGTCCCTGAAGGAACCGGGCTCGACCTCCGGCGGCGAATCGCTGACGGCTATGGTCGGCGCCGATTCGCTGCCAGTCCGGCGGATGAATCGAAAGGACTGACATGGCCATCGAGGTTGCGAACGGACCGGTTTCGTGGGGCGTCGATCTGCCCGACAAGCCCGGCGCTCCGCCCTGGGAAGAGGTCTTCGACGAGATCAGCCAGGCCGGGTACTCGCTCTGCGAGTTGGGTCCGATGGGCTACCTCCCCGACGACGACGACCGCGTCCGCGCCGAGCTCGGCGCCCGCGGCCTGGGTGTCGCCGGTTCGTACATCTTCGAACCGATGCACGACCGCAACCGCCACGATCGCATCAACGAGGTCACCGAGATCACGTGTGCGCGCATCGCCGCGCTGGGCGGCAAGTTCCTCGTCGTCATCGACATGGTCGGCGACGAGCGAGGCGCCACAGCCGGCCGCGGCGCCGTCGCCCGACGGCTGGAAGGGCAGGGATACGCCGACTTGCTGTCGGGCGTACGACAGGCATGCGCAATTGCGATCAAGCACGGGCTCACCCCCGTGCTCCACCAGCACTGCGGCAGCTACATCGAGTTCGAAGACGAGGTCGAGCGGATGCTGGCGGACACGGTGAACGACGGCATGCAACTCTGCATCGACACCGGGCACTACATCTACGCCGGGATCGATCCAGTTCGGTTCCTCGCCGAGCACCGCGGGCGCACGGCGTACCTGCACTTCAAAGACATCAATCCCGCAGTGCACCAGAAGGTGCTCAGCGACGGCGTCGCCTTCTTCGACGCCATCTCGCTCGGCATCTTCTGCCCCGTGGGTCAGGGCATGGTCGACTTCGCCGCGCTGGCGGCAGAGGTCGAAGACTTCGACGGACCGGGCACCATCGAACAGGACCGCGACTTTCAGTCGACCACGACGGCGCTGGAAGATGCGAAGGCGAGCCTCGACTACCTGCGCGGCATCGGGATCGCCCGCTGACCTGTCGTCACAGAGCGCGCCGTGTAACGGCCACGCTCGACCCGCCGGCCGCGGCGGCGATCACCGCATCGCTGACCTCGGCGACGCGCAAGCCGTCGACGAAGGTCGGACCCGACAGCACCGCGCCGGCGGCAAGGTTGCGCAACGTGTTGCGAGCCGCGATCGTGAACGCGTCGGTGTACCCGAGCCCCTGCGCGGCAACGGTGTGAATGCCGTCGGCACCCGGGTGCGCTGGGCCGACCAAGATGGTGCGGAAGCCTTGGCGATCCTCGGGGTCGGTTCCATCGAAGAAGTGGAGCTCGTTCGATCGCTGCCATGAGAACGAGACCGAGCCGCGTGAGCCGATCAACTCGAAACCCAGATCGCACTTGTGCCCGGTGCCCGCCCACGAGGCCAGGATCGTCCCGCTGGCCCCATTGTCGAAGTCGGCGAGGATCTCGGTCTGGTCGTCGACGGTGACGTCGACCATGTTGCCGTCGGTGCCGCGGCGCTGCGGCACGAACGTCTGCATCCGCGCTGCAACCTGCGCGATCGGACCGACCAGGTACTGCAGCAGGTCGATGCAATGTGAGCCGACATCGCCGAGCGCCCCGGAGCCGGCTCGGATCTTGTCGAACCTCCAACTCATCGGGATGTCGGGGTTGCCGTTGTAGTCGAGCAGGAACTGGGCGCGTGCCGTGCGCACGCGACCGAGTGCTCCCTCGTCGATCAGCTTGCGGGCCATCGCGACGGCCGGCCATTGCCGATACACGAACCCGACCTGGGTGACGCGCCCGCTGTCGCGCGCCGCCTCGCAGAGCCGAAACGAACTGTCACCGTCGAGCGCCAGCGGCTTCTCGCACAACACGTGCTTCCCGTGAGCCAACGCATCGAGGGCGATGTCGACGTGGTTGTCGTTGGGGGTGCAGATGTCGACCGCGTCGACGTCGTCGGACGCCGTGATCTCCTCCCAACTGGGCACTGCTCGACCCCATCCCCAATCTCGAGCGGCACGTTCGGCGAGCGTGGCGTCGAAATCGGTGACGGCGACGGTATCGACGCCGGGGATCTCGGATCCGAACAACATCGATGCGTTTCGATAGGCGATGCTGTGGATCTTGCCCATGAAACCCGCACCGATCAGGCCGATACGTACCCCCGCCATCAGGTCCTCCCTCGTCGTCGACGGCGCAGTCTAGGCAGCCGTCCCGTTGCGCGATGATTGGCGCCCATGGAACTGAGTGATCTGTTGATCGACGTCTTCGACCGAGTCTCCGAGCACGTCGACGAGGCCGTCAGCGGTCTCGATCTCGACGCCCTGCACACGGCGCCGGAGGTCGGCTCCAACCCGATCGCATGGTTGGTCTGGCACCTCACTCGAGTTCAGGACGACCACATCGCCGACCTCGTCGACGACGAGCAGGTCTGGACATCGGGGAACTGGGGGCCGCGCTTCGGTGTCGAATCCGATCCCCACAACACCGGCTACGGCCACTCGTGGGAGGACGTGCTGACGATTCGTGCCGAGAGCGCCGACGTGCTGGTCGAGTACTACCGGGCGGTCGCGGCGAAGACCCGCCAGGTGCTCGAGCAGACGACCGCAACCGGCCTCGACCGGGTCGTCGACAAGCGCTGGGACCCACCAGTGACGCTCGGAGTCCGCCTGGTCAGCATCGTCGACGACGACATCCAGCACGCCGCACAAGCGACCTACGTCCGAGGCCTGCTCGACCGCCGCTGATCCCTGTCGAGTGTTCGGCGCCCACCCGGGTGGGTGTTGCGTAAACCCGTCGGGTGCTCCGTTGAGGCCTGAGGTCTGAAAAACTTGTGGGGTGTCGTCGTTCAACTTTGTGGCGTTTGATCGTGATCAGCAGTTGTTGTTGCCGCCGTCGTTGTCGGATTGGTTGGCGGAGGATCATCTCGTTTGGTTCGTGATCGATGCTGTCAAGCAGCTTGATCTGTCGGATTTCTATGCGTCGTATCGCGATGACGGGTGGGGTCGAGCGGCGCATCATCCGGAGATGATGGTGACGTTGTTGGTGTATGCGTATTCGACGGGGGTGATGTCGTCTCGGCGAATCGAACAGGGCTGTCAGAACGATGTTGCGTTCCGAGTGATCACCGCGAATGTGCAGCCGGATCACACCACGATCGCCCGGTTCCGTCGCCGTCATGTCGAGGCGTTGAAGGATCTGTTCGTGCAGACGCTGCGACTGTGCGCCGAAGCTGGCTTGGTGCGTGTCGGGTTGGTGGCATTGGATGGCACCAAGATCGCCGGGGCGGCGTCGCTGGACTCGAACCGGTCCAGGTCGTTCATCGACGACACCGTCGAGGCGATGTTCACCGACGCTGAGACCGCCGATGACGCCGACGACGCTGCCGGCGATGACAATGAGCCGCCGGCGATGCTGCGTGGCCGGGTGGCCCGCCAGGCACGTTTCCAGGCTGCCAAAGCGCAGTTGGATGCTCGCGATGATGTTGACCGGGGCGTGTTCGACGCCAAGATGCGACAACGTCCGGTCCGCGAGGACGAGGTGTTGGCGCCGTACCGGCAAACAGATGAGTGGTCGCAAACCTCGACCCGTTCACGCCCGATGCGGATGTGCGAGTCAACGTTGTTGATCCCGACAGTCGGGTGATGAAGACCAACGCGGCATATTTGCAAGGGTTCAACGCTCAAGCGGTCGCCACCGAGGACCAGATCATCATCGCCGGCGAGGTGTCCAACGACGGTGGCGATGTCCACCAGTTCCGACCGATGATCCGAGCCGCCACCGACACCTTGAGCGAGGCCGGCATCGTCGACGAGATCGGTGTGGTGGTTGCTGATGCCGGCTATCTGCACGACAACAATCTGACTGCGATCGATGGCGGGCCGGAAGTGTTGATCGCCACCCGCAACCGGCGCAAGATGCCTGTCGAGCAGAGTGCGCCGCGTGCGTCGCATCCCGAAATCGGCGACACCACGTGAGCGGATGGACCGCAAGCTGGCCACCAAACGAGGCCGGCAGCTCTACCGCAAACGATCCGGGATGATCGAGCCCGTGTTCGGGCAGATCAAACACAACCGCAACCAGCGACAGTTCTTGCTGCGCGGCCTCGACGGCGTCAACCTCGAATGGAAACTGTGGTGCACCACCCACAACCTGCTGAAGATGTTCCGAGCGGCCACGGCGTGATCGCCGACCGGCGTCTGTCGACCAACTGACACCGCTCCACACGACCGACCGACAATCACGACATCGCCGACAAGTTCATCCTCGACGCTTTACGCAACACCCACCCGGCACCCTCGAAACACTCGACCGGGCGCGACGGAAGGGCCGACGCAAGCGCCGGCCCTTCTGTCGGGGAACCCAGGATCAGACGAGTTCGAACTCCGGCTCGTCGATGACGTCGAAGTCCGTTGCCGCATGCGCCATCGCCGGGATGGGCGAGGTGTGCGGCGTCAGCACGTGCGAGCCCTCGACGTCGACGTGGGGCAGCAGGCGGTCGAGCCAACCCGGCAGCCACCAGTTGGCGTCACCCATCAACGCCATGGTTGCCGGCACCAGGATCATCCTGACGACGGTGGCGTCGACCAACACGGCGACGGTCAGGCCGACCGCGAACATCTTGATCTCGACATCGGGGATCAGCAGGAAGGCTGCGAACACACTGATCATGATCAATGCGGCCGAGGTGATCACCCGTGCGGTTGCCGCCAGGCCGGCGACGACGCTGGTGTGGCTGTCACGGGTGCGGAGGTACTCCTCGCGGACCCGGCTGAGCAGGAACACCTCGTAGTCCATCGACAGCCCGAACAGGATGGCGAACATGATCATCGGCAGGAACGGGCTGATCGGCACGGTGTGATCCACACCGAGTGCTCCGCTCCCCCAACCCCACTGGAACACCGCGACGACCACGCCGTACGCCGCGCCGATCGACAGCAGGTTCATGACTGCTGCCTTCAGCGGCACCAGCACCGAGCGGAAGACCATCATCAGCAGCAGGAACGACAGACCGACGACGGCACCGATGAAGAGCGGGAGCCGCGAGGCCAGCCGCTCGCTGATGTCGATGAAGGCCGCGCGTCTGACCGGTGACGAAGGCCTGCGACTGCGTGCCGCGGAGCGCCGGGGGCAACACGTCGTCGCGCAACGAGTGGACCAGTGACTCGGTCTTCGCGTCTTGCGGCGACGTGACGGGATAGGCGGTGATCACCGCGGTGTCGCCGGCCGGGTTGACGATCGGCGCCGCCGCGAGGCGATGCCGTCGGTTGCAGCGACCGTCGCTGCGCACCTGATCTGCCTTGGCCACGCCATCGGCGCCATCGACCACGATCGTCAGCGGACGCGTTGAAGCCCTCGCCGAAGCCCTCGGCCAGCAGGTCGTACGCCTTGCGGTACGTGTGCTCGGTCGCACCGGTGCCGTCGTCGGCGATGCCGGTTCGCATGGACAGCACCGGGCCCGCCAGCGCGACGAGACCGACGAAGCTGACGATCGCGTACCGCCACGGGTGGCTGCCGACATGGTCGGCCCAGCGGCCGGCGACGGTCTGGCTGCGACTCGACGTTCTGCGGTCGCTTCGCGACCGATGTGCCACGAGTCGATGCGCTGGCCGGCGAGGCCGAGGAAGGCAGGCAGCAACGTAACGGCAGCGAGCCATCGCCACCGCGACGGTGATCGCCGAGGCGAAGCCCATCGTGGCGATCGCCGGGATGCCGGCGATGCGCAGTCCGGCGATCGCGATCACGACGGTGGTACCGGCGAACAGCACGGCACTCCCGGCGGTGGCGTTGGCCAGCCCGACCGACTCGACCACCGAGCGGCCCTCGTGGAGGAACGCTCGGTGACGGGTGACGACGAACAGGGCGTAGTCGATGCCGACGCCGAGACCGATCATCGTCGCCAACATCGGCGACACCGACGGCACGTCGGTGAATCCGGCCATGATGCCGATGATGGAGAGCCCGATGAAGATGCCGAACAGCGCGGTGCCGATCGGGATGCCGGCGGCGATCACCGACCCGAAGGCGACGAGCAACACGATCACGGCGACGATCAGGCCGATGCCCTCGTTGCCTTGAGCCTCATCGGCCGTACGGACGATGTTGCGCGACAACTCGGCCTGCAGGCCGGCTTCACGAGCCGTCTCGACAGCAGCCTTTGCCGCCTCGCCCTCGGATTTCGCCGGCGGGTCGACGCTGTACCGCACGGTCGCGTAGGCGATCCGCCCGTCGGCGCTGACCGTCCGGACTCGGGTCGAACGGATCGCTGACCGACACCACGTTCGGGTCGTCGGCGATCTGGCCGAGCGTCGCCCGATCGTGGCCCGGGCGACCGCGTCGGTGACATCGCCGTCGGGGTCGGCGAACACGACTTGGCCGCTCGACCCGCCCTGCGACGGGAACCGGTCGTTCAGCAGGTCGATTCCCTGCTGCGATTCGGTTCCGGGGATCTTGAAGTTGTCGCTGGTGCTGCCACCGATCGAGCTCTTCAACCCGACCACGGCAATCACGACAACGAGCCAGGCGAACAGCATTCGCCATGGGTGCTGGGCCGCTGATCGGCCCCATCGATACAGAATCTTGGACATGGACACTCCTTGGATCACGCTTATTCATCAGGTGACGCAAGGATGACGATGAGGCGCTGACTAGGCGCTGACGCGCTCGCTGACGGCAGCGGGCGATCTCCAGGTCAGGGTCCGCGGCCCCGGCCTCGAATGCCGCGTCGAAGCCGCTGTCACCCAGCGCTTCGCGGGCTCGACGCTCGGCGCGATCCACGTCGAATCGCTCGGCTGCCGGCATCGGTCCCCCCGATCGGCGTCGCAGAGCGTCGGCCGCACCGAGCAGACGCGCCGCATCTTCAGCCTCGCCATGGAGGGCCAGTGCCCCCGCCAGCCCTTCGACCGCATTGGCGATGCTCCTGGTCGCACTGACGAAGAGCGCGACGGTGAGGCCTTCGTACTGGGCGGCCAGGGCAACCTCTGCGTCGCCTGCGAGATCGGCGCTGTAACCGCGTGCGACCAGCAGCGACGTGAGCATCAGCGGGATCTGCGACGATCGCGGCAATGCCATCGCCACGTCGATGCACCGCATGGCTTCGGCGGGATCGTTGCGACGACGGGCGATGTTGGCCAGCCCGAGCATGCGTGATCGCGTGCATCCATTGCGGGATCGGCCCGGAACCGGACTCGAGTGCTTGCCGATGCATCGACTCGGCCAGCGCCAGGTTCCCCCGGAGGATCTCCAGGTTGGCCAGACGCGATCTGGTGGCGAGGCCACGGACCGAGAAGCCGACGTCTTCGGCAAGGGCCAGGCTCTCCTCCAGCATGCGGATCGCCGGGTCGTAGTCGCCGCGGACCTCGGCCAGTTCGGCGGCGTGGGCAACGCAGATGCTGTAGCAGAAGCGATCGCCAACGGCGGCGAAGCCGTCCGCGGCCCGGCGCATCTCGGACTCTGCTTCGTGCGGTTGGCCGAGCAGGCCGGTGATCTCGGCGCCAACCAGTGTGGCCATTGCCACCGACCATCGGTTTCCCGAGCGCAACGCGGCTGCCTCGGTCAAGGGAAACACTGCGCGACATGCCTCGATGTGACCACGGAAGAGCTGACACATCAGGTACATGCCCGTGACGATCGCCTCTGTCGCCGGGTCGTCGTACGAGTCGAGGGTCGCCAACGCCCGCTCGGCGACGACCGCGGCATTGACGGGGTCCGGGCCGGTCGAGGCCAGGAAGGCGTACGAACCAAGGGCCAGCGAGCGCAGCCGCGGGTCGGAGCGGCCACTGCACGCCAACGCGGCGTGCAACCACTCGACGCCGGCCGCGGTCTCGTCGATCATGAAGAAGTACCAGCCGAGCGGGGCGACCAGTTGGATCGCCGTGTCGGCATCGTCGACCGCCAGCGCGTGATCCATCGCCGTCGTGATGTTGGCCCACTCCACGCGCAGCCATTGCATCCATCGGCGTTGCTCACGACCCAACAGCCCGAGCTCGACCGGGGCGACCAGGCCGGCGAAGTACCGGGCGTGGCGATGGCCGACCTGCTCTGCCTCGCCCGATGCGATCAACTGCTCGGCCGCGTAGTCGGCCAGCGTCTGGAGCATGCGGAAGCGGACTCCGGATTCCGTGTGGTCGGCGATGACGAGCGATTTGTCGACGAGGCGGGCCACGAGGGTGTCGACATCGCGGATGCCGATTCGTTCGTCACCGATCGCGTCGATCGGATCCGAGCACACCGTCTCGATGGCCTCCAGCGTCGCTCCACCGCTGAATGCGGCAAGCCTGCGGAACAGCGACCGCTCCCGCTGTCGAGCAGATCGTGGCTCCAATCGACCAGGTTGCGCAGCGTCTGCTGCCGCAATTCGGCCGAGCGAGGCCCGGCGGACAGCAGGGCGAACCGGTCGTCGAGGCGATCGACGAGGTCGTTCAGGCTCATCGATCGCAGCCGCGCGCGGCGAGCTCGATGGCCAATGGCAGGCCGTCGAGCCGATCGAGGAGCGGTTCGCCGATGCCCGTGATTCCACGCGCGGTGTCGAGGCCGACGCCGGCCGACCCGGCCCGGGCCGTGAGCAACTCGACGGACTCCTCAGGGGTCAGCGGCGGGATTGCCCACACTGCTCGCCGGCGACGCCGAGTGGCTCGCGAGTGGTCGCCACGATCGTCACACCCTCGCACTGCGGCAGCAGCTTCGACGGCAAAGGTCGCGGCCTCGTCGACCACGTGCTCGCAGTTGTCGAGCAACAGCACCATGCTTCTCTTCACCAATGGCGTCGATCACCCGCTGCATGTCGGTGTCCGACCCTGTCGTTGCGGCGGAGGTCGGCATCGCCTGCGCCGAGAATGCCGGCGACCGCGCCGACGACATCGCCTCCGCGCCGGCAATGCGCCAGCTCGATCATCACGACACGACGAGGACTGGGCTCCGCATCCAGTGCCGGGCGACCTCGATCGCCAGCGACGTCTTTCCCGCGCCCCCGGGGCCGACGATCGTGACGAGCCGATCCCGGCCGAGCAACCGGTGAATGTTGCGATGTCGGCGGTTCGGCCGATGAACGACGACAGGCGACCAGGGAGTTGCGACGAGCGCCGGGGTTGATCGGGTTGCCGCCGCTGCTTGGTGAACGCGCCACTCAACGACGGCCCGAGCGACGGATCGTGCTGCAGGATCCTCGCCTCGAGGTCGCGCAGCTCCGGGCCTGGTTCGAGGCCCAGCTCCTCGCCGAGGATCGTGCGCGCCTGCTGGAACGCCCGCAATGCGTCGGCCTGCCGGTCCTGGCGGTACAGCGCAATCATCAGGAGGGCCCACCAGCGCTCGACCAGCGGCTCGGCGACCACCAGCGATTCGACTCGCCGCAGCAACGTCGATCAGCCCAGCGCCGATCAGGCACTCGAGGCGGATGGCGATCGCCGCTTCACGGAGCGACATCAGCCGCGCCGCCGGCGCTTGACCGATCGGCAGATCAGCCACGTCTTCGTAAGGCCGGGCCCGCCACAGCGCAAGCGCCGCATCGAGGTGCATCACCGCCGATTCGGGCCGGCCGGCTGCAGCAGCTTCGTGGCCCGCGGTGACCAACTGCTCGAAGCGGTGCGTGTCGATCTCTCCACTCCCCAGCACCAAGGTGTAGGAGGCGCCGGTCGCATCGATCGTCATCGGGGCGATCGTCTTGCGCAGCTTCGAGACCAACGCCTGCAGCGCATTCGGTGACGGCGCCCCGTCTGGCCACAGCACATCGTTGAGCACATCGATAGGGGTCGACGCCGGTGATGCAGGCTCAACGCCGCCAGAGCGCGACGAAGTTGCGCGCCACGGACAGGGATTGTCGAGTCGTTGTCGTCGACGACCTCCAGTGGCCCCAGCACACGCAGTTGCATCGCGTCCGAGAGGCTACGCGGTCCGT
>CAWDUI010000004.1:0-16584 GCA_963805445.1 Ilumatobacteraceae bacterium | reverse complement strand
CCAGCACGCCGCTGCAGGTGCTGAAGTTCCGCGACAACGAACACTGACAACCCGGCTATTGTTACCGCACAATGACCGGGACGTTCACTGATGCGATCGAAGACCGCAGCGCTCGCGGCATTGCCGCGGCGGTCGGGCGGATGATCACTCGTGGCGACCTGCCTGTGGGAACGCGACTGCCGACGGTCCGTGAGCTGTCCAAGTCGCTCGGGGTGTCGCCGACAACGGTCAGCGAGGCGTGGCAGACCCTGACCTCGGTGGGGGCGATCGATGCCCGTGGCCGGCAAGGCACCTTCGTTCGACAACCCACCGGGCCGGGCTCGCCACGTCGCTACCGGCGTGTCACCGAGGGCCCGGGCCACTTCGCGCTGATCTCTCGACGGGTACGCCACCGTCGGCGCTGCTTCCCGACCTCGGCCCCGTCGTCGCCAAGGTCAGCCGGCAATCACTGACATCCAGCTACCTCGACAACCCGGTGCTGCCCGATCTCGAGGCCCGCTTGCACGCCGGATGGCCGTTCCGCGCCGAGGCTCTGACGGTGGTCGACGGAGCGATGGACGCGCTCGATCGAGTCGCCCAGGTCGTCGTGCGGCTCGGCGATCGAGTGCTCGTCGAACACCCGACGTTCCCCCCGCTGCTCGACCTGCTCGACGAACTGGGCGCCGAGGTCCTCGGCGTCGACCTCGACGACGAGGGGCCGGTTGTCGGCCAGGTGGTCGAGGCGTTGCGTCAACAGCCGGTGGCGGCGTTCCTGCAGCCGCGGCACACAATCCCACCGGGGTCACCACGACGAGCCGGCGGATGAAGGCGCTGGCTGCGGAGCTCGCCAAGACGAAGGCAATCGTCATCGAGGACGACCATTCCGGAGACATCGCCACCGGTGCTCTGGTCAGCATCGGGTCGGCCCTGCCGCAGCGCACGGTGCACATCCGCAGCTACTCCAAGAGCCACGGCCCCGATCTGCGCCTTGCCGCAGTCGGTGGAGCGGGAGACGTGGTGACGGCAGTCGCCAACCGACGGCTGCTCGGACCGGGATGGAGCAGCCGAATCCTGCAGGCGGTGTTGCTGGAGATGCTCGACGACGAGCCGACGATCCTTGCCGTCGCGTCGGCGAGGACCGAATACGCACGACGCCGTCAACTCGTCGCCGAAGTGCTCGAATCACGCGACGTCGGCGTGACCGGTACCGACGGCATCAACCTGTGGATGGGTGTGGCAGACGAGCGCTCGGCCTTGGTGACGCTGGCGGCGCAGGGCATCGGGGCTGCACCCGGCGAGCCTTTCAAGTGCGCCGCGACGCAGCGCACCTGCGGGTCACGGTCGGACTGATCGAAACCGACCACCAGCGCATCGCCAACCAACTCGCCGTGGCCGCGGGTGGTTCTCGATCACCTCGTGGACATCGTTAGATGGGGATACGCAACTGGTTGTTCGACGAGCACGAACCGCGGCCACCGCGACCTGACCGTGTGGTCGAGGTTGCCTGGCTGCCGCTGTGGCAGTGCCATCTGTCGCTGCATGACCTGTGGGAGAACGAGATCCCGGCGTCGATGGCCGAGGACCACACGTCGATGCTGCGCTTCGCGGCCCGCGAGCCGATGGGTCGGATCTTCGTGATGGAGAAGCGGGCCGCCGCTGCCCGCGCCGCGATCGCCGCATGCCTCGGCATCGATCCTCCCAAGCAAGACCGCTGAGCAGACGGGTCAGTAGCTACCGGCGAGTTTGGTGTGGTCCCAGCTGGCGATGTGGTCGACGTGGAAGACGACACCGACGCGTTTGGTGGCCTGCGCTTCGAGGAACGGCAGCGCCGAATCGCCGAGCACGGACGGGCCGTTGTACTTCACCCCGACCGCCTTGCCGATCTCGAGGACCTCGTCGTAGCCGTCGATGATCTCACCGTGGCCGCGCAACTCGACGCCGCGGAGTTGGTCGTACGTGTCACCGCTCTCGACCAGGCCGGTCATCTTCGGATCGCGACGAAGGTTGAGGACCTTCTGGCTCTTGCCGAACGTCCAGAACACCGCGTTGCGATCAACGATCGCGTACCACATCGCCACAATGTGTGGATGGCCGGTCGGGCCGATCGTCGCCACGTTCAGGACGCGTTCGGATTCGAGAAAGGCCTGCACCTCGTCGTCGGTCATCGTGATCTGCGAGCGCTTGCTGGCCATGGCCGCGACAGTAGTGGGCTGTCACATGGCGCTGGAGCGGAGCAGCTCGTACGACATCGGGCACTCCGGAGCCAACGATGCCTCGCCCATCGGCACGACGCCTTCAGGTCCGGCAACCCAGTGGGTGAGTGCGAGCGGAACGCCTTCGGCCGCGGCTTCCCACGGCTCGCGCAGGTCGGTCGGCTTCTGCCCCATCGCCTCGAACAGCGCCGCAGGCAATCGGCGGCCACGTCCCACGACGGCCCACACCGGCACCTCGGCGCAATATCCGACGGACGCAAGCGCGCGGGAGCCGGTCGTGGCGAGCAGGTCTGTCTCGGTGGCCGCGAGAGCCTCCACCACGACCAGGTCGCTGGCCAGCACCGCCGCGGCAAGCCCGGCTGCCGGGATGATCTCGGCATCGACGTCGGCACGCTGCAAGCGGCGAACGAACGCCGTGCTGCCCATTCCGTCGTCGTCAGTATCGATCGCCAGCACCGTCGAGTCACCGCGGCGCAGCAACGCCTCGCCGATGAGGTCCGGCCAACCGATCACGCACACCGTGGCACCGTCGGGCAGGGCCTCGACCAACAGGTCGGGCGTGGGGTCGAGCTCGAGGTCGTCGGCCAACGCTGCGGCACACCGGTATGGGTCGGGCGCGGCGAGCACCGACGCGCAGAGCCACCACAGTGGGCCCGAGTTGGGGTGGCGCTCGACGATGCGGCGACAGGCCACGACCAGCCCAGCCGGATCGAAACCGAGGCCGCGGAGCGCACCAGCCGTCTCACGGACCAACATCCGTTGATCCCCTCCCGACGACCGGGCCACGTAGCGAAGCCGCTCGATCGGATGCATCGTCCGCGACGCTACTGCCACATTGGGGCGTACTGCGCTGGCGCGCTACCGTCTGCAGCCGTGGCGAGCAACCCGTCCCTCGAGACCAAGCTGACCTCACTCGGTGGCGAGACACGCCCCCTCGAGGAGTGGCTGACCACATTCCACCTGGCCAGCGTGGTCCTTGATCCGTACACCAACGAGAGTTCCTGGGTGCTCAAGACCGCGGCGCGCATCCTCGAGACGCTCCGCGGCACCGACGCACGCGTCAATTTCGTGGTCACCGCCGATGCCGACGGAGCCAAGGCCTTCCTCGGCCCGCTGACCGAACGGTTCCTCGTGTACTGCGATCCGGATCGCGCCTTCGTTCGCACGCTCGGCCTGACCCAGCTGCCGGCGTTCGTGTTCATCCGGCTCGATGGCACGCTGCAAGCGTGCGCCGAGGGGTGGAACGCGGCGGAGTGGCGCGAGGTCGCCGAGCAGATCGCCACGGCAACGGCCTGGATCAGCCCGACCATCCCGGTGGCCGGTGACCCTGGGCCGTTCCACGGCACACCCGCACTCGGCTGACCCGTGGGGCTGCCAGCAGCAGCGCGCGACCTTCCCGTGGTCGATGTGCTGCCCGAGTTGGCGGCGGCGTTGGAGCACCATGGTTCCGCGCTGCTCGTCGCGCCGCCCGGCGCCGGCAAGACCACGGTCGCGCCGCTGTGGTTGATCGAACAGGTGTGGCTGCAGGGCCGCATCGTGATGTTGGAACCGCGTCGACTGGCGACCCGCGCCGCGGCTCGGCGAATGGCCGCACTGCTCGGCAGCGACGTCGGTGACGTCGTCGGCTATCAGACCCGCGACGAACGCCACATCGGTCGCAACACGCTGATCGAAGTGGTGACCGAGGGCGTGCTGACCAGGCGCTTGCAGCACGACCCCGAGCTGCCCGGCGTGGGGTTGGTGATCTTCGACGAGGTGCACGAACGGAACGTGCCGACGGATGTCGGTCTGGCCTTCGCACTCGACGCGCGGGCCACGGTGCGGCCCGACCTCCGCTTGCTGGCGATGTCGGCGACACCCGATGTCGCCAAGCTGACGTCTGTGCTCGGTGATGCGCCCACCATCGAGAGCATCGGCCGCTCGTTCCCCGTCGACCTGCGATGGCTGCCGATGATGAAGGGCACGAGAATCGAACAGGCCACCGGCGACGCGGTGCTGCGCGCGCTCAAGGACGAGCCCGGCGATGTGTTGGTCTTCCTGCCCGGCATCGGCGAGATCCGCCGCGTCGAACAGTTCCTCGCCGATCGAGTGTCACCCGACGTCGACATCCGGCTGCTGGCCGGCGCCTTGTCGTTGGCCGAACAGGACGTGGCGCTGATGCCCTCGCCGAACGGGCGGCGACGTGTGGTGCTGAGCACCGACATCGCCGAGTCATCCCTCACGGTCAGCGGAGTGAGGATCGTGGTCGATGCGGGATTGGCACGAGTCCCGCGTCACGACCTGGGCAGCGGTATGACCCGGCTCACGACGGTGAGCACGAGCCGGGCGTCGGCCGATCAGCGATCGGGGCGCGCCGGGCGCACCGAGCCCGGCGTCGCCTACCGACTGTGGAGCAAGATCGAGCATGCGACGCGCCGCGCCCATCTCGAGGCCGAGATCACCCAGGTCGATCTGGCGGGCGTCGCCCTGGAGCTGGCCACATGGGGTACTCCGATCGCCGATCTGCAGTTCATCGACCCGCCACCGGCACGGGCACTGCAACAGGCACACGACCTGCTGCGGCACCTGGGCGCGCTGGATGCTGACGGCCGTCCGACGGCCACCGGCCGAGCGATGCTGGCACTCCCTTTGCATCCCCGATTGGCGCACATGGTCGTTGCCGCGCCGGCCGCCGACACGAGCCTGGCGTGCGTGATCGCAGCGATCCTCGACGAGCGCGACGTGTTGCGTGGCCGTGCCGATGAACTGCCGGCGGATCTCGCACTTCGGGTGCGCGTGGTGTGTGGGTACGACCACCACGATCGTGCCGACCGCCGCGATGTCGCCCGGATCCGCGACCGTGCCGCCGACATCGCGCGACGAAGTGATGTGCACATCGACTTCGCGGAGGTCGCGTCCGAACACACCGGTGCAACGTTGGCCCTCGCCTTTCCCGACCGTGTCGCGATTCGACGGCGCCAGCCTGGCCAGTTCCAGATGCGTACCGGGTCGGGCGCCTGGGTCGCGGCGACCGACGGGCTCGCCAACGAACAGTTCATCGTCGCCGCCGACCTCGATGGCAATCGCAGCAGTGCTCGCGTTCGAATCGGGGCCGGCATCGGGGCAGCCGAACTGATCGCATCGCTCGGCGACGATGTCGAGCGGCAACAGGTGCTCACGTGGGACAAGCAACGCGACGATCTGGTGTCACACGAGACCGTGCGACTGGGCTCGATGCTGCTCGACGAACAGTTCCGTCCGGCGCCCCGCGGCCAAGAGACGGTCGCCGCCCTCGTCGAACGGGTTCGGGCCACTCGATTGGCCGTACTGCACTGGACGCCGGCCGCCAACCAGTTGCGGCGCCGGCTGCTCTTCGCGGCGATCCACCTCGGCGACGAGTGGCCTCGCGTCGACGACAAGACGCTGCTCGCCACCCTGGACCACTGGCTGGAGCCGTTCCTCGATCGGGCGACCAATCGCGCCGACCTCGTCGCCATCGACGTGGAGATGGCGTTGAGCACCATGCTGTCGTGGGACCAGCGGACGACACTCTCCACTCTGGTGCCGACGACAATCACGACCGCGGCCGGCCGCACCGTCTCGATCGACTATGAACGCGACAACCCGACCGTGTCGGTTCGAGTGCAAGACATGTTCGGCACGCTGACGCATCCGACGATCGCCCACGGAGTCGCACTGACGATCGAACTGTTGTCACCGGCGGATCGACCGATCCAGATCACCAACGACCTGCCGGGCTTCTGGTCCGGATCATGGGCAATGGTCCGCAAGGACCTGGCCGGTCGGTACCCCAAGCATCAGTGGCCGATCGACCCGGCCGCCGCAGCACCCAAGCGACTGAAGGAACGGCCGCCCGACTGACCACTCGGTTCGACTCCACTTGCGATGTATCTACGCTTTCGGTTGCGAGGTCTTCACTGGTACCTCGCAAAGGAGACGACGATGGCATCGAAGGCAGCACCGAAGAAGAGCCCGGCGAAGAAGGCCGGCACGAAGAAGTCCGCGTCCAAGAGCTCTGGTCGGGCGAAGTTCGACCAGTTCATCTGCAACGTGGTCCCATCCAAAGGAACCGACGACGACTGGCAACTGTCGAATGCGATCGCCGCCGGCTCGATCGGCGCGCCGACGGCGTTGCCCAAGTCGGTCGACATGCGCGCCGCGTGGTGGAAGATCAACAACCAGGAGAACACCGGCTCGTGCGTCGGCTGGGCGACGGCGGACGGCGTGGTGCGCTGGCACATGACGAAGGCAGGACGGATCACCCAGACCAAGCTGCTCTCGCCGCGCCACGTGTGGATGGCGAGCAAGGAGACCGACACCATCACGTCCCGCCCGGAGAGCTTCATCGAGGGGGCCGGCACCACGCTGAAGGCAGCGGTCGACGTCGCCCGCAAGCACGGCGTCGCGTTGATGGACGACCTGCCGTTCCACATCCAGACCAAGATGTTCACCGGCAACGAGAACGCCTTCTACGCCAGTTGTGCGCAGCGCAAGATCGCCGCGTACTTCAACCTGCACCGCAACCTGTCGAGCTGGAAGACGTGGCTCGCCGGAACGGGCCCGATCCTTGCCGCATTCAACGTGGACTCCTCATGGGACAACGCCGGATCCAACCACGGCAACATCGACACCTTCCACCCCGACACCGTCCGCGGCGGACACGCCATCTGCATCGTCGGGTACCGCGCCGACGGCAGGTTCATCGTGCGCAACAGCTGGGGCACCACTTGGGGCGACAACGGGTTCGGCTACCTCCACCCCGACTACATCGCGGCTGCGTTCTTCGACGAGTCCTACGGCGTCACTCTCTGAGCAAGGCGAAGCTCATTCGTCCAACTGGGCAGCCCCACAACGCTACGTATCGTTCCGGGACTGCACAGCTCGTCAGTCGAGCGGTTTGCGGCCGATCGCGATCACCGACAGGCCGAACGGCAGGCTGACCCTGCGCAGCAGGGCTCGCTCGACTCGCGCCACCTGACCAAGCACCCCGCCGAGACCGCCCTCGTTGCGGCCGACATCGCTCTTGTTCTTGCCGCGCTCGACGACACCCATGACTGCGGCCGGGGGAACGAGGAACGAGTATGCACCGGTCGCCCGGACGAGATCGAGCCCGGCCGTGCGCACCATCGTCCGCATCTCGGCGAGGCTGAACCGCCGGGCTGTGTGCGTGACGTCGTCGTGACCTCGCCAGAGATGCTTTCCCCCGGGCTCCATCAGGCACACCAGCCCGCCCTGTTTGGCGACGCGGGCAAACTCGTTGACGACGGCTTGGGGATCGGGGTTCATCCGGTGGCACAGCGCGGTCACACAGATGACAGCGTCGAAAGCGCCTGCACGGTGCGGAACGTGATTGATGTCGGCCCGCACAGCTCTGTAACCGGCATGGTCGTGCACGGCCGCGTGCAATGCAACCGGCTCGTAATCGTCGAGCACGGTCAGTGACCGATCGGCCAACCACGAGCCGGTTGCGCCGGAGCCGCCGCCGGCGTCGAGATAGATCGTGTCGCCGTCGACCGGCGAGAGATGCGGCGAGATCAACCCCTCCAGCAGCACGCGAGTCGATCGATACCACCAATGGCGCTCGCCGGCTTCCACCATCCGTTGGTACTCGTCGTTGTCCATCGCGCCGATCTTTGCATGCCGGGATCTCTATCATCGTGAGATGTCCCCGAGACCCGACCTGTCGTCCACCCTGTGCGTGGTCACCGGCGGACTGGGCTTCATCGGTTCGAACCTGTCCCACGAACTGATTCGACGCGGTGCCAGGGTGCGGATCATCGATGCGCTGGTCGAGGGCCACGGTGGCTGTCGGCGCAACGTCGAGGGCCTCGATGTCGAGGTCGTCGAGGCAGAGATCGGCGACGATGCGGTGGCCGACGCTGTCGCCGACGCAGATCTCGTGTTCAACCTCGCCGGCCAGGTCAGCCACCTCGCGTCGATGCGGGAGCCGTTGCACGACCTCCACGTCAACGCGATGACCCACGCCTCGTTCCTGGAGATCCTGCGCCGCGTCAACCCGACCGTGCGCGTGGTGCACACGTCCACTCGCCAGGTCTACGGCCGGCCCCTCCGTTCGCCGGTCGACGAGCTGCACCCGACCAGTCCGATGGACGTCAACGGGGTCGCCAAGTTGGCGGGCGAGCAGCTGCATCTGGTGTACCACACGGCCTATGGGATGCCGACGACCAGTCTGCGGCTGACCAACGTCTACGGCCCGCGCCAGCGGCTGAGCAGCGACGAGCTGGGCTTCTTGCCCGTGTTCGTCCGCAATGCCCTGCTGGGCGAGCAGATCCGCATCTTCGGTGACGGGGAGCAGCGCCGCGATCTTGTCTACGTCGACGATGTCGTCGAGGCGTTGCTCGCGGCCACCGCACCCGAAGCGGTCGGGCGAGTGTTCAACGTCGGCAACGTGGTCGACCACTCGCTGGCCGAGATCGCTCGGGCGATCATCGAGGCCACCGGCAGCAGCGGCGGGCTGGAGCTCGTGCCCTGGCCGGGCGACCATCAGCGAATCGACATCGGTTCCTTCCACACCGATGGCACGAGATTCGCCGAAACATTGGGGTGGAAGGCCACGACCACGCTCGACATGGGTTTGCGGACGACCGCGACGTTCTATCGTGAGCACCCGTGGTACCTGTCGTCGACCTGAGTCGGCGCGGCCAGCGATTTGCCTCGGCGTTCGCGATTGCCGCCCAACGGATCGCGGCGAGCGGCAGCTTCCTTCTCGGAACTGAGCTGGCTGCGTTCGAATCCGAATTTGCTGCATGGCTCGGCGCGCAACAATGCGTCGCCGTGTCGTCCGGCGCCGGGGCCCTGCAACTGGCGCTCGCCGCGGCGGGCGTCGGCCCGAACGACGAGGTGCTGGTGCCTGCCTTCACTGCGGTGCCGACTGCCTCGGCCGTTGCGGCGCTCGGTGCCATTCCGCGGGCCGTCGACGTCGATCCGAACACGGCGTGCATCACGAGCGAGGGTGTGGCCGCCGGCCGAACGAGTCGAACGAAGGCGGTCATCGTGGTGCACCTGTACGGCTACCCGGCGGAGCTCCCCGACACCGACCTGATGGTCATCGAGGATGCAGCTCAGGCCCACGGAGCACTCCAGGACCCCGGACGTTCGACAGCGACGGCGTACAGCTTCTACCCGACCAAGAACCTCGGCGGGATCGGTGATGGCGGCGCGATCGTGACCAACGACGTCGAGCTCGCCGATCGGGCGCGCACGCGACGGGTCCACGGCATGACCGCTCAATACGTGCACGAGGTCGTGTCACAGAACTTCCGCATGTCGGAGGTGGAGGCAGCGTGGCTGCGGTTGGCGCTGATGGATCTCACGAGCGACGTCACCCGGCGCCGGTCGATCGTGGCCAGATACCGGCAGGCCGCCCCTGGACTGCAATGGCAGTCCGCGCACCCCCTGCACGCCTACCATCTGGCCGTGTTCCGCAGCCCCGATCGCGCCGCAACCCGCGCCTCCCTGGAAGGGGTGGGCGTCGCCTCGGCGATCCACTACCCGCTGGCCATCACCCAGCAACCGGCCTACCGCGATCTCGACCACTCCCCCTGCCCCGAGGCCGAGGCCTGGGCCGCTGAATGCATCAGCGTGCCGTGCTTCCCGGAGATCACCGAGTCCGAGATCGATCGCGTGTGCGACGCGCTGGCCGGACTCGGCGCATGACCGCAGTTACCAGTGTCTCGGCGGTGTTTCCCTGCTACAACGACGAGACGACGATCGGCGGACTGATCGACGACGTACACGAAGCCCTGTCGCCTCTGGTGCCGCAGGTCGAGGTGATCGTCGTCAACGACGGGTCGGCCGACGGTTCGCGAGCAACCCTTGACAAGCTGGCGATCGACCGGCCGTGGCTGCGGGTCGTGCACCACGAGACCAACGGCGGCTACGGCAAGGCGTTGCTCAGCGGCTTCGCAGCTGCGCAGAACGACTGGATCTTCTACACCGACGGCGACGCCCAGTACGACGCCCGCGAGGCGGCGCTGTTGGTGCCGTTGGCCACCGACGACACCGATGTCGTGCAGGGCTACAAGATCGGCCGCGGCGACTCGTGGTACCGCAAGCTGATCGGCCGCGTCTACCACCATGTCGTCAAGCTGCTCTTCCGGCTCAAGGTGCGCGACACCGACTGCGACTTTCGCATGTTCCGCCGCCAGCTGATCATCGACCGCCCGTTGTTGTCGACCACCGGGGTGATCTGCGTCGAGATGATGCGGTCGTTCGATCGGGCGGGAGCACGATTCGTGGAGATCCCGGTCCACCACTACTTCCGTCCGTCGGGCAAGTCGCAGTTCTTCCGCGTTCCGGCGATCGCCCGCAGCGCTCGGCAACTGCTGGCCCTGTGGTGGCACATGGTGGTCCGTGGACGTTGAGGCCCGCCTCCGGCGCGGCGCCTCGTGGGCGGAATCGGATGACGGCGCGCGCTGGGCGTTCCGAGCGGTGCTGGCCGCTTCCTTGATCGTGTTCTACCTGGTCGGGCGGAACCAGTGGTTCATACGCGACGACTGGGCGTTCATCTTCACGCGAGAGAAGGTCCATCAGGCGAGCGGGCTCGGCGACATGCTTTTCATGGCCCAAGACGGTCACTGGATGACCATCCCGATCGTGATATGGCGCGGGATTCACGCCGTCTTCGGCACCGGCTCGTACTGGCCGTACCTCCTGCCGACGATGGCGTGCCATGTCGGCGTTGCGGTACTGGTCCGCAAGCTCAGCATCCGGGTCGGCGTCAGCGAGTGGACCGCGACGATCCTCGCCGGAACACTGGTCGTGTTCGGCAGTGGCTGGGAGAACATCGTCTTCGCCATCCAGCTGGTCTACAACCTGTCGTTGCTGGCATTCCTGGTGCAGCTCCGCCTGATGGATCACGACGGCCCGCCCGATCGGCGCGATGCGTTCGGGGCCGTCGCCGGCCTCGTCGCAGTGGCGTCGTCGGGGTTTGGCCCGTTCTTCATCTTCGGGATCCTGTTCTTCGCCGTCATCCGCCGCCGGTGGCGTGCGGCGATCATCGCGACCGTTCCCATGGGGGTCGCGTCGGCGTGGTGGTGGCTCTTCTGGGGCAGCGACCCCGCCGGCGATTCGATCGGCTCGTCCCCCTCCCAGGTGCCGGCGTACGTCAACCGCGGGCTGTCGGCGGTGTTCCAGGGTCTGACCTCCACCGCCTCGTTGGTCGGCATCTCGTTGATCGCCACGCTGGCCGTGGTGCTGTGGCGGCGCCGCGATGCCGAAGCGCACGATGTCGTGCTGACTCTCGCCGTAACCGCGACTCTGATCTACGTCGGGCTCGGCGTGCAGCGCGGCGGCCTCGGCGTCGACACCGCTGCCAACTCGCGCTACGTCTACGTCGGCGCAGTCTTGTTGATCCCGGCGTTCGGCATCGCCGTCGATCAGTTGGCTCGCCTCGGTTCTCCGGTCGTGTGGGCCGGCCGTCTGCTGCTGATCGGGGCAACGGCGATGAACATCGGCGCACTGCGGTCGAACAGCAACGACTGGGCCAACCGCGCCATTGCCGAGCGCCACGTGCTCGAACTGGTCGCCGCCTCGCCGACTGTGACGACCGTCGATCAGTCGATCGCGCCGCTGCCCTTCAGCCCCGATGTGCGGATCGGCGACCTGCGTGCACTGATCGCCGACGGCGCAATCCACCCGAGCGCCGCGGCAACGCCCGCGGACCAGGCTCTGGTCGACGCCGCGCTCAGCCAACCCCCGCCACCCTGACACTCCCGGAATCCGAGCGATCGGGCGTAACGTGAAGTCATGCCAGAGTTCGCCTACACCGAGCTGCTCTCCCTCGGACCCGACACCACGGAGTACCGGCTCTTGACCACCGACGGGGTGTCGACCATCGACACCGAAGCGGGAACGTTCGTCCGCATCGAACCCGAAGCGATCACGCTGCTGACGCAAACCGCGATCCGCGACATCGCCCACCACCTGCGGCCCGCGCACCTGCAGCAGTTGCGCAACATCCTCGACGATCCGGAGGCCAGCGACAACGATCGGTTCGTGGCACTCGATCTGCTGAAGAACGCCAACATCGCCGCCGGCGGCGTGCTGCCGATGTGCCAAGACACCGGAACCGCGATCATCAAAGCGAAGAAGGGCCAGTTCGTGCTGACCGGGGGTGGCGACGAGGCTGCGATCGCCCGCGGCGTGTACAACACCTATCTGACCTCGAACCTGCGATACAGCCAGATGGCACCGCTGACGATGTACGAGGAGAAGAACACCGGCAACAACCTTCCGGCGGAGATCAAGATCGCCGCGGTTGACGGCGACGCCTACAAGTTCTTGTTCATCGCCAAGGGTGGCGGCAGCGCCAACAAGAGCTACCTGTTCCAGGAGACCAAGGCCCTGCTGAACGAAAAGACGCTGCTGCCCTGGCTGTTCGACAAGATGAAAGCGCTGGGCACAGCGGCCTGCCCGCCGTACCACCTGGCGGTCGTGATCGGCGGGACGTCGGCGGAGTTCGCAGTCGAGACCGCCAAGCTGGCCAGCACCAAGTACCTCGATGGGCTGCCCACCTCCGGCTCGATCGACGGTCACGCGTTTCGCGACGTCGATCTCGAGGCGAAAGTGCTGCGCGCTCAGCCAGCAGACCGGCATCGGCGCGCAATTCGGAGGCAAGTACTTCTGCCACGACGTTCGCATCGTCCGCCTCCCGCGTCACGGCGCCAGCTGCCCCGTTGCGATGGCGGTCTCATGTAGCGCCGATCGCCAGGCTGTCGGCAAGATCACCCGCGACGGAGTGTTCCTCGAGCAGCTCGAGACCGATCCGGCGCGGTTCCTGCCCGACATCGTCGAGGAGCACCTCGACGGCGAGGCGGTCCAGATCGACCTCAACCGCCCGATGGACGAGATCCGCGCCGAGCTCAGTCGCTACCCGGTGAAGACGCGGGTGATGCTGACCGGGCCGATGGTCGTCGCCCGCGACATCGCCCACGCCAAGTTGAAGGAACGGCTCGATCAGGGCCTCGGGCTGCCGCAGTACATGCGCGACTACTGCGTCTACTACGCCGGACCGGCCAAGACGCCGGCCGGAATGGCCAGCGGATCGTTCGGCCCGACGACAGCCGGGCGCATGGACAGCTACGTCGCCGAGTTCCAGGCGGCCGGCGGCAGCTTCGTGATGCTGGCCAAGGGCAACCGCAGCCGCCAGGTCACCGAGGCGTGCCAGGCCTACGGAGGGTTCTACCTCGGCTCGATCGGTGGACCAGCGGCGCGTCTGGCCCAAGACTGCATCACCAAGGTCGAGGTCCTCGAGTACGAAGAGCTCGGGATGGAGGCGATCTGGAAGATCGAGGTCCGAGACTTCCCGGCATTCATCGTCGTCGACGACAAGGGCAACGACTTCTTCGAGTTGGTCGACAAGCCATTCGTCGGTACTCCGGTCACGATCAGCTGATGGCGGCGAGCGACGAACTGCACGACGCGGCTTTGGACGCCGTGCCCGACGACGCCGCGGTCGTGATGGTCAACCTGATGAAGTTCAAGCCACGCTCCGACGACGGAGACGGCAGTGGCTGGGATGCCTACGTGCGCTATTCACGGGCAGTCTCGCCCCTCATCAAGGCGCGTGGGGCCGCGATCGTCTGGGCAGGCTTCGCCAGTGGTGCTGTCTTCGGTCCATCGCAGTTCGGCGACTGGGACTACGTCGCCTTGGTGCGCTACCCGTCGAAATCGGCGTTCCGCAACATGATCGTGTCCGCCGAGTACGACGCTGCCAACGTCCATCGCCTCAACGGGGTCGAGCACCACGTCATCGTCGTCACCGAAGAGTCGTACGGCCGCTTTCGCAACGACTAGGCCCGTGGGTCGCCGATCGGGCTCCGCGCTGTTCCCATGCAGTGACGTGAGGTCGCTGCTCTGTATGAGGACACAAAGCGTCCCGCGCTTCTCTGTGCTCGCACAGAGTCGTCGAGCTCCTTCGCCGTGATACCTTCCAGCGCGTGACGGCCGCACCCGTGTTCGACTTCGCGGCGTTCTTCGCGGCATTCGACGCCGGGCGTCGTGACCGAGGTTTGGGCTGGTATGAGTTCGCCGACGAGCTGTGGCAACAGTCGTCGGAGCTCAACTCGCACCGCAGCGATCACCCGCTTTGAGGCGGGGCCGTCTCGAGACTGGGAGCCCGTGACGCGACCTCTTGTCAATACGCGCTCTTCATGCTGCGCTGGATGGGCCGCGCGCCGGAGGAGTTCCTCACCGGCCCGGCCGCCGACGTCGGCGACACCCGGCTGCCCGAGGCGGGGCCCGACAGTCGACTGCGGTGGGACCTGAGTCGGCTCCATGCTGCGCTCGACGCGCGGCGACACGAGCGTGGTCTCACGTGGCGGGATCTGGCTGAGACCCTCGGCTGCACACCAAGCCGATTGACGAATCTGCGGACCGCTCGCCAGGCAGACATGGGCCTCGTGATCCGCGTCACACAGTGGCTCGAGCGGCCCGCCGCCGAGTTCATCCATGCTGCTCAGTGGTGACCCTGGATGGCACTGTTGCGCTGACCAGCCGTCGAGCCGGGTCGGCGACAACACAGGTCCTTCGACTCTTTCCACATGCCGATGTGCCGGCGTACGGTCGAGTCGATGGAGATGGCAGAGATGCAGGCTCGGGCGACGGCGCTGGTGCACGACAGTGCGCTCGGCTACGACCAGAAGCTGCGTCGGTTGGCAGCCCTCGCGACCGAGGCGGTCGCCTACCCGACGTTGTCGTCGCCGTGCCGGGAGGCCCTCGACAAGCGGGTGATCTGCGACATGTACGAGGGCAACGCTCCGTACACCCCGCGCTACGTGCTGCCCGACTACCAACTGGCGATCTCCAACGGCTCGGCGCATCTCGAGCTCGACCCGCCCACGAATCTCGACGACGCCCTGGCGTTCCTGCAGATCATGTACGCCCATGTCCCGTCCGTCACGACGTACCCGGTGTACCTCGGCGATCTCGACAAGGTGCTCGCCCCGTTCGTCGATGGCGTCGACGACGAACAACTCGATCGCGCCCTGCGCCGGTTCTGGATCTCGCTCGACCGGATGCTGCCCGACGCGTTCGTGCACACCGACATCGGCCCGGCCGATAGCCGGCTGGCGCACTCGATCCTCCGCGTCGAGCGATCGCTGCGTCAGGTCGTGCCCAACGTCACGCTCAAGGTCGACCCGGCGATCACCCCCGACGATCTGGTGCTCGACGCCGTGCAAACGGTCTTCGAGACGGCCAAGCCCCATTTCGTCAACCACCCGATGATGGTCGGCGACCACGGCGAACGGTACGCCGCGGTCAGTTGCTACAACTCGCTGAAGATCGGCGGTGGTGCGCACACGCTCGTCCGGTTGAACTTGAAAGAGGTCGCGCTGCGCCACGCCGGCGGCGTCGATGCGTTCCTGACGGACACGCTGCCGTACTACGTCGAACTGACCGCCGAACTCGCCGAGGCGCGCATCCGCTCGCTCGTCGAGGGTCAGCGCTTCTTCGACACGCATTGGCTGGTCGCCGAAGGGCTCGTCTCACTCGATCGCTTCTCGGCGATGTTCGGCGTCTTCGGCCTGGCCGAGGCCGTCAACCTGCTCGTCGCCTACGAGGGCGGCACCGGTCGGTACGGCCACGATGCACACGCCGACGCGCTGTCGTACCGGATCACCGAACGCGTCGCCGAACTGGTCGCCGCCCGCCCGATGCCGTATTGCGATGGTGGCGGGGGCCGCTGCTACCTGCATTCGCAGAGTGGCATCGATCTCGACTCCGATGTCACCGCGGGCACACGCATCCCGGTGGGCGACGAGCCACCGATGTTCCAGCACATCACGACCTGCGCGCCGCATCACCGCCTCTTCGCTTCGGGCGTCAGCGACGTGTTCCACGTCGACGACACGGCAACCGAAACCCCCAAGCCGTCGTCGACATCATCCGCGGGGCATTCGCCGCCGGCATGCGCGACTTCACGTTCAACCTGGACTCCAACGACTTCATCCGGATCACCGGGTACCTCGTTCGCAAGAGCGACCTCGTCGACATCGACGAGCGCGGCAGGCCCGACACAGCAGCGACTACCTCGCAGCTGGGTCGGAAGCGGCATACCACCTGAGCCGGCGTGCCGTGAAGAGAGTCGGATGCAATGAGCGCGACCCACGGCCTGATCACTGACACCATCACGTTCTCCAGCGTGGACGGGCCGGGCAACCGGTTCGTCGTGTTCCTGCAGGGATGCAACTTCGATTGCATCGCCTGCCACAACCCGTACACCATCAACACCTGCAACGACTGCGGCGTGTGTGTGACGGCCTGCCCCTCCGGCGCCATCGATTTCTCACCGATGGGCCGGTTGGAGTGGAACCGCAGCGCGTGTGAGGGCGCTGAAACCTGCATCGCTGTCTGTCCTTTCGACGCCACA
>CAWDUI010000003.1:0-285804 GCA_963805445.1 Ilumatobacteraceae bacterium | reverse complement strand
CGTCGGCGCCTGGCCCGATGGTGTCGTCACGACGGTCGTCGTCCCGGCCGGCACGGTTGTTGCGGCTGGTGTCGTTGAGGCCGACCCTGTCGTCGATGTCGTGGTGGCACCTGGCACCGTCGGCGGCGGGTCGCCCGAATCTTCTTGGGGCGGGTCTGGTCTGGACTGGCCGGTCGTCGGCGGGCCGCCCGTTGGATCGCTCGTGGCCGGAAGGGTAGGCGTGGAGTCCGCGTCGCCGCCCGACAGCGAAGTCGGCGGTGCCACCGACGAGTCGACGTGCTCGACAGCCGGCCGCGGCTTGCCACCGGGCTCGGAATACACGCTGGTCACGGGACCCAAGCCGAGGCCCGTGACCGCGATCATCGTGCCCGCCATCGTCGACGCTGCGGGAGCCGCTACCACGCGGCCGAAGAGCGACAGCTGGGTGAGCCACGACAGTGGGCCCATCGCCTTGCGAAGGTCACCGATGGAGATCTGCAAGAACGCACGAACCATGTCGGGATCGAACTGCGAGCCCGCACATCGCGTCAGCTCGCGTCGCGCCTCGTGGATCGTCATCGGCTTCTTGTAGGACCGCGCTGCGGTGATCACGTCGAACACATCGGCGACGGCGACCAGCCGCCCCGCGTAGGAGATGTCGGTCCCCGAGAGCCCGGACGGATAGCCCGACCCGTCGAATTGTTCGTGGTGTTCGCCGATCGCCCGGGTCCACTCCCCGAGCCAATCGGCGATCGGGCCCTGGATCAGATCCAGACCTTCCGCTGGATGTGTTTTGAGGAGCGCCCACTCCTCGGCGGTCGGCTTCCCGGGCTTGCGAAGGATCTCGCCGGGCACGCGCAACTTCCCGATGTCGTGCAGCAGAGCGGCCCACCGCACCTTCTCGCGATCTTCGCTGCCGAGGTGCAGTTCTGCAGCCAGCAGATCCGACAGGGCGCGCACCCGTTCGGAGTGCCCGCGGGTCAGTGGGTCGTGATGGTTCAACGCGGCCACCAGCGTGAGCAGTTCGGTTGCACCTGCACGCGTGGCCGGTGCGACCTTGGTCTGCTGCAAGCGCTTGGCGAGCTGCCGAGTCGTACCGGTGCGAAGCGCGACCGAAAAGCGCGAGGGCACGTGGTCGGGGAAGACCAGCGACAGCCGCAGCAGTGCTGCGAGGGGCATCAGTCGTCGGGCCAGACGCTCGGTGAGGAACAAGACCGCCGTCGACGTCCCCAGCATGCCGACCAACCAAACGGCGCGACCGGGCATGGTGCGCGGCGAGGCGATCAGTCGGGACATCACCGCTGACCAGGCAAGGGCGGCGACGATCGGTGTGGCGAACGCAACCAGTCGGATGCCGGCAGCGGCCAACGGATGACCGCGCCAGGATCTGAGTTGCTGACGTGTAGGCGCGACACCGAGAGGCACACATCGTTGTCGGCGCAGTGGCGCGACAGTTGAGGAATCTTGACGAAAGCTGGCCATTGGGCCGCCCGGACGGGGCGGCCCGATGGCCTACGAACGGGGAGGAAAGGGGATTCACTCGCTCGCGATACAAATCAGGTCGTACCGAACGGTCTCAGAGTTCCCGCATCGTTCAGATTCTTGACACGATCGTGGTGAACAGGTGTGACCCGACGACACCGAGTACTGCACCGACTGCTGCGCCGGCGACGATGTCGGAAACGTGGTGGATGCGCACGTAGGCGCGGCTGACGGCGACGACGACGGCGAGCGAGTACCACGCCGGCGCCCACCCATTGCCTGTCGCCGTGGTGAGGACCGCCGCGGCGAAGAAGGCTGCCGACGCATGACCGCTGGGAAAGCTCGATGTCGATGGGCGCCGGACCGGAAAGCGCGGGTCGCCGGACTCCGTCGGTCGAGTGCGTCGGAACAGGCGCTTCAACCCTTGGTTGACGATGAGGCTCTCGGCGCCGATCAAGGCCGACAGGGTCACCGACTGACGAATCGTCGATGGATCGATGATGGCCCGACCGATACCGATCAGGTGCCAGACCACGCTGAAATCGCCGAGGTAGCTGGCGGTCTTGAACAACGGGTCGGCGACCGCATTCCCCCGCAACCGTTCGAGCTGTTCGTCGCCCCAACGGTCGAGCGAGCCGACCGCCCTCACGCGACGAGCGCAGCGTGTTGCAGCGGTGCCTCGACCGCGGCCAACGCGGGGTCGCCCCCGAACGCGGGGCACCACTGCTGGAACGAGCATGATGCGCACAGTGGCCCCTGGCGAGGCAGGAAGGTGCCGGTGTTGCAGGCCCGTTCGACCGCCTTCCACACCGCTGTCGTGCGGGTGGTGATGAACTTCACCGACTGCGCCGAGGGCAGCGCAGTGATGGTCTCGCCCGTTCGGAGGTACATCAGCTTGATGGCCGAAGGGCGCCGACCCAGCACCTCCTCGCAGAGGAACGAGTAGAAGTGGACGCCCGCCAGGCGACCCTGCTCGTACTTCAAACCCGGCGCGCGGCCCGTCTTGTAGTCGGTGACGACCAAACCACCGTCGGCATCGAGTTCGAGCCGGTCGATGATGCCGCGCAGCGCCAACGACCCGACCTGAGCCTCGAGACGAATCTCGAGACCGATCTCGCGGATGGTGGTGGGGTCCTCCATGCGGAAGTAGGCCTCGACGAGCGACCACGCGTCGGCCGTGAAGGTCTGCTGCTGAGCCTCGTCGAGGTTGAGCAGTGTGAACTCGGGGTCGATCGAGTACTCGTCGACAGCCTGCTGGAAGCAGTCTCGTGCGGCGTCGATGGTGCGTGCGGCGGCGGGCCGGATGAAGAGCAGCTCGAGAACGCGGTGGACCAATGAACCCTTGGTCATGTGGGCGCTGGGCGATTCGGGAAGTCGTTCGATGCTGGCGAACCGAAAGGCCATCGGGCACGAGGTGAACGCCTCGACGCGACTGGGGGAGAGGCTGGTCGGCACCGGATACATGACCCCATCGTAGAGAAGGGGTGCGCGACAGTGGACGATCGTCGCGTCGGTGCAGCTAGACGTCGGCGCGAGAAGCGCCGGCGACGTGGCTGGCCAGGTCGCGAGCGACGGTCCAGGGGTCTTGCAACGGCCCGAAGTGCCCGATGTGGTCGTAGCGAATCAGGGTGCCGGCCACCAGAGCGCTGGCGAGTGGCGGTCCGAGGCGCGACGGATTCGGTCCCGGCTCGTCGTGCCCAATTGCAACGGTGGTCGGTGTCGTCACGTGCTCCACGGCGCTCAGCTCGATCTGGCGGCCGTTCTCGAAGATCTGGGCCTCGACCTCCGGCAGGCACTTCAGACGAACCCGACCGTCGGGCTGCTCGGCGAACCCGTTGTCGACGTAGCCGGCCAGAAAGCCGGCGCAGACCCGATTGAACGGGGGCCGACCTGCGTAGCGGTAGACCACATCGGCACGCGAATCGAACTCGGCACGCCGGCGCCGAGCCGCAATGCCCATCACGTTCTGCCCCTCCTTGGAGATGTCGTCCGGGAAGATGACGGGCTCGAACAGGAACATCGACGTGAACATCGACGGGACGTTGCGCTCGGCCATCAAGAGCGCGGCGCCGCCCATCGAGTGCCCGAACCCGTGGATGGGCCCGGCACCGAGGTGTTCGACGACCGCGACGACATCGTCCGCCATCCGATCCCAGCCGTAGTCGAGATCGGGTGATCCGCTGGAATCGCCGTGGCCGCGGAAATCGAAGGCCACGACACGAAAGCGATCGGTGAGGTGGTCGGCCAGGAGTTGATACATCGCACCACACAGCCCGGTGGCGTGGGCGATCAGCAGCACCTCGCCACTGCCACCGAGCTCGTAGCCCGCGATCTGTGCTCCGTCGTCGCTGTGTACTGTCCACGAGGGGTCCACGGGCACATCTCTACCAGCACTAGCGTGGACTCCACGAAAGGGGCCGACGTGACCGCCGAGCATCCGATCACATTCGGAACCGATCCGTCGAGGTATCGACATTGGCGGCTGGCCTTCGACGGTCCGGTCGCGACGGTCACCATGGCGGTCACATCGGGTGCCGGGCTCCGCGACGACTACGAGCTGAAGCTCAACTCGTACGACCTCAGCGTCGACATCGAGCTGTACGACATCGTGCAGCGCCTGCGCTTCGAGCACCCCGAGGTGAAGGCGGTGGTGGTCACGGGTGGGATCGACAAGGTGTTCTGTGCCGGGGCCAACATCCAGATGCTGGCGACGTCGACACATGGACACAAGGTCAACTTCTGCAAGTTCACGAACGAGACCCGCAACGGCATCGAGGATGCATCGGCCAACTCGGGCCAGGTGTGGATCGCGGCGGTGAACGGAACCGCGGCCGGCGGTGGATACGAGCTGGCGCTGGCATGCGACGAGATCTTGTTGATCGATGACAGTGCCTCTGCCGTTTCGTTGCCGGAGATCCCCCTCCTCGCAGTCCTCCCCGGCACCGGCGGCCTCACTCGCCTGGTCGACAAGCGCTGCGTCCGCCGGGACCTCGCCGACGTGTTCGCCACTCGCACAGAAGGCATCAAGGGACGGCAGGCGGTCGACTGGCGTCTGGTCGACGCCGTCGCGCCACGAAGTGTGTTCGGCGATCTCGTCGCGGCCCGGGCGTCGGCTCGCGCCGCCGACTCACGTCGACCGGACGGCGTCGCCGGGATTGCCCTCCCGTCGCTGGGCGCCTCCGCCGCAATCACCGCCGACACGCTTCGATCCACGTTCGTCGACGTCGACATCGACCGCGAACTGGGCTGTGCCGCGATTCCTCGTTCGGGGCCCGCACCAGACCGAGGCGACCACGGGCGCCGAACTGGCTGTCGCGGGAGACGACGCATGGCTGCTGCGCACGGCATTGGAGCTCGACCATGCCATCCTGCATCTGCGATTCAACGAGCCGTCGATCGGCACGTGGACCTTCACGAGCGCCGGCAACCCCGACGCCGTCGGTCAGGCCGAGGAGGTGTTCGCTCGGGATCCAGATCACTGGCTCGTCCTCGAGACCCGACTGCTGTGGACCCGCACGCTCAAGCGGCTCGACGCGTCAGCCCGCTCGCTCATTGCGCTCATCGAGCCCGGCAGTTGCTTCGTGGGAGTGCTTGCCGAGATGGTGCTGGCCGCCGACCGGTCGCTGATCCTCGATGGCAGCCATCCGGGAGACGGGGTTCCGGCCATGATCCGCCTCTCGCCGGTCAACGACGGCGCCTTCCCGATGTCGAACGGACTCACCCGCCTGCGTACGAGGTTCTGGGGTCGCGATGCCGGCCTCACCACAGCGACGGAACTGGTGGGCAAGAACCTCGACGCGCGCGACGCTGTCGCTGCGGAACTGGTCACGTTCGCGTTCGACGAACTCGACTGGGACGACGAGGTTCGCCTGATGCTCGAGGAACGCAACAGCTTCTCGCCCGATGCGCTCTCCGGCATGGAGGCCAACTTCCGCTTCGTCGGCCCGGAGACGATCGAGACCAAGATCTTCGCCCGCCTCTCTGCATGGCAGAACTGGATCTTCCAGCGGCCGAACGCTGTGGGGCCCGACGGTGCGCTGCACCGCTTCGGCAGTGGCTCTCGGCCCACCTACGACCGAACGAGGGTGTAACGCATGACCGACAAGATGAGCACCGTCGACATCGACGCCAAGATCCCCAACAACGTCGACCTCGCCGGTGATCGGCGCCTGCAGCGGGCGCTCGAGTCGTGGCAACCGAAGTTCATCGACTGGTGGAAGCGGCTCGGCCCCGTAGCGTTCAACGACACGCCGGTCTACCTGCGCACGGCCGTGTCGGTCGGCCAGGAGGGCTGGGCCAACTTCGAGCACGTCAGCATGCCCGAGTACCGCTGGGGCATCTTCCTGGCCGAGCCCGAACCCGACCGCCGCATCGCGTTCGGCGATCACATCGGGCAACCCGTGTGGCAGGAGGTGCCGGGGGAGTACCGTGCCGACCTTCGCCGACTGCTGGTCGTGCAAGGTGATACGGAACCGGCGTCGGTCGAACAGCAACGCAAGCTGTGTCTGACTGCGCCGAGCCTGTACGACCTGCGCAACCTGTTCCAGGTCAACGTCGAGGAAGGCCGTCACCTGTGGGCGATGGTGTACCTCCTGCACCGCTACTTCGGACGAGATGGCCGCGACGAGGCAGACGAGATGCTCGAACGACACTCCGGCGACAGCGACAAGCCGAGGATCCTCGGTGCGTTCAACGAGCCGACGCCGGATTGGCTGTCGTTCTTCATGTTCACCTACTTCACGGATCGCGACGGCAAGTTCCAATTGGCGTCGCTGCGCGAGTCGGCGTTCGACCCGTTGTCGCGCACGTGCGATTTCATGCTGAAAGAAGAGGCACATCACATGTTCGTCGGGGCGACAGGAGTCGGCCGGGTCGTGGAGCGAACGGTGCAACTGATGAAGCAGCACGACACTGACGACGTGCGTCCGCATGGTGGCATCGACGTCGCCACGCTGCAGCGGTATCTCAACTTCCACTTCGCGGTCTCGCTCGACCTGTTCGGTGCGGAGACATCGACCAATGCAGCCAACTACTTCGGGGCCGGATTGAAAGGACGGTTCCAGGAGGAGCGGCGTGAGGACGACCATCGGCTGCACGGTCTGACGCGCCTGGTGCCACAGGCGACCGACGAAGGGGTCGGCACGCGCCAGGCGACTTCGTTGTCGGCGCTGAACGAAACCCTGCGCGACGACTACGTGGCTGATTGCCAGAAGGGCGTCGACCGGTGGAATCGGTCGCTTGCCGAGGTGGGTGCGTCGCTCGAACTGCCGCACGTCGGATTCAATCGCGCGGTCGGTACGTTCGCCACGCGCCGAATCAGCCCGAAGGGCGCCGTCGTCACCGACGCCGAGTGGGAATCCTCGGCGTCGTCGTGGCTGCCGACCGCCGGCGATCGCGAGTTCGTCGAGTCGCTGATGGTCGCGGTGCGTGAACCGGGCAAGGTCGCTGGATGGTTGGCGCCACCGTCGACCGGGATCCATGCCAAGCCGGTCGACTTCGACTACGTGAGGATCTGACGCTCGTCTGGTTCGAGGCCGGCGAATCTCCGGTATCCCTGACGGGTCCCGTGGGTCTGGTGGGAAGCGAACCGGAGCGCACTTCCTCGCCCCGGTTCGCAAGGACTGGAGGCATCCGTGACCACGCAATCCGACCGCGTCAGCGAGCGACGCGGCATCGATGGCAAGCAGATGCGCGCTGCAGCCGTGAACGAACATCAGGCCAAGGCGGCGGCCGGCATCACGCTGGCGGTCGGCGCCGTCGCCTTCGTCTACGCCAACTTCGACAAGCTGTTCTGGCCGATCCGCACCGTCAGCACGTTCTTCTTCGTCGATTTCCTGATACGCGTCACCGCCGGCCTCGAACGGAGTCCCAGCGGGATCGTCGCCGGATGGATGACCCGTCGGCACGAGCCGCAGTGGGTGTCGGCCAAGCCGAAACGGTTTGCCTGGTCACTCGGGTTCACGATGGCGCTCGCGATGGCCGTGATCACCAACAGTGGCATCCACGGGCCACTGCCGCGGACCATCTGCCTGATCTGTCTCACGCTGATGTGGATGGAGGCGGTGCTCGGGCTCTGCTTGGGGTGCGAGATCTACGGCCTCATGGTGCGGCGAGGGTGGCGTGCACCCGACGAGGCGTTCGAGGTCTGCTTCGGCGGCGCATGCGATCTCCGCGCCCCCGACCCCGGCCGCGACTGAGTTGGTGTGTCAGGCGTTGTTGCGCTTGCGGCGGCGCCACCACATGGTGAAGATCCTGTCGATCAAGATGCCCAACACGACTGCCACCAACAGTGACCAGCGGATCGTCGTCTTCTTCTCGAAGAACAGGAAGTCGATGCTCAAGCTCTCGCTGTTCTGCAGGAAGAACACGACGAAGAGCACGACGAGGATGGCGAACCCGATCAAGGTGACGCTGGGCCCATTGCTGCCGGCGGCGGCATCGTGCGGGCCTTCGTTGTTGGACTTGATGTTCTCGACGTTCATTGGTCGTGCTCCCTTTTCGACGGGTGGTACCCACTTGCTGGAACAATCATGCACCCGACGGTTTCGGCTCGCGCGGCAATCCCAGCAGCCGCTCGCCGATGATGTTGCGTTGAACCTGGCTGGTTCCGCCGGCGATGCGCCCACCCGGCGCAGCCAGCACGCCGGAAGCATCCGGTCCGGCGAGCATGGCGTCCGCGCCACTGACCGACACACGGAGCACCGCCGAATCGAACATCATCTCGGTGATGCCCAGCTTCATCAGTGAGGCGGCAACGGAGGCGATCGGCCCCTGGCGTCGGGCCATCGCCTTGTAGGCAGAACCGGTCGAGATCAACCGCGCCAGATCGTCGCGTGCGGTCGCGGACATCGGTCGGCCCTCGCCGAGGCGGGCCATCGACGCCAAGCGGCGCTCGAGGCCGATGATGCTGGTACCGATGTGACTGCGCTCGCTGGTCAGCACGGCCATACCGACGCCCCACCCTTCGTGCAACGGGCCCACCAGGTGGTCGGCGGGCAGGCGGACGTCACTGAAGAAGACTTCGTCGAACTCGGCCTCGCCGGTCATCTGGCGTAACGGGCGCACCTCGATCCCGACGAGGTCCATCGGAAGCACGAAGAACGAGATCCCGCTGTGGCGGGCCGCATCGCAATCGGTGCGTGCCAGCAGGATGCCCCAGTTGCTGTAGCGGCCGCCGCTGCACCACACCTTCTGACCGTTGATCACGAAGTGGTCGCCGTCGCGCTCCGCCGTCGTCGACAGCCCGGCAAGGTCGCTGCCCGCGCCGGGCTCGCTGAACAACTGGCACCACACGTGGTCGGCGCGCAAGGTGGCGCCCAGATGGAGGCGTTGCTGCTCCTCGGTGCCGAACCGGAGGAGTGCCCCTGCAGCCAGCACCAACCCCACCATGTTGAGCACCGCCGGCACGCCGGCCTTCGCGCACTCGAACTGCCAGGCGGCGTTGTGTTCGGGGCTCAGCCCACGACCACCGTGCGCGACCGGCCAGTGGATCCCCGCGTATCCGGCCTCGAGGATCAACCGCTGCCACGCCACGGCCCGAACGATCGTGTCCGGCGGGCAGATCGCCCCGTAGTCGGTGGGTGCCTGGTCACCGTGATCGCCGAGCCAGGCCGCAGCCTCGCGGCGGAACTCGTCGACCGACGTCACGCACGGCAAGCTACCTCACCGCCGTCGCCTCGCCGTGCAGAGGTCGTAGCGTTGCGACAGGAATTTGGGGTACGGAGGGGAACCAATCGATGCCTGCAAGCGACTGGAACGACATGGATTGCTCCCGGTGGCGCGATGCCCTCTCGGCGATGGCCGACGGCGAATCGGCAGACATCGACGAACGTCTCGTTGCCGCGCACGTCGCGCGGTGCCCCGGCTGCCAGTCGTACCAGGAGTTGATCCAGTCGTCACCGGCGTTCGAACGCATCGCGGCTGCGCCCGGCATGCCTGATCTCTCCGGACCGATCGCCCGGTTGAACGCCGCCGCGGATCGAGCAGCGCATTGGAGCATCCTGCGCATCGTGCTGGCCGTCGTGGCCGTGCAGGTCGTGGCGTTCGCCCTGCCGGCGCTGATCCTCGGGGAGGAGCAGGGGGTGGCCACCCATTCGGCTCGGCACCTCGGCGCGTTCGGGGTTGCCTACGGCGTGGCGTTGATGGTCGTCGTGGTCCGCCCGGCGCGGGCTCGATCGATCCTGCCCGTGGCCATGGTGCTGGCCGGGGCACTGCTCCTCGGCGCCATCGTCGACCTGGCGACGGGCCGCATCCCTCTTGTTGGCGAGACCCGCCATCTGCCGCAGGTCATCAGCGTGTTCCTGATCTGGTTGCTCGCCGTGCCGGCCGGCCGCGGCGGGGGCACCGGCACCAAGCCGAAGGACCCGCCGCGGTTGAGGATCGTCGACCGCGAGCGCCGAGCCGGATAGCGGACCGAGTCGGGTCAGTCCGTGGTTTCGCGGGGCGGGCCTTGACGCAACCGGCTCATCGAGCAGTCCAACGCGTCGGGGTCGCTGACGGCGTTCCACAGCGTCTCCAACCACCACGTGGCGCCGGCCTCGGCCCACGCGGCGGGTGAATGCTCGCTCCACGCGCCCTCGACGATCACGTCGAAAGCGCGGTCGGGGAGCTGCACGTGCTGCAACTCCTCCAAGGTGCACTGCCGAGCCTTGCCGTCCTCGACCACCTGTGGGATCAACCCGTCACACGACAGCGCTCGGGTCATCGACTTCTTCGAGCCGAGGGCGCCCACGCACCAGATCGGCACGCCGGGCTGCTGAGCGGTGTGACCGATCGTCGGGAAGTCGCTCGGTTCGATGGTGTAGTGCTTGCCGTGATGGACGAAGGGCTGCCCTGCCCAGAGCCCACGCAGGATGTCGAGCCCCTCGTCGAGCAGTTGGCCGCGGACGATCTTGTCGGTCTCTTCCCCGAAGGCCTCGTAGCCACTGTCGGGGGCGCCGAGACCCACGCTGACGACCACGCGTCCGTTCGACAGCCGATCGACGGTGGCGACCTGACCGGCGAGCTCCCACGGCTTGCGCCGCGGCAACGGAGTCAGCATCGTGCCCAACCGCAAGGTCGTGGTGCGACATGAGGCCACCGCCAGGGAAACCCACGGGTCGACCCCCCACACCGGCTCCCACACGAACAACCCGTCCCAGCCGTGCAACTCCGCGACCGCGGCGAGCTCACCGATCTCGGCGGCATCAGCCCACGGCACTACGAAGCCGAACTTCATAGCGCCATCATCGCGCTTCACGACAGGGTCGGTGAACGGGGACTGCACGGGATGAAACCGGGCGCACTGCAATACAGTTGTAGCGATGGACTTCCAGTTGCCCGATGCGGATGATCCCCGCCGTGTGGCTGTGCGCGAATGGATCGATGCCCATCCGGACGCGACCACCAGGCAGTTGGCCGAGGCCGGATATGTGGCGCCGCAATGGCCGGCGCCGTGGGGGCTGGGTGCGGACCCGATTCACCAGCTGATCATCGACGACGAGTTGTCCAGGGCCAAGGTGCGCCGGCCGGTGAACCCGATCGGCATCGGGTGGGCGGGCCCCACGCTGCTGTATGCCGGTACCGACGAACAGAAGCAGCGATATCTGCTGCCGATGCTGTCGGGGGAGGAGTTCTGGTGCCAGTTGTTCAGCGAGTCCGGCAGCGGCAGCGACCTGGCCAGCCTCGGCACCCGTGCGGTGCGCGACGGCGACGAGTTCGTGGTCAACGGACAGAAGATCTGGACCAGCGGCGCGCAGCACGCCGCGTTCGGCATCCTGCTGGCGCGCACCGATCCCGAAGCGCCCAAGCACAAGGGCATCTCGTACTTCATCTGCCCGATGCAGGTGCCCGGCATCGAGATCCGCCCGATCACCGAGATGACGGGCGGGCACACGTTCAACGAAGTGTTCTTCACCGACGTGCGCATCCCCGCAGCGAACCTGGTGGGCGAGCTCAACGACGGCTGGCGGCTGGCCAAGGTCACGCTCGGGAACGAACGGATCTCACTGTCGACCGGAGGCGTGCTGTGGGGCAACGGCCCGACGGCGCTGGAGCTGATCGAGTCGGTTGCTGATCGAGGCCCGGTCACCGACCCGCACATGCGTCAACGACTTGCCGACATCTACATCGAGCACACCGTGCTCGATCTCATCCGGCTGCGAACCCTGACCGCCAGGTTGAAGGGGCAACAACCCGGCCCGGAAGCCAGCGTGCGCAAGATCCTGGCCGACGAGCACGGCCAGCACGTGATGGCGTTGGCGCGAGATCTCGTGGGCGCGGCAGCAATGCTGACGGGCGGTGACGGGTTGCACGAGTTCGTGCCCGGCACCGACACCAAGGGCCTCGGCACCGAGAAGCCGGCGGGCGGCCTGCTGCACCCGGGGTGGTACGACGGCTACCTCTTCAGCCAGGCCCTGACGATCGGTGGCGGCACGGGTGACGTGCAGCGCAACATCGTCAGCGAGCGCGTGCTGGGGCTGCCGCATGACGTCGACGTGACGACCGGCATGACATGGGCGGAAGCGCAACGGGCCGGCACCCGGGCCTAGCGAACCGGGTCAGGCCGAGGCGCCCCCGTAGCGCCGCAGGCCCCGCTTCCAACACCAGCGCGACACGACCAGCAACACGATGGTGAACAAGACCATCACCACCACCGATTGCCATGCGAGCCGGCCGGTGACGGCCTCGGACGGAACGGTGATCGCGAAGGCCAGCGGGATGATGAACGTCAACCCGTACCGCAGCCACCCGGGGTAGATCCCAACGGGGTACTGGCCGGCCCGGAACAACCCGTCGAACAGTTCCTGCACTTCGTTCATGCGCACCAACCAGAACGACGCCGAGGCCAGCATCAGCCAGAAGCAGTAGATCGACACCAGTCCGCTGAGGAGAAGGGCGACGAACGCGACGACGTGTCGCCACTGTGTGGTCGAGCTCATCTGGACCAACGCGACGATCAACACTGCCAAACCGACGAGCACGTCGGTGAGCTGCCAGAAGCGCACATCGCGGATGCTGACCAACAGCTGTGCATCGGCAGGCTTCGTCAGCGCGTGGTCGAGCTTGCCCTGGCGCACGTCTTCGACGACGCGCTGCATGTTCGGCTGGATGAAGGTGCGAATGATCCCGCCGACGAGCGTGAACACACCCATGACGGCGAGCAGCTGTGGCCGGCTCCACCCGGCGAGATCGTCGGTCTTGGAGAACACCACCGCGAGGATGATCAGCCCGGTGCCGACGGTCAGCAAGCGACTGCAGCAACTGCAGGAAGAAGTTGATGCGGTATTGCATCTCGTTCATCACACCGATGCGCAGGAACGTGCCGGTCAACCGAAGACCTCCGCCGCGACGCTTCATCATCCACCGACCGAGCTGAAGCGCCGGACCGCTCGCGGCCACACGAGGTACAGCAGCCCGATGCCGAAGAGGATCCACGCCACCTGCATGCCGATGCCGATGAAGAGGTCACGATCCTCGATCGGCCCCGTGAGTGCGACGATCGGGAAGCTGAACGACCACCGAAACGGGAAGTACCACGTCAGCGTCTGGAACCACTTGGGCATCAGCACCAACGGGAACACTCGGCCCGACAGCAGCAACTCGCTGAGGTAGTACGCCTCGAAGATCGCCGCGACACGCGTGGTCCAGAACGTGATCAACCCCAACGACCACTGCATGATCGCCCGGATCAGATACGCACCCCAGATGGCGACGGCGAAGACGACGCCCTGGAGCAAGGTCGGGCTCAGCGTTGGGCGGAACAGCAGCACCAGCACGATCGCGATCGGGATCCACAGCACCAGCACGACGAGTTTCCAGCCCATGAACCCGGCGATGTCCTCGTGGATCGGATGCACGGGCTTCATCAGCTGGCCGGCGAAGGTGCCGTCCTTGATCCGTTCCTCCCATGCGAAGGGCGTCAGCACGATGTTCATGTTCCGCACCAGCGTCCACACGATGTAGTACGCGGCGAACCCGCCCGGGGTGAGGCCGTCGATCGAGCCGCCGTGGGCTCTGGCGATCGTCGACCACACGACGAGGTAGACCACGGGCTCGGCGATCATGCCGATCATGTAGAAGTAGTTGGCGGCGCGGTACTGGAACTGCTGCAGCACCGAGTAGCGCATGTGCGCGGCGTACAGCGCGATCATGGCGCGTCGTGGGCGTCGGCGAACACCTGCTCGATCACATCGTCGATCGGCGGGTCCTCGATGGTCAGGTCGATCACGTCGTGCTCGGCCAACAATCGCGACGTGGCCGAGGCGGTGTCGCTGCGTGCCGCGAGGATGGTGATCTCCTCGCCATCGGCCAGGCGTGCCCTGATGGTGCGCTGGGTGGTGAACCGGTCGGACAGCGCCGTCAGGTCGCCGTCGAACACGAGCCGGCCATGATGGATCACGATCACCCTCTTGCACAGCGCCTGCACGTCGGCCATGTAGTGACTGGTCAAGATCACGGTCGCGCCATACCTGGCGTTGTAGTCGGCGACGAAGCTGCGGATCCTGCGCTGCATCGTGACGTCGAGGCCGATGGTCGGCTCGTCGAGGAACAGGACCTGCGGACGATGCAACAACGCGCCGGCGATCTCCATCTTCATCCGCTCGCCGAGTGACAGGTTGCGAACCGGTTGCGTCACGAGGGCGCCGATGTCGAGCAGTTCGATCAACTCGTCGCGCGTCGCCACGAACTCCGGGCGGGGAATTCGGTAGATGGCCCGATTGAGCTCGAACGAGTCGAGCGCCGGGAGATCCCACTGCAACTGGTTCCGGTTGCCCATCACGAGCGTGATCCGACTCAGCAGCGCAGACGGCCTGCCCTTCGGCTCGAACCCCAGAACGGTGCACCGGCCGCCGGTCGGGTGCAGCAATCCCGACAGCATCTTCAACGTCGTGGTTTTGCCGGCGCCGTTCGGGCCGAGGAAGCCGACCACCTCGCCGGGCTCGATGGTGAACGACACCGAGTCGACCGCGGTGACCTCCTTGGTCTCACGGCGCACGAGGCTGCGGATCGAGGCCCGCAAGCCCTGCTCGCGTACCGGAACCGTGAAGGTCTTCGACAGGTCGCCGACCTCGATGATGGCCATGGTCACCATCCTGCACCATCGGGTGCTGCCCTCGCCCCACAATTGCCGCCGACGTCATCAGGCCGTGCTGCGGCTAGCGTCGGCGGCGTGCCCGCCACTCTGCTCGACGACAAGATCGACGCGCTCCAGGCCGAACTGCGCCGTCTCGGGCGGGTCGTCGTGGCGTTCAGCGGGGGCGCCGACAGCGCGTTCCTCGCCGCTGTCGCCCATCAGGTGCTCGCCGACGACGCCCATGCGGTGACCGCCGTGTCGCCGTCGCTCGCCGGCGACGAGGAGGCCGACTGCCGGGCGCTCGCCGCCGAGTGGGGCCTTCGCTGGACGCCGGTCGTCACCCACGAGATGGAGCGCGCCGCGTACCGGATCAACGACACCGACCGCTGCTACCACTGCAAGGCCGAACTGATGGACGTCGTCGCGCCGATCGCCGCGGCGAGCGGGGCGACCGTGGTGCTCGGCGTCAACCTCGACGACCTCGGTGATCATCGGCCCGGCCAGCTCGCCGCCGACCAACGCGGTGCGACGTTCCCACTCGTGGCCGCCGGGTTCACCAAGGCCGACGTGCGCGCCGCCTCGCAGGTCCTCGGGCTGCGCACGTGGAACAAGCCTGCGGCCGCATGCCTGGCCAGCCGGGTCCCGTACGGCACCGAGGTCTCCGTGGCGTCTGCTCAGCCAGGTCGACCGCGCCGAGGCCGCGCTCAAGCGTCTGGGCTTCGCCGAGCTCCGGGTTCGCCACTACGGCGACACGGCGCGCATCGAGGTCCCGCTCGATCGACTCCCGGACGTCGTCGCCTCGCCGCAGCCGCACGTCGTGCACGCCGCCAAGGCCGCCGGGCTACCCATACGTCACGCTCGACCTCGAAGGTTTCCGATCCGGCAACCTCAACGGCGGGCACGCTCGGACCGAGAGGGGCTCCCAATCATGAAGTTCTCGATGGCGATCAACTACGGCGGTGGTTTCAAAGAAGCAGCGACAGCGGGTGGTCGAGCTCGAGAAGGCCGGGCTCGATCAGGTGTGGATCCCCGAGGCGTACACCTTCGACGCCATCAGCCAGGTCGGCTACCTGGCCGCCAACACCGATCGGGTGGAGATCGGCACCGGCATCGTCAACGTGTACTCGCGGACGGCGGCGCTCATGGCGATGACGGCGGCCGGTTGCGACTACGTCAGCGACGGCCGCTTCATCCTCGGTCTCGGCGCCAGCGGCCCGCAGGTGATCGAGGGCTTCCACGGCGTGCGGTACGAGAAGCCGATGCTGCGCATCAAGGAGTACATCGAGGCCTGCCGCATGATCTGGAAGCGCGAGGAGAAGTTCGACTACCAGGGCCAGACCTTCCAGGCGCCGCTTCCGCCCGGTGAGGGCACCGGGCTGGGCAAGCCGCTGAAGCTGATCAACCATCCGGTCCGCAGCGACATCCCGATCTGGTGGGCCAGCTTGAAGGGCCTCAGCGTCACGGCGACGGCCGAGATCGCCGACGGATGGCTGCCGATCATGTTCATCCCGGAGAAGTTCCAGCAGGTGTGGGGCGAGCAGCTCAAGGCCGGCCTGGCCAAGCGCGACCCCAGCCGCAAGCCCGGCTCGACATCTCCGCCGGCGGCATGCTGGCCATCGGCGAGGACCTGGTCGGCGACCAGCAGAAGGCGATCCTCGACTTCGCCCGGCCGATGACCGCGCTGTACGTCGGCGGCATGGGTGCCCGCGGCAAGAACTTCTACAACGACATCTGCCGTGACTACGGCTACGAGCAGGAGGCCGTCGACATCCAGGACCTGTACCTCGACGGCAAGAAGGACGAGGCCGCGGCCCGCGTACCGGGCGAGTGGCTGGAGCTCTCCAACCTGGTCGGCCCGGCGAGCTACATCAAGGATCGGGTCGGCGCCTACAAGGAGGCCGGCGTGACGGTGCTGTCCGTCAACCCGGTCGGGCCGGACGCCGTGCACCAGATCGAGACCTTGAGGGCGATCGTCGACGACGCCTGATTCCCGGTACCGTCAAGCCCATGACGCGAATCAATGCCGACGGGTTCGTCGCACCTGGCTGGGAGCCGGTCAAGGCGGCGTTCGAGGAGAACTTCGAGCTTGGTCAAGAGGTCGGCGCTTCCGCGTGCGTCTATCACCGCGGCGCCAGAGTGGTCGACCTCGTGGGGTGGCACGTTCGACGCGGCCAGTGATCGGCCGTACGACGATTCGACCCTGCAGTTGGTGTTCAGCACCACCAAGGGCATCACCGCCATCGCGGTGGCAATGTGCGTGCAACGCGGATTGCTCGACTACGACGAGAAGGTGGCCACGTACTGGCCGGAGTTCGCCGCCCACGGCAAGGGCGACGCCACCGTCGCCCAGCTGATCAGCCACCAATGCGGGCTGATCGCGCCCGACGCCCCGGTGACGCTGGCCGATGCGCTCGACTGGAAGACCATCACGTCGATGCTCGCCGACACCAAGCCCGATTGGCCGATCGGCTCGGGCCACGGATATCACGCGGTGACGTTCGGCTAGCTGGCAGGCGAGCTGATCCGGCGCACCGACGGCCGCTCGCCGGGGCAGTTCCTGGCCGAGGAGATCGCCGGTCCGCTCGGCCTCGACCTGTGGATCGGCCTCCCCGAGGAGCAGGAACCTCGTGTGTCGCCGATCATCGGCAGGCCGCTGAACGAAGACAACCCCGATCCGGCCATCCGGGCGATGATCGAGATGTTCCTCGGGCCCGAAACCCGCGGTGGTCGCGCCCTGTTCCTCAACGGCGCGCTCGGCGCCGACGACTGAGTTCAACAGCCGCGAGGTGCACGCCGCAGAAGTCCCCGCGGCCAACGGCATCGGCACGGCACACGCACTGGCCAAGCTCTACGCCGCCACGATGGCGCCGATCGACGGCGTGCAGTTGCTGAACGACGACACCCGCGAGCGGGCCCGGGCCACGATCACGCCGGACGGCGAGCCCGACCTGTGCCTGATGATGCCGACCACGTTCGGCATGGGGTTCATGACGCACGGCATGTTCACGCCGTACGCCGGCCCCGGCAGCTTCGGTCATCCCGGCGCCGGCGGGTCGAATGCGTTCGCCCAGCCCGAGCGCCAGTTGGCCTTCGGCTACGTGATGAACAAGATGGCGGCCAACCTGGCGGCCGACATCCGCGCGCAGCGGATCACGTGGGCCGCGGCCGCGGTCGCCGACACGCTCTAGCGGTCACAGCGGGCCGCGAAGCCACCACAGCCCGAGGCCCCAGGCGAGCATCAGCAGCAGCACGGCGGCAAGCACGTAGCGCCAGGCCAGCTCGTGGATGGTCGTGACCGCCTCGCCAGTCGTTTGCTGCAGGTTGGCGCGGATGTCGGCGTACGCCTTGGCCAGGTCGTCGGCCGACGGTGCGGCGTAGGCCTTGCCACCCGTCGTATCGGCCGCACCCTGCAGCTCGTCGAGCTTCACCGGAACCGGGTCGATCTGACCGGTGTCAGGGTTGGTGATCGCACCGCTGTTGGTGCCGAAAGCGATGGTGTAGACGGGCACCTTGGCGTCGGCGGCGATCTGGGCGCCATCGGCCGTGGGCCGGCCGCGTGTGGTCTCGCCGTCGGAGAGAACGACGAGCGTGCCCGGCGAGTCGTTGGTCGGTTCGCCGCGTTGCAGCGACCGAACTCCGGCAACGATTGCATCGCCGATGGCCGTCCCCTCCCCGAGCTGCAATGCCTCGATACCCGCGGTCAGCCGAGCCCGATCCGTTGTCGGCCCGACTTCGGTGACCACGGTGCCGCTGAACGAGATCAGTCCGACATCGATGTCGGCATCGACGGCGTCGACGAAGTCCTCTCCGGCCTTCTTCGCCGCTTCGAGCCGGTTCGGTGGAACGTCGTCGGCCTGCATCGACAGCGACACGTCGAACAACAACATGATCGTTCCCGCCGACCGTGGCCGCGTCGTCGAACGATGCACCGGCTGGGCCGCACCCAGCACACCGATCGACAGCGCGGCGAGTTGCACACCGGCAATGGCGTGGCGTCGCCAGCCGGGCCGCCGCGGGGCGATCTGGTCCAGCATCTCGATCTGGGTGAAGCGGACCGTGTTGACCACTCGACGACGCTGGGCGAAGACGTACGCGCCGACGAGACCGGCGACGACCACGAGCAGCCAGAGGCGTGCCGGAGCGAGGAAGTCCCAGCTCATCGATGGATCATGGCCGGACGCAGCCGGCGTCTGCGCACGTGGGCGGCGATCTCCGTCAACCAGTCACCATCGGTCGAGAGCTCCAACCAGTCGCCTCCCGATGAGCGAACGGTCTGCTCGCGCTCGGCCCGTCGTTGCGCGGCCAGATCGGCAAATCGCCGTTGCACGTCGTTGGTGACCATCATCTCGCGGGTCGAGCCGGTCGAGGGGTCGGCGAAGGTGACCAGCCCGATCGGTGGCACGTCGAACTCGCGGGGATCGATGACCCCGATGGCGAGCAGGTCGTGGCGCATCGACAACGCCGACATCGGTGACGACCACTCCGAACCGGCGAAGTCGGAGATCACGCAGATGAAGCCGCGCCGCTTGCTCGAACGCGCCGACCCGGCGGAGCGCCTCGGGGAGATCGCTGCGACCGAGTCCCTCGGTGTCGGGGGCATCGGCGATGGTCTGCAGGATCGCTCGCACGTTGTCGCGGCCGAGCCGTGGAGGCCGCACTCGCAGATGCGGTCCGGCGACCAGCACCGCGCCCAGACGGTTGTGGTTGCGCGCCGTCAGGAACCCGACGGTGGCCGCGGCAGCGAGGGCGATCTGGGCCTTGGTGGTGTGCTTCGTCCCGAAGTGCATGGCGGCCGACACATCGACGACCAGCCAGGCTTCGAGGTCGCGGTCGGCGATCTGGTCGCGAACGTGCAGCTCGCGCGTTCGCGCCGTCACGTTCCAGTCGATGCGACGTACATCGTCGCCCGGCTGATACGAGCGCGACTCGCCGGGCTCGCTGCCGTGGCCCGGCGTGATCCCCTGGTGCTGCCCGTGGAGCTGGCCGTCGAGGCGTCGGTTGATGGCGAACTCCAGCGACCGCAGCACCTCGGCCACCGAGGCGGGAGTCGGCCCGCTCGGCCAATCGATCGACGTGGTTGCGGTCACTCGGTCAGCCTCGCCAGACGCTGTCGTTCGGTTTGGGGGAGACCCACATCGTCGGCACCGTGCTGAGCACCCGGCTCAGCACGTGCTCGATGGAGATGTCGCGAGCCAACGCGTCGTACGTGAGGATCAGCCGGTGGCGCAGAACTTCCGGGGCGAGGTCGAAGATCTCCTGTGGCGTCGCGTACGTGCGGCCGCGCAGCAGCGCCAACGCCTTGGCGCCGCGCACCAGCGCCAACGTTGCGCGAGGGCTGGCGCCGAGCGCGATCACCGGTGCCAGGTCGGCCATGCCGGCCTGCGCGGGTGTGCGGGTCGCCTGCACGAGGTCGACCGCGTACTGCTGCACGCTGCGATCGACGAACACTCCCGTTGCCCGCTTCTGCAGATCGGCGAGGCCGTGGAGATCGATGACCTGCTGAGGCACCGGAGGCGACACGCTCATTCGATCGACGATCGTCATCTCCTCGTCGGCCGACGGATGCGTCATGGTGATCTTCATCATGAACCGGTCGCGCTGTGCCTCGGGCAACTGGTACACACCCTCGGACTCGATCGGGTTCTGGGTGGCGATCACGAAGAAGGGCACCGGGACGTCGTAGGTGTTGCCGCCGATCGTCACGTGCTGCTCGGCCATGACCTCGAGCAACGCGGACTGCACCTTGGCCGGCGCCCGGTTGATCTCGTCGGCGAGCAGGAAGTTGACGAAGATCGGACCCAACTCGACGTCGAACTTCTCGCTCGATGAACGGAAGATGCGGGTCCCGACGATGTCGGACGGCAACAGGTCGGGCGTGAACTGCACTCGCCCGAAGGTGCCGCCCACGACCTTCGACAGGGTTTCGGCGGCGAGCGTCTTGGCCAGCCCGGGCACGCTCTCCAGCAGACAGTGGCCCTGGCTCAGCAACCCCACGAGCATGCGTTCGATCAGGCGGCTCTGACCGACGATGACCTTGCGCAGCTCGAAGAACACTCGCTCGACGACCAGCGCCGTGGCGTGATCGTCTTGCGGCAGGTTGGTGGTGACCGTCATGGGGATCCGCTCCTTCGGCCGGAACGGTATCAACGCGTTCCGGTTCTGGGGGCGCGGCCTCTCAGCGAGATGCGTGGGCTTCGAGCACCGTCACCAGACAACTGGTCACGCGACGTGCAGTCGGCACGTGGAGGTACTCGTTCGGCCCGTGAGCGTTGGCGCCGGGCCCGAGGCAACCGGTGATCACGAACTGGGCATCGGGGAACATCTCGCCGAGCATCCCCATGAACGGGATCGAGCCACCCTCGCCGAAGGCACGCGAGGCGTTGCCGAAGCTGGTCTCGGATGCTTCGTCGAGTGCTGCCTGCAACCACGGGGCGAACGCTGGAGCGTTCCATCCCGGGCCGCTGTGACCGTCGTCGAACGTCACGTGTGCGCCGTACGGCGGGTCGTTCGTGAGGGCCGCATGCAACGCAGCCAGCGCGGCCTCGTGGTCGCACGTCGGTGGCAAGCGCACGCTGAGGTGCAACGACGTGTGTGGGCGGAGCACGTTGCCGGCCGATTCGACGGGCGGGATGCCGTCCACCCCGGTGACGCTGAGCGCCGGATGCCAGGTGCGGGCCAAGCAGCTGCTCGGCGGGATCGGCGACCATCGGCTCGGCGCCGGGGACGAAGGGAAAGTGCCCGCCGATCGGGAAGTCGGCCGCGGTGTCGACGGCCTGATGCCGTCGATCGGCCGGGATCTCGACGTTCAGCTCGGGGAGCAGGATCCTGCCGTCGAAGCTGTCCTCGATCCGGTCGAGCAGCTCGCGGCAGATGCGGAACGACGAGGGGACCACGCCGCTGGCCTCGCCGGAATGCACGCCCTCGGTCAAGATCTCGACTCGCAGGGTTCCCGCCGCCAGCCCGCGGAGCGACGTGGTGACCCACAACCGTTCGTAGTCGAGGCAGCCTGAATCGAGGCACAGCACCAAGCTGGGCGTGCCGATCTCATCGGCCAGCGCCTCGAGGTACGCGGGGAGATCGGGGCTGCCGCTCTCCTCGCTTCCTTCGATCAGCACGACGCAGCGGGTGTGGCTGATCCCCGCGGCCTGGGCAGCCTCGATGGCCAGCACGGCGGCGAACGCGGCGTAGCCGTCGTCGGCGCCACCGCGTCCGTAGAGACGGTCGCCCTCGAGCACGGGCTTCCACGGGCCGAGATCGTCGCGCCAGCCCGTCATCTCCGGCTGCTTGTCGAGATGACCGTAGAGCAGCACGGTGTCGTCGGCGGATCCCGTGCCGAACGCCGGGATCTGCATCAGGATCAGGGGCGTGCGTCCGGGTAATTCATGCACGTCGACGGTGAGCCCGACGACGTTGCGGGCGGCGCACCAGGCCCGGATCAACTCGACTGCGCGGGCCATGTGACCGTGCTCGCGCCACTGCGGGTCGTACAGCACCGACACGTTGGGGATGGCGATGTAGTCGTGCAGCGCTGGGAGGATCTCGTCGGTCCACACGCGGTCGACGTGAGCCGAGATGGTCGAGGAGGGCGTGACGGTCATCGCCGCGCACCCAGCAGGCGCTCGATGGTTTCCTCCGCCTCGGCGATCATTGCCTGCACCAGTTCGGCTGCGGGAACCAGCGAGTCGATGGCGCCGACGCCTTGCCCGCACGGCATGAACTCCCGCGAGGCATCGACCTCTGTGCCGTCGGGGAAGCCGAGGTGGTTCGCCCCTGCCTTTGCCGAGAAGATCGCCTGGGCTGGGAACGGCTGGAGCTCGTCGGGATGGGTGTCGTAGTGGTTCGTCCACTCGTTGCGCACGACTCGACATGTCTTTCCGGTGTACGAGCGGCTGACCACCGTTCCGTCCTCGGCAGTGGCCAGCAGCGCCTCCTTGTACCCGTTCACCGCCCGTGCCTCCGGTGTGGCGATGAAGCGGGTACCGATCCACACTCCGTCCGCGCCGAGCGCCAGCGATGCCGCCAGCCCGCGACCGTCGTACAACCCGCCGGCCGCGACCACGGGAACCTGCCCGGCCACGGCGTCGACGACCTGCGGCACCAGCGTGATCGTGGCGACCGTGCCGGTGTGGCCGCCGGCCTCGGTGCCTTGGGCGACCACGAAGTCGACGCCGCTCGCCACAGCACTGATCGCGTGGCGAACCTTGCCGCACATGCTGCCGACGAGGATGTTCTTGGAGTGCAACAGATCGATCGCCTCGCGCGGCACGCCGAGCCCGGCCACGAAGATCCTGGCGCCACCGTCGATCACCGACTGGATGCCTTGTTCGACTTGACCGGGCAGCGCGGTCAGCAAGTCGACTCCGAACGGCTTCGCGGTCAGTTCGCGGACGGCGGCCATCTCGATCGGCAGCTCCTCGGCGCTCATCGTCGACGCGCCGAGCGTGCCGATCCCGCCGGCCTCGCTGACCGCGGCAACCAATCGGTGGTAGCTCACCCCGCCCATGCCGGCCAGCATGATCGGGTGTTCGATGTCGAGCAGATCGGTGAGCCGAGTGTGCATGCATCGCACCGTAGCCAATCCCGTCCCGTCCCCTCCCGTCCCGACCGAGCGGCCCGCAGGGTCAGGGTTGGTAGGGGCCGGGTTGGTGGAAGAAGTGGCGGTGCCAGCGGGACGGGGTGAAGGCGATCGCTCGCGGCTCGTCTTCGAACATCCATCTGGCGAAGTTGCGACGCGACCACGAACTGGTTGCCAGCAACCTGATGGCGCCGCGAGCGCCGAGCTGATGGCTGAGGATCTTGCTGAGCCGCACCGACATCTTGTGATCGGCGAGCAGATGGTGCTGCACGCTCGATCGGTAGCGCTTGCCGACATCGGCGGCGGCCAGGGCACCGCCGGCGAGGATCGCCTCGGCGGCGAGACGACCGGTCAAGACCGCCTGGCCGATGCCTTCGCCGGTCATGGTGTCGGTGGCCATGGCCGCGTCGCCGACGAAGCACACCCGACCCGATGGTCAACGTGGCCCGATCGATCCCAGCGGGAATGGGCCAGGCGGTGTGCCGGTCTTCCAACTCGAAACCGGCGCCGAGCGCCTCGACGACATGTGGTCGCCGGAGGAGCTCGTCCCATTGCTGCTTCATGTCGCCGACGCGCCGAACCCCGTCGCGCTGCACGCCGAAGCCGATGTTGACCCGACCCGCCGGCAGAGGGAAGCTCCACATGTAGCCCGGCAGCAGGTCGGGCTCGAACCACACGATCAGACGCTGCGCCGCCGGCCCGGTGACGTTGCCGGCGTACTGGCGGAAAGCGTGCCATTCGCCGAGGTAGCCGGGCTCGCCGACGCCCAACGCCTTGCGAGTCGCCGACCACATCCCGTCCGCGGCGACGACGTACCTGGCCTCGATCGTTCCCGCCCCGTCAACGTCGACTGCAACGGAGGATGCGCGTTGTTGCAGGCCAGCCAGTCCGTGCCCCTCGAGCACGTTCGCCCCGGCTTGGCGCGCCAGTTCGAGCAGGGCCGCATCGAGCTCGCGCCTCGGTGTGGTGGCGGCAAAGATCCCGTCGCCAGGAAGCGGCACACAGACCTCGCGACCCGAGGGTGAGCGCAGCCAGGCGGCATCGACCGACTTCCAGTTCGGAACCATCTCGGGTCGCAGCCCCAAGTGCTCGAGCTCGCGAAGGGCGAGCGTGGTCAGCCCGTCGCCGCAGCACTTGTCGCGAGGAAACACGGCCTTGTCGATCACCACGACCGATCGCCCGGCGCGGGCGAGCAACGTGGCCGCAGTCGATCCGGCGGGGCCGGCCCCGACGACCACGACATCGGCGGTCGCGGGCAGGTTGCCAGGTTGAGTCGGGGTCATCGGCGGCAGGCTACGGCGTGACGATGCCGAGGCGCCGCGCCGGCTTGAGGGTCGTCCGCCACGCGTCGTGCTGGGCGAGTGCCCGGACCCGGATCTCCGGAAGCATCGGGTAGAACGCATCTCCCGGACACGCCGTGAACGACATCTCGCGGTGCCCGGCGATGGTCTCGGTCGTCACCGGAGTGCCGGCAGGCCACCGCTGCGAGCCCCGCGAGATGAACGAGGTGGTCGCACCCGCGCTGAGGTCGATGGCGTACCGATCGGCGAGCCACGCCAGCAGGTTGACGAGGGACGCCTGCGCGGCCGCGGTTGGGAGTTGGCTGGTGAAGTCGCCCAGCAAGCAGACGAGTTGGGCAAAGCCCTGGCTGCCACCCGTGGCGTCGGCGACCACCGGCCCGGTCAGCGCACCGGCCCGACCCTCCCAAACGTCGCCGTCGCGCCCGATGAAGAACTCGTAGCACACGTCGCTCCACCCCTTGGCGGAGCTCGTGTGGTAGGCGTATGCCGCCTGGATCACGTTGACGGCACTCGTGTACGAGTTCGACGACGCGGAGTGATGCACCAGCAGGAACTGCGGTGTCTCGACCTCGATGGGGGCAACCGGTGGGAGATGCATCCCCACGCGTCCGCGTGGATAGATCGACAACCCGGGGAGCACCTCGACCGCCGGAACCGCCGGCCCGTTGGCAGCGTCGGCCCGGGTTGATATGGCCCCGCCGACAGCGATCGCCGACCCGACGGCCAAGGCGGTGCCGAGTGCCTCGCGCCGCGTGACCCCACGAGTCGACTGGCAGTCACACATCGTCGTCACTTTATGATTCGCGTAGTCCGTTACCTAGCCGAGGGGTTTCCATGAGCCAGACGAGTGCCAGATGAGCAAACTATGTGAAGGACGCATCGCGGTCGTGACCGGCGCCGGTCGGGGAATCGGGCGCGAACACGCGCTCAGCTTGGCGGCACACGGCGCCAAAGTGGTGGTCAACGACGTGGGAGCTGCCGTCGACGGCTCCGGCGGCGACCTCAGCCCCGCCGAGCAGGTCGTGCAGGAGATCAAGGGCATGGGCGGCGAGGCCGTGGCCAACGGCGACAGCGTGTCGTCGTGGGAGGGTGCGCAGCGCCTGATCAACACTGCGATCGAAACGTTCGGCGATCTCCACGTGGTCGTCAACAACGCCGGGATCCTGCGAGATCGGGTGCTGGCCAACATGACCGAAGAGGAGTGGGACGCGGTCATCAACGTGCACCTCAAGGGCACCTTCGCCCCCAGTCGCTGGGCCGCGGCCTACTGGCGCGAGCGCTCCAAGGCCGGCCAGCCGGTCGACGGGCGGATCATCAACACCACCTCGGTCAGCGGCATCTACGGCAACCCGGGTCAGACCAACTACGGCGCCGCCAAGGCCGGCATCGCCGCCTTCACCAACATTGCCGCGCTGGAACTTTCTCGTTACGGGGTCACCGTCAACGCGGTCGCGCCGGTCGCCCTGACCCGCATGACCGAGGGCCTCGGCCCGGCGCCCGAGACCGACGAGCAACGCGAGATGCGCTCGCCCCGTTGGATTGCGCCGATCGTCACGTGGCTGGCGTCGGCGGAGTCGAAAGACGTGACCGGGCGCGTCTTCGAGGCCAGCGGCGACGTGCTGGCCATTGCCGAAGGGTGGGTTCGCGGACCGCGCCATGCGCCGGTCGAGGAGCCGGAGCTGCTCGGTCCCATCGTCCGCGACCTGCTCGCCAAGGCGCGCCAGAACTCGGGCATGGACGGCGAGCCAGGCGGCTGGCCGCAGCAGCGCTGAACGAACAGCCGCCGCACAGCGCTCAGTCGAAGCGCAACAGCCCTTGATCGATCACGGCACGATCTCCGACGGAGGTCGTGAACACTGTCGCGCCGTCATCGACGTCCCACATCGCCACGGTGAGCGCCTCACCCGGCAACACCGGTGAGGTGAATCGACCTTCGATGTGTTTGAACCGACGGGCATCGCCACCGCACATCGTGTGCAACAGTGCCCTGCCGGTGAACCCGTAGGTGCACAGGCCGTGGAGGATCGGTCGTTCGAATCCGCCCATCGCAGCGAACGACGGGTCGCTGTGCAATGGATTTCGGTCGCCCGAGAGCCGGTAGATCAGGGCCTGATCTGGTGATGTCTGGTAGGTGACCTGGTGATCCGGAGCGCGGTCGGGTGGCTCGTTCTGCGGGCCACTCGGCCCGCGGTCGCCGCCCCAACCTCCCTCGCCGCGGATGAACACCGACGAGCGGTTGGTGAACAGCGGTTGTCCGTCGGCCAGGTCGGTGGCGACCGTCTCGGTCACGACGACCGCGGCCTTGCCCTTGTCGTACATGCCGACCACTTGGCCCTGCACGCTGGCCGACCCGTTGACCGGCAGCGGCTTGTGGAGGGTGATGGCCTGTTGACCATGCACGAGCAACGCCGGGTTGAAGGTACCGATGTTGCGCATTGCCGAGCCGGCGCCCCACCCGACGACGACTGCGAAGGTCGGGAACACCTGTTGGTCGATGCCGTTGGTGTTCTCGGTCGTGTAGGCCAGCTCGTTGGTACCTGCGCCGATACCGACGGCGTAGAGCAACGCGTCCTTGCTGGTCCACGAAGCCTCAGCGGCCTCGCCCATCGTTCCGACGGCTTCCGGATTCAGTGGCATCGTTGCGCTCCCCGCACTCGTGGTACGGGTGTCGTTCTAGCCGATCACTCCCACTCGGGGCTCACCTTGGCGACAACGACCGAGACGTCGATCACGGGTGTGTGCGAGTCGTGATCGCGCACCGCCTTGCGAGCACGGTCGGCCATGCTGCTCATCTCCTCGGCCGTGCGAGGCTCGCCGACCGAGAGGGCGACATGGATCCGTTGGTGCTCGCGCAACACGGTGATGTCACCGGCGTCGTGGCCGAGCCCGCGTCGAACTGCGGCGACGTATCCGGCCTCGATCTCGCGGCGAGCGACGGCAGCCGCGATCTCCGTGCTCGCACCGGGGCCGAACTCGTCGCCGGGGTACAGCGTGACGAGCGGGACCCGGTGCCGCTTGGCGCAGACCGAACCCATCTCATTGAGGCTCGGGGTGACATCTCGCTCGCGTGCGAGGATGGCGACGTCGACGTGTTGGGTCATGGGGCAGCTCGCATCGGATTCCACGCCCTTGCACGGACCACCGTCTGCGTCGTTGCACGAGATCACATCGTGGCCGTCGCGCATGAGGCGACGTTGCAGGGTGGCGGCCACACCGGGGGACGATTCGATGAGGAGAACTTCCATCTCGTCAGTAGAACTCTCCGAAGCGTTCAGCTCCAGGGTCCTATGGCCCTCATCGATCGGGGAGTATGGCGCGCCGGGCCAGATGGAGCCCGACGCGGTCGGGTTTGTGGAGCCGCCCCGCTTCGGGCACGATGCGTCCTTCCGCAGAGCAAGCAAGCCAAGAGGCCAGAGGAGCAATGACAACACGTTCAAGCCTCGGTACCCGTGGGGTTGTCACGCTTGTCGTGCTCGTGGCCGGCGTTCTCGGCGCGTTGTTCGTCGGGCTCCACTCGGGCAGGGTCGAAGTGGTGAGCGACCCACGCCCCGAGGTACTGCCCACGGACAATCGCACCGCTGTCGTGGCCGTGCTCCGCGAATCCGGCGGCTGGTCGCTGTTCGGCGCCCGCATCACCGACAGCACCCGCCATGTGGAGGTGCGGTTCCTGACCGGGCCCGGCTGTTCGGGTCTGCTGCAGCCAGGTGATCCTTGGCCAACGACGTTCCCCGAGTGCTCGAGCCCGGTCGAGGTCGCCGGAAAGGTGGGAACGCTCGGTGTGACCCCATCGGGAGACTCGCTGATCGGCGTCGAGTTCGAGGTGTCGCGGGCATGTTTCAAACTGCTCGACCAAGGAATGACCTGGCCGATCACTGACCCGGAATGCGGTCCTCGCTAGCAAACCCCGCGAAACAGCGCCGTGGAGCGTTTCAACGCACCGAGTACGACGCCAAACACTCCACACGGCCCTGCGGAGTTCTCATCGAGTGGGAAGCGGTGGCGAGCAAGGCATCGACCGCGTCGGCCAGGGCGACGTCGCGCCGGTCGCCCGATCGACGGTCCTTGACCTCCACGACCCCGTCGACCAGCCCGCGTCCGACGACCACGATCGTCGGTACGCCGATCAGTTCAGCGTCGTTGAACTTGATGCCCGGCGAGACACCGACCCGGTCGTCGAGCAGCACTCGCAGCCCAGCCGCCTCGCAGTCGGCCGCCAATTGTTCGGCGGCGGGAAGCTGGGCGTCGCCGGCCTTGCCCGTGGCGACGATGTGCACATCGGCCGGGGCGACCTCGTGCGGCCAGATCAGGCCCTTGTCGTCGCAGTTCATCTCGGCGATCGCGGCGACGGCGCGGGACACGCCGATGCCGTACGAACCCATGGTGACGACCTGCTGCTTGCCGTTCTGGTCGAGCACCTGGAGACCGAGAGCGGTCGCGTACTTGCGACCGAGCTGGAAGATGTGGCCGATCTCGATGCCGCGGGCGATCTCCAGGGCCGAGCCGCACACCGGGCACGGATCGCCGTCGATCACTTCGGCGGCCTCGACCGTGCCGTCGGCGGTGAAGTCGCGGCCCGCTGTGAGGTAGAGCACGTGACGGCCCGGCTGGTCTGCTCCGGTGACCCACTGGGTCCCGTCGACGATCCGCGGGTCGATCAGGTAGCGGACGCCGGCGGGCTTGGCGGCACCGAGCGCTCCCGGCCCGATGTACCCCTTGACCAGGTGGGTGTTGGCGGCGAAGTCGACCTCGGTGAAGGGTTCGAGCTCGGCTGGGGCGACTTGCGCCTCGAGCCGCTTCATGTCGACCTCGCGGTCGCCAGGCACACCAACGGCCAGCGGTTCGGTGCGGCCATCAGGGTGACGGAGCTTGACGATCACGTTCTTCAGCGTGTCGGCCGCCGTCCATTCCCGATCCGCCCGGCGCAGATCGTCACGGCTGTTGATCAGGTCGACGAGCGTCTGGATGGTCGGGGTGTCGGGCGTGTCCGCGACCACGCGCCGCGGGGGCGTCGCCGTAGGGGAGCGGTGCCTGTGCGGCAACACGCACCGCCTCGGTGTTGGCCGCGTAGTCACAGTTCGTGCAGCGCACGTACGAGTCCTCGCCGACATCCATCGGCGCCAGGAACTCCTCGCTGGCCGAGCCGCCCATGGCGCCACTCATCGCCGACACGATCACATAGGGAAGACCGAGGCGGTCGAACGTGCGCTGGTATGCGACGCGGTGCCGCTGGTAGCTGATCTCGAGGCCTTCGTCGGTGAGGTCGAAGCTGTAGGAGTCCTTCATCACGAACTCTCGGCCGCGCAACAGCCCGGCGCGCGGCCTGGCCTCGTCGCGGAACTTGGTCTGGATCTGGTAGATCACCAGCGGGAGATCCTTGTAGCTGCTGTACAGGTCCTTCACCAGGAGGGTGAACAGCTCCTCGTGCGTCGGTGCCAGCAACATGTCGGCGCCCTTGCGGTCCTTGAGGCGAAAGACGTTGTCGCCGTAGTCGGTCCAGCGGCCCGACAACTCGTAGGGCTCGCGTGGCAGGAGTGCAGGGAAGTGCACCTCCTGGAAGCCCGGCCCGATTCATCTCCTCGCGCACGACCCGCTCGACGTTCTGGTACACGATCCAACCGATCGGCAGCCAGGTGAACCCGCCCGGCGCGGCGCGGCGGATGTAGCCGGCCCGAACGAGGAGCCGGTGGCTGGCGACCTCCGCGTCGGCAGGGTCCTCGCGCAGGGTACGCAGGAACATTGTCGACATTCGGAGCACAGCGGTTACCTCGGTTTGGGGACGTGGGCGGACGGGTAGAGGGTTGCGGACAGCGGGCGAAACACTACCCGCCAGCCGATATACTCGATCGGTCCTTTGAAGTTCGATGAACCGAAGGCGTGGGCTCCTCGGGGTCCACGCCTTCTTTACTGATAGGCCCCAGGTTTCACGAGGAGACACGCGAAAGGAGGCGAGATGAGCGATACGAACACGTTGAAGAAGGTCGAGCGCTTGATCGCCCCGATCGTGTCTGACCTGCAGCTCGACCTGTACGACCTCGAATTTCGTGGCGGCACGCTGCGCATCACCATCGACCGGCCGGCGGGCGCCGACGAGGCCCTCGACCTGGAGGCCATCGCCTTGGCGTCGCGACTGATCGGGCGCGAGCTCGACCACGACGACCCGATGGGTGGCCACTACACGCTCGAAGTCACCAGCCCGGGCCTGGAGCGCAGCCTGCGCATCCCGACCCACTTCCAGCGTTCGATCGGCAAGACGGTGGCGCTGCGGCTGCGCGACATCGTCACGCCCGAGGGCGAGCGCAGCGAGCGGCGCCTGCAAGGCGTGCTGATCGCCGCCGACGACCAAACGGTCACGATCCAACTCAACGACGCTGCTCTGACCGAGCGAGTCGTGCCGTACGACAAGATCGACCGAGCAAGAACAGTCTTTGTATGGGGCCCCGCGCCGAAGCCGGGCAAGGCCCCGAAGAGCAAGCGGGCCGATGCGCCCGCAGAAGTGAAGGAGGACGCCTCGTGAGTGGTCTCGACATGTCAGAAGCAGTACGGATGTTGGCCAACGAGAAGAACATCTCTGTCGACACGTTGCTCCACGTGCTCGTCGACGCCTTGGCGACGGCGTACAAGCGTCGCCCGACGGCAGCCGACGAAGTGATGGTCGAGGTCAACCCCGACACGATGGAGTTCACCTTCACGGCCTACGACGTCGACGAGGACGGCAACTGGATCAACGAGCGCGACGACACGCCGAAGAAGGAAGAGATGGGCCGCATCGCCGCTCAGACCTTCCGTCAAGTGATGAGCCAACGCATCCGCGAAGCCGAGCGCGATCGCAAGTTCGAGGAGTACGCAAACCGCGAGGGCGACATCGTCACCGGCATCATCCAGCAGACAGATCAGCGCTACACGCTGCTCGACCTCGGGCGCGTGGAGTCGCTGCTGCCACAGGCCGAGCAGGTGCCGTTCGAGCGCCCCGTTCCCGGCGACCGTGTCAAGGCATACATCGTCGAGGTTCGCAAGACCGCCAAGGGCCCTCAGATCGTCGTCAGCCGCACCCACCCCGGTCTGATCAAGCGACTGTTCGAGCTGGAGGTCCCGGAGATCGCCGACGGCATCGTCGAGATCAAGGCCTGTGCCCGTGAGCCAGGGCACCGCACCAAGATCGCCGTCTGGAGCAACGACCACAACGTCGATCCGGTCGGCGCATGTGTCGGCGCTCGCGGCGGCCGCGTGCGCATGGTCGTCAACGAACTGCGCGGCGAGAAGATCGACATCGTGCCGTTCAGCGAGGACTTCGCCGACTACGTCGCCAAGGCGCTCTCGCCGGCCAAGGTCAAAGAGGTCATCATCAGCGACGACGGCACCCAGGCCGACGTGATCGTGCCGGATCACCAGCTCAGCCTGGCGATCGGCAAGGAAGGCCAGAACGCCAGCCTCGCCGCTCGCCTGACCGGCGTGCGGATCGACATCCGCGGCGAGACGCAGACACCCGAGGGTGAATACGCAGACGCTGACTACGAAGAAGGCGAATGGGTCGCCAATGCCGAGACCGGCGAGATGGAGTGGCACGCAGCCGACGGCAGCGTGATGACGCAGGATCAGTGGAATGCCCAAGCAGCGGGTGACGCCCCGCCGCCCGAGGCAGTCGAGGATCCGGAAACAGCCGAAGCGCCGGTAGAGGTAGCAGCAGCAACACAAGGAGACGGTGACAACGCAGCAGAATGACTCACGCAAGGTTCCCGTCCGGATGTGCATCGGATGTCGGGATCATCGTCCCCAACAGCAGCTCGTTCGCTGCACGCTGGGGGCCGATGGGCCGACGATCGGTCGCACATCCCCGGGTCGCGGCGCGTGGCTGTGCTCGATCAAGTGCTTCGACACGGCCGTGCGACGCAAGGCCTTTGCCCGGGCGTGGAGGCGCGATGTGCCTGGTTCCACACTCGACGCGTTGCGGATCCCATTCGAAAGCGTTATCACCAACATGAGAGACTTAACGGCTGCCGGAACAAACTCCGGCACGCCGATGCCAACGAAAGGCTGAACTGGTTTTGGCGAAAAACATCCGCGTGCACGAGCTCGCCAAGAAGCTCGGAATGACCAACGCCGAAATGATGGCGCTGTGCGAAGCAATGGGTGTGGGTGTGAAGACGTCACTCGAGCACCCTCATCGAGGCACAGGCCGATCGGCTCGAACGTCGCGCAGTCCGTGATGGTTTGACCCGTGACGAGCAGCCCGAGGAGGTCAAGCCCGCCAAGAAGAAGAGCGCGGCGAAGAAGAAGGCGGCGGCCGCCAAGGCTGGCCGAACCAGCTGCGGACTCCGAAGAACCGGTGAAGAAGGCCGCGGCGAAGAAGGCCGCACCCGCAGCCGTCGAGGTCGAGCCGAAGCCCGAGCCCGTCCGTGGCACCCGTCGAGCCGGCCGCCCCGGTCGAGACCGTGGCTCGACCGCCGCGCCCCGGCCGCAGCTGCCGAGCCTGCGGCAGCCGGCTGCCGAGCCAGCGTCGCACGATGACGACGACGAGCCGCGCCGCATCATCAGCAGCCGCCCCGTCCCCGAGCGAACACCGTCCGGCCGCGGTCGAGACCCCCGCGCCGGTCGCCCCCGTCGCTCCGGCAGCTCAGATCACTCCCGTGGTTCCCGTTGCGGCTCGACCGCTGCCTGCCGAGGGTCGCCCCGCAGCCCGGCCTGCCGCTGCAGCCGCGCCGGCGGCGAGCCCGCGTCCTGCAGCGACCCCACCCGGGCGCCCGTCGCCAACGGGTCGATCGATCCCGCCGCCCCCCGGTGGTGGCCGACCGATGTCGTCGTCGGGTCGTCCGATCCCGCCGCCCCCCGGTGGGCTCCGCCCGACTGGCGCCAGCGCGGCCCGCGCCGGCGGCCTCAGCGGTCCCCGTCCCGGCGGTGGCTTCAGTGCTCGTCCCGGCGGGCCTGGCGGCCCGCGCACCGGCACCGGTGGCCCGCGTCCGGCCGGCCCCGGCGGCGCACGTCCCGGCGGTTTCGGTGCGCAGCGGCCCGGTGGCGGCTTCGGCGGTCCTCGCCCTGGTCCCGGTGGGCCCGGTGGCGGCCCTGGTGGCGGTCCCGGTGGCCCGCGCCCCGGTGGCGGTGGCCCCCGTCCCAGCGGTCAGCGCCGTGCCCCACGCAAGAAGAGCCGTGCTCGTCGTCGTCGTGACTTCGACGACATGCAGCCGTCGTACAACTCCAACTACACGGCCACCAACGCCCCGGTCCCCGAGGGCACGATCATCGTCGAGCGCGGCGTGTCGGCGCAGGAGTTCGCTCCCAAGCTGAACCGCACCGCAGCCGACGTCATCCGCTTCCTGCTGCAGAACGGCGAGATGGTCACTGCGACCATGACGCTCACCGACGAGCAGATGGAGCTGTTCGCGCTCGAGGTCGGCGCCGAGCTGTTGCTGGTCGAGCCCGGTCAGCAAGAAGAGCTCGAGTTGCAGGCGATGTTCGACGACAGCGACGACGACGACGAGTCGCTGCAGGCGCCGCGTGCTCCGGTGATCACCGTCATGGGCCACGTCGATCACGGCAAGACCACGCTGCTCGACCGCATTCGCCACGCCAACGTGGTTGCCGGCGAAGCGGGTGGCATCACCCAGCACATCGGTGCCTACATGGTCGATCGCGACGGCGGCAAGATCACGTTCATCGACACCCCGGGCCACGCTGCGTTCACCAAGATGCGTGCACGCGGTGCGCAGGTCACCGACATCGTCGTGCTGGTCGTCGCGGCCGACGACGGCGTGATGCCCCAGACGATCGAGGCGATCAACCACGCCAAGGCCGCCGATGTGCCGATCGTCGTCGCCGTCAACAAGATCGACAAGGACAACGCCGACCCCGGTCGCGTGCTGACGCAACTCGCCGAGTACGAGCTCGTCCCCGAGTCCTGGGGTGGCGACACCATCGTCGTCGAGATGTCGGCCCAGCAAGACGTCGGTGTCGACGAGTTGCTCGACCAGTTGCTGGCCGTCGCCGAGCTCGAGGAGCTCACCGCCAACCCGGCAGGTCGGGCCAAGGGCATCGTGCTCGAGGCGAACCTCGACACCGGTCGTGGCCCTGTTGCCACCGTGCTCGTCGACAAGGGCACGCTGAAGGTCGGCGACCCGATCGTCGCCGGCGGCGCCTGGGGCCGAGTTCGCGCCATGATCGACGACAAGGGTCAACAGATCAAAGAGGCCGGCCCATCGACGCCGGTTCAGGTGCTCGGCCTGCAGAGTGTCCCGAACGCCGGTGACGAGTTCCGCGCCGCCGACAACGAGAAGACGGCCAAGACCGTCGGCGAGGCCCGCGAGCAGCGCCAGCGGCTGAAGGCGCAACGCGGCGATGCCCGCGTCCAGAAGGGCGTGAAGCTCGAAGACATCTTCAGCCAGATCCAGGCCGGCGAAGTGGCGACGCTCAACATCGTGCTGAAAGCCGACGTGCAAGGCTCGCTCGAGGCCGTGACCGAGTCGCTGCGACGGCTCGAACGCGACGAGGTCAAGCTGGCGTTCGTGCACCGCGCTGTCGGTGGCATCACCGAGAACGACATCAGCCTGGCGTCGACGACCAACGCGACGCTGATCGGTTTCAACGTGCGACCCGACCGCAAGGCCCGCGACCTGGCCGAGGCCGAGCACGTCGAGGTCCGGACCTACGAGATCATCTACAAGCTGCTCGAAGACATCGAGAAGGCCATGGTCGGCATGCTCGCACCGGAGTTCGAGGAAGTGGTCACCGGCGAAGCCGAGGTCCGCGAGATCTTCCGGGTACCGCGAGTCGGTGCCATCGCCGGCTGCATCGTGCGCAGTGGTCAGATCACGCGTGGATCGAAGGTCCGCTTCCTCCGCGACGGCACGATCATCTGGAAGGGCAGCATCACGTCGCTGAAGCGGTTCAAGGAAGATGCCCGCGAAGTCCGCGAGGGCTTCGAGTGCGGTATCGGTCTCAGCGACTTCCAGGACCTCAAGCCGGGCGACCTCATCGAGACGTTCGAGGAGCGCGAAGTCGCCCGCGTCTGAGGCCGGATAGTCTCGGCCGCATGGCTGATCTCGAATTCTTCCTCGATCCAATCTGCCCATGGGCGTGGATCACGTCGCGCTGGGTCGTCGAGGTGCAACAGCTCCGCGAGCTACGAGGTCAACTGGCGGTTCATCTGCCTGAAGATGATCAACGAGCACCGCACCGAGGAGTGGTACACCCCGGAATACAGGGCCAGTCACATGGCCGGGTTGTACGGGCTGCGGGTCGCTGATCAGGTGCGCCTCGAGCACGGCAACGAGCAGGTCGGCGCGGTGTACACCATGCTGGGCGAGGCGATCCACCTGCACGGCATGAAGCAGGAGATCTCGACCGAGCCGGTTGCCACCATCCAGGGCCTGTTGAAGTCGATCGGTCTGTCGCCGGGCCTGGCCGACGCCGCGCTCGACGAGTCGCACGACGCGTACATCAGAGGCCGACACCGATCTTGCGTTCGAACGGACCGGCAAGGACGTCGGAACGCCGATCATCACCTTTCATCCGGGGCAGGCCAACGAGTCCAGCTTCTTCGGGCCGGTGATCGCCTCGATCCCGCGTGGTGACGCGGCGTTGAGGTTGTGGGACGCCGTGGAGATCGTGGCCACGACCAGCGGTATGGCCGAGCTCAAGCGCTCCAACCGGGGAAGACCGGTCTTCGACTGACCCTGGGATCGACCCGGGGTGTTGTGGATAGGGTGGGCGCCATGTTCGTGCTGGCCCTGGAGGTCGATCTGCACATCACCCACGCCCAGTCGTTGAAGGACAAGCGCGGTGTGATCCGCTCGATCGTCGACGGGGCGCGCCACCGCTTCCATGTCGCCGCGGCCGAGGTGGGCGACGAAAACCTCTGGCAGCGTGCCCGACTCGGCTTCGCCGCAGTCAGCAACAGCCAGCAGCACTCCACCGATGTGATCGACCAGGTCAGCCGGTTCGTCTGGTCGTTCCCCGAGATCTCGGTGCTCGACGAAGAGAGGACGTGGTTGTCGTGAGCAGACCGCGACGTGCGGCAGCACCGACCCAGCATCGCTACCCGCGCACGGCCCGGTTGAACCAGTCGCTGCGCGAGGTGATCGCCGAGGCGCTCACGCGCATCGACGACGAGCGGCTCGACATGGTGACCATCACCTCGATCGATGTCGACTCGGAGATGAACCGGGCCATCGTGTACTTCGACTCGTTGCTGGGCGAAGATGGCGACGCCGACATCCTGGCCGCACTGGCCAGTCATCGAGTCCGACTGCAGTCGTCCGTCGGCCGGGAGGTGCGCGCGAAGAAGACCCCGATCCTGTCGTTCAGGCCCGACGAGACGATCCGCGCCGCCGAGCGCATCGAGCGCATCCTGCACGACAAGGCCACGATGCCTGAGCGACCACCCGACGTCGAGACTGATGGCGCGACGTAAGCCGCCGACCACCCATGGGTTGGCCGTGGTCGACAAACCCGCAGGAGTCACCAGTCACGATGTCGTCGGAATGCTGCGGAAGCGGTTCGACGAACGCCAGGTCGGTCATGCCGGCACCCTCGACCCCGACGCCACCGGCGTCTTGTTGGTCGGTGTCGGCAAGGCCACGCCGGCTGCTGCGATTCCTGACCGCGCTCGGCAAGACCTACACGGCGGACGTCGTGTTGGGGACGTCGACGTCGACGCTCGATGCCAGTGGCGAGGTGACCGGCACGTTCGACATGTCTGCCGTCACCGGCGACATGGCCCGAGCGGTGGCGGCAGAGCACCTCACCGGGCCGATCATGCAGATCCCGCCGATGGTCAGTGCGGTGCACGTCGACGGCAGGCGGCTGCATGAACTGGCCCGCGAGGGAATCGAGGTCGAGCGGCAGCCTCGGCCGGTGACCGTCTATTCCTTCGCCGTCTCCGACACCGACGATCCATCGGTGCTGCGGATCGAGGTTCGCTGCTCGGCGGGCACCTACGTCCGCACCCTGGCCGACGACCTCGGTCGGCTGCTCGGCGGCGGCGCCCACCTCCGTGACCTGCGCCGCACGGCCGTCGGCAGCTTCAGCGAGCTCGAGGCCCGACCACCGAACGAGTGCGAGCTCATCGCGCCGATCGACGCCTTGCGCGACTACCCCCGCGTCACCGTCGACGCAGCGGTGGCCGACATGGTCCGTCACGGTCGCGTGCTCGACCGGTTCGAGGGCGACGGACCGTGGGCGGTGGCCGACGAGGGTGGTTCCCTGCTCGCGGTGTACGAGTTGCACGGTGACTCGGCCAAGCCCTCGGTCGTGATCGCGTGAACGACTTCTCGGCCTGTGGCGTGCGGGGATAGCGTCCCAAGCCGTGGAGCTCGTCACCAACCTCGACACGCCTCCGTGGCAGGGCGAGCGCACGGTGTTGACCATTGGTGCCTACGACGGCGTGCATCGCGGTCACTTGGCCATCATCGAGACGGTTCGGCGGCTTGCCGCGGCCTCCGGCGCCCGTTCGGCGGTGATGACGTTCGACCGGCATCCGGCATCGGTGGTGCGGCCCGAGTCAGCACCGAAGCTGTTGACCGATCTCGACCAGAAGCTCGAGCTGCTTGCGGCAACCGGTGTCGATGCCACCATCGTCGTCCACTTCGACGAGGCGCAGTCGCGCGAGGAACCTGCCCACTTCGTTCGACGGGTGATGATCGATTGCCTTGATACGTCGATCGTGGTCGTCGGTGAGGATTTTCATTTCGGCCGAGGCCGCGAGGGCAACGTCGAGTTGCTGCGCAGGCTCGGCGTCGAGGGCAACTTCGAGGTGCAACCGCTGGAGCTCGTGCAGCGCACCGACGGCGTCGATGAATCGATCAGCTCGACGGCGATCCGCCGTGCGCTCGCGGGTGGACAGGTCGAGCTCGCCGCGGACCTCCTCGGCAGGCCATTCGAGGCCCGGGGAGTCGTCGTCATCGGAGACCAGCGTGGTCGCCTGCTGGGGTTCCCGACGGCCAATGTCGAAGTGCCCAACGCGGTCTGCGTGCCCGCCGACGGCGTCTATGCCGGGTGGTACGAACGGCCGAACGGCGAAGTCCATCCGTGCGCGCTGAACCTCGGCCGACGGCCGACGTTCTACGAACATGCCGATCACTCGCTGCTCGAAGCCCACCTGCTCGACTTCGAGGGTGACATCTACGGTGAGCGAGCCGAGGTGCGCTTCACCAACTTCTTGCGCAGTGAGCGCAAGTTCAACGGCATCGATGCGCTGATCACCCAGCTGAAGCAGGACGTCGAACACGCCCGGGTCGCGCTCCGTTCCTGAGCACGCTGGTGCTTACTTCGACGGCCAGATGACCTTGCCATCGGCGTCGTAGACGCCGGCGACCAGGGTCGTGTTGATCAGCGTCGTGATGTCGGGCACCTGGCCGTCGAATAGGCCGATGTCGGCATACGCGTTGACCTCCTGCTCGAGGAGCTTGGTGTCGGGCACGCCGATCGGCAGATCGCTGGCGGTCGAGTCGCTGATCAACTTGGACTCCACGCCCCAACGGGCGATCTCGCCCTCGGGCGACAAGAACAGGGCGTTGCCATTGGCGTTGATCATGTCGACGGCGATGTTGGCGGCGCCCGTAGGATCTGCCAGCGCATCCGCAAGACCCTTCATCGTGGCGCGCATGAAGTCCTCCGACGCCGTGGGGTAGTCACTGAGGAACGTCGAGTTGGTGTAGATCACGCCGAAGCTGCCCGGGATGCCGTAGTCGGCCGGGTCGTAGAGCTTGAATGGGATGCCTGCGGCGGCGAGTTGCAGTGGTTCGTTGCTCTTGAAGCCGGGGAAGCCGACGATCTCCGGGATGGCAATGTGAACCTTCGGGTCGAAGCCGTCGAGCAGCGCTGTCTGGTAGTCCTTGCCCTCGGTGAGCCCGGCTTTCTTCAGCATCGCCGCGACCGACGGCGTGATCGCGCCCTTCACACCGATGGTCTTGCCCTTGAGGTCGGACAGCTCGGTGCTCTGCCCGTCTTTGACGATCAATGCATCGATCCCCGTGCGGCCCTCGACCGCAAGGGCGACGAATCCGGCGTCGTTGCGGCCGGCGTAGTCGACGACCTCACTGAACGAGCCACCCGACGAGAACTGAGCTTCGTTGGCGGCGATCAACGGGTAGTTGTCGGTCGAGAAGCTGGCCTTCACGTTGACGTCGAGGCACATGTCGTCGAAATACCCCTTCTGCTTGGCGACGATCACGTCGACGATCGATGCCGACGCGGCAAAGTCGAAACTCGAGAGGTAGTTGATGGTGCCGGCCTTCTTGTTGGCCTCGCATCGGTCGGGTGGGAAGGGAGCATCGGCGGCGACCAGCGAGATCGCCGGCACGGTGTCGGGCGGCGCAGCGGTGGTGTCGGGGGCAGCGGGCACGGTGGTGTCGGCGACGGCGGCGCTGCTGCTGCCGGGGGCGGCGCTCGTCGTCGGGCCCTTCGAGTCGCTGCCACACGCAGCGAGCACGCTGAGTGGGACTAGCGAGAAGAGTGCAGCGCGTCGAAACGACATGTGCGTGTCCTTTGCAATGAGGGATCGGGTTGTTGCCAGTGCACAACGGGCAACTGTCGCGTTGCGAGAAACTCGCGGAGCGCCCCTACGGTCATGCGTTCGGTGAGCTTATCGCGAGGCGGTTCATGGCGACGATGTGCGGATCGCGTCGAACAGGGCCAGAACGTTGTCGGCCCCGACCCCGACCCGGTGCCCGGTGCGGGAGATGAAGCCCAGCTGGATGCCGGCCGCCGGCTCGGTCACGGCGAAGAACTGCTCGTGGCCGTCGGCGTCGACCAACACCTCGGTGAGCAGCGGTGCACCGGAGTCCGCCAGCGAGACGCGGGCGAACGCCGCGTTCAACACCTCGATGGCGACGTGTTGCACGCCCTGGCCGTGGCGTTCCAGGTAGGCGGCCACGCTGGGCGATGCCTGCGGACCGACCAGCACCAGCGTGACCCCGCCTGCGGCCAAGGTGCAGATTCCCGGCCGGACGACACCGGCCATGGGCACCTCGCGGAAGCCGAACCGGCTTTGCAGCGTGGAGGTCGCCAGATCGAAGTCGTCGACGGCGATGACGATGTGGTCGATTCGCGTGGCGACGGTGTCGAGGCCGCTGAACGATTCGCCCGTGGTTGCCGGCTTCTCGGGCGCAGCATCGGGGCGGTGGCCGGCAACTTCGATGCGGTGCGTCTCGGTGAGCAACACCCTGAACAGCTGCTCGGCGAAGTCGGGGTCGATGCCGGCTTCGATCGCTTCCTGTCGCCGGGTCACGACGACGTCGCGCACTCGCGCCGGCTGGATGACCGGTGTGTTCGAGCCCGCCTTCACATCGGCGACCTGGCGGCACACCGCGAGCCGCTCGGCGATGATCGCGATCAAGGCCCCGTCGAGTTGATCGATTCGCGAGCGGAGGTCGTCGAGGTCGGCCATCGCGTGCACCGTACTGGCTCAGCCGGCCTGCGACCGCTGTGATGCATGCCACCCCATCACGGCGCGCTGCAGCAGGTTCAGCAGCACCAGGCTGATCGTTCCGAGAACCGCCATCGACAGGATCGCGGCCCACAGCCGGTCGCCGTCGGTGCGGGCGACCGCACTGGCGCCGATCTTGCCGAGGCCGCCGGCCGAGCCCTCGGCCAGATAGGCGACCACCAGGGCCAGGCCCGTGTTGTACTTGGCGGCGGTGAACAACGAGGGCAGCGCGGACGGCAGGCGGAGATGCCAGAGCACCTCCCATCGCGAGGCGTCGACCGATGCGAGGAGCTCCCGGCTCGATGGGTCGGCGCTGCGCATGCCGTCCGCCGCGGCGAAGGCAAAGGCGGGGAGGGCGACCAGGGCCACGATGAAGACCACGGGCTTGTCGGAGAACAGCCCGAGCCCGATCTTCACCGAGGCGATGTACGCGGCGAACGGAGTGACGGCGATCAGGGTCAGCACCGGCTGTGTGGCCTGTTCGATGAAGGTCGACGCGGCCATTGCCGCCCCGACGACAAGGGCCACCAGCATCGCGAGTGCGAAGCCCAGCGTGGCGTGCTTCATCGTGAGCAACGAGGCATGGAAGTAGTCGGCGGGGAACCTGCCGAGGTAGCGCAAGATGTCGCTCGGCTTGGCCAGGACGAAGGGACGGATGTCGAAGGCGCGCACCAGCGACTCCCAGGCTCCGAAGAACACCACCAGTCCGAAGACCGGGGCGAGGTAGCGGATGCGCCTCATGCCTGCGCGCCCTCGAGCAGGGCGTGGCGAACCTGCGAACACAGCTCGAAGAACCGCGGTTGGTCATCGACGTCGTCGACTCGCGGTCGGGGAAGGTCGATGTGGATGTCGGCGATGATCCGCGCCGGACGTGGTGAGGTGACCAGCACACGGTCGCTGAGCGCCACTGCCTCGCCGATCGAGTGGGTGACGAACAACGTGGTCACGCCTCTGCCTTCGACCAGTTGGTTCAACAGCCCGCGCATCTCCGACCGGGTGATCTCGTCGAGCGCGGCGAGCGGCTCGTCCATCGCCAGCAGTGGTGCACCGAGCACCAGCGCCCGAACAAGGGCGACGCGCTGTTGCATCCCGCCGCTGAGCTGGTGCGGGCGAGCATCGAGGAACGATCCGAGCCCAACTCGCTCGAGCAGGTCAATCGGATCGGTGGTCGTTTCGCCATTGGCCCGGCGGTTGACGTCGAGCAGCAGCCGCGCATTCGAACGCACCGTTCTCCAGGGCAGGAGGCCAGGGTGCTGGGGAACCATCGCGACTCGCTTGTGGCGTCGCGCCTCCACCGCCGGCTCGCCGTTGACGAATACCTGCCCGGCGGTCGCCGGCTCGAGACCGGCGACCACTCGCAGCAAGGTCGACTTCCCACATCCGGAGGGCCCGATCACGCTGACGAACGAACCGTGGTCGATTTCCAGATCGATCCCCGCAATGGTTTCGAGGCTTCCGAACGACTTGCGCAAGCCGCTCAACGAGACGGCACTCGTCATGGTGTATATGGTTCCAACAGCCGCTCGACGTGCTTGGCGAGGATGTCGAGTTCGATGTTGACCACGGCGCCCGGCCCGACGATCCCCAGCGTGGTCACCGCGGCGGTGTGCGGGATCAAAGCGACCCGGAACGTGTCGGCGGTCAGGTCGAACACCGTGAGGCTGACGCCGTCGACGCTGATCGATCCCTTCTCGACCAGGTAGCGCATCTGTTCGAGTGGCAAGCGCACGACCAGATCGGGTGCCGGGGCGACGATCTCTCCGGTGCAATCCACGTGGCCGAGCACGAGATGACCTCCCAACCGCTCGCCGAGGGCCAACGGGCGCTCGAGGTTGACCCGGTCGCCCGGGCGCAGGCCCGACAGGGCCGTGCGTTGCATCGTCTCGACGCTGAGATCGGTCGACCACCAGTCGCCATCGGCGTCGTTGCCCCGTTCGACCAGGGTCAAGCAACACCCGTTGACGGCAATCGACGCCCCGAGGTACGAACCGTCCAGCACCTTGCGGGCGCCGATGCGCAGGCGTGTGCCGGCGCCCCAATCGGTGGGTACCGTGTCGCAACTCCTCACCGTGCCCATTTCCTCGACGATCCCGGTGAACATTGCCCGAGTGTAGGCATGCGGGGCATTTCAACGCTCTGGCGCTATCATGGGCGGGTCCGTCGGGGCTCACCCTCCGGCGTGATGCGTGCCAATTCTTCGAATCGGACCGCGACCTCCAACCCAAGGAAGGCATCGACATGTCCAAACAGGACACGATCAACGCGCACAAGGTGCACGACAGCGACACCGGTTCACCGGAAGTGCAGATAGCACTGCTCACCTCCCGGATCAACCAGCTCACCGAACATTTGAAGAGTCACAAGAAAGACCACCACAGTCGTCGTGGTCTGTTGATGCTGGTCGGCCGACGTCGTCGAATGCTCGACTACGCTCGGAACATCGATATCGAGCGCTACCGCCAGATCGTTCAGAAGAACGGTTTGCGTCGCTAGCAGAAAGCAATCTTGGGCCGGGCCTCATGGCTCGGCCCTTGTCACATACACGAGCAGCCCACCGAGTCGGTTGTCAGTCGAGAGTTCCGCACGAAATGGCGGAATTGCCGACTGGGAACCGGCCCCGCTGCTCCTTCAACGGCACACAGGATGTGTGCCGACAACTGAAAGGAGCTCGCAATGGCAGACGCCATTCGAGTGTCAGCCCCGGTTTCGGGTACTGACAAGACCCTGTCCTTCGAGACAGGCAAACTTGCCCAGCAGAGCCAAGGCGCTGTGCTGGCAAGCATCGGCCGCACCGTGGTGCTGGCCACCGCCAACGCCGCCAAGGAGGTGCGTCCGGGTACGGATTTCTTCCCCCTGACGATCGACGTCGAGGAGCGTGCCTACGCGGCCGGCAAGGTGCCCGGTTCGTTCTTCCGCCGGGAAGGCCGTCCCACCGAGGATGCCATCCTCACGTGTCGCCTGACCGACCGTCCGCTGCGCCCCGCCTTTCCGGCCGGGTTCCGCAACGAGACCCAGGTCGTGCTCACCGTCATGGGCGCCGACATGGCCAACCCGCATGACGTGCTCAGCATCAACGCCGCCTCGGCGTCGCTGATGATCTCGGGCATCCCGTTCGAAGGCCCGATCGGCTCGGTGCGCATCGCCCACAGCCAGACCGGCGAGTGGATCCCTCACCCCACCTACGAAGAGGGTGACGCCAGCACATTTGAGCTCGTCGTCGCCGGGCGTGAGCTCGACAACGGCGAAGTGGCGATCATGATGGTCGAAGCCGGTGGTACCGCCAAGAGCATGGAGTACTACGCAGCGGGCGCCCCGAAGGTCGACGAGAAGGTGCTCGCCGGTGGCCTCGAGGCCTGCAAGGTGTGGATCAAGGAGTCGATCGCGCTGCAGCGTCAGCTCGTCGCCTCGGTCATCGCCACCAAGGGCCCCATCGTGCCGATGACGTACATCCCGCAGCTCGACTACGGCCAGGACGTCTTCGAAGCTGTTGCCGCGATCGCCGGCGACGGTGTGGCCAAGGCCATCACCATCAGCGCCAAGGCCGACCGCAACGCTGCCACCGACGCCGCTGCCACCGAAGCCATCGAGAAGCTGTGCGGTGAAGGCGGAGAGTTCGCCGGCCGGGAGCGCGAAGTGAAAGAAGCTGTACGCAGCCTCACCAAGAAGGCTGTGCGCAAGCGCATCGTCGACGAGGGCCTGCGCATCGACGGCCGTGGTCCTCGTGACCTGCGACCGCTCAGCAGCGAAGTCACCGTGCTCCCCACGGCTCACGGCACCGGCCTGTTCCAGCGTGGCGAGACCCAGGTGATGAACGTCGTCACCATGGCCATGCCGCGCATGAACCAGCTGATGGACACCCTCAGCCCGGAGACCCACAAGTACTTCCTGTTCCACTACAACATGGCCCCGTGGGCCAACGGTGAGACGGGTCGTGTCGGTTCGCCCAAGCGTCGTGAGATCGGTCATGGTGCGCTCGCCGCCCGTGCGCTGCTGCCCGTGCTGCCGAGCCAGGAGGAGTTCAGCTACACGCTGCGCCTCGTGGCCGAGGTGCTGGCCTCCAACGGCTCGACGTCGATGGCATCGGTGTGCTCCGGCTCGCTGGCGCTGATGGACGCCGGTGTGCCGATCAAGGCTGCCGTCGCCGGTATTGCCATGGGTCTGGTCTACGCCGAAGGCAAATACACGACCCTCACCGACATCCTCGGTGCCGAGGACGCGTTCGGCGACATGGACTTCAAGGTCGCCGGGACTTCCGAGTTCATCACGGCTCTGCAGCTGGACACCAAGATCGAAGGCATCCCTGCCGACGTCTTGGCCGCCGCCCTCGATCAGGCCAAGGAAGCCCGTACCGACATCCTCGCCAACATGAACGCTTGCATCGCCGAGCCCCGTGCCGAGGTTGCCGCCACCGCTCCGAAGATCATCTCGATCACCATCCCCATGGACAAGATCGGTGAAGTCATCGGGCCGAAGGGCAAGGTCATCAACACCATCCAGCAAGAGACCGGCGCCGACATCGCAGTCGACGACGACGGCTCGGTTGGCATCGTCACGATCGGCGCAGTCGAGGCCTCGAAGATGGAGGAAGCGAAAGCACGCATCCTCGCCATCGTCGATCCGCCGAAGGCCGACGTCGGGGCAACGTATCTGGGTCGGGTGGTCAACGTCACCAAGTTCGGTGCGTTCGTCAACATCCTTCCCGGGCGCGACGGCTTGGTGCACATCTCCAAGCTCGGCAAGGGCAAGCGCATCAACAACGTCGAAGACGTGCTGACGCTCGGCCAGGAGATCGAGGTGATCGTCGAGGAGATCGACGAGAAGGGCAAGGTCAGCTTGACCCCTGGCGCCTCGTGGAACCCGTTCCCGAACGGTGACGGTGGCTCCGCTCCGGCGGCGTCGGCCCCTTCGTCGGGCTCGGGCGATCCCGTCGCTGTCGGTGACCGGCCGGTTGCCGTCAGCTTCGACGATGCCTTCGACGCAGAGCTCGCCGGCGAGCTCGGCGATCTCGGCCCCGGTGGCGAAGCCGGCGGTGGTGCTGCAGATCGCAGCGGCGATCGTGGCCCGCGTCGCGACGACCGCGGCGGTGCCCGCAACCGCGGCCCGCGTCGCCATCGCTGATTGAAGCGTTTGCCTCGTTGACCGATTTGCGGATCACTCAACTCGAATCCGGCCTCACCGTGGCCACCGAACACGTGCCTGGCGCGTTGTCGGTGGCCACCGGTGTCTGGGTCGGTGTCGGCTCGCGCGACGAGCCAGCGGAACTCAGTGGCGTCAGCCACTTCCTCGAGCACCTGCTGTTCAAGGGCACCCCCACCCGCACGTCGCAGGAGATCTCACGCTCGGTCGATCGTGTCGGCGGCGATTTCAACGCCTTCACCGCCAAGGAGTACACCGCCTACTACTGCCGGCTGCCGGCACGGCACGCCGTGTTCGGTGTCGACCTGTTGGGCGATGTCTTGATCCGGCCGGCGTTGCGCGAGAGCGACGTCGACAGCGAGCGCTTGGTGATCCTGGAAGAACTGGCGATGGACGACGACTCGCCCGACGACGTCGCCCATCGAATGTTCGTCTCCCAGCTCTTCGCCGGGCATCCGCTCGGTCGGGAGACCGCTGGGGATCGAGCGACCGTGCAGTCGACCACGGCGACCGATGTCAGGCAGTTCTTCGAGTCCCACTACCACGCCGGGTCGATGGTCGTCTCGCTGGCTGGGCCGATCGAGCACGACGAGGCGCTGCGGCTGGTCTCGAACGCGTTCGCCGAGGTTCGTACCACCGGTCACCGTCCCACTCGGCAAGCCCCCGACGCGGTTGGCACCCACGACTCGATCGACGACGACACCGAACAGGTGCACATCGTGATGGGCGGTCGTTCGCTGGCCCGAAGTGATGACGATCGCGAAGCACTGGACGTCGTCAACCACGTCTTCGGCGGCGGCCTGTCGAGCCGGCTGTTCGAAGAGATCCGCGAGCGTCGTGGCCTGGCCTACTCGGTGTACTCCGGCGTCTCGGCGTACGCCGACAGCGGCGCGTTCCAGATGTACGCGGGCACGCAGCCCGAGCACGGCGACGAGGTCGTCGCGCTGATGCGATCCGAGCTCGACCGCCTGGCCAGCGACGGCATCTCCGACGACGAGCTCGATGTCGCCGTCGGGTACCTCACCGGCGCGTTCGAACTCGGTCTGGAAGACACCGGCGCCCGGATGGCCCGCAACGGCGGCCAGCTCATCACCACGGGGTCGATCCGCCCGATCGACGAACAGGTCGCTCGATGGGCGGCCGTCGATCAGACGGCGGTGAAGCGCACGATCGATCGCGTCTTCACCTCTGATCCCATCGTGGTCACTGTCGGACCCGCTGCCTGACCGACTCGTGGGTGAGACGGTAGGCCGAAGGCGTGCCGGCTGACGCGGCTACGGTCAACTGCATGTCGCAGACAAAGGTCGGAGTCGTCGGTGCCGGGGGACGTGTGGGTCGGGCTGTCTGCCTGGCAGTCGAGTTGGATCCCGACCTCGACCTCGTCGCCGCGATCGATCGCAACGCGGTCGGTCAATTGCGCAACGGTGTGAGCCTCACCGGCGACCTCCGGTCGCTGGCGGATGCCGGCTGCGAGGTGGTCGTCGACTTCACCAACGCCGATGCTGCGCGTGTGACCGTGCCCTGGTTGGCGATGCACGGCATGCACGCCGTCGTCGGCACGACCGGCCTGAGCGACGCCGACGTCGAGAGTTTCCGCACCGAGTTCAGCGGCAGCAACTGCGTGATCGTTGCCAACTTCTCGATCAGTGCGGTGCTGATGATGCGGTTCGCCGAGCTTGCCGCGCCGTACTTCGACAGCGCCGAGATCGTCGAGATGCATCACGAGGGCAAGATCGACGCTCCCTCGGGAACGGCCATCGCCACAGCGCGACGGATGGCAGCGGCGTCGGGGGAGTGGACGGCCGATCAGACCGAGCACGAGGCCTACTCCGGATCCCGAGGCGGCGAGGGCCCGGGCGGGATCCGCGTGCATTCGTTGCGAATGCGCGGGGCAGTTGCCCACCAGGAAGTGATCCTCGGTGCGGCCGGGCAAACCCTGACGATCCGCCAGGACAGCTACGACAGCGTCAGCTACATCCCCGGCGTGATCCTGGCGTGCAAGCACATCGCCGACCACCAAGGGGTGACGGTGGGGCTCGACGCCTTCCTGGGCATGTGATCAGCCGAGAGCAGCGATCGCCGAGTCGTAGTCGGGTTCCTGGGCGATCTCGGGTACCAGTTGTGAGTGCAGCACGGTGCCGCTCTCGTCGAGCACCACGACCGCGCGGGCCATCAACCCGGCCAACTTCCCGTCGGCCATCGTCAGGCCGTATGAACCGAAGCCGCCCCGGAAGGTCGACGCGTTGTCGACGTTCGTCAATCCCTCGGCGCCGCAGAAGCGACCCTGGGCAAACGGCAGGTCGGCCGACACGTTGAGCACCATGGTGTTCTCGAGGCCGCCGGCAAGCTCGTTGAACCTGCGAACGCTTGCCGCGCAGGTCGCTGTGTCGATGCTGGGGAAGATGTTCAGCACCACGCGCTTGCCGGCCAGGTCGGCCGGCGTGATGTCGGAGAGGTCCGCTTTGGTGACGGTGAACGACGGGGTTTTCGAACCAACCGAAGGAAGGTCGCCGACGGTGTTGACGGGGTTTCCCCCGAGTGCAGTCTGAGCCATGTCACTGGTTTACCAGAGGCCGGTGCAGGGTCTCCAGCCGCCCGGTCGGTGAGCGGTTCGTCAGGCCCGAGTCGCGGACCGGTCTCTACGCGGAGTTGCGAAACCGCGAAGCGGCGCTGCTGCTTGCCACGATCACGGATTGCTTCCTAGGTTCGCCCCTTGCGGAAGTTGGCGACGTTGGTGAGCACGACCAGCACGATGGACCCGATGATGATCGGCAACTGGAAGCGTTGGAGGAAGTCGATCACCGACTTGACCTGCGACTCGAACTGCTTGGCGAGCCACCACAGCAGGGCCAAACGGCCGGCGATCCCCGCCAGCAGAAGCGGCAGGATGCGCCGCCACCGGGTCCGCACCGTTCCGCTGAGCACGAAGACGATGTTGCTGCCCACGAAAATGGGGATGAGCACCCACTCCGCAGTGCGGTACTGCTGTTCGAAGCGGTCGACGGCTTCGGTCGTCATCCCCAGGAATCGCGTGAACCACCGGAGAGCGTGGTCGCCGTAGGCCCGCCCGAGGAAGTGGCACACGGCGGCCGCCAACGTGAGGCGAACTGTTGCAATGACGACGTAGGACAACGGCGAGATCCCTGCGCCGACCGCGCCGATCAGGTACCGATTGCGCGACGACAGCATGATCAGTTGGTCCGGCTGCGATTTCACCCAGCGGGCAAAGACGATGTTGGCGATGTTCGTGCACACGACCAGGCCGACGAACACAACGAGGAGAAACGGCCCGTAGGCGGCTCGCTGGTGCGGCTCGAGAACTTCGTCTGCCGCCGCGGTGTCCATCGTGCTGGCACCTTAAACGATGAGGTCGCCGCGGCCGGTGCGCCGTCACAGGGATTCGGCGACGGCTCGGTCTGGACTACCGTGTCCGTCGCGGCCTCCGCCGCCCAGACGTGAACAACCGGAGAACGATCACTCATGAAGACAACCCGACTGATCGCCGGCCTGATGGCGGCCGGCTTGCTGGTCGCCGCCTGTGGCAGCGACACCAAGACACCTGCCGCGGCAGACACCGCAGCGCCCGGCGGCACGACCGCCACGACCATTGACTGCAAGCCGGTGAAGTCCGGCGTGCTCAGCTGTGGTCACCAGTCTCCCCGGCCCGAACTTCTGGGGCACCAGCAAAGAAGAGGTCGACCCCGATGCGATCAAGAGCGGCATCGAGTACGACATGGCCACCATGCTCGCCGCCAAATGTGGCCTGACGATGTCGTTCCGCAACGAGGGCTTCGACGCAATCGTTGCCGGACAGATCGATCCCACCAGCTACGACATCGTGCTGTCGCAGGTGACCATCACCGACGACCGTGCCAAGGTCGTCGACTTCTCAGTGGGCTACTTCAAGAGCGATCAGGGCCTCCTCGTCAACAAGGGAACGGCGGTGGCGTCTTGGGAAGACATGAAGAAGATGACCATCGGCGTCCAGCAATCCACGACAGCCGAGTACTACATCACCTCGGGAGAGGTTCCGGGCTGGAAGCTCGACAACGTCAAGGCGTTCCCCGATCTGGCCTCTGCGTATGCCGCGCTGTCGGCCGGCCAGGTCGACGGCGTCATGATCGACACCCCGATCAACCTCGGCCAGGCAGCCCAGTCGGGCGGCAAGCAGGAGGTCGTCGCCCAGTTCAAGACCGGCGAGGAATACGGCGCGATCTTCGGCAAGGGCAACGGCAAGAAGGCGATCTTCGATCCGATCATCCAAGGTCTGATCGACGATGGGTCCATCAACGCCCTGATCGCCAAGTACCTCGGCGGCGATCCCGTCGACAGTTCCGTTCGTCGAAGTCCCTGTGTGAGCCTGGGTTGAGCGACTCCGGGGTGGCCGGCCCACTCGCCACGCGGCGAGTGGGCCGGGTGCTGACATACCGCAAAGCGGCGTCCGTCGCTCTTCTGTTCCCTCCTGCCGGCGTGCCTTCGATGGTGCATTCCCTCCGCGCAACCAGGCTTGCCCGCGGGGGTGAGATCGAATCAGCCCGACGCGAGGGCGAGCGTGCCCGGGATTGGGCGTGGTACTCGGTCGGCATCGGCCTGACCGTGTACATCCTCGCGTTCATCGCCTGGCTGCTCCTCGCCAACCATCACGCTGTCTCGCGGGTGTTCTTCGGTTGGTCGACGATGACCGACCAGAGCGCATGGTGGTCGCTGCTCAAAGGGTTCTGGATCAACGTGCAGGTGTTCATGATCGCCGAGGTCATCGTGTTGGTGTGGGCGCTCGTGGTCGCCGTGATGCGTTTGCTGCCCGGGCCCGCGTGCGGACCGATCCGATTCTTGGCGACGGTGTACGTCGATGTCTTTCGTGGGGTCCCGTCGCTGCTGGTGATCTACATCGTCGGGCTCGGCCTCGCCCAAGCCAAGGTGCCGATCGTCGGCGATTTCTCCGACGTCCAGTACGCCATCATCGCCCTCAGCTTGACCTACGGTGCTTATGTCTCGGAGGTCTATCGCGCCGGTATCGAATCGGTGCATTGGAGCCAGACTGCTGCCGCCCGGTCGCTGGGGTTGAGTTATTCCCAGACGTTGCGCCATGTGGTGGTGCCGCAGGCCGTGCGACGAGTGATCCCGCCACTGCTCAACGACTTCATCGGTTTGCAGAAGGACACCGCGCTGATCGGTGTCCTCGGCATGTTGGAGGTGGTCAGCCGGGCCCGATTCATCAACAACTCCAGAGGCACGCTGGCCGCCTACTCGATGGCCGCACTGCTGTTCTTGCTGGTCACCATCCCGTTCACTCGCTGGCTCGACGCACTCATTCGCCGTCAACGAGCCAAGACACTGGCTGGGCGCTAGCTGATGGCTTTCCTCGAACTTCACGATGTGCACAAGACGTTCGGCACCAATCCGGTCCTGCGCGGCATCAACCTCGAGGTCGAACTGCACCAGGTCGTCTGCCTGATCGGGGCGTCGGGCAGCGGCAAGTCGACCATGCTGCGGTGCATCAACCAACTGGAGACCGTCGACAGCGGTGAGATCCGTCTCGGCGGTGACCGGGTCAGTGGGCGGGGGATCGATGTCGACGCCCTGCGTCGAGAGGTCGGCATCGTCTTCCAGAGCTTCAACCTGTTCCCGCACATGACGCGTCTTGGCCAATGTCTGCCTGGCGCCGATCAAGGTGCTCGGGTTGTCCCGCGAGTTGGCCGAGGAGCGCGGCATCGCCTTGCTGAAGCGCATCGGGCTCGACGAGAAGGCCAAGGAGTATCCCGACCGGTTGTCGGGGGGTCAGCAACAACGCGTTGCCATCGTGCGCGCTCTGGCGATGGAGCCCCATCTGCTGCTGCTCGACGAGATCACGTCGGCGCTCGATCCCGAATTGGTCGGCGAGGTCTTGAACATCGTGCGCGACCTGGCGGCCGACGGGATGACGATGATGCTGGCCACCCACGAGATGGGGTTCGCCAAGGAGGTCTCGTCGAAGGTCTGCTTCCTGCACGAAGGCGTGATCCATGAGGAAGGGCCCTCCGTCGCAGATCTTCGAGGACCCACAGGAGGACCGCACCAGGGCCTTCGTGCAGCGGATCATCGACGCCGGCAGGCTGTGACCAGGTCTTTTGCGGGAGTGGTGCGCCCGACCTATTGACACTGAGACACGAAGTGTCTTATCGTCTCACCCATGAGTCTTGACCCGGCAGAGCAGCGCGTCCTCGACGCGGCGAAGTTCTGCTGCGAGCGGTGGGGCCTGGCCAAGGTCACGATCGAAGACATCGCCACCGAGGCCGGCGTGTCTCGGGCCACCCTCTACCGCATGTTCCCCGGCGGCAAGGACGTCTTGTTCGAGGCGCTGCGGGTCCGTGACATCGAGGACTTCTTCACCCGGTTGAGTGCCCACCTCGACGGCGCCTCCGACTTCGAGGATCTGCTGGTGCGCTGCGTCGTGCACGCCATGGCCGAGCTGCGCGGCGATCAACACCTGTCGATGATGCTGGCCTCCGAGCCCGGCGAGATCCTCGGCGAGCTCACCGTCGACGGTCTCCCTCGAATCATCCGGGTGGCGACCGTGTTCCTGGTGCCGTTGGTCGACGGCTACCTGCCGCGCCCCGAGGCCGCCCGGCTGGTCGAGCTGTTGTCCCGACTGGTCATCAGCTACTTCCTTGCACCCTCCGATCAGGTCGACCTCGGTGAGCCCGACTCGGCCAGAACCTTCATCCGAACCTTCATCCTGCCGGCCTTCGCGCCATCCATCACGAGGAGCTGACCATGACTGTCACCCACAACGACAACGAGTCGATCATCGGCCGAGCCGAGATCAACGACATCGAGGCCATCTTGGCGATCCCCACCCACGACCCGGACGAGATCGCCCACATCGTCAAGAACAACGCCGACACGATCTTCACGTGGGACTACTCGCTCAGCCGCCCGGCACTGCGCAAGCTGTACGAGAAGGCCAAGGTCGGGCAGTGGAACGCCACCACCGATCTGCCGTGGGACACCGACGTCGATGTCGAGAAGACGGTTGCCGAGGATCAGGCGCTGATCGGCACCGGCATCGACGCGTCGATCTACATCGGCACACCGGTCGAGAAGTGGGACGAGAAGAAGTGGCTCGAGTTCGGCGTCGAGAGCCGCAACTGGAGCCTCAGCCAGTTCATGCACGGCGAGCAGGGTGCGCTGCTGTGCACCGCCAAGATCGTCGAGACCGTGCCGTGGTACGACGCCAAGTTGTACGCCAGCACCCAGGTCGTCGACGAGGCCCGCCATGTGGAGGTGTTCGCCCGCTATCTCGATGAGAAGCTGGGTGGCAAGTACCAGATCAACTCGCACCTGCGGATGCTGCTCGACGACATCGTCAACGACAGCCGTTGGGACATGACGTACCTGGGCATGCAGGTGATGGTCGAGGGCCTGGCGCTGGCCGCGTTCGGGTTCATGCACCAGTTCACCAACGAGCCGCTGCTGAAGCAGTTGCTGCGGTACGTGATGAGCGACGAGGCCCGCCACGTGGCCTTCGGTGTGCTGTCGCTGAAAGAGGTCTACGACTCACTGAGCGATGCCGAGATGAAGGACCGCCAGGAGTTCGCCTTCGAGGCCGCCATTCGCATGCGCGACCGATTCATGCAGCAAGAGGTGTGGGAGCGCATGGAGGTGAAGGTGCGCGACATCGTGCCGCTGGTGCTGGAGGATCCGACCCGGCAGGTGTTCCAGTCGATGCTGTTCTCCAAGATCGTGCCGAACTGCAAGAAGCTCGGCCTGCTCGACCGCAACGACAAGTGGCTGCGTCGCCGCTTCGAGGAGATGGGTGTCATCCAGTTCGAGGACTGGGAAGACACCGGCGAGGAATACCTCAAGTTCGAGTTGGGCGTCGACGCCCCCGCCGCCATCTGACCAGCAGGCGATCAGTCCTCGACATCGATGTCGACCATGAGTCGATCTGCCAGAGCTTCCAGCTCTGTGCGGATGGTCTCGATGTCGCCTGGCCGTCGGACTGGTGTTGCAGTGAAGGCTGGCTGCGTCAGTTGTCTCCCAGGGTGGCGGCTGCCGCGAGAAGCGGTGGGGTGGTGAACCCCTCGGTGAACGTCTCGTAGAGTTTCGCGCAGCCGTTGGAGGGTGGCGTCTCCGCCCGAACGTCCGCGACGAATCGTGGCGAGCCGAGTGAGGGCTTGGAGCTCCGGCATCCGTGCTCCACGCTCGGCGGAGAGCGCTGCGGCCCGTCCGAAGTGCGCCTCCGCCGCAACAGCGTCGAGTCGGGGTGCAGCGCTGAGAAGATCGCCGTGGGCGATGGCGATGTCGGCGGATGCCGGGTGGAGGCGATTGCCGACGCTCGCTGAGGCCTCCTCGATCAATGCGAGGGGCGCGGTCGACGTCGCCCCCAGCTGCGTGGGTTGTGGCCCGAATCACGAGCACTTCCGGCCAGAAGACCGGCGGCGCCGAGAGTTGCTGGTACAACGTGAAGCCCTCCTCCATCTCCGCCAATCCATCGCGATTGCCGGCCCTCGCGTTCGCTGCCCCGTGGAATATCTGCGCCAAGGCTGCCCAGATCGCATAGCCGTGGGCGTCGGCCAGGCGCATCGAATCCTCGGCCCGCGCCCGGGCCGAGGTCAGGTCCGATCGCCACAGGTCGAGGAGTGTCGCGTGGTGGAGCTCGAAGGCTTGCGAGTACGGGTGGTCCAATTCATCGGCGAGGTCGAGTGAGTGTTCGATGCACGACGCGGCAGTCTCCGGGAGCCCAGCCTCCCATCGCAGCAGTCCTCCGACGGCATTGGTGACCACGCCCGGATTTGGTCCGACGCGAAACTCGACGAAGCCCGAGGGCATCTTTTCGAAATCCGCGGCCGCTGTGTCGGCGTCGTTCACGGCGGCCTGGACATCGAGCACCCAATTGGTGCTGATGCAGGACATGAGGTGCGCCTCCATCAAGAGCGAGGGTTCCCGTTCCTCCTCGGCGATGGCCATCAGCTCGTGAACGGTTGCGGCGGCCTGCTCGAAATCCGATCGCCAGAGCTGCAGCGACGCCAGCCCTCTGAGGGCGGGGAAGCGTCGGCGGGCATCCTGGGAGTCCTCGAAGCGTTGCAGTGCTTCGGCCATTGCCCGCTCGGCATCTGCAGTGAAACCGCGGACGACCAGCCGCGTTCGAGCGAGGGTGGCACGCAGGGCGAGTTCATCGTGCTGTCGTTCCCGGCTGTCCGGCAGCTCGGTGACCGTGTGCAGTAGGTCTTCTCCTAACACGATGGCGGCGTTGTAGTCGCCACGGGCCTCGTGGTAACCCCAGAGCGGAGCGAGAAGATCGTCGAGCCGGGCGACATCTCGCCGCTCGACCCAGAATTCCCAAGCCGTCCGCAGATTTCCGAGTTCGGCACCCAGCGCTGCCAGCACCGCTGCGCGGTCGGTGTAGGTGAGTCGTCGGTGGAGATCGAGGGCCACGGCTGTGTAGCACGCCGCATGCGCCTCGCGTATCGACACCTGCAACTCGGGGAATCCAGCGAGTTGCTCTCGAGCGTCTTCGCGGATTGCTTGGAGCATCGAGAACCGCGGCGACCGATGATCCCCGTGCGTGACTCGTACGAGGTTCTTGTCCACGCAGCGAGGTGATCGTCTCCACGACGTCGATCCCGTGAACGGCGGGGAGCCCTCGCAGCGTCGCTTCGATGTCCTCGAGGCGCGCGTTCGAGAAGACCGAGAGGAGCCGAAATATCGCTCGCTCCTCGTCGTCGAGCAGCTCGTCGCTCCACTCGATTGCCTTTCGCAGTGTCCGCTGGCGGTCGGGCCGATCTCGGGCTCCACCGGTGAGCAGGTCGAGCCAGCACGTCAAGTTGGGAGCGCAGTTCGCCAACCGAGAAGAGCGTCAGCCGGGCGACTGCCAACTCGATTGCGAGCGGCAGACCGTCGAGACGGTGGCAGATGGCAGCCACGTCAGCGGCGTCCTCGGCCGTCGGCACGAAACCCGCTCCGACCGCAGCGGCCCTCTCGAGAAACAACCGTCCAGCCTCCGACTGCGAGACATCCTCCAGCGAGATGAGACTGCCCTCGGCGACGGGAAGCGACAACGTAGGCACCGGGAACACATGCTCCACGCTGAGCCGGAGCGCCTCGCGGCTCGTGGCGACGATCTTCACGCCGGGGCAGTGCTCGAGCAGCTCGACGAGACCCGGGCCGGCCGTTGTGACCTGCTCGACGTTGTCGAGGACGAGCAGAATGCGACGCTCACCCAACTCGTGCTCGACCCTCGCCAGAGGTGAGCGGCCGGCATGGCCGCCAGTTTCCAGCGCGCGGTCGATTGCTGCGAACACGTCGTCGGGATGGCGCTCCGCAGAGAGATCGACGAACACCACGTCGTCTTCACGGTGTCTTCCCGCAGCTTGTGCTGCCTCGAGCGCCAGTCTTGTCTTGCCAGTTCCTCCCGGTCCGGTCAAGGTGATCAGGCGGACCGCGTCGTCGGCGAGCAAGATCCCAGATCCGCCAGTTCCGCATGGCGACCTACGAACGTCGATGTCGGAGCGGGCAGGTTCCAGCGGCGATTCGTCGTCGACGGAGCACCGCTGCGCAGCTCGAACCGCTCGGAGAGCAGCAGAGCGAGGTCGTCGAGCAGCAGTTCGCCGAGTTGGGCTGCGTCCACGAATGGTTTGTACGACGCGCCTTTGTCGACCAACCGACCCAGCATCTCATCCAGTCGGGGCTCCATGTCCGGGGCCGCCGCTTGACGTACACCAGCCGGGGCATGCCCTCCGACAGCACGAGCTCATCCTCAAGCCGGAGATCTCCATGTCGGGCGCCACCCAGCCGTAGCGCTGCCGTAGATCCCGACGAAGATGTCGGACTGAGCGAGGTAGGACCGGTAGAGCATTTGGGGTGGATGAGGCCGAGCACCCAGCTCGAACATGATCGGCGTCAGGCGAAGTTGCTCGACCAAGATCGCGCGGCCCCGCGTTCCGCCGCCAACTCTCCGAGCGTCGAGGAGATGGAAGCCCGACACGTTGGTCCGCGTCCTATCCGCGTCGGGCTACCCGCGGACGAACTGTCTCGCATCTCGGTCGTAACGCCGAATCTTAGATCTCCCGCCGCCGTCGACATTTCCGGAGTTCACGTGGTCCGGCGGTCACCACCGCAGTGGCGAGCGAACGCGGCGTGCGCGACTTCACCGAGCACTGACCTTCGAGATCGACGGACTCCTCTGGACCACAAGTTTGCCGCCGGCTGTGTCACCGTGCCGGCGGGCTCGGGGTGTCGAGGAAGTCGGCCAGCTGGCGGCGCCACTCGACGCTGCACTTGTCGGCTTGCACGCTGACCAGCGTGGTGTGATCGAGCGGCAGCACGCCGTCGAGTTGTTCGAGCATGTGCTTGTCCTCGGCGCCGATCGCCAGGTCGAATCGAATGATCTCCTCGGCCGACACCGAGAAGTCGTCGTTGCGCCACACGACGAAGGTGAAGTACGAGGTGACGTCGTCGATCGGCGTGGACAGCAGCAGCAGGACGTGTTCGAGCCCTGAGTCGTATTGGATGGTGCTGCGCACGACGAATGGCAGGCTGAACCCCGACGTCATCACGCGATGCACGACCTGCTCGGTCTGGCCGCTGACGAGGGCGCCCGTGGTGTTGTTGGCCATCACCTGTAGCGGTAGCCGAAGTACCCGTCGTCGAGCGGCTGCAGTTCGAAGCGTGGCACGAGGGTGTCTTGGGCGCGCCCGAAGGTGCCCACGTGGACGAACGGGAAGTGGGTGATGTCGAGGAAGTTGTCGACCATGCGCGTCGCCGAACAGTTCCACACCTCGACCGGTGTGTTGATGCGCCGGAACGACGGGTCGGTCTCCTGGGTAATGCACGGGATCGGTGCCGACGGTGTGCCGAGGCAGACCCACACCAGCCCATATCGTTCCTCGCACCCGAACGGCTCGAGGTGGGCGCGAGGCGGTGGCGGCACGCCCTCGTTGGCCGACGGGACGCGCACGCAACGGCCCTCGTCGCCGAACGTCCAGCCGTGGTACGCACACGTGAGGCAACCGTCGCTGACCGTGCCGGCCGACAGGGAGCCTCGCGGTGCGGGCAACGATCGAGAGCCGCAAGCACTGCGCCGGACGGGGTACGCCACAGGACGACCCGCCTGCCGAGGAGCTTCACCGCCACCGGCTGGGTCGCGACCTCGACCGATCGGGCGACCGGATGCCACGAGTTGGCCAACGCATCGCTGCCGCACAGGATCCCGTTCATTGACGCGACCCTACCGACCATCGATCTGCGGCCACACGTGGGGGACGGTGATTCCGGCACGCTCGAGCAACGAACGCTGCCGTCCGCGCGCTTCGTTGCGCAGTGCAGGAGCATCGACCGTGACGCATCGGCCATCGCGGATCACGGGTTGACCGGCGATCAAGACGTCGCGGACGGTTCGACCGTCGGTGCCCCAGACCAGTTGCAGCCCGACGTCGCCGCGTGGCATCCATCCCCAGTCGCTGGCTTCGATGCACAACGATGTCGGCCTGCTTGCCGACCGTCAGCGAGCCGATTCGATCCGCCATGCCGATTGCCTCGGCGCCGGCGATCGTGGCCATCTCGAACGCCTGGTGGGCCCCGAAGCGCTGTGGCTCGAGGCGGGCGTCGCGGGCTATCCCCGCGGCCAGCGCCGCGGCGCGAAGGATGTCGGCGACATCGCCGGCGTTGCTCGGCGTCGCAACCCAGTGCGACCCGGCCGCCGCGCTCCACGATCTCGGCATGGCGACCGGCGCGAGTGACCCCTTGGCCGAGCCGCAGGTACGCCCACGGGCAATAGGCGATCGCGGTGCGGGTCGACAGGACCAAGTCGATCTCCTCGTCGTCGAGCCACACTCCGTGGGCCAGCAACAGGTGCGGACCGAGCACGCCGAGGTGCTGCAGGTGCGCGACCGGGCGGCGACCCGTGCGCGCCAGGTAGTTCTCCGGGTCCGACGAGCGTGGGCGACAGGTGCATGGTCATGCCGGTGCGCATCGTGCGTGCAAGTTCAGCCGCCCCGGTCAGCAACTCGTCGCTGGCCAGATCGTGGCCGACCAAGGTGACCCAGCCCTCGACGAGACCGCCTGCGGGAAAGCGCGTCGACGACGGCTCGCTGGCGATCGAGCACCTCGGTCGCCGTGCCGACGAACGGCCCTTCCTCGATGTCCCATCCCCACGTGCCGACCGTGCCTCGTACCCCAACAGCGTGCATCGCCTTGGCGACGCGATCGGGGTGGGCGACGGTACCCGCCTCGACCACCGTCGTCACCCCGTTCTGGGCGCACTCGATGGCGCACAGGGTGGCCGACAATTCATCGTCGTCGGCCGTGTGCTGGGCATGTATGGGAACGGCCCACTCGAAGATCGACGCGCCCGGCGCGAGCAGGTCGGGGATGCAACTGCGCACCAGCGGATCGCCCGTCAGGTGCTGGTGGGCGTTGATCATGCCGGGTGTGACGACGCAATCGGTTGCATCGATCACGGTCGCATCGCGGGTGCGCGGCGCGCAGCTCCCTGGTCGAGCCGACCGCGGCGATGATCCCATCGGTCACGACGACCGACCCGCCGAGCAACACCTCGCGGGTGTCGTTCATCGTCACCACGTCGCCCCCGGCGATGATCAGGTCTGGTCTGATGGTCAGACCGTACTGCACCTAGGCTGGACCGATGAATCGCAGTGCCCCGCCTCCTTCACTGCTCACCCACATCGCCCTACCGGTCCGTGATCTGGACGCCACGATGGCGTTCTACGAGCGCTACACGACCCTGGTCAAGATCCAGGAGCGTCTCGACTCGGATTCCGGCCTGCGCACGGTGTGGCTCGCCAACCAGTGCGACGTGACCGCCGACGCAGCGCGGTTCGTGATCGTGCTGATCTCTGGCAAGTTGCCGACTGCCATCACCGGCGACATCAAGGAGGAATACGGCTTTCTCCGCTCGATCAGTCATCTCGGCATCTCACTCGACAGTCGCGAGGAGGTCGATCAGATCGCGTCGATGGCCAAGGAGGACGGCTGCCTGCTGCTGGGCCCGATGTACCGCAACGACGTCGTCGGCTACATCTGCATCGTCACCGACCCCGATGGCAACAACGTCGAGTTCTCCGTGGAGCAGGTGCTGGGCTAGCGGAAACTTCGACCTACTTGAGGCCGCGGATGAACGGTCGGGCCAGCGCACCCGGCTGGCGCACGCGGTTGGCGAACACGGCCATCGCCACGACCGTGACGACGTTGGGGGCCATGGCGAGGAACGACGAATCGATCGCTTGGTAGCCGAGTGACGGGATCGTCAGCACGAACGAGCCGACCAGGCCAAATGTCACACAGCCGGCGACGGTGCCCTTCAGTGTCCATCCGCCGAAGATCACCGCGGCGATGGCGATGAACCCGCGACCACCGATCAGCGAATCCTCGAACCTGCCGGAGCGGGCGAACAGGAAGTAGCCACCGCCGATCCCGGCCAGCAGCCCGGTGAGGTAGATGGTCTGGCGGCGCAGCTTGTTGACGTGCAATCCGGAGACGTCGGCCGCGTTGGGGTCCTCGCCGACGGCGCGCACCGCGAGACCCCAGCGTGTGCGGTAGATCAGCCACCACACCAGGGGCACCACCGGGTAGACGAGGTACAGGACCCACGGCTGATCGAACAGGGCCGGGCCGACGAGTGGGATGCGCGCCAGCAGCGGGATCTCGAAGCGACCGACGACCGACGACTTCGGGTTGATCGAACTGGTGAGGAAGCCGACCAGACCGAGCACGAGCACGTTCAGAACCAGGCCGACGACGAACTGATCGGCGGGCAGCCGGTGGCTCATGTTGGCCTGGATTGCGGCGACCAGCAGCCCGGCGACTGCGGCGAACAGCAGGCCGATCCCCGTCGAGTGGGTGACGTCGACACCGATCGCTGCCGCGAAGGCGCCGGCGAGCAGCATCGCCTCGAGGGAGATGTTGATCGTGCCGGCCTTCTCGGCGATCAACTCGCCCGACGCGGCGAACAGCAGCACGACGGCAGCGATGATGGCATTTCGATAGGCGCTCTCGTTGGAGGCGATGTCGCCGAGGGCCGAGAAGAAGTTGCCCATGCGTCAGACCCTCGTGCTCGCCGCGGCCAGCGCCCGGCGGCGCTCTCGGACGTAGACGATTGCGGGCGGCAACAGCATGGCCAGCACCAGCAGACCCTGCACGACGTCGGCGATGCGACCGGACACTCCGGTGGCCCGCAGGAACCCCGAACCCGTGCGCATGCACCCGAACAGGAACGCCACGAAGATCAAGATGACGACCCGCTCACGAGCGACGAGCGCGGCGAGCAGGCCGGCGAAGCCGATTCCCGCGCCGAAGTTGGCGACGAGTTGGTAGTTCCCGAAGTCGCCGCCGGCCAGCATCGCGCCGCCGGCCAGCCCGGCGAAGCCGCCGGACGCCAGCATGGCCCCGATGCCGTAGCGGCGCTCGGCCACACCGGAGCGCCGCGCCGTCCTCGGGTTGCGGCCGAGCATCCGCAGCCGAAAGCCGATCACGGAGCGATCGAGCACGACCCACACGATCAGGGTGAGACCCAACGCCACCAGGACGCTGATCGGGAACTCGTTGCCGAACCACGTGACCCTGGGGATTCGGGTGTCGGTGGCGAGTGGTTCGCTGACCTGGTTGCGGTTGGCGCGTCCGGCCGCAGGGGCCAGCAGCAGCCACGGCTTGCGCAATCCCCAGCCCATCAAGTTGGCGGCCACGGTGCCCAGCAACAACGTGCTCAGCACCTCGGGCACGTTGCGGTAGTACCGCAACACGCCGGCGATGCCTGCCCACAGCGCGCCCCCGATCACCCCGCACAACATGGCGACGATCAGAACGAAGGGGCCCGGCCCTCCGAGGCGAACGGCGACATACGCGGCGAAGCACGATCCCATCACGAGTTGGCCCTCCTGGCCGATGTTCACCAGGCCGGCACGACCGTTGACGATGGTGCCGAGGGCGACCAGCAAGATCGGCGCCGAGATGCCGAGGGTCAGTCCCCATCGGCCGGGCTTGCGGATGCTGCCGTCGAGGATCGCCGTGTAGACGTTGGTCCACGATCCACCGGTTGCTGCGACGCAGATCGCGGCAAGGGCGAGGGCGACGAACACACAGATCGCGTACGAGACCGATCACCTCGGCGGTGATCCCGAACTTCGATCGTTGCAGGGCCGCCGAGGCGACCTCGTCCTCGTCGGCGCCGGTGTCGATGTGCTCGCCGACGTCACTCATGGGCACCACTCATCATCAGACCGAGCTCGGCGATGTCGACATCGTCGTGTCGCATCTCGCCGACGATCCTTCCGTTCGACATCACGACGATGCGATCGGCGAGATCGAGGATCTCCTCGAGCTCGGTCGAGATCAGCAGCACGCCGACGCCGTGCTCGGCAGCGGCGCGCATCTGCGACGACATGTACTCGATCGCGCCGACGTCGAGGCCGCGGTCGGCTGCGCGGCGACGAGCACGCTCGGCTCGTGCGACAGCTCACGGGCGAGCACGACGCGCTGTTGGTTGCCGCCGCTGAGCGACCACATCGGGAGCGCGGCCCCTCGCACATGATGTCGAACTGCTCGATCAGCTGGGCGCCGCTCGAGCATCTCGCTTGCGGTTCATCAGCCCGCGTCGGGAGACGCGTTCGGGGTCGGCGATGAACATGTTCTCGGCAACGGTGAAGTCGAGCACGCATCCGCTGTCGTGACGATCCTCGGGGATCACGGCGACGCCTGCTCGCGCCATCGCTCCGGCTTGCCCGGTGGCCACGATCTGGCCCTCGACAACGACGTAGCCGCCGTCGAGCGGCACAGGCTCGACAGCAGGTCGCCGAGCGTGCGCTGGCCGTTGCCTTCGACTCCGGCGACACCGACGATCTCGCCGGCGTGCACCTCCAGGTGGAGCCGTCGAGCAGCACCCGCCCGTCGCGACCGTGGACCGATGCGTCCATGATCCGCAGCGCGGCCCGGCTCCGCCGTCCTCGGCGCGGGAGCCCGCGTGGATCGTCGAGCACACCGAACGCGCGTGTCGCTGCGCAGCACGACCTCGCGGCCGACCATCGCCCGAGCGAGCGTGCTGGATCGGAGCCTGCGGTCGGACGCTGATCGACCACCTTGCCGTCGCGGATGATCGTGATCTCGTCGCTGGCCGAGATCACCTCGGCGAGCTTGTGGCTGACCAGCGCCACGGCCTTGCGATCCTCTTCGACCACCCGGCGAAGGGCCTGGAACAGGAACTGCGACTCGGCCGGCGACAACACCGAGGTCGGCTCGTCGAACACGAGGATCTCGGGGTCGCGCCGCAGGCATTTGATGATCTCGACTCGCTGACGCATGCCCGCGGTAAGTCGGCGATGCGGTCGTCGGGCTCGATCTCCAAGCCGTACTGCTCGCTGATCTCCCCGACCCGCCGCCGCACTGCCGCGGATCGAGCCGGCCGATGTCACCCAGTGCCACGTTCTCCCACACGGTCAGCGGCTCGACCAGGCTGAAGTGCTGGTGGACCATGGCGATGCCGCGGCGCGCCGCCTCGACCGGATCGACGATCTTGACCGTCTCGCCTGGATGCGGATGTGGCCGGAGTCGGGCAGGATCACGCCGATCAGCATCTTCATCAGCGTCGACTTGCCGGCGCCGTTCTCGCCGAGGATGCCATGGATCCGGCCCGCGATACAGCGCCAGATCGACGTGGTCGCAGGCGACCACCGCGCCCGAACCGTTTGGAGATGTCGATGAATTCCGCGGCCGGCGGGACTCGGCGTCCCCGCCGGCGGGGTGATCGGTACCTGGGTCACTGGCGCAGGTCAGCCCGGCGCAAACGCTATGCCATCGATCTTGCCGAACGCATCGGCGAGATCACCCGGGCGATCTGCTTGTAGACGGCGTCCATCGCCGCCTGCTGGTCGGCTGTGGGCTGCAGATCACCGCACCCGGCTCGGGGTCGACGCCGACCTTGAACTGCTTGATGTCGCCCTCTTTGAAGGTGCCGGCGATGATCTCTTCATGACTGCCGTGACGTAGTCGCCGCCGTCGAACTTCACGGCGATGTCGTACTTGAGATCCTCGGTGCTTTCACACACCTTCGACGAGCCGGCGCTCATCGTGATCATCCCGGCGGCGTTGGCCGCTTGCACCACCGGCCGGTGAGCGCCGCCCAGGTACGGGTAGACCGCATCGACGCCGTTGTCGATGGCCGTCTGCAACGCTGCGGTCGCGTTGGCCGTGTTGTCGAAGTCGAATGGGAAGTCGCCGGTCTGCACATAGGTCTGCGTGTACGACGGATCGACGGCCTTCAGTCCGAGTTCGAACGCCATGTAGGCCTGCTTCTCGAAGCCGAGGTCGCAGCAGCCGATGATCACCACCGAATCGCCACCCTTCTCCTTCAGCTTCAGGCCCGTCGCGTAGCCGGCGGTGTAACTGATCTCGCTGCCGTCGTCGGTGCTCTGCGACAGGCCCGGATTGGCAGGGAAGCCGGCACCGCAGTTGCAGTACCAGAAGATGTCGGGGTACTTGGCAATCAGTTCGGGGAGCGGCTCGGCGATCTCCGACGCGCCGACGATGATGACATCGACGCCCTGCTGGGCGAGATCGCCCATCGCTGTCGCCGCATCGGCCGCCTGGATGTTGTCGACCACGATCGGGTCGGCGAAGCCATTCTCCTTGGAGAGCGTCTTGGCCGCGTCGACGACCGCTTGGTAGTAGGCGCCGTCATCGGCGGGTCCGGCGGCAGCGATGCCGAACACGACCTTGCCGTCACCGTTGGTGTCGAGGTCGCTGACCGCTGCTGCGGTGGTTGCGGGCGCATCGGTTGCGGTGGGCTCGGTTGCCGCGGTTCCGTCGCAGTCGGTGTTGTCGCTGGTGGCTGCGTCGGGGCGGACGTGGCGTCGCTGGACTTGCTGTCGCTGCCACACGCTGCGGCGACGATCGATGCCGCCGCCAACAAGACCAGCGCTCGGCTGACTCGGTGACCGGATTGCTTGCTCTTCACGTCGGTTCTCCCCCTTGTGTCCGCGGACTGATGGTCAGACCATTCCGTTGTCGTCGAACCATACTCTCGAAGTCGAAAGCGCCGTAACACGGAGTGTGAATGGCAGTTGAAGTTCGTGCTCGGCAGAGGCCATCCGACGGTCAGACCATCAGTCCATCGATGCTACGTTCGCGCCTGACCCAACCCAACACCTTGATCTTCGTGGATTTCCCGTGCGACGATCCCGAGGCTTCCGGGAAGTTCTATGCCGAGGTGTTCGGATGGGAGGTCGAGGGGCGGCCGACCGGCGAGTTCCACCGCATCGTGCCGGGCGGCCACTTCCCGTTGGCCGACGGCACGGATTCGACGATCGGCAATCTGCACATGGGCATCTACAACATCGCCAATGCCAGGCCGCATCCCGACCCCGCCGGCGTCGAACCTCGCACGCTCGCCACGCAAGGCCGGACTGCGCGGGTCTGGATCCTTGTCAGCGACGACGACAGCGAAGACGCATCCTCGAGACGGCGGTCAAGCTCGGCGCGAAGGAGCTGTGGCGGCATCACTACTGGGCCGAGTTCAACGGCTTCAACGGCGCGTTCGAAGACCCGTGGGGTACCACGGTGGTGCTGTGGACCAAGGGCGGGCCCGATCCCGTCGTACCGGAAGGGCTGGACCCATGAGTGAAGTCGCTGACAAGTGCGCCGTGCATCCGCCATCGGTGCGATGGACGCACATCGCGTTGCCATGCAACGACATGGACAAGACCATCGAGTGGTACGAGCGCTTCACGCCGCTCGACTGCTCGATCGGCGCGAGGATGCCGACGGCTAGGGCGCCTGGCTCGGCCACCGCGACCAGGGCGACAAGCCGTTCATCCTCGTGCTGGTCAGCTTCAACCGCGATCAGGCCAAGGGCCCGCAGCCGATCATGGCGCCGTTCGCCCACATCGGCATCGAGATGCCCAGCAAGGAGGAGGTCGACGCGGTCGCCGAGAAGGGCGGCGCGGAGGGCTGCCTGGTCTGGCCGCCGCAGGAGATGCCCGCCCATCGGGTACATCTGTGCGCTGACCGATCCCGATGGCAACATGATCGAGTTCTCGTACGATCAGGGCGTGTACGAGAAGGTGCAGGAGGTCTGGGGACGGGTCGTGACGCACGTTGCCTGGCTCGCCGATCGCCGTGTGCGTCGGCTACCTGGCGGCCTTCGCCAGCGGTGATCCCGATGCCGTGGCGGCATTCGTGACCGACGACTTCGTCAACGAGCACACCGCGGCTCTGGGCAGTGGGTGCGTCGGGATCGACGAGTATCGACAGCGACTGCCTGGGTTCCTGGCGTCGATGCCGGGGCTGCACTACGACGTCGAAGACGTCATCGCCGATGGCGACCGTGTCGTCGCGGCGTACACACTGCACGCCACGGCAACGATCGGGACATCGCCGTGCGCGGTGTCATGCGCTTCTTCGTCCGCGATGGCCTCATTGCCCACCGCATCGACTATTGGGACAGCCTGGTCTTCCAGCGCCAAGCCGGCCTGGCCTGACCTGTGCAGTTCCGACGGTTGGGCACGAGCGGGATCGAGGTCAGCACGCTCGCCCTCGGGACGATGATGTTCGGGCGGTGGGGCAATACCGACGTACAGGCCTGCCACCGCATGGTCGACGCTGCTCTGGCGGCAGGCGTCACCCTGTTCGACACCGCCGACATCTACGACTTCGGTACGTCGGAGGAGTTTCTTGGGCGAGCCCTGGCCGGCCGGCGCGACGAGGTGGTGTTGGCCACCAAGGTCGGCAATGCGATGAGCGGCGATCCGCTGGAGCGCGGGCTGTCGCGCCGCTGGATCATGCAGTCGTGCGACGACAGCCTGCGCCGCTTGCAGACCGACCACATCGACCTGTACCAGATGCATCGGCCCGACCCGTCGCGCCGACTCGATGAGACGTTGCTCGCGTTCGACGATCTGGTGACGGCCGGCAAGGTACGGGCGATCGGCACGTCGACGTTCTCGCCGGCGCAGCTTGACGAGACGCACGCCCAAGCCGAACAACTCGGTGTCACGATTCCGACCAGCGAGCAGCCGCCGTACTCGGTGCTCGTTCGCGCGGCCGAGGTCGAGGTGCTCCCTTGGTGCAAGCAACACGACGTCGGCGTGCTGGTGTGGGCGCCGCTGAACGGCGGCTGGTTGACCGGCAAGTACCAGTCTGGGCCGGTGGATTCGGAGTCGCGGGCCGCACACGAACCGGACCACTTCGACCACGGCGACGAGACCGTACGGCAACAGAAGCGTGGCTTGGTCGATCGCCTGGTTGCAGTCGCCGACGCGGCGGGGTTGACCCTCGTGCAACTGGCGCTCGGGTTTCACCCTCGCCAATCCCTCGGTGACCGCAGCGTTGATCGGTCCGCGGACGCCCGAGCAGCTCGAACCATTGCTCGCCGCGGCCGATGTCACCCTGTCGGCCGACGTTCTGGCGGCGATCGACAAGATCGTCGCGCCGGGTGTGACGGTCAACCCTGCCGACAACAGCTGAACATCACCCGGTGGGCGACGCCGCCCTCGCGGTCGAGTCGACCACTTCGTCGTGCAGACCCTCGCTGGTGCCTGCTCTCGAGGCGGCGTAGACGGTGTGGGCGATCAGGGCGACGAACACAGTCGACCCCCCGACGAGCGCCGGCACGCCGGGATACTCGCTGACGAAGATCCACACCCAGATCGGGCCCATGATCGGTTCGAGCATCGAGAGCAGGGCCACATCCGTCGCCGGCGCTCGCGCCGCGCCGATGCTGAACACGGCGAGGCCGATGCCGAGTTGGGCGAAGCCGAAGGTGAGCAGGAGCAGGAGATCGTGGCGGGTGATGTCGAAGGGATGGGCGAATGGCGCGGCGATCACAGCGCTGATCGCTGCCGACAACAACATCGCTGCTGCCATCGCGATCTCGGAGTGGCGACGGATCATGACGGTGCCGTAGCCGAACGCCAACGGGATGACGAGGGCGATCAAAGCGCCCGATGTCGAGCCGCCCGCGCCCGGGCCGGAAACCATGAAGGCAACACCGACCACGGTCACGGCGATCGCGGCCCAGGTGTAGTTGCGCACACGCTCGCCGATCAGGACCCAGGCCATCACGGCCGCTGCCAACGGGCTGAGCGCGAAGATCACCAGGACGACGGCGACACTGGTTCGGGTGAGCGCCACGACCATGCCGATCGACGAGGCGCTGAATGCCACGCCGACGAGCCAACCCGGGCGACCGATCTTGAGAACCGCTCGCAATGGGTGGGTGCGCTCGCGCCAGATGATCAGCAGGGCCAGGCTGACGCACGCCGACAGCGACCGCCAGAACACCGTTTGCCACGCCTGGGAATGCTCGAGCTTGCGGATGAACAGCCCGCCGGTGCTGAAGATCAGTGCCGAGGTGACGAGGAGCACGATTGCCATCGGCGCCACCCGCGAGCCGGGCGGCACGTACGAGACGGCGACGCCACCTTCGCTGGGAACCGCGGTGACGCTCTCGGCGGTGTGATCGCGATCTCCGGTCATCGCCGGCAGTATCCCAGGGATCCGTCGCGCCGACTAGTGACGCGTTCGGCAACGCTTGCGCTGCGCCGCGTGAGTTGACGTCCGGGGCGCGCCCGGACGCGCCTGATCGGCCTCTCGCTGCATCCGCCAAGAGACCGGTCGGGCGCGATCTCGGTATTGCTGGTACTCACAGCGCGCCCGACCAGGCTCAACGGGTTCGATTGCGGTAGTGGGAGTACCGAAATCGCGCCCAACGAGGTGATGGCTGGAGTGGCTTCATTCTCCGCTGCCGTACGGTCGCGTCGAGCACTTCGAGGTAGTGGCCGCTCGGATCCTCGAAGTAGAAGCCACGACCACCGTCGTTGTGGTTGATCTGGCCCTCGTTGCCCTGCCACGGGTTCGGCCAATAGGTGATGCCGCGCTGCTTCACGCGGGCGAAGACCTCGTCGAACTCGTCCTCCGTGATCAGGAACGCATAGTGCTGCCCGGCGACCTCCCCGTCGGTGTCCGCGAAGTCGAGGGAGACCCCGTTCCCGGTCGGGACGACCAAGAAGTGGCCGAACGGCTGCGGCGCCGGCAACCCGAGGATCTCCGATAGGAACGTCGCCGACTCGTGCTTGTCGCGGGCCGCAACGATCGTGTGATTCAACTGCGCAACCATGCACCAAGATTAGAGGCCGAGGGTGAGGAGCGGTCGACGGGTCGACGGCGAAGTGCACACTTTCGCTGACACCTGTGCGCCTCGAAAGTACGCACTTCTAGTCAGAGATCGAGTCGTCGCCTCGCTGTTGATGTGGCTGGAGCGGTGAGCGGTCGCCGACGAACCAGATGTGGCCGAACGGATCGACGAAGCCGCCCTGCCGGTGCAGCCCCCACGGCATCTCGTGATCGCGGATGTCGTGCCCTCCGGCGTCGGCGCCGGCGTCGACGGCGCGGCTGATGACCTCGTCGGGGTCGTCGACAAAGATCTCGGCGCGCACCGTCGTGGTGCCGAGCGCCGACGGGCAGGCCCATCCGTTTGCTTCTGGCTCGCCGAGGAAGAACGGCGCCCCGTCGACCTCCAGGCCCACCACCGAGCCGAGGTTCCACAGCTCCGTTGCGCCGAGTGCGCGCTGGTACCAGGCCGACGCGGCAGTCGCGTCGGGCACCGCCAGCATCAACGAGATCCTCACTCCGCCGTTGTGCTCGGTCACGGCGACCCTCCTTCCGCAGGGATGCATCCGGCAACGAGGTTAGACAAGGTTCGTGGAGGCATCACGAGTGCCCATCGACCGGCCAGTGCTTGCGATAGCGCTGCACCAGCCAGCGGTTGAACTGCACATGACTCTCCTCCTGCCACGAGTACCGGCCGCGCGCCGCGAACCGCGAATGCATGCCGCGCTGCACCTTGGTGGTCGCATCCTGGTCCTGCTTCACGAAGACCTGCACGCCGGCATCGCTCATCGCGAAGAGATGCTCGAACATGGGATGCTCCATCGCGCTGGGGTGCAGCATGTAGCCGATCTCGACGTCGATCGTCTCGGCGGACTTCGGCGTGACGATGAAGTAGAAGGCCTGGTCAGGTGCAGTGCCGAGGCACAGGGTCGGAGGGACGAGCGCGAACGTCGAACGCCAGCGCTCCTCCTCGGTCAGCTCGGGAAACACCGGCAGCAACGCCTTCGTGGTGGCGTTGAAGCCGCCATCGATGTGGGTGTAGCCGTTGGTGCGGAAGATCACGTTGGAGGCGTCGTCCCACGGGACCGGGAAAGCGGCGAGGTTGCTCGGGCAGAAGTCTTGAATCGTGTGATGCAGACGGTTGGCGTGGTATCCGTCGTTGAAGTTCTCGAACATCACCTTCCAGTTCCAGGGAAGGTCGGTGAGGGTGAAGCTGGCCGGGCTGGCCGCGTTCGACAGGTCGTAGTGCTGGAGGAACGGCTCGTAGCCGCGCCAGCGTCGGCGCCAGTGGCTCGGCCGCTGGATCGAAGTTGACGAACACGAAGCCCAGCCACACCTCGACCAGCAGGTTGGGGAGTCCCCATTCCGACTTCGTGAACGCGGCCGTGCGCTCCATCGCCGGTGCGCCCAACAGCCGCCCGTCGAGGCCGTACACCCATTGGTGGTACGGACACGTGAACGTGCCGCAGTTGCCGCAATTGTCGACGATCTGCATGCCACGGTGCTGGCAGATCGCCGAGAAGGCGTGCACGACCCCATCCTTGGCACGGGCGATGATCAGCCGCTCGCCATTGACCGTTGCAGTGAAGTAGTCGCCCGGGTTGGCGATCCTGTCGATGCGGCCCACGCAGAGCCACTCGTGGTCGAACAACGAACGTCGCTCGAAGTCGAGGAACTCGTCGGTGATGTAGCACTCCGCCGGAAGCGTGCATGCCTGGTCGACGTCGAGCACCGACTGGTCGAACGAGGTCAACAGTTCGGTGGTCAGTACGGACTGATCGGTCATCAGGTTCCACCTGCGCTCGGCACGGCGCCGTACCCACCACCGCCGGGAAGCTCGAGGCTGACCCGATCGCCAGGTTGCAGCGTGATGCGCTGCTGGGTGCGCACCGCTTCACCGTTCACGGTGAACGAGCCGGCCGCGCCTGCTTCGCCTCCGAAGATCCCTTCTGGCGGCACGGCCAGTCGCGAGGTGACGGCGTTGAGCTGCCACGGTCGGGTGGTGTCGACGCTGAACTCGACGGTCTGGCCCATCCCGCCGACCTGCTGCCCGTCACCGCCGCTGCCGGCACGCAACGACTTGCGGTGGAACCGAATCGGCGCCGATGCTTCGACGACCTCGACGGGAACTGCGGCAACTCCCGTGGGGTACGAACACGCCGACAACCCGGGCTTGTGGGCGCGGGCGCCGACGCCGCCGGCGTACGTGAACATCGCGGTGATGAACGGTCGGCCGTCGTCGTGGTTCCCCGACACCTGCATGGTCCAGACGGCGCCGCTGCCTTCCGCCATGGCCTGCTCCGGCTTGATCTGGGCGAGAGCCTTCAGCAGCGCATTCGGCAGGAACATGCCGACCACGTGCCGGGCCGTGCACGGCTGCGGCGAGACGGCGTTGACGATCGACCCGACGGGAGCCTCGACCAGGATCGGCGCCAGGCTGCCGTGGTTGTTGGGCAGCTCGGGGTTGAGCACCGATCGCACCGCGAACGTGGTGTAGGCGTGGGTGTAGTTCTTCACCACGTTGATGCCGTAGGGGCTGGCGCCCGACGACCCCGCATAATCGACCAGGATCTCGCCGGCGACCGGGTCGACGGTGATCGCGCACACGATGTCGATGCGACTGCCGTCGGCAAGGTCGAGCTCGGCGCTGGCGTGGTAGGTGCCGGCCGGGAGCTCTCGAATGGTGGCCCGCGTCGCGGCCTCGCTGCGCTCGATGATCTCGTCGGCGAGTGCCTCGATGTCGTCGAGGCCGTGTTGGGTGCACAGGCTGAGCAGTCGCTGTGCGCCGACTTCACCCGATGCCATCTGGGCATGCAGATCTCCCGACATGTGATCGGGCTGGCGCACGTTGCTGAGGATGAACCGCCACACGTCGTCGTTGCGTTGGCCGGCCTTCATCAACTTGCAGATCGGGATCCACAGGCCTTCTTCGAACACGTCGCGGGCTCCCGCGCCGATGCCATACCCGCCGACGTCGGTGTGGTGGATCGTCGAGCCGAAGAACGCAATTGCCTTTCCGCCGCGGAACACGGGGTACAACACGGTGACATCGAGGAGTTGCCCGGCCGTCTTGTACGGATCGTTGGTGATCAACACGTCGCCCTCGACCAGCGAGGCGGGTGGGTACTCCTCGAGCACCGCGGTCGCGGCCCTGGCGAGGGAGTTGATGTGTCCCGGCGTTCCGGTGACGGCCTGGGCAACCATTCGGCCACGTTGATCGAACACCGCATTGGCCAGGTCGCCGGCTTCGCGAACGATGGGCGAGAACGCAGCGCGCTGCAGCGCCCTGGCTTGTTCGTTCACCGTGGCGATCAGGCTCTGCCACAACACTTCCAGCTCGATCGGGTCGAAGGCCATCAGTTGCTCCTCTCGGCGATCAGCGAGCCGTCGTCGGCGACTTCGACCACCCAGTTCGGTCGGATGACCGTGGTCGTCTCGCGCTCCTCGACGATTGCAGGCCCGGTCAACCGCTGGCCACGACCGAGGTCGGTTCGGCGGTAGACGGGAGTGTCGAGGTCGGCGGCCATGCGGTCGAAGCGAACGGATCGGAACGTGTGCGGCTTGCCGTGATCGACGCCGAGCATCGCGACGGGCTCGACGGTGTCGGCGTTGGCGTAGGCCGACAGCCGCCATGTCACTGCCTCCACGGCGACGTCGGGGATCGTCAGGCCGTAGATCCGCCGGTAGTCGCTCTCGAAGCGGTCGACGACCTCGCCGTCGGTGACGGGCCACTGCAGGCCGTCGCCGACCCAGATCGTCAACTCGTTGCCTTGGCCGAGGTACCGCGCGTCGAGGCCGTATCGGAAGCGGATGCGGTCGCCCGGCACGCCCGCTGCAGCCAGCACACGCCGGCCCTCTTCGCGGAGGTCGTCGAGCAGCTGGTCGCGTTCGTCGTGTGAGATGTCCGCCAGCGAGCGAACCATCGAGCGGGCCAGATCGATCCGCACCGGCGACACGAGCGTGCCGAATGCGCTGAGCACGCTGGCGTTGACCGGGAAGATCACCCGCGGCGAGTCGAGCAACTCGGCAACGCCGCATGCATGGATCGGGCCGGCGCCACCGAAGGCCAGGATCGTGACACCGCGGAGGTCCTCGCCCTGCTCGACGGCGTGCATGCGGGCCGCGGCCGCCATGTTCTGGTTGACCAGCTCGTGAATGCCGGCCGCCGTGTCACTGGCGGGCAGTCCGAGGCCATCGGCGATGGTCTGCAGAGCCGAGGCGTTGGCCGGCAGGTCGAGCTTCATGTCGCCGCCCAGGAAGTATCCGGCGTCGAGCATGCCGAGGGCCAGATCGGCGTCGGTCACCGCGGCCTTGCTGCCGCCACGGCCATAGCACGCCGGGCCGGGATCAGCGCCCGATGACTCGGGGCCGACCTTCAACAGACCGAGTTCGTCGATCGCGCGCCAGGCTGCCGCCGCCGGCGCCGATCTCGACCAGGTCGACCGACGGAACGGAAACGGGGAAGCCCGAGCCCTTCTTGAACCGGTAGATCCGGGCCACCTCGAACGTGTTGGTGATCTCCGGCTCACCCCCCACGATCAGGCACGATTTGGCGGTGGTGCCACCCATGTCGAAGCAGAGCAGTCGCTCCTCGCCGAGTCGCCGGGCGAACCAACTGCCGGCCAACGCTCCCGCGGCCGGGCCGCTCTCGACCAGGCGAATCGGTGCCCGTGCCGCATCGTCGGCGGAGACCACACCGCCATTCGACAACATCATCAACACCGATCCACCGAAGCCCTCCGAAGCGAGCCATTTCTGCAGCTCGTCGAGATATGGGCCGATCACCGGCATGGTGGCCGCGTTGCACGCGGTCGTGATCATCCGCGGGTACTCGCGGATCTGCGGCGAGATCTCGGCGGAGATGCACACCGGCACGCCGAGCTCGCGGCGCAGGTGTTCGGCAATGAGACGTTCGTTGGCCGGGTTGGCGTAGGCGTTGATCAGGCAGACGCCGACGGCCTCGACGTCGGCGTGCCGCAACGCCTCGGCGATCGCGTCGAGGTCGGCGGCGGTCGGCGTCTCGACCACGTCGCCCGCAGGGTTGACCCGCTCGGCGATCTCGACCACGCGCTCGCGGGGCACCGGCGGGCTGGGGAACTCGATCTGCAGGTCGTACATGTCGTAGCGATGCTCGTCGCGAATCAGCATGGTGTCGCCGAAGCCGAGGGTGGTGACGACCCCGGCGCGACCGATCTTGCCCTCGATGAGCGCATTGGTGATCAGTGTGGTGGCGTGCACGATCGGGGCGGTGATCTCGGCCGGGTGGACGCCGGCCTTGACCAGCAGTTGACGAACGCCGGCGCGCACGCCGTCGAGGGGCGCAGCCGGAGTCGTCAATGTCTTGTCGACGATCACGCGCCCGCTGGCGGCGTCGATCAGCACGACGTCGGTGAACGTGCCGCCGATGTCGACGGCCAGGCGCCAATCGGGTGCCGTCGAGCTGTCAGCCATTGCGCAGGTCCTCTCGCGGGGGAGCGAAGACGTCGAGGATCCAGACCTCGTCGAGCTCGTCGTCGCCGATGAACACGCTGTCGCCGTGCCAGACGGATCGCGGTGCCAGGTAGATCTCGCCGGGCCCGAGCACGACTCGTGCCTGATCGTCCGCTTCGCCGATGCGGAAGTCGAGCCGGCCGCGCACGACGATGCCGAACTGCTCCTGCTCCAGATGGTGGTGCAGCACGGACCCGCCCGCACCGCCGGAGATCCGCCAGAAGCACAGCTGCATCAGCTCGCCGTTGATCACCCGACGCCGGAAACCGGCTCGGTCGGTTTCGTTGAACTTGTCGTCTTCGTAGAAGTAGCAGTACTGGTTGGTCAGGTCCATCGGGGCCCTTTCGGAGTCGTCATCACAACAGCCGATCGATCATGTGGCGTTCGACGTCGTCGAGGTGCGCCTGAACTGCGGCCACGGTCTGCTTGCGGCGCCCGGCCACCAACGCCTCGGCGATGGCCCGGTGCGCCGTGGTCGACGAGGCGATGATGTTGCCCACCTCGCGGCGGTTGATCTCGGCGTAGAGCAACGATGCCAGTTCGCCCGAGTCGAACAGCGCGCCGAGTGTCTTGCCGTAGACCTCCTGCAGCAACGGATTGCCCGATGCGCGCGAGATAGCGGTGTGGAACGCGCGGTCGATGGCTCGGAACTCGTCGAGTTGTTGGGTCGAGCGCGACGCGAGCTCGCCGATGTCGGCACGCTCGGAATCGCTCGCCCGGCGCGCCGCGAACTCCGACATTGCCGGCTCGATCGTGCGGCGGACTTCGAACAGTTGTCGGATCAGGGTCTTGCGCTCGTCGAGCGTCGCCGAGTCGCCGCTGAGGCGGATCTCGGGCAGCCGCTCGGCCACCACTGGTCGATTGCCGCGGCGCTCGAGGTACCCGGATGCGGTCAAGCCCTGGATGGCCTCGCGCACCGAGGTCCGAGCGACGCCGAACTGCTCGCAGAGCTGTCGCTCGGCGGGTACGGCACTGCCCGGTTGCAACTCGCCCGTGCGGATCGCCTCGAGCAACTGGTCGCGGATCTCCGACGAGATGGTTCGCCGCTTGACCGGCGCGAAGGGGGTGTTCACGGTGTGCCGAGCGTTGCAGCAGCGCGGCGCAGCGCCGACAGCGCATGGTCCTCGTCGGTGTTCGCCATGTCGCCTCCTCGATCTGGTCTGGTTGTCAGACCATATTCCATTGCGCGATGGGTCCGCGCCTCGGAGGTGCCCAGCAGCTTGACACGCCGCCAGTAGATACAAGTACAATACAAGTCATGCCTGACTGGAACCCGGAGCAGTACCGTCGATTCGCCACCGAACGGGCCCAGCCGTTTCACGATCTGCTGGCGCTGATCGAGCCCGGTGCGATCAGGCGGGGCGTCGATCTGGGGTGCGGTCCGGGCGAACTGACCGCGCTGGCCGCCGAGCAACTCGGTGTCGACGAGATGATCGGAATCGACAACTCGCAGGCGATGCTCGACCGGACCGTTGAACACGCGTCGGACCAAGTGCGCTTCGAGTTCGGCGACATCGGCTCGTGGACATCGGCAGGCGATTGCGATCTCGTGTTGGCGGCCGCCAGCCTGCAATGGGTCCCCGACCACGCCGACGTGATCGCCCGTTGGGCTCGTGCGTTGCGTGACGGTGGACAGATCGCCATCCAGGTTCCGACCAATGCCGACATGCCCTCACATGCCGTCGCTCGGCGAGTGGCCGAGCGAGAGCCATTCCTGTCGATGTTCGGCCCGGCCGGCCCGCCCATCGACCCGGTGCAGGCCTTCGTGTTGCGGCCGGAGGTCTACGCCGAGATCCTCCACGACCTCGGGTTCGAACGCCAACACGTCCGGTTGCAGGTCTACCCACACCTGCTCCCCAGCACGCGACACGTGGTGGAGTGGGTCCGTGGCACGATGCTGACCCGCTTCGAGAAGGTGCTCGACCCCGCAGCCTTCGACGCGTTCGTCGCCGCATACGAGACCGAGTTGTTGAGCGAGCTCGGCGTCCACGAGCCCCACTTCTTCCCCTTCCGCCGAATCCTGATGTGGGCTCGCCTGCCCAGTTGACGCCGGCTGGCGGAAGTGTGCAGGTTCAAACGAGCCTGTGCGCGCCGAACGTACACACTTCGTCGTGATCGGGGGAGTCGGAGCAGCGTTGCGGATAGGTTCCACCAGATGTCCGCTCGGCCTCTACGGGCCATGGCGGAGTTTGCGGCCTCTCGCCATGGCGTCGTTCTTCGCAGCCAGGCCGCCTCGTTTGGACTCACACCCCCAGAACTTCGAATCGCCAAGGAGCGTGGCTGGCTCACCGAGCCTGCACGAGGAGTGCTCGTCGTCAGTGGCTACCCAGCGACATGGGAGCAGCGGCTGGCGATCGTTACTGCTGCCGGCACCGCTCGACCGCTCGGTCAGCAATGGCGCAGGTGCCCGGCTGTTCACGCTCGATGGCTTCGGCGGCGCCGACGCCGAGTTGACGGTCTTGCGGCCGGGACGGATCTCGTCCTCCGTCGCCGACGGAATCGTGGTTCACCACACCACCATGCTCGACCCAATGGATCGGTATCTCCGCGACGGCTTGCCGTGCACGACGTTGGCCAGGACACTTGCCGACCTCGGCTCGACCGAGTCCGCGGATCGAGTCTGGCGGGCGCTGATCTCGGCTCGTCGACTTCACCGTGTCAGCCCACTGTGGCTCCAACAGACGGCGCTTCGACTGCATCGGCCCGGCCAGGAGGGAACCGGGGTGTTGCTTCGTGCGCTTCGTCGGTGGAACTCCGAAGGATCGCTGCCTGAGTCATGGTTCGAGGAACTGCTGCGCGGCCTGCTCGTACATCCAGACATCCCAGAGATCGTTCCTCAGTGCGTCATCCGCACCAAGAGCGGCGCGTTCGTCGCACGTGTCGATCTCGGGATACCCGCAGCGCGTCTCGGTATCGAGGGGCACAGCCGAGAGTTCCACTTTGGTCCGGTGCGCGAAGAAGCGGATGAAGATCGCGATCTGCGGGCGGCAGTGTGCGGGTGGGAGCTGATCTATCTGGGTTGGTACGCGCAGCGTCGTCCAGCGGACGTCGTGCAGAAGATCGCCGAGGTGTGCCAACGCGGCTGCGGTCGCGAAGTGCGTAGGTTCGCTGCGACCTGTCTGCATCGAACCTGCACACTTCGGCGGTCAGGCGGAGTGGATCAGTTCGGCGTCGTCGACATCGCGCCACTGATCGATGTCGTGGGCGGTGAGGATCTCGGCGCCGAGGGAGGTGAGCAGGCGGAGGCTGGCGCGCGCCTGGTCGACGTCGGTCGGCCGGCCCGTGGGTTGGTGCTCCGCGAACGCTTGAAGGGTGTAGGCCGCGTCGGCGGCGCAGACGAAGCTGCGTCCGTCGCCGAACGACACCAGCAATGCCTGGTGACCGGGGGTGTGGCCCGGTGTCGAGATCAGGCGGAGGTCGGGCGTGAGGTCGAAGACGTCGTCGTAGTCCCACGGCTCGGCGGACAGTTCAGCGAGGTCGCCGGCCAGCACTCCGCTGGGTTTGCCGTCTCGTTGCGACGCCCACGCCAGTTCCCGCGCCCGCACATATTGCTTGGCGACCGGGAACGCGGCATTGCGGCCGGCGTGGTCGAAATGAAGGTGCGAGTTGACCACCCAGCGGACTTCGTCGACCGAGTAGCCGGCTTGGCGCAGGCGCTCGTCGACGAGCGCATGTCTCGGACAGCGGATCTCGAACGCCGTCCACATCGACCCGAAGTGCCTGGCAGGGTCGGGGCCGCAGCAGGCTTCGTGCATGCCGGTGTCGAAGACCAGCACCCCGTCGCCGGTGTCGACGGCGAAGCACATCACCGGGACGTCGCCCATCACCCCCCGCTGTTTGCCGGTCAGCAGACCGCCGATGTCGGTGCGCAGATCGCCACATCGCAGCGCCCAGAGCTTCATGAATCGACCGTAACCGGGTTGCTCACGTCATCTACGATTGCGACCATGGCTCGATTCGGACGCGTGCTCAGCGCGATGGTGACCCCATTCGACAGCGACGGAGAGATCGACCTCGACACCGCGAAGGTGCTGGCCCGGTATCTGCAGGACCACGGCAACGATGGTCTGGTCATCGCCGGAACCACGGGTGAAGCGCCAACGCTGAACGACGACGAGCGGCTGTCGCTGTTCGCCGCGGTGATCGAAGCGGTGACGATCCCCGTGGTGGCCGGAACCGGCACCTACGACACCCGCCACTCGGTACACCTGACCAAGCAGGCCAAGGCGCTCGGTGCCGCCGGGGTGCTTGCCGTCTGCCCGTATTACAACCGTCCGTCGCAGGCCGGGATCGAGAGCCACATGCGGGCAATCGCCGGCGCCAGTGACCTGCCCGTCGTGGTCTACGACATCCCGGTGCGAACCGGTCGCAAGATCAGCACGGCCACGCTGCTGCGGCTGTTCCGCGAGGAGGCCAACATCGTCGCCCTGAAGGACGCAGCGGCAAATCCCGGCGAGACGGCCGCGGTGATCAGTTCGCTTCCGGCGGGTTGCGAGGTCTACAGCGGCGACGACGTCATGACCCTCCCATTGCTGGCCAGCGGGATCGTCGGCACGATCGGCGTGGCGACGCACTGGACGGGCGACGACCATCAGGAGATGTTCGACCTGTGGGAGAAGGGCGACACCGAGGGCGCCAGGCTGGTGAACAGCCGGATGTTGGAGAGCTTCGCCTTCGAAACCGGTGACGATGCGCCGAACCCGATTCCGACCAAGGCAATGATGCGTCACCTGGGCATTCCTGTCGGCCAGGCCCGATTGCCGATGGGCGATGCGCCGGACTTCGTCGAGACGCGTACGGCCGAGGTGTGGGCCAACCTGCAACGATGGAGGGATGCATTTCCCGATCGTCCATTGTGATCCGGCCCGTGAAGACCGTTGGGCACGCTGATGGCTGACCCGGTTCGCGTGGTCTTTCTCGGCGGTCTCGGCGAGATCGGCCGGAACTGCATGGCAATCGAACAGCAAGGCCGCGTGCTGCTGATCGACGTCGGGTTGATGTTCCCCGACCCCGACATGCATGGCATCGACCTGGTGCTTGCCCGACTTCACGTGGCTGCGCGAGAACGCCGACCGCATCGAAGGCGTCGTTGCCACCCATGGTCACGAGGACCACGTGGGGGCGCTGCACTTCCTGCTGCGGGAGTTGAGCTTCCCGATCTTCGGCTCCGCGTTGACCCTGGGGTTGGCCCGCAACCGCATCGAAGAAGCGGGTCTGCTGGGCAAGACCGAACTGATCGTCGTCCACGATGGCGAGCGACGCATGATCGGGCCGTTCGACGTCGAGTTCATCCCCGTGACGCACTCGGTGCCACATGCGCATTCCATCGCCCTCCACACGCCGCAGGGCGTGATCCTGCACTCCGGCGACTTCAAGCTCGACCTCACGCCGGTCGATGGACGTCGCACCGACCTGTCTCGGATCGGCGCCATCGCCTCCAACGAGGGGATCCGGTTGTTGTTGGCCGATTCGACCAACGCCGAGGAAGCCGGCCACTCGCCGTCGGAGACCAGCGTTGGTGCGGTGCTGCGAGCACTCTTCGCCGAGCAGCGCGGCCAGCGAATCATCACGGCCAGCTTCGCCAGCCACCTGCACCGCATCCAGCAGATCGCCGATGCGGCCATCGCCGAGGGTCGCGTCGTCGCCACGCTGGGGCTCAGCATGAAGAAGAACGTCCGATTGGGCCGTGATCTCGGTGTCATCAACATCCCCGACAAGTCGCTGGTCGACATCGACGACATCGGCGACTATCCGCCGGGCAAGGTCTGTGTGATCTCCACCGGCTCGCAGGGCGAACCGATGTCGGCGCTGGCGCTGCTGGGCCGCGGTGAGAACAAGTGGGTCAAGATCGGCGAGACCGACACGGTGATCCTGTCGAGCCACGCCATCCCCGGAAACGAGAGCAACGTCAACCGTGTGATCGACGGGCTGCTGCGCGCCGGTGCCCAGGTCATCCACTCCGGTGTCGCCGACGTGCACGCCACGGGCCACGCCCAGGCAGACGAGTTGAAGACGTACCTGTCGTTGACGACGCCCGAGTACCTCGTGCCGATCCACGGCGAGTACCGCCACATGGTCGCCAACGCCAAGCTCGGCTACCTGATGGGCGTGCCGCGCGACCACGTGCTCGTGTGCGAGGACGGCGACGTGCTGACGCTCAGTGACGATGGGTTGCAGGCAACGGGCCGAGTTCCGGCCGGGTACCTGTATGTCGATGGAATCGTCGGTGACGTCGGGCAGGGTGTGCTGCGCGATCGCAAGGTCTTGGCGGAGGAAGGTGTCGTGGTGGTCGTCGTCACGGTCGACATCGAGACCGGCAAGGTGCTGGTGGGCCCGGAGATCATCACCCGTGGCTGGGTGTACGCACCGGAGGCGGAAGATCTGCTCGACGAGGCGTGCGATGCCGTCGCCGCGGCAGTCGAAAAGACCCTCGCCGCCGGCGTCCGCGATGTGGATGCCCTCGAGCGCGACGTGCGCCGGGCCGCCGGCAAGTTCGTCAACGAGCGCACCAAGCGACGACCGATGATCGTGCCCGTCGTCATGGAAGCGTGACCAGCACAGCGTCGCGCCGGTGATCACGGCCACTTCTCGGTTCGTCGTCGTTGCGGTGATCGTGATGACGATGTCGACCGCTTGCAGCGGGAGTGGATCGACGCCGGCGACGCAGCCGGCCCCGGCATCGACGAGCACTGTGGCAGGCACACCTGCGAGCCAACCTCGCGTCGACTTGATCCACGATGCCGTCACCGCGTTGGAGGCAGAGCTTGGTTCGCCGCAGCAGTACTTCGAGATCAACGCCACGTCGCACCTGGTGAACCTCATCGTGGCGCTGAACGGCGGCACGGTGGCCCGGCCGTGGGTGTACCTCGACGGCGAGCTGTCATCGAGCGCTGGCAGCGACGCCAGCGGCAACACGTTTGCCGCCTCGGCGCTCGACTTCGACCCCGCCAAGGTGCTGAGCAAGTTGCAGGCGGAGCTTCCGCAATCGCGGCCCGATCTGTTCTTCGTGGAGGGTGGTCCGGGAGGCACGGTGCGCTACAGCGTGGCCGTCACATCGTCCCAGGGTGGCCAGTTGGTGGTGGTCGTCGGCCCTGATGGGACCGTGCAATCGGTGGACCCCAGCTGACTGTGCCCCGTTTCGCCGACACCCCCTTGGTACCGTTGGAACCTCTATGACGACATGGGGCAAACCCAAGAAGCGGTCGAGGTCGACGACCACTGCCAGGCGAACACCGGCCAAGCCGGCGCCGGCGGCACCCGTTTCGTCGTCGCGCCGGGACCAGGCGTCGGCCGAGCTCCGCGAAGCAATCGAGGGACGCGAGGAGGAGTTCGCCGGCATCGGCTTCATCGCCGCCGGCGTGCTGCTCGGCCTGGCGATCTATCTCAATCTCGCCGGGCCGCTCGGTCGTGGCGTCGAGACCGTCGTTGGCTGGCTGACGGGGCTCGGGCGGTTCGTCGTGCCGATCGCGCTGATCGCCATCGGCGCAGCCTTGGTCGGCAAGGGCAAGAGCATGCGGCGGTTCCGGCTGGCGGTCGGGTGGGGGCTGCTGAGCTTGTCGATCCTCGGTTTGCTGCACGTCGTGCGCGGCCCCGCCAAGATCATGGCCAACTTCACGACGCTCGGACGGGCCGGCGGATGGATCGGAGCCCTGGTGGGCGAGCCGCTGCGCAGCCTCATCGCCTCGAGTGGGGCGATCGTGGTGCTGGTCGCGGCCGGCGTCGCCGGCGGCGTTGATCCTCACTGGTTCGTCGTTGCGGACCATGGTGTCGCACACCGGGCGAGGTGTCGGCGCGGTCGCCGTGCCGATCGGCCGCCGAGCCCGGATCGCGTTCGGCAACATGTCGACGTTGAAGAGCGATCGCCAGGCATCGGGCGAACTGCCGATGCCGGTGCTCTACGACGCCGCGCTCGACGAGGATTGGGACGAGCCGGCCAAACCACGCAAGCCGAAGTCGCTCGCGCGCGCTGCCGCCGCCCGGCCCGTTCGACCCGGGCCTTGCCGAGCAATCCGAGCTCGAGCTCGGCCCGGGCGCACAACGCGGGCACTGGGTGCTGCCGCAGGCCAACTACCTCAACCGGTCCACCCAGCAGGCGATCAACAAGGCCGAGGTCGAGGCTCGTGGCCGCACGCTGGTCGATGCGCTCACGTCGCACGGCGTCGAGACCAAGCTGCTCGGCCAGACCGTCGGGCCCACCGTCACGCGCTACGAGCTCGAGCTCGGCTCGGGCGTCAAGGTTGCCAGGGTCACCAGCCTCAACCGCGACATCGCCTACGCGATGGCCGCCACCGACGTTCGCATCCTCGCTCCGATCCCCGGGCGTACCGCCATCGGAGTCGAGGTGCCGAACCACACCCGCCAACTCGTCAGCCTCGGCGACATCATGGCGTCGCCGGAGGCCAAGACCGCAACGCACCCGCTCGACGTGGCGATCGGCAAAGACATCGCCGGCCGGTCGGTCTTCCTCAACCTGGCCACCACACCGCACCTGTTGATCGCCGGTACCACGGGCGCCGGCAAGTCGAGTGGCCTCAACTGCATCCTGACGTCGATCCTCATGCGCAGCACGCCCGATCAGGTACGGCTCATCCTCATCGACCCGAAGCAGGTCGAGATGGGCCAGTACAACAAACTGCCCCACCTGCTGACCCAACCGGTGACGAATCCCAAGAAGGCCGCCAACGCGCTGGGCTGGGCGGTCAAGGAGATGGAGCGCCGCTACGACCTGTTGTTCGAGGTCGGGTTCCGCGACATCGCCGGGTACAACGCGGCCTTCGATCGCGGCGAACTGAAGCCCGAGCCGGGATCCGATCGCCAGTTCGAGCGGCTGCCGTACATCGTCATCATCGTCGACGAGCTCAACGACTTGATGATGGTCGCCGCCCGCGATGTGGAAGAAAGCATCACTCGCATCGCCCAGAAGGCTCGTGCCGTCGGCGTGCACCTGATCGTGGCCACTCAACGGCCGTCGGTCAACGTGATCACCGGCGTGATCAAGGCCAACATCCCGGCGCGTGCTGCCTACGCGGTCAACAGCGTCACCGACAGCCGTGTCATCCTCGACCAGCCGGGCGCGGAGAAGCTGGTCGGCAAGGGCGACATGTTGCTGCTGCCGGGCAACTCCAACGTCTCACAGCGCATCCAGGGCTCGTTCGTCAGCGAGGAGGAAGTGCGCAAGGTCGTTGCCCATTGGCGGCGTCAGGCGCCTGAGGTGGTCTACGTCAGCGGTGTCGAGGGTGATGACGAAGGTAGCCACGGCAACGGCCTGTTCGGTGCTGCCAGTGGCGACGAAGACGAGGATGAGACCCTGTTGCGTCAAGCCATGGAGCTCGTGGTGCGCAGTCAACTCGGTTCGACCTCGATGCTGCAACGCAAGTTGAAGGTCGGGTTTGCGCGGGCCGGTCGGCTGATGGACCTGCTCGAGCAGAGCGGCGTCGTCGGGCCGAGCGAAGGCTCGAAGGCCCGGGCGGTGTTGATGACGGTCGAGGAGTTCGAGCTGCTGCAACAGGCCTCGCGCGACCGCGAGGGCTGACTCACGACTGGCGAGTGACCGCCCTTGCGCTGAACGACACCGAGGCCAGCAGGGCGCTCAACCCGATGATCAACCCGACGCTCGACGGCCGGTGCCAACGCACGATCTTGCAATGCTCGGTTGCACCGTGGAGGCAAGGCTGCACCATCACGGTGCACATCACCCAGCCCTGAAGTTTGCGACGCAGGTCATCCGGCGGCGTGTGGCGATCGATGAAGCGACCGCGCTCGTCGGTGCGGACGCGAGCGCAGTACATCCCGAGGATCTCGGGCAACTCGTTGTCCGGTACGACCGTTTCGATCGCCACGACGAGATCGATCTCGATGTTGGCTGCATCCGCGATCGTGCCGGCGATCACCAGGTCGGGCTCGGCTGGTTGGGCTGGTGTCGGCTTCCATGTCGACCAGGACCCGAGAGCGGGCACACGGATACGGCACAATCCGGCAATGCACGCCTTGACCGAGATCACCACCGGCCTCCGTTTCCCCGAAGGGCCGATCGCCATGCCGGACGGATCGGTGATCCTGGTCGAGATGTTCGGGCCGCGGCTGACGCGTGTCACTCCCACGGGCGAGAAGGAAACGATCGCCGAGATCGCCGGTGGACCCAATGGTGCTGCCATCGGCCCCGACGGTGCGCTGTACCTGTGCAACAACGGAGGGTGTTTCAGACCGGTGGACCGCGGCGGCCTGCTGTTCCCCGGACCACACGATCCGTCGCGCTACATCGGTGGGCGAATCCAGCGAGTCGACCTGTCGACCGGGGCGGTGACCGAACTGTATGACGCGTGTGATGGGCGACCGTTGCGAGCCCCGAATGATCTTGTGTTCGATGCCCACGGCGGCTTCTGGTTCACCGATCATGGCATCCGCGACCGCGATGCCCGCACGAGCGACCTCACCAGCATCTACTACGCCAGGGCCGACGGCAGCTACATCAGCGAGCAGGTACACCCGGTCGAGGCACCCAATGGGATCGGGCTGTCGCCCGATGGCTCGACGCTGTACTGGGCGGAGACCTTCACCGGCCGCGTGTTCCAACGTTCCATCGCGGCGCCCGGAGTGCTGGCGCCGACCGCACCGCTCGATCGCGGCGGGTGCCTCGCCGGCCTGCCCGGCTACCAGTTGCTCGATTCGCTTGGCGTCGACGGCGAGGGCAACATCTGTGTAGCCACGCTGGTCAATGGCGGGATCACGATCATCTCGCCCGATGGGGAGTCGATCAGCCATCTCCCGACCGGAGACCTGCTGACGACCAACATCTGCTTCGGTGATCGCGACGGCAGCGGCGAGTACCGCGACGCGTTCATCACTGCGTCGACGACCGGCAAGCTGCTGCACACGCGCTGGAATCACCGCGGCCTGCGCTTGAACTACCTCTGATTTCGGCGCCGCGATCTTGCGGAACACTGAACACTTCAAGCGTTTACATCGCTACTGTACGAGGCGTACTGTCCGACACGTGCAACTCTTCTGGACCTACACGCCGTCCCCGGTAGACAGAGGCGCCGCCGAAACGTGGATCAATTCGAACGACTGCAGTGTCGTCGACATGATCGCCATCGGTGAGCACTCTTTGGCCACCACCGCCAATCGACTCGAAGGAGCCCCGCCTCCCGCGGTGACCATCAAGCGACACCTCGACCTCGGCGCCGACCTGGCGACCGCGCTCGTCGGGCTTCGCCTGCGGCTGCCACCGTCATACTGATCCGCGGAAGGCGTCGGTAGCCTGGCTCGTCGTGGCACAGCGGTTTTACATCGAGACCCTCGGGTGCCCGAAGAACCAGGTCGACAGCGACAAGCTGGTCGGCACGCTGCTGGCCGACGGGATGACTCCGATCGACGACGCTGCGCTCGCCGACCTCGTCGTGGTCAACACGTGTGCGTTCATCGACGAAGCCCGCAAGGAGTCGATCGACACCATTCTGGCGTTGGAGGATCAACGCAAAGATGGCGCTCGCCTCGTCGTGACCGGATGCATGGCCGAGCGGTACGGCGACGAGTTGGCGGCAGCGCTGCCAGAGGTCGATCAGGTCGCCGGCTTCGGTGTGCCCATCGACCTCGGCCGCAAGCCGCTATCCGTCAGCGAAGCCCCGATCCCGATGCTCGACCTGTTGAACCTGCCGAGGCCGAAGTCGGCGAGCCCGTGGGCGTACATCAAGATCGCCGAAGGATGCGACCGCAGTTGCGGGTTCTGCGCGATCCCGTCGTTCCGCGGTCCGCAGCGCAGTCGCGACGTGTCGTCGATCCTCGCCGAAGTCGAGCAGCTCGAGGCGCAAGAGATCGTGCTGGTCGCCCAGGACCTGGCGAGCTATGGCAAGGACCGCCCCGACGAGCTCGGCGCCGGTTCGATCGTGCCGCTGGTGAAGGCGGTCAGCGCCGTGGCGCCGTGGACGCGCCTGCTGTATCTGTATCCCAGCGATCTCACCGATGAGTTGATCGACGCGATCCTGGCCACGGGTGTGGCGTACTTCGACCTCTCGTTGCAGCACGTCAGCAAGCCACTGCTCCGACGCATGCGCCGGTGGGGGGATGGCGAACGCTTCCTTCGGCGCATCGCCGACATCCGCGAACGGCAGTCCGATGCCGCGTTCCGCAGCAACTTCATCGTCGGGTACCCCGGCGAGACCGAAGAGGACCACGATCAGTTGCTTCGATTCGTCGAGCAGGCCGAGCTCGACTGGTGCGGCTTCTTCCGCTACAGCGCCGAGGAAGGCACGTATGCCGTAGGTCTCGACGGCGCCGTCGAGACCGGCCTGATGGACCAGCGCCTCGCCGAGCTTCGTGAGCTCCAAGACGACATCACCGCCCGTCGTCGCGACGCCCTGATCGGTACGACCACGAAGGTCTTGGTCGACGAGCCCGGGGTGGCGCGCAGCAGTCGCGAGGCGCCGGAGATCGACGGCATCATCGAGGTGCCGGCTGACCTGGCCGTCGGCGAGTTCCACACGGTGCGAATCGTGGACGCCATGGGGCCTGACCTCGTGGCAGAATCGGGCTGATGCCCGTCGACCCGTCAGCCGTGAAGACCTGGGCAAATCTGGTCACGGTGGCGCGAGTGCTGATCGCTCCGTTCATGTTCGTGCTGATTCCCGACGAGCCCGGTGGATCGTGGGTCGCGTTCGGGCTGTGGTTCGTGCTGTGTTGCACCGACGGAATCGACGGGTACCTCGCCCGCCGCCATGGCGCCACGACCGTCGGTGCGTTCCTCGACCCACTGGCCGACAAGGTCCTGGTGCTCGGTGCGATGATCTTCCTGGTCAACAGCCATGTCTACTGGATCGTGCCGGTCATCATCATCGCCGCGCGGGAGGTTGCGATCAGCCTGTACCGCACGTTCGTCGGCGCCAAGGGCGTCAGTGTGCCGGCCAGCAAGATCGCCAAGTTGAAGACGCTGACGCAACAGCTGTCGGTCGGCTTCGCCATCGCACCGCTGACGGCCATCGACGCCAAGTGGCTGTGGAACGGCCTGTTGTGGATCTCCGTCGCGCTGGCCGTGATCAGTGGTGGTCAGTACATGTGGCGTGCTCGCCGACCGAGGGCCACCGCGAATGCGATGTGACGTCGTCGCGGTCGGCACCGAGTTGCTGCTCGGCCAGATCGTCGACACCAACAGCGCCTGGCTCGGCGAGCACCTCGCCGCCAACGGCATCGATTCGCTGCTGCAGGTGAAGGTGGGCGACAACCTGGGCCGTGTCGAGTCGGTGTTGCGCAGCACGCTGGCCGGTGCCGACGCAGTGATCATGTGCGGCGGTCTCGGCCCGACGCACGACGACCTGACGCGCGAGGCAATCGCCGCGGTGATGGGCGTCGAGTTGCGCCGCGACGAGGCGGTCGCCGAAGTGATCACCAACATGTTCGCCTCACGCGGTCGGTACATGGCCGCCAACAACCTTCGCCAGGCGATGGTTCCGGACGGCGCGATCATCATCCCCCAGACCCGGGGGACCGCGCCCGGCCTGATCTGCCCGGTCACCATCGCCGGCGTCGACAAGGTCGTGTATGCGGTGCCCGGCGTGCCGCACGAGATGAAGGAGATGGTCGAGCGGGCCGTGCTGCCCGATCTGCGCCGTCGATCGGGCGACACCGGTGTGATCGTCAGCCGAACCCTGCGCACGTGGGGTGAGAGCGAGAGCGGGCTCAACGAGCGGCTCGATCCGGTGATCTCGCGGCTCGACGAGACCGGCAACCCGACGTTGGCGTTCCTCGCCAGTGGATGGGAGGGGCTGAAGGTCCGGCTCACGGCCAAGGCGGATACTCAGGCCGCCGCCGAGTCGCTGCTCGACACGTGGGATGCCGAGGTGCGGGCGGTGGTGGGCCAACACGTCTTCGCGGTCGACGAGGAGAACATGGAGTCCGCGACGCTGGCACTGATGCGCGCCCGCGGCATCACGCTCGGCCTGGCCGAGTCGGTCACCGGCGGGCTCGTTGCCGGTCGGTTGACCGGTATCCCAGGAGCCAGCGACGTGCTGCGCGGCGCGATCGTGTCGTACGCCAGCGAGGTCAAGTTCGATCTGCTCGGAGTGCCCGAGGGCCCCGTCGTCAGCGAGGCGGCCGCAGCTGCGATGGCCACCGGCGTGCGACGCGTGCTCGGCGCCGATGTCGGTCTGGCGTTGACCGGCGTTGCCGGGCCGACCGAGCAGGACGGCATGCCCGTCGGCACGTTGTGCGTGGGAATCGACGACGGCACGGCAGTGGTCGCCAGAACGTTCCGTCTGCCCGGTCAACGCGAGCAGATGCGCCAGATGAGCGTGATCACAGCCCTCGATTTCCTCCGCCGCCACCTGCTCGCCGGCGAATAGGCTCACGGCCACGCCCCCGTAGCTCAACGGATAGAGCAGCGGGTTTCTACCCCGTAGGTTGGGAGTTCGATTCTCTCCGGGGGCGCTCGTCGACCGGAGTAGCGTCCCCCTCGCAACATTCGTGTCTGCAGATGGGGGCGTTCGGGTGGAACCAGGAATCACACGCATCGCGGTGCTCGGTGGCGGCCCGGCGGCCATCGCCGCGGCGTTCGAGCTCACCGCAACACCCGAGTTGCGGCAACGGAACCACGTGACGGTGTACCAGCCCGGCTGGCGGTTGGGCGGGAAGTGTGCGAGTGGGCGCAATGCCGCGCATCACCAACGGATCGAGGAGCACGGCCTGCACGTGCTGTTCGGTTTCTACGACAACGCATTCGACCTCGTTCAGCGGGCCTACACCGAGCTGAATCGAGATCCCAACGCGCCGCTGTCGACGTGGGAGAAGGCGTTCAGTCCGTGCCACGAGTTGGTGTTCTTCGATCAGCACGCTGCCACGTGGAACAAACAGGTCCTCAACTTCCCCTCGAATGACCGCATCCCCGGCGACGGCGACCGCGTACACCTCGGTGAGGCGATCCGCAGGGCGATCGATGCGGTCCTCGGCAGGATCGAATCGATCACCGGCGTACATCGCGAGGAGGTGGTGGCGCCTGCCGAACCACCGCACCGAAGCCTCATCGGCGCGGTGGTCCACGAGGTCAGCGAGCACGTGTTGCGTTGGTTCCGCGAACTGGGCGAAGCGACCGAGCACGAGGTGCAACGCGAGGTCGTCAGGCTGCTGGCAACCGAGTTGCACCGTCTCGAATCCGGCTTCGAGCACCTGCTGGCCAATTCGTTCGGTGAGGTCGGCAAAGCGCTGCGGACCGCCCGTGACCTGCTCTGGAAGCTGTGGATGGAACACCACTTGCAGGACAACGAGCCTCGATTTGCGTTCACCTCGCTCGATCTCGTTGGCACGATGGTGGCCGGGATCGTCGACGACGACCTGCTCGGCGACGGGTTTCAGAAGGTCAACGGCGAGGAGTTCAGTGCATGGCTGCTGCGCAACGGAGCAATGCAGTTCTCGGTCGACAACTCGCCGATCGTGCGTGGTCTCTACGACCTCACGTTCGGGTTCGAGGGCGGTGATCCGACGAAACCGAACCTTGCTGCCGGCCAGTCGATCGAGGCGCTGGTGCGCATCGGCTGCCTCTACAAGGGGTCGATCACCTACAAGATGATGGCGGGGATGGGCGACACGATCTTCGGGCCGATGTACGAGGTGCTGTCGAAGCGGGGTGTCGAGTTCAAGATGTTCAACTGGGTGTCGAAGCTGACCCCGGCGAACGACGACGACGTCATCGACACGATCGAGGTGATTCAGCAGGTCGATCCCACCACCGACTACCCGTACCTGATCGATGTCGGCGGATTGCCGTGCTGGTCGTCGGAGCCGGCGTGGGACCACATCGTCGACGGCGATCGACTGCGCACAACCGGTGTCGATCTGGAGCAGGTGGCCAACCCCTTGAACCGCAGGCCGACCGTGCTGCATCGTGGAGTCGACTTCGACCAGGTGGTGCTGGGCATCTCGGTTGGCGGGTTGCAGCCGATCTGCTCCGACCTGGGGGGCGAGCGCAGTCCGAGGTTCCAGGCGATGCTCGACAACCTCCGCACCGTGGGCACCCGCGCCGTGCAGGTGTGGTGCGGCGAGACGACGGAAGATCTGGGCTGGTCGCCGACGGCAAGCTCCATCTCGACCAGCTACGTCGAACCGCTCGACACGTACTGCGACATGTCGCACCTGATCGGCAGCGAGGCGTTCCCTCCCGGCGAGGTCAAGAGCATCGGCTACTTCTGCGGGCCACTGACCGATCTGCCGGATCACCCCGCCGATCTGGCGGCCGTCAAGCGCCAAGCGCTCGACTACCTCTCGTCCGACGTTCAGCACGTGTGGCCGAAGGCGGCGGGTTCGGCGGGGTTCGACTGGAACGTGCTCGTCGACGACAGCAATGGCTCCGGCGAGGCACGGTTCGACGCCCAGTACTGGCGCGCCAACACACAAGGCACCGAGCGATACGTCACCACCGGCAAGGGCACGGTGGAGTACCGGTTGCGATCCGACGAAAGCGGCTACACGAACCTGGCGTTGGCAGGCGACTGGACGCGCAACGGCATCGACGGCGGCTCCGTCGAGGCCGCCTTTGCCTCGGGGCGCATGGCCTCGCGGGCGTTGTGCGGCTCGCCGTCCTACGTGCCGGGAGAGCACGGTCCACTGGTCGACGGGCGTGGCGTTGCCGGGCCACCGGGCTATGTCGAGTTCGGTGGGCTCGACACGTTTCCCGGTCCGTACGACTGCAAGAACACCACGCTGTACTCGTTCATGGTCATGGCCGACATCGGCGCGCTGGAGCGCCTGATCGACAAGGTGTTGACGCGGCCCACCTTGGGTGCCGCGGAGTTCCGTCCGCTGGCGCCGATGGTGATGTTGAGCATCGGCGACATCGTCAACGTCGTGCCCCTGACTGCGCCGTACAACACCTACGGGAGTGTCAACGAAGCCCAGCTCGCGGTGTGGGTGCCGGTCGTGAAGGTGACCGGCAAGGGCGCGGAGAAGACCGCCACGAACTTCTGGATGTTCACGTCGTACATCTGGGTCGACAACCCGATGTCGATGGCGACGGGCCGGGAGATGTACGGCTGGCCGAAGTCCATGGGCATCATCCAGCTCCCGAGTGCCGCGGACGCATCGCTGTCGTTGAAGACCTATGGGCTTGATTTCGCGCCCGACAGCCAGCCTGCGTACCTCGAACTGTTGCGGTTGACTCCCACGGCGAACACGATCGGGGAGTCGCATACCGGAACCACCGTCGGCGCGTTCGCCCGGGCCGTGGTCGACTCGGTGAAGGCACAGCATCAGCTCGACCTCACCGAACGCTTCGGGATCGCTGTGGATCTCACCGACGATGCGGTCGACATGGCGTTGCCGGAGGTCTATCTCAAACAGTTCCGATCGATCGAGAACGGCACCGACGCGGCCCTCCAGCAGGTCTGTGATTCGCATGCCGGCATCGAGACGGTCTCGTTCCAACAGCTGCCGACGTCGTACGCCCTCACCATCAAGGATGTGCAGAGCCATCCGCTGGCGGTCGATCTCGGGATCGCCGAGCAGGAGGTGAAGGTGGCCTTCAAGATCGAGATGAACTTCCGGCAGGACGTCGGCCGGGTCCTGTGGGATGCCTATGACCCGACGGTGGTCTTCTAACCCCCAGCAGGAGTGCTCGCCGCGGGGCGCGATGCATCGATCAACGCCGCGCTGGTGAAGTCGACGGCGCCGCGGAGCGTGTTCGAACTCGAGCGCGTCGGTCGCCACCGCAACCTCGGTGTCGCCGAGACTCTCTCGTGCGGCCGGCATGAGTCGTTCGATCGCTGAAAGCTGATCCGGGTGCACGGGCGTGACGCGGTTGCGCTGTTCCCAACCGATGATGGCGAGAGCGGCCCGATGGCGACCGGCGCGCAACAGCAGGATGGCTGATTGCATCATCCAACCGATCGCCTCGCGAGGGTCCGCCAACGAGAGCTTGGCCATGCCCTCCACGGCATTCGCCATTGCCTGAGACTGCGCGGACTCGAGCCCGACGAGTTGGCGCGCCGCGGTGGCTGCGAGGAACGAGTTGCGAACCTGCTGGAATCGGTCGCGATAGAACGTGACTCGCTCCGACAATTCGATCGGATCGAGGTCGGAATGACGGGCGACCTGCCACTCGGCCAGCGTGCGCCATGTCGGCACGTCGTCGGGCGCCAGCATGCCCAATGCCTGCTGAGCGAACTCGAGTGCGCTTCCGGGGCGGTTGGAGTAGCTGTGTATCGCCGACCTGCTGACCAGGAGGACGCCCAAGGCAGTCGACGCGCCGAGCGGCGCAAGCCGGGCGCTGAGCCGCTCGGCGATGGCGTCACCGTCGACGAGCTGACCGAGAAAGAAGCAGACGGAGCTCCCGCCGACGAGGTCGACCGGGATCTCGTCGGGCGCCAGCCCGAGGCTCAAGGCTTCGGCCCGGGCGACGAGGTCGCGGGCTCGGTCGACACGGCCTTCATTGATCTCGAGGCACGCTGCCGTCTGATGCAGGCAGCACTGATCGGCGATGGAGATTGCGTCGAGGTCCATTCGCTCAACGGTTTCGGTCGCCCAAACCGCCACCTCGACCCTGCCGTGCATCAACACGTCGATCGCCGCACGCGCGACCAGTGCGACCACGAGGTCGACGCGATTGTTGGCACGGCTCCACATGTATGCGGCGCGGATGTCGTCGTCGGCACGGTTGCGGTGCTGCACCGCCGCGCCCTCGTCGGGGCTCAACATCTCGCCGTAGAGACGAAGCGAGAGGGTTGCGTAGTGCAGGGCATGCCGAGCGCGCACTGACTCGCGCTCGTCGCCGAGCGCCGAGTCGCCGAAGTCGCGCACCGTGTCGAGCAGGCGGTACTCGGCGATCTCGCCAGAGACGTCGACGAGAACCATCGAGTGGTCGACGAGCTCGTCGAGCTGATCGGAGACCGTCAGCAGATCGTTGTCGCCGCCGACGATCGCCACCGCGTCGGCCGCGGAGAAGTGGCCGGCAAAGACCGACAGCCGGCGGAGCAGGAGCTGCAGCTGCGGCTCGAGGTGCTGGTACGACCATTCGAGCGTGTCGTACAGCACGCGGTGCCGCTCATCGAACCCCTTGGTGCTGCGCAGCAGGCGGAACCGTTCGTCGAGGTGATGCTCGATCTCTTCGGGTGTCATCGATCGCACGCGGGCGGCCGCGAGCTCGATGGCCAGCGGAATGCCGTCGAGACGTCGGCAGATTCGCGAAACGACGGCTTCGCGTGGACCGCCGAGATCGATGTTGGCGTTGGCCGACTGCGCGCGGGAGACGAACATCTGCTCGGCCGGCGAGTCGTGGCTGCCCGTGGGCAGCGCCTCGATCGCATAGACACGCTCGCCGACGACGCCGAGAGCGATCCGGCTGGTGGCGAGGATCCGGAGGTGGGGGCAGGCACCGAGCAGTTCGGTCGTGAGCGCGGGGATCGCAGCGCCGAGATGCTCGCAGTTGTCGAACACCAGCAGTGTCGACGACGACCCGATCGAGGTCGCGATCGTCTCGACGGGGGTCTGTCCGGCGGGCTGTGTCAGCCCGAGTGTCTTGAGGACATGGAATGGCAGCGATGCGCTGTCAGCCAGTGGCGACAGTTCGACGAAACGTGCAGTGTCGACCGACTGGCCGATTGCCTCGGCAGCGATCTGCAGCGACAACCGCGTCTTGCCGATGCCGCCGAGGCCGCGCAGCGTGACGAGCCGGCTCGATACGAGCAGTTCGAGCACATCGGCGATCTCCCCCGAACGGCCCACGAAACCGCTCAGCTGAGTGGGCAGGTCGGCCCGCATCCGATCGAGCGAACGCAACGCCGGGAACTCGTGCGGCAGCCCGTCGACGACAACCTGCCACACGTGCTCTGGTGTCGACAGGTCCTTGAGGTAGTGCAGCCCGAGATCCGTCACGGCGATCTCGGGACACTCGGCGCGAGCATCGTTGGACAGCAGGATCTGACCGCCGTGACCGGTCGACATGATGCGCACGCGGCGCGGTTGACCACCGACCCGAAGTAGTTGGCCCCGCGTAGGTTGGCGATCCCGATGTGGATCCCCATGCGCGCCCGGATGATGATCGGCGAGTCCCACGGCTCGTTGGCCAGCGCCCATTGCAGGTCGATTGCCGCGGCGATGGCATCGGCGGTGCGAGCAAACGCGGCGACGAAGCCGTCGCCGGCGGTCGAAAAGACGATGCCGTCGTTGCGCTCGATCAGGCCAACCATCAGCTCGTCGTGCCGCGAGACGGCGAGGTGCATGAGGTCGGGCTCGGCTTCCCACTGCCGTGTCGAGCCCTCGAGATCGGTGAACAGGAACGCCAGTCGTCCGGTCGGCATCGGGCGCGTGCTCGGCCGCACCGCGGGCCGCGGGCGGTGCTGAGCATGGCGTGATGATGTTGAAGCGCTGTCCATTGATGCGCCCTGGAGTTCGGTTCGGCGTCGGTGGGTGACGTCCGAATGTAGCCCAGTGGAGTGATTCGCCACGATGGCGTCGCAGCCGGCCGCCCCAACTGGGCAGCCCCAGAACGGTACGTAGCTTTTCGGGGCTGCCCGATTGGATGTGCGCAAAGGACGGTCGGGCGGAGCGCCGGCATCGACAAGGATTGCGGCAATGCCCACCGACCCGTTCAATGCCGCCCGCGCCGACATCGAGCGGTTGGTCGCGCTGCGATCGCGGCAGCGGCAGTGCTCGATCTCGTGGGGTGTCGTCGCTGATGGCGAACTGGTGATGACCGGAGCTCAGGCCGCGGAGCCTGATGCGCTGCCGACCGAACACACGGTCTTCCGCATCGCCTCGATGACCAAGAGCTTCACGGCGTCGGCGATCCTCCTGCTCCGCGATCGCGGGTTGCTGCGGCTCGACGATCCGATTGCCGAGATCGCCCCGGAGTTCGCCGCCGTCGTCGGGCCGACGACCGATTCGCCACCGATCACCGTGCGCCATCTGCTTGTCGATGGCCAGTGGCCTGGTCACTGACGACGTGTGGGCCGATCGCCACGTCGACATCTCCGACGACGGGCTCGATGAGTTGTTGCGACACGGGGCGACGTTTGCCTGGGCGCCACAGAGCCACGGCGAGTACTCGAACCTCGGGTTCGGAATGTTGGGCCGGCTGATCCGCGCCTGACGGGGCGGTCAGCGCAGGAGTTCATCAGCCGACAACCTGCTGCGGCCGCTGGCGATGGATCGCACGACGTGGATACAACCGCACCACGACGACTGGGCCCGGCCGTACGACGTGGTCGACGGCCGGCGTGTGGCCGACCTGGCGCCCCTCGGTGACGGAGCGATCGCCCCGATGGGTGGGCTGTGGTCGTGCGTCGAGCGATCTGGCCCGATGGGTCAGGTGGCTGGCCGATGCATTTCCTCCCCGTGACGACATCGATGACGGACCGCTGCGGCCGCGCCTCGCGCCGCGAGATGCAGCAGATCCAACGAGCGTTCCCGACGGAGTACACGGCGCCCAGTGGTGAGGGCGACGAGGTCATACCGGAGCGGATCGACGGCCGCGGCGTACGGCTTCGGGTTGTTCGTCGCCCACGACACCCGGTTCGGGCACTTCGTGTTCCATTCGGGCGGCCTGCCCGGCTACGGCTCGAACATGCGCTGGCTGCCCGGCCGCGGCATCGGCGTGATCGCGCTCGGCAACGCGACCTACGTGCCGATGTCGGCCATGACCCGTCGGATGATGGAGATCCTCGACGACCACGGCGCTGGTCCCGGCCGTTGTTCGCCGCCCGAGCGCGGCGCTGCTCGAGACGCTGCCGATCGGCTCGCAGTGTTGTTGTCGGACTGGACCGACGATGCCGCCGAACGATCTGTTCGCCGACAACGTCGCACTCGACGAACCGCTGGCCAGGCGGGCCGCTCGGGCCGCGGCGTGGACAGCGGCTCACGGCAGTCTCGGCGTGGCTGGTGTAACAGCGGTCACACCGATGCGCGGATTGGCGACTCTGCGCCACGCCGACGGCACGGAGAGGGAGTTCGACCTGGAGTTGTCGCCACACGTGCCACCAAGACTTCAGCTCTACGAGGAGGCCGGCGGGTAGGGATTCGAGCGATCTCGCCCTACCCTAAACAAGTCCGCAGTTCGAGCCGCATGAGGTCGTGTGTGAAGTTCAAAAAGGGCGACACCGTCATTTATCCCCAGCATGGCGCGTGCATCGTGCAGGGAACCAAGAAGATGGAAGCGTTCGGGTCGACGCAGGAGTATTTGATCCTGCGCACCGTCATCAACGAGATGACCCTGTCGGTGCCGACGCTGAAGACCGACGAGGTGGGCGTTCGCCCGCCGGTCAATGCCGACGAGCTCGAGGACCTGGTCTCGGTGCTGTCGAAGCCCGACCCCCGGGTTCCATCCAACTGGAGTCGCCGGTTCAAGAACCACCAGGAGAAGCTGAAGAGTGGCGACGTGTACCAGGTCGCCGAGGTCGTTCGAAACCTCGCCGCGCGCAACCGCGACGCGTCGTTGTCGGCTGCCGAGCGCACCATGTACGACAGGGCCCGCATCAACCTCATCAGTGAGATCGCGCCGGCCCTGCGGGTCAGCGCAGAAGATGCCGAGAAGTACCTCGACGAGGCATTGGCCAAGGGCGTGCTGAAGCCACCGAAGGAAGTCAAGAAGAAGGCCTGAGCCTTCTGCCGAATGGTCGTTCGACCCTGGTGATTGACGAGTTCAATCGGCAGAGTTGATACATGAGCGGATTCGCTTTCATGTCGGGCATCCTGATTGCAGCAACACTGATCGGAATCGTGTTCGCGTGTGTCTGGGTGCTTCAGGCACTGTTGCATCGCCGCGTGGGCGTCGATCTGATCGCCCTCGCCGCGCTGGTCGGAACATTGCTGGTCGGCGAGCATCTCGCCGGCGCCATCATCACCGTCATGCTCACGACGGGGCGCGCCCTCGAGCACTGGGCCGCCGGACGTGCCGAGCGCGAGCTGCGGGCGCTGCTCGAACATGGTCCGCGGGTCGCCCATCGGTATGAGCACGGACAGCTGGCGAATTGTCCGCTCGACGCTGTCGCCGTCGGCGACGTCTTACTCGTGCAGCCCGGCGAGGTCGTGCCCGTCGACGGAACGGTTCGTGGAGCACCCGCCGTGATCGACGAGAGCGCCTTGACCGGCGAATCCTTGCCGGTGCAGCGCGATGCCGATGACATCGTCAGAAGTGGCGCGGTCAACGCCGGAGGGCCGTTCGACATCGTCGCGATCACGAACGTCGCCGATTCCACGTTTGCAGGGATTGTCCGTCTGGTCGAACAGGCTTCAGCGTCGACTTCGCCCTTCGTTCGCCTTGCTGACCGGTACGCATTGGCATTTCTCTTCGTCTCGTTCGCCACCGCCGGTCTGGCATGGCTGGTTTCCGGCGATGCAGTCCGCGCCGTCGCCGTGCTGGTCGTCGCAACTCCCTGTCCGCTGATCCTCGCCGCGCCGGTTGCAATCGTGTCGGGGCTCTCGCGGTGTGCCCGTCGGGGCGTGGTCGTGAAGGGCGGCGGCGCGCTCGAGGCACTGGCAGTTGCCGATGTCTTGTTGTTCGACAAGACCGGCACGCTGACCGTTGGCCGCCCGACAATCGTCGAGATTGTGACGGCCGAGGACTTCGAGCCGAGCGAGGTGCTTCGATTCGCCGCCTCCCTCGATCAGATCTCACCCCATGTCCTGGCGACGGCGATCGTTCGGAGCGCTCATCGGCGAGGTCTCGAACTGGTCGTGCCGACCGATGCATCCGAGCAACCAGGTGCTGGCGCCGGCGGGCACGTGTCGGGGCGGCAAGTGCACGTTGGCAACGGTGCATGGGCGGGCGTCGCCGGCGATGAGGATTGGGTCGTCCGGGCCCGATCGCTCGCTGAGTTCGAGGGCGCCGTGTGTGTCTTCGTCAGCATCGATGGTTCGCCGGCAGGTGCGCTGATCCTCAGCGATCCGATCCGGCCCGACGCAGCACGGACGATTCGAAACCTTCGTCGACGCGGGATTCGTCGTGTGGTGATGGTGACTGGCGACCGTGCGGAGGTTGCGGCATCGGTCGGAGCGATGCTGGGCGTCGACGAGATCGCTGCGCAGCAGTCCCCGGCCGACAAGGTAGAGGTCGTGCGCCGCGAGACGGCCAATGGTTCCACGATCATGGTCGGTGACGGGATCAACGATGCGCCGGCGCTGGCCGCAGCCACCGTTGGCGTTGCGATTGGTGCCCGCGGCTCGACCGCCTCCTCGGAGACCGCTGATGTCGTATTGACTGTCGACCGGCTCGATCGCCTTGGCGAGGCGCATCTGATCGCCCGGCGGGCTCGCTCCATCGCGTTGCAGAGCGTGCTGGCAGGGATGATCCTGTCGTTGTTGGCGATGCTCGCGGCGGCAGTCGGTGTGCTTCCACCGACCTCGGGCGCCTTGCTGCAGGAAGTCATCGACGTTGCCGTGATCCTCAACGCGCTCCGCGCTCTCGGCGCCGGTCGTGGGGAGCCAAGCCTCGACGACTCCGGAACAGCGATGGCGCAACGGTTCGCGCTGGAGCACCGCACCCTTCGTCCGGAAGTGGCCCTGTTGAGCTCTGCTGCCGCCGGTCTTGGCGGTGCCGGCAACGTCGATGCGATGGATGCGGTGCGCCTCGCATATCGCCTGCTGGTCGACGACATTGGTCCCCACGAGGCGGAGGAAGACCGCCTGCTCTACCCGGTCATCGCCGGTGTGCTCGGCGGGGACGATCCGACGGGCACGATGAGTCGGGCGCACGCCGAGATCGCCAAACTGACAGCGCAGCTCGGCATGGTCGTCGAGCGGGTCGGCGCCAATGCTCCAGCGCGCATTGATGTGCAGGAACTGCAGCGGCTTCTGTATGGGCTGCACGCACTTCTCGAACTGCATTTCGGCCAGGAAGACGAGAGCTTCCTCTCACTCGCCGACGATTCGCACGAACCGTTGGCTAGCGAACGCGTGGCATCACGATGAAAGGCCACGGCGAGGGCACCTCGCCGACCGGCACCTCGATCACGACGGGTCCGTCGTGGGCCATCGCCGTGCGCAGCGCGTCGGCGAGCTCATGCGGATCATGGGCGCGTAACCCGAGACACCCGAAGCTCTCGGCGAAGGCGACGATGTCGGGATTGACCAGTGTCGAGGCAATCGTTCGCTCCACCCCGAAGCGCTCTTGCTGGATGCGGCGCACGTTGCCGTAGGCGTTGTCGTTGAACACGACGGTGATGGCCCGGATGTGATGCTGCACCGCGGTGGCCAGTTCGGTGGCGGTGAACAAGAAGCCGCCGTCACCGCTGATCGTCACCACGACGCGATCGGGCGCACCGGCTTTCGCGCCGATGCCGGCGGCGACACCGGCGCCCAGCGTGCCGGCGAACCCGGTCGACAGGTACGTCCGTGGATGGCGGAACTGGTAGGCGAAGTGGGCGACGAACGTCATCTGCGTCGAGTCCTCGACCAGGATCGCGTCGTCGGGCAACGCGTCGTGGATCGCCGCGAGATATGAGAGCTGCGGTTCGAGGTGGGCGATGTCGTTGTAGAACGCGGAACGTTGCGCGCCGAGGGCCGGGCGGCGGTCAGGGCGCTGCAGGCCGCCGAGGCGGTCGAGCAGCATGGGCACGACCTCGGCTGCATCACCATGCACGCCCAGGGCGCCGATCCGGTGACGGTCGAGCTCGTCGGCATCGGTGTTGATCTGGATCAGGTCCAACCCGGCCGTGCCCCACTGCAGCAGAGGGAACTCGATGCGCGAGCCGATGCCCAACACGAGATCGACGTCGGCCCACATTCGATGGGCGACACCCAATGGCGCGAAGAGCACGTCGGACTCGTCCATCACACCGTGGCCCATGCGTCGTGTCGACACGGGAGACTGCAGCAGTTCGGCCAGGTGGCGAACCGCTGGCGATGCGTCCTGCGCCCCCGTGCCGACCCAGATCAGCGGGTTGTTCGCGGCGCGTAGTTTGGCGGCGGCGGCATCGACGGCAGCCGCATCGATCGTCGGCATCGTGCGTCGCCCACTGGTGACCGAGCCGGGCGCCGGCTTGGCCCACAGGTCGGCGGGTACCTCGATGGCAACAGGCCGTGGCGTGCCGGAGACGAGCTCGTCGAACGCGTGCTGGATCTGCGTGGCGGCCGTGTCGACGTCGCGGACGATCGCCGCGTGCTTGGTCACCTGGCGGAGCACCGCCGGCTGGTCGTCGAGCTCGTGCAGCACCCGATATCCCTTGCCGAGCATGGGGGAGTGGACCTGCCCGACGATCGCCAGCACGCGTGCGCCGCCACCGCACGCGCTCGACAACCCGGCCGAGGCGTTCAGCAGCCCGGGCCCCGGCACCACGCACATCGCCGTCGGCCGCCCGGTCGCCTGCGCGGCGCCCATCGCCATGTACGCGCAACCCTGCTCGTGACGGGTGACGATCACCTCCAACCACTCCTGCGCGTCGACGACGGCATCGAAGAACGGATCGTTCTGCACCCCCGGTAGGCAGAACAGCTGGTGGATGCCGGTCGCCTTCATGCCATCGAGGATGTGTTGGGCGATCGATCGGTCGCGGTCTGGGGGCATCGTGTGATCGTAACTACAGTGCAGCGCCATGACCGGACGAACCGAAGTGAGCCGTGACCAGTTGGAGCGCGAGATCCGCGGCGGTGAGATCGACACGGTGCTGATGGTCTTCCCCGATCTCCAGGGGCGGCTGGCGGGAAAGCGCACGACCGGAAGGTTCTTCCTCGAGTCGGTCGCCGAGTCCGGCACCGAGAACTGCGACTACCTGATCGCCTGCGACATGGACAACAATCCCGGTGCCTGGTTACCGGTTCACCAGCTACGAACAGGGCTACGGCGACATGCTGGCTCGCGCCGACTGGAAGACGGTTCGGCGCATCCCCTGGGTCGACAAGACAGCGATGATCATGTGCGATCTGTTCGACGTGGAGACCAAAGAACTGGTCGAAGTGGCGCCACGCACGATGTTGCGACGTCAGGAAGAAGCCGCCGAGGCGTTGGGCTTCCTGCCCATGGTCGCCAGCGAGATCGAGTTCTACCTTTTCCAAGACACGTACGACGAGGCATATGGCAAGGGCTACCGCGACCTGCGCCCGCACTCGCCATGGCTCGAGGACTACCACATCCTGCAGACGACGAAGGACGAGTACATCCTCGGGGCGATCCGTCGGGGCCTGGAGGCCGCCGGCGTGCCGGTCGAGTTCTCCAAGGGCGAGGCCGGTCGTGGTCAGCACGAGATGAACCTCGACTACACGACAGCGGTCGAGATGGCCGACCGGAACAGCGTGTACAAGACCGCTGCCAAAGAGATCGCCCACCTCAACGGGCGCTCGGTCAGCTTCATGGCCAAGTACGACTTCAACGACACCGGATCGTCGTGTCACGTGCACTCGAGCCTGTGGTCGCTGGACGGCAAGAAGGCCATGTTCGACGACCATCACGGCCCGCATGGCATGAGCGAGACGTTTCAGCACTATCTCGCCGGCTTGATCGCCACCGCCCGCGAGTTCAGCGTGTTGTGGGCACCGACGGTCAACAGCTACAAGCGCTTCCAGCCCGGGTCGTGGGCGCCGACCGGGATCGGCTGGGGCGTCGACAACCGCACGCTCGGGTTCCGCAAGGTCGGTCACGGCAAGGGCTGCCGTGTCGAGTGTCGAATTCCCGGCAGCGACGCAAACAGCTACTTCGCCTTCGCCGGTCAGATCGCAGGCGGCCTGTACGGGATCCGCAACAAGTTGCCGCTCGGTGAGCCCTTCGTCGGCAACGGCTACGAGGCCGCCGACATCGCCCGCATCCCCTGGAACCTGCCGGATGCCATCGCCTTGTGGGAGGGATCGTCGATCGCCAAGGAGTGCTTCGGCGACGAGGTGCACCACCACATCCTCACCATGGCGAAGGGCGAGTGGATGGCCTTCAACCAGACCGTCACCGATTGGGAACTCCGCCGCTACTGGGAACGCATCTGACTAGGCTCACGAGCGTGCCGCACCGGTAGCGGCCTCCAATTCGCAAACCAACGACTTGTGGAGGCTGTGTCATGTCCGAGATCCGCCCGTTCCTGCGACACGACCGCGATCATCTGACCCATCTGGTCAACGCGCACGTCAAGGCGGTGATCCCCGGCTGCTCGGTGCCCGTCGCGACCCTGTTGAGCGTGATGGAACGTGATCCGGCCGAGTACATCGTCGATCCGTGGGTGATCGAGCGCGAGACCTGGGTGGCGATCGACGACGACCGGCTGGTCGCGGCAGCGCATCTGCATCGCTACGGCAGCGATGCGTCGGTCGGGCCGGCGCTGCAGGACGCGGCGGGGATCAACTGGCTCGTCTGCTGGCCGGATCACCTCGACGCCGGTCACGACCTGATGCGGGTCGCCGTCAAGCGGTTGGATCGCTGGAAGCCGCGTGTCACCGTGCTCGACATGTCGTTGCCCGCGCCGCTGGCGTACGGCATCCACGACGCCTGGCCGCACCTCGCGATCCTCGCTCGCGATGCCGGGTTCAGCGATGTTGACGGGCGGACCGAGCTGCAGTTCGTGATCGGCGTCGACGGGATCGACCCACCGGCCGACGCGCCGATCGACGGTCTCACAGTGCACCGCCGGCTTCATGTCTTCGGCGCGGCGTTCGCAGCGATGTTGGACGGCCGCGAGATCGGTCTGCTCGAGGTCGACGACGACTTCACCCGGCACGGTTCGATGCTTCGCAACGATGGGTGGGCCGACATCAGCAACGTTGGCGTGATCGAGGACTACCGCGGTGTGGGTGTGGCCAGCTGGCTGCTGGGTCATGCCGCGGCGTGGTTGCGGATGGGCGCCAGCCGCAACCTCCTCAGCTACGTCGCCGACGACGAGACCGAGGTCGACCTGCGTGCCTGGCACGTGGCGATGGGGTTCACCGAACTGAACCGAACACGTCGAGGATGGACCCGCGTGCCATGACGTGGATGACGCCCTTCATCGCCGTGCGCGACGGCTCGATGGGCAGAATCGGGCAGCCCCAGAACGATACGTAGGGTTCTGGGGCTGCCCGATTCCGCGGAGGTCTACAACAGGGCCTCTCGGATCGTCGCCAGCATGGTCGGCGACTCGCCGGCAACGTCGGTGTAGGTGGCCTGAAGCGGGTGAAGACCGTCGAGGATCATGCGATTCATCCGCTCGGCGTCGTTCTGCATTTCCATGACCGTGCGGTGGAAGCGGTAGCCGAGCAGCTCGACGACCACGTTGGTGCCTGGGAATCGGCAGTCGACTCGGATCAGCCGAAGATTGCGCTTGCCGACGATCGCTTGGGTTTGCGGGCGTGGCAAGCCGGCCTCAGCCAGCAACGTGAGGAATCGACGCTCGAGCCACGAATGCCCTCCCCGCGTGATCTCGTTGCCTTCGAGGACGGAGACGAGTTCGGCGATTCCGGCGCTGTCCTCGGCGCCGAAGCTCGACGATTCGACGGTGCAGGAAGTCCTCGCTCGTCAAGCGGTCCCGCAAGGCACTATCGATCGCCGCCGCCAGCCGTTCGCGTGTCTCCGACGCAGCCAGGTCGATGATGGTTCGGGTGGCCGACATCGTCGGCACGCCGTGGACTTCGGTCATGTCGAGCCGGGAGATGTCGCGGCTGCGATGGACGACATGCCCGATCCGATTCACCGATCTGCCCCGAGGCACCACGATCTGGAACGGAGGCTCGAGGTCGTATGTATCAAAGCCGCCAAGGGCGCCCGCCGTCGGTCCGTACGCCCAGCACGGTGGGCCGACCGAGCAGATCAGCTCCCGGACCTCGAGCAGGTTGCGAGCGTAGATGAGAGGGCTGCTGCCCCGATTGCGGATGCCGCTCAGGTCTCGGCTTCGAAGCGACACGTCGTGCCGCTGACCATCTGCTGTCGCCGATCGGCGACTCACGCTGGTCACGCGCCGCATTCAATCCCCGAGCCTCCCGATCGCCAACATCCGACCGGACTGGGCAGCCCCAGAACGATACGTACGGTTCTGGGGCTGCCCGATTCGGCTATCGGTGCATCACACTGCGTCGAGCAGCGTGTTGACGGCGGCCTTGGCGCGGATCCGGATCTCCGGGTCGCCGATCAACCCGTCGAGGCCGACCGCGTCACGATGGACGGGGATGCGCACGCAAGCGGCGTCGACGAGCTTGGCGCCGGTGTACCGCAGGACGGTGGTCAGCGATTCGTGCGTGCCGGCGGCACCGCTCGGGGCGGTGGAGATGTTGATCCACGCCGTGGGCTTGTCGGAGACCTCGACCCCGCCGACCGTCCAGTCGAGCAGGTTCTTCAACGTGCCAGGCATGGCACCCGCGTACTCGGGGGTGGAGAACAGGATTGCGGATGCTCCGGCAATGCGATGACGAAGCCGGATCACTTCCGCCGGCAACGGGTCGTGGTCGTCGTCGGGGTTGAAGTGGGGGAGCAGAGCCATCCCGTCGTACAACTCGGCCACGACGTCGTCGGGCAGGAGTGACGCAACCGTTCGCAAGAGGGCTTCGTTCGTCGAGCCGGCTCTCAGGCTGCCGCAGATCAGCAACATCCGTCTGTCGCGGTCAGCCAGTTCCTCCGCCATGGGCGGAGCTTAAATCAGGCTGCGTGGCAGTGCGTACGACGCAGGCTGTCCCAGTCTTCGTCGGTCAGCAGCAGCGGGCAGCGGTCCGGCGTGCGGGTCGCGATCAGCACCATGTGGTGCCCGGCCACGTCGAGGTGACCCTGCAGGTGGTGATCGACATCCCAGGCGACCGGCGGGAGGGTGCTCGACCCGAGGAGATCGGCAAGGTGACGGACGGCCAGATCGTGGGCCTCTTCGTCGTTCAGTCGTGTTGCCGTTTCCATCATGCACTCCCGCCTTCCCGACGTCGACGGGGGGTGTCGACGTCGAGAGGTTTCACCGTTGTCCAAGTATCGGCACACTCGCCGCTGCGATCAAGGACCTCGGGCGGAAATAGGTCATGCGCACTACCGTCGGACCATGTCCTTGCGCTTTCACGAGATCTCCGAATCGCGTCACCGGATCCTGAACCCGTTCACCGATGGCAAGTTGCAGCTGCTCGGTCGGATCTGTGCCGGCGACCGTCCGACCCACATTCTCGACTTGTGTTGCGGAAAGGCCGAGATGTTGTGCACCTGGGCTGTCGAGCACGACGTCACCGGGGTGGGCGTCGACATCAGCGAGGTGTTCCTGGCCGCGGCCCGCCTGCGGGCAGACGATCTGGAGGTCGGCGACCGGGTCACGCTCGTGCATGCCGATGCGGCGCGCTACGTGGTCGACACCGACCAGCAGTTCGATGTCGTCAGTTGCCTCGGCGCGACGTGGATCGGCAACGGCCTGGTCGGCACGCTCGACCTGATGCGGCCGAGGGTGAAACCCGGCGGGCTCGTCGTGGTCGGTGAGCCGTACTGGATCGAGCCGTTGCCACCCGGCACCTCAGTCCCTGATGTGGCCGACGGGGAATTCGAGTCGTTGGTGGGAACGCTCGATCGGGTCGAGGCGGCGGGGTTCGAATTGGTCGAGATGGTGCTGGCCTGCGCCGACGATTGGGACCGCTACGTCGCCGCCCAATGGAGGACCGTCGATGACTGGCTGCGCGACAACCCGGACGATGCCGAGGCCGAGGGCCTGGGCGAGTGGATCCGCGCGGCCAGGCGCAGTTACCTCGCCATCGAGCGCCGGCACCTCGGCTGGGGTGCGTTCGTCCTCCGGTCTCGCTAGCTCCGTAGTATCGCGGGATGTCCCCGGCGACGATCCCGCGTTATCCCGTTGGCGTCGGGGCCGAGGTGGTCAGCGACGCACTGCGCGAACACGGTGTCGTGATCATCGAGCAATTGGCCGACGGCGAGTTGTGTGATCGAGTTCGCGGCGAGCTGGAGCCGTGGCTGGCCGCGTCGCCGACGGGTGGCGACGAATTCGCCGGGCACAACACACGCCGCACCGGCGCCTTGTTGACGCGCTGCCCGTCGAGCGTGGAGATGGTCGCCCATCCATTGATCCTCGACGTCGTCGACCGAACGTTGTGGGCCAAGAAGACGACGTTTCAACTGCACCTGACCCAGTCGATCGCGGTCGGTCCCGAGTCGCCGTCGCAGATGCTCCACCGGGACCACTGGTGCTTCGATTTCTTCCCGTTCCCGCCGGAGATCGATGTCGAGGTCAGCAGCATCTGGGCGCTCGACGACTTCACCGAGCACAACGGAGCGACTCGGGTCGTGCCCGACAGCCACCGTTCGCCACACGGGGCGCGCTTCGCCGACCACGAATCGATGCCCGCAGCGATGCCACGAGGATCGGTGGTGCTGTACCTCGGGTCGACGTTTCACGGCGCTGGTTCGAACCAGAGCGACGAGGTGCGCATCGGAATCAACGTCGACTACGTGCTCGGCTGGCTTCGCCAGGAGGAGAACCAGTACCTGTCGTACACCCTCGACGAGGTCCGCCAGTTCCCAGAGCGGGTGCAGCGTCTGCTCGGCTACGAGGTCGGCGCCTACGCGCTCGGCTACATCGACGGCGGCCGCAGCCCGATGGAGTTGCTCGACGCGAATCGGTCGTCGACCACGCAGACCTTCCAGCCGGGCTGACAGGTTCAGGTCGAGAGCTCGACGAGCACGGGCAGATGGTCGCTGAGCTCGTGCCAGCGCTCGCCACCCTCCGGCGTCAGTCGCGAAGTGACCGTGGCCGGCTCAGGCACCAACACGTAGTCGAGGCGCTGCACCGGTGCAATCGACGGGTTGGAGTAGTCGCCCCCGGGGTCGACCAGCCCGGCAGTGCCGAACTCGCGGATCACCTCGACTTCATCCACGGCATTGAGATCGCCGGCGACCACCGCCGGGCGACGATCGCCGATGATCCCGACGACCCGACGAGCCTGAGCGATCCGCTGGTCGGCATCGTGTGATGCGAGGTGGGTGTTGACCACACGGAGCGCATCGTCGTCAGCGCGCGTCACGGTGGCGGCCATGGCAACCCGGTGTCGGTAGGTCCACGTCGAAACGCCGGGAGAGATGGAGATGCTGACCAGTTCACTGACGGCGTGCGGTGTCATGATCGCCAGGCCCTCGGCGCGCCACCACACGAGCGGCGAGTACGGGTAGTGCTTTCGCGTCCACACGACCTTCCAACCGAGCCGGCGTGCGAGGCCATGCGTCTGGCGACGCTGCACTTCCTGCAGTGCGACGACGTCGGGTTCGTAGGCCACGATCACCTTGGTGATGACGTCGAGATTTGGCCGACGAGCCCCGAGAATGTTCCAGGTCAGCACGCGCCACGTCGTCATTGGTTCTCCAGTTTGGCCTGTGCGGTACCGTAGGCCGCCATGAATCGTCTCGCTGGAAAAGTGGCACTGATCACGGGCGCATCGTCGGGTTTGGGCCGCGTCGGGGCGGAGTTGTTCGCCTCCGAAGGTGCCCAGGTGGTGATCGCCGATCTCTCCGACGGCGACGACGCCGTGGAGGCGATTGCGGCCGCCGGCGGCGAAGCGACGTACGTCCGCTGCGACGTCACCGACGAGCGTTCTGTCGAGGCCGCGGTGGAGCACGCCGTCGAGACGTTCGGTGGACTGCACGTGCTGTACAACAACGCCGGCGTGATGTTGGGCGACGACGACAACCCGGTGACCACGCCGATCGCCACGTATCAGAAGACCATGGACATCAACGTGCTCGGTGTGCTGCTGGGGTGCAAGTACGCGATCCCGGCCATGCAGGAATCGGCGAAGCAATGCGGCGAGGCGGCCTCGATCATCAACGTCGCATCATTCGTCGCGCACATGGGGGCGGCCACGCCGCAAGTGGCATACACCGCGTCGAAGGGCGCGGTGCTGGCGATGACGCGCGAGATCGCCGTGATCTACGCCCGCCAGGGCGTGCGCGCCAACGCCCTGTGCCCTGGTCCCATCATGACGCCGCTGCTGGCCAAGTTCCTGTCCGACGACGCCAAGCGCAACCGTCGGCTCGTGCACATTCCCATGGGCCGCTTCGGCGAGCCGACCGAGATCGCCAACGGCGCGTTGTTCCTGGCATCCAACGAGTCCAGCTGGATGACCGGGCAGTCGCTGATCATCGACGGTGGCATCACGGCCGCATACGTCACGCCTGAATGACGGCGCTGCACGGCACTGACAGCGCCGTCGGCGATCTCGGTGATCGCGCCGTCGAGTGGATCAGGCAACGACTGGCCAGTTCGCCGGTCGGGGTGATCGGCGACAAGCCGGCGCTCGACGCAGCCCTGTCAGGGTCGATCGACGATGCCGGGTTCGGCCTGGATCACGCCTGGCAACTGTTCACGGAGGTCGTCGCGCCGAACAACATCGGCCTCGACAGCGAGCGGTTCCTGGCCTTCATCCCGCTGTCTCCGTCGGTCGCGTCGGTGTGGATGGACACGATCGTGTCGGCCGCCAACTTCTCTGCCGAATCGTGGCTCGAAGGCGCGGGAGCGGTGGCCGCCGAGAACCAGGTGATCGACATGTTGTGTCGCGCCGCGGGAATGCCGCCTGGCGCGGCCGGATGCTTCATGAGCGGCGGGTCCATCGGCAACCTCTCGGCGCTGGCGGTGGGGCGGCACCGAGCCGGCGACCGCCGGCGGGTCGCCGTGGCCGACACCGCACACGCCTCGGTCGACAATGCGTTGCATCTGCTCGGGCTGGTCCCCTTGGTGGTACCGACCGGCCCCGAGTGCAGATTGACCGGAGATGCGTTGCGCGCCGCGATCGGTGATCGGCGAGATGTCGGCATCATCGTGGCTGCCGGTGGCTCGACCAACGCCGGCGTCATCGATGATCTCAGCGGCTGCGCCGATGTCGCCGCGGAGGTCGACGCCTGGTTCCATGTCGACGGGGCGTACGGCTTGGCGGCGATCCTGTTGCCGGAGCTGCGCGACCGGTTCGCCGGGCTCGAGCGAGCCGATTCGTTCATCGTCGATCCGCACAAGTGGCTGTTCGCCACCGCCGGTTCGTGTGCGCTCGTGTACCGCCATCCTGCAGTTGGCGCGGACGGTGCACACGCAGCACGGGCCGTACATCGATGTGCTGCGCACCGACGACGATGCATACAACCCGTGCGACCTCGGCTACCAGCTCACGCGACGCGCCAGCGGTCTCCCGATCTGGTTTGCCCTTGCGCTGCACGGCATCGACGCACACAGGGCAGCGATCCGCCACGGCATCGATCTGGCGGCGGCCATGGCCACCGCGATCGACGCCGAGCCGCTGACGGAACTGATCATGCGGCCCGAGCTCGGCGTCGTGTTGTTCCGCCGCCGCGGCTGGGGCGCAACGGAGTGGAAGCGATGGGCCACAACCGCTGTTGGCGTGACGGCACCGCGTTCGTCGCGCCATCGACCTACAAGGGCGAACCCGTCGGGCGCCTGGTGTTCATGCACCCGCGCACGCCTGCTTCGATCATCGACGAACTGATGGTCAGCTTGTCAGGCTGACGTTGCCGCGCGGCGATGCGATCGTGGCCCGCAGTGCGGGAGGACCCTCGTCGACGACGACGATGGCCCCGACGCCGATGATGTCGAGTGCGGCCTGCAACTCGGCGGGCCGCGGATGGCGCACGGCGAGCTCGACCAAGTCGACCGCAGCGACCAGCGAGTCGGTCGGGTGGGCCGAGTGGCCCCAATCGATCATGAACGGCAGCGCCAAGCCGAATGGCCCATCGAGTTGGGGAAGGGTCAATTCCCACTCCAGCAACACATCGTCGGGCCGTCGGCGCGACATTGCCGAGACCTCGCCCATTTCGATTCCCGCGGCACGGGCCTCGATGACGATCTGCGCCAGCGGTCGCCGGGGACGCACGCACCAGGCGACGAGCGCCGGCGCGGTCAGCGCCGTCGATCCCGAACGGTCGTGGCCCCTGGGGCGCGGGCTGCTGCGGATCGGGCCCGATCACCTCCAGGTAGGTCGACCCGCCGAGCGACAGCAGTTCGTTGTAGGTGCCCATGCCGACGTGGTGACCGCCGGGTGTCGGCGTCGCCCCGAGAAGCTCCCCGACGGCTGCCGACGCACTCGGGAGGTCGTTCGAGGCATAGACGAGATGGTCGATCATCTCGTCCATCATGGTCGACATCCGGCGGAGGTGAACGCTCGTGATCTCGTGACCGGCAAGACTGGGCAGATGAGTTCTGTCGCCTTCATCGGGCTCGGCGTGATGGGTGCGCCGATGGCCCGCCACCTCGCTGCTGCCGGCCACCAGGTCACCGTCTACAACCGCACGCCCGAGAAGTCGCTGGCCTGGGTCGCCTTGTACGGGAATCGTGCGGCACCGACCCCGCACGAGGCCGCCGAGGGCGCCGAGTTCGTGATGATGTGCGTCGGGAACGACAACGACGTGCGCGAGGTCGTGTACGGGCCCGACGGCGTGTTGTCGGGCGCCGAGGCAGGCGCAGTCCTGGTCGACCACACCACCGCCTCGGCGGAGGTGGCCAAGGAGTTGGCCGAGGCCGCAGCGGAGTTCGGCGTGGGCTTCGTCGATGCCCCGGTGTCGGGGGGCCAGGCGGGCGCGGAGAACGGGCAGTTGACGATCATGTGCGGCAGCGACGACGACGCGTTCTACGAGCTCTCGAAGCCGGTGATGGGGGTCTACGCCAAGGCGTGCTCGCTGATGGGCAGCGCCGGCGCGGGGCAACTGACCAAGATGGTCAACCAGATCTGCATCGCCGGGATCGTGCAGGGCCTCGCCGAAGGCATCAACTTCGCCCAGAAGGCCGGGCTCGACCCGGACCAGGTCATCGACGTCATCCGCTTCGGCGCCGCACAGAGTTGGCAGATGGAGAATCGCGGTCGCACGATGGCTCGCGGCGAGTTCGACTTCGGGTTCGCCGTCGAGTGGATGCGCAAGGACCTGGCGATCGTGCTCGACGAGGCCAAGCGCAGTGGGGCGCGGCTGCCCGTCACTGCATTGATCGACCAGTTCTATGCCCAGGTGATGGCCCGCGGCGGCAAGCGTTGGGATACCTCGAGCCTGATTCAGCTGCTCGCAATCGACTGAAAATCTTGACGATTCCGACACACGAACTGCTCGGCACGGCCGATCGAGCCTGGTGTACGATAGGCGCCAGATGTCGTAGACGTCACCGTCCAAACCATCGCGCGGTAACCCGCGCCAGGCGTTGGATGGTGATCATGGTCAATGAAGAAAAGCTCTCGAGCGTTCTCAGCGAATTTGCCGCGGACGCTCTTCGCTGATCTTCCCATTCAGGGCATTCTCGACCACCTGGTCGAGCGGATCGTCGAGGTGATGCCGGTGACGTCAGCCGGCGTGACGCTGATCTCGTGCAGGTATGGCCCCGCGATACGTCGCCGCGTCGGATGAGTCTGCGTTGCGGTTCGAACGGTTGCAGACCGAGCTCGGGGAGGGACCCTGCATCACGGCATTCGAGTCGGGCGAGCCGGTCAGCGTGAACGACGTGCGCGTCGATCATCGATATCCGACGTTCGGGCCGGCCGCGCTGTCCGCCGGGCTGGCAGCGGTGTTCACCTTCCCACTGCGCGACGGAGGTGGTCGACTGGGTGCGCTGGACCTGTATCGCGACACACCGGGTCACCTCGACGACCACGACATGGACGCGGCCCAGACATTGGCGGATGTGGCCGCCGCCTACCTGATCAACGCGCAGTCCCGAGAGGCAGCACGTGTCGCGTCCGACCTCTATCACCACAGTGCGCTGCACGATCCGTTGACGAGGCTTCCGAACCGGCTTCTGTTGCAGGAGCGCCTCGATCACGCCGTCCTGCGCGCGAAGCGGTCACACACCAACACCGCGATCCTCTTTGCGGACCTCGATCAGTTCAAACAGGTCAACGACACCTACGGTCACCGGGTCGGTGACGAGTTGTTGTCCGCCGTCGCTCAACGGCTGTCGAGCTTCGTGCGCTCCGGTGACACGCTGGCGAGGTTCTCCGGGGACGAGTTCGTGTTCTTGTGCGAAGACCTGCCGTGATGCGGCCGACGCGGCGTTGCTGGCCGAGCGAGTCTGCGACGGGTTCGCGACCCCGTTCGTGCTCGGCGGGCTCGAGCTGTCGATCTCGGCAAGCGTAGGGCATCGCCTTCGCCGGCCCGGCGGAGGCCATCTCGAGCGAGCTGCTGGCCCGTGCCGACATGGCGATGTACGAGGTCAAGCGCAGTGGAGGCGCTGGCAGGGAGATCGTCGATCTGCGCGAGGTCGTGGTGAGCCAGGACGAGAACACGTTGGAGGCCGATCTGCGCAAGGCGCTGGAGCACGATGCGCTCGACGTCGTGTATCAACCGATCGTGCGCACCGCAGATGGCGCGGTGATCGGTGTCGAGGCTCTGTTGCGGTGGGACCACCCCGAGCGAGGCGCGATCGCCCCACAGGTGATCGTCGCGCTCGCCGAACACACCGACCAGATCGACGAGCTCGGCGCGTGGGTGCTGGAGCGAAGCTGCCGCGACCATGGCGTCTGGATGCGTCAGCACCCCGGAACATCGTTTGTACATGTCCGTCAACGTGTCTGCCCGACAGCTGCTGAGCCCTGGCCTGTTCACCGCAGTGACGAAAGTGTTGTCGTCGTCCGAGATCGAACCCGGCTCGCTGATCCTGGAGCTGACGGAGACGATCTTCATCGAGGACAGCGCCCGCACGTTGATGGCGCTGAGCGATCTCCGGCAGCTCGGAGTGCGTCTTGCGTTGGATGACTTCGGCTCGGGCTACTCCTCGTTGAGCTACCTCGCTCGCCTGTCGCTCGACATCGTCAAGATCGATCGAGGGTTCATCGCCAACATCGGGCACGATCCGACCAACCGGGCGATCGTCGTGGCGATCATGGACCTTGCCCACGTCCTCGGTCTCACCGTCGTCGCCGAAGGCGTGGAGACGCAACGGCAATGTGACGAGGTGGCGGCGACCGGCTGCGAGTGTGCGCAGGGTTTCTTCTACGCGGCGCCGCTGCCGGCATCGGAGATCGGGGCCGTGATCGGCACCCGGCTCGGCATCGCTGTGGCGCACTCACCGGCATCGCTGAGGGTGATCCCGACAGCGAGTTGACTCGTTAGCCTGACCCGCTGACGAGAGGAGTTGTCGTGAGCGACGTCAACGATTGGAACAAGGGAATCATCGAGGAATTTCGCGCCAACGGCGGCAAGGTCGGCGGCCAGTTCGAGGGCGCACCACTTCTGCTGTTGCATTCCACGGGTGCGAAATCCGGCCAGCTTCGGGTCAATCCGGTGATGTACCTGGCCGATGGCGACAACTACGTGGTCTTTGCGTCCAAGGCCGGCGCCCCGACGAGCCCCGACTGGTACCACAACCTGGTCGCCAATCCGACAGCGTCGATCGAAGTCGGTGACGCGACGATCAACGTGGTCGCCAAGGTGGCCGAGGGCGACACCCGCGAACGGCTGTGGTCGCTGCAGAAGAAGCTCTATCCGGGGTTTGCCGAGTACGAGGCCAAGACCAGCCGGCAGATCCCGGTCCTCGTGCTCGAACCTTCGTGACAGCGCCCGTCGACGCGCCGTCCGTCGAGGCCATCCGCAAGAACCGGGCCCGACTCGGCGACCTCGTCGTCACCACGCCCGTCCGCCGGCTCGTCGACGATGCATTGTCTGCTGCCGTCGGTGACTCGACCACGGTCTGGTTGAAGGAGGAGCTGTTCCAACGAACCGGCAGTTTCAAGCCACGCGGTGCGCTGTCGGTGATGCTCGATCTCGACGCCGACGCGCTGGCTCGCGGCGTCACCGGCGTCTCCGCCGGGAATCACGCCATCTCGCTCGGCTACTCGGCACGCATGCTCGGCACCACCGCGACCGTCGTGATGCCCAAGAACGCCAACCCGTTTCGCGTGCAGGTGTGTCGCGAGTTCGGCGCCGAGGTGGTGCTGGTCGACAACGTGCACGAGGCATTCGACCGGGTCAAACAGATCGAGCTGGAGGAGGGTCGTACCTTCGTCCATCCCTATGAGGGGCCGAAGACCGCGCTCGGCACTGCGTCGGTGGGGATGGAGTTCATCGATCAGATTGCCGCGGCCGGCACGACGCTCGATGCCGTGATCGTCGCGGCTGGGGGAGGGGGACTGACCGGCGGCGTTGCCTGCGCCGTCAAGCAGATGAGCCCGGCAACCGCCGTCTACGTCGTCGAGCCCGAGGGCGCCGACAGCCTCAACCGCAGCTTCAAGGCCGGTTCGCCCCAGGCCATCGAGGCAGTGCACACCATCGCCGACTCGCTGGGCGCGCCGCGGTGCGAGCCGTACTCGTTCGCCCTCAACCAGCAGTTCGTCGACGAGGTGGTGCTGGTCGATGACGACCAGATCCGCGAGGCGATGCGGCTGCTGTTCCGCGTCGCCAAGCTGGCCGTCGAGCCCGCGGGTGCTGCCGCCCTCGCCGCTCTGATGCACCCGCTGCGCCGGCGGCTCGACGGCCGCACCGTCGGCGTGGTGGTGTGCGGCGCCAACATCGATCCCGAGACGTTCGCCAGCCAGATCCTCGAGTCGTAGCGGGCTCAGTCGCCGGTCGGGCGCGATCTCGGTATTGCGGGTACTCACAGCGCTCCCGACCAGGCGACAAGGTGGGTGCGTGAGTCACTGGGCACCACGCCGGACTGCGGTGGCCCACATGGTGGCGGTGCCGATGCGGTTGATCAATGAGGTCGCACCGAAGTTGGGGTCGGGGCCGAGGTCGGCGGTGTACGGGGTGGCGCCGCCGAAGATCAAGAAGCTGCCGGCGCCTGCCGCGCGCAGGTTCTGCATCTGGCGGGTGATCCGGCTCGATGTGGGGGAGTACGGACCGTGTTTCAGCGCGTTGACGGCGACCATCAGGTGGTTGACCTGGCCGCTGAACTCGGCGGTCAACGACAGGGCCGTCGGCTCGTCGTACGAGTCGAAGCTGAGGTGTAGCCGCTGTTCGGGCATGTCGACGAGCGCCTTCGACAGCACCTCGGCGTCGGGAAGGTGGTTGGTGAACGGCCCGATCCCGGTTGCCGGAATCACCTGGTCGATCATGATGCGCCAGCGGGCGACGAGCACCGCCCAGTCGGCGCCCGCGGGATCGAACTCGTCGCCCATGTCGAACGCCCGGACCCATTGGAGGTGTGGTGACCAGAAGTCGATCGCCTCTTGGCGAATCATCGAGTCGGTCGACCACAGCCGGGCGTCGTACACGACGGTCTTCATGCCCTCGCCGGCATTGAGGACGACGAGTCGTTGATAGGTCCCCGGATCGACGTACCGCGGCCCCGGCTCGGCGGGATGGTAGGTCGACCAATCGGGTGGCATGCAGGGCCCGAAGGTCGCGTCGATGCCCGCACTTCTCGCCAGGGTGCGCACCGCTCGCGCCGCGTTCGGTGCGTCGGGATGAACACCGCAGAAGGCCCAGGTCTCGACGCTCATCCGAGCTCCTTGTAGAACACGACCGTGTCGACCAGCCCGCCGTTGGGCCACAGGGCGTACCCGGGGATCACTCCGACGCGACTCCACCCGAGGCGGTCATAGAGTCTCTCGGCCGAGTCGCTGGCGGTGTCGAGCACCAGCAACGACTTGCCGGCCTCTCGTGCCGCTGCCTCGGCGGCGCGCATCAGTGCCTCGCCGACGCCTCGCCCCCTGGCACGGCGGTGCACGAGCATCTTGGAGATCTCACCGCGATGTGGTTGGTTCTCGGGCGCCGACACGATGATTTGCACCGTCCCGATGATGGCGCCGCCGCCGGCGTCCTCTGCGACCAACACGATTCGCTCGCCGCGTGTCGCAGCATCGAGCGTGGCAGCCCAGAACGCCTCGGCTCGATCGTTGTCGAAGGGCGACATGAAGCCGACCGAAGCGCCACCTTCGACGCAGTCGACCAGCACCTCGGCCAACGCAGTGACGGTGGCCGCGTCGGTGCCGGCGCGTCGAATGACGACCTCATCGCTCACGACGCGGCGGCCAACTCGGCGCGAGCGCGCTGGGTCAGGGTCTCGAGGACGCGGCGGGCAACAACCAGATCGTCGTGAGGGAGGTCGTGGTAGAGGCGTCGGGTGATCTCGGCGATGCCGTCGCTGATCCGCTGGTACCTGGGGCGCCCGTCGGCGGTCAGCCGTACCTCGTCGGAGACAGTGATCAGCGCGGCACGAACCAGATCGTCGATGGCCGCGCGGGCCTCCGAGTCGGCGATTCGCAGGCCGGTGACGAGTTGCTCGACGAGTGAGTCGATGGCCGTGTCGCCCTGTGTGGCGACGAGGTTGAGCGCGACCCACTCGGTGAACGTCGTGCCGGCTTCGGCGAGCAGCACCTCGAGCACCGCCCGAGTGGCGCGCTCGGCCTGGCCGATGACCTGGCCGTTGAGAGTTGCTGGTTGGGTCATGAGGGACTTCCTTTCGTCGGTGGTGGTGCAGCGAGCAGTCGCTGCATCGTGTTGCTGAACTGCTTCGTCTGCTTGCTGTGCAGCCCGCCGAGTGGTTCGGTGAGTTGGTCCTGCAGTGCCAGCACGGTGACGATCGCCCGGTCGATTGCTGCGGTGCCGGTCTCGGTCAGGCTCAACTCCACGGCGCGCGAGTCAGACCGGTGCCGCGTCCGTTGCACAAGACCGCCGCGCTCGAGCGCGGTGATCAGCTTGGAGACGAAGATGGCGTCGAGACCGATGTGGTCGGCAAGTTGGCGCTGACTCGGCCGGCCACCGCCGCGGGTCAAGCCGCGCAACGACGCGAGCAGTGAGTACTGCGCATGCGTGAGCCCGAGTGGGGCGACGGCTCGGTCGACGGCAGCCTGCCACTTCATCGTCAGCCGCCACATCAAGAACCCGGGCGTCGGCTCGTGGGTCGATGTCATCGGTCGATACCTTACGCGGCAATAGTAGCCACGGCAACTATATTCTGACGATAGCTTTGCCATCGGTGTCGAGACGGAGACAGCTACCTGCGGACTGGGAACAGATCGTTCGCCGCAATGTCGCCTACTGGCGCGTGTTGTCGGCTCCGGAGCAGGAACGCCTTACTGAATTGGGCGAACACCTGGTGACCACCAAGCACTGGGAAGCGGCCAACGGGTTCGTGATCACCGACGAGATGATCGTGACGATCGCGATGCAGGCCGCAGTCTTGCTGCTCGGTCTCGACACCGACTACTTCAGCAAGGTGACCTCGATCATCGTGCACCCCACGACGTTCGCGATTCCAGGGCCGCGTGCCACATCGATACCTGGCATGGTCGACGAAGGCCTGCGCCCACTGCTGGGTGAAGCACACCACGATCGCGGTCCGATGCTGCTGGCCTGGGATCAAGTGCGCAGCGCGGCCCGACATCGCGGTCGTGGTCACAACGTGGTGTTGCACGAGTTCGCCCACAAGATGGACATGCTCGACGGCGTGGTCGACGGCACACCACTGCTGCCCGACAAGGCGGCTCTCGACCGTTGGATCGCGGTGTGCGCAACGGAGCTGGAGCTGATGCGTCGCGGTGAGGGTGGCGAGTTGCTCGATGACTATGCGGCCACCGACCCCGGCGAGTTCTTCGCCGTAGCGACCGAGGTCTTCTTCGATCGTCCGCTCGACTTCCGCGACACCAAGCCCGAGCTGTACGCGGTGCTAGCCGGCTTCTACCGGCAAGACCCGGCACTGCGCGAGCCACGGCCGATCGTCACGCAACCGGGTTGACGACCTGCCCGACGAACAGGGTGGTACCCGTTTGGTCGTCGACGATCCGGTACAGGAACGGCCGGTCGAGCACAACGGGCACCGGCGCGTTGAGCGGCGCACTGGTGGGGTAGGCCAGCACCACGGTCGCGGCGGCAGCCTCGGTGCCCTTCTCATCCATCGCCACGTCGGTCTGGTGGATGACCTTGTCGACGACGAGGCGCGGATCGTTGGCCACGCCGAGCAGCCCGCCGTTCGCATAGACGGCGTTGAGACCGAGAGCCTGCAACGCGGGCGACAGCTCGGCGCTGAACCGGAGGTCGAATCGTGGCAAGGCCAGTGTGGATTGGCTCGTCTGGTTGGCGGTGTACTCGGTGAACACCCGGTCGAGGTTTGTGGCGATCTCGTCGAAGCGGCCATCGTCGGGCAGGATGAACTGCGCCGACAGCCCACCGGTGTAGGTCTTGGTTGCACCGATCCAACCGTCACCTCGGGCCGACGAGTCACTGCCACCGTGCATCATCGGAACGGTCAGCGTCGCGCCGTCGGGAGCGTTGAACGGCTGATCCTTGGTCGCCGTCTCATCGAACGTTCCGATCCACGACGCCTTGAGGTACAAGGCGTTGACGAGAGCCAGCACCGTCTCGGGACGGATCACTCCATCGGCGACCAGATGCGGGATGCGGTCGTTCGTCGCGTCGGCCACGAACGCGTTGATGGCGTGGGCGACGGCGTCAGGGTCCGCGTCGAAGTCGACCTCGTCGAGCACTGGCCCGTAGTTCGAGCCGACGGACTGAAGGTAGGCCTGTTCGAAGGGATAGCCGTGCTGGAGGTAGGCGGCGTTGGCGATCCGGACCAGCACCTCGCCGGGGTCGTCGCTGTCGGAGAACGTGGTCGGCGTACGACTCTGCAAGCTGTGCTGGAGCGCGTTCATCGACGCGTGGAAGCTCGCCGGGTCGACGATTCGCAGCAGGCTGCGCAGCTCGCTCTGTGCGGCGCCGACCGTGCCGGGTTCCAGCATCGCCAAGGCGAAGGCCACGCTGGCGGGTGACACTGTGACGTTGCTGTTGGGTGTCGTGGCCCTGACCGATGTGAACAGGTCCAACCCGAACGCGGCGATGGCCTGTCCGGCGAGTCCGGGGTCGGCGGTGGACGACAATCGGGCGGCGACGGGCACCGCGACCGCGGTGGCGGTCACTGGCACCGAGACGGTCGTCGTCGGAGCCGCGGCATCGTCGCCGCACGAGGTCGTGATCATCGCGACCACGGCAACGAGCACGAATCGACGGGTGTTCATGACGGTTTGACGATACCCGCCGGCCCGCAGTTGCAGATTTTCTGAAACGATGGTCGCTCGGGTGACACCATGTCTGCATGCAGGAAGCGTCTGGGCTCACCATCAGCAAGCCGGCAGCACTGATCGACCCGGTCAAGGTGATCGACTGGGATCAACTCGGCGACCGTCAACCCGCAGCGGCGTTCGTCGACGGGGTGGATCTGGTGGTGGTCCGTTGGGACGACCAGCACAGCGTGCTGTCGGGTCGCTGCCGCCATCGACGCGCCCTCCTGGCCGATGGGAGGGTCGACGGCCCGAACCTGATCTGTGGCGTGCATGGCTGGGACTATCGAATGGACACCGGTGTGTCGAGCTACGACACCTCCGACCGCCTCCGGCACTTCCACAGCACTGTCACGGACGGAGCGGTGTACGTCGACCGGGTCGAGATCGCCGACTACCGAAAGGTCGAGGGGCTGTCGCTCGATGGGCCTGTCGACGAGTACGAACATCACTACCGCAACGCTCATGCCGACACGGACGAGGAGCCGTTCGTCGCCGCCATCCACGAGCTGGCCCTGCACGGCCTCGACCGCGTCGGTCACCACGGACCCGTCGCGGCGATGGGTGTGGAACGCACGTCGTTGCCGTCGTGGGACGCGTTGCTGTTCGCGACGGCGCAGTTGGCGCGCTTCCCGTTGCTCGATGACGAGGAGGTCGGCACGCATGTCGTGATCGGGGGCAACGCCGCACGCCCGTTGCGGCTCGACATCCCCATCTTCGTCAGCGACATGAGCTTCGGCGCATTGTCACAGGAAGCCAAGACGGCGCTGGCCCGCGGTGCCGAGGCGGCCGGCACCGGCATCTGCTCGGGCGAGGGCGGCATGTTGCCGGAGGAGCAGGCTGAGAACTCGCGGTACTTCTACGAGTTGGCATCGGGTGGGTTCGGCTGGCGGGAAACCGTGCTCGACGAGGTGCAGGCGTTCCACCTGAAGTTCGGTCAGGGGGCGAAGACCGGCACCGGTGGACACCTCCCCGGGCCGAAGGTGCGCGGGCGCATTGCTGAGGTGCGTGGCCTGGCCGAGGGCACGCCCGCCGTGTCGCCGGCGCGATTCCGCCAGTTCGACAACATCGCAGAGATCGCCGAGTTCGTCGCCTGGGCCAAGCAACGGTCGGGTGGCATCCCGGTGGGCGCCAAGCTCTCCGCACAACACGTGGAGGCCGACATCGATGCGGCCCTGACGATCGGCTTCGACTACATCATCCTCGATGGGCGCGGGGGCGGAACCGGTGCCGCGCCGCAGCTGTTCCGCGACAACATCTCTGTGCCGACCATGGCCGCGCTGGCCCGGGCCCGACGGCACCTCGATCGCAGCGAGCGAACCGACGTCACCCTCGTCGCCACGGGCGGCATCCGGACTGCGGCCGACATCGCCAAGGCGCTGGCGCTGGGCGCCGACGCGGTGGCGATGGCGAACTCGGCGCTCCAGGCCATCGGGTGCGTTGGCATGCGCGCCTGCAACACCGACCGCTGCCCGGTCGGCATCGCCACGCAGGACCCTGTGTTGCGGGCGCGCCTGCCGATCGACGAGGCGGCTCAGCGTCTCGGGCGCTTCCTTCGGGCGACCACCGACCTGGTCTGTGTGCTGGCGCGTGCGTGCGGCCATCGCCACGTCAGCGAATTCGAGGTCGATGATCTGATCACGATCGACCGCGACATCGCCGCCCTCACCGGGGTCGCCTACGCCGGAGTCGGGCAATGACCGATGGCTCGCAGTGGCACAAGGTCGCCGACGTCGGTGGTCTCGACGATGGCCGCGTGCGTGCCGTCACGGTTGATCGGCGAACGCTGGCGCTCTGTCGCGTTGGTCAGCGTTATGGCGCGCTCGACAATCGGTGTCCGCATCAGGGCGGGCCGCTGGGGGAGGGGAGCATCGAGAACGGTTGGCTGCGTTGCCCGTGGCACGGCTACGACTACGACCCAATCACCGGTCGGCCGCCCGAGGGCTCGAGTGACAGCGTGGCCACGTACCCCGTCGAGGTGCGCGACGACGGTGTGTACGTCGAACTGCCGCAGCGACGCGACGAGGTTCGAACAGTGTCGGACTCGATCATCGAGACACTGGTTGCTTGGGGCATCAGCCATGTCTTCGGCATGGTCGGGCACAGCAACCTCGGTCTCGCTGACGCCCTCCGCCGGGCCGAACAGCGCGGCGACATCACCTACATCGGCATTCGCCACGAGGGGGCTGCGTCGTTCGCCGCCTCGGCCTACGCCAAGTCGACCGGCCGGCCGGCGGCGTGCATCGCCATAGCCGGGCCCGGGTCCACCAACCTGCTGACCGGCCTCTACGACGCCAAGGTCGATCGCGCGCCGGTGGTGTCGATCTCGGGTCAGGTGCCGTCGAAGGTGCTCGGCCGCGGCGCATTCCAGGATCTCGATCTCGGTGCCGCGTTCGCCGACGTCGCCGAGTTCAATCGCACGATCCAGACCGGCTCCGACCATTCCGAGCTGGCGGCGCTGGCAGTGAAGCACGCGCTCGACGACCGTACCGTCACCCATCTCATCGTTCCCGACGAGGTGCAGGTCGTGCCGGCGTCATCGACCAAGATCAACGGTCCTGCCGGTCGACTCGCGGATCGCCGCGTCTCGCCATCTGGCGAGTCGCTGCAACAAGCGCTCGACGCAATTCGCGGCGCGATTCGTCCCGTGGTGATCGTCGGCCATGGTGCGCGCGGTGCGGTCGCCGACGTCGTCGAACTGGCCGACCGTCTCGACGCGCCCGTGCTGACCACGTTCAAGGCAAAGGGCCTGGTGCCTGACACCCATCCACTCGGTGGGGGCGTGCTCGGCCGCAGCGGCACACCGGTGGCGTCGTGGCTGATGAACGAGGCTGATCTTCTCGTCGTGGTCGGGGCCTCGTTCTCGAACCACACCGGAATCGCGCCCTACAAGCCGATCGTGCAGATCGACGACGATCATGCTGCTATCGGGCGGTTCCACGGTGTCGACGTGGGTGTGCTCGGTGACGCCGCAGTCACGTTGAAGGCGTTGGTCGAGGGGCTCGATGCAACGGCAGCAGTCGATCAGCGTCCCGACCTGGCAGCGCGATGGGCCTTGTGGCGGTCGGAGAAGGCTCGTCGCGTCGCCGACGTGTCGTCGGTGGGGGTCGGCTCGGCGGCGATCTTCGCGGCATTGGGCCGGCACTGCCCGTCGGACGCGGTGATCTGTGTCGACGTTGGCAACAACACCTACTCGTTCGGGCGCTACTTCGAGACGAGCGGTCAGGACGTGTTGATGTCGGGGTACCTCGGTTCGATCGGGTTCGGGTACCCCGCGGCACTCGGCGCTTGGGCGGCCGCACCCGGCCGTCCGATCGTTGCGGTGACCGGCGACGGTGGCTTCGGTCAGTACCTCGCAGAAGTGACGACCGCGGTGAAGTACGACATCCCCGTTCGCCATGTGTTGCTCGACAACGGCGTGCTCGGCAAGATCAGCAAAGAGCAGCGCGCGGCCGAGTACGACGTATGGCAGACCAGCTTGCACAACCCCGACTTCGCCGCGTTCGCGTCGCTGTGTGGCGCGACCGGATTCCGAGCCGACGAGACCGCAGACCTCGACGATGCGTTCGCCGCGCTGTTCGCGGCCGACGGCCCAGCGACGGTCGCCATCCGATGTGACCCGGAACTGATCTAGCGCGATGTTGAGGGAACCGGGGATGCGCCCGGAGCGTCTTATCGGGTGATCGGAGGTGGATCGTGAGGGCGATGTGTCTGGTGGTGCCGTTGCTCGTGGTGACGGCCTGCGGATCGGAACGACAAGCTGGTGCCGGCGAGTCCTCGTACGGCGCGGCGACCACCAATGTTGCCGAGGTCACCGCACCGATGTCGCCGAGCACGACTCTTGGTGCGGTCTACCAACAGGTGCAGGTGGAGGTGACGCTCCCGGTGTTCGATGGCGAGTCGACGCTGTCGCGCGTGCCGGCACTGCCTCGCGATCCGGGACGATTGGCTCGTTGGGCGCACGCGTTCGGATTCACCGACGAAGAGATCGGCGCCGCGGCCGGGGACAGGATCGCCCGCAACACGCCCGACGGTCAGGTGCTCAGCATCTACGAGTCCACTGGACGGTGGGTGTTCATGAACGGTCCCGCAGGAATGTTCGCCGTCCCGGGAGCATGTCCGCTTCCGGCCGTCGCACCATCGTCGACGATCGCCGGCGGGACAACCATCTCGCTGCCACCCGATCAGCGGTGCACGGACCCGCCTCCATCGGGGGTTCCCGATGCCGGCGTGGCCCAGGAGCAGGCGCGGTCGCTGTGGGCGACGCTCGGGATCGACGTGGACGGCGCCGACGTGACCGTGGCCGGCGATGAGTACATGCGCGACGTCATCGCCAGCGACACTCTGGGCGGCATCGTGGTTGCGCGGTTGGAGGTCGTGATCGGCGCCGACGGTCGCGTCTTGCGTGCAACGGGTGGTTTCGATGTGCCGGTGAACGCTGGGTCGATTCCGAGGGTGAGCTTGGTTGAGGCGTTGGACCGGTTTGCCCGCCAACCACCGAGCGCAGGCCCAGACGAGTCCGGCCCAGCATCGTTCGACGGCGTGTACCGCGTAGTTGGGGCAACCGCCGGGCTGACCACGTACGGCGATCAGTGGCTCATCCCCAGCTACGACGTGTCACTCGCCGGCGGACGCACGATCACGGTCTTGGCCATCGACTCGACCGACATCCCCACGGATTGACACCACGCCACGGATCCATCATTGGACCGTGGTTCTTGTGGCGGCTGGTAGCCCAACACCGGCCGGTACCGGACGGCCGCGTCTGCTGTGACGAGGACACCGAAATGCAACTCGGCCAGTGAGGCGGCACCGATCGCAAGTTCCCCCTCCAGCTCGGCGACTTTGGTGGCGAGCAACACGCTGGCGTCAAGAATTGCCTTCATCGTCGCGCTCCCACGGGTCCGAGATGGACGTGTCGATTAGCGTCGCGTGTGGTGAAGTACGGGCTGTTCGCGATCAACTACGGCACGTGCGCTGACCCCGAAAGTGCGGTCCGGGTTGCTCTCTATGCGGAGGCCGCGGGGTTCGAGTCCGTATGGACCGGTGAGCATTTCGTACTCCCGGACCCGCAACCCGAGTCATTCTCGATGCCCGCCACGTTGCCGTTCCTCGACACGATCGTCGCGCTGACGCTCGTGGCCGCCGAGACCCGCACGCTCAACGTCGCCAGCGGGATCATCGAGCTTCCACTGCACCATCCAGTCACGCTCGCCAAGCAGCTCGCCAGCATCGATCAGGTCTCACAGGGCCGTCTGATCGTCGGTGTCGGCGCCGGTTACCTCGAAGCCGAGTTCGCCGCCATGGGTGTCGAATTGTCCGAACGGGGCCTGCGCATGGACGAACACCTTGATGTGATGCGAGCGCTGTGGACGATGGAGCACCCTCGCTACTCGGGCCAGCTCGTCCGCCTCGACGGGGTCAACGCCTTCCCTCGTCCTTTCCGCGATGACGGTCCGCCGGTTGTCATCGGGGGCGTAAGTGTCCCCGCACGGCGACGCACGATCGCCAAGGCGAATGGCTGGTACTGCTTCCAGACGTCGGTCGAGTGGGCCACGGACGCGATGGCCGTGATCACGTCCGAGCTGAAGCAGCACGAGCGTCCCGCCTACTTGGGGCCTCTCGAGGTCACGATGACGCCGGTTGGGCCGTTCGATCGCAGTACTCGCGATCAGTACGAGTCATTGGGCGTTGATCGCCTTGTGTTTCTTCCCGGCCTCGACGTGCCATCTGACCGGCGCCATGTACCTGTTCCTCTCGACGACATCTTGCGCACGATCGACCAACTCGCCGCGACGTTGCCCTAGCTGGACCATGTCGGCCATGCTCGACGGACGTCAAGGTGTTGGCGCCGCCGTCTGCGCTCTCTGCGAGACTGGTGCGTGCTGCGGATTCTCGTCGTCGGCACGGGCTTCTCGCAGTCGCCGAACTCCTCGTGAAGGCACATCCGGGCGTGGTGGTTCTCGACCCGTTGGCAGTGGCCCTGGACGCGTGCCTCGCCGCAACCGCCCAACGGTGAGCCAGCAGCCATCTGTTGCCGGCCTGCGCCCGTCACAACCGATGGAAACAACGCGGGCTACCGAACCTGGCTCGACCGCGGCGGCCAACTGGCACACCTCCGACCCGACGGAACCGAAATCGATGCGCGCAATCCACACTCGAGGGCCCACCCGCTCGGTATCCGGCATTCGGCGCGAGCAACGCACCTGGACCAGGACTCGGCGACGAACTGGGCAGCCCCGGAACGATACGTACGCTTCTGGGGCTGCCCAGTTCGCCGACGCTGACGCTCAGCGTCAGCCCGTACAACGACCGTTGCTCAATGAGCTGACAGAGAGGTCGAACCCCGATCCGAAGTGCCGATCCGATCCAACGCGCGGATGGGCGAACCGAGCAGATCGTGCTGATGGACGAGCGCCGTGTTTGAGTGAATGGGCTTCGGGTTGTTCCGCTGATCGCGCCCGCCGATGAAGTCCCGACGCCTGTCAGGTGCACGACAGCGCACGATGCGCGGTCTGAACGTCGGAGATCATGTGTGCCGCTAGGTTCGGCGGCGAGACCGAGGGGGATCCATGACCGAACGCAACTGGGCGGGCAACGTGCGGTACGGGGCCGGGCGGCTGCACCAACCAACCACCGTCGGCGAGGTCCAGTCGGCGGTCGCATCGGCTGCCAAGGTCCGTGCCGTCGGCAGCAGGCATTCGTTCAACACGATCGCCGACACCACGGGCGACCAGGTGTCGTTGTCGAACCTCCACCGTGTGGTCGACATCGACAGCGCGGCGCACACGGTGACGATCGACGGTGGCATCAGATATGGAGAGTTGGCGACGCATCTCGACGAACACGGATGGGCGCTGGCCAACCTTGCCTCGCTGCCGCACATCTCCGTGGCCGGGGCCTGCGCCACGGGTACGCACGGGTCGGGCGTGGGCAATCGCGGCCTCGCAACTGCGGTGACGGCAATGCAACTCGTGGTCGCGTCCGGTGACATCGTCGAGGCCTCGCGCGACGTGGACCCCGACCTGATGGACGCGCTCGGCGTGCACCTCGGTGCGTTCGGGATCGCGACGCGCCTCACGTTGGAGATCGAGCCGACCTTCACCGTGTGGCAGCACGTGTACGAGCACCTCCCGATGCGCACCGCGATCGAGCATCTCGGCGAGATCATGGCGGACGGCTACAGCGTCAGCCTGTTCACGACCTGGCGGTCAGAGCACGTCGAACAGGTGTGGCGCAAGCAACGCCTGGAGCCCGACGACGGCGACGCGATCGCCGTTCGGCTGGGTGCCGTCCCCGCGACCCGCAACGTGCATCCCGTCGCCGACCTGCCGGCCGAGCCGTGCACCGAGCAGATGGGTGTCGCCGGCCCGTGGCACGAACGGTTGCCCCACTTCCGCATGGGGTTCACGCCGAGCAGCGGCGACGAGCTGCAGTCGGAACTGTTCGTCAGCGCCTCCGACGGGCCGGAAGCAATGCGTACCCTGTTCGATCTCGGCGCGGAGTTGGCGCCGGTGCTGAAGGTCTCCGAAGTCCGTGCTGTCGCCGCCGACACGCTGTGGCTCAGCCCGTGCTACCTGCGCGATTGCATCGCGTTCCACTTCACCTGGATCCCGTCGTGGCCCGAGGTGCAACCGGTGCTGGCGCGAGTGGAGGCCGCGCTCCGACCGTTCGCGCCGCGACCGCATTGGGGCAAGCTGTCGACCCTCGACGGCGGTGACGTGCGTTCGCGATTCGAACGTCTCGACGCCTTCGCCCAGCTCCAGACCGAATGGGACCCGTCCGGGAAGTTCCGCAACGCCTACCTCGACAACGTGCTGGCTGCTACCCCGTGATCCCTGCGCCCAGGTCTCGCTTGCCGGCGGCACGGTCGTCGGCCCATTGCTGCAGGGTCGCCTCGAGCTCTGCCGATCCGGTTGCCTTCGCCCATTGCACCGGCAGGGCGGGGAACGAGTAGTCCCCGAGATCCGCGGGCTGGTAGTCGTCGGCGCGTCGCCGCATCGCCGCTTCGATCGCCGGTGCCAGACGCTGCTGTTTGGCGGCGACCTGTGCCTCGTCGCGATCGAGGAACTCCGGCAGGATCTCGCGACCGAAGATCTCGATCGACTCCATGATGTGCTCGTGTCGGTTGCGGCCGGCCTGCAGCACGAAGATCACCTGGTCGACACCGGCTTCCTCGAAGCGACGCAGGTACTCGCGAACTTGGGCCGGTGTGCCAACGCTGCCGCGCAGCCCGGTCGTGTCGCCTGCTGCTTGCTTGGCGCCGAGGGTGTCGGCCTTGACGGCCGCGGCAATCGCCTCGGGGTCGTAGCCCTGCGCAGCGCGACGCTCGATGTACTGCGACCACACATCGGTCTTGCCGGGCTGGTGCTCGCCGAAGACGTAGAAGTGGCCGAGCGAGTAGCCGAAGAAGTTGGCGCCTTCGGTGCCGCGGCGGATGGCCTCGTCCTCGTCGTGGTGCACCATCATCGGGCTGACGCAGGCCACCTGTGGATTGACGTTGAAGCCGACGGGGTGGCACTTCTCGGCGAAGGTGCGTTCGTATTCGGTGACCCAGTTGACCGCCTCTTCAGGATCGATGAACGCGAACGTCAACGCGCCCATGCCCTTCTCGGCGGCCAGCAGGATCGTGTCGCGGCGACTGCACGCGACCCACAACGGAGGGTGCGGCTTCTGCATCGGTTTGGGGATGACGTTGCGCGGCGGCATCTGCACGTACTTGCCGTCGACGCCGGTGAACGGTGTCTCGGCCATGCAGCGAACGGCGACCTCGAGACCCTCCAGCCACTGCTCGCGCTTCTCCAGCGGGTTCACGCCGAAGCCGCCCAGCTCTGCCTCGCTCGACGACTCGCCGCTGCCGAACTCGACTCGGCCGCCCGACACCAGATCGAGCATGCTGACGCGCTCGGCGGTGCGCGCCGGATGGTTGAACTTCGGTGCAGTCAAGATGATGCCGTGGCCGAGGCGCATGTTCTTGGTGCGCTGGCTGCATGCCGCCAGGAACACCTCGGGAGCGGACGAGTGGCTGTACTCCTCCAAGAAGTGATGCTCGACCTCCCAGACGTACTGGATGCCGAGCGAGTCGGCCAGCTCGACCTGGTCGAGCGCGTCCGAGATCAACTGGTGCTCTGTGCCGTCGTCCCAGGGTCGCCCGATCTGGTGCTCGTAGAAGACGCCGAACTTCATGATCAGCCGGCCGCTGCTGCGACGGCGTCGACCAACTGGTCGATGTGTTCGTCGCGGATCACCAGCGGCGGGCACATCACGAGCGCGTCGTTGAGCGCACGCACGATCACGTGGCCGGAGTCGAGCATGTGATCGCGCATCGCGTTGGCGTCCTGGTTCGGATGCAGTCCGACTGCCCACATGCCGCCCAGGCCGCGAGCATGATCGACCACACCGTCTGCTGCCAAGGCTTGCAGGCCACCGCCGAGCCGGTCGCCGATGTGCTTGGCCCGCTCGACCAATCCCTCGCGTCGCATGATCTCCAGGTTCTTCAATCCGGCGGCGCACGCGGTCGGGTGCCCGGAGTAGGTGAACCCGTGGCGCAGGAAGAAGTTGGGGTCGGTCTCCAACGCTGCGGTCGGCGCCGTGCCGACGAACACGCCGCCGAGGGGGATGTAGCCCGAGGTGATGCCCTTGGCGAAGGTCGCCAGATCGGGCGAGACGCCGTAGTGGTGGGCGGCGAACCAACTGCCGGTGCGTCCGTAGCCGGTGATCACCTCGTCGAAGATCAGGTAGGCGCCGTGCTGGTCGCACAGCTTGCGCAGCGACTGCAGATAGCCGTCAGGCGCCGGGAACACGCCACCGGCACCCTGCACCGGCTCGGTGATGATGGCAGCCACCTCGTTGCCGCGCTGGCTCATCAGCGTGGCCAAGGCCTCGATGTCTTCGGCGGGAACCTGCAGCACCTCGTCGACGAACGGGCCGAAGTTCTCCTTGTTGGGGGCGATGCCCTGCGCGCTCGTGCCGCCGTACGCTGCGCCGTGGTAGCCGCGGTTGCGGCTGATGATCAGCTTGCGCTGTGGCTGACCGGCCTGTACGTGGGCCATGCGGGCCAGCTTCATCGCCGAGTCGATCGCCTCCGATCCCGACGACGTGTAGAAGATGCGGGCGTTCGGTGTTGGTGCGATGGCCCGCAACTCTTCGGCGAGCGACTCGGCCGGCTCGTTGGTGAACGGGTCGAACGTGGAGTACGCGCCGAGCGTCCGCGACTGTGCCGCGATGGCGTCGGCCATCTCGCCTCGACCGTGTCCGATCGCGTTGTACCACAAGCTGGCCATGCCGTCGACCAGCTCGCGGCCCTGTGCATCCCACACCAAGGCTCCCTCGCCGCGGTCGATGCGGATGAAGGCCTCTCTGGTGGGTTTGGCGAAGGGATGGAGGAACGCGGCGGGCATGCAGCAACGGTACCCAACCCGCTCGCATCGCCAGAAGTTGCGCATACACTCCCACGACGAGGAGGTGCGGGTGCTCCCAGCCGCAACAACAAGGACGCAACCGCAGCCGCCTCCATCCGTCACGCGTTTGTTCGCCCGGCGGGTGGCGTCGACCTCGACGCCCGCCAAGTTGTCGGTGTTGCGAGCCGTGTTGATCCTGCTCGCGGTCGTGTTCGCGGTCGGTGGCGCGTTCGGAGTCAATCGGCGGGCGAACGCCATCACGGAGGTGCGGACCGCGTCACGCCAGCTCCTCGCACTGCAAGACATCCAGGTCCGGATCGTTCACGCCGATGCCATCGCCAGTTCGTCGTACCTCGTCGGTGGTCAGGAGGATCCGGTGCAGCGCACCGCCTATCTCGACGAGATCGGCGCGGCCGGCGACGGCCTGGTGGCGGTCTCCGGTGCCTCATCGGCAGGCGATCTTCAACAACTCAGCGAGGCCAGCAGGCTGCTCGGCAGCTACGTCGGCCTGGTCGAGCAGGCCCGGGCCAACAACCGCCAGGGCTTCCCGGTGGGCGCCGCCTACCAGCGCCAGGCCAACGACATCGTCAGCAACACCGATCCCGACGTGCCCGACATCGTGTCGTCGCTGCAAGCAGTCGAAGCATCGCAGCGCGCCCAGGTCAACGCCGGTCTGGCGACAGCGCACCGTGCCGGCACATGGCTGCATGCGACCGGTTGGCCCCTGTTCGCCGCCCTCGTGCTCGTCGGCATCTGGCTCAGCCGGACGTTCCGACGGATCATCAACATCCCGATCGTCGCTGCTGCCGCGCTGCTCTTCGTGTTGCTGGTGATCGGTGGTACCACCCAGGCCGGGACGATGAGCGATGCCGACGGTGCGGTCGGCACGCAACTCGCTGGAGCGGACAACGCCGCCCAGGCCCGGGCCGCCGCGTTCGAAGCCCGCTCGCAAGAGGCGTTGACGCTGATCAACCGCGGCAATGGCGCTGCCAACGAAGCGAACTGGAAGCGCGGCGATTCTGTCGTCACCAAGGTCCTGTCGGGACGAAGACTGGGAACCGCCAGCGGCCCGATCGACGCTGCCACGAAGGCGTACGACAAGTACTCCGACGCGCACAAGCAGATTCGCCAACTCGACGATGGGGGCAACTGGGATGCTGCCGTTGCCGCCAGCCTCGACCCGACCCAGGGGAGCACTCACGCCGTCGAGTCGTTCAACGCCTTCGACGAGAACATCGGGCAGATCGTCAGCGACGAAGGGGCGAACGCATCGCAGCGCCTCAACACCGCAGTCGACCCTCTGAACGCACTGCGCAACATCGTGTTCGCCGCCGGCCTCGTCGTTGCGGCGCTCGCCGCCCTCGGCTGCGGCCAGCGGTTGAGGGAGTACCGATGAACCGGCGGGCTTGGATGGGGCTGGCGGTCGTCGGGTCGTTCGTGCTCGGGGGCTGCTCCGGCTCGGTGCGCCTGCCGGCCGCGATCGAGGGCCAGGCGCCTCCCTCCACCGATGTCGTCGCCCCGCCAGCCCTGGACTGCACGTCCGAGCAACTGGCGGCGGGTGACCCCACACGGTCGTACGAGCCGCAGGGCCCGCTGCCGGCGCCGGGCGACATGCCAGATGGCTCGACCATGGCGGTGATCAAGAAGCGCGGCAAGCTCATCGTCGGTGTCTCCGGCGACACGCTGTTGTTCGGCGCCCGCAATGCACTGACCAACCAGATCGAGGGCTTCGACATCGACATGGTGAAAGAGGTGGCCAAGGCGATCTTCGGCGCCAAGGATGTCGAGTCGCACATCACCTACAAGGTCATCACCTACGCCGACCGCCTGCCGACGCTCGAGGCTGGGCCAGACAACGGCGGCGTCGACATGGTGGCCCACACGATGACGATCAACTGCAAACGATGGTTGCGGATCGCCTTCTCGTCGACGTACTTCGATGCCGGGCAAAAGGTGCTGGTGAAGAAGGACTCCGGGTTCGACAGCATGAAGGCGCTCAACGATGCGAAGGCAACGGTGTGCGCGCCAGAGGGCAGCACCAACATCGACCTCCTACGCGACCCCGAGAACGTCGACAAGTTCGGCAACCTGGTCGTGTTGGCCCGACCCGACGTGACGGATTGCTTGGTTGCCATGCAGCAGGGCCAGGCCGACGGAGCGACCGGCGATGACACGGTGCTGGCCGGATTGGCCGCGCAGGACCCGAACACCGAGGTGGTCGGCGACAAGTTCACCGACGAGCCGTACGGCCTGGGGATGTCCAAGGACGCCGTCGACTTCGTGGAGTTCGTCAACGGAGTGATTCAGGCGATGCGAACCGACGGGCGCTGGAAGGCGATCTACTCGAAGTGGTTGATCGGCGTACTCGGCGACACCGTCATCGAGCCGCCGCAGGCCGTCTACGGCAGGGAGCTGGGCTGATGCCGGAGACTCCGACCCCCGAGCAGATGGCCGCGCTGCTGACTCAATGGAACGACTGGCTGGCCGGCCGGACCGACATGATGCTCTCCCTGGAGGATCGAGTTCGAACCGCGGGAAGCGACGCCGATCGGAACGACCTGGCGGCTGCGTTCGTCGCCCGGAAGGCGGTCGGCGATCGGCTCGACGAGATCGAGGCGCTGGCCAAGCACGACCGCGATCGGGCCGCTGCCTTGGCAAACCAGTCGCTGGTCGACAACCTCGGCGGTCCGGTGGGCCGCAACCTGGCCGACGCCGCTGCCCTCGTCGACGCAATCGTGCAGCGCGTCGAGTCACACGTGTCGACGGTCGAGAACCAATCGGCAACCGAAGTCGCGGCGGCGACGCAGGCGGCTGCCGACCTCGCGGTCGCCGAGCGCCTGGCGGGGCAACTCGGCAGCAACATCAACCGCGCCGCGCAGCTGCGCGGCGATCTGGTGGCGCGTCGCGATCTGTCCAGCGTCGCGACCCGCGCCTCGGAGTTGCGCAAGGAACTCGAACAGGCCGACGCCGAACGTCGCGAGCTCTTCGCAGCATGGGCGTCGCTCGACGACCGGTTGGCTGCCCTGGGCCAGACCGAGTTGGCGGTTCGGGCACTGGCCCAGCGGTGCCGCGACAAGATCGTGCAGGCCCCGACGTTGGCTGTTCCATCCGTGGCGGCCGTCGGCCCCTTCGCGACCGTGGAGGAGGTGCGATCGATGCCCTGGTCGGCGGCGCGTGTCGTGATGGCGCCGGTCGTCTCCCAGGTGCAGCACCTGGAGGCGGCATTGTCGGAGGCCCAGCGCAGGTTCCAACAACCGCTCGACGATCGCGACGATCTTCGTGGCCTGCTGCAGTCGTTTCGCGACAAGGCCGCCGCACACGAATTGGCCGAGCACCCCGATCTCGACCCGCTGTATCGCCAGGCCGAGTCACTGCTGTGGGCGGCGCCGTGCGATCTCGCCGCAGCCCGCCCGCTGGTCGATCGCTACGTCTCCGCTGTCAACGTCAAGATCGCCGCGTCGGTCTCGCCAGGAGGTGTCGGCGCGTGAAGTGCTTGCAGCCCGGTTGCACCGGAACCGTTGTCGACGGCTACTGCGATGTCTGCGGCCTCGCCCCGATCGAGGCGAGCGCGAGCTCCCCGGTCAGCAACGCTCACGGCGAGGGGCCGAGCGCTGTCACCAGCCAGTCGGGCACGACACGGCTCGGTCAGGTGCCGCTGGGCTCGGCACGCTCGAGCGGTACCAGCAGGCCCACACGTCGGCTGACCGCAACGACCCAGACATCGCGTCTCGGCGCCGGCCTGACGCAGGTGCCCTCGGTGCCCGACACCGACCCGCGGCAGGCGTTGATGAACCCGCCGACGGTGGCCGAGGACAAGCGATTCTGCTCGGTCTGCCAGGCGCCGGTCGGGCGCTCGCGCGACGGCGTGCCGGGGCGTTCGAAGGGTTTCTGCCCGAAGTGCCGCACGCCGTTCGACTTCGACCCGAAGCTGCAACCGGGCGCCCTCATCGGTGGTCAGTACGAGGTCGTCGGTGGACTCGCCCATGGCGGCATGGGGTGGATCTACCTCGCCAACGACCGCAACGTCAACGATCGCTGGGTGGTGCTGAAGGGCCTGTTGAACAGTGGCGACCCCGATGCGGCTCGGGCCGCCGTCGCCGAGAAGCAGTACCTCGCGGAGGTCGAGCACCCGCTGATCGTCGAGATCTACAACTTCGTCACCGCCTCCGACGGCGCCTCGTACATCGTCATGGAGTACGTCGGTGGTCGCTCGTTGAACATCTTGTTGAAGGACCGGATGAAGGCGACGGGCAGGTTCTCGCCGATCCCCGTCGACCAGGCGATCGCCTACATGGTCGAGATCCTGCCCGCGTTCTCGTACCTGCACCTGCTCGGTCTGCTGTACTGCGACTTCAAGCCGGCCAACGTCATCCAGGTCGGTGACGGCCTGAAGCTGATCGACCTCGGCGGGGTCCGCCGAATCGACGACGATCAGTCGCCGATCTACGGCACGGTGGGGTTCCAGGCGCCGGAGGTTGCCAAGGAGGGCACCTCCATCGCCAGCGATCTCTACACCGTGGCTCGAACCTTGGCCGTCCTGATCTTCGAGTTCAGGGGGTATCAGAGCACCTTCGAGACCACGCTGCCGTCGCCGAGCGATGTGCCCGTGCTCTCTCAGCACGACTCGCTCTATCGCTGGCTGCTGAAGGGCACCGCTCCGCAACCCGAGGATCGCTTCCAGACTGCCGACGAGATGCGCGATCAGCTGCTCGGAGTGCTCCGCGAGGTGACCGCGGCCACCTCGGTGGGCGCGGTGACTCGCAGCACGCCGTCGCGTCTTTTCGAAGCGCCAGCGGTCGCCGGAGATCGTCTCGACTGGGCTGATCTCCCGATGGTCGCGGTCGACCCGCTCGACCCGATGGCGTCGTGGCTCGCCTCGGTGACCGCCGAGGATCCGGCTGACCGGCTGCAGGCACTGCGCTCAGCGCCCGAGCAGACGGTCGGTGTCGCGATGGCCAGCGGCTACGCGGCCATGGCGGCCGGCCAGTTGCAGCAGGCCTCGACGGTGTCGGATTCCATGTTGGCGAACGATCCGTGGGAGTGGCGTGGCGTCTGGCTGCACGGCTTGGTCGCCCTCGACGCGGCCGACTTCACTGCGGCGATCTCGGCGTTCAACAGTGTGTACGGCCAGCTGCCCGGCGAGTTGGCGCCGAAGTTGGCGCTCGCCAGGGCATGCGAGCTCGGCGGCGAATCGGAGGTCGCGGCACAGATGTATGCGCAGTGCGCCAGAACCGATGCGGCATATGTGGCCCCTGCGCAATTCGGCCTGGCCCGCCTGGCCGCTGCCGCCGGCCGCCGCGACGAGGCGCTGGCCGCGTTCGATCGAATTCCGGCCACGAGCCGCGCCTTCGGCGACGCGCGCCGCCAGCGTGCGTTGCTGCTGGCGTCGACCGAGGGATCTGCGGATCCGCTCGACGACCTCGCCGCTGCCGCCGCCGAGCTCGAGCAGGCGGCGCTCGATCCTGCCGGGCGCACCCAGCTGCGCATCCAGATCCTCACCTCCGCGCTCGACCACGTACGCGACCACGGCGCGGCGCCGCAACTGGCGATCGCCGGGGCGCGGGCGACCGTTCCGGCGTTGCGTTCAGGACTCGAGCAGGCATACCGAGAGGCAGCTCGCCTGGCCGACGATCCGGTGGAGCGCACGCGGCCTGGTCGATCACGCCAACGCCGTCCGGGTTCGCTCGCTGACATGACCGCTGACGAACCGACGTGCCCGGCGTGCGCCGCACCAATCGCGGTCGGCGACACGTTCTGCGAGGCCTGCGGGGCCCAGTTGTCGGGTGACCCGTCGCCGGTTGCCGAGCCGCAGGACGTGCCGGTGGCGAGAGCCCCGTCGATCGAAACGACGTCACCGACTCCACGGACCTCGAAGAGCTCAGCGGTGTGTGCACACTGTGGCGGACGAATCCTCGACGATGGTTTCTGTGGCACATGCGGGCAGAAGGCCCGCTCGCCCCGCGATCACTGGAGCGAGCAACCGGCCCCGTCGGTCGGCGGTGTGTGCGATCGAGGAATCGTCCACACGGCCAACGAGGATGCGATGGCGCTGGCCGCCACCGCTGACGGTTCGCTGGCGATCCTCGTGGTGTGCGACGGCGTCACCAGCGCTCCGCACAGCGACCGGGCCGCGTTGGCCGCGGCGTTGGCCGCATGCAGTCAGTTGACCGCGATCCCGACGGTGCCAGCGATGACGGAGGCTGCCTCGGTCAACTACTGGACCGAGGCGCTGCGGAGCGCGGCCAGCGAAGCCAACTCGGCGGCGGTGGGGGTAGCGCACACCATGGGGGATCCGGCCGAACCACCGTCGTGCACGTTCGTGGCGGCCGTCGTGGCCGGCACGATGATCACGGTCGCGTGGTGTGGCGACTCGCGTGCGTACTGGCTGCCCGATGCGGGTACGCCCCGCCAGCTGACAGTCGATCATTCGCTGGGCACGGAGCTGATGGCATCGGGAATGTCGCCCGCCGAAGCCGAAGCCAACCCGGCCTTTCACACGATCACCCGGTGGCTCGGCAACGACTCGGTCGACCATGAGCCCGAGTTCGCTTCGCAATCGATCGACGGCCCCGGTTGGCTCCTGGTGTGCAGTGACGGGCTGTGGAACTACGCCTCGGCGGTCGACGACATGGCCGCGCGGCGTCGCCCGGCTCGCCTCGGTCACCGGCCCCGACCCGCTGCCCCTGGCCGAGGCGTTGGTCGCGTGGGCCAACGCGGCCGGCGGGCACGACAACGTCACGGCCGCACTGGCGCGCTGCGACCCATCGCTACGCTTGCAACAAGAGAGGACGTCAGTTGGCTGAGTTCAAGGCAGAGGTCTTTCAGAACGAGTTCCTTGCGGAGGGCGCCACCGACGTACATGCCGTTGTGTCCGTGGCGTGTACCGATGCCGGCACGGCCGGGCAGTCTGGCCACGGCGAGGCCGCGGAGATCATCATCGTCGACACGTCGGGCTCGATGGACATGCCCGCCGTCGAAGATCGTGGCCGCCCGACGGGCCGCCAAAGTCGCCCTCGGCGAGATCGTCGATGGCACCTGGTTTGCCGTGATCAGCGGACACAGTGTCGCCCAGATGGTCTACCCGTCGCATCCGGGCATGGCCAAGATGACCGACGTCACGCGGCGCGAGGCGGTCCACATGGTCGACGCGTTGCGCGGCAGGTGGCGCGACGGCCATCGGCGCATGGATCTCGGCGGCCACCGAGCTGTTCGCCCAGGTGCCGACCGCGCAGCGTCATGCGATCCTGCTCACCGACGGCAAGATCGAGGGCGAGCCGCCTCAGCGCTGCCCCAAGCGCTGCGTGCAGCCGAGGGCCAGTTCCAATGCGACTGCCGGGGCATCGGCGCCGACTGGGTGGTCGATGAGCTTCGGGAGATCGCCGACGCTCTGTTGGGCACGGTCGACATCATCGCCAAGCCCGACGATCTCGAGGCCGACTTCGAAGCGATGATCCGCACGTCGATGAGCCGCGGTGTCGCCGACGCCAGGCTCCGCGTCTGGGCGCCGCAGGGGAGCGAGGTGCTGTTCGTGCGACAGGTCGCGCCATCTGTCGAAGATCTGTCCGCCAAGGCGGTGCAGGTCGGCCCGCTGATCCGCGAGTACCCCACCGGGGCGTGGAGCGACGAGAGCCGGGACTACCACGTCGCGGTTCGCGTGCCGGTCGCGCCGCTGGGCAACGAGCGCCTGGCCGCGCGAGTCGAGGTGGTCGTCAACGACGAGGTGATGGCGAAGAGCCTGGTGAAGGCGACATGGAGCCCCGACGCCAACCTGACGACGCGTATCGACCCTGCCGTCGCCCACTACACCGGCCAGGTCCAACTGGCCGATGCGATCCAGAAGGGCCTCGCGGCGAAGGCGTCCGGCGACGACCGCACGGCCACGGTGCTGCTCGGCGAGGCCGCCAAGATCGCTCACGACAGTGGGAACGAAGACACGACTCGACTGCTCTCCAAGGTGGTCGATGTCGTCGATGCCGAGGCCGGCACCGTACGGCTGAAGGCCAACATCGAGCGCACCGACGAGATGGCGCTCGACACCCGCAGCACCAAGACCACGCGGATTCGGAAAGAGTCGTGACCGTCGCCTGCCCGAACGGGCATCAGAGCACCGACACCGAATGGTGCGACACGTGCGGCGCTCCGATCGGCGGCGCCCCTGATGCTGCAGCGCCTCCGGCCACGCCCGCAGTGCAGGCGGTGGCGACGCCACCGCGCCCCGGATGGGGGACCGCCGGCCAGTTGCCCGAACTGCGGCTCGCCGAACGATGCCGACAACCTGTTCTGCGAGCAATGCGGCTTCGACTTCACCACCGGCCAAGCGCCGCCCGCAGCCCCAGGTCGCCGAGCCGCCGGTGGAACCGGCCTCGGCCCTGGACTCGAATGTGAAGTGGGTCGTCGTTGTCGAGGTCGACCCTGTGTGGTTCGCGTTGAAGGGCTCGTTGGCCGACCAGGCCTGCCCGCCGGCGTCGTCGTCGACCGTGGCGTTGACGCAGAAGACGGCGCTGATCGGGCGGTCGAGTCAATCGCGCGACATCCACCCCGAGATCGCACTCGACGGCGACACCGGCGTGTCGCGGCGTCACGCCCAGTTCGTGCGCGACGGCGACGATCTCGTGGTGATCGACCTGTCGTCGACGAACGGCACCTACGTCGTCGCCGCAGGCGGCGATCCCACCGACGACTCGCCCGCCGTGGAAGCCGGCTTGTCGACGCCCCTGCACGACGGCGATCGGATCTATCTCGGTGCCTGGAGCCGGCTGACCGTTCGCCTCGGCTGACAAGAATGTCGGCCTCCGCGGTATCAGGCGACCGTGCTCGTGGCTCTTGGTGACGTGCCCAGTCTGCGAACTGCGCACACGGCGACCCTGACTCGCCGTGATACCCCCCATGCTCGGGGGCGAGGTTCCGGGAGGGTCCCTCGCCCCCGAGCAACTACTCGCGGTATTCGACGCCCGGCAGAACGCACAGCATCTCGTAGAGCAAGTTGGCGGCCACCAGCGACGTCGTTCCCGAGACGTCATAGATCGGCGCCACCTCGACGACATCACAACCCACCAACCGCATGCCCCGACAGCCGCGGATGATCTCGATGCCCTGCCAGATCGTCAGCCCGCCGATCTCCGGCGTGCCTGTGCCGGGGGCGAACGACGGATCGAGGCCGTCGATGTCGAAGCTCAGGTAGACCGGGCCGGCGCCGACCTGGTGGCGGACCTCCGCCATCAACGGATCGAGGCTTCGGTGCCAGCACTCTTCGACCTGCACCACGCGGAACCCTTGCTGGCGTGACCAGTCGAAGTCATCGGCCTGATAGCCGGTGCCGCGCACACCGATCTGGGCGACCCGAGCGCAATCGAGCAGGCCCTCCTCGACGGCCCTGCGGAACGGAGTGCCGTGAGCGATCGGTTCGCCGAACATCGAATCGTTGATGTCGGTGTGTGCATCGACGTGCACCAGTCCGACCGGCCCGTACCGCTTGGCCATCGCTCGCAGGATCGGCAGGACGATCGTGTGGTCGCCTCCCATCGTCACCGTGATCAGACCGCCATCGAGCAGCGCGTCGTAGTGGGTTTGAATCCGCTCGATCGAGTCGCTGAGGTTGTACGGGTTGGTGGCGACATCACCGAGATCGTCGATGCGCAAGCTGTCGAACGGCGCCGCACGCGTGGCCATGTTGTACGGCCGGAGCAGCACGGACTCGTTGCGGATCCCGCGTGGGCCGAAGCGGGCCCCGGGGCGATTGGAGGTGCCGATGTCGAAGGGAACACCGAGCACACCAGCATCGAGCCGGTCGGGCGCCGTGGTCCCCGGAAGGCGCATGAACGTGGCGATTCCGCCGAACCGCGGCATGTCGTTCCCACCAAGCGGTTGTGGAAAGTCGGGCGTCGTCATGGCCGGACGGTATCGCGTTAGGCCGTATGGCTCATTGACCGCCGTCGGGCTTTGAAACGCGCTCCTTCGATGCTGTACTAGCACCAAGGCCAACGGGACGGGCGGCCGGTATCCGAAGCTTCATTGCTTCTCGAGGATCCCCCACCTGGGGAACGGAAGGGAACGGGACGGGCCCTTCCGTTCCCCAGGTTTGCGGGATCTGCCTGGCCGCAGGTGAAGCAGCCGCGACGTTCTACGATGGGTGCATGACGAGCAACATCGCGGCAGGGTCCACCGTCCAGTTCACCCGAATGATCGACGGAACCCGCGACGAGTACCAATACCTGCATGGTCTGGAGCATGAGTACATCTCCGAACTGCCGAGTCGGTTGATCGAGGCGCTGCGCCGGCTCGACGACGGCCTCGCCGGCTACCAGATCAGCCGTTACCAGCACTCGTTGCAAACAGCGACCCGGGCGATGCGCGACGGCGCCGATACCGAGATGATCGTGGCCGCGCTGCTGCACGACATCGGCGACGACCTCTCTCCCGAGAACCACTCCCAGGTCGCGGCCTCGATCATCCGCCCGTACGTTCGGGCCGAGGTGACCTGGGTGGTCAACATGCACGGCATCTTCCAGATGAAGTACTACGCCGAGCACATCGACCTCGACCCCGATCTGCGTGACGCCTACCGCGATCACCCGTGGTACGACAGTTGCGTGCAGTTCTGCGAGCAGTGGGATCAGGAATCGTTCGACCCTGACTACCCGACGGAGCCGATCGAAACGTTCGAGCCGATGCTGCGCGAGATCTTCGGGCGCCCGCCGTTCGATCCAGCGATCGTCGACGACGCCAATGCGCCGCAGACGGCGCGGATGTGAGGTTCCCCTACTAGGGAACGATTCGGCGCACGGTCGTCAAGATGCCCTTGGGAGGGATCGGCGCCAGCCTCACCACGTCGCCGGGCGCCGGGGCGTGGATCCAATGCGTGGCGTCGACGGCGATGCCGACGTGGTTGATCTCACCGCTGCCGTGGGTCGACATGAAGACCAGATCGCCCGCCTGGATCGGTTCGCTCCAGATGTCGACGGCGCTGCCATAATTGGCCTGCGAGGCGCTGTGATGGATCATCTCGATCCCGATCTGGGCGTACGCCGCCTTGACGAGACCCGAGCAGTCGAAGGTGTTGGGACCAGCGGTGAAGAAGCGGTACGGCTTGCCCAGTTGGGCGTACGCATAGGCGACGACCACACCGGCAGGCCCGGCGGACGCCTGCACCACAGCCGAAGCGGACGCGGTCGTCGTCGTTGTCGACGGTGCGACGGCCCCGACCGGCATGGCCAACGTGGCGCCAGGCAGGATCAGGCTGCTGGCCTTCAGCTGGTTGACCGCCAGCAGATCGGGGAGCGTGACCTTGTACTTCGAGGCGATGCCTGCCAGGAAGTCGCCGTTCTGCACCGTGTAGGTGACGCTGCCGGCAGCGGGACCCTGCGGTGCCGCGGGGGCCTCTGCTTGTGGGGCGGTGGCAGTGGAGGGGAGGGCCAACTGCCGTCCCGGGCTGATCACGCTCTTCACCGTGATCTTGTTGACAGCGAGCAGGTCGGCCAGGGTGACCTTGTAGAGCGCGGCGATCCCGAGCAGGAAATCTCCGGATTTGACCGTGTAGACCAGGCTGCCGGCGACCGGCGCCGACGACGAGGCAAGGCCGATGGCCGGTTTGGTGGCGCCCGCGGGCACCGTCAACTTGTCGCCGGGCAGGATCAGGCTCTTGGAAGTCAAACTGTTGGCGGCCAACAGTTCGGGCAGGGTGACGCCGACCTTGGCTGCGATCCCGGCCAGGAAGTCACCAGCCTTGACCACGTATTGAGACTGCGGCGCCACGGCTGAGCCGGACGCGAACGTCGCTGCGGACAGGGTCAGGGTGCTGAGCGAGATGGCTGAAAGGGATGCAGCCACGATCGCTCGTTGAATCCGAGACATACCTATCTTTCGGCAGGGCGCGGCAGGAGCTTTACGATCTCTTGACAATTTGTACAATATACCTGCACGTGAGGTTGACTGTCCACGCGGCGCCCGTCCCAGCCTGACCCTCAAGCAGAGATCGAGGCCTGCTCGGTGTCATTCATCGTGCGGTGCGCGCCCTGCCAGGAACTCGATCGAGCGTGCCACGTTGGCGGCCACGAACCGCTCCAACCTGGGCGAATCCAGCAAACGAGCAGCGGCCTGGAGTGGCAGCATGGATCCGCTGCGCGCCGCCTCTCTGGCGGCCGCCCGGCTGGTCTTGATGCCGTGGGCGTACACGATGAATGCCGACGCGTTGTCGAGCAAGGCCTCTCGTTGCAGGGCTTCGCCGGCGTCGGCGACCGAGCCGGAGAACTGGCGGCCGGGGTCGCGCTCGGCCACCTTCGTGTGCCATTCGTGGCGTCCGGTCCACTGGGCGAGGAAGGCCGTGAACATGGCCAGGCGCACGGTGTCGGGTCCGCGCGCCCGCCAAACCGTGGTGCCAGCGCGCCGCGTTCGCGTACGTCAGGCCATGGGTGATGTCGAGCCAGCCGAAGTCGTCGAGCAGGTCGAGTTCACCTGCCGGGTCGTAACGCATCATCCGTTCGCCAACGGTCTCGACCACGACGTCGAGCACCCCATCGACACCAGCCCCGTGGTGCAATGCGTCCGCCACGGCCGGCACGATCGCCCGGCGGTCGTTCCCGAGCAGGGTGGTCAGCAGCGTGCCGTCGTCGTGCCAGTGATCGTCGACGGGTCGACCCGCCAGGGCGTCGAGGTCGGTACCGGCGAGTGCCTTCATGAAGGGTCGGGTGTACGGCAGCACGTCTTCGCGGGTTCCGTAGACGATGGTCGGCACCAGGTGGGGCAGCACGGTGTCGGCGCGGTCCCAGCCGATCAGGTCGAGCAACTCGAACGCCTTCTGGCAGTAGATCGCACCGTGCCCGTACGACAGCAGGTGGTCGCTGGCGACGGCTGTGAACCATGGTCGCAGGTCGGCGGCCGTGCGGCCATCGTGGATCGCCCCGCGGACCAGCGCCTGCGCCACGTCCAACTGTTCCGACTCGACCGCACGACGAAAGGCAGCGAGCGGGTCGGCGGGCAGGTCGCGTGCCGGGTCCGGCAGCGGGTTGACCGGCCGGTCGCGCTCGGTCTCGGCGATGCCGGCGATCGCCTGCACGATCGGCAGGGCGCGCTGGTCGCCCTCGTAGAGATCGACCATCGCCAAGCAGTCAGTGGCCGACGCGATCGAATGACCCCATCCGAAGTCGGCCCGAGGTGCGCCGTGCTGGACGGCCTCCCACACCAGTTCGCCGGGGTTCGTGTCGGCCTGCAGCAGCCGCACGACGTCGCGGCTGACCTGACCGATGTAGTTGTGCCCGATGCCGCGGCGCAGGCTGGCCAGAAGGTGAGGTCGCATGGTGTCGGGGTCTGGGCGGCGCACGGTGACCCTGACCGTGCCATCGTCGTCGACCGTTGCCGGATGCGTGGTGATGTCTTCCTCGCCGACCACACAGGTACCGTCGTCGACCCGAAACTTCCAGTTGTGCCAGGCACAGGTGATCAGGTTGCCGTCGAGGGAACCCTGGGTCATGCCGTAGCCCTCGTGCGGGCACGCGTGGTCGAGGGCGAACACGCCGTCGGATGTGCGGATCAGGCACAGCCGGCGATCGTCGACCCGGACCATCTTCATCGACCCGACCGGCAGGTCGTCGATGTTGGCGACGCCGGTGGGCGCGGCGGTGTTGACTGCAACGTTCATGGGGCGACACGGTAGAACTTCAACCATGGTTGAAGTCAAGGCATCCGAAGCCAGAAGGTTCTCGGTGGGCGAGTTGGCGGCACGGGCCGACGTCGCCACGTCGGCGCTGCGGTTCTACGAGTCCAACGGGCTGATCCACTCCGAGCGCAACAGTTCCGGCCACCGGCGGTACAAGCCCGATGCGCTGCGCCGTGTCGCCTTCATCCGGGTCGCCCAACGAATCGGTCTCTCGCTCGAAGAGATCGCCGCGGCGCTTGCCGCACTCCCATCACAACGCACGCCGACCCGCGACGACTGGAGCAGGCTTTCGGGCCGGTGGCTGCCGCGCATCGACGAGCAGATCGCCGCGTTGGAGATGTTGCGTGACCGGCTCGACGGTTGCATCGGGTGCGGCTGCCTGTCGCTCGACACGTGCGCGCTGTACAACCTCGGCGACCGCGCCGCCCGACGCGGGGCGGGTGCCCGTTACCTGTTGGGCGACCCGATCGAGACGTGAGCCTCAGGCGTGGACCGCGCCGAGGCCGGCTCCCATCACGTCGACGAAGTTGTCGTGGTAGAAGGCCTGACGAGCCTCGGTCGACGTGTTGGCCAAGCTGGCTTCGAATCGTTCGATCGGGCGGCGTCCACCTTCGACATGCGGGTAGTCGGACGAGAACATGCACACCTCGGTGCCGGCCTGCTCGATGATCCAACCGACGTCTTCGGTGGGATACGGGGTGAAGCGCATCTGTCGACGGACGAACTCGCTCGGTCGCAACGACAGCGCCCGCAGGCGTTCCTCGTGACGGGAGAACGCGTCGAAGGCGGCCTCCATCTGGCGCATCCACGACGGAACCCACACCGCCCCCTGCTCGATCACCCCGACGCGCAACGAAGGGAACCGTTCGAAAACTCCGTCGAAGATCATCGTTGCCAGCGTCTGCGCGGGCGGGCCGGGAATGCCCATGTAGTCGACCGAGCGGAAGTTCTCCTCGCCACCGTGAAAGTCGGGTGGGATGGGCAGGCCGTTGCGGAAGTAGTTGGGATCGATCAGCTCACCGGTGCCACCGACGTGGAACACGATCGGGATGCGCGCCTCGCTGGCCGCCGCCCAGACCGCGTCGAGAGCGAGGTGGCTCGGCGAATGCGTCGGTGGGCAGCCCGATGCGACCAGCAGCGCTGCAGCGCCCATCGAGATGGCTTCTGTGGCCAGTTCGCCGGCGCGCTCGAGATCGGCCAACGGGACGTAGAGCGTCGGCAGCAAGCGCGGGTCGGTCGAGCAGAACTCGATCATCGCCCGGTTGTGGGCCCGGGCCGCCCCGATGGCCAACTCGAGATCGCCGGAGTGCTCCCAGTTCCGCAGGCGGGAGTTGTGGAAGGTGTTGAAGATCAACTGGCTGGCGAACCCGAGGAGATCGAGTGCCCGGCCACGGTCTTCGGCGATGAAGCCACCGGTCGCGGCGAAGTTCTTGCGGGCCATGATCTCGGTTGCCTCGTGGTCGAGGTACTCCGCCGACCGATGGCGGGCGACGAGGCGGTTGAACGCCTCGTCGACGTCGCGGAGCTGCTCGGCGGGATCGCCGGTCTGGCGCAGTTCGTTGCCGCCGGAGTAGGTGAGTGCGGGGATGCGGTCGCGGATCGCCGGGTCGGCATGGTCGCGGAGCCAGTTCGGGGTCTCCATGACATGGGCGTCGGCGTCGTGCACGACGAGCCCGGTGGAGTTGTACGGCATCACATCAGTGTGGCATCTCGCACCGGGCCGGGAATTGGTTGTGCTGTTCGTACCACGGCAGTGCGGCCGATGACGACCGCGCTCAACACGACCACGATCGTCGCGATCGCCGCCGGCGAGAGGTGCTCGCCGAGCAGCGGCCAGCCCCACACCATCGAGAGCGCGGGTTGCGCCAGCTGCACCTGGCTGGCCCTGGCGATCCCGGCCAGAGCCATTCCCGCATACCAGGCGAAGAAGCCGAGGAACATCGAGAACAACGCGGTGTAGCCGAACGCCGCCCATTGCCCTCCACTGGCGTGCAGGCCGGTGCGGCCGGCGGTGATGATCGTGACGGTCCACGTCAATGGTGCGCCGAGGACCAATGCCCAGCAGATCACCTGCCAACCACCCAGCTGCCGCGAGAGCAACGCACCCTCGGCATACCCGACCGCCGCAGCGAGGACGGCCAGGATCAGCAGGGCATCGGCGGCGTGCAACGTGCCTCCGCCTTCGTGCACGACATAGGCCACGACCGCTGAGAATCCGATCGCACTGCACGCCCAGTACGCGCCGGACGGCCGCTCCCCGGCGCGCAGCACAGCCAGACCGGCGGTGGCGAGCGGCAGCAGCCCGTTGACCACCGAGCCATGCAGGCTCGCGGTGTGCCGGAGGGCGTAGGCCACGAGGGTCGGAAACCCGAAGATCACCCCGCCGACGACCAGCACCAGACGCCCCGTCTGGGCCCGGTTGGGACGGGCCGGCTTGACGACCAACAGCACGATCACGGCGAAGATGCTGGCGACGGCGGCACGCCCGACCGCCGCCAACGCCGGGTCGAACCCGCGCACCGCGATCTTCGTCATCGGCAAGCTGAAGCTGAACACCAGCACACCGATTCCCGCCAGGACCAGACCCACTCGGCGATGGTACCGACCGGGCCCGGAGCGCGCCGCCTGATATCCGCGGCGCGCCCTCGATCCCGTGTCCCGCCGGGTTGGGCGCGGTTTCGGTACTCCCGCTACCGAGATCGAACCCGCTGCGACGGTCGGGTGCGCTGTGAGTACCCCTCGTACTGATATCGCGCCCGACCGGGTGCGCGGACTTGCGTTACCGGGGGGTCAGCACGCAGAACTCGTTGCCGTCGGGATCGGCCATGACCACCCAGTCGACATCGCCTTGGCCGATGTCGATGCGAGTGGCGCCGAGGGAGGTGAGACGATCCACTTCCACTTGCTGGTCGACGTGTTCGGGCGGGGCGATGTCGAGATGCAGTCGGTTCTTCCCGGCCTTCGGCGCCACCGGCGGGCCACCCCACGTGATGAGCGGACCCGTGCCGTCCGGCGCGCGGATCGCGGTTTCCTCGTCCTGATCCCAGACCAACGGCCATCCGAGCGCCGCGCTCCAGAAGTAGCCGACCGCGCGTGTCCCGTCGCACGTGATCGAACCCAGACGCCCGCAGCCGGCGAGAAACTTGTTCCCCGGCTCGATGATGCAGAACTCGTTGCCTTCCGGGTCGGCGAGCACCACGTGGCCCTCGTCCGGGCGTTGGCCGATGTCGATGTGGCGGGCGCCGAGCTCGATCAGCTCTGCGACCGATTCCTGTTGGTCGTCGATCGACGTGGTCGTCAGATCGAGATGCAGACGGTTCGGGCCGAGCTTCGTCTCGGGGACCGCTGCGAAATCGATCTGGAACCTGGTGCCATCCGTCGGCACGACAGAGATCACATCCTCCGATTCGCCGTCGACCTCCCACCGAAGTGCGGCGGCCCAAAAGCGCGCCAGTTCGAGCGGATCGTTGGCATCGAAGCACAGAGCGACCAGTCGAGACGTGATCTCGCTCATCGATTCGACCTCCCGATTCCTGCCCGCGACATGTGACTCGAACGGTATCTCACCAGTCAGTCGACGCGCTCGACGATCTCACTGCCGTCGTGGCGTCGTCGACGACGCCAGTCAATCCGGACGACGAACGGCACCTCGGCCGAGCAGACTGGTACCTGTGGAACTGCCGATTCTGGAACGCGCCGATGAGCTGGTCGCGGCCATCGCCGCGCATCAGGTGGTGATCGTCGCCGGCGAGACGGGGTCGGGCAAGAGCACGCAGTTGCCACAGTTCTGTCTGCGAGCCGGCCGGGGCGTCGACGGAATGATCGGCCACACCCAGCCGAGGCGCATCGCGGCGCGCACGATTGCCGACCGCATTGCCGAGGAGATGGGCTGCGAGCTCGGCACCACGGTCGGCTACGCGGTGCGGTTCACCGATCGGGTCGGCGATCAGACACGGATCAAGGTGATGACCGATGGCATCTTGCTGGCCGAGATCCAACGCGATCGCATGCTGCGCCGCTACGACACCTTGATCATCGACGAGGCCCACGAGCGCAGCCTCAACATCGATTTCCTGCTCGGCTACATCCGTCAGCTGCTGCCGCGACGACCCGACCTGAAGCTGATCGTGACCTCGGCGACGATCGATACGCAGCGGTTCAGTGAACACTTCGACAACGCTCCGATCATCACCGTCGAGGGGCGCACGTACCCGGTCGAGGTTCGCTATCGACCTCTCGGCGACGACAGCGAGACCGGCAACGATCAGGTTCAGGCGGTGTGTGCGGCCGTCGACGAGTTGAGCCACGAAGGGCCCGGCGACGTGCTGGTGTTCCTGTCGGGCGAACGCGAGATCCACGACACCGCCGATGCCCTCCGCCGCTCGAACCTGCGTGACACCGAGGTGCTGCCGCTGTATGCCCGGCTGTCGAGCGTCGAGCAGCACCGCATCTTCCAGTCGCACCGCGGGCGGCGAATCGTGCTGTCGACCAACGTCGCCGAGACGTCGCTGACGGTGCCGGGAGTTCGTTACGTGGTCGACACCGGTACGGCGCGAATCTCGCGCTACAGCCACCGATTGAAGGTGCAGCGGCTGCCGATCGAGCCGGTGTCGCAGGCATCCGCCGACCAGCGCGCCGGTCGATGCGGCCGCGTCGCGCCGGGCATCTGCATCCGGCTCTACGACGAGGAGGGCTTTGCCGATCGCCCAGCGTTCACCGAACCCGAGATCCTGCGCACCAGCCTCGCCTCGGTCATCTTGCAGATGACCAACCTCGGCCTCGGCGACGTCGCCGCCTTTCCGTTCATCGAGCCGCCCGACAGCCGCTCCATCCGCGACGGCTACATGCTGCTCGATGAGTTGGGCGCGTTGCAGCCGGTGGCGACCGAGCGATCTCAACCCGGCGCAACCGTGACTGATCGGCGACTGACCAAGGTCGGTCGGCAGCTGGCCCGCCTCCCGATCGACCCGCGCATGGCCCGGATGGTGGTGGAAGCCGAACGGCACGGCTGCGTGCGCGAAGTGATGGTCATCGCCGCGGCCCTGAGCATCCAAGATCCGCGCGAGCGACCGGCCGAGCACCGCCAGGCTGCCGACGAGATGCACCGCCGGTTCGCCGTCGACGAGGCAGCGAGCAGCGACTTCCTCGCGTTCGTGAAGCTGTGGGACCACCTCCGGGCGCGGCAGCAGGAACTGACCGGCAACCAGTTCCGGCGGCTGTGTCGCAGCGAGTACCTCAACTACCTGCGTGTGCGTGAGTGGCAGGACGTGTTCAGCCAACTGCGCCAGGTGACGGGTCAGCTGGGGATCCGCCCGGGCAGCGAGGCCTCGCACCCCGACCGAATCCATCAAGCGCTGCTGGCGGGTCTGCTCAGCCACCTCGGGATGCGAGACGGCACAGACGACAACAGGGGGAGGGAATATCACGGTGCGCACGGCTCGAAGTTCGCCATCGGCAACGGCTCGGTGCTGTCGCGCCGGCAGCCGAAGTGGGTCATTGCCGCCGAACTGGTCGAGACGAACCGGCTGTGGGCCCGCACGGTCGCCAGCGTGCAGCCCGAGTGGGCCGAGACCATCGCCGAACATCTGACCAAGTACAGCTATGGCGAACCACGCTGGGATGCTCGCAGTGGGCGCGCCGTGGTCGGCGAGCGGGTGACGCTGTACGGCCTGCCGATCGTCAGCAACCGCACGATCGGCTACGACCGCGTCGATGCACCCGAGGCACGCGCGATGTTCATCCGCCACGCGCTGGTCGAGGGCGATTGGACATCGAGCCACGACTTCATCAAGCACAACGCCGAGTTCCTCGACGATCTGCGAACCCGCGAGGACCGCACCCGCAAGCTCGATGCGATCGACGACGATGCGGTGATCGCCTTCTACGATCAACGCATCGACCCCTCAGTGGTGTCGATGCGCCATTTCGATCGGTGGTGGAAGGACGCTCGGCGCGCCGAACCCGAGCTGCTGACCATGACGGCCGAGGCATTGGGGCGGGTGACGGACAACGATGACCATCAATACCCCACCACGTGGGCGCACGCCGACATGGTCTTTCCGGTGACGTACCGCTTCGACCCCGGCGCAGCTGACGACGGCGTCACGGTTCACGTGCCTCTCGCCGTGTTGGGTCGCCTCACTGCCGACGGGTTCGACTGGCAGGTGCCGGGCGTCAGGGCCGATCTCGTCGGGGCGTTGATGCAGACGCTGCCCAAGGACATTCGCCGCCAACTGATCCCCGCCGCCGAGACGACCGCCGCGGCCTACGCGCTGCTGGAGGTCGCCGACGAACCGTTGGCGGTGGCCTTGGCCCGCGCAGTCGAAGCAGTCGTTCCGTCGGTCAGCGTGCCGGCCCGCGCGTTCGATGCGAGACCGCGTTGCCGATCACCTGCGGGTCACGTTCGCGGTGCACGACGAGGCCGATGTCGGTGGTCGCCATCGGCAAGGACCTCGACGAGATCAAACGCCGGCTGCGGGCGACCATGCGGACTGCGGTGGCCCGAGCGACCCCCGTCGACGAACGCCGCGGCATCACCAGATGGGATGTGGGCGACCTGCCGCGTCGTGTCGACACCGTTCGCGGCGGCCATACCGTGCACGGGTACCCGGCATTGCTCGACGATGGCGACAGCGTCTCACTGCGTGTCTTCACCACCGCCGAACTGCAGCAGCGAGTGATGCGTGGTGGGGTCAGGCGGCTGTTGGTGCTGGCCGTGCCGGTCGGCAAGCGAGCATTGGAGGCACATCTCGCCAACCGCGACAAGTTGATGCTTGCCCGATTCGCGCCGCAGACCGCCACCGCGATCGCCGCCGATTGCGTCGCCGCCGTTGCCGAACGGTTGGTCGTCGAGCACGGCGAGGTGTGGACTGCCGCACAGTTCGATGCTCTGGTTGCCACGGCACGCCGGCAACTGCCACTGCGCTCCGCGATCGCGTTGCGCATTGCTGCGGACATCATCGCCGTCGCTGCCGGAATCGAAGAGAGCCTGTCCAGGCTGATCAGCGCTTCGGTTGCGCCGAACGTCGCCGACGTACGCCGACACCTGGCGAGGCTGGTTCGCAACGGCTTCGTCATCGCCCACGGCGAGCACCGCCTCACCGACGTGCTGCGCTACGTCACCGGCATCAGCCGACGGCTCGACAAATTGCCGGAGAACCCTGCGAAGGACCTCCACAAGATGTCGGAGGTACGCAAGGTCGAACAGGAGTATTCGTCGTTGCTCGACTCGTTGCCGCCCGGCGACGTCAGCCACGAGGTGGTGGATCTCGGGTGGATGCTCGAGGAGCTCCGCATCAGCGTGTTCGCACCGTCGCTGGGCACGAGCAGACCGGTCAGTACCAAACGAGTCGTCGCCGGGATGGTTGCCCTGCGCGGGTGAGAGGCCCGACCGTCGCGCCCAGCCTTCGACACACCGAACAGGTGTTCGACTAGACTCGACGCGCGTGTCTGGTGGTGCCACGATCCTTCACGCCGATCTCGATGCGTTCTACGCATCGGTCGAGCAACTGCTCGATCCGTCGCTGCTCGGCCGCCCGATCGCGGTCGGGGGCGGTGTGGTGTTGGCCGCATCGTACGAGGCCAAGAAGTTCGGAGTGCAGGGAGGCATGTCGGGGTGGAAGGCGAAGCGCCTGTGCCCTGACCTCACGTTCGTGCACGGCCACTTCTCGGAGTACCAGCGCCTGGCCGATCAGGTCATGGTGGTACTCGGCGACTTCACGCCGCTCGTGCAGAGGATCTCGATCGACGAGGCGTTTCTCGACGTATCAGGATCCGTGCATCTGTTCGGGCCGCCCGAGGTGATCGGCGAGGCGTTGCGTCGCCGGGTCCGCGCCGAGATCGGCTTGCCCATCTCGGTGGGCGCAGCACGCACCAAGCACCTGGCGAAGATCGCGTCGCAGGTTGCCAAACCCGACGGGCTGGTCGTCGTGCAGCCCGCCGACGAGCGCGCCTTCCTCGACCCGCTGCCGGTCGGATTGGTGTGGGGGATCGGCCCGGTCACTCGGCAGCACCTCGCCGACCGTGGCATCCATACCATCGGACAGTTGGCGGCATCACCCGATGGCGCCCTCGAGTCGCTGTTGGGACGAGCCCTCGGTGGCAAGGTCGGCGCGCTGGCGGCCAACAACGATCACCGACGTGTGCAACCGCAGCCACGGGCCGGGTCGGTCGGTGCGCAGTCTGCGTTCGGGCGCCGCGACGTGTCGCCGGATCTCGTGCGTTCGGTGCTCGGCCATCTCGCCGATCGCGTTGCGAGCCGGCTCCGAGCCAAGCACCGTGCCGGGCGCACCGTGACGGTGCGGGTCCGATTCGCCGGCATGCGCGCTGTCACCCGGTCGCACACCGGTCCGCACCCGATCTCGACCACTCTGACCTTGACGGAGTTGGCCGAGCGGTTGGTCTACAAGGCACTGGCCGATCATCCCGACCAGTACCAGGTCTCGCTGCTGGCGATCTCCGTCTCCAACCTGGTCGACCAGCCCGTGCTGCAGCTCGAACTGCCGATCCTGCCCGACGAGGCCGACCGCGCCGGGATCGCGGACCGGGGCGGCGCGCTGGGCCGTCGACCACTCCGTCGATGCGGTGCGGCGCCGGTTCGGCCGCTCGGCTGTCGGCTATGCGGGCGTCGTGTTGTCGGCACATGCTTCAGTGCCCGATGAATTTCGCGAGCTCGCCGAACACGAGCTGTGATCGCCCACTATTTCGCGTGTCGGCAGGAGGTGATGTCGAATACGTTTGGCCCATGCCGATCGAACCGGAGACCAAGAGTTGGACGTGGGTGCTCGTGCGTGAATGCGAGGACTGCGGGTTCGACACCCGTGCGTTCGCAGCGGACGAGATCGCCAGCCGGCTGCGCGACGCCGCGTCGCCCTGGCCGGAGTTCCTGGCCGACCCGAAGGCCGGCGTGCGACCGCAGCACGACACGTGGTCGGCGCTCGAATACGCATGCCATGTGCGCGACGTGTACGACATGGGCTCGTACCGATTGGGGCGCATGCTGCACGAGGACGATCCACGTTTCGCCAACTGGGACCAGGACGAGACGGCAGTGGCCGAACGCTACGACTTGCAGGATCCGGCGCAGGTGACCGACGAGTTGATGGCCGCCGCCACGAAGCTGGCCGACCTGTACACCACCGTCGAGGGCGACCAGTGGCACCGGCCCGGGATGCGCAGCGATGGGTCGCCGTTCACCGTCGATTCGTTCGGCCGGTACGTCCTGCACGATCTCGTGCATCACCTCGTCGACGTGCGACAGGGGTACGAATTGTTGCACGGGGAGCCCTGACGACATCGGCGACGTTCTCGGGCGGCGAAATAGTGGGCAATACGGCCCATTTTGGCCCCCGAATGGTTGTGCTTCCGATCAGGAATGAGCGAGACTTTGCGGATCGTTTCCAACGGACGGCGCTGGGGTTCGGTTGTGGCGGCGCTCATGGTCCTGTCCGCTTGCGGATCATCCGGCCATCGCTTCCTCGCCAACCGTGACGAGAAGGTCTACCTCCGCGTGCCCAACTCGTGGCACGACGTCAAGGTGTCCGACTCGCTGCAAGATCCTGTTCTGGCGGCCACCAGCGACGCCAAGGTGATCTCCAAGAGCGTCGTGTCGACACAGCAGGATGCGCAGCAGCAGTCGGATCTCACGGGCGACTCGCCGTTCGCCACGATGACCGTCTACGAGACCACGGGCGTCTTCAACCAACAGCTCTCGGCGTCGCTTGCTCGCCGCGTCGTCGGCCTGGTCTCGTTCGACCCCCTCCTTCCGGCCGCCGAGGACGACGGTTTGTCGGACGTGATCGACTTCGACGCCAAGCCGACCAACGCCAAGGTCAGCGGTTCTCATGTGGTCTACCGGGTGCGGAGCACCAAGACCAGTGATTGGGTGCTCACGATCAATCTGTCGACGTTCTTCAGTCCGTCGCAATCGCGCCTGTACGCCCTCGAAGTGGTCTGCAACCCGGCCTGTTACGACAAGTCGGCTGCCGAAATCGACAAGATCGTCAACTCGTGGAGGATCGGATGATGAGTATGAATGGTTCGGCTCTCACCCCGATCGGCACATCGGTGCACCAGCCGGTCATCGACGACCGCGATCCACCCGTACGCCGCAAGATGTTCTTCTTCGACCGGCTGAAGGTCTTGGTCCTGCTCGCCGTCTTCTTGGGCCTGGTCACGTCGCAGCAGAAGACCGACATTCCCCTCATGTCGTGGGGTGATGCGCTCCGAGATCAGTTGCGCGCCAAGTGGTGGGTGCTGATCCTCGCCGGTCTCGAGGTCGTCCGCCAGATCCACAACATCATCTCGGAGCATTCGAAGGGCTGGCACCAGTTCTGGCAGAAGAAGGTGTTCGGCGGCTGGGAGTCGCTGATGAGCCGAATGAAGCCGTACACCCGGTTCCGCGTGTCGAAGCTGGTCAAGCGTCTGATCTTCCTCGCGATCGTCGGCACGATCCTGTCGTGGATGTGGGGGGTCAACATGCTGCAGGCGCTGGCCGAGGCGCCGGCCCGGATCTTCCGCAACATCTTCATCAACCCGGCCCTCGGCCTGCCGGTCGGGTTGACGATTGCCCTCAGCACGCTGGGCGGCCTGGTCTACATCGTGTTCTTCTTCGGGATCTTCTTCATCGGTGGTGTCGAGACCTTCAAGCCGGGGGAGATCAAGACCCGCTTCAGCGACATCTGGGGCCAGGATCACGTCGTTCGCCGCGTCAAGGAGAACCTCGACTTCCTCGAGCGCCCGAAGGAGATCGAGGATCGCGGTGGGTACGTCCCCGGAGGCATCTTGCTGTGGGGCCCACCGGGTACCGGCAAGACGTTGATGGCCGAAGCATCCGCAGGCGAGACCGGCAAGCCGTACGTGTTCGTCGACCCGTCCGCCTTCGTGCAGACCTTCATCGGTGTCGCCCCGATGAAGATCAAGCACCTCTATCGCAAGCTGCGCAGGTTGGCCTTGCGGTACGGCGGTGTGGTGGTCTTCTTCGACGAGGCCGACGTGCTGGGCAGCCGCGGCGGCACGACGGGCGGCGGCTTCGACGAGAAGGCGACGATCGAGCAGTACGAGTCGGCGAAGTGGCTCAGCCCCCACGGTCAGCGGGAGATCACCAGCTGGTTGCAGCAGCAACACGCCGCGGCGGAGCCGGCAACGCCGACCAAGACGCACTCGTGGCGTGACGGCATCATCATGGGCGGAATGGGCGGCATGGGTGGCGCCGGCACGTTGCAGGCGTTGCTGACCGAGATGAACGGGTTGAACAAGCCGCGCGGCTTCTTCTCTCGACGCTTCCGCAGCTTCCTCACCATGAAGCCGAAGCCACCGCCTCGCTATCGCATCCTGCACATGTTCGCGACCAACCTGCCCAACGCGCTCGACGCGGCGCTGCTGCGGCCCGGTCGAATCGACCGCATGTACAAGGTCGGCTATCCGATGAAGGACGGCAGGGCGCGCACGTTCCAGGGCTACTTCGAAAAGATCCGCCACACGGTCACGTCGCCGGAGATCGAACGTCTGTCGACGATGACCCCAGGGGCGACCGGCGCCAGCATCAAGGACCTCGTGAACGAGGCCGTGCTGGTGGCCCTGCGCGAAGGGCGCGACGTGGTCACGTGGGCCGACGTGTTGCAGGCTCGCTACCTGCGCCGCGTGGGCGAGCACGAGCAGGTCGAGTTCGTGGAACGCGAGCGCCACGCCATCGCGATCCACGAGGCGTGCCACGCAGTCACCGCCTACCTCAAGCGGCGCCACTACGAGATCGATTTCGTCAGCATCGAACCCGGCGCGGGCTACTACGGCGTCGTCATGAGCAACAAGAGCGACGACACCTTCGTCAACTGGCGGTCGATGTACGAGATCGACATCTTGGTGTCGCTGGCGTCGTTGGCCGGCGAGCGGATGTTCTTCGACGGTGACAGCTCGGCAGGGGTCAACGGCGATCTCCGAACGGCCACGTATTTCGCAACCGTGATGGAGAGCGCGTACGGCATGGGTGACACGATCGCCGCCCAGTCGGTGATCCAGGAGTTGATCGGTGGTGGTGGCGGCTACGCGACGCCCGCCGACAAGGAAGACTCCGAAGCCCGGCACCGTGCCAACATGGGCAACCGCATCGAGCTGCGCCTCGCCCAGATCCTCGACGAGGCGTCGCGACTGCTGCACGAGAACCGGCTGATGGTGCTGGCGATCGCCCACGCCCTGGAGACCCACAAGACGATCTCCGGTGAGGACGTCACGGCGATCTTCGAGGGCCGGCAGGGCCCGAAGATCAACGGCCGCGACTACCACCACCCGTCGTTCCTCGAAGTCGCCGACCGGTACCACAACGAGGCCCTCCTGGCCCATCGCATGACCGGCCGTGTCGAGGTGCCGCTGCCGGTGTTGGTCCCGACGGTCGGTCAGCTCGTCAACGCCGCCGACGAGCTCCCGCCGCCGCGCCTCTAGTCACTTTCTGGCAATCCAGCAGGATCTTGCCTTCCACGCTGCGCCCGAGGATGCGGGCGTGGGCGTCGGCAGCGCCTGCCAGTGGAAGCAGCTCGCCGATCGGTACGCGCAACGTTCCGGCCGCGAGCATCGACATCAGCGTCTCGAGGGCGATGCGTTGCTCGTCGGGGGTATCGACCATGCCGCCGTAGCCGAGCAGGTTGACGCTCTTGCGGTAGAGGCGTCGGAGGTTGATCGAGACCTGCTCGTCGTTCGAGGTGCCGTACACCACGAGACGTCCCTGGTTTGCGATCGCGGCGATGGCGGCATCAGTGAACGGCCCGCCCAACGAATCGAGGATGACGGTCGGCTGGTACGACTGGACCGCCGCTTCCAGACCGTCGGCGCCGGTCACCACCGCGTGGTCGGCGCCGTTGGCGGTGATGCCGTCGACCTTGTTGGCCGAGCCGGTCTGGCCCCACACCGTCGCCCCGGCGGCCTTGGCCAACTGCACGGCGAGGGCGCCGACCCCACCGCTGGCGCCGAGCACGAGCACCTTGTCGCCCGCCTCGACCCGGGCGCGGCTGTGCAACGCCTGCCAGGCGGTGATGCCGGCTACCGGGATGGCCGCGGCCTGGGCCAGATCGACGTCGTCGGCGAGAGGAAGGAGCCACGCGTCGGGCACGGCAATCCGGCTGCAGTACAAGCCTTGGCGGATCACGCCCATGCCACCGCCGCGCACCAGCACGGGGCGCCCGCCGACGTGGCCGGTGGCCTCGGTGCCCGGCGTCCACGGCAGGTTGGCGGCCGCCGCGCCGATCGAGCCTTGGGTGATCCAGACATCGAGCGGGTTGACCGACGCGTAGGCGATGTCGACGAGTTGTTCGTCGGGGCCTGGCTGAGGATCAGGGAGTTCGTCGAGCTGGAGGGTTCCGCCGATGGTGTGGAGTCGAGCTGCGCGCATCAGGTCACTGTAGGCCGACTGATCCGGCGCACGCCGAGCCGATAGCTTGCCAGCGATGATGATCCTCGACGGCGGCACCGGCACCTTGATCCAGGCGCTCGGCGCACCGATGCACAGCGACACGTGGGTTGCCGACGCCAACCTCACCCATCCCGAGGTCGTCCGGGAGGCCCATCGCCAGTACCTCGATGCCGGCGCCGAGGTCCTGATCGCCAACACGTACGCGACCAGCCCGTTGCTGTTCAACCACCTCGGGCGCGACGACGATGTCGCCCTCATCGACGCCGCGGCGGTGCGGCTGGCGCGAGAGGCCGGCGGAGGGTCCGTGCCCGTTGCCGGGTCGTTCTCGGTGATGCGCCCAGGGGTACCCGGCAGCGACCGCAGCGAGATGCTGCGGCAGTGGCCGGAGTCCGAGGCGCGACGACTGTTCGCCCGCAAGGCCGACGGATTCGTCAAGGCCGGCGCGGACGTGATCGCCATGGAGATGATGCGCGATGGCGACTACTCGGTCTGGGCGACCGAGGCGGCGGCGGCCACCGGCCTGCCTGTCTGGGTCGGCATCTCCGTCGAGCAGGACGATGACGGGGCGCTGATCGGGTTCGGCCGTCCCAACTGGCTGCTCGACGACTTCGTCGACTCACTGCTGCGGTCGGCGCCGGCGATGGTCTCGGTCATGCACACTGCGCCGCATCTGACCACCTCTGCGCTGGAGGTCGTGCGCCGCCACTGGCGTGGCTCGCTGGGCGCTTATGCCGAATCCGGCTACTTCACGATGCCCGAATGGCAGTTCGTCGACATCATCCCGGAAGACGAGTACGTCGACCTGGCCAAGCAGTGGGCCGCATCGGTCGACCTGGCGATGATCGGCGGCTGCTGTGGCATCGGCCCCTCCCACATCGCCGCCCTCAGCGCCGCCTTCAAGAACTGAGTCGAGTGTTCGGCGCCCACTTGGGTGTGGCTCGAACCGGTCCAGGTCGTTCATCGACGACACCGTCGAGGCGATGTTCACCGACGCTGAGACCGCCGATGACGCCGACGACGCTGCCGGCGATGACAATGAGCCGCCGGCGATGCTGCGTGGCCGGGTGGCCCGCCAGGCGCGTTTCCACGCTGCCAAAGCGCAGTGGATGCTCGCGATGATGTTGACCGCGGCGTGTTCGACGCCAAGATGCGACAACGTCGGGTCCGCGAGGACGAGGTGTTGGCGCGTCCGGCAAACAGATGAGTGGTCGCAAAGCTGACGCGTTCACGCTCGATGCGGATGTGCGAGTCAACGTTGTCGATCCCGACAGTCGGGTGATGAAGACCAATCGCGGATATTTGCAAGCGTTCAACGCTCCAGCGGTCGCCACCGAGGACCAGATCATCATCGCCGGCGAGGTGTCCAACGACGGTGGCGATGTCCACCAGTTCCGACCGATGATCCGAGCCGCCACCGACACCTTGAGCGAGGCCGGCATCGTCGACGAGATCGTTGGCCTCGAAACACTCGAACCGGGGTTAGACGGCGCCGGCGAAGATCGGGTCGCTGGTCGGGGCTTCCACGCCGCCAGCGGGCTCGACCGTCACGGCCCATTGCGTCGGCGACCCGTTGACGGCGACGGGCTTGCGCACGCGGCCGCCGGCGGCCCGGTCGAGCATGTGCATGGCGTGCGGGCCGGCGTCGTCGATCATCCACAGCTCATAGGCCTTGCCGCTCCCAGGGTCGACCAAGCCGTCGCCCATCACCACGGCTTGCTCGAGCGCCGGAGACCAGGCGACCTTGAACGAGCCGGTTCCGTTCCCGCGCAGCGTGGCGATCTTCACGTCGGGCTCGGCAAAGACCCGTTCCGCGGCATGGGCGTAGTCGGTTGTGTCGCCGGATCGTCGCCCGACCACGAATGCGCCGAGTGCGATGAGGATCAACGCTGCGGCAACCGACACGGCCCGCAGCATTCGTTGACGATGCTGCCGATGCGTTGCCAGATCGACGACCCCCGCAGGCAGCAGCGGGGAGAGTTGGCGGGTCACGGCGATCTCGGCCAACACGTGGGCCTTCAGCGATGTGGGAGGTGCGACGGTGCCGGCCGCGGCGACCTGCGACAGCGTCTCGCGGAACCCGGTGATCTCGGGGCGGCACACTGGGCAGGACGGGTAGTGGGCCTCGAACTCGGCGCGCTCGCGATCGTCGACGGCATCCAGCGCATATGCCGCGGCAAGTTGATGAATGTCGGTGCCGCTCATGTGGCAACCCCCAGTTCATCGCGCAATCGAATCATCCCGTCACGAATCCTCGTCTTGATCGTTCCTTCTGCAACGTCGAGGAGCAAGGCGACCTCGCGGTAGCTGTGTCCTCCAAAGTAGGCCAGCTCCACTGCTTGCCGTTGCATCTCGGTCAAGCGCTCGAGCGCCTTGCGCACCCGAGTTCCCTCGATGTTGGCCACCACTTGTTCGGCAACGTCGCTCGATTGGATTGGTTGCTTGTGTGCATCGCGCTCGGCGCGATCTCTGCTCGCCTGCTCGGAGCGAACCCGGTCGATTGCCCGGCGGTGGGCGAGCGTGACCGCCCACGACCTGACGGACCCACGCGACGCGTTCGTAGCGCGGCGCCAACCGCCACAATTCGATGAATGCCTCTTGGGTGACCTCCTCGCTCTGCGAGGGATCACGCACCACCTTCACGACGACGCCGTACAGCAGCGGTGCCAATCGGTCGTACAGCTCGGCAAAGGCGGATTGGTCACCTCGGCCGGACCTGCTGAGCAGGTTCCCGAGGTCGTCGGAATCATCCGGACCGGGGCGCTCGAACGCTCTCCGGCGCGCGGCGTTACGCAGCATGCGACAACGCCCACTCAGTCATGTGACTCGTTCGTTGCCGACACGGATGTGGATTGGTCGAACGTCGCCACGGTGCCCGAGGGGCCGGGATGCGGTTGTGGGCACTGATGGGCGAGGTTAGCGAGCGTGAATACACTCGGCCCTCATGCCATCGTCGTTGCCAGAGCGCGCTCGCGTCGTCGTGATCGGCGGTGGGGTGATCGGCTGCTCGGTTGCGTACCACCTCGCCCACATGGGTTGCAGCGACGTCGTCGTGCTGGAGCGCGACAAGCTGACGTCGGGTACGACGTGGCATGCCGCCGGCCTGATGGTCACGTTCGGCTCGCTCTCGGAGACCTCGACGGAGATGCGCAAGTACACCAGCGATCTCTACTCGCCGGCTGGAAGCCGAGACCGGTCAATCGACCGGGTTCAACCCTGTCGGCTTCATCGAACTGGCGACAGAGCCCGACCGGCTCGAGGAGTACCGCCGGGTCAGCGTGTTCAACCGTTACTGCGGTGTGGATGTGCACGAGATCTCCGCCACCGAGGTCGGCGAACTGTTTCCCGCTGGCGAGAACCGACGACGTCCTCGCCGGGTTCTACGTGAAAGAGGACGGCCGTGCCAACCCGGTCGACGTGACCATGGCGCTGGCCAAGGGAGCACGTCTGCTGGGTGCGACGATCATCGAGGGCGTCTCGGTGATCGACGTCCTCCGGCGAGATGGCGAGGTCACAGGAGTGCGTACCGACCAAGGCGACATCGAAGCCGAGATCGTCGTCAACTGCGCCGGCATGTGGGCCCGCCAGCTGGGCGAGGCGGCCGGTATCAACATCCCGCTGCAGGCCGCCGAGCACTACTACCTGATCACGGAGCCGATCGACGGCCTGTCGAACACGTGGCCGGTGATCGAAGACCCCGCCAACTACGGCTACTACCGGGAGGAAGGCGGCGGGTTGATGATCGGGCTGTTCGAGGCGGTGTGCGCACCTTGGAACGTTGCGGCCATCCCGAACGACTTCTCCTTCGGCGTCATCCAGCCCGACTGGGATCGCATGGGCCCGTACGTCGAACGGGCGATGGGTCGCGTGCCGATCTCGATGGAAACCGGCGTCCGTCTGTTCTTCTGTGGACCGGAGAGCTTCACGCCCGACCTGTTGCCGGTCGTCGGCGAAGCACCGGAGCTGAAGAACTACTTCGTCGCTGCCGGCATGAACTCGGTCGGCATCCTCACCGGTGGTGGGATGGGTCGCATGCTGGCGCACTGGATCTTGACCGGCCGGCCCGACGTCGACGTGACCGGCTTCAACATCGACCGCCTGCACCGGTACCAATCGAACCCGGAGTACCGCGCCACACGGACCGTCGAATCGCTCGGCATGGTCTACCAATGCCACTATCCGGGCAAGTCGATGTCGACGGCGAGGAACGCGAAGGTGTCGCCGATCCACCAGCGGTTGGAGGCGCAGCGCGCCTACTTCAAGGACGTCAGCGGATGGGAGGGTGCGGACTGGTACGCCCCAGAAGGGGTCGAACCGAAGGTCCAGCGGTTGTCGTGGGGCCGGCAGAACTGGTTCGACTACTGGCGCGCCGAGCACGAGGCCGCACGCAACGACGTGATCGTGATGGACATGTCGTTCATGTCGAAGTTCCTGGTGCAGGGCCGCGATGCCGGCCGGTTGCTGAACCAGCTCTCGGCGAACAACGTCGATGCCGGCTGCGGCGAGATCACGTACACGCAGTGGTTGAACGAGGCAGGCACGATCGAAGCCGACCTCACCGTGACGAAACTCGATGAGGACCGATACTGGGTCGTCGCCACCGACACGGCGCATCGGCACGTCGAAACCCGCATGCGACGCCATTTCGGAGATCAGCACGCGATCGCCACCGATGTCACCGCTGGGTACGCGCAGTTGAACGTGCAAGGCCCGCGGTCGCGCGAGTTGCTGCAATCGATCACCTCGGCGGACCTGTCGAACGATTCGTTCCCGTTCCGCACGGCACGGTACATCGACATCGGCTTCGCGCACCTCCTGTGTGTGCGGATCACCTACCTCGGCGAGCTGGGGTACGAGTTGTACGTGTCGGCCGAGCAGGCGGTACACGTCTACGACCGCATCGTCACCGCGGGCGAGGCGTTCGGGCTTCGTCATGCAGGCCTCAAGGCCCTCGGCAGCCTGCGGATGGAGAAGGGCTACCGCGACTACGGTCACGACATCGACAACACCGATTCGGTGCTCGAAGCGGGCCTCGGCTTCGCCGTCGATCTCGACAAGCCCGACGGGTTCATCGGGCGTGACGCGGTCGTGGCCAAGAAGGCAGCGGGGCCGTTGACCCGGCGACTGGTGCAAGTGCTCGTCGACGACCCGGAGCCACTGATGTTCCATGGCGAGGTGCTGCGCCGCGACGACTGCGCGGTGGGATACGTTCGCGCCGCGTCGTACGGCTTCACGCTCGGCGGGGCCGTCGGACTGGTGATGGTCGAGGGCACCCAGCCGGTGAATGCGGCGTACCTCTCCTCCGGCGTGTGGGACGTCGAGATCGCCGGGCAGCGCTATCCCGCGCGAGCGTCGATGCGGCCGTTGTACGACCCGGAGAACCTGCGGATCAAGTCGTGAGCGCGATGTTCGAGGGGCGGTTCATCGAGCGTGGCACCGCCGACTACGAGGCGGCGCGCACGGAGCCACTGTTCAACACCCGCCATCCGTCGCGCTACCCGGCCGCCGTTCTGGAGGCCGTCAGTGAGGCCGATGTCGTGGCCGGCGTCCGGCTGGCGAAGGATCGTGGATGGAAGGTTGCGGCACGTTCGGGAGGGCATGCGTGGGCCGGGTGGAGCGTGCGCGACGATGCGCTGTTGATCGACCTCGCCGGTCTCCGGGAGATGACCGTCGACATCGACAACCTCACGGCAACCGTCAGCCCGTCGACGCGTGGCGGGCAGGAGCTCTCGCCGTTCCTCCGCCAGACGCGGCTTGGTGTTCCCCGGCGGTCATTGCTCGACGGTCGGGCTCGGGGGCTATCTGCTGCAGGGTGGTCAGGGGTGGAACTCGCGTCAGTGGGGCTGGGGGTGCGAGAACGTGTTGGGCGTCGATGTGGTGACGGCAGATGGCGACCTGGTGCGCGCCGATGCCGAGACGAACAGCGACCTCTACTGGTCGGCACGCGGCGCGGGTCCTGCGTTCTTCGGCATCGTCACTCGGTTCCACCTGCGCGTGCACCGCATGCCGGCCGCATTCACGCACACCACCTACGCCTTTCCGATCGAGTGCTTCGACGAGCTGATCCACTGGGCACACGACGTGCTGCCCACGCTCGATCATCGTGTCGAGCCGGTGATCGTCGGCACCCGCATCCCCCCGCCCGGCATCGATGTCGGCGGCAAGCCGATGCTGATCATGCACACGACCGGCATGTTCGACACGCCCGACGAGGCGCGGCGGCTGATGGCGCCGCTGGAGACCTGCCCGGTGCTCGATCGCGCCCTGCTGCGGATCTTTGCCGAACCGACGTCGTTCGACGAGGAGAACCCGATCATGGATGCGCAGAACCCGCCGGGTATGCGGTACTCGGCCGACTGTGCCTGGACGGATGCGCCGGCGGCCGACCTGGCGCCGATCCTCGGTGAGATCTACCGCTCGCTGCCCACGCCGGAGTCGTTCGTCATCTGGTACGGGTGGGCGCCGTTGCGGCCGTTGCCCGACATGGCGTTCTCGATGGAGGGCAACGTCTACATCGCTGCCTACACGATCTGGGCTGATGCCGCCGACGACGTCGCGATGCAGGATTGGGTCACCAACGGGTTCCGGGCTCTCGAGCCGGTGAGCAAGGGCTCGTACCTCGGCGACGCCGATCTGACCCGGCGTTCGTCGAAGTTCATGGCCGACGCCAACTTCGCCAGATTGCAGCGGTTGCGCGCCGTCCACGACCCGGAGGGCCGCTTCTTCGACTTCTACCAGCGCTCGGGGTGCGTGGCGAACGAGTTCGAGCCGCGCTCGACTTGTCCGCGACCGAGCGCCGCGAGCGCCCTTGACCGATCGCCGCGTGTGGCCGGCGTCCTTTCCGTTCTGGTCGAAGAAGTTGCTGATGAGAGTGGAGGCGATTGCGTTTCCGAAGTTCATGCCGTCACGACCCCGTCATCGTGTGTCAGATACACCAGATTTCCGGTATCCGCGATTGCCTCGGTGGATCGTGGCTGCGTGAACAGCACCATGAACAGGTTTGCTCCGTCGTCCCGGCCAGGTCCCCGGTCGCTGACGATCACGATCGACGCGGCGACGGCGACCGCCCGTACGAAGCTGGCCGCGTTCGATCGCGCTCTGGTTGCTGTTGGCGCCGAGAACAGGAACCTGATCCGGCTCAGCTCCGTCATCCCACCGGCGACGACGATCCTTCGGGCCCCGACGCTCGACGGCGGCATGTGGGGAGACCGGCTCTACGTCGTGTACGCCGAGCAGTGCGCCATCGATCGCGGCGCCGAGGCGTGGGCAGGCGTCGGGTGGGTGCAACACGAGCGAACCGGAGCGGGACTGTTCGTCGAGCACGAAGGCGGGTCGGAGGACGAGGTTCGCTCGTTGATCTCGGACAGCCTCGCCGAACTGCAGGTCAGCCGAGGCATCGAACTCGGCACGCCGCGGATGATCGTCACTGGCATCCGATGCGACGATGACCCCGTCTGCGCACTCGTCCTGGCCGCGTACGGCTCCGAGAGCTGGGACCCCGTCTCGCCGTCCTCACGTCGCTGACGAGTCGCGGGCCGTGGCACACCGAGGCGAGTTGACCAGAGCATCGCTGCTGTGCTGCAGTCTGTTCGTCGCCGAAGATCCGGGGATCATCGCCGCACGACGAGCATTCGGCGGCGCTTGGAGCGGCACGGCCTCGGGAATCGCCATCGATCTGCTCCTCGGCGTGGCGATGACCGGGTACAACTATGCGGCGTCGCGTTACGTGGTGACGATCGGCGAGGCATCGACGATCGATGCGGCGATCGGCCGCCTCGGCGAGATGCGGGCCGCGGCGCTCGACGTCGAACCGCGCCGGTGGCGACGGGTGATCCGACGAGCGTCGCGCTCGCCTGAACCCGTTCCACCTGGTCAGGCTGGCCTCCGAGGGGTTTGCCCGCATGATCGAGACGTTGCGGGCACGCGCCCATCGACGCGCGCTTGGCGCGGTTCGCCGAGGTGCTCGGTGAGCTTGCCGCAGTGAACGTGCTGGGTGTGCCGGGCGCCGGTCTCGAGTCCGTCACCCGTCGCCGAACGAATCAGCAAGCGCAGGTCCCTTCGCCATGCGGCGCTCTTCGTGGCGTCGTGGTTCGCCGGAGCTCGTCTGCTGGGAGCCGCCCTCGAAGCGCTCTACACCGTCCCCGATGTCGGCGGCACGATCGCGGCGATGACGCACCTCTTCGGACGATGTTTCGACACGGCCACCGATCTGCGTCACCCGATCGGCGCCGTCATCGTCGCTGTAGTAGTGGCTGCTGTGATCCGCTACAGCCTGGCCGTCGAGCGCGTTGCCGCATCGATCCGGTGAACGACGAGGTGGTACACCGTGACGGCGGTCAGGACGACGAGCACAGGTGCAAGCACCAGCAGCTCGAACTGCAAGCGACGCCCCTCGAAGCCCAGCGGTAGTGCAGCGTCGGGGTGTGCGGTTGCGAAGCCGGGCCACAGCAGGCAGCACGTGGCGACCACGGCCCAGCCGGTCGACAACAGGGTGATCATCGAGCGCGCCCGCATTTCCGCCGGGGGCCCTGAACGGTCGATCGAGCTCCGGGTTGCGCAGCCGAATGGCGAAGAACGCCGGAAAGACGAACAGGTAGGCGATGATGATCATCGAGATCGCTGACGACAAGGCCGCGGAGAAGTACCGCTGACCATCGCCGCCGGTGATGTAGAGCGAGGCGGCCATCGTCGCCAGTGACACGCCACCGGAGACGAGACCCATCACGACGGGCACCCCGGAACGTTCCGAGATCCGTCCGAGTCGCCGCGGGCCACCGCCGTCAAGGCACGCTGCGGCCTGGGCGCGGCCGGCCCCCATGATCCATGCCGACCCGCTGGCGAGCAACACCCAGATGAACAGCACCGCGCTGAGAGCCCCGACCGCGGTGCTCGCGCCGCCGTAGACGGTGAACACGGTCTCCATGGCATCGATCAGACCGTGCAGGGAGGTGATCTGGCTGGTCGGCAGGACGATCAGGATGGCCATCGTCGGGACGCCGTACATCAGCAGCTGGCCGATGCCGGCGCGGGCGATCGCGACCGGGATGTCGCGCCGCGGATCGTGCATCTCCTCGGCAGCCGTCGATGGCAGCTCGACACCGACGAAGGAGTAGATCAGCACGGGCACGACGGCGATCAGCACCGACGCCGAGGGGCTGAGATCGGTCGCGGCAATTCCGTGAATGCCGTGGCGGAAGCCGTACACCACGACCGTGACTGTGAACAGCGTGAGCAGCACGATCTGCCCGATGGCGCCGCTCGTCGGTACCCATTTGCCGAAGCGCAGTGGGATGACGGCGGCAACTGTGGCGGCCGCGATGAACAGCGCGCCGAACAGGTACATCGCCGGCGTCGGCAACGGGCCGAGGAATCGTTGGTACACCGACATCGCGACGGCCGTGACCGAGCCCCCCAGCCAGATCGGTGTGCCCGCCCAGTAGAACATCGAGGTGATCGACCCGGCGAAGTGGCCGAACGCAGAACGTACCCAGACGTAGGCTCCGCCCTCCTCCGGCAGCGCCGCCCCGAGCTCGGCGCTGGCCAACGCCGACGGGATGAAGAACGTGATGAACAGCACGACGAGCCACGTGAATGCTTGACCGCCCCCGATCGCAATCGCGCCGAGCGTGTCGACGACGACCATCGCCGACATCAAGAAGAAGATGGTGTCGAACCTGCGCAGCTCGCGGCGTAGCTTCGATCGCTCGACCGCCGAGACGGTGATGGTCGACGGCGGTCCGCCGACGACTGGTGCGACGACTCGACGTGTCTCTGTTGGCACTGGTTGCTCCTCGAACGTGTGCACGTCCAGACCCGAGTGAGCTCAGATGGATACGACTTCCTCTGCCGGCACGCGCCAGCGGGGCACCGCACAGTCGGTGCCCCGCTGGGTGTGGGTGGTGATCGCGGTGGCTCCTAGCAGGGAATGGGGGCTTCGTACGCGGGGTCGGTCGCAGTCGAGCCCAGATCGCGGAGCACGACCGCCTTGCCCAACTCGGCGGGCTGGGTACCGCATTGCACCGGGGCAGTCGACGCTCCGCGCAGCACGTCAATGGCAGCGCGGGCCTTGATCTTCGACGTCGACATGACCTCGGCGACCAAGGCGGCGAAGTTGGGTGCCGAGTACGAGCTACCCGAGACAATTGCCTTGCCGTCGATGATGTCGCCGTTCGTTTCGAAGCGAAGCCCCTTGGCGTCCGTCGTCGGGATGTCGACGCCCGTTGCGTAGAACTTGACCCACGGGCCTCGGTTGGTGAAATCGGCCAGTGGCGCGGTTCTCGACCTGCTGGTCCACGGGTCGCCATCAGGATCGACGGTTCCGTCCAGGGCGCCGACACTGGCGACCGATTCGAACGCCGCCGGGTAGTGCGGCCGGGTGGAGGCGACGTTTCCTGCCGAGGCAACGATCACCATTCCCTGCGCCAGCTTCGGGTCGAACTTGTCGACGACCTCGACCACGGCCTCCAAACCAATCGGTCGCAGATCGGCGCCCCCCACGACGTTGGGGTCGACGTTGCAGGCCGGAGAGCCGAACGCGTTGACGATCACATCCGGGTAGTCGGCGAGGGCGAGGGTGCGCAGCGATGAGGCCATGCCGCGTGCCGCCGAGACGTCGGTGAGCAACCCGGAGCGGTCGTTGACGCGAACTTCCTGGATCGTCATGCCTGGCGCAATCGTCGTCAGCACCCCTGCGATCGCGGTGCCGTGGTACGCATGCGGGTAGTCGACCATCTTCGGTCCGTTGTTGACGATGTTCGGCCGCTCGTCATCGGTGCTCGACAGCTTCGTCGTCGTCGGCAGATCGATGGGATTGAGGGCCGCCAAACCCGTGTCGTAGACCTCGACCTTGACCGTCGTGCCGATCTTGTTCAACGTACCGGGTACGTAGTTGGAGCGCGGCGTGGTCAGGTCCGACGTCTTCTGCGGATATCCGTACGGCCAGTAGTAGCTGTACGGCCCGCTCGGTGTGTACGCGTAGTCGGGCGAGCTGACCTGTCCGGATTCGCTGCGGAGCCGCCGGGCGAGGGTGACGATCTGGTGGTGTGCCCCGCCGGGGCGGGGGAGGAGGGTCACCGACAGCACGGGTGTGATCGCCGCGCCGCCGGGCGGGGTGGGGAACAGGATTTGTTCGATCGGCCCGACGTAGGACACGCCGACCGTCGAATACATCTGGTTGAGCTTGGCGTTGACGATGCCGGCAACGGTCGTTTTCGAGGCGCCCGAGCGGATGACGATGCGGTCGTTGCGGTAGGCGACAGCGTCGGTCGACTGGGTTGCCGTCGGTGTCGTGCCGGGCATGCAGTTGGTCGAGCGATCGATCGTGATGGCCGGGCTGACGTCGTCGAGCCAGGACATCACGTCGTTCTCGGTGGAGTTGATCGCGTCGACGCTGCCGGTGATGCACAGTGCACCGCAGGCGAATGCGGCGATCATGAGTGTTCGGGCGAGACGATGCCGCGTGGGTTGGTGCTGAGGTTTCATGTCGGTGCTTCCTTGTGTTCTGCTGTTGCCTAGATCACGAACCAGTCGGTGTGGATACGTCGGCTTGTGGCGGTGAGTTCCAACTCCAGTCGGATTGCTCCCGAAGGTGGGTTGTCGAGCAAGAAGTTTCCCAGTCCGTCGACATCGAGCGAATGGGTCAGACCGGTGGCCGTTCGAACGATCACGTGGTCGGCGACGTCGCCGAGGAGTTGGCCGCGGAGAGCGCCGACCGACGGTTCCAGCTCGATGACGAAGGTCCCGTCCTCGACAGCGAACTCGAAGGCGACGGCCGATGCTGCCGCGCCGCGGGTACCGGCGGCCTCCGAAGCGGATTCGTCGAGGAGCCTGGCGAGCTCGGAGTCGACGTCGACCCAGGCGATGAGGCCCTCGCAACGCGCGGCCAGGTCGACCGGCGGTCGCTGACCGCCGATCGCCTCTGCCAGTGCCTGCATCAGATTGCGATCCGATGCAGACATCTCGTCGTCGGGGCTGGTCACGACCTTCCTCCTTGCGTTGATGTCGAACGCCGGGCATGATCCCGGCCGAGGCGGTGAGATACGCGGAAATCAGTCACACTCATTCGCGGATCTCCAACCCTGCAGGAAGAAGGCGGCGCAGCTGCTCGAGGCAGCGCTGCCGGGTGGGGCCGAGTGAGCCCCGTGGTCGATCGAGCGCGGCAGCGATCTCATCGTACGAAAGGGGCGGATCCGCCATCATCAGCCCGAGGAGCTGTCGACAATCGTCGCCCAGTCGGGCAAAGGCGCTGCGCAGGGCTACGGCCTGCTCGGAGGCGATGATCCCGGCGGTGGGCTGCGGCGTGTCGGCTGCCGGGCGAGCCTCCCACCCGTCGGCCACCGGTACGGTTCGGCGGCGTGTCACCAAGCGACGGGCCTCGTTGCGCACGATCATGCACAGCCACGGCCCGACGGACGACGTGTCGCGTAGCTGGTCGGATCGTTCGAGAAATCGCAGCCAGGCTGTCTGCACGAGGTCTTCGGCGGTGGCGACGTCGATGTCGAACGAGCGCGCCACGGCGTACATCTTCGGTGTGTGCCGGCGCAACATGTCGGACCACGCTGCCTCGCGTGTCGCTCCGCCTGCGCGAATCATCCCGACGAGTTCGTCGTCGGTGCACGAGGAGAGGCTGCCTGCGGACACGATTATCCGACTCCGAGGGTCACCAGACCCGCAGCGGTTGCACCTGGCCACCCATCGCCCGACGTTCGCTGTCGGGCGAGCGACGCCGATGCACCGATCCCGCCGACGAGATCGCGATGGAGCTCGATCATCGTCTGTCGGGTCTCGGCGGTGTCGGGGAGCGCCCCGATGGCGGCGACGATCGTGCGTGCACCCATCGTCAACAGCGTGCTGGCCAGGCCGTGCAACTGGGCGCCGCCATGGGACGCGTCGGCACCCGATTCGCACGTCGCCAGGACAACGACCGGGGGCACGCGGCCCAATCGCTCCATCTCGTAGACCGTCAGTGGACCATCAGCGAGCTCGAGGGTCGACCAGAGCGGGTTGTCGTGGCGGAACCGCCCATGGGCCACGAAATGGACCATGTCGTGGTGAGCCATCGCCGAGCCGACGTTGTCGACGGTCGCCTCCGGCCCGAGAAGGACCGTCGCCCGCCGATGGCACGCGGCGACACCGTGTGCCTCCGCGTCCGCCTCGGCCAACCGCGGGCCGGCGACGACCAGGACTGACTCAGCCGGCGTGGTCGGCGTCGACGAGGCGTCGATCCACCACGTGACCGAGGGCGCGAGTGTGAACGAACGCCCCTGGAGTGATGGCAGTGCCGCCCATGGGATTGCATGCAGCTCAGCCGGCACAACCAGCACCACATGTGCCGAGTCGAGGCGCAACGGCGCGAGCAACGACGAATCGAGCGCCTCGATCGCGGCCAGAAACGTCCGTTGCCGACCCGCAGCGACGGCCGGCGCGACGTCGACCGCCGCCAGGCTGCGAAGCGCGGTGCAGGCGCGTTGCGCCGATGCGACGACGTGAGAAGGATTGCCCAGCGGGCAGGATCGGGTGCGGCGGCGATCGGCGATCACAGCGAGCAGTGAGTCGCCCGACGATGCGATGGATACGACCTGAGCGTCGCCGACGACGTGCTTGAGCTCGCTCAACTTCGGCCATGGCCGCCGCGTGCCGGCCTGCTGGGACACCTTCAGCCACTCGGCGCGCATCGACCGCTCCAGCTCAGCGTGCCGTCGGCGCAGTTCGTCGGACGGCTCACCGGCGACCTCTGACCGTCGGAGATCGCCCGCCACGACTCGCAGCCGGGCGAAGTCGGCTGCGGCCCGATCGGCCGCCGGGGGGAGTGCCGGCCGGGGTTGACGTCCGGCGATTCGGGCCCGCTCCATCCAGGCCAGGGCCCGCCCCGGTTGTGGCTCTCGGGCGGCGACTTCGATGGCGAGGCGAGTCGCGGCTCGGGCCTGCGTGTCGATGGCTGTGTCGGCGTCGCCCCCGAGCAACAGCCGCGTGCTGTCCAGGTCGTCGAGCGCACGTCGCAGCCACCGCCGTGCGCCGGCGAGGTCGCCAGCCGCCATACAGGCGGTGGCCCGGGCGTGATGCAGGGTCACGCGGGGTTGCGTCAAACGTGAGCGTCGTACGGCTGTCGCCGCCAGCTCCAGCTGTCGACCGGCCCGGTCGAGATCATCGTGTGCGCAGGCCGACACTGCCAACAGGCATCGCGCCTGGATCTCGCCGCGAACATCGCCGGCCTTGACCAGCGCCTCCGCCAGATCGTCGAGCACGTCTGTTGCCGCTGCATCCAGCCCGCCGTCGTCGCTCTGGATGCGCATCGCTTCCAATGCCGCGGCGTGTTGCCACCCCGCCGCCTCGCCCGCGGCGAACCACGTCTTGGCCTGCTCGACCGCGTCACGAGCCGCTGTGTAGTCGCCCTCGACTCGAGCCGCAGCGCCCACCGTGACCAGCGCCTGCGCTGCGGCGAACTGGTTGCCCTCGGCGTGCAGGCGGCGTGCCGCGTCCCGCGAGAACGTCAACGCGTCGGCAGTGAGCCCGCCGAGCATCAGCGCCTCGGCACGCGACAGCAGCGGCACCGATGCATCGTGGCCCATCTCGGCAAATCGCGTCGAGACCTCGTCGAAGAGCTGCAACGCCCGAGGGAGGTCGCCCAGGTTGGCGGCGGCACAACCGAGGTCGTGGCAGACCTGCAGGGCGACGAAGTCTTGGCCGACCGAACGAAACAGCGCCTCGGCCTCCTCGTAATCGTCGATGGCCGCGGCGACATCGCCAACGCTCATGAGGATGCCACCACGGTTCGCCAGCACCCTGGCCAGATCGAGCCGGCGCTCGGCGCGGCGCAGGCGGGGCACCGCCCGGGTGAACAGCTCCAGTGCCTCCTCGCGCCGCCCCACGTCGCGGCACAACACGGCACGCTGCAGTTCGGCGCGATCGCGCAATGACTCCGACCCGAGCTGTTCGACCAGATCGAGGTGACCGAATGCCTCACCCTGGCGTCCGGCGGCCGACAAGCGCGCCGGCCAGCCCGAGGTGTGCGTCGGCCTCGAGTTCGTCGTCGCCACTTCTTCGGGCCATCGCGACCGAGTCGACCAGCGCTTGCTGGGCGAGGTCGATCTCTCCCAACATCCGCCAGGCGCGTCCGAGCACCGCTTGGGCCCGGCTCACGGTGTGCCAGTCCTCGATGCTGCGCGCCGCATCGGCGATGGCGCGCACTTCGCGCGCCACGTCACCGGGGTCGCGCTCGATTGAGGTGGCCAGTTCGGCGAGACGGTCCACGAGGTGATGCTAGACCTCGGTCAGTGCGGTCCTCAGCCACAACTCGCTGGGGCGATGCCCGAGACTGGGTCGGGCGGGACTACTCGATCACCGACTGGCCTCCGTCGACCGGGATTGCCGCGGCGTTGATGTACCACGCGTCGTCCGAGGCGAGGAATGCAGCGAGCTTGGCGACATCGTCGGCCTCGCCGACCCGCCCCAACGGGTTGGCGGCAGCCAGCATGCTGCCGGGCGACGTCGGGCGACGAGAACAGGAACTCGGTCGATGGAGTGCGGATCAGGCCGGGCAGGATCGAGTTGGCTCGAATGCGGTGCGGCCCACCGGCGGCGGCGAGGTGGTAGGTGAACGACAGCACCCCGCCCTTGGCGGCCCCGTGTGCAGCCTGTTGGAAGAACTCCGCGCCTCGAATCGAGGCGATCGAGGCGATGTTGATGATGCTTCCCCCGCCGCGGGCAACGAGATGCGGCCAGGCAACCTTGCATGCGTAGAAGACCAGGTCCAGCTCGTTCCTGATGCCGGCGTGCCACTGGTCGACCGTCAAGTCGTCCCATGGGCCGACGACGGGCAGCGAAGCGTTGTTGTACAACACGTCGATGCCGCCGTGGGTTGCGGCAGCCTCGTCGACCCAGCGTTGCGTGGCGTCGAACGACGACAGATCGACCGGGGCAGCCGATGTCATTGCGCCGCCCGCATGATGCACGAGATCCACGGTCTCCTGCGACGTCTGCGGGTTGAGATCGCAGCCGACGACCGTGGCGCCTTCTGCGGCGAACCGCAGCACGGCGGCGCGACCCATGCCGACACCGGTGCCGGTGATGAGGGCGACCTCTCCGGTGAGCCGGGCCATCAGGCCACGGCGGCGTTCGCGCAGCAACGGGGCGACTTCGTTGCTGAACAGTTCGTGGCTGTGCTCCAGGCGATCATGGTCGCGCTCGCTGAACGCGACGAGCAGATGGCCGGCGCCGATCACCTGACATTGCTCGATCAACTGCTCGGCCACCTGCTGCGGGGTGCCGCTGACGAACTCCTCGTCGCTCAACGCCGCGATCGACTCGTCGGGACGGTCGAGCAATGCGGCCCACGGGGGCAGGGGTCCGGCGCTGGCGGTCAGCACGTCGAGCAGTGCGCGTTTGGCACGATGCACGGCCTCGCGCTGCTGCGACGGCGCATCGACGAACGTGACCATGCGGCGGACGGCGATCTGCTCTGGGCCGTGTGGATGCCCGGCGGCCTCGGCGCCCTGGCGGTAGGCGTCGAACACGACGGCGATCTCCTTCGCCGACAGGAATCCGCCGCACGCCTTCCACCCCCGCTGGCCGGCCCGTTCGGCCGACGCCGCGCTGCGCACCGCAGTCCACACCGGCGGCGATGGCTGCTGCAGGCACCGCGGCAGGATCTCGAGATCGTCGAAGTTCCATTGCGCACCGTGGTGAGAGATCACGGGATCCCTCAGCGCTGCATCGAGCACGTCGATCACCTCGGTGTGGCGCGCTGCCGCGACGTCGGGCGTGATGCCGACGACCGCGAGCTCAGGCGGGATGCCGCTGACCACCCCGATCTCCAGGCGCCCGTCCGTCAGGTGGTCGAGCATGGCGATCTCCTCGACGATGCGCCATGGTGTCGCGTACGGCGTGACGGATCCGAGCACACCGAGACGCAAACGGGTCGTTCGCGCCGCGACGTGCGACAGCAGGAGGTTCGGCGAGGGACTGTAGGCAGCGCCGAAGTGATGTTCGCTGAAGAAGATGCCCTCGAAGTCGCGGGCATCGGCGCGAGTCCACAGGTCGATGTACCAACGAAAGTGCTCGTGCACCGCCTTCGGATCCGACCGCATCTGTGCGTCGTGGGGCTGATGGAAAAATTCGAACAACCACGGCTTGATCACGCTGGTTCTCCCGGTCGGTCAGGCGCGGACACCCTCGATCGTGTCGAGGTCGTCCCCGCCGGTGAGTGACCCGATGATATGTCCCGAGCCGATGATGGCGTGCAACCTGCTGCGGTTCATGCGATGTTGTGCCGACGTTGACCCACGCCCAACGCAGCGAGCGACAACCCAGCGGCGAGAACCGCGGCGACCAGGATTCCGAGCGTGGCGTCAGATCGTTGCGCCGGGTCGGTGAACGCCAGCCCGGTGATGAACAGCGCGACCGTGAAGCCCATGCCCCCCGTTGTTGCGACGCCGAGGGACTGGCGCGCAGTTGCCTCACCCGGCACGTCGGCGAGGTTCGCGGTGATCAGGACCCTTGTCGCGACCAGGATGCCCAGCGGCTTGCCGGCGACCCGGCCGACGATGACCGCCCAGGTGATCGGTGATCGCACGGCGTCGTGCAACACACCGCTGGTGATGGTCAGGCCGGTGTTGGCCAGGGCGAAGAGGGGGACGATGGCGTAGCTGGCCCACGGGTGCAGCACGTGTTGGAGCCACTCGACGACGGAGACCGATCCGCGGGCGATGTCGGTTGTCAGCATGGCGTTCTCGACCGTGCTGACGTCGGCCAGTTCTTCGACGTCGACGAACTCCGGCGCGATGCGTGCCGTCGTCGGTGCCAGCAGTCCCATCGTCACGCCGGCGAGCGTGGCGCTGACCCCGGCCTCGTGAAGCATCAACCACATCAGGCAGCCCAGCGCGAGGAACACCCACTGCTGTTGTATCTTCGAGCCTTCGGCCGACGACCGCCACAGCGAGCACGACGACCGCCGCGGCCAGCCAGCCCCACCCGATGCCCGTCGAATAGAACGCGGCGATGATCAGCAGCGAGCCGATGTCGTCGACGATCGCGAGTGCCAGCATGAAGCACGCGCAGCGCGGGTGGCACGCGGCTGCTCGCGATGGCGAGCACACCCAATGCCAGTGGGATGTCGGTGGCCGTGACGATCGCCCAGCCCCGCGGAGCACTCCCTCCGGCGATGGCGAAATAGATGAGCGCCGGGGCCAGTCATGCCGCCCAACGCAGCGACGATCGGCAGCAGCGCGGCCCGCTTCGTCGCCAACTGACCGCTGACCAGTTCGCGTTTGATCTCGAGACCGACGACGAAGAAGAAGACGGTGATCAGCCCTTGATTGATCCACTGCCGAAGGAGGAGGTGGAGGGAATGACTGCCGACGGTCAGCGATACCGGCGTGGTCCAGAGATGCTCGTACGACGATGACCATGGCGAGTTGGCCCACACCATGGCTGCGACCGCACCCGCAGCTAGCAGGATTCCACTGGCGGCCTCGGTGTGCATGAAGTCGCGCAGTGGCGAGAGCGCCCGCGGGATCGGTTGGGGATCGCGCGATGAACGGCGAGTCACATGGTCTCCTGAGCTCTGCCGACCAGACTTCCCGGCACGCCGTCGATCACGGTAGTCGAAGATTCCGGGTCAGCGTTCGACGGCCGCCAACGAATATGGTGGGCGAGTGGCGATCAGCGAATCGACGACAGCGGTTGTCGACCGCCACTCAGAGCCGGCATCGCTCGCTGTCCGCGCCACGCTGCTGATCATCGTCGTGTACTTCGGGGGCAGCCTGCCCGCGTACAAACTCGCCAGCGAGAGCTTCGGTCCGGCGACCACCAACCTGGTCCGTTTCGTGCTGGCGGCGGTCGTGCTGGTCGTGGTCGCCTGTCGGCGGCTGCCGACCGCGAAAGATCACGTCCGCCGATTGATCGTGATCGGCATGTTCGGTATTGGGCTGATGGCCGTGTTCATGGGCATCGGTGTCGATCGCGGCTCGGCGACGATCGGCTCGATCGTCGTCGGGCTGGAGCCGATCGGCGTCGCCTTGGCGGGTGTGTTGTTGGTTGGTGATGTCCCGTCGCGCCGATCGATCGTCGCCCTGATCGTCGGATTCACCGGCGCCCTCGTGGCCTCGGGTGTGTTCACCGAGCACTCCGGCCCGTCGCCGATCCTGCCGATCATCCTCCTGCTCGGCACGGTCATCGCCTTTTCCATCTACACCGCGTTCGTGCGCCGCGTCGGTCGCGGTGTCGATCCGCTGGCTGTCGCAGCGGTCACGCAGGTCGGGGCATTGATCTTCGTGATCCCAGCGTGCCTGTTCGATGTGGCCGACGGGGGCATGCTCCGAGGCGATTCGGTCACGCCGAAGGCACTGGGCGCCGTCGTCTTCCTCGGCATCGGCTCGGCGATCGCCTATCTCCTGCTGTGCCTGGTGTTGGCCAACCAACCGTCGAATCGCGTGGCCGTCACGCTGTTCCTCACGCCCCTGCTCGGTGTGATCTTCTCGTGGCTCGTCGTCGGCGAACACCTGCACGTGCGCGACGCCGTCGGTGGCGGCTTGGTACTGCTAGCAGTGTCGATCAGCGAGTCGGCGGCCAGCGCGGCGGCGAGATCAGCGCTGAGCGGCGAGGGCGCCCTTGATGCGCACGAGGGCGTCGTCGACTTCTTCGTCGGTTGTCTGGAAGCTGGTGACGAGCCGCACGGTGTCGGTCGTCTGGCGATAGAAGAGCAGACCCGACTCGGCCATGCGATCCGCGGCCGCCGGGTGAATACGGGCGAAGAGCATGTTGACGTCGGGTTCGTTCAGGAACTCCACGTCGAGGAGTCGCAGTCCGGCGGCCAGCCGGGCCATCGCCGCGTTCGAGCGCCGCGCCAGACCCAACCACAGACCGTTCGTGAGGTAGGCGGTGAGCTGCACCGACTGGAATCGCATCTTCGAGGCGACGTGCCCCGCCCGCTTCACGCGGTACGACCAACTGCTCGGAGATGACCGGATCGAACGAGACGATCGCGTCGGTGCTCAAGACGCCGTTCTTGGTGGCGCCGAGTGTGAGCACGTCGATGCCTGCTCTCCACGTGAGATCCGCCGGAGCACAGCCAAGTGCGGCCAGCGCGTTGGCGAGCCGCGCACCATCGAGATGGGCGCGCAGTCCACGCTCGCGGGCGATGGCCACGACTTCACCTACCTGTGCAGCGGTGTACACCGTGCCGCGGTCGGTCGGATTCGTCAGCGACAGCACCGAGGGCTGCGAGTGGTGGGGGTCGCCCCAGCGTGTCGCCTCGAACGCATGTCGAAGTGTGGCCGGGTTGACACGGAACGCTTCGCCGGCGATGCCACGCACGACTGCGCCCCCGCCGAACATCGATGTTGCACCACATTCGCTCTGCAGGATGTGTGCTGTCTCGTGGCACAGGACCGATCCCCACGGCGGGCACAGTGCGGCGAGCCCGATCGAGTTGGCCGCGGTACCGCTGATCACCGGGAACACCTCGGCTTGCGGATGTTCGAACACCGCTCACGGGCCGTGTCGCGCAGCTGTGCGCTCCACTCGTCGCCTCCGTACGCCAATGCGGAGCCCGTGTTCGCGGAGGTCATCGCAGCCATGATCTCCGGGGCGACGCCGGCGGCGTTGTCGCTGCGGAGCTCGATGTGGGATTCCATCTCGCTCGTTCTAGCTGAAGTGCCATAGTGACCCGATGATCGATGCGTCGCTGCTGCGGGTCCTCTCGGGATTCGCCGGCTCACCGCAGACGTACGCCGACTCACCGACCCCGATCACCGGTGGGTTCTGGGCGGCGATCTACGGCTTTGAACTCCGCGATCCACCGCCAGACCTGCGCGGGCCGCTGGTGTTGCGTGTGATGCCGAACCCCGATGCCGGCGTTCGCGAAACCATCGTGCAGCGCGGCGTGGTCGACCAGGGTTACCGCGCGCCCCGTGTCGTGCTCGACGGTGTCGACGACTCGCTCGGCGGCGCGTTCCTGGTGATGGAGCGAGTCGGTGGTGCGCCCGCTGCTGGCCGGCCTCGGGATCGGTGGGGCCGCTGCTTCGCTTGCCGAAGACGATTCGCCGGGTCGCCCGGCTGCTTGCAACGGCAACGTTGCAGCTGCATGCCCTCGATGCGCAACCGATCGCCGATGCACTGCAATCCGCCGGAATCGACGTCGGCTCGTTGGGAGTCGAGGCACGCCTCGCCGAGATCCGCGAAGCGGTTGCGATCCCCGGCGTCGGGATTCGCGGCGCTGCTGACGTGGCTGGAGGCTCGCCGCCCGGTCATGACCCCCGCCGTCGTGTGCCACGGCGACATCCATCCGTTCAACATGTTGGTCACCGACGACGACGCATTCAATGTGCTCGATTGGACAAACGCCAACTTGTGCCGGCGGGAGTACGACGTGGGCTTCACGGCGGCGTTGCTGCGTTGCGCGCCGATCGCGGTCCCACGGTTCGCCGAGCCGGTGCTGAGCGCCGTCACCGGGGCGTTGTCGCGACGGTTCGTCGACGCCTATCGGCGGTCCGTGCCGGTCAACCTCGAGGTCGTCGACTGGTTCGAAGTGCTGCAGTACGGGCGGTGCCTTGCGGCGGTCGCCACCTCACCGATCGATGATCCGATCATCGGCACCAGGCATCCGTTCCGATTGGCGGCGCGGGCGATGATCCGTCAACTGCAGATCATCACCGACGTGACGATCGAGTTGCCTCGCCGCTAGGCGTGCAGGTGGGAAGGGTGCAGCTTCGGTGACGCGGGGGTGAATCGAACCGACACACTTCGCTTTCACGAGCGGCTTGTGGTGACGTTGTTGCGCCGGCGCTCGGCGTGCAGTGCGTCGTGGAGGTGGGCGCTGACGTCGGCGACGAGTTGGCGACCTCCATCGAGCACGCCGGTCATGTTGGCGATGGCGTGGATCAGGCCGCCGTAGCGCTTGCTGGCGACCTGAACACCGCTGGCGCGCAGGGCGTCGGCGTAGGCCTCGCCCTCGTCTCGCAGCGGGTCGTACTCGCAGGTGGCGATGAAGCACGGTGGCAAGTCGGCCAGGTTCCGGTTCAGCAGAGGGGACGCCCGTACATCGGATCGCTCGGACTCCGTGAGGTAGTGACTCATGAACCACTCCATCTCGTCGGTCTCGAGGAAGTAGCCGGTGGCGTTCTCGTCGAGTGATCCGCCCTTGGCGGTCATGTCGACGGCGGGGTAGATCAAGGCCGCATAGGCGATCGTTGGCCCGCCCTGGTCGCGTGCGATCTGCGACACGACGGCGCTGAGGTTGCCGCCTGCGCTGTCGCCGCAGACCGCGAGTCGACCGGCATCGGCACCCAACGATGAGGCGTTCTCGGCAACCCACTTCGTGGCGGTGAAGCAGTCCTGCACGGCGATGGGGAAACGATGTTCGGGACCCATGCGATAGTCGACCGACACGACGATGGCATCTGCATCTCGAGAGATCGTTCGTGCCAGATTGTCGTGGGTCTCCAGGTTGCAGATCACCCATCCGCCCCCATGGAAGAAGACCACGACAGGGTGCGGGCCTTCGCTTTCGGGTGCGTACACGCGTGCACCGATCGTGGCGCCATCCACGGGGATGGTGACGTCTCGAACGGTGCCGACGGCGACCGGGTCTCCTGCCAGCGGCCGCAACAACTCGGTCCGCTTTCGCGCTTCCGCCGGCGTCAGCGTCGGCAACTTCGGTCCCCCGAGACGCTTCGAGTTCCCGCAGCAGTGCAGCGACCTGTGGATCAAGCGGCATGGCGCCCCCTCTGTCGACCGTGGATCGTCATCGTGCCAGCCGCTCCAGTTCGAGCTCGACCACCGCTCGGGTGTCGACCCCGGTGAGGATCCGCACGGCTCGCCGTCCGTCCCATGCAGACTCGTGATCGCTGAGGCGGACGGCCGGCTGGGTCTTGCCGCGGCACACGCTGTTGCCGGTGTCGACCCGAATGGGGAACTCCACCCACGTGTACAGATGCGGTGCGAGCAGGTAGCTGATGGTGCTCGAGTCGTGCACGCAGATCCCGTCGAGGCCCAATCGGTCTCGATAGAACGCCTGGTAGAACGGCACGATTGCACCCAGGTGGCGGGCACGTGGGTTGTCGAAGCGGGCGATCTTGGAGAGGTCTTCCGATGTCATGATCGTCTGCTCGGTCACGTCGAGCCCGGCCATCGTGATGGGGCAGTCGATACCGAACACGATGTCTGCGGCCTCGGGATCGTTGAGGATGTTGGCTTCTGCCGCTGGACTCGCATTGCCGCCGACAAATGCGTTGCCGCCCATCAGCACGATGCCCGCCAGTTGCTGGCCGAGTGACGGCTCGAGTTGGATGGCGAGGGCGATGTTGGTCAGCGGTCCGAGGGCCACCAAGGTGACCTCGCCCGGCGAATCGAGCACCGTTCGAACGATGAATTGCGCGGCGTCGATCGGTAGCGGCACCGTTGTGGGTGGGGGCAGGAAGACGTTGCCCTGCCCGTCGGATCCGTGCACGAATGCGACCGGCCCTCGGTATGGCATGGCCAACGGGCTCTCGGCGCCCGGCGCCACCGGGATGTCGGTCCGATCGGCGATCTCCAGCAACTTCAACGCGTTTGTCGTGCACACCGAAGTGTGAGCATTTCCGAAGACCGTCGTGAGCCCGATCAGCTCCAACTCCGGCGACTCGAGCGCGTAGAAGATGGCCATCGCGTCGTCGATGCCCGGGTCGCAATCGATCACGATCTTGCCTGGTGTGGAATCACTCATGAGACGTGACTCACAGCGTCTCGCGGACTTGGCGCACGCCGGCGACGAGGTTGGTGATCTTTTGGCGGGCCAGTGTGCGATGCACGTACCGCAGCCCGCAATCGGTGGTGAGGAACAGCTTGTCGGCGGGAACGTGGTCGAGGCACTTACGCACCCGCTCGGCCACGTCGTCGGGCGTTTCGCAGTAGTGGGTGCGGATGTCGATGATGCCGGCGCCGAGCTCGCGATCGGGCGCCCAGTTCATCCACTGCTCGATCTCCGACATCTCTCGAGTGCCGTACTCCAGCACGAACTGATCGGCCTTGGCCTCGAGCAGGTCGGGGAAGTATCGGGCGTACGTCTTCTTGGCGTACGGCAGCTTGCGGAACGACCCGAAGCAGATGTGCAGGCTGAAGTGCACACCGGTGACTCCTTCGATGCAGGCGTTGAACAGCCGGGCGATGTCGGCAGGCGTGTGCGGGTCGTTGGCCGCATAGCCGGGTGTCGCCGGCTCGTCGAGCTGGATCCACTTGCAGCCGGCCGCCGCCAACTGGCGGATCTCGTGGTTCAGTGCCGGCACGAAGGCTTCGGCCAGGTGTGTGCGGTCGGTGTAGTGATCGACGGGGCGGATGAAGGTGGTCAGCGCGAAGGGACCGGGAAGCGGGATCTTGATCGGCTTCGTGGTGCGCGTCGTCGCGTAGGCGAACTCCTCGACAGCGCCCATCCCGTTGGGCACGCCAACTGGCCCGGTGGTCTCTTGCACGTTGCGCATGTCGAGCGACATCGGGCCCATCTTGCGCGGTGCCCCGCCGTCGCGCAGCCCGGTCATTCGCGAGGCGAACGCCCAGACGAAACTGGCCCTGCGCATCTCGCCATCGCTGATCACGTCGAGGCCGGCCTCCTCCTGGTCCAGGATCGCCCGATCGACGGCGTCGTCGAAGGTTTCCTCGACGTCGACGGGCCCGAAACGGCCGGCTTCCATCAGTTCTTTGGCGGCGTAGAACCACGATGGATGGGCATAGCTGCCGACCACGGTTGTCGGCAGAAGTGGCAGATCATGGGGCACGTGGTGGAACGTAGCCGTCGCCGCGCCCATGAGGCGATCGCTGGCGCGGGACCGCTGTCTGGTGGTCGCGGCCCAGGACTGTGCTGCAGAGCCCTCATCGGGCAGACTGCCCCAATGGGACCGATCTCGCGCAGAATGTTCTTGGCCACGGGTGCGGCGGTCGTGGTGGCAGCGTGCAGCGGCAGCGATGGTGCCAGCCCGGCGTCAGCGCCACCGAGCACCGTGCCGGCAACGACGTCGACGACCGAGGCGGCCACGACGACCACCCAGGCGGCCACGACGACTCGACGTCGCCAGCGGTCGAGTTGTCCGCGGATCCGTTCACGCTCGGCGTCGCGTCCGGCGACCCCGACGCCACGAGCGTCGTGCTGTGGACCCGCCTGGCGCCCGACCCGCTCGACAACGGGGGCATGCCCGACGACGACGTGCCGGTCACGTGGGAGATCAGCGATTCGGCCGACTTCACCACGGTCACATCGACCGGTGTCGAGACGGCCAGAGCGGCTCGAGCCCACACCGTGCACGCTGTCGTCCCGCTCGACCAGGGCACGTGGTTCTACCGCTTTCGTGTCGGCCGGTACACCAGCCCGGTGGGTACGACCCGGCCGGCCCCGGGCCCGAGTGTCGACCTCGCCGAGGTCACGTTCGCCGTGGCGAACTGCCAGAACTACGCCAACGGCCAATACGCCGCTCACCGCGACCTGGCCGAGCATCAACCCGAGTTCGTCGTGTGGCTGGGCGACTACATCTACGAAGATCCGGGAGTCGCGCCCGACGCCGACATCACGGCACGCGTGCACATCGGGCCGGAACCCACCACCCTCGACGACTACCGCAACCGCTATCGCGCGCTACAAGAGCGACGCCAACCTGCAGGCAGCGCATGCCGTCGCTCCGTGGTTCGTCATCTGGGACGACCACGAGGTGGAGAACAACTACGCCGGCCTCACCCCGGAGGCCACGGCGGATGCACCGACCTTCCCGGCTCGCCGCTTCGCCGCCTACCAAGCCTGGTGGGAGCACCAGCCGGTGCGCCTCGACCCACCGGTGTCCGTCGACCAGGAGTACCGGATCTACCGCGACGTGAACTGGGGCAAGCTGATCGGGCTGGCATTGCTCGACGGTCGCCAGTACCGCACCGACCAGGCGTGTGGCGATGCGACGCTGAGTCACCGCGCCGCCGTGCCCGGAGACGACTGATCCGGCGCGCACCATGCTGGGCGATGCGCAGGAGGCGTGGCTCTACGACCAACTCGACAACTCGACGTCGGTGTGGAACGTGATCGGCAACCAGGTGGTGTTCGCCGACTCGACGTTCAACGGGGCGGTGCTGAACTACGACCATGTGGGACGGCTACCCGGTGCAACGCCAGCGGATCCTGCAGCATCTCGCCGACGCTGCGGTCCCCAACGTCGTGGTGGTGACCGGCGACATCCACCTCGCCGCCGTCGCCCAGTTGCGTGCCGGGGACCGCGGCACGGGCACTCCGGTCGGAGTCGAGTTCGTCACGACGTCGATCAGCTCGGACGGTCTGATCGGCACCGAGTTGACCGATGTGCTGAAGTCGTTCCCCGATCTGGTCGACGCCGAACTGGCCCACCGCGGGTACGCCTTGCACACGGTGACACCAGAACGCTGGACCGCCGAGTACCGAATCGTGGCCGACGTTTCGAAGGCCGACAGCGAGGTCACCTCGTTCAGCACGTACGTGGTCGACAGCGGCACCAACACGGTGGTCAAGGTGGCCTGACGAGTGCCGCGTTCCGGCAACGGGTTCGCCCTGCGCCGCGGGGGTTGAGGTCCGGGCACACCCAGACGCGCCGGTCGGTGCGCTGCTCTTCCACACGCCACGCCCTCAGTGTCAGCTCTTGGAACGACTGGGCGGTTACCGGGCTGACATAGAAGTCGGTATCGGGCCTGCCGCGACCTCATGGCGCGCCATCAGCGCCGATCGGCGTGAGAACATCGTCTCAGACCGGCGGGCGCGATTTCGGTACTCCCGCTACTCACACCTCGCCCAACCAGGCTCAACGGGTTCGATTTCGGTATTGGAAGTACCGAAATCGCGCCCGAACGAGCGGCGCGCCGAGCCGGCGGTATGCATCCGTGGTTTGTCCCCTCGACACCGATGGTAGGTGGGAAACGTTCAGTGGGGCCGCACTGGCACTAGTGACCTTCGAGAGGGCCGAGGCCAACCAAGCGCTGCCGGTGCAGCGCTGCTGGTTCGAGGCCACGATCGATCAACTCCTCGGGTAGGCGACCCGACCGCACCAGCGCAGCGCCGGCCCGAGCGAGCGCCGGCGAGATCTGGATGCCGTAACCGCCTTGGCCCACGAACCAGAAGAAGCCGTCGACCTCGTCGTCGAATCCGGCGACGGGAGAGCGATCGGCGACGAAGTTGCGCAGCCCCGCCCACGACGAGCGCACATGGCGGATGTCGAGCGTGGTCGCCGCGTTGATCACGTCGATCGCCGCGGCGATGTCGAGCTCCTCGGGTTTGGCATCGCAGGGCACGGAAGGTACCTCGTCAGCGGGCGAGCACAGGATCTGCGGGCCTTCCGGTTTGAGGTAGAAGGTGCCGTCGACGTCAGCAACCAACGGAATCGACCCAGCGTCGATGTCGCGGGGCGGAGCGATCGTGAACACCGTGCGTCGCAGCGGGTGGATGCCGACGGACCGGGCGCCGGCGAGAGCAGCCACGACGTCGCACCACGAACCCGACGCGTTGACGACCACCCCAGCCTCGTACTCGTCGCCGGCCCGGTCGGTCACGTGCCATCGACCGCCTACCCGCTGCATCTCGGCAACACCGGCCGACGTGTGGATCTCGCCGCGGCGCGCTCGCAGACCACGCGCGTATCCACCGTGGAGGGCCGCTACGTCGATCTCGCTCGCTCCGGGTTCGACGAGGCCGGCGGCGACCCAGTCAGATCGGATCACCTTGGTGGCGTCCACCGCCTCGGCCGCCGTCAACACCCGCATGTCGGGAACGAACTCGACCACGGCGTCGCGCATCGCCTGCAGGTCGTCGACGCTTCCGTGCGGGGCCACCCAGATCAGCGGGAGCGGTTTCAACAATGGACGACCGAACCCGTCAGGTGGGTCCTCCATGAATGCTCGACTGGCGGTCGTCAGCAGCCGGATCGTTCGACCGCCGTAGCTTTCGAGGAACGTGGCAACCGACCGGCCGGTGGTGTGGAAGGCGAGGGTTGCTTCCATTTCGAGCAGGCCGACGGAGTGATCGGTGGCCAGCTCGTAGCCGATCGACGCTCCGGCGATCCCGCCCCCGATGACCAACACGTCATACGACTTCACCTGCGCAGCTTGCCACTCAGCGGCGATCGGGCCATTCACCGGTAGGCTCGGTGGTCCAGGTTCTCCTCGCTTCGGCGTAGCCGCTTCAGGCTCGGGACTGCGAGGGGGATTGTGTTGGACAGCTCGATGCCGGATGACCAAGTGTCTGATGATCGGCAGATGGTGCAACTGCTGGCAGTCGTGCTGGGCGGCGACGACTCCGGGGCTCCGGTCGACAACGCCATCATCGCCAAGAAACTGGGTTGGAAGTTGGAAGCAGTCGCCAGCTGCCTCAACGAAGCCAAGGAGCGCTCGCTGGTGTGGGGCCAGCGAAGCGGCGACAAGCCGGCGCCATGGTTCAAGGAGCTGGAGATCACGGTGCAGGGCAGGCGCCTGCTGCGATCGCACAGCGGCGACAAGAAGTAGGCCAGGTCAGACCGGCGCCTCGACGCGCCGCAGCGGTGTGTGCATCGGCGGTTGGTGATCCCAGAGATCGGCCAGCAGATCGCTGCGCAATGACGCCAGCTGCGGGTCGGCCCAGCGGTTGACGCGCTGCAGCGGGTCGTCGCCGAGGTCGTACAGCTCGCCCTCGGTTCCGTCGTGGCTGTACCCCGGCTGGTAGGTGCTGCACACCCACCCGTCTCGCGTGATGGTCCGCAGGTGCACGCCGACGCCGAACAGCTCGCTGTCCCACTCGGTCAACACCCGCTCGAAGCCACGTGCATCGGCATCCACATCGTCGAACGGCAGCGCGGAGCCCTCCATCCACTCCGGTGTCGCCAGGCCGGCGATGTGGCAGAACGTCGGTGCCAGGTCGACCAGGCCAACCGGTCGGGTCACCGTTGCCGGGCCGGTGCTCGATGCCGACGGTGCCGGCCTCCATATCAGGGGCAGGCGCATCAACGCGTCGACATGGTATGGACCCTTGAAGAGCAGACCGAAGTCTCCCTGCAGCTCGCCGTGGTCGGTGGTGTAGATCACGTCGAGATCGTCGTCCCAACCGCGAGCCGCGATCGCCGCCATCACCCTGCCCAGTGCCTCGTCGATCAACTCGCACTCGACGGCGTTGCGGGCGTTGACCTCGCGCACCTGATCCGCCGTCAAGGTCGCCGGGACCCAGTCGGCAGGGGCTTCGTAGTTGGAGACCAGGGTGCCGCTGTACCAGTCCGTCCAGTGGCGAGGCTTGGCAGCGAGGACCGCCTCGCGCTGCTGAGCGTCCGCGATGTAGCCGGCGGGCAGCGGCACGTCGCGCCAATCGACGCGGCCGATCTCCGACGCCGGCGGATCCCACGGATGGTGCGGGTCCGGGAAGCTCATCCAGCAGAACCAGTCGTCGTCGGCATCGAGAGAATCGAGCCAGCTGATCGTGCGATCGGCGACCCAGTCGGTGTGGTACCACTCGCGGGGTACGGCATTGTCGTGCACCTGCGGCGCACCCGTCTCGCCGCCGCCGGCCGCACTCACCTCCAGTGCCACGTCGAGCACCGGGAAGAACATCGACACGGCCTCCGGATGGTTGGCCGCCATCCACCGCGCATAGTGCAATGGGCCGAGCGCACCGTGCGTCGCCGTCTCGAAGTGCTCGAAGCCGCGATGCAACCCGACGAGACCCTCGCGGGCGAAGCGGTTCTCGGCGAATCGGGCGAACGGGTCGAGGAACGGCTCGAAGTGCGGCTTGCCGATCAGCGCGGTCCGGTAGCCGTTGTCGTGCAACACCGAAGCGACGGACGGCGCGTCCACGGGGAGAGCGACACCGTTCATCCACACGCCGTGGGTGCTCGGGTGCTGACCGGTGACGATGGTCGAACGCGACGGCATGCAGACGACGGATTGCGGATGGGCTCGTTCGTAGCGGTAGCCCTCGGCGGCGAGCCGATCGACCACCGGAGTACGTGCGACAACGCCGCCGTTGCAGCCGAGCGTGTCGTACCGCTGCTGGTCGCTGGTCACCAACAAGATCTTGCGACCCATCAGCCTGCTCCCTCGTGCACGTCGGCCTCCATCAGTCGTTTGAGCTCGTCGAGGGCCCCCGCAGTTGCGCCACCGATCGTCAACGCCATGGCTCGCGGGTCGGCGTCGGTCGAGTACACGACGAGGCAGGTGTCGTCGCCCAGGTCGATCACATCGATCCCGCCGCGGTGGTAGACGAACATCGGCGCGGTGATCCGGTATTGAAAGCGCCGCTGGGTGTCGTCGTGCACGAGGATCTCCTCGGGCATCGAGATGCCGGAGCCGAGCGTGATCACGCGGACGCTTTCCTCGACCTCACACCGGTCGATGCCGGGGAACCATTCGTGGAGTCGCGTCGCATCACCGGCCAGCTTCCAAACGGTCGCCGCCGGGCGGTTGATGCGGAGCTGATGGCGAATGGAGCCCAGGGTCATGGTGCGCGTCGTGTCATGGTGCGAACCGACGGTAGCGCCCGGCCAATTCGGGCGAGCAGTCCGTCGCTTCTCGTATCCTGGGCGGATGCGCCAGTCCGAGTCGCTCAACGACGACATCCGCTTGTTGGGGCGCACACTCGGCGACGTCATTGCCGATCAGGCCGGCAGCAAGACGCTCGATCTGGTGGAGTCGATTCGCCGTGCTGCAGTTGTCGACATCGATCCCGCCCGGCTGATCGAACAGCTCGACCCGCTGCCGATTTCCGACGCGCTGCACGTGATCCGGGCATTCAGCTACTTCGCGATGTTGGCCAACATCGCCGAAGACACCGATCACGCCCGCCGTCGTCGGGCGCTCGTGGAGAGCGGTTCCTCTCCACCCCCCGGCACGCTGGCGCGCGCGATCCAACTGGTCGACGATGCCGGGCTCGATGCAGCGCATGTGCACGCGCTCGTCGGGGCCAGTGAGGTGATACCGGTGCTGACGGCGCACCCGACCGAGATCCGCCGTCGCACGATCCAGACGATCCAGACCGCGGTGGCGGCGCTGATGGCGCAGCGGCATCGTCTCGACATGAACCGCGTCGAAGAGGCCGAATGGCGCGAGGAGCTGTGGCGGCAGATCGTCACGCTGTGGCAGACGGCGATGCTGCGTCTCACCAAGCTGCGCCTGCGCGACGAGGTCAATGACGCCATGCGCTACTTCGAGCTGTCGCTGTTGTCGCAGGCACCGATCTTGAACCTGGCCGTCAACACCGCGTTCGGCGACCGGCCAGATCGCGAGCGGCCCTTGCTGCGGATCGGCTCGTGGATCGGTGGCGATCGGGACGGCAATCCGTTCGTGACGGCCGACGTTCTGGCCGACACGTTCCAGCAGCAAGCGACTCTGGTCCTGGGTCACCACCTGCAGCAGCTGTGGCGCTTGGCTGAGGAGTTGTCGATGTCGTCGCGCCTCGTCACGCCCACGGCGGCCCTCATGCGGCTGACCGAAGCTGCCAACGACACCTCGCCCTATCGCCTCGACGAGCTGTACCGCCAGGCGCTGCGCGGCATGCACGCCCGCCTGGCGGCAACCGCGCAGAGCCTCATCGGGCGTGTGCCGGGCAACGCGCCGATCGGTGTTCGCCCGCGATACGACTCACCATCGGAGCTGCTGGCCGACCTCGACGTCATCCACACATCGCTGCATCGGCATGGCGCGCATGCCGTTGCCAACGGCCGGCTCACTGCCCTGCGCGGCGCTGTCGCGACCTTCGGGTTCCACCTGGCAACGGTCGACCTGCGGCAGAACTCCGCCGTGCACGAGCAGGTGGTCGACGAGTTGCTGCGCATCGGCGGCGTGTGCGCCCGGTACTTGACGTTCGACGAGGCCAAGCGAGTCGAGGTGCTGACGGCCGAGCTGTCGACGGCGCGCCCGTTGTTGGGCGTCGACTCGGCTGTCAGTGAACTCGCGGACAGCGAGTTGGCGATCCTTCGCCGGGCCGCCGAGACGTTGCGCACGTTCGGGCCGAATGCGATCGAGAACTACATCATCTCGAAGTGCGAGTCGGTGTCGGATGTGCTCGAGGTTGCCGTGCTGTTCCGCGAGGTCGGCCTGCTTCGTTCGACCGCGAGGTCGGTGTCGCCAGCTGAGCTCGCCATCGGGATCGTGCCGTTGTTCGAGACGATCGCCGACTTGCAAGGTGCCGCCGGCATCGTCGATGCACTGTGGTCGCATCCGCGGTACTCCGAATGGCTCCGTCACCGCGACCGCCTTCAGGAGGTGATGCTGGGCTACTCCGACAGCAACAAGGACGGCGGCTACATGGCGTCGAACTGGGCGCTGTACCGGTGCCAGGCGCTGCTCGTCGAAGTCGCCCAACGGCACCGCGTGAAGTTGCGACTCTTCCACGGTCGCGGTGGCACGGTCGGTCGTGGTGGCGGTTCGAGCTATCACGCGATCATGGCCCAGCCGGCGGGCAGTGTGCAGGTGGGGCTGCGGATGACCGAGCAGGGCGAGATGATCAGCGCCAAGTTCGCTGACCCGGAGCGGGCTCGCCAGAACCTCGAGGCGCTCGTGTCGGCCTCGATCGAGTCGACCGTCTTGCGCGGCCCGCAGACCGACCACGTCGACCCGCGGTTCATGCGCATCGCCGACGAGTTGGCGACGGCGTCGCAGGCTGCGTATCGGCGTCTGGTGTACGAAACACCCGGCTTCGTCGAGTGGTTCCGGGCGATCACACCCGTCGTCGAACTGTCGACCATGAACATCGGTTCTCGCCCGGCATCGCGGACCAAGTCCGGGCGGATCGAAGACCTTCGGGCGATTCCGTGGGTGTTCAGCTGGAGCCAGTGCCGGCTGATGTTGCCGGGATGGTTCGGAGTCGGCACTGCCGTCACCGACTGGGTCGGCGGCGATGACGATCGGGTCGCCGAACTGCGCGACATGCATGAGCAGTGGCCGTGGTTCCGCACCGTCGTGTCGAACATGGCGCAGGTGTTGGCCAAGACCGACCTGGCGATCGCAGCGCGTTACCAGACGTTGGCTGCCGACGTGGCGGGAGCCGAGCAGTTCTTCGACACGGTCGTCGCCGAGCACACGAAGGCGGTGTGGACCGCGAAGGCAGTGTCGGGACACGACGACTTGCTCTACGACAACCCGGCCCTGGCCCGTGGCGTTCGCTACCGCATTCCCTACATCGCCCCGCTGAACCACATGCAGGTGGCGTTGCTGCGCCGGTGGCGCGGCGGCGATCAGACCGAACTGATCCAGCGCGGCATCCATCTGGCCATCAACGGCGTCGCCACCGGCCTGCGCAACAGCGGGTGAATCAGCGCCCGACGCGGGAGCGGCCCTGTCCTCGCTTCAGCGGAGCCATTCGAGCGCACCGCGCGCTGCTGCCACTGCCGTGCTGAAGGTCGCCTGCAGGAGGTAGCCGCCAGTCGGCGCGTCCCAATCGAGCATCTCGCCGGCAACGAACGTGCCCGGCAGACGACGCAACATCAAGCGGTCGTCGACCTCGTCCAGGACGATGCCGCCTGCACTCGAGATCGCTCGGTCGATCGGCATGGTCGCCTCGATCGTCAACGGGACAGCCTTGACCAACTCGGACAGCTCAGCCGGGTCCGTCGGCACGTGGTTGTCGCTCACCTCGCGCAGCAGCGAGATCGCAATCGGTGAGAGGCCGACGGTGTGCCTCAGCATCGTTGCGATCGAATCTTTGGGGCGGCCGCGGGCGAGCCGCGCGCCGACCTGCGAAACCGTCAGGTCGGGCTGCAGGTCGATGGTGATCGGGCACTGGCCACGACGGTCGAGCTCAGCTCGAATGGCGGCCGACTGACCGTAGACCGGTCCGCCCTCGATCCCGTGACGGGTGATCATCGCATCGCCACGGACGCGGCTGGCACCAACCACGATCGCGATGTTCTTCAGCGGGGCCGTTGCGAATCGGTCGGCGAAGTGCCTCGTCCAGGCGATCCGCATGCCGCAGTTGGCCGGGCGAAGGTCGTTCACCCGCACGCCCGCACCGCGCAGAACCGGGACCCATCCGCCGTCGGAGCCCACTCGGGGCCAACTCGCGCCCCCGAGCGCCAACACGGTGATGTCGCCGGCCGCCACGGCGATGCCGCCTTCGGAGGACGCGAAGAGCAGCCGCCCCGCGTCGATCGAGCCGTCGGCCGTGGTGACCCAGCCGACCCAGCGTCGACGAACTTCGATCTCGACATCGAGGTCGGAGAGTCGGGCGATCCATGCCCGCAGCAGGGGTGTGGCCCGCCACGACTGGAGGAAGACGTGCCCGGTCGATCCCACGAACGTCGGCTCGCCGAGCGCCGCGCACCATGCCCGCAGCTCGACCGGTCCGAAAGCTTCGATGGCCGGGCCGAGCCGGTCGCCTCCGGTGCTGTATCGGCTGAGCAACTGGTCGATCCGCTCGCTGTTTGTGATGTTGAGCCCGCTGCGCCCGGCGAGAAGCAGCTTGCGCCCGACCGACGGCATGTGCTCGTAGACCGTCACGGCGACGCCGGCGGCCGCCAGCACCTCGGCGGCCATCAGACCGGCGGGGCCTCCGCCGACGACCGTGGCCGATGGTGTTACGGCCACGGTGTCAATCGGGCCAAGGCCAAGGTGACGGCCAGTACCACGGCCGCCCAGCTCAAGGCGCGCAGCGCTCCCTCGAGCGGGGCGAGCAGGGTGGCCCGATCGATGTCGGCAACCTCGCCGTCGACGCTCGCGATCGTGCCGCGGACCTCCCGGGTCTTGCGGCGCAGCCTGCGGGCCGGTGTCGAGAGACGGCGCTGCGCCGTGCTGAAGAAGTAGGCGAACGCTGCAGCGCCGACGGAGGCGATGTCGAGACGCTCGTGCTGGGCGTAGTACCCGGTGAGCACGGGGAACGCGCCCCAACTGGCGGCGAAGACGTGGTCGGTGTGCAGCCTGCCGCCGAAGAGTTCCAGGTTGTATCCGACGGCCAACGCAACGCCGACGACGATGAACGCGATCAGCGGCCGGCCGATGTCAGCCACACCGGCGATGCCGATCACTGCCGCGCCGCCGATGCCGATGCTCGCCGCGGTGATCAGGATCGACGATCGGATCGAGGTCGACAAGGGCCGGCCGTGCAGTTCGTCGAGGGCGTGCGCACCGATCCCAACGGCGAGGAAGAACGCGGCCACCGTCGCGATCAGCCGGCCTGCGTCGACCGGGCCGACCAGGCATGCCCCGATGACGACGTACGAAAGGTGCCACGCGGTGTACGGCGGATGCAACAGGGTCAACCAGTCGCCCGCGGCGCCTCGCGACGCGAATCTTGGCCGGGCGTAGAACGCCGGCTGGAGGCGGCTGAGCGGCTCGACCGGCTTGTCCGGAGCGCTCATCGGGCGCGTCGGCCCCACATGATCAGACCACCGCCGAGGCTCATGGTGCGGGTCTCGACCTCGCCGATGCCTGCGGTCTTCCACGCGGCCACCGTCCACTCCACGGGGTACTGGCGATAGTGCGTCGAGATGCTGGGGCCGAGAAACCGGCCGACGTGGTACCACGCCCGCCCGCCGGTCAGCCAGCCGGCGACCGGGAGCACGATCCGCGTGTAGCACCACCACGCGGCCCGCCACCATGGTGCGGTCGGAACGGCGAACTCGAGGCTGGCGATCCGTCCGCCCGGCTTCACGACTCTCGCCAGTTCGGCGAGGGTGGCGGCCGGGTCGGCCACGTACCGAAGGAGATAGGTGAAGGTCAGCGCGTCGAAGCAGGCATCGGGAAACGGCAACTGCTCACCCCGGCCGAGCGCCAACGCGATGCTGTCCTGCAGGCCCGCCGCGGCGACGCTGCTGACGCCCTGTCGCAGCATGTTCTCGTTGAGATCGAGGCCGACGATGTAGGCGCCGGTCGCCTCGGCAAGTGCGCGGCTGACACGGCCGGGCCCGCATGCCACGTCGAGCACGAGGTGCGCATTGCCGGCTGTCACGTGCTCGACCATGGCGTTTCGCCAGCGGCGGTTCTGCCCCATCGACAGCACCTCGGCGAGCCGGTCGTAGCGACCGGCGAGCGGGGCGAACAGGCGCCGGGCGAACACGTTGGGTTGTGTTCGGGATCGGGTGACGTCCATCGAGTCGCTCCAATCAGCGCCGTTGCCCACGAGGTGTCATTGTGATGGGCGTGTCGTTGTCGAGAGCAGGTTACGACGTGATCGTCGTCGGCGCCGGTCCGGCTGGCAGCCTCGCCGCGTTCGTGCTCGCCAACGGTGGTGCTCGAGTCGCCCTCGTCGACAAGGCAGTCCTCGGTCGCGACAAGGCGTGCGGCGATCTCGTCGGGCCGCGCGGCGTACGGGTGCTCGACGACCTCGGTCTCGGTGTCGCCGGGGCACTGACGGCCGGAGACATGATCGTGGCCGGCCCGACTGGCCGGCGCGTCACGCTGCCCGCCCGGGCCGGCAGGACCTATCCGGGTCATGCTCTGGTCGTTCCCCGGACGCGATTCGACGCTCACCTACGCGCCGCGGCGCTGGATGCCGGCGCTGACGACATCTCGGCGCGGCTCGTCTCGGTGGACGAGGGACGGGTCGTGCTCGACCGCGGGCCGGCGATCGAGGCCGACTTCGTGATCGGCGCAGACGGCGCAACGAGCACGACGGCGGCGAGTGCCGGGATGGTCGATCCGGCCCGGGTGTTGTGGGGCTTCGCGCTGCGCGGCTACGTGGCGACCGAGGTCGCCCTCCCGGTCATCGCCCTCTGGAACGACCGGCCACGACGCGGCTTCCCCGGTTACGGATGGGTGTTCCCCGGCCCGGAGGGCGCCAACCTGGGACTCGGCCTCGGTCTCGGCAGCAGTCGCCACGACGCGCACCGTGCCCAACGACAACTCGACATGTTCCGGACCCACCTCCATCGCATCGGGCTTCTCGACGTCGACGATGCGCCGACGCGGGTGCTCGGTGGATGGCTGAAGATGGGCCTGGTCGGTACCCGGCCGGCCAGTGGCAAGGTCCTCCTGGTCGGTGACGCTGCGGGCCTGGTGAACCCGCTGCAGGGGGAGGGGATTGCGCAGGCGCTGGCCAGCGGTCGTGCCGCCGCCGATGCCTTGATCACCCGACCCGGCGACGCCGCGACTTCCTATCGGCGCTGGGTTGCCGAAACCTTTGGCCCGTTCGCGTCGGTGACCTCACCGATCCACGCGGCGATGGTCGGTCACCCTCGCCGAATCACCGCGCTCGCCGGCGTGCTCACCGCTCCGTTGCTCGGCCCGTCGATTGCGTCGACGTGGGCGATCTACTGGAACGACCTCATGGATGGGGCCTCGAGGTCGGGACCTGCTGTTGCGGCGCGGGTCGTGCAACACGTGGGGCGGATCCTCACCACGACATCACGAGCGCGTCGCTCGCTCGGGCGAGATCTCGGCGACGACGACACCTCGCACCTCGCGTCGCGATCCGCACGGTGGTAGAACGTTGATCATGTCGATCCTCACCGAGCCAATCCACACCCTCCACGGCGACGAGACCTCTCTGGCCGCATTCGACAGCAGGGCGATCCTGGCTGTCAACGTCGCATCGAAGTGCGGGCTCACGCCGCAGTACACCGGCCTCGAAGCCCTGCAGAAGAAGTACTCCGATCAGGGTTTCACCGTCGTGGGCTTTCCCTGCAACCAGTTCGGCGGCCAGGAACCCGGGACGGCTGACGAGATCGAGACGTTCTGCTCGACGACCTACGGTGTGACCTTCCCGATGATGGAGAAGATCGACGTCAACGGCGACGCTCGTCACCCGATCTACGCGGCCCTCACCGAAGTGGCCGACTCCGAGGGCCACTCCGGCGACATCCGCTGGAACTTCGAGAAGTTCCTGATCGCCCCTGACGGCTCCGTCACCCGCTTCAGCCCAATGGTGACCCCCGAAGACCCAGCACTCGTCGGCGCCATCGAGGCCAGCCTGCCCGAGGCCCGGCCGCGCTAACCGATCGTGTAGCCGTCGTCGAGCAGGTGGCAGGCGTGGCGGATGGCATGGCTGAACTCGACCAGTCGTTCCGTGATCGGGCTGTTGTCCGACGTCACGGAGTCGCGCCACAATCGATCGATCTCGAGTTGGAGCATCGCTGTTGCCTGCGCCGCCCTCATCAACGGTCCGTCGTAGGCCGTACCGTCGCTGGGCATGTCGTTCCTCACGTCCGCTCTCCTTTGAGGATGCGGGTCACCGAGGTCCGGGGCAACACCGTTACGTCGTGGCGTCTCGTCCGGCGCCGTCCCGCACGCTACACCTCGGTGACCCGTTTGACCAGGCAAATCGTCGGAATCATCACCGGCCGACAGGCAACGCGATCCACGCGGTCAAGAGCGCGTCGTCACCAGAGCGCAGTTCGGTGACAGATGTACGGTTGCCTGCACGCATCGCGCGGTCACCGAGACGTCCGGTGGCGGCAAGTCGGAGCCGATGATCACGTCCGTGTTCAGATTGCGACCCGATCCCTGGGCACCCGGGCCCATCAGCGCGCCGGGCGCCAGCACTGTCTCGTGGTCGAGAACCGCGACCTCGTCGATGCTGACGCGCTCGCGCAGCGCGAAGCGCCCGGAGGGCTCGCCGCGGCGACCCAACGACACGCCTTCTCGCATCACCACGCGCGACGATCCGGCGGCGGCCAGGCGCACCACGATGCGGTGATCGCTGCCGACCACGCTGACCGTCGGCTGCGGACGCCACTCGAGCGTCGCCCGTTCGCCGACCACCAGATCGACGATCATCTCGGATGCGGCCCCACGTGGGCCAGGCTGAGCCATCGCGGCCGCGACTGAACACACCGCGACGTGTGCACCTGCGCCGACCTCGAGGCGGAACCGGTATCGATCACCGCCCAGCGGGCCGGCCGCGCCGTTGACCATGGCCAGGGTCAGCTCGGGTCCACCGTCGACGACTCGCACGAGCAGGGGAACTTCGCACGACATTCGTCGCACCACCGTGTGGCCGCGGTCGTCCAGCCCGACCTCGATGGCGGTCGTGGCATCCATCGGGACGTCAGTGACCGGTTGGTGACGTCGACTGCCAGCTGTGCAGCTGCGTCAGCACCCACGTGGCGACCGCGTCGACTCCGCCGGGGGCGACCAGCGACGTGAAGGCGATGGGCAAGTTGCCGCGCCGTGCTCTGGCGTCGCGGTCCATCACTCCGAGATCGGCGTGCACGAACGGGGCGAGGTCGGTCTTGTTGATGACCAACAGGTCCGCGGTCGTCACGCCCGGCCCTCCCTTGCGCGGCACCTTGTCGCCCCCCGCCACATCGATCACGAAGATCTGCCGATCGACAAGGGCCCGGCTGAAGATCGCCGTGAGGTTGTCGCCGCCACTCTCGACCAGCGTGAGTTCGACCGGCGCGTTGGCGGCCTCGAGCTGCTCGACGGCATCGAGGTTGGCAGAGATGTCGTCGCGGATGGCCGTGTGCGGGCAGGCACCGGTCTCGACCGGGGTGATCCGCTCGTCGGCCAACACCGCCATGCGCCGCAACGCCTCGGCATCCTCGGTCGTGAAGATGTCGTTGGTGACCACCACGATGCTGACGGTGCCGGCCAACTGCCGGCACAGGGCGGCGACCAGTGCGGTCTTACCGCTGCCGACCGGTCCGCCGATCCCAACGCGCAGCGAGCGGGTTCCGGGCCGGCCGAAGGCCCACTTCGCGTCGTCGGGCACGCCGTCGTGGTGCCCGTGCGTGTGCCCGTCGCTGGGGTGATGCGGCTGGCCCGGGTTGTGGTCAGGAGGCAAAGAGCCTCACCTCCCACGTGGCGTGGTGCTCGGCGAGGATGTCGGCGAGCACGCTCGTGGTGGCCGGCAGGTCTTGGGGAGAGAGCGTTGCCGCGTGCTGACCGGCAGTCGCAGCGAGCTCGTCGAGCCGTGCTGCAAGGCGCGCTGCCAACGCCTGCACCTCGAACGGATCGAGACCGAGCAGGCGCACCGCCGCCGTGGTGACGGCCCCCACCAGATGGTGCAAGGAGCACAGCGCCGCCTCGACCGGCGCCAGCCCGGCCGCTGCGGCGACGACACCGATCGCCAATGGCTGCATGGGCCCGTCGGGGTGGGTGGATCGCAGTTCGCCATACCGGCCGCTCGGCCAGGCCCGCTCGGCGGGTCGCAACATCTGGCGCCCGAGGCTGCGGCTGACGCTGCGAAGCCGGGGCGAGGGAGTGCGGATCATCAGCTCGTGGTCGAGTTCGCCCAGCGTCGCGCTTGGGTGGCAGGCGGCCGCGGCGAAGGCCGCGTCAACCGGCGCGGTCGTCAACAGCCGGCCCTCGAGGAACGCTTCGAGGTCGGCGACGGTGGCGACGTCACCTCGTGCCTGGCTGGCCTCGACGCCGGCGCTGTGGGCGTGGGCGCCGGTGGGGAAGCGGCTATCGGCGAGCAGGAGAAGTGCGGCAACACCCATCAGAACAGGAAGTATCGCTGAGCCATGGGCAGTTCGGCGGCCGGCTGCTCCTCGATCAACTCGCCGTCGATGCGCACCGCGAACGTGTCGGGATCGACTGCGATCGCGGGCATTGCGTCGTTCTCCGGCAGGTCGGCCTTGCCACGTGACCGCGTGTCGGCCGAGGCAACCAGTCGACGGGACAGCTCCAGCCGTTCGGCCAGGCCGTCGGCGAGAGCGGCAGCAGCGACGAACGTGAGGCTGGTCGATGCAGCAGCGCGAGGAGCAGCGCCGAACATCGGACGAGCGAGCACGGGTTGTGGGGTTGGGATGCTGGCGTTGGCGTCGCCCATCTGCGCCCACGCGATCATTCCGCCCTTGACGACCACGTGTGGCCGCACACCGAAGAAGCGTGGGTCCCACAGCACCAGGTCGGCGAGCTTGCCGACGGCAACCGAACCGATCTCGTGGTCGAGGCCATGGGCGACGGCCGGACAGATGGTGTACTTGGCCACATACCGGCGGGCCCGATGGTTGTCGGCGGCCCCGTCGCCGGCAAGTGCGCCGCGTCGCCGCTTCATGACGTGTGCGGTCTGCCAGGTGCGCAGGATCACCTCGCCGACGCGTCCCATGGCCTGCGAGTCGCTGCCGATGATCGAGATCGCGCCCATGTCGTGCAGCACGTCTTCGGCAGCAATGGTCGACGGGCGGATTCGGCTCTCGGCGAAGGCCAGGTCCTCGGGAACGGATGGGTTGAGGTGATGGCACACCATCAACATGTCGAGATGCTCGGCCAGCGTGTTGACAGTGTGTGGACGAGTCGGATTGGTCGACGAGGGCAGCACATTGGGGTGCGAGGCAACCGTGATGATGTCGGGCGCGTGTCCACCGCCGGCGCCCTCGGTGTGATACGTGTGGATCGATCGGCCGCGTATCGCAGCCAGGGTGGACTCCACGTACCCGGCCTCGTTCAGCGTGTCGGTGTGGATCGCCACCTGCACCCCGGACTGATCCGCCACCGTCAGGCAGGCGTCGATCGCGGCCGGCGTCGTTCCCCAATCCTCGTGCAGCTTGAACCCGCCGGCGCCTCCAAGCACTTGCTCCCACAGCCCATCAGCCGACACCGTGTTGCCCTTGCCGAGCAGCACGACGTTGACCGGCATGTGGTCCATCGCCTCGTGCATTCGGGCGAGGTTCCAGGATCCCGATGTGACGGTCGTGGCTTTGGTGCCGTCGGCCGGCCCAGTGCCGCCACCGATGATCGTGGTGATGCCCGACGCCAGTGCTTCGTCGACGATCTGTGGGCAGATCAGATGCACATGGCAGTCGACGGCACCGGCGGTCAGGATGCGGCCGTTGCCGGAGAGGATCTCGGTCGATGGCCCGATCACCAGCGTGGGATCGACCCCGGTCATCGTGTCGGGGTTGCCTGCTTTGCCGATGCCGATGATCCGGCCGTCACGCACGCCGACGTCGGCTTTGACCACGCCCCAGTGGTCGAGGATCAGCGCACCGGTGATCACGAGATCGGGAGTGCCCTCGGCACGCGAGCGACCGGATTGCCCCATCGACTCGCGGATCACCTTGCCGCCGCCGAACACCGCCTCGTCGCCGCCAACACACAGATCGCGCTCGACCTCGATCACCAGGTCGGTGTCGGCGAGACGAACGTGGTCGCCGGTGGTCGGCCCGTACAGCCGTCGGTAGTGCGCACGCGAGATCTCAACCATCGAGGGCGCCGCCCACCTCGCCGCGGAGACCGGCCACGATGCGGTCGCCGCCGATGGGGACCAGATCGACCGTGCGGGCGATCCCCGGCTCGAACCGCACCGAGGTACCGGCAGGGATGTCGAGCCGCCTTCCACGCGCCGCGGCACGGTCGAACCGCAGCGCCGGGTTGGCCTCGGCGAAGTGGTAGTGCGACCCGACCTGAACGGGGCGATCGCCGCCGTTGACGACCTCGATCGTGATCCGGGGCAAGCCGGCGTTGAGCGCGATCGTTCCGCCGGGACCGGTGATCTCGCCCGGGATCACCACGAGCTCAACGAACCGGCTGGTGCAACGTCACCAGCTTGGTTCCGTCGGGAAAGGTCGCCTCGATCTGGACCTCGTCGACCATCTCGGCGATCCCGTCCATCACGTCGTCACGGGTCGACACGCGACACCCGGCATCCATGAGATCCACGACCGTCCGGCCGTCGCGCGCCGCCTCGTAGACCCACGAGGTCAAGATCGCGACCGTCTCCGGATAGTTCAACTTCAGCCCACGCGCTCGCCGCTTCCCAGCGACGTCGGCGGCCACGTGCACGAGCAATCGTTCCTGCTCGTGGGGGGAGAGCTGCATGCGGTTGGATCCTAGTCAGCGTCCTCTCCGGCTCGAAAAAGACACAACAAATCGGCGTGAAAATGTTGACTCATTGCGGCGTCGCCGGATATTCTTTCGACGTGCCGACAGAATCGCTCACCGACGAACAGATCGCTCGGCTGCTGGCGGTGACCAGCGATCCCCGCACTGCCTTGCTGATCCGATTGCTCTTGCTCGAGGGTTTCGGCCTCGGGGAGATCCTGGCTCTCGATCACCAGCAGATCGTCGGATCTCGCCGTTCGATGAGCGCCGAGCTGGTCCGTCACGGTCGACCGCAGTCGATCACGCTCCACAGCGACACGTGTGCCGCTGTCAGTTCGCTCCAGCGCGCCGTCGGCACTGCCGGACCGCTTCTGGCTGCTGCTCAACCCGCTGGCGCGGGACAACGCATCAGCCGGTTCGGTGCCGATTACCTCATCAAGCAAGCCGCAGCCGCGGCCGGACTCGACACCACGGTGTCGGCCAACACGCTGCGCCGATCCCACGTCGTGGCTGCCCAGCGACAGGGAGTCCACATCCTCGACACCCGTGATCGCATGGGCCACCGCGACGTGCGAACCACCCACCGCCATCTGGGCGGTGATTCACCCATCAACACCTGACTTCAGAAAGGAAGCCTCCACATGTCCACACTCTTGCGATTCGACCCGTTTGGTGACATCGACCGGATGTTCGACCAAGCGTTCAACCAGCGGCGCCGCCCCAGCTTCCCGATGGACGCCTATCGCAGCGGCGACACCGTCGTCGTTCACTTCGACCTGCCGGGTGTGGATCCGGCGTCGATCTCACTCGAATACGAGCGCCAGATCCTGTCCGTCTCGGCCGAGCGCTCGTGGCGGCCGGTCGAGGGCGACCAGCTCCTCGCCTCGGAACGCGTGCACGGCACCTTCCAGCGGCAGCTGTTGCTCGGCGACGGCCTCGATGCCGATCGTATGCATGCCAGCTACGAGCATGGCGTGCTCACGGTGACGATCCCCGTCGCCGAGAAGGCCAAGCCACGACGGATCGATGTGGCCGTCAACGGCGCGCCGACCTCGCTCGAGGCGGGCGACAATCAGGTCGTCGACACGACCGCCAGCTGATCGCGACACTGGACGGCGCGCTGCTCGGCCGACGCGGCCGCAGCGTCGTCGCCCAGTCCGCGAAGGACTCGAGCCCTTTGTCGCCAGCCGTAGGTGCTCGACTCGCGCACACCCAATCGCTCCGAAGTGAGCGCACGGGCGAGTTCGAACCTTCCCGATCTGATCGCAGCCTCGAGGAGCGTGCGCTGCAGTACGTCGCGTTGGGCGTGCGAGCCTCCGAAGTGGTTGAGTGTTCGCCTGATCGGCATCAACTCGTCGATCACGTCGTCGTAGCGGCCTTCGGCGAAGGCGAGCACGGCTCGGCACGTCGGCAGCCCGATCTCCGTCATCATCCGCGCATTGCTGCCGCCGACTCCGTCCAACCATCGCTCGCGGTCACGGATCAGGTTGCGGACGTCGTCGCCGCGGTCGGCGCCGGCGAACGCCATGACCGCGTGGAGATCGTTGAACGCATACCAGGACTCACCGGTGACCTTCGGCGCCCACGCCTCGGCCAAGGTGACGAAGCGGTCGCCGGTGTCGGCGCCGCCGAGCAGGAGTCGCCACAGCAGTGAGCTCGCATCGAGCATCTCGATCGGCGCGCCTGCCGAACCGGCGTGATGCAGCTCGGCATCGTAGATGTCGAGGGATTGCTGTACCTGCTCGGCTTCGAGCTGGTACAGGGCAAGGTGCCACCAGTTGTGCACGGTGAAGAGGTTGCCGGTTGCCCATTGCGTTGCGTCGGATGCCAGGAAGCGGATGCCTTCGTCGATGCGCCCTTGCATCTCGTACGTGTGCACGACCGCGTGGATTCCCCACACGTCGTCGGGGTTGGAGTCGACCGCGGCGAGACCGGTGTCGAGCGCTTGCCCGTAATGGCCGGCCTCCTCGAGCCCGAACGACGCCATGCCTTGCACGAATGCCGCGTGGGGGTGAGACGGATCGAGCTCACGAAGCGTGCGCAACGGGCGATCGCGAAGGTTCTGCGCATCGCCGAGGAAGAAGTCGAGTTGATGCCCGAGCATCAGCGCCAGGAGGTCGGTTGGCCACAGAGCGAGCAGGTCGTCGAGGAGTGACGCGGCCTCGTTCCAGTTGCCGCGCAGCCACGCGCCGATCGCGGCTGCGTGGACGCGCTCGCGCTCGTTCGACGGCGCCTGCGACAGCGACTCCCATGCCGTTTGCGCCGCGGGGAGGTCGTCGGCGTCGGTGCTCATCAGACTGAGGTATGCCGTCAGCGCAAGCGCCATCGGGGCCGGCGTGTCGCCGGAGGTCAGCTGGCCGGCGAGGTCGACGACATCGGGGTGATACCGAACCAGGCGGTCGAGAGCGCGATCATAGAGGTCGATCGTGTCGCCGTCGGCGGTCATTCGATTGCCGTGGAAGTCCAGTTCAGCAGGCATCGCGCCGACGCTAAAACGACTCGTTCGATTTGGCAAGACCGGGCCCAAAGTCCCTACCTACCGGTAGGAAGGTCGCGTAAATCGGGCGTCGATGACCCTTCCGACCGTCTCGCGCCCACGGAATCGAACCAATTCCCTCAACGAGGTCCGGGCGGTGATTCCGCAGGAGTGCTACGAACGATCGACGCCACGAGCCGTTCGGGCCCTGGTCCAGGCGTCGTTGTTGTACCTGGTACCCCTCGTCGGGCTGGCCCTGACGGATCGTTGGTGGGCGCTCGTCATCTTGTGGCCGCTTGCAGGCCTCGGTGTCGCCGGGTTGTTCGTGCTCGGCCACGACGCCTCGCACGCTGCGCTGCTCGATTCGCGGCGGGCCAACCGCCTGATCGCCCAGGCGTGCATGGCACCGAGTGTGCACGCCGAGGCGGCATGGGACCTCGGTCACAACCGGATCCATCACGGGTACACGACTCGCCAGGGCTTCGACTTCGTGTGGCACCCGGTGACGCCCGACGAATATCGCGCCCTCGGCCGGCTCGCCCGGCTGCGGCATCGCTTCGAATGGTCCTGCCTCGGCTCGGGTGCGTACTTCCTGCGCACGGTGTGGTGGGAGAAGATGTGGCGCTTCAACGCGCCGGGCAAGCGGCATGCAGCCATCGTGCGCGACAAGATCACGCTCGGCTCGTTCGTCGCCGTGGTGGCTGCGGGCGCGGCAGTCGTCGGTGCGCTCACGGGCGGATGGATGACCGCGTTGTGGGTCCCGTTCAAGCTCTTCGTCGTCCCGTTCCTGCTGTTCGTCCACATCATCGGCTGGACCGTCTATGTCCATCACGTGTCACCGGAGATCCGCTGGTGGACGAGGAAGGACTGGACGCAGTTCAACGGTCAGATGGAATCGACGACCATCCTGCGAGTGCCGCGTCTCGTCAACCGCCTGTGGTTCTACAACATCTTCATCCACGTGCCGCATCACGTCGATGCCCGGATCCGCTTCGATCACCTGCCGAGCGCTGCGGCAGCCATCGCCGCATCATTCCCCGACACGGTCCGTGCGGCGCGGCTGTCGCTGCGCGAATACCTGCGATCCACGCGGGCATGCAAGCTGTACGACTTCGAGGCAGGGTGCTGGCTGCGGTACGCGGCGGCCAGGTCGTGAGCTGATCAGCCGAATCGCCCGGTGACGTACGCCTCAGTGCGCTCGTCGGACGGGTTGGAGAACATCTTCGTCGTCCTGCCGTACTCGACCAGCACACCGGTGCGGCGATCACCTGCGGACGACACCTCGGTCGTGAAGAACGCGACCCGATCGCTGATGCGCGCCGCCTGCTGCATGTTGTGGGTGACGATGATGATCGTGTACCGCGACTTGATCTCTTGCATCAGGTCCTCGATGCGTGCGGTGGCGATGGGGTCGAGTGCGGAGCACGGCTCGTCCATCAGGATGACTTCGGGTTGCACGGCCAGCGCCCTGGCGATGCACAGGCGCTGCTGCTGACCGCCCGACAGGCCGAGGGCCGACGACTTCAGGCGGTCCTTGACCTCCTCCCACAGCGCAGCACCGCGCAGCGACTCCTCGACGATGCCGTCGAGGTCGTCCTTCTTGCGAACTCCGGCGATCCGTGGCCCGTAGGCGACGTTCTCGTAGATGCTCTTCGGGAAGGGATTGGGCTTCTGGAACACCATTCCGATGTGCCGGCGTACCTGCGTCGCGGACACATCGGGCCCGTACAGGTCAACACCGTGATAGGTGATCGATCCCTCGATCCTGGCGCCGTCGATGGTGTCGTTCATCCGGTTGAAGCAACGCAGGACCGTGCTCTTGCCGCAGCCCGACGGCCCGATGAACGCAGCGATCTCGTGCGGACGGATCGCCATCGTCACGTCACGCACCGCTTTGAACGTGCCGTAGTACACCGCCAGGTCGGCCACGTCGAACACCGAACGGGGCGGCGCCTGTTCCTCGACCGCTGTGTCGGTGTCCGACGCTGTGCTCTCGGTCATGTCGGACTCTTTCTCTTCGAAGGCCTTGAGCGTCGGATCCGTCACGTTCTCGTTCACTTTCTAGTGCCCTCTACTTGTTCCTGGCCAGGCGAGCCGACAGCACGCGGGCGATCACGGTGAAGGCAAACGCCAGGACGATCAGCGTCAGAGCCGCGCCCCAGGCGCGTTCCTGAGCGGTGACGAAGCTCTCCTTCGCGTTGCCGTAGATCTGCATCGACAACGCCGTGTTGGTGCCTTTGAGGACGTTCCAGTTGGTCGACTTCGCAGCGCCGATCGTGAAGATCAGCGGGGCCGTTTCGCCAGCGGCCCGGGCAACCGCGAGGAGGCATCCGCTGATGACACCGGGGGCGGCCTTCGGCAGCACGACGCGCAACGTCGTTCGGCTGGTGCTGCCGCCGAGCGCATAGCTGGCGTCGCGGAGGTTCTGTGGCACCAGACGGAGCATCTCCTCGGAGGATCGCACGACGATCGGCAGCATGAGACACGCCAAAGCGAGGGCGCCGCTGAACCCGTTGAGGCCACCGACTCCACGAGGCACGACCCAGAACACGAAGATGAACAGCCCCATCACCACCGACGGGACGCCGGCCATCACGTTGGCGAGGAAGCGCAACACCCGTGCGAACGGACGGTTGCGTCCGTACTCGTTGAGATAGACGGCCCCGGCGATGCCGAGCGGTACTGAGATCAGCGTTGCGGTGAACGTGATGACGCATGTCCCGATGATCGCCGCCTTCATCCCCGGGCCGGGGCGGCGCGGCGCGAGTTGGATGTCTTTGGTGAACCACTTGGGAAAGCTTCCCGACACGATCGACCAACCCTTTGCGGCGACCGTGACCAGTACGAGGATCAGCACCACGCCGACGATGACCACGGACAGTGCCATCAACGCTGTCATGAAGAGATTCTTCGTCCGGCGACGCCCGGATATTCCGGCCAGCTCCGTCGCCAGCGATTGCGGTGAGTTGGGAAGGTCGACTGCAGCGATTGCCACGTCTAGGCCCCCTGCACCCGTCGAGTCGCCCGACCGACAACTGCGGTCGCTGTGAGGTTGACGAGGATGGTGAGGATGAAGAGCGTGAGGCCCATCGCGATGAGGGCGCTGCGTTTGATCCCCGTGGCTTCGCCCCATTGGAAGGCGATGACCGACGGAAGTGAATCGCCCGACGAGAAGAGATTGGCGGTGATGGTCGGCGACGACCCGATCACCAATGCGACAGCGATGGTCTCACCCATCGCTCGACCGAGGCCCAACATCACGGCGCCGACGATTCCGACCATCGAGTGCGGGAGGACCGCGCCGGTGATCATCTCCCATCGTGTTGCACCGAGCGCGAGCGCACCGTCGCGATCGGTCTGCGGGCATGTCTCGATCACTTCGCGGGCGATCGAGGTGATGATCGGGGTGATCATCACCGACAGGATGAGGCCAGCGGTCATGAACGTGCGACCGGAGTTGGCTCGGCCGAAGATGTCGCCGAGCACCGGCCACCCGTCGAACCAGCCACTGATCATCTTGTAGAAGCCGACGAGCTTCGGCGCGAGGAAGATGATGCCCCACAGGCCGAACACCACCGAGGGCACGACGGCGACCAGATCGGTGAGCGACACCAGCCACTTCTTCAACCACATCGGTGCGACCTGGGTGGTGAACAGGGCGATGCCGATGCTGACCGGGACCGAGATGACCACCGCGATCAGGGCGGTGATCGCGGTGCCGTAGATGAAGCTCAGCGCACCGAAGACGTCGTTGGCCGGAACCCATCGTCGATCGGTGAAGAAGTCGGTGCCCTCCGAGCGGATGACCGGGAGCGACTTGTTCGTGATGGTGTAGGCGATCAGCGCCAGCACGATCACGATCAGTGCGCCCGCACCGAACGTCGAGCCTCTGAAGAGGCGGTCGAGGATCTGCCGTTTCGGGCGCAGATCGGTCGGATCGGCCGGCGAAGTGCTCATGGATCTCCTTGACTCGTCCACTTCAGTTGGGCCGGACCCCGGAGAGTCCGGCCCAACTATAGGTGGGTTCGTCAGGCGCCGATCTTGGCGATGTTCAGCAACGCCTTGGCCTGCAGCTCTGCGGGCAGCGGTGCGAAGTCGATCGCCTCGGCAGCCTTCTGCCCATCGGTGAGCAGGTAGGTCAAGAACCCACGGAGGGTCTCGGCCTTGGCGGGATCGGCCTGCTTGGTGTAGGCGATGATCCAGGTCTGAGCCGCGATCGGGTAGGACTTGTCGCCATCGGCCCAGCCGAGGAAGTAGGTCAGGTCGTCGTTGATCTTGGCGCCCTCGGCGGCAGCAGTCGTTCCCTCGAGCGTGGGCTCGACGTACTTGCCCGCCTTGTTCATGACGGCAGCGACCACCAAGTTGTTCGCCTTCGCATCGCTGAGGTCCACGTAGCCGACGGCGCCCTCGGTGGTCGAGATGATCTGGGCGACGCCACTGTTGCCGTCACCGCGCAGCGTGTCCTCCGGGAAGGCGTAGTCCTTTGCTGCACCACCCTTCCAAGTTCCACCGGCGTCCGGCCCGGCAGCCGCGTTGATGAACTTGGTGAAGTTCTCGGTTGTGCCTGATGGATCAGCGCGAACGGCCACGACGATGTCGCTGTCGGGAAGCGTGACGCCGGCATTGTCGGCGGCGATCAGCGGATCGTTCCACTTGGTGATCTCGCGCTGGAAGATGGCCGCGATGCTCGTGGGCGACAGTTGCAGCTTGGCGACGCTCGGCAGGTTGTACGACAGCGTGATCGGGGCAATCACCGTCGGGACGTAGACGAACTCGCCACCGGTGTACTTCGACTTGTCCTCGGCCTTGACGACACCGTCGGTGCCGGCGAAGTCGACCACGTTGGTCTGCAGGTCGGTCTGGCCCTTGCCGGAACCGCCGCCGCCGTACTCCACGGTCAGATCGGGAGCGATGTCTGCCAGCGTGGCGATCGCATCGTCGTAGAAGCTCTTCGGGAACGTCGCCCCACTACCGACGAGGCTTCCCGACAGCTTCGAGAAGTCGACCGTCGGTTCGGCGGCTGCAGTCGTCGGCGCAGCCTCGGCGGTGGTCGCCGCACCTGGCTCGGTGGTCGTTGCGGCCGGTGCTTCGGTTGCCGTCGGCGCCGAAGTGACGGCCGGGGCGGCAGTGGTGTCGGCCTTGCTGTCGCTGCCGCACGCCGCGGCGACGAGCGAGAGCGAGATGATTCCGGCGAGTACGAGTCGCCGCTTGACTGGGTTCACGAATGTGTCTCCTTCATTGGGGATGAACAACGCCGGTCACCGTAAAGATCGAAGTTGACACGGAAGGGATGTACGGATGAACGGGAAGTGAACGAGGAGTGAACGCTCCCCAACAGCTGGGGAATTGACTCGATTCGGCTACAGTCCGATCAACCCTTTCGACGGAGTGCATCACCCATGACCGACAAGGCGTGCGCGACGAATGAGCGGTGATCGCAACCACGCCGGTCATGGTGGTCACGATCACGGCGCGGCGGCACTACGAGCCGGTGCGAGGCACATCAAGCCGCTCTTCATCTCGTTCGTGCTGATCGTCGTGTTCCTGGCGGTGCAGGTCATCGTCGGTGTCGTGACCGGCTCGCTTGCGCTCCTGTCGGATGCCGGCCACATGGCCACCGATGCGCTCGGGCTCGGAATGGCGTTGGCGGCAATCCATGCCGCATCCGGGGCGCGAGTGCATCCCCAGCGAACGTTCGGGCTGTACCGCCTGGAGATCCTGGCTGCCCTGGTCAACGCCGCGCTGCTGTTTGCGGTTGCCGGGTACGTGCTGTTCGAGGCCGTCGGCCGGTTGGGTGACGCTCCGGAGGTCGCGTCCACTCCGGTGCTCGTCGTCGGGATCCTCGGCCTCGGCGGTCAATGCGGCCGCCTTCTTGCTGTTGCGCGCCGGGGCGAAGGAAAGCCTCAACATGCGCGGGGCGTACCTCGAGGTGGTATCCGACACGCTCGGGTCGATCGGCGTGATCGCCGCGGCGATCGTGTGGGGAATCACCGGCTGGACGTGGGTGGATCCCGTGATCGGTGCCGTGATCGGCGTGTTCATCCTCCCGCGCGCGTGGCGGCTCGGCCGCGAGGCCCTGCAGGTGCTGGTGCAGGCCGCACCCGAGCACCTCGACATCCCCGCACTGCAGCGCGAGCTCGGCACCATCGACGGCGTCGTCGACGTGCACGATGTTCACGTCTGGACGCTGACCTCGGAGATGGAAGTCGCCACCGCCCACCTGATGGTGGCTGTCGGGACCGACTCCCACTCTGTGCTCGACCAGGCCCGACACCTGTTGGCCGATCGACACGGCATCAAACACGCCACGCTGCAGGTCGAGCCCGAAGATCACCACGGCTGCGACGACGTCAACTGGTAGCGGCATCGAGTGTGCGAAGTGTGGCAGTTGGCTGCAGACAGTTCGCATCGAACCTGCACACTTCCCGCTGCGGTGAGCATGCCCGACTCGGATGATTAGTCAATCCGTGACTATTGTTCGACCATGCTGAGAGCACGTCGACTGCGTGTCGCCGCCATCGTCGTCTCCGGTCTGGTCGTCGCATCGTGCGGCTCGGACTCCGAGTCGGCGGCGTCGACGGCGGTGTCGGGTGACATCGTGGTGTTCGCGGCGTCCTCGCTGACCGAGGCGTTCACCGAGATCGGCGCACGCATTCGAGATCGTCAACCACGATGCAAACATCACGCTCGACTTCGCCGGTTCCGGCGATCTCGTCACGCAGATCGGGCAGGGTGCACCGGCCGACGTCTTCGCCTCGGCCGACGATTCGTTCATGACCAAGTTGAGCAATGCGGGCGAGAGTGCCGGCGAGTCGGTGTCGATCGCCCAGAACACGATGGAGATCATCGTCGAGAAAGGCAATCCGAAGGCGATCAGCGGAGTCGCCGATCTGGCGAAGTCGGACCTGATCGTCGTGCTGTGCGCCGATACGGTCCCGTGCGGGAAGAGCGCTGCGGCGGTCCTGCAGCAACGCCGGTGTGACCGCCGCGCCGAAGAGCTTGGAAGACAAGGTCAAAGGCGTGGTGACGAAGGTGACCGCGGGCGAAGCCGATGCGGGCATCGTGTACCTCACTGATGTCACGGCTGCCGGTGATCTTGCCGATGGCGTGGAGATCCCCGCCGACATCAACGTCGTCAACGACTACCAGATGGTCGTGACCAAGGAAGCCACCAACATCAGCCGGGGCGCACGCATTCGTCGACTTCGTCGCCGGCGACGCCGGTCAGGCAATCCTCGCCAAGTACGGCTTTCTCGCGCCTTGAGTTCGATACTCTCGAGCTCAGCGGCGCACACCCGCCGCAGTCTCCACGGAGGATTGACGATGCCTGAGATCGAACGCAGTGAAGCCGATTGGCGTGCGACGTTGACGCCGGAGCAGTACGAGGTGCTGCGACGGGCTGGAACCGAGCGGGCCTGGAGCGGCAAGTACGTCAATGAACATGCCGACGGCACGTACCACTGTGCAGCGTGCGGTGCCGAGCTGTTCGACTCGGCCGCCAAGTACGAGTCGGGCAGTGGCTGGCCGAGCTTCTACCAGACGAAGGCGGCCGAAGCGGTCGATCTGATCGAAGACGCCAGCCACGGGATGATCCGCACCGAGGTCCGGTGCAAGCGGTGCGGGTCGCACCTTGGCCACCTCTTCCCCGACGGCCCGGCCCCGACCGGTCAGCGGTACTGCATGAACAGCCTTGCGCTCGATCTCGTCTCGGACCCGAACGACACCTGACGGTGCCCCGAACGACCGCACAGCAGTCTCCTGCTCGGCGAGTGGGTCTGCCTCGGGATCCTGTACCCGGAACCCACGCATGGCTTCGCCGTTGCGGCACGGCTGAAGCCGATGGGCGACATCGGTCGTGTGTGGTCGATGTCGCGTGCCCTGACGTACCGGTCGCTCGACCAGTTGACGGCGCGCGGCTTCGTCCATGCGGTGGGAGAGGAGCCGGGAATCGCGGGCGGCAACCGCACGATCCTGGCCGCCACCCGCAGCGGGCGGGCGCAGCTGCGTACGTGGCTCCGCACACCGGTCGCCCACCTCCGTGATCTGCGCAGCGAACTGCTCCTGAAGTTGATTCATCGCCGATTGGTGTGGCGTCGCCGTCGACGACATGCTCGACCGCCAGCACGTGCGTCTTGTCGAGCTTGCCGACGCGATGGCCGTCGAGCACGCCGTGGACGCGCCCGTCGACGTCGTCGATCTGTGGCGTCAAGAGTCGTCACGGGCCGCGCTCCGCTTCCTCGACCGGTTGCCTCGCCGGCCAGCTGATCGGCCCGCAGCCATGAGCGTCCGTGAACGTCCATCATGCCCGGCGATTGAAGGTCATTCGGCACTGGTTTTGACGACGCCGTCACCTCATGATGTTGGCGCGATCGTGTAGCGCGTGCGAGGCGAGCGTCGTGGGATGGGCGATACAGCCGATGGACGCGTTACACGACCGAGAAGCGCTGTGTTCAGCGGCAGTCGACAACCCAACGGTTGGACTGTGAGACGAGTTCGGCGATCTCGCCGGCCGGCATCGGTCGGGCCAGGTAGAAGCCTTGTGCCCTCCGCACACCCAGGGTCTGGAGGCCGTCCAACTGCTGGCGCGTCTCGACCCCTTCTGCGGTCACCTCCAGTTCGAGGGCCTTGGCCATCGCAACGATGGCAGCCACCAGGGCGGTGTCGTGCGGATCGGTCCCAAGACCGTCGACGAAGACACGATCGATCTTCACCCCGTCGACGGGGAACGACTTGAGGTAGTTCAGCGACGAGTAGCCCGTCCCGAAGTCGTCGATCGCCAGGTCGACGCCCAGCGCCTTGAGACCACCGAGCATTCGCTCGAAGTAGGCGACGTCTTGCATGAAGACGCTCTCGGTCAGTTCGAGACAGAGATCGCCGGGGCGCACACTCGTGCGATCGAGGATGTCCGCGATCATGACGGCAATGTCGGGCGCGAGCAGTTGGCGCACGGAGAGGTTGACGGCGATCGACAACCGGGCGCGGTCGTCGATCGAGGCTGCCAGGCATTGCCACGTGGCCAGGTCGCGACAGGCCTGTTCGAGCACACGCTCACCGATCTGGACGATGATCCCCGTCTCCTCGGCGGAGGCGATGAAGTCCTCGGGCATCACCAGGCCGTGCTCGGGATGGTTCCAGCGAACCAGCGCCTCGGCGCCGATCATGGTGCCGGTGACGAGATCGACGATGGGTTGGTACTGCACCACGAACTCGTCGCGGTCGAGGGCGCGGTGCAGGGCCGACGCAGTGACCAAGCGGCGGTCGGCCTTGAATCGCAGCGCCTCATCGAACATCTCGATTCGTCCCCCGCCGCGCTCCTTGGCGAGATACATGGCAGCGTCGGAGTCCCGCAGGAGACTCTCCGGCGTCGCCGCACGATCGGTCATCGCAATGCCCAGGCTGGCGGTGACGTGCATCTCCTGGGTTCCGATCAGCCACGGGTGACGCAGCGCATCGAGCACGCGTTCGGCGACCTGCTCGGTCTGGCACGGTGTCACGTCGTCGCACACCACGACGAACTCGTCGCCACCGAATCGTGCAACGGTGTCGCCAGGGCGAATGGCGTTCGCTATCCGCGACGCGGCGTGTCGCAACAGGTCGTCACCGGCATTGTGTCCCAGCGAGTCGTTGATGGTCTTGAACTGGTCGATGTCCAGGAACATCACCGCCAGCTGCGAGCCGCTTCGTCGAGCGCGGGCGAGGCCCTGCACGAGACGATCGTTCAGCAGGGCGCGATTGGGAAGGCCGGTCAGCGAGTCGTGCAGAGCCTGGTGTGCGAGCTCCTCCTCCATCGCCTTGCGCGTCGTGATGTCTTGCAGTTGCACGAAGAAGTACTCGGGCTCGTCCAACTCGTCGTGTACCAGCGTCACGTGCGTCAGAGCCCACACGACGCTGCCGTCGGGCCGCAGAAATCGGCGCTCGTCCTCGTAGACATCGCGGCCATCCGCGAGGCGGCTCAACACGGCCTGGCCCAGGGGAACCTCGTCGGGGTGGGTGTATTGGATCCACTTTTCTCCGACCAGCATCGCCTCGTCGTGTTCGAAGAACAGGCAGGCAGCCGGATTGACCCGAATCGGGATGCCGCGAAGATCTGCGATCGCAGCGCCGATCGCCGACTGCTCGAAGCCGATCTCGAACCGCAGTTCCGCCGCTCGTCGCACCCGATCGGCCTCGATCTGAGCCGTGCTGTCCATCATCGTCCCGACCACTCTGCGGACCGAGCCGTCGTGGGCGATCTCGGGTACCGCGTGGAGCGCGCATGGACCGGACCTGTGTATCGGGACGGATGATTCGGAACTCGAGGTCGACCGCGCCTCCATCTCGAGTCGTGGTGGCCCACATCGCCGACACAGCAGCAGTGTCGTGCGGGTGGACCATCGACATGAACAGCTCACGTGCGGGTGTCACGTCGGGGTCGAGGCCCAAGATGCGGCAGTACTCATCCGACCACGTCAGCTTGCCCGTCAGGGTGTCGAACTCGAAGCTGCCGAGTTGGGCCGTGCGCTGCGCCTCGGCGAGCCGTCGTCGACTCGCTTCGAGCGAACGCTGGACCGCAATTCGCTCGGTGATGTCCTGAGCGATCATCGAGAGGCCGACGACAGCGCCGTTCTCGTCTTTCGATGTCGACGCGGTGATCAAGACGTCGACGATGGTGCCGTCCTTGCGGCGTCGCGTTGTCTCGAGGTGCTCGTGGTGGCCCGCTGTGGTGAGACGGTCGCGGACGCCGCTCTGCTCGAGGGCCTGGTCTCCCGGCGCGATGACGGAGATCGGGCGACCGATGATCTCTTCGGAGGTGTATCCGAACAGATCCACCGCCGCCGGGTTCCAGCTCGTGACGACGCCGTCGTTGGTCGTGCCGATGATCGCATCGCCGGAACCATCGACGATTGCGGCCAGCCGGCGCGCGGTGGCTTCCGCCGCCTTGCGCTCGCTGATGTCGATCGACGAGCCGATGATCGCCACCAGCTCTCCGGCCTGGTCGAACACCGGAGTGTTGGTCACGAGGACCGTGATGCGCCTGCCGTCGCGGAGCGTGACGTCGTAGTCGCCTTTCCAGGTCTGGCCGCTGAGCATCGTGGCTCTCATCGTGCTGGCGCGGTCGGGCGCCTCGACGTGGGGGATCAGCTCGACCGAGGGCCGTCCAATGGCCTCGTCCATCGACCAGCCGTACATCACCTCGGCGGCTCGGTTCCAATAGATCACGATGCGGTTGACGTCGACGGCAACGATGGCCTGACCGGCCGCGGCGAGGAGCTCGGCTTGGAATTGCAGCGCCTCGTTGGCGTGCGTCCGGTCAGTGATGTCGACCACGACGAGGCCGATCCCGACGATCTCGCCGTTCGACCTGACCGGGTAGTGGTTCGTCAGATAGCGGTGCCGGTCGGCAGGATCCGGAGTCGACGGGCCGTCGATCTCGACGTTCAGAATCGCCAGCCCTTCATCCAACACGCGTCGGTACGACACCTCGAGCTCGGCCCACATCTCCGGCACGATGTCGGCAACTGATCGACCGATCATCTCGGCCACGGTCAATCCGCTCGCCGCCGCGGCCAACGTGTCGTTGAGATGGACCATCTTGAAGCTTCGGTCCACGAACCCGAAGCCGACCGGCGCTTTCGACTGGAGAAGCTCGAGCAGATGCAACGTCTCGTTCGAGCGGCGTTCAGCACGATACAGGCCGCCCTCGCGTTGCCTGGCGTCATCGATGTCGGTCGCCGTGCCGATCCATTCGATCAGTCCGCGCTCAGGATCGCGAATGGGAGCGCAGTGCAGTGCGTGCCACCGATACGTTCCATCGAACCGTCGGAGGCGAACGTCGAGGTCGCACGAGTTCTCTGCCAGAACTGCCAGCTCCCACGCAACGCGAGCCTCGTCGGCGTCGTCGGGATGTGAAAGCGACAGCCAGTCCCAGCGATGGATCTGACTGGCCCGCCACCCGGCATACGTCGTGGCCTGCCGATTCGCGTACGCCACCGAACCATCGGGCGAGAGTGTCCACACGATGTGCGGGATCGATTCGGCGATGAGCCGAAAGCCGCCTTCGGCGGATGTTGCCGATGCCGGGGCGGTTGTCGTCATGGTTCTCCGAGTCGTGTCGAGGCAGTGATACCCACCGCAGCCGCGGTGTAGACCTTGTCAGGTCGCGAAGATCTCCCGGCTGATGCCGGCGTGGCAGCCCAGCGTTGCATCGACCACCTGCGTCACACCGAGGTCCATCGCCACCGACGCGAGGGAGTATGCGTCGTCGGCACTCAGATGCAGATGCGTCTGCATGAGCCAGAGCATCTGTGTTGCCGCCATGCGCATTGCGGCGTCGAGCCCGTCACCGAAGCCATGGGTGAACCACGACGTGGCCGTCTCCAGCAATGGCGATGTCACGCCGAGCTCGGGTTCGATCCAGACCTGGATGCGTGCTGTCAGTGACGCCTCGATCGCCGTGCCACAGATCTCTCCATCGCCCTGGGCGAAGTGAGGGTCGCCGACGTACAGCATCGCTCCTTCGGCGAAGACGGGGTAGCACGCGGTTGCTCCTGGACCGATGCGCCAGTTGTCGACATTGCCCCCGAACACGCCCGGCGGGATGCTCGAGTGCCGACCGGGGTCGGCCGGGGCGACGCCCATCACACCGAAATGCGGGCGAACGGGCACGCTCACTCGTCGACTGAACGGTTGCCGCGCATTCGGGTCGGGTGGTGTCACCACGCCCGGGATGTCGTACATCGGGCGTGTGGCGAAGTCGTAGCCGAACACCGGCTGGGCGAGCTTCCCGAAGGGGTCGCCTCCCGCGCCTGGCTCGATGAGCTCGTAGATCGTGATCCGTTCCTTCTCGAACTCGTCGTACAGCAGCCCCCAGTTGGCAGCGCAGTTGCTGCCATAGGCCAGCCGCGGTCGCATGTCGAGGATCCGTACCATCAGCGTGTCGCCCGGCCGGGCGCCACGCACGGCGATCGGGCCGGTCATGACATGCACGCCCGGACCCCGTCCCGACTCGGGGATGCCGGCCCAGATCGCTCGGATGCCGTCGTCCATCAACAGGTCGGGCGCGTCGCCGGCGTGGTGCGTCACCGCTTCGACCTCGATGATGTCGCCGGAATCGACCTCGAGGACCGCGGGGATGTCGCGGTCGATGTATCCCCAGAAGCAAGTTTCGGGTGTCGCCGCGAGGAGGTGGCGTGCGGCGGCCCCGCCGATCCGGCTGGTCAGGTCGAACACGGCGCTCATGCGCCGCACCGTACGAACGAACTGTTTCGTCCCCGTTTCGGCTCCATTATCGGCGGATGATCTTGACATGTAACTAAATGGTTACCTATGATGCCGACGTGGACATCGTGTTCAAAGCGCTCGCCGATCCGACTCGGCGCAGCTTGCTCGACGACCTGTTCCGTGAGGACGGACAGACGTTGGGTGCGCTCGCGGATCGCTTCTCGATGTCGCGCATCGGGGTGATGAAGCATCTGAACCTGCTGGAAGCAGCCGGACTGGTGGTCACCAAGCGGCGCGGCAGGGAGAAGTTGCACTACTTGAACGCAATCCCGATCCGGCTCATCCACGACCGGTGGGTGAGCAAGTACACCGAGCCGTGGGCGGCAGCGCTCCTCGAGCTCAAGAACAGAATGGAGAGTTCCATGGAGAAGGTCTTCGAGATCTACATCCGCACAACCCCCGAGCGTCTCTGGCACGCCATCACGGATCCCGAGATTCGCCGGAAGTTCCAATTCGGCAACACCGTCACATCCGATTGGACGGCAGGGTCACACTTCGAGATGACCAACCCCGGCGCTCCGGGGATGGTGCTCGGTGAAGGTGAGAACCTGGAAGTCGACCCGCCCCGCCGCCTGGTGCAGAGCATGGTCGCGCTGTGGGGTGACGACGTGAAGAGCGAAGGGACCTCGCGGGTCACGTGGGAGATCGAGCCGGTCGGCGACTCCTGTCGCCTCGTCGTCACCCACGATCAGCTCCGCGAGGGTGCCAACGACCAGCTCTACGGCGGGTGGCCGATGATCTTGTCGGGCCTGAAGACGTGGCTGGAGACCGGTCAGGTGCTGACGACCCCTGGATCCTTGATGTACGGGTCGACGCGCTGAACGCCTGTTTGCCGCCCACCTGATCGGGGTAACGACCTCAGCCATGATGCGCGAAATGAGGCGCCCATGGGCGTCGTGAAGTCGTTGTGGGCGTCGATCCAAGGCGACCCTGTTTTCATGCGTCGGGTCAACGGCTGGTTCACCATCTTCTGGCTGATCATGATCCCCATTTCGATCGGGCTCGGCCTGCTGAGCAGCGTCACGTACGTGTCGGCGCTCTCGTTGTGGGCATTGGTGTCAGGGCACTGGTCGGCGTGGCAGGCCTCGCGAGTCGAGGTGGAGCAGATGGCCGAGGCCGAGCAGCTCGCGAAGAATCCCATCGAAGAACGTGTGGTCGACAAGCTGGTCGAGACGACCAACGTCGAGCCGGCAAACCCAGGCCCTCACGGTCCGCGGTGGCGGGCTGAGCCGCCTGACGTCACAACCCGACAGGAGTGGCGTCGATCGCCTGCCCGGTAGCCAGCATCGCCAACGCGTCGACCGGATCGAGTGGCTCGGAGAACAAGAAGCCCTGCCCGAACTCGCAGTCCTCATCGCGCAGTGTGTCGCGTTGGATGTCGAGCTCGATGCCCTCGGCAACGGTCGTCATCGCCAGTGTCTTGGCCAGGTCCAGCAGGCCATGGACGATCGGTGGGAGCTGGGCGCGACGCGTGATCGTGTCGGTGAACGACTTGTCGATCTTCAAGATGTCGATCGGGAACTGCCGCAAGTAGGAGAGCGACGAGTACCCGGTGCCGAAGTCGTCGATGGCGAGGCGAACGCCGAGGGCCCGAAGAGACTGCAGTCTGCGGGTTGCTGTCTCGGTGTCTTGGACGAGGACGCTCTCGGTCATCTCGAGGATCAACGAGGCCGCAGGCAGCCCGAAGCGCACGAGCACGTGGGCAACATCGCCGACGATGTCGGGCGCAGCGAGTTGGCGCGCCGACAGGTTGACCGCCATGGTCAGCTTCCGCGCGGGGAACGCGGCGTGCCACTTCGCTGCGGTTCGGCACGCATCCTCCAACACCCACCGGCCGATCGAACCATCGTGCCGTTGCTCTCGGCGATCGGGATGAACGTGCTCGGTTCGATGAGCCCTCTGGTGGGGTGATCCCAACGGAGCAGCGCTTCGAAGCCGACGATCCTGCTCGACCGCAGCTCGATGACCGGCTGATACACGAGCCGGAGTTGCCCCGTCCTCGACTGCTTTGTGGAGGTCGCTCTCGAGTTCGAGGCGGTCGAGCGCCGCAGTGCGCATGGCCGGTTCGTATAGCGCCCACCGCGCCTTGCCGGTCGTCTTCGCCTTGTACATCGCCACGTCGGCGTCGCGCATCATCGACGACGCCGTGCATGACACGTCGCCGATCGCGATCCCGATGCTCGCCGAGAGCACGATCTGGTGGCTGTCGACGATGAACGGCGCTGTCAGCGATTGGAGCACGCTTCTGCCACGGTCTCGGCCTCGTCGAGCACCCGCCCGCTCTCCTCGATCAGGACGGCGAACTCGTCGCCACCCAGTCGCGACACCGTGTCGAGCGTGCGGACGGCGGCGGCGATGCGGGCGGCCACCTCGCGCAACACCTGGTCGCCGGCTTCGTGACCACGACTGTCGTTGATCATCTTGAACCCGTCCAGGTCGAGGTACACCACGGCGACCCCCAGGCCACTGCGTGCCGTGCGGTCGAGCGCATGGTCGAGCCGGTCGTGGAACAAGGCGCGGTTGGCGAGGCCGGTCAGCGAGTCGTGGAACCCGCTGTGGCTGAGGGCATTCTCGGCGCGCTTGCGGTCGGTGATGTCTCGGAGGTTGATGACCAGTCCGGCGACATCGGGGTCAGCCGACAGGTTGGCCGCCCGCACCCCGAACCACCGCTCCGAGCCATCGGCCCGGGTCGTTCGACATCGGCGTCGTCCACCACCCCCGTCGTCGACCACCAATGGGCCAGCACGCCACGGGCGCCCTCTTGATCGGGGAGCCGGAGCAGACCGATCGCATCCATGCCGACCGTCGAGACACCGGGTCGGCCCAACATCGATGCCAGGTTGGGAGCCTCGTTCAGGATCCGACCCTCTCGATCGAGCACGATCACGGCGTCGGAGGAGTTCTCGGCGAGGGCCGCGTAGAACCGCCGGCTGTGTCGAGCTTCGCGTCTGACGATTGGTTGCCTTGACCAACCGGATCGAGCGAAGCAGCGCCAATGACACGAGCGTCAGCGTGGCGCCGAACAGCGGAACCGGGCTGAGTCGGCGCCCGTTGCCCACTTGCCAGATCTCGATGAGTCCGGGAACCAACAGCGGCGCCAGGGTGATCGTCACGCGCCCGGTGGTCATGTGGGCCTCGTCGTCGTCGGCTGGAGCCTGGCGCCGCGGTTGACTCGTGGCCACGCCGCGACGCCGAGGGCGGCCGGGCCCACCATCCAACCGACGTCGAGCCACTTGTGGATCCCTGACGTGTCGGTGAGGAACAATGACGTGAAGTCCGACGTCAGCCACAGCGCGACACCGAGGGTGAGGAAGAGGCCCCGGAGGCCTCGTATCCGGCGACTGATGATCGCTTGGGCGACCACGACCAGCAACGCTGCGTCGAAGATGGGATATGCCGTCCAGACCGCCCTTGTCGCGAGCGAATACGAGCTGTCCGAGATGAGGTCGTGGACCACCCCGAACTGCGTCAACACGATCATCGCCAGGACGCCAAACGATGCGATGTCGATCAGGCTGTCGACGTCGATGCGACCGACTGACTGGCGACCGACGATCAAGCCCGAGAGCCCGATGGACAGTCCGAGATACGCGGCGAGCCAGAGGGCGTCGGCGATGGACACGTTCGGCAACGAACCGCCGACGAGACCCTGTACGTAATAGATTGCGTCTCCGGCGCCCGAGCATGTCAGGCCGATGGCGATGCACCTCCAGGCAAACCGTTGATGCGGTGGCTGACGACTCACGCCGATCCAGGCGGCTGCGGCCGACCCGGTCGTGATCACGATGTAGGTGACGTTGCCGATGACCCCGTTCGGGCTGAGCACATGCACGACGCAAATGGCCCCGACGATGGCGAGCCAGCCAGGCCACGAACGGTGGCTGAAGACGGACCCGTACCAGTGGGGTGGGACATCGTCGCCGGCGGCCGCCACCTCCGCCGGTGGGTGAACAATCATCTCCCCAAGTGTGCGGGACGTCCGGCGATTTCGTCAGGGTCACATGACCCGTTGTTGTGGAACCGTCGTCTGCTTGCCAGTATTTGCAATGTGCTGCGCGAAGGGGGTCGTGATCGGGACAGTCGACGCTCGTTCGTGATGGCCGGGCTGGCCACAGTTACAGCGATCGCGGCGGTCGACGTGACGTCGAGCTCAGTGGTGCTGATTCCGTTGCTGGTGCTCGTTCCGCTGATCACGTGCTCCGGAGGGGCCAGCCGGGACACGCTCGTGGTTTCCCTGATCGCTGCGGCGGGTGCGGTTGCCCTCGGTTGGTCAGACCACATCGCCTGGTCACTGCGCCATTGGGTGGGTATGGCAACGACTGTTGCCGGCGGCGCGCTCGCGGTCTGGATCGCACGTAGGCGCGAGGCACACGATCGGGCGGTCGCCGAGTCGATTCCGATCATGCTGCCGACGGATCGTCTCAAGGCAGCGCTTGCGACTGGGCGGATGGGGGAGTGGTCATGGGATCGGCGGACCGGCGTGGTCACGTGGGATGCGTACACCTCGATGTTGTTCGGTGTGGAGCCTGGCGAGTTCGGGGGGACCTTCGAGGCCTGGATCGATTCGGTCGACGAACGCGATCGCGACATGGTCCAAGAAGCGGTCGCCGCCGGTGTTGCCAGCGGCAAGCCGTTCCGGTTCGATCATCGATGTCGGTGGTCCGATGGAAGCATCCACTGGATCGAAGGAATCGGCGATGTGATCGTCGGCGACCACGGCGGCGAAGCGCTCGGTGCGTTCGGCTTGGCGATCGACGTGGACGAGCGCCACCGTGAGATCGAGGAGAGAACGCGGTTGCTCGGCCTCGAACGACGTCAACGCGAACGTGTGGAGTACCTCGCCAAGGTCAACGATGTGCTGGCCTACTCCTTCGATGCCGCCGAGATCGTGCATCGCGTCACGGAAGCGGTTGTGCCCGAGCTTGCAGAGTGGTGTTCGATCGTGATCGCCATTGATCGGCGACGTGATCGGCCATCCATCACCGTGGCTCACCGAGATCCTGCGAAGGTGAAGTGGGCCGAGCAGGTGCTGCGTGACCACCCATACGATCCCGATGCCAGATTCGGCGCAGCGCAGGTGATCCGCACGGGTCGCCGCGAGGTGATCCCCCGCGTCGACCCGGTCGTGTTCTCACTGCCGGGTGGCGACGTGCTCCGAGAGGTTGGTCTCAGCTCGGTCATCACGGTGCCCGTGACCGGAGCTCTGGGAACGCTGGGTGCAATGCAGCTCATCCGCGGCGACGACCGACCGTCGTTCGATACCGCCGAGATCGAACTGATCGACGAGTTGGCCGGCCGCCTCGGGGCGGCACTGAACAGCGCGGTCCTGTTCGATCGCCAGACGAGGAGCCGCGCCGCGCTCGACACCCTGCAGCGTGTCAGCGGTCGGATCGCATCGGCGGCAACCACGACGAGGGTCGGACAGGAGGTGCTGACGCACGGTGCTGCCGGAATCGCCGCAGATGGCGCGGCGTTGTTGCTCGTCGACGACGACGCCGAGTTGTCGGTGAGGGAGGCATCGGGCATCCCCGCCGTCGCGGACCTGAAGTGTTCGTCGACGTTGCCGGGAGAGCGATCGACGCGGGGTCGGTCGTGATCGTGACGCAGTTTCCGTCGAGCCCGGCGATCGGCGCGGCGCTCGGCGTGCCCCTGCGGATCCTGAATCGCATCACCGGCTCGTTGGTGTTCACCTTTGCAGAGCACCGCGAGTTCACACCGGAGGAGCTGTCGATGTTGGTCACATTGGGGTCGCGGTGTGCCGGTGCGCTGGAGCGCGCCTCGCTCTACGAACGGGACCGCGACATCGCGCTCACATTCCAGCGTCGGCTCTTACCCGCGCTGCCGTGGACGCCGCACTGGATCGACGTGGCAGCCGGCGATCCACCTGCGACTGGGATGGCGATCGGCGGTGGCGGGTACCAGGTGCTCGACGTGGCCGGCGGCCGCATCGCGGCAGTGGTGGGTGACGCTGTTGGTCACGGTCTCGTCGCAGCGGCGATGGGTCAGCTCCTCGCTCGATCGCCACGGCCGTCGCCAACGATCCCGAGCCGAACCACGCGATCGCGGCCGTTGATCTGTTCGCGGTGCAGGGTGCCGACACCATTGGCGCGTCGGTCGCCTATGTGCTCTTCGACGCGGATGGACACGCCCGGTACGCCAGTGCCGGCCACGTACCCGTGGTTCGGATGCCGGCGTGTGGTCCGAGTGAGCTCTTGGAGAGTGGACGCCGTCCGTTGCTCGGCTTCAATGTCGCCGACGACAACAACCTCACAGCGGATTTCGTGTTCGGCCAGGGCGACGTTGTGGTGATGTTCACTGACGGCCTCGTCGAACGTCGCGGCGAGACCATCGACGATGGGCTGAAGCGCTTGCTCGACGCTGTCGAGGGCGCTCGGCATTGGCGCCATCAGAGATGTGTGCGTCGATTCTCGACCGCCTGACCGACGGCGACGAGCCCGATGACGACATCGCTCTGCTGGTGATCCGACGCAACTGACCGCGCCGACTCGACGGTCACTTCCCGTGGTCTGCGGCAGGCTCCGTGGAATGACGATGGTTGCGCTTGGTGACGACTGCGATGACCACGACGACCAGCACGATCACGGCGACCGAGGAGAACTTCTTGCGCCCGCTGGCGACGGGGGCCAGCGATGGGAGGTATTCCTCGATTCGGGACCAGCTCCGACGAGGTCCGACAGGTGCTGGCACCGGACTCGACCATGGTTTTCAGGGTGTTCGACATCTCTGCTCGCTTTCGATCTGTTGCCGCCGAGCCGGCAAGTGCGGCTCGGCAGCTCAGGAGCCGACGTAGTACCCAGATTCGTCGCAGATCAATCGTCTCGGTGCATCATTTCTGCTTCGTCAGATCTCCGCGGCCCGCTTCGACATGGTGACGCCCTCGCTGGAGAAGGTGCAGCGGTCGACCACGGAGCGCAAGATGTTGGCAGCGAGTTCGTCGGGTTCGACATCGACCGGCCCGGATTCGAGCGTGAGGACCGCGGTCAGCTGTGAGCCATCGAGGCGGAACGTGGTGCGCACGCGTTCGCCGACATGGCGCTCGGCAAGCATCGAGAACACTTCATCGAGCGCCAATCGCACATCGTCGATCTCATCGACCGTGAATCCGGCCTCCGCGCCGAGCGACGCAGCAATCATCCGAATGGTCGACGCGTATCTGGTCCGCAGTGGCACGATCACCTCGAAGTGATCGTCATCGACGATGGTCGGCTCGGTATCGGCGGTCATTGCGCTGAACGCTATCCGTCGCCAGGCCCCGAGGAGGTGGTGGGACGATGACGCCGAGATCGGCGGCCGCCGTTTGGCTGCCGGAAGGCGCGGGGATGCCCTGGCCATGCCCACCGACGCCAGGCCGATCTCGGTTGCGCTCGTGAACGACTACGAGATCATCGTGCAAGGCCTCTCGGCCATGTTGTCTCCCTTCTCGGACCGCGTCCGCGTGGTCGAGATGAATGCCGGCGACGAACCGCGACGTCGTGCTGATGTGGCATTGTTCGACACGTTCGCAGGTCGCCGGCACGCGATCGACCGAGCCCGAACGATGGTGCATGAGGGAATCGTCGACCACGTCCTGTTGTACACCTGGGACGCCGCGCCTGCCTTTCTCGCCCTCGCTGCCGACGCCGGGGTCTCTGGCGTGGCGCTCAAGTCACAAGAGGGCTCGGGGCTGGTCAACGTGATCGAACGCGTGGCGGGCGGCGAACGCATCGGGCTCGAGAACGTCCGGCGTGGCCGCCGGGCCCGGGAGCCCGACGTGTTGTCGACACGCGAGCACGAGGTGCTCGCCCTCATCGCGCTCGGCATGACGAACGGGGAGATCGCCTCAGAGCTCTTCTTGTCGATCGACACCATCAAGACGTACGTCCGACGGTTGTACACGAAGCTCGGTGTCAGAAATCGGGCGCAGGCCGCCCTGAAAGCCGCCAACTATCACGTGATGCCTCCCGCTGCGTGTGGCGGCCAGCGGGACATCTGAATCCGATGAGTGCGGACGAGCCGTGCGGCCTGGTCGTACTCGAACGGGATTACGCAGGTAACCCGCACACGTTGCGCGATCTTCGCAACGACGTGGCCGCCTCCCTGCAGTCCTCGACCGTCGACCCCGACGTCGAGGAGCGTGCGCGGCTCGTCGTCAGCGAGTTGGCGACGAACGCGATCCAGGCTTCGCCGGGGCAGCGTTACGGACTCGTCGTTCGTATCAGATCCGACCGCTCCGTGGTCGTACGGATCACCAGCTTCGGCGAGCACCACACGCTGCCGTCTCGCGAGGCATGGGGTCCCGAAACCGCGACCGCGGTCCGTGGGAGAGGGCTGCTGATCGTCGGGAAGTTGTCAGACAAGGTCGAGATCGACCAAACCGCATCGGACACCTTCGTGGTCACCGCGACCTTGCGGCCGACGCCACACAACCAGGATTCGTATCCACCAGGAGATTTGCCTGCCGGGTAGCGTGAGCACACGGACTCTCCCGGCGCTACCGACCTCGAAGACCTCGAGCTCTTCCACGAGTTTGCTTCGACGCGCAGCCGTTCGACCCGTAACCGACTGGTCGAGCGACACATGGGCCTCGCCGCACACATCGCCAAGCGATACAGCCGCCCCGGCATCGGCGACGAGGATCTCCGCCAGGTGGCGATGCTGGGCCTGGTCAAGGCGGTCGACCGATTCGACCCCGACTACGGCGTGCCCTTCGCGTCGTTTGCCGGTACCACGATCGAAGGGGAGCTGAAGCGGCACTTCCGGGATCACAGCTGGGTCGTGAGAGTGCCGCGCTCCGCCAAGGACCTTCACCTCCTGGTCCGCCGGGCGACGGACGAACTGGTCCAGAAGTCAGGTCGGTCCCCGTCGGTCGACGAGATCGCCGCGCACCTCGACATCGATCGGGATGACGTGCTGCGCGGGCTGGCTGCATCGTCCGCCTACCACGTTGGCACGATTCAGGCCGGCAGCAGCGACGGGGACAGTGAAACACCGCTGGATCGGATCGACGCGCTGGCCTCGGAGGAAACGGGGTACGCGCACGCCGCTGATGCCGACCTGGTCGAGCGTTTGCTGGTTCAGTTGCCCGAGCGCGAGCAGGAGATCGTGCGGTTGCGGTTCTACGAGCAGCAGTCGCAGGAGCAGATCGCCGCGGCGGTGGGCGTCTCGCAGATGCAGGTCTCTCGTCTGCTGCGTGCGTCGTTCGAGAAGATGCGCGACTGGCTGGACGCCGACGACGTGTAGTTCTCGGCATGTCGCCCGAAGGGGTGATCATGGTCCGGCTGGGTGGTGACGTCGGGGCCGCACCGAGTACCGTGTCACGCCATGTCCGACCTCGGCGCGCGCTTAGAGATTTCCTCCCTCGCCACCGGCTGGGAAGTCTCTGGTGAGATCGATGCTCACACCGCGCCCACGCTGGCAGCTGCGATGGTTGAGCTGCCAACCGGCGTGGTCACCGTTGATATGGCGGGCGTGTCGTTCATGGACTCGAGTGGCTTGCGGGTCTTGATCGAAGCCGCCACCAGGGCCCGCGACGGGTGGAGACCTGGTCATCGTCAACCCCACCCCGGGTATCACCCGCCTCGTCGAGATCAGCGGTCTCCGTGGGCAGTTGCGTCTCGACGGCTGACGTCTAGTTGGGACTGAGCGCCTTGCGCTCCAGCCGCCGCGCATGCAGGATCGGCTCGGTGTAGCCCGACGGTTGCTCGACGCCCGACAGCACGAGATCGCATGCGGCCCGAAAGGCTGTGCCGTCGTATCCCGGCGCCATCGGCGTGTACTCCGCATCGTCTGCGTTCTGGCGGTCGACCACCGCGGCCATGCGTCGCATCGTCTCCATCACGACGTCGTGCGAGGCCACTCCATGGAGCAGCCAGTTGGCGATGTGCTGCGACGAGATCCGACACGTGGCCCGGTCTTCCATCAGCGCGACATCGCGAATGTCGGGCACCTTCGAACACCCCACGCCCTGGTCCACCCATCGCACCACGTACCCCAAGATGCCCTGCGCGTTGTTGTCGAGCTCTGCCTGGATCTCGTCAGCACTCCAATTGGTCGCGGTGGCCAACGGAATGCGCAACAGATCGCCGAGGGTGGCCCGAGGGCCGTCCGCGAAGAGGGCGTGGGCCAGTTCGCGTTGACGCTGGTGCACGTCGACGCGGAGGTAGTGCGTCGCGTGCAGCGTCGCCGCAGTGGGCGACGGGACCCAAGCGCAGTTCGCCCCCGCGAGCGGGTGCTGCACCTTCTGCGCCAGCATGTCGGCCATCAGATCCGGTGCTGCCCACATGCCCTTGCCGATTTGTGCATGGCCCGGTAGCCCGCAGGCGATGCCGACGTCGACGTTCCAATCCTCGTACGCCTGGATCCAGCGCTGCGACTTCATGTCGGTCTTGCGCACCATCGGTCCGGCCGCCATCGAGGTGTGGATCTCGTCGCCGGTTCGATCGAGAAATCCGGTGTTGATGAACGCAACTCGCGTCCTGGCAGCACGAATGCACTCGGCGAGGTTGACCGTCGTGCGGCGTTCCTCGTCCATGATGCCGATCTTCACGGTGTTCGGCTGCAGGCCCAGCACGTCCTCGACAAAAGTGAAGATCTGATCGGTGAAGGCAACCTCGTCGGGCCCGTGCATCTTCGGCTTGACCACGTAGATCGAGCCCGTGCGGGAGTTGGCCGAGATCGCGCCCGGCAGCAGGCTGGGCATCGCGCACAGCACGGTGATCATTGCGTCGAGCAGCCCCTCGTAGACCGGTGATCCGTCGCGATCGAGCACCGCGGGCGTGGTCATCAGGTGGCCGACGTTACGCACCAGCATCAGCGCCCGTCCTCGGCGAACGACCGCCGAGCCGTCGGGCGCGGTGAACACCCGATCGTCGGCGAGGCGACGCGTGAACGTGTGCCCGTTCTTGGTGACCTGCTCGGTGAGGGTGCCGGTGATCAGGCCGAGCCAGTTGTGGTAGGCAAGGGCCTTGTCGGCGCTGTCGACAGCGGCGATCGAGTCCTCGAAGTCCATGATCGACGTCAGAGCCGATTCGAGCACCACGTCGGCGATACCTGCCGGATCCGTCGAGCCGATGTCGTGATCTCGGTTGATGATGATCTCGATGCCCAGCCCGTGCTGCTCCAGCAGGATCGAACTGGGCGCGTCCGGTTCGCCGGTGTAGCCGGCGAACGCATCCGGGTCCTCGAGCACGCCGGTCGACCCGTCGGACTGGGCGACAACGACGGTTCCATCGACCACGCTGTAGCCCGTCGCGTCGGCATGCGTGGCCCGACCGCCGTTCGACCCGATCAACGGCGTGACATCGTCGAGCAGGGCCCGAACCCACGCGATGACCCGGGCGCCGCGGGTCGCATCGTACGGACCTCCCGGTGGCTGGTCGCCGAGCGAGTCGGTCCCGTACACGGCGTCGTAGAGCGATCCCCAGCGTGCGTTGGCGGCGTTGATCGCGTAGCGCGCGTTCGTGACCGGGACGACGAGTTGGGGGCCAGCAATCGTGGAGATCTCGGGGTCCAGGCGGTCGGTGTCGATGGTGAACGCCGGCCCTGCCGGAGCCAGGTAGCCGATCTCCTCGAGGAAGACGCGGTAGCCGTCCGCGTCGTGGACCTCGCCGGGGTGCTGGCGGTGCCAGGCGTCGATCGATGCCTGGAGCGCGGCCCGAATCGACAGCAGTTCGGTGTTGCGCGGCGACAGGACGTGGATCAACTCCGACAGCCCGCGCCAGAACCGCTCGGGATCGACGCCACTTGCCGGGAGCGCCTCGTTCTCGACGACGTCGACGAGTTCCTTGCCGACCAGCAGTTCGGCGCGCTCGACGTACGTGTCCGGCGTGCTCATGGCTGCTTCATCAGGCGGCAGCCTCGAGCGCCGGCTTCACCTCGCTGCAGAAAAGGTCCATCGTTCGCTTTGCCTCGTCGAGCGTCATGTCGCCCGCGGGGAGCTGCAACACGATGTAGTCGGTCAAGCCGGGCTCGAGGACGGCGGCGAAACGGTCCTTGATCTGTTCGGCAGTCCCTGCGCCGAACTGAATCGCCGCCTCCATGTGGGACATGATGTTGCGCAGCGGTCCGAGCGCGGCATCGCACTCCTCGTCGCTCAACACGAGATGATCGAACTTGTGCACGTTGTGGGTTCGTCGCATCAGACCACCCATCGTGCGACGAACGACGTCGAGCGACTCGCTCTCCGTCGGACTGATTGCCAGCACCATGGTGCAGCCGACGCGTGGCACGGAATCGGGCCCGTCGACGCGATGGGTGTCACCCCGGTGCGCGTTCCATGTCTCGACGTAGAGGTCGTGAGCGGCCTGATCGATCGGTCCCGGCCACATCAGGTTCATGCCATGTCGTCCGGCCGTGATCGGGCTACCGGGGTACCAGAACGGGATCGGGTTCTGGACCGGCTTTGTCGACAGCGGGATCGTCGGAAAGTCGTAGAACTTCGAGTTCTCGCTGCTGATCTCGCCCGTCGCGAACGCCTCGCAGATGATTCCCAGCACGTCGACGAAGCGATCCTTCGAATCATGCCAGTTGCTGCCGAACCAGTAGTGCTCGATCGGCGCGACACCGCGGCCCACGCCGAAGTCGAGGCGACCGTTGGTCAGGTTGTCGACCACGACCATGTCCTCGATGATCCGCACCGGGTGATGCAGGGGGAGCAGCTTCACCAGCGGCCCGAGACGGATGTTCTTGGTGATCTGGCTCGCTGCGGCGATGAACACCTCCTGATTCGGCGCCATGCACAGGTCCGTTCCATGGTGCTCGGCGAGGTGAAAGCCGGCGAACCCGGCTTCGTCGGCCATTCTGATCAGATCGAGCCGGTCCTTCAACAGCTGCGGAGTCGAGGTGCCGGGAATGTCTTCGATGTGATCGAAGATGCCGAATGACGGCTTGACCATGGATATCCCTTCTCGTCCGCGCGGCGTGGCGAACTGTGTGTTGCGAGATCGTGTCCGAGAAGACGACCGTTACACAAATTGTCGCCTATTGCGCCGCCCAGCGCGGGTTCGGGGGTTGACGCCATCGAAGACGTTTGTCAGACTCATTTTGCAAGTGGTTCGCAATACGGGCAGGGCCTGAGAGGGGGTGTTGTGCACATACCGGACGGATACCTCAGCCCGTCGACCTGCGGAACCCTGGGTGCGGCGATGGTCCCGTTCTGGGTCGTCGCCGGTCGACGGGTCCGCTCGGTGATCACCTCGAGATACGTTCCGTATGTCGCCCTCGGTGCCTCGTTCAGCTTCATCGTGATGATGTTCAACATCCCGGTGCCGGACGGCACGACGGCCCACGGTGTTGCCGGCACGCTGACCGCAATACTGCTCGGTCCGTGGGCGGCCGTGATCGCGGTGTCCGCAGCGTTGTTCATCCAGGCGCTGTTCTTCGGGGATGGTGGTGTGCTGGCGATCGGCGTGAACTGTTTCAACATGGCCGTTGTCCTGCCGTTTGTCGGCTATGGCGTCTACCGTGCGCTGTCCCGCAAGATGACCTTGACGAACCCCCGTCGCGCGATTGCTGCGGGCTTCGGAGCCTACGTCGGGCTCAACGCATCGGCGATGTGTGCCGCGGTCGAGTTCGGTCTCCAGCCGGACCTGTTCAAGGCCGCTGATGGCACACCCCTCTACGCTCCGTTTCATCTCTCCCAGACCCTCCCGGCAATGGCGCTGGCGCATCTGACCGTTGCCGGGCTGGCCGAGTTCGCGCTCACCTTCGGTGTGATTGCATACCTGCAGCGGGCCAATGTGCCGGTCCTGCGGATCAATCATCCGAAGGTGCAACTCGATGGTGAGATGCCGGCCCGGCGGCCGCTCGGTTGGCGCTGGGTCGTGCTCGGCTTGGGGCTGCTTGTCGTCCTGACCCCGCTCGGCCTGCTTGCTCCGGGCGGCGCGTTCGGTGAGGGCAGGCCACAGGACCTCGATCTCGGTCGGTACAACCTCCAGGCAGTTCCGGCCGGTCTTGCGAGATGGAGCTCGTTCTGGGACCACGCCGTACTGGGCGGTTACGGGTTCGGAGGCGGCGAGCACTCCGACATCGCGTACGTCGCCTCCGCCCTCGTCGGCGTTGGCGCCATCTCGCTCTTGGTGTTCCTCACGTTCGTCATCGTTCGATTCATCGCTCGGCTGCGCGCCGATCGCTCTGCGCGTGGCGTCGTCGTGATCGCCGGCATCGATTCGCCGACGCAAGAGCGTACGTCGCTGACGCCGGCGTGGCTGCTGCAAGGCGAGGTCGGCCTGTGCCCGTGCGGCTGCATCGGTAGGCGCAACAAGACGAACTTCATCGACAAGACGATCACGGGCGCTTCGAACGTGATCCGACACTCGTTGTTCACCGACGACATCGCTGCACGGCCAGGCTTGCTGCAACGGATCGATCCACGTGCCAAAGCGGTCACCATGTTTGCATTCGTGGTCGCAGTCGCCTTCCTCCGCAACATTCCCGTGCTGCTCGCTGCTTACGCGGTCGCCGTGTTGATCTCCGCTGCATCGCGGATCCCGGTGCTGTACTTCATCAAACGCGTCTGGCTCTTCGTGCCCCTCTTCACCGGGATCGTGGTGGTGCCGGCGATGTTCAACTTCATCACGCCCGGACACATCGTCGTGCCGATGGGGCACTGGTTCGGTCACCGCGTCGGGCTCACCAGCCAGGGACTGCGCACCGCAGGGCTGGTCATCAGTCGCGTCGTCGCGTCGATCTCGTTCGTCGTGCTGCTGACCCTCACCACGCCATGGATGCGGTTGCTCGCGGCACTGCGGGCGATGTTCGTCCCACGGATGTTCATCCTCGTCCTGGGCATGGCGTATCGCTACGTGTTCCACCTCCTCGGATCGGTCACCGACATGTACGAGGCGCGCAAGGCCCGCGCTGCCAACGTCGATCGGTCGGTCACGTCAGGCCGGGCGTTCGTCGCCGGAGCGGCGGGCGCGCTGTTCGGCAAGGCGCATGCGATGTCGGAGGAGGTCCACCAGGCGATGGTGGCTCGGGGATACTCCGGGCAGCCACGCACACTGACGCTCCGACGGATCAATGCGATGGACGTCGTGTGGGTGTTGGCGTGCACTCTCGCGATCGTCATGCTGCTCGGGCTGGACCGTGCCGTCGGTGGCTGAGCCGATCTTGGCGATCGACGGCGTGTCGTACGCCTATCTCGATCGCTTCGAAGCGTTGCGCGACGTGTCATTCGCTGTGCATCGGGGCGAGCGCGTCGCCCTGTTGGGTGCCAACGGCTGCGGCAAGTCGACGTTGCTGAAGGTCCTGGCCGGTCTGCTCTTCCCCGGTGCCGGCTCGTTCACCGCGTTCGGCTCGGAGGTGACCGAGGACGCGCTGGAGGACGAGCAGTTCAACCGCGGCTTTCGCACCCGCGTCGGCTTCATCTTCCAGAACTCCGACGCACAGGTCTTCTCCTCGACGGTGCGCGACGAGCTGGCATTCGGGCCGCTCAACCTGGGCCTGGCCGCCGACGAAGTCGAGCAGCGTGTGTGCGACACCCTGGCGATGCTCGACATTGCCGACATCGCCGATCGAGCGCCGTATCAACTGTCGGGCGGGCAGAAGAAGCGGGTGGCGATCGCTTCGGTGCTGATCATGAACCCGGAGGTGCTGCTCTTCGACGAGCCGACCGCAGCGCTCGACCCGCGCACCCAGCAGTGGTTGATCGAACTCATCGCCGAGCTCCACGACGCCGGCAAGACCACTGTGATGGCGACCCACGATCTGGAGACCATCGATCACCTGGCCGATCGCTGCGTCGTGTTCAGCGAGGATCACCGATTCGTCGGTGCAGGCACGCCCCGCGAGATCCTTGCCGATCGCGAGTTGTTGCTGGCCGTCAACCTGATCCACGAACGCACCCATTTGCACCACCCCCATCCGTCAGCGGCAGCGCCCAGCCCCCTCGCTGGGGAATGACAGCACGCCGGCTCAGCGCAACCTCAGCGTCAGGTCAGGGCGGTTCGTCATGGTGTCTCCATGAACAACACCGCAACCCTCGCTCCTCCCCAACCCCCTCAAGCTCTCCGAGCACCACATCCGCCGCCGCCCGACGAACAACCGAGCGGTTGGCGACTGCGCACCAAAGTCCTCGTCGGTATCGGCGCGGTCGCCGTGATGGCTGGTGGCGTGGTCGTCCTCGACCTCGTCACCGATCACAGCCATCATTCGAGCCGCCGCTTCACCGGAGACGTCAAGGTGCTCGATGTCGATATGTCGTCGGGTTCACTTCGGGTCGTTGGAACGAACGACCCGGTCGTGACGGTCGACGTGACGACTCACGGCGGACTCCGCAGCGCGGATCACTCCGAGACGATCGATGGCGACCATCTTCGCTTGCGATCCGACTGTGGCCTCGGTGTGCTCTCGCCTTCATGTGGCGTCGACTTCGTGGTGCACGTGCCACAGAGTGCGTCGCTCGTCGCTCGCGGCGACGGCGTGAGCATCGATCTCGCCGGCACCAGCGGCGACGCAGATGTCTCGATCAATGGTGGCGACGTCGACATGAGATTTGCATCCTCGCCGCACACCATCAAGGCCCGCGTGGACGGTGGCAAGGTCGACGTCGTGTTGCCCGATGACCGCACCGACTACCACGTCAAGGCTCGGGCCGAGGGCGGATCCGCACACGTCGATGTCCGCACCGATCCCTCCTCGGACCGACTGATCGATGTGAAGGCCAGCGGCGGCAGCATCAACGTGCGATACGGCGAGGTTTGACCGATCCTCCGTCTTGGGTAGAGAACTCAAAATGACGGTCGCTGAAACTCGACCCGAGTCGACTGCGGCAGTGCGGTCAGCCGCCTTCGATCGGCTGGCAGCATGTGCTGCCGTCATCGACCGGCACGGCGTGATCATCGACACGAACGAGGCGTGGCGGCTGTTCGCCCACCTCAATGGCGGTCCGACGGAAACCACCGGTCTCGGCGTCAACTACCTGTCGGTGTGTGATCGCTCGGCGATTGCCGCCTCGACTGCCGTTGCGCGGGGGCTTCGCCAGATCCTCGAGGGCGATCGTGAGCGATTCGAATTCGAGTATCCGTGCCCCTCGCCGATCGAGGACCGGTGGTTCATGCTCAGCGCCTCGTCGGCACCGGTCGATGCCGGCGCCGGCGCCGTGCTCTTCCACGTCGACATCACCGCTCGCAAGCTGATGACGGATCGACTCGTCGAGCTCGCCGAGACGGACGCTTTGACCGGACTTCCCAACCGCCGAGCTGCGACCCGATTCATCGGACAGCAATTGGTGCTGGCCCGCACCGAAGACCGACCGCTGTGGCTGCTCTACTTCGACATCGACGACTTCAAGGACGTCAACGACCGATATGGGCACCACGCCGGTGACGACCTGCTGTCCAAGGTGGCAGCAAGGACGAGCAGGGTCGTGCGGCGCCAGGATCGGCCTGTTCCGGCTCGGTGGTGACGAGTTCGTGCTTGCGTGCCCGGGCCTCGGTCAGGAGCAAGCGATGATCGTGGCCCAGCGCTTGCGGTCGGTGATGTCCGAGCCCTTTCAGATCGACGCCACGGAGGTGTTGAGCAGCGTGTCCGTCGGTGTTACCGCCAGCCGACCCGAGTCGACGGTCGACTCGGTGCTGCAGGCCGCAGACGCGAAGATGTACGAGGACAAGCGTCGAGCCGAGCCGCACGAATGCCGGGATCGCCAGTGTTGCGTGGCACGAGGCGCGTCCCCCTGTCTTGCGGGCGTTGGAGACACCTCCCGCCGTCGACTTCGTCCACCATGCGCTCGGTCTCCGCACCGATGTCGCCGATGCGGTGATCGTCACCGATCTCGATGGCTTCCGCGTCCAGAGCTTCAACCGTGCCGCGGAAGAGCTGTATGGATGGAGCAGCTCCGAGGTCGTCGGTCGACCGCTGAACGAAGTCAACACCTGGCTCGGGTCCGAGCGGGCGCGCGATGCGTGCCGACCGGCAACTGCACACCGAGGGAAGGTGGCACGGGCAGCTGTCTGTGCGAAGCCGTGACGGCTCCACGATTCGATTGCTCGGGTCGACCACCTTGGTACGCGACGACAGCGGCAGAGCCATCGGCGCCGTCATGGTCAATCGGCCGGTCCCCGGCAACGTGCGCTCGCGCGGAGGCCGCCGGGTCGACCCGGCTGTGGCGGCACAGATCGAGCGAGCAACGGCGAACAGCGAGTTCATCGTGCACTACCAACCCGTCGTGCAGCTCGCCGATCAGGTCATGGTCGGCGTCGAAGCACTGGCGCGGTGGCAACACCCGAAGCGCGGACTGCTTCCGCCGGCGGCGTTCATCGACGACGCGGAACGCTCGGGTCACATCATCGTGCTCGGGCAGAACGTGCTGCAGATCGCCTGCGATCAGGCCAACGCCTGGAACGACTCGGGCGAAGACCTGTCCGTCGCGGTCAACCTCTCGTGCGTGCAGCTGTTCGATGACCAATTGCCCGAGCGACTCGCCGAAACGCTCGATGCGACCGGCCTGCCTGCCGGCAAGCTGTGGTTGGAGATCACCGAGACGTCACTCGTGCAGGACCTCGACACAGCGACGCGGAGCCTGCACACGATCCGCGACCTGGGCGTGTCGATCTCCATCGACGACTTCGGCACCGGCTGGGCCAGCCTGACGTACCTCCGACAATTCCCGGTCAATGCGCTGAAGATCGACCGCCTCTTCGTGGCCGGGCTCGGCCTGCGCACGCGCGACACGGCGATCGCGCATTCGATCATCTCGCTGGCCGACGAGCTCGGCATCGACGTCGTCGCCGAAGGCATCGAGACTGCCGAACAGGCCGCCGCACTCGTCGAGTTGGGCTGCCGCTTCGGCCAGGGCTTTCTGTTCGGTCGCCCGGAACCGGCCAGTCACAAGCCGGGGATACGACGTTCGACCGTCAGCTGACAACACCGATCCGGGCGTCGGTCTGGGCGACGCACCAATCCCACAACTCGCGCCGTCGCTGCGGCGTGTCGGATCGCCTGGTGGACGGGAGTCGATGGATCTCTCTCCGGCGGCGGTCGAGCCAGAAGTCTCCGCTGGTCCGCTGTGGCTCGCCATCATCGGCGGCCAGCCACACCAGCGTGTCGGCGCCCTCTGCCGGTGTCCGCAGCAGGGGTCGCATGATCCGGCGGAACTGCGGGAGCGCCGTGGCGACACCAGGGGTGTCGGCCCAACCGGGATGCAGGGCATGGAACACCACAGCCGAGCGGTCGACCCGCTCGGCCCACATCTCGTTGAGGGTCACCTGCGCCCGCTTGGCCCTTGCATATTGCTCGCTGCCCCCGTACTCGGCGTCGGTCATCTGCAGGTGCTCGACCGACAGGGCCGCGGCGTACATGCCGCCCGACGACATCGTCAGCACTCTCCCCGGCGACGCCGCAGAGAGTGGGGCCAGCAGCAAGCTGGTCAGCAGAAATGGTCCGAGCACCTGGCTGGCCACGGTCGACTCGATGCCGGCGGTGTTCACCGAGCGATGGCCGCTGATCGCCCCGGCGTTGTGCACCAGCACGTCGATCGTCGGGTGTTCCGCCAACAATCGATCGCCCATGGTTCGGACCTGGTCGAGATCGCCCATGTCGGCGCAGGCGACGGTCAGCGCCTCTGAACCGGTAGATCGGGCGATCTCGCCGCGCACCCGGCCGGCCTTCGCAGCGTCGCGCCCGGAGATCACCACGTGCGCACCAAGACCGGCGAACTGCTCGGCGGCCTGGCGACCGAGCCCCGAGGTGGCGCCCGTGACGACGATCGTGCGACCGGTGAGGTTGTATCCCGCCGTATCGGTCCAGTGGTCGAGGCGGGACCGCAGCTGGTATCCGATCTTGGTGAAGCTCGGGACGATCGGCACCTCCATCAACGAGTCGACCACGCCAGCGACGTTCAGTCCGCGACCACGTCTCCGGGGAGCGCAACGACCAGGCCGTGTGCGGCGCGGTCACCAATGCGCTTGAACATCGGCTTCAACGCGAAGTCCGCCAATCGAAGCGGGCCGTTGAGCGTGAGCTCGGCGTCGTACGTCACCAGGCAACCCGAAGCGGCGTCCGCCTTGATCGAGACTCGGTCGATCGAGGTCAGCATCCGGCTGCGTGCCCGATCACGACCAGACGGGGTTCTTCGTACTGCGTGGTCTCGTATCGGAGCGTGAGCCCACGACGACCCGATGCCACGACCACGTCGAAGGACGCAGACGCGCCGCCTCCAGCGCCATCGATCTGGGTCACCCGCTTCACGCCCGGATCCCATTCGGCAAGGTTGCGCAGGTCGGCCATGTAGTCGAATGCCGCTTGCGGGCTTCGGGCTGTGCGAACGGTGACGATGTAACGGGCCATGGTGAAGTATGGCGTCCGTACGACGCGGAATGTCGACGGCGCCACCCCACCGCTGCCAAACCGAGGGCGAGGGCGCGGGACTTGCTTCTTTCATGACATGTACTCCACATCCGTTGGGGGAGGGCGACGCCAAGAGCGCGACCAGACGGTTGTGTCGCCATGAAGTACGTCGCACATGGCGTGACTGGATGCAACCGATGAGACTGGTGGGGTGAGCGAGATAGATGGAGCACCATCGGTGGTGTCGGTCAACGTCGGCCGCCGCGCCTCGTCGAATGGCGTGGTCGGCAGGTGTCGTCGGCAATCTGGAAGGAGCCGATCGAGGGCCCCGTCGCGCTGGATGGGGTCAACCTCGCCGGTGATGACCAGGCAGATCGTCGCGTCCACGGCGGTGTCGACAAGGCGGTCTATGCGTATTCCGTCGAGGACTACGCATGGTGGGCGACCACCACGGGCCCGTTGAGGCCTGGGACGTTCGGGGAGAACTTGACCACGACGGGCATCGACCTCGGCAAGGCGCACATCGGCGACCGCTGGCATGTGGGCACGGCCATCCTCGAGGTCTCCCAGCCGAGGCAGCCGTGCTTCAAGATCGGGATCGTCATGGGTGACGACTCGTTCCCCGGTGTGTTCGCCGCCGCCGGGCGACCCGGCGCGTACCTGCGAATCATCGCACCGGGATCGGTGCAGACGGGCGATCCGATCGCGGTGATCCGGCGGTCCTGCCCACGTCGCGTCGACTCCCTGGTCGATGACGAGATCGACGAGGCAGTGCTGCCCAACTCATCGATGACCCCCGAGTTCCCGAGGGCTGGCGACGCACGGCGGCACGGGCCCTCACTCGTAGCTCCAGCCCCGAAATGCTCAGCCCGCTGCCGCAGATGTAGGGTTCAGCTCACACCTATCGGAGCCAACCTGGAGCTACTTCAATGCCGAACCCACAGCACGCGATCTTGACGGATCTGACCAAGTATCAGTGGTACACCCACATGAGCCGCACCGAAGGTGCGGATCTGGGAGTGATCAAGAAAGCGCTCCGCGACCTGCGGGCGTTCGGTGCCGACGTGGGCGTGACGGTGCCGGTCAACGTGTGCATCCTCTTCGGACCGACATTGCTCGCCGACCTCACCGACGACATCCCGAACGATTTCCAGGCCTACCCGGGCTACGAGTCCCCGGACGGAAAGGTGGCCAAAGGAACGCAGGAAGAACTGCTCCTGTGGATCCACTCCGCCGACAAGGACCTCTGTTGGGAGGCCCAGTACCAGTTCCGAACCGCGGTCGAGGGGCACATGACCGTGGCACGCGAGACGCCGACCTTCATCTACCGGAACAGCTTGGATCTGACCGGGTTCATCGACGGCACGGGGAACCCCGAGCCGGAGAACCAGTACGAGAAGGCGATCGTTCCCGCCGGGCAACCTGGCGCGGGAGGTTCGTTCTGCATCGCCCAGCGTTGGGTGCACGACTTGAAGTACTTCAACAGCCTCTCGTTGTCCGATCAGGAAGCGCTGTTCGGCCGCACGAAGGCCGATTCGACCCGGCTCGAGGCGCAACCGCCGACTTCGCACCTCTCGCACGTCGAGTTGCGCGAGGGAGACACTGCCGACGCATCGAAGCCCAAGCGCGCCGAGATGGTTCGCCGCTCGACGCCATACGCGTTTCACGATGGAACGATCGGGCTGTACTTCATGGGCTTCTGTCGGGAGCAGGCACCGCTTCGCGAACGCATGGAAGCGATCTACGGGATGAACGGCCAGGCTCGCGACGCCCTCACCGACTACTCGACCCCTGCCTCGGGTTCGTACTACTTCGCCCCATCGGTCGAGACGCTCGACGCCGCAATCGCCTGATCATCGCGTCCGGCTGGCGATGGTCCGCGTGCGCTCGCAGAGGGCGTCGAAGACCTCGACCAGTTCTGGCGCCCGTTCACTGACCGCCGCTCGCTGACGGGCCACCGTTGCCTCGTCGCCACGGGCGATGGGGCCGGTCAGCGCGCCCGCTCCCATCGACTCCCAGTTCTCGAGGGTGGCACGGATCAGCGGGACAAGGATGCTGCGATCGGCACCGGTGGTGCGCAGCAGGACCTCGGCGGCGTCCTCCAAGGTCACGAGGAAGTTCGAGGCGATCGATGCGGCAGCGTGGTACGCAGCGCGATCGACATCGTCGATCGCGACAGGCTTCATACCGCATGCTGCGGCAAGCGTGCGGGCGATTGCCAGGGCTCGCGGTGTGCTGCCGGCCACCGCCGCTCCGGCACCCACAAAGTCTGCACCCTCGCGGGTGACCGTCATCAGCGGGTGCAGGCCGAAGCCCTCGTGCGGAGCCAGCACGGCGACGCCGAGGGAGCCGGCGCAGTGACCCACCACCGGACCGAGCCCGATGGTGCTCGCTGCTCGGGCGATCTCGTCGTCGGGCACGGCCAGCAGCACGACATCGAGACCGTCCCCGTCGAACCCGCGTCCGAATGGTCCCTCCAACCACGGCAGGGTTCTGACCAGTGCGTGGCCGACTCGTCCCATGCCCACGACGGCACACCGGCCGAACGTCCACGCCTCGGGTTGCTGGTTGGGCACGACGTCAGACTAGGTGTCGGGTCGGTTCAGCGGATCGGTGGCGGGCGGTCGCCGTCGTCGCCGCACCCATCGATCACGGGATGCACCGTCCAGGTGTTGATGGGTTGTGACTGGCTGCGGATCGTCTCGTCCGACCCGGCCTCGTTCACTTTCTCGCACCAGCGGTCGATGGACTCACGCGTGTGCGGCGGGGCGAACTCGGTGCCCGACCATGACCCGCTCCATTGACCGATTCTCTGGCAGTGCGTGATCGGGTGGATCTCGTTCCATCCCTCGTGGGCGGAGTCGTAGACCCAGCGACCCTTGACGACGAGGATGTCGGCGCCGTGACCGAGCACATCGTTGGTGTGCAGTTCACCGAGCGCCGGGTTCACGTCGTTGGGATCGCCGGTGTCGAGCAGCGCGGCGATGACCCCGACGATCGTGATGAGTGCGGCAATCCCGCCGAGTATGGCGCAGGCGATCCAGCCGATTGCCGGGATCGCGCACACCACCGTTGCCGCAACTGCGAATGGCAGCGCGGCCAGGCAGGCGATCATGAGGTCGTAGACGCCACCGCCCTCGAACTCGACATGCAGCGAGGCCGCCTTGATGTTCTCGAAGTTCGTGTCGTCGACCGGTGTGACCTCCAGCCCGAAGTTCGACTTGAGCAGGTCTCCCTGCGCCGGGTCGTTCTGGGCCTCCGTCAAGGTGGGATGGATCAGCGGGGCGAGCACGAGGTTCACGCTGAGATCGGTGTCGAACTTGTCGAGCAGTGTCTTCTTCGACGGCGGCTCGATGCGCCCGACCCAGCCCACGGCACACCGGTCGCCTCCGAGGCAGATCAGCCGGTCGTAGAGCCACCAGCGGCAGTAGGCGATGATCGCGGTGAGCGCGATCACCGCGATGCCTGGTGCGATGGCGCCGCCGAAGACGATGATCGGGATCGCCACCACGGCGGCCGCGATGATCGCCTGCGCGGCAACCTTCCCGATGTGCTTGTCGTGCGAGATGCAGCTGGTGTAGTTCTTGGCGCTCATGTCGCCACCACCTCGACCGTGATCCCGCCGGCCACGAACTCATCGCCATCGACCGCGCGGACGTTGAAGCGCTGCGACCCGACGAACCCGGTCGGCGGCTCGATCGACAGCTTCACGCTCGTCGAGCCGCCCGGAGCCAGGGCCGGCCGTTCCGGGCTGAAGTGCACCGACCAGCCCTCCGGCACAGGGTGGTCCGCTCGATCGTGGCGCGCCAGCACCGCGTCGGGCACAGCGGGAAGCGTGGTGCGCGGCGCCCGGGTAGCGGGTCGCCGGTTGCTCGTGCTCGGTGTGTCGCGTCCCGGCGGAGGGCATGGCGGCGGGGCGGGTATCGCGTAGGTGTCGACCTCGAAGGCGAACGAGTGGCGCTCGTCGGACTGGTTCCCGAGCGTGAACTCGAACTCGGCCGGCGAGCTGGCGTGCCCAACCTGAAGGTTCTCCTGCCCGAGGTTGTTCAGCGGGTTGGCATCGTCGAACCAGTCGAACGACACCTGGAGGCAGTAGTGGCCCGGCGTGGCCGGCGATCGCCACGGCATCGACGCGAACGCCGGGCAGCCCGGGCCTCCCTTCACACCGAGGTCGACCTTGGTCACGCCGATGGGCACGGAGGTCACGCCCATCCCGAAATCGATGTACGACATCCCGACGTCCATCCCCACGACCGGCGCGGTGGTCGAGCCGTTCCAGATGCGGGCCACGATCTCGTAGTCGGTGTCGGGTGCGACGTCGCTCGACGGAACGGCGACGCCGCCCCGGCGAAGTTCGATGTCAGGGTTGTCCCAGGTGACGGCGAAACCGAGGCTCATGAGATACCACTGCGAGTAGATCATCGGGTCCGGTTGCACGTACTCCGGGTGCCGGATCGGGACGCAGTCGGTGTCCGCGCCGCGCGAGGCGCGGCCGCCGTGTGCGAGCAGGCGGCGAATCCAGGCGAGCAGGCGGCCCAGCAACTGCAGCAGCGCCGGGATCCAGCCGACGAGGAGCGTCCCGAGCAACCGCACCGCGGGACGGAGGACCTTCACGGGAGCCTCACACCTGCGGCATCCGTCGGCGGCGCCAGACGACACGCGCCTCGAGCGAGGCCACCGCGGCGACCTCGAACAGGCCGATGACGGTGGCCCACTCCAGCCCGCCGCTTCCTCCGTCAGGGTCGACTCCGAAGACCACCTCGATCCATTCGCGGGAGATGAGGGTGACGACACCGAGCACCGCGGCCACGATGGCAACGGCGAGGTCCCGGCCGAACCGCAGTCGGGAGAAGCTCCCCGGACGAGCACGCATGCGCAACCCCCTTCGTCTGAACGAGGAGACTAGCGCTCCTGGCTCGTCCCGATTTCGCGCTCGTCGACCGGGGCGGCGCACGATCGATGAGCGAACTACAGTCACGCGGTCCACACCGAGCGACAGGGGAACGAACCATGGGGGAGTACGTCTCGATCACTGCGAAAGACGGCAGCGGCACGTTCAACGCCTATCTCGCCAAGCCGGCGAAGGGGTCAGGACCGGGCATGGTCGTGATCCAGGAGATCTTCGGCGTCAATGAATACGTTCGCCGCACGGCCGACCGGTTTGCCGAGGAGGGGTACGTCGTGCTGGCGCCCGACCTCTTCTGGCGCATCGAGCCGGGCCTCGATCTCAGCTACAGCCCGGAGGAGTGGCAGCAGGCCTTCGGCCTGTTCCAAGCGTTCGATGTCGACAAGGGCATCGAAGACATCGCTGCAACCATCGACGCGATGCGAGCCCGCGACGATCAGGTCGGTGGGGTCGGCTGCGTCGGTTACTGCCTCGGAGGCAAGCTCGCCTATCTCACGGCAGCGCGAACCGATGTCGACTGCGCCGTGTCGTACTACGGCGTCGGAATGGATGCACAGGCCGACGAGGCGAAGAACGTCACGGTGCCGATCGTGTTCCACATGGCCGAGCTCGACGAGTACGCGCCGGCCGAATCCCGCGAGGCGCTGATGGCCGCCTTCGAGGGCAACACGAATGCCGCGTTCTACGTGTACCAGGGCCAGAATCACGCCTTCGCCCGCGAGGAGGGCGACCACTACGACAAGCCGTCGGCGCTGATGGCCTACGGCCGAACGATGGAGCTGTTCCATCGCACGATCGGCCCGATCTTCAACCTCTCGAAGCTGTGGGACGATCACTGCTACTTCGAGTTCGCCACGCGCAACGTGCCCGACACGATGGGCACGATGGTCGCCGAGCCGTACGTCAACCACATCCCGACGATGACCGGAGGTGTCGGTGCGCAGCAGCTCAGCCGGTTCTATCAATGGCACTTCGTCGACGCCAATCCCGAAGACACCAAGCTGATCCCGATCTCGCGGACGATCGGCTCCACCAGCCTGGTCGACGAGATGCTGTTCTCGTTCACGCACACGTGCGAGATCGATTGGATGCTTCCCGGCATTGCGCCCACGGGCAAGTACGTCGAGGTTCCCCTGGTGGCCATCGTCAACTTCCGCGGCGACAAGCTGTACCACGAGCACATCTACTGGGATCAAGCGTCGGTGCTGGTGCAGATCGGTGTGCTCGACCCGACCGGCCTGCCCGTTGCGGGCATCGAGACGGCGAAGAAGCTCGTCGACGAGACGCTGCCCTCGAACACGTTGATGCAGGCATGGGCGAGCAGCGAAGGCAAGGCGGTCGGCTGATGGAGCTCAGCGGAGCGGTCGTCCTGATCACGGGCGCCGGCGGCGAGATCGGCCAGGCGTCAACCAAGGCGTTCGTCGATGCCGGCGTCGCCAAGGTCTACGCGGCGACGCGTGTGGACGGCGCCGAGGTCGGCCTCGCCCACGAGCGGGTCGTGCCCATCCACCTCGACGTCACCGATCAGGCATCGATCGACGCAGCCGCGGCGCGGTGCACCGACGTGACGGTGCTCGTCAACAACGCCGGCGTCAACCACAACGCGCCGGTCGTCGGCGCCGGCGACGACGACTGGGCTCGCCACGAGATCGAGGTCAACTACCTCGGGAACCTGGCCGTCAGTCGGGCGTTCGCGCCGATCTTGGGGGCAAACGGCGGCGGGGCGATGGTCAACGTGTTGTCGATCCTGAGCCGCATCAACCATCCGGGCATGGCGACGTACTGCGCGTCGAAGGCCGCACTTCATTCGGTCACCCAAGCCTTCCGTGCCCAGTTGCGCGGACAGGGCACGTTCGTCTGCGCGTTCATGCCGGGCGCGGTCGACACCCGGCTCACCGCCCATCTGCCGATTCCGAAGATGACCACCGACGAGACGGCCGCGGCGATGATCGATGCCATCCGCAACGACGTCGAAGATGCCTACCCCGGTGACATGGCGGGAGGTGTCTCGGCCGGTCTCGCCGCCGATCACAAGTCGGTCGAGGCGCAGTTCGCCGAATTCATCTGACGCCCTCACGCAACGTTCGCCCGACCGGCACATCATCATCTCGGACCGGTCGGGCGCGACTTCGCTGCCGTATCACCACTCTGTGACGGTCGCAAGAACGACGCGATACCATCGCCGTTGATGGCAGGCCCACTCTCGATCGTGTGCGTCGGTGGCGGCCCGAGTGGTCTTCTGCTCGGCATCTTGCTGCATCGGGCGGGCGCGGCGACCGTGACGGTGCACGAACGCAACGCCCCCGACGATACGTTCGGGTTCGGTGTGGTGTTCTCCGACGAGACGCTGGCCAACCTTCGTTCTGCCGATCCCGAGGTGTTCACCAGGATCGAGGCGGAGTTCGCCTATTGGCCGATCATGGACGTCGTCCATCGTGGCCGCACCCTGCGCTCGGGTGGCCATGGGTTTGCCGCACTGTCACGCAAGCGTTTGTTGAACCTTCTCAGCGAGCGGGCCGACGAGCTCGGTGTTGACGTGCGCTACCGCAGTGAGATTCGATCGCTCGCCGATGTCGGCGCGTCCGACCTCGTCGTGGCCTGTGACGGGGTCAACAGCCAGATTCGCACCGAGCTGGCCGACCAGTTCCATCCGAGCATCGCCCGCGGCGGATCGAAGTACATCTGGTTCGGCACCTCGAAGCGGTTCGACCACTTCACGTTCCTCTTCGCCGAGACCGAATGGGGTTTGTTCCAGGCGCACGTGTACCCCTACTCGCCGACAGAATCGACGTTCATCGTCGAGACGAGTCCGCAGGCCTGGCGACTGGCCGGTCTCGACGAAACAGCAGCGACCGTCTTCGCGCCCGGCCAGAGCGATCCGCTTGCGAAGGCGTTCTGTGAACGGATATTCGCCGGAGCGCTCGACGGCACGTCACTGGTCGGGAACAACTCCAGATGGCTGGAGTTCAGCACCGTGCGTAATGGCTCGTGGAGCGCTGTCCATGACGATCGCGACGTCGTGCTGTTGGGCGACGCGGCCCACACCGCGCACTTCTCGATCGGCTCGGGCACGAAGATGGCGTTCGAAGACGCGATCGCTCTCGCCGAGGTGATCGTCGACGGCAACGGCTCGATGTCGGAACGCCTCGCCGCCTACGAAGCGGCGCGGCGGCCGCAGATCGAGAGCACGCAGCGCGCTGCGATCACCAGTGAGCGCTGGTTCGAGGCCACGTCGCGCTACATCGACCTGCCGTCGGAGCAGTTCGCCTTTCAACTGTTGACCCGCAGCCAGCGGATCACATACGACAACTTGTTCCTGCGCGACGAAGGCTTTGCCAAAGAGATCCTCGGCTGGTTCTACCGCAGCCGGCCGGAGCACCTGCGGCCGGCCTCCGAAACGACTCCGCCGATGTTCTACCCGTTCGAGCTGAGATCGGTCCGCCTCGCCAACCGCGTCGTCATGTCGCCGATGGCGCAGTACTGCGCGGTCGACGGGATGCCGTCCGACTGGCACCTCGTGCACCTCGGGTCGCGAGCGGTCGGCGGTGCCGGGATGGTGATGACGGAGATGACCTGCGTCTCGCCGGAGGGTCGCATCACGCCTGGGTGCACCGGGATGTGGAGCGACGGCCATGCTGCTGCGTGGCGGCGGATCACCGATTTCGTCCACGACAACACGTCCAGCCGCATCGGATTGCAGATCGGCCATTCGGGCCGCAAGGGTTCGACGTGCGTGCCATGGGAGGGCACCGACCTCCCGCTCGGTGATGGCAACTGGGAGCTCATCGCCCCGTCGTCCATCCCGTACGTGCCGGGCAACGTCGTGCCCCGCGAGATGACCCGCGACGACATGGACATGGTGATCGCCGACTTCGTTCGCTCGACGCTGCTCGGCGTCGAGGCCGGCTTCGATCTCCTCGAGGTCCACGCCGCGCACGGCTACCTGCTCTCGTCGTTCCTGTCGCCGGTCACCAACCATCGGTCCGACGAATACGGTGGCTCGCTGCACAATCGCATGCGATTCCCGCTCGAGGTCGTGCGCGCCGTCCGCATGGCGTGGCCCGACCACCTGCCCCTCAGCGTGCGCATCTCGGCGACCGACTGGATGGACGGCGGGTTCGGTGGCGACGATGCCGTGGTGCTGGCCGGCGAGTTGATGCGGTCGGGCTGCGATGCGATCGACGTCTCGACCGGCCAGGTCGACAAGGCAGACCACCCTGAATACGGCCGGCTCTACCAGACCCCGTTCGCCGACCGGATCCGCCAAGAAGTCGGCATCGCCACGATGGCCGTCGGCGCGATCTCCAGCATCGACGACGTCAACACCGTGATCCTGTCCGGTCGCGCCGACCTGTGCTTGTTGGCTCGTCCGCATCTGGTCGACCCGTACTGGACGCTCAACGCGGCCATCGATCAGGGCTACACCGATCATGCCTGGCCGAAGCAGTACCTGACAGGCCGCACGGCGCGCCGCCGCGAACAACAACCGGTCGCGCTGTTCGAGGGTCGCCGCGATCGCTAGGCGTTCGCCCGACCGAGCCGGCGCGGGCCGATCGTGCTCTCGACGTGCAGCATGGCCGGCTCGGCGAGGATGCCGACGCCTTTCATGAAGACCTCGGACGCGGCGCGGCGCTGTGGAGCGCACACGCTCAACTCGTCGGGGAGTCCCGGGTCGGCGTAGGCCAGCCGTCGCCAATCCTCGAGCAGGGTCACGTAGTCGACGAACGCGGCGCGGACGCCATGGTCGTGGGCCTCCCATCGAGACAGCATTCGTTGGTGGCGTCGAGTGAAGGCCCCGTAGTGACGAACGAGCGCGCTGACGTCCCACGCCGATGCCGCGAACGTCTTCACGTCGGCGAAGCCCTCGTACCTCCCTTCGAACATCGACGTGTAGCGGGCGAGATCGAGTCGCTGGAGTATGCGGCGCACGTCGAGCGCGACGCGGCGCGGCGCCATCCAGACGCCCGGGGCGAGTGGCCCGCAACCGAGCTCGGCAAGCCTGGTGCGCAGCAGGTGTCGGCGATCGCGTTGCGCCTCGGGAACCGAGAAGACGATCAGCACCCAGCCGTCGTCGAGGTCGGCGGCGATCTCGCTCTGGAAGATGCGCACGTCACCGTCGCGCAGCACGTCGAGCAGCTGTTCGCCTGCTGCGTAGCCGGCGCTGCCGAAGTGTCGCCCGCTCGTCAACAGTCCGGTTCGTTTCAGCCGGGCGATCGCCGACCGAGCAGACTGCTCGTCGATGCCCAGGTCGGCGAGCAGCACGACGAGGTCGGCGATCGCCACCCAGTTGCCGAGCCGGCGGATGAACGCGCCGTAGAGGGTGACGATCGCAGCTCTGGGCGTGAGGGCGGGTGAAGTGTTACGCATCGGAGTCGGCAGTGTGAACGGTCGGGCACACTACGGTAGACCGTGGAATGCAGCCGCGCGCCGTGTGCTAGCTTCCGAAACGTCTTGCTCATCGGTGACGACCGTCAGGATGACGGAATGTGGACGGTGAGTTGATCGGCCGGCGCCCGACGTCGGGCAAGCAACAAGGGGGAGCACTCGATGCGTAGGAAATCACTTGCGGCCATTCTCGCCGGAACTGCGCTGATCGCTGTGGCATGCGGCAGCGATGCCAAAACAGCCACAACGAACGGAACGACTGCTCCGGCGGTCACGACCGCAACGACACCGGCCCCGGAGACGAGCGCTGGTGAACCAGCCACAACTGCTGCAGGAGCCGCGACCACAGCGGCCGCCTCGATCGGCGCGCCGATCGTGATCGGCGCGGCGATCGATCTCACCGGAAACATGGCACCGTTCGACGCCCCGGCACTCGCCTCGGCCCAGATCGCCGTGAAGAAGATCAACGATGCCGGCGGCGTGCTCGGGCGCCAGCTCGAGCTCAAGTTCATCGACGACAAGCTCGACCCGGCGGCGACCAAGGCCGCGGCGGTCGATCTGATCACCAAGGACAAGGCCGACGTTCTGCTGACCACGTGCGACGTCGACTACGCGACCCCGGCGATCCAGGAAGGCATCAACGCCGGCCTGCTGACGGTTGCTCCGTGCATCGGGACGGACCAGATGGGTCCCTCGCGCTTTGGCGACGCCGGCAAGTTGGCCTTCAGCATGGGCAACCTGGCCCAGGACGAGGGCGCGGTGCTCGCCGAGTATGCGATCGAGAAGGGCTACAAGACGGCGATCGTCGTGCCCGACAGCCTGCTCGTCTACTTCCAGAACGTCTGCTCGGCCTTCACCAAGCGCTTCGAGGAGAAGGGTGGGAAGGTCATCTCCAACGAGGGCTTCACCTCCTTCGACCAATCGGTCAACAACGTCCCGACCATCGTCACCGGGGCCGGCGCCGCCGATGTGATCGCCCTGTGCACGTTCCCACCCGACATCACGACGGCCGTGAAGGGCATCCGCGATGCAGGTGTGGCGACCCCGATCTTCAGCCCATGGTCCGGTGACGGCACGTTCTGGATTCCCCCGGACCTCAGCGATTTCACGTTCAGCACCTTTGCGTCGGTGTTCGGCGACGACCCGAATCCCGACGTCAACGCGCTGATCAAGTCGATGACCGATGCCGGGAACCCGCCGGCGACGGGCGGTTTCGTCACCGGGGCGGCGACCATCGAAGCAATCGCCGCGGCGATCGAAAAGGCCGGCTCGACCGATGGGGCAGCGCTGGCCGCGGAGTTCGAGAAGTTCTCCGGACTCGAAACGACCTCGGGGAAGATCAGCTTCTCACCCACCGTCCACACCGTGTTCGGCCGCGAGTACCGCATCATGACCTTCACCAACGGCAAGCCGGCCTTCCAGAAGCTGATGGCGGCGTCCTCGCCTGCCGACATCTCCTGACCCGCCCGCTCGGGTGCATCGATGAGCGAAGAAACCGGATCCCTGCATGCGGCGGCGTTGAGCCGTGCGTATGCGGGGGTCCGAGCGCTCGACGATGTGACGATCACCGTGCGCCGCCACGAGGTGATCGGCTTGATCGGGCCGAACGGGGCGGGTAAGTCGACACTGGTCAACCTCGTCAGCGGCTTCGACTTCCCCACGACCGGGACGGTGCTGCTCGACGGCGTCGACATCACCACCTGGCCGGCACATCGCCGAGTCCGCGCCGGGTTGGCCCGCACGTTTCAACACGGCCACGCCTTTCCGGCGTTGACAGCTCGCGAGAACGTCGAGGTCGCCGCGCTCGGCGCGGGTGCCTCGGCGCGAACCGCCCGGCGGCGGGCGGGCGAATTGCTCGACCTGCTCGGAATCGCTGCTCACGCCGATGCTGATGCCGCGACACTGGCCCATGGCGACGAGCGCTTGCTCGGCGTCGCCCGCGCGCTGGCGACGGAGCCGGCGTTCGTGTTGCTCGACGAACCGGCTGCCGGGTTGAACGAGGACGAGGTCGGTGCCTTCGCCGGCACGATCAGGCTGGTGCGCGACGAGCGCCGGGCGGGGGTGTTGCTGATCGATCACAACGTGCCGCTCGTGCTCGGAGTGTGCGATCGTATCCACGTGCTCGATCAAGGAGTCACGTTGGCCGAGGGGACGCCGGTGGAGATCCGCAACCACCCAGCGGTGGCCGAGGCCTATCTCGGAGGATCGGCCGCGGCGTGACCGAAACGGCGCTGCTCGAGGTCAGCAGCCTGCGGGTGCGCTACGGCGCGGTTCCGGCGTTGCACGACGTGAGCCTCGCCGTGCGTGCCGGCGAGGTCGTCGGAGTCGTCGGTCCCAATGGCGCGGGCAAGACGACGATGCTCGCGGCCATCATGCGCATGGTCGGGTGGTCGGGAGGCGACGTTCGGTTTCGCGGCGAGTCGTTGGCACGACGGTCACCCGATCAGGTCGCCCGCCTCGGTATTGCCCTGGTGCCGGAGGGCCGACAGATCTTCGCCGACCTCACCGTTGGCGAGAACTTGCGGCTCGGCACGGTCGCCCGTCGATCCAGCGATGGTCTGCAGCGAGACCTCGACGGCGTGATCGACCTGTTCCCTGTTGTCGGTGAGTTTCGCGATCGCCCGGCAGGGTTGCTGTCGGGCGGCCAGCAGCAGCAGTTGGCCATCGCCCGTGCGCTGCTCGCCGACCCAGATCTGCTCGTGCTCGACGAGCCGTCCCTCGGCCTGGCCCCGACGGTGATCGATGCCGTGTTCGCGGCACTCGACGCGATCCGGCGGGCGGGTCGCACGATCGTCATCGTCGAGCAGCGCGCCCAACGCACGATCGCCTTCGCCGATCGCACCTATGTGTTGGCCGACGGCCGGATCCGCGCCGAAGTCGGGCCCGACGACGCCGGCAACGGCGAGTTGCTGCGTGCGTCCTACTTCGGCGTCGATGAGGGCTCCCACCCCCACCTGGACGCACCGTGAACTACGTCCAGTACTTCATCGACGCCGTCGCCCTGGGCTCGTTGTACGCGTTGGTGGCGCTTGGCATCGGGCTGATCTTCGGCGTGATGCGGCTGGTCAACCTGGCCCACGGGGAACTGCTGATGGCCGGTGGGTACACGCTGTTCGCCACCAATGGCTGGTCAGCGTTCGTCCGCGTGCCGCTGGTCGTGGTCGTCGTCGTGGCGCTGGCTCTGCTGATGGAGCGTCTCGCGTTCCGGCCGTTGCGCGATGCGTCTCCGGCGACGATGTTGGTGATGACGTTCGCCGTCAGCTTCCTGTTGCGCAACATCGCCCAGAAGCGTTGGTCGGCGCAGGGCAAGGCGATGAACATCTTCTCCGGCCTCAGCAAGGCGTTCCGCGTCGGCGATCTGCGGATCAGGTACGTGACCTCTGGTCTCGATCGGTGTCGGCGCGGTGCTGCTGCTCGCTGTGAACCTGTTCCTCTATCGAACCGAGATCGGTCTGCAGATGCGCGCAGTCGCCAGCGATCGGCGAATCGCCCAGGCGCTCGGCGTGCGGATCAACCGAATCGTCGTCACCGCATTCGTCATCGCCGGCGTGCTGGCGGCGGCCGCGTTGTTGCTGTTCGTGCCACAACGGCCGACGGTCACCCCCGACTTCGGGCTGCAGATCGGCATCCTCGCCCTCATCGGGGTGGTGGTCGGCGGAATGGACCGCCTGGCACCGGCGACGTTCGGCGGCTTCGCCATCGGGTTCGCCAACTCGATGGTGTTCAGCCTGCTGCCGAAGGGTCAGCGGGTCTTTCTCGACTCGGCGCTCTATGGGCTGGTGATCATCGTGCTGCTGCTGCGGCCCCAGGGGCTGTTCCAGCGAGAACGGCTGACGGCGCGCGTATGAGCGACCGAGGTGTGTCGATCCGTCGCCCGGCGCAGGCCCTCGGTGGGCCCTATCGCCCTGGTCCTGGCGGCCGGGCTGTTATCGCTGGCGTTCAGCGGCAGCATCGAATTGAGGTTCCACAACGCCTTCGTGATCACCGCCATGGTGGTCAGCGTCTACGTGTTCTCCGGCAACTCCGGCGTCATCAGCTTCGGCCATGTCAGCTTCGTCGCAGTCGGGGCGTTCTCGGCCGGCATGTTCAGCATGGGCGTGCAGCAGAAGGGGGCAGTGTTCAAGGAGCTGTTCCCCTTCATCAAGGACACCCATCTCGGCAACGTGCCGACGCTGCTGCTCGCCGCCGCCCTCGGTGGTCTGTTCGCGCTGATCATCGGCATCCCGCTGGTGCGGCTCAACGGCCTGGCCGCCGGCATCGCCACGTTCGCGGTGCTCGGCATCTCGCGGAACGTGCTGCGCAACTGGTCCAAGATCGGGCCGGGCGCCAAGGCGATCCCCGGCGTGGAGGAGACCACCGGGCTCGCTCAGGCCTTGATCGCGCTGATCCTGTGCATCGTGGTGGCGTACGCCTACCAGCGCAGCCCGTCCGGCCGTCGTCTGCGCGCCACCCGTGAGGATGTCGCCGCGGCGCAAGGGGTCGGTGTGCGGATCTATCGCGAGCGGTTGATCGCCTTTGCGCTCAGCGGTGCGATGGCGGGGTTCGCCGGGGCGGTCTACGTGCATCTGCTCGGCAGCGTCAGCACCGAGCAGGTCTATCTCGACCTCACCTTCCTGGTGCTCGCCATGTTGGTGATCGGCGGGATCAACAGCTTGTGGGGCGCTGTCCTCGGCGGGTTGTCGGTCAGCCTGGTCAACACCGTGCTGACCGAGGGAGAAAAGGGGTTGTCGCTGTTCGGTTGGAAGTTCACCCTGCCCGCGAGCACCAGCGGCATCGTGCTGGCCGCACTGATGGCGGTCGTGCTCCTGCTCCGGCCGAGGGGACTCAGCAACGGCCGCGAGTTCCGCCTTCCCGGGACGCGGTAGATCGTCGCCCTACTTCGCGGGGATCACCGCGGTGCCGATGATCTCGATCATCGCCGCCGGCTCGACGAGTTCGGTCACGCCGACCAGCGCCATTGCCGGGTAGTGCCGGCCGACGAGCTTGCGGTAGGCGGCGCCGACCTCTGGGAGCGATGCCCGGTATGCGGCCACATCGGTGGCGTACATCACCAGCGACACGAGGTCCTCGGGGCTCCCGCCGGCGCCGGCCAGTGCGGCGAGCACGTTGGCGAGAGCGACCTCGAACTGTTCGGCGAAGGTGTCGCCGACCACAGCGCCCGCCGAGTCCATCGCCACCTGCCCGGCCAGATACACCGTGCGGCCGTCGGCGGGTACCACGGCGTGGCTGAAGCCACGCGCCGGCGCCATGCCCTCCGGATTGACGAACCGATGCGCGCTGGTCGTCATCGTCCACTCCAGGTCGGCTTCTCGCCGGCGTTGAACGCGCGGTGGAACTCGGCGTGATCGCGGCTCTGCATCAGATGGGCCTGGGTCATCGCTTCCATCTCCAGCGCTCCGTGCAGGGTCATGTCGGCCTCGCGGGTCAACAGCATCTTGGTGGTCTGGTGGGCGAGGGTCGGGCCATCGGCCAGTCGCCTGGCCAATGCCCACGCCGTTTCCAGCAACTCGTCCGGCTCGACGCACCGGTTGGCCAGGCCGATCGTCACGGCCTGTTCGCCGGACACGGCGTCGCCGAACATCAAGATCTCGGTCGCCCGGCCGAGGCCGATCAGGCGGGGGAGCAGGTAGCAGGTGCCCATGTCGCCGCCTGAAAGCCCGACGCTGGTGAACAGGAACCGGAACTTCGTTGCCGGGGTCACGATCCGAAAGTCGGATGCCATCGCCAACACCGCGCCGGCGCCGGCCGCGGTGCCATTGACGGCAGCAATGATCGGGATCGCGCACTCGCGCATGTTCTGCACGACGCCGCCGGTCATCCGGGTGAACTCCAGCAGCTCACGGGGGTCCATCTCGATCAGTTCGCCGATGATCTCGTTGACGTCGCCGCCGGAGCAGAAGCTCTTGCCGGCGCCGGTGAGGATGACGGCGTCGCAGATGTCGCGCTGCGGAAGCTCGCGGAACAGGTCGCGTAGATCGGCGTAGGCCTCGAAGGTGATGGCGTTGAGCTTGTCGGGCCGGTTGAGGGTGATCGTCAGCACACGCCCATCGATGGCCACGTCGAAGTGCCGCCAGGCCTCGGTGAACGGGGCGGACGCGTGGAACGGGATCGTCGGTTTCATGATTGGATGGTGCCTCCGTCGAGGATGATCGATTGGCCGTTCACTGCAGCGGCGGCGTCCGAGCAGAGATAGGCGACCGCGGCAGCGACTTCGTCGGGTTCGACCAGGCGACCGAGCGCCGACTGTGCAGCCAGTGCCTGTTCGGCTTCTGCGGCACTGCGGCCGGTGCGCTCGACGATGTTGGCGATCGAGCGGTCGGTCATCTCGCTGCGCACGAACGTCGGGCACACGCAGTTCGCCGTGACGCCCGTGCCGGTCACCTCGCTGGCGACAACCCGGCTCAGCCCGAGCACGGCGTGCTTCGATGCCGCATAGGCGGCGATGTACGGCGAGCCGGCATGGCTCGACGTCGACGCGATCATGACGATGCGCCCCCATCCGCCTTCGCGGATCGCCGGCAGTACGGCGCGGGTGCACAGGAATGCACCGGTTGCGTTGACCGCGAAGGCGTGGTTCCACTCGGCCAGCGATGTGCGGTGCACCGGCGCCGACATCGACACGCCGGCGTTGTTGACGAGCACGCTGACCGGCGCCGATCGTTGCGAAGGTGTCGACCACCGCGGCCTCGTCGGTGACATCGCACACGTGGTGGTCGTGGCCGGCGGCCTGCATTGCCTCTCGATCACGTCCGAGCACCACGACCCGAAATCCCGCGGCGCTCAGCGCGTCGCTGCACGCTCGGCCGATGCCCTTGGCCCCACCGGTGACGACGGCTGTGCGGCCGCGTTCAGAGGGTGGCATCGACGACGTCCGATGGGTCACCGCGTCGGCCGGCCGAGTCGTACGGCACGATGCGGTATCGATACTGACGTCCGGTGACGACCAGGTCGTCGAGCTGCGATTCGCGGGTGCACGAGGTGAATCGAACGAAGGCGGCGTCATCCTCACTGCGCAGGATGTCGTAGCCCGAGATCGGCCCGTTGGGGCGCGGCCACCGGAGTCGAACCGAACCAGGCTCCACCAACGCCGTCACCGTTGTGCCGGCCGGCCAGCCGATGTCAGCCTTGCTCGGTTCGTCAGGGCGCGGCGCCTGCAACGAACCCTTCGGCCACAGGTAGCAGACGACGGTCTTGAAGTTCTCGTCGAGGCTCTTGCAGACATTGCAGTAGATGCAGCGCACGATGTCGTCGGCATGTCCCGTCGAGGCTTTCAGAGGGAGGTAGGGATCGGCCAGCAGCGCCCGCGCCATTCCGACGAGATCGCACGATCCCTCGTTCAGCACCTGCTCGGCCAGCTCCACGGTGCCAATCTTGCCCGACCCGAGGACCGGAGTCTGGTGACCGCGTCGGCGCAGCTCGGTGCGTACGGCCCGGGCCATCCAGATGTTGGCGGCGTCGGGGTACGTGTCGCCAGGCATGCACCGGTCGCCCGAGTAGCCGGTGTACGGATACAACGGCCGGCCCTCGCGGTGCTGGGCGTCTTCGAACTTGCCACCTGCTGACAGCGAGACGTAGGCCGCCCCGAGCTCGGCGAAGCGCACTGCGAACTGCGACGACTCGCCGACCGAGTACCCGTGGCGCACACACTCCTCGGCATCGAAGCGCACGGCGACGGCGAACGATGCCGGTACGGCAGCCTTCACCGCCTCGAAGACAGCGGTCGGCAATCGCAGCCGATTCTCCAGCGTGCGCCCGTAGTGGTCGCGTCGACGGTTCATCCGCGACAGCATCGACGACAACGTGTAGGCGTGGGCCATGTGCAGTTCGACGCCGTCGAACCCTGCCACCTCGGCGCGCTGCGCCGCGTCCGCGAACAACGCGGGTAACGCCTCCAAGTCGTCGATGCTCAACTCGCCGACCATCTGCCGCCAGCCCGATCGGGCGACCTTCAGGAAGTGGATGATCTGCAACATCACCTTGCCGGGGCCGTTGTCGTGGACCGCGCTCGCCAGTCGGGTGAGCCCGGGGATGAACGCGTCGGACGAGGCCTTCAGCAGCGGTCCGCTGCGGCCGCCGTGCACGCTGGTCGCCTCCACGACGATCAGCCCGGCACCGCCTTCGGAGAACCGCTGGTAGCGCTCGACGATGTCGTCGTTGACGAAGCCGTCGTCGCCCGACAGGCGGGTCACCATCGCCGGCACGGCGATGCGGTTGGGGACGTGGATGGGGCCGAGGCGGAGAGGGCTGAAGAGTGGTGACGCGGACCCGGCTGGAGCTCATTGCTCCGCTCGCAGCCGGTACCGCTGCAGCTTGCCGGTGGCGGTCTTGGGCAGCTCGGCGCGGAACTCGATCCGGCGCGGGTACTTGAACGGTGCGATCGTGTTCTTCACGTGATCCTGCAACTCCTTGGCGAAGACATCTGTGGCCATCGCCGGATCCTTGGCCACGACGAACGCCGTCACCACCATGCCGCGCTCGTCGTCGGGTACGCCGATGCAGGCACATTCGGCGACACCGGAGTGGGCCAGCAGCGCCCCTTCCACCTCGGGCCCGGCGATGTTGTAGCCGGAGGAGATGATCATGTCGTCGTCGCGTGCGACATACCAGAAGTAGCCGTCGGCGTCGCGCCACATCGAATCGCCCGGAATGTTCCACCCGTTCTGCACGTACTTGGCCTGGCGATCGTCGGAGAGGTAGCGGCAACCGGTCGGACCTTTGACTGCCAGCCGCCCGATCTCGCCGTCGGGCAGCTCGTTGCCGTCGGGGCCGAGGATCGTCGCCGCGAAGCCGGGAACCGGCGTCCCGATGGCGCCATCTCGGATGTCGTCGCCGGCAGCGGAGATGAACACGTGCAGCATCTCGGTCGCCCCCAAGCCGTCGATCAATTTGATCCCCGACGCCGCCTCGAACGCCTTGCGGGTCGCCAAGGGCAACGGCTCACCCGCCGAGATGCCGGCGCGCCACGACGAGACATCGGTGACGGCGATACCGTCGAGCATGGCCCGGTAGGCGGTCGGCGCCGTCGCCACGATCGTGACCCGATGCTGCTCGATCGCCGCGAGCAGCAGGGGTGGTGTCGCTGCTTCGAGCAGCAGAGCGCATGCGCCCACGCGCATCGGGAAGACCAGCAGGGCGCCGAGACCGAACGTGAACGCGCAGTGGCGGGCTGCCGGCGAACAAGTCGTCGGGACCGGGCTGCACGACGTGCTCGGAGAAGGTGTCCGCGATCGCCAGCACGTCGCGATGGAGGTGAACGCAACCCTTCGGCTGGCCGGTCGTGCCGGACGTGAAGGCGATGAACGAGACGTCGGAGGCAGCCGTGTCGCAGTTGGCGAAGCTGTCGGACGCGCTTGCTGATCGCCGTGCCCAGCTCGCTCGTCGTCCCCGTACGAGATGATCGTCAGGCTGTCGTCGGCCGCGACCAATTCGTCGAGGAACCGAGAGTCGCACAACGCCAGATGGACATCGGCCTTGTCGATCACGGCGCGCAACTCGCCGGCGCGCAGCATCGGCATCGTCGCCACGGCGATCAGTCCGGCTTTCTGAACAGCCAGCCAGCACGCCGCCAGCCAGGGGTTGTTCGGACCGCGCATGAGCACGCGATTGCCCGGCACGACCCCGTGCTCGTCGACGAGGACGTTGGCGATCCGGTTCGACCAGGAGAGCACCTCGGCGTACGTCCACTCGCGCCCTGTCGCATCGCGCAGGCAACGGCTCGCCGCATGTCCGCTGGCCACCATCGCATCGAGCAACTCGGCCCCGCAGTTCAACCGGTCGGGGTATTGCAGCGAGGGGTGATCCCACAGCAGTTCGGCCAGGGCCGACGGATCCGGCAAGTGGTCGGCGGCAAACGTGTCGACGTACCCGGTAGGCGACGAAGGTACCTTCACGAACCGCGACGCTAATACGTTTTCGTGACGGTCGTCGTCGCAGCGATATGTGCGGCTTGCCGCCCGCCGGATGGTCTCAGTCCTCGGGAAGCGCGGCGAAATCAGCTTTGGCCTTCTTGTACCACCGCATTCCGGAAACGGGGTGCTTCCACCGTCCCTTCATGTCCTTGAGCGCAGGCTCGTGAGCTGTGATCGCCGCCGGCGACGGCGTCGTTCAGATGCTTGTCCTGGGCCTTGATGATCTCGTCGGCAGTGTTGGCCTGCAGGGCAAGATCACATGGCCCGCCCAGTTGTTTGCATGTCATCGTTTTCATGGATGCTCTCTCCTTCGGATTCGGTTCATCTCTGTCGCTGTATGTCCAAGGTGGCGAGCACCTCGGGGTCGGCGATCAGCTCGACCTCGCGGACCAGGCCCGACTCGACATGGAACACGAAGGCGACCTTGGGTGTGCCGGCAGCGATCCACGCAGCACCGAGGTCGCCGTCGATGGTGACCGGTGCCGCCCCTTTGGCGCCGTTGAGACGATCGGCTACGGCAGCCGCACCGTCGTACAGCGGAGCCGTGCCCATCTGCTGACCGACGAGGTCGGCGCGCATGACGGCGTCGGGCGCGAGCAACGAGAGCAGCGTCGCCAGATCCCCGCCGCGGGCCGCCTCGAGGAACGCGCCGACGACCTGGCGGCTCTCGGCGCGATCGGCCTGCTCGGTGGCCGGCTCCGGTGCGCCCTGCAGCTTGCGCCGGGCTCGGCTCGCCAGCTGGCGGACTGCGGTGCCCGAGCGACCCAGGACAGCGCTGATCTCATCGAAGTGATAGCCGAAGACATCGTGCAGCACGAACGCAGCCCGCTCGGCGGGAGCGAGCGTGTCGAGGACGATCTGCATCGCCCCGTCGACCCGTTCGGCCAGCAGCGCATCGGCCTCCGGCTCGAGCAGCGCCGACTCGGCGGGTGCCTCGGCCTCGGCCTTTGACCTGGTCTGTTGCTTGCGCAGGTGGTCGAGGCACAACCGCGTCACGACCCTCGTCAACCAGGCCGGCACGACGTCGATGTCGTCGAGGTCCGTGCGGGAGAGCCGCAGCCACGCCTCCTGCAGCACGTCGTCTGCCTCGGTCTGCGACCCGAGGATCCGCGTCGCAATCGCCCTCAGCCGGGGTCGCTCGGTCTCGAAATCGTTCACGTTCAACGTTGTCACAACCCCTTGACGTGCGCCACGCCGGGAATGTGACACGGCACTTCGTGTCACATTCGCCGCGTGGCAGACGTCATCCAGATATGAACACTCCGACTGCCACCGAATCATCAGAAGCCAAGCACTGCGTCTCAGTTGATCGACGAGAGAGTCGAGCAACTCGGCGACTGGCGTGGCGAGATGCTCGGTCATCTCCGTGCCCTGATCAGGGATGCCGATCCCGACGTCGTCGAGGAGTGGAAGTGGCGAGGGGTTCCGGTTTGGTCGCACAACGGCATCATCTGCACGGGCGAGTCCTACAAGTCCGTCGTGAAGGTCACCTTCTTCAAGGGCGCAGCGCTGCCGGATCCTTCGGGACTCTTCAACTCCAGCCTCGAAGGCAACACCCGGCGGGCGATCGACTTCCAAGAAGGCGAGTCCGTCGACGAGAAGGCGTTCAAGACCCTCGTTCGCGCCGCCATCACCCTGAACACCGCCAAGCGCCGACGAAGTCAGGAACCGCGGCCACTGCAGCGTCCGCCATGTACCCGACGCTGAGATTGGAGCGGGTGACGGGAATCGAACCCGCATAGCCAGCCTGACAAGAACGTTATTCGTCGGGCGAGCAGCCAGTGTTCCCTGGAGATAAGACCAGGTAGATGGTACTGTGATTCGACCGCTGTTCGCCCTTGTGGACCGCTGCACACCGTTGTGAATGCCGCGCTAATGCCGCGGCAGTCATAGGATGGCTCCGTGGTACGCAAGCGCCAGCGCCGAGCACCCGAGAGCGGGGCGGTCATCCAGAACCGCTCCGGCACCTGGCGCGCCCGCACCTACGTGGGCGACGGCAAGCACGTGTCGCTCGGTTCGTTCCGCACGAAGGCCGACGCCGAGCGGGCGCTGCTGCTGGTCGGTGCCGACAAGCAGCGGGGCGGCTGGGTCGATCCGCGCAACGGCAAGGTCACGCTCGAGGATTACGCCAACAGTTGGCTGGCGCATCGCCACAACCTGCGCATCCGCACGGTCGAGCTGTACCGCAGCCAGCTCGACAACCACATCGTCCCGGCGCTCGGCCGCCGCGAGCTGTCGAAGCTGTCGACGGCCGAGGTTCGTGTCTGGTTCGCCAACCTCGTCCAGGAGAGCGGACTCGCACCCACGACCGCAGCGAAGTGCTACCGGCTCTTGCGCACGATCCTGAACACCGCCGTCGAGGACGAGCTGATCGTGAAGAACCCGTGCGTCATCAAAGGCGCCGCCACCGAACGTTCGCCCGAGCGGCCGATCGCCACGATCGCCCAGGTCGACGCGCTCGCCACGGCGATCGATCCACGTTGGCGCGCCCTCGTGCTGCTCGCCACCTACGGGTCGCTGCGTTGGGGCGAGCTGACGGCGCTGACGCGCCAACGCATCGACCTGGCGGCCGGCACGGTCGACGTCGTGGAGCAAGCCCTGGAGTTGTCCGGCGGAACGAGGGTGTTCGGCCCGCCGAAGACTGACGCCGGACGCCGGACGATCACGCTGCCGGCGTTCGTCGTCGACGAGCTCGCCGACCACATGCGCCGCTACGTCGGGCCAGAACCCGACGCGGTCGTGTTCACCGGTCCGAAGGGCGCGCCGCTGCGGCGTGGCAACTGGAACGGCAAGTGGAACGCGGTGCGCAAGGCTGTCGGTTGCGACGGCTTGCGCTTCCACGACCTGCGCCATACCGGCAACACGCTTGCCGCGTCGACCGGTGCGAGCACCAAGGAGCTGATGGCGCAGCGTCGGGCACAGCTCGGCGCGAGCGGCATTGCACTATCAGCACGCCACGAAGAGCGCGACGAAGCAATCGCCGCCGCCCTCGATGCGATGGCCCGCCCCAAGGCGTCGAGGGCGGAGACGGCCAATGCGAACAGACCGCTTCTCAGCCTTCCGTACAATGGGCCCATGCCCGTCCAGCACTACGTCGACGAGCAAGGGCGCTACGACGGCAAGACGCTGCAGGAGCTGTGGCCGTCGGTGGTCGACGAGGTCGTCCGCGCCGTCGACCCGGCCGAGGTCATCCTGTTCGGTTCGGTGGCCCGGGGCGAGGACGGACCCGACTCCGACATCGACCTGCTCGTCGTGTTCGATCACATCGAACCGGCGGAGAAGCGGCCGATGATGGCTCGCATCCGATCGGCGATCGACACCTTCGCGCCGGTCGATGTGATCGTCACCGATCCTGTTGAGATGGCGGAGCGCCACGACGACGTCGGCTCGATCCTGTACTGGCCATCCCGCGAAGGCCGCCCGGTGTATCGGCGGGCGAGTGTCCAAGCAGTCTGATCCGCGCGAGTGGCTGCGGTTCGCCAAGGACGACCTCGCCGCGGCCCGGCTGCTCCTCACCGATGTCGAGCTGCCGGCTCGCATGGCTTGCTTCCACGCGCAGCAGGCTGCCGAGAAGGCCCTCAAGGCGTCCCTCGTGCAAGCCGCCATCCAGTTCCGCAAAACGCATGACCTCGTCGTGCTGGTGGCCCTGCAACCCGAACCGGTTCGGTCGACTGTCGGCGACCTCGATCTCCAACGTCTCCAGCAATGGGCCGTGGATGCGCGCTACCCGGCCGACCTTCCGGACATCACGGCCGGCGCGGCAGGCGCGGTTGTCGCCATCGCCGACCAGATCGTCGCGGCCATTGGCGTTGCCCTGCAAGCGAACGGCCCGGCCTGACGCTGCCACTGTGCGCATCGTCACCATATCGCCGGCACGTCCCCGGCCTCGATGAAGTCCGCCACGCCGCCTTCCGGGATGCGGACGAACTTGCCGACCTTCACGTAGCAGATGCGCCGTTCCAGGACGCAACGCTCGATGAAGCGCACCGACACAGAGAGCGCCTCGGCCGCCTCAGCCTTCGTGAGCAACCGTTCGAGGCCGGGACTGCCACCACGCGTCCGTCGGGCAGGCCCACCACTGGCTTGCTCGACTGCTCGGCTCGGTCGTGTACTCACACACTCCTACAGAGTCTCCGCGAGCCAAAGCGCACCAAAGAAGTTCCCGCGCGGGCCGAACGGCGTCGTCGCGAAGTTCAGCCACCACACACATGCACCAATCGGGTTCGTGCACGTGTGAGAAGCCAGTCGGTGGCGATCGGATTCTGCCCATGGCGGCCAACCGGATCTGCACGTTCGCAGAACCGTTCGGGGCCTTCAGGTGTCTGGAAGGGTGTGAGCGAGATGTACATCGACCCGCTGCTGACGTCGTCATCAGATGACAGCGTTGATGCGGATTTGCCCGAGGTGTCGGTCGCCGATGATCTCATCACAACCGACGTTCGGGTCACTGAGAACATCGAGGCCGCCTACCAGCGACTGTACCCGAGGCTTGTACGACTCGCATTCCTGCTGGTCGACACCAACGAACATGCCGAGGAGGCGGTACAGGACGCGTTCGCCAAGGCCTACCCGAAATGGGGTCGCGTCGAGAATCCTGACGCCTACATGCGCATGGCGGTAGTGAACACCTGTCGTCGTGTTCAGCGTCGCCGGCTGCTTGTGCGCCGCACCCCGGACCAGCATCACGACGACGCGGTGCTCGGCGCGGATCACATCGCCGACGTAGTTCGTGGACTGCCCATGTCGCTCCGCCAAGTCGTGGTGCTGCGGTACTACCTGCAGCTCTCCGACACCGAAATCGCCGAGACGCTGAAGATGGCCCCCGGCACTGTCAAGTCCACATTGCATCGGGCACGAGCCCGCCTGAGAGAGGAATTGTCATGACCGAAGCACTCGACCAGCAGATCGCCGAGTCACTACACAACAGCGCGGCCCGTGCACCTCAGTGCGGCGCCGGATTCAGCGATGTCCGCCGCAGAGTTCGCCAACGGCGTCAGCGCCACGTCGCCGCGGCGGTCGTCCCGGCGATGCTTGGCACCGCATGGCTCGGGATGCGCTCCGCCCCTGGTGGCTCGAACGTGCAACCAGCCGCCAGCGCTGGTGCCGCTACGGATACCCCGCCCGCGAGCGACACGAATGCGCAGACACCCCTCGACACAACGCCCCCTGGCACAATCGCACCCACGGCGAGCGTGGACTCATCTGTCGACAGCACCGCTGTTGGCTCAGCCCCCACCGTTTCGTCCGACCAGATCGCGAAATTCGTCTGCCTGGACGCCAGCGGCGGCTCGCCGGACAGCGTGGCGGAGTGCCAGAGGAGTTTGGGTGGTGGTAGATCCTTCGTGGCAGGTGCGCTGACCGACCACAACTTTGTGATGGCGCTCGATCCCGCTTACCAGGTTGACGCCGAGTTCGCGGCGACTCTGTTCGGCTTACCCACCGAGCCCATCCAGGCACCTGTTCTCGCGGGTATCGATCTCGCTGGCACGCCGGCACGCGTCGTTGTCGTGATCGGTGTGAATCCACCACCATGCACTCTGCCTGGCTGCGTCTACACCACGACCACCGCACCGTAAGACTTGCCACGTATTGCTGAATGCTGAGAGGCGCAGCGCAGCAGGACATCATGAGTCGGCGGGATGTCGCTCGCGTGGACAGTCCCGCCGCCAACGCGACTGTCCACGCGACTACTCACGCGACTGTCGTGGACAACGCCTGCTCACGCCGTGTCCCGCGAAATGTCACGCGGCGGTCGTGACATTTGGTTTCATTGGTCCGGAGGAACGATGGCGACACAGGTGAAGACGGTCCACAGGCTGAAGGTCACGCTGCGTCAGGTGAAGCCGCCGGTCTGGCGGCGCATCGAGGTGGCCTCGAGCATCAAGCTGTCCGCGCTGTCGGGCGTGCTGGAGGCGGCGATGGGTTGGCTTGGCGGTCACCTGCACGCGTTCGAGGCTGACGGAGTGCTCTACGAGATCCCAGACGGCGAGAGCTTCGGCTTTCCCCCACCGCGCGACGAACGCAAGGCTCGGCTGGGCGAGGTGCTTCCGGCGGTGAAGTCGAAGATGCGGTGGGACTACGACTTCGGTGACGGCTGGGAGCACGACGTCGTCGTCGAGGCGATCGAGCCGATGAGGAGCGATGCCGCCTACCCCGTCTGCCTCGCTGGCAAGCGCGCCTGCCCGCCCGACGACTGCGGTGGCCCATGGGGCTACGGCAACGTCCTAACAGCGATCAGTGATTCGACGCACGAGGAACACGAAGAGCTGACCGAGTGGTTGCCGCCCGGCTTCGACGCCGATGCCTTCGACATCGCGGAAGCCACCGAGATGATGCGATCGGCGCGACCGCTCCGTGGCTGGTGAACGGTGCCCGCGCTGTGGACCAATCTGAATGCCGCGCCAATGCCGCGGAAGCCCCGAGTGCGACGACACCCAGATCAGTGACCAGCTCTGGGCTGGGCAAACATGGAGCGGGTGACGGGAATCGAACCCGCATAGCCAGCTTGGAAGGCTGGAACTCTAGCCATTGAGCTACACCCGCGATGTTGGAGACGAGATCATACCTTGACCGCCCGCGCATGGCCGGGGTGTTCGTCGTCGGCGCTGGTGGGCCACAATGGACGGCATGTACGCCCAGAACATTCTCACCGCAACTCTCGCCCCGATGCCCGCCACCGACGGGCCTGCGCAGTCGTTGTGGGAGTGGGGGTACGACGGGGTCGAGGTGGGGATCTGGGAATGCGCGCCGGGCACCCTCAGCGGGCCGACCGGTGACTACGACGAGATGATGTGCATGGTCTCGGGTCGGGTCACCGTGGCGCACGACGGCGGCGAGTTCGACATCGCACCGGGCACGGCCTGGGTCACGCCGCGACATTGGGACTCGACGTGGACGGTGCATCAGACGGTGCGCAAGCTGTACGTCATCGACCACCGACCTGGGCAGGCCGCGCCGGCGGCGCACCTCCCGAATGCGCACACCATCGCACTCGGCGCGCCGTCGCCGCGAGCCAACCCGATCAAGGGCGAGCCGCACGAATCGACGTCGGAACTGTGGGTGCACAACGGGTTGAACGTCGGTGTGTGGGAATCGACGGTCGGCAGCTTTCCGGCGAGTCGTGACGGCTACGACGAAGTGTTCATCTGCCTGTCGGGGACGGCCACGATGACGGGCAACGACGGCGTGCGATACGACCTGTCGCCCGGCTCGGTGCTGCTCACCCCCGCCGGATTCACCGGACGTTGGGACGTCAGCGAGACCTTCCGCAAGGTGTACTGCATCATCAAGCGATAGCAACGCGCCGCGCGCAACCGTTGGCGGCGCGGCGTAGCGTGACGCCATGAACGCACTCGCGATACTCGGGATAGTGGTCGGCATCATCGTGCTGATCGGCATACTCACTTCGATCAAAACGGTCGGCACCGGCAACGTTGCAGTGACCACGGTCTTCGGCAAGTACCACGCAATCAAGCGCCCTGGCCTCAGCATCTTGGTGCCGTTCGTCGAGCGCATCCACCGCCGCATCAGTGTGCAGAACCGTGCCGTTGAACTGCAGTTCCAGGCGATCACGCAGGATCAGGCCAACGTGTACTTCACGGCGATGATGGTCTACAGCGTGTTCAACGAGAACGAGGAGACGATCAAGAACGTCGCCTTCAAGTTCGTCACCGAGAAGGACTTCCTGACCGCGTTGGTGCGCAGCGTCGAGGGCAGCACGCGTGGATTCGTCGCCTCCATGAAGCAAGCCGAGATCCTCGGGTTGCGCGGCGAGATCGTGAAAGAGGTCAAGGAGAACCTGGACGTCACCGTCGAGACGTGGGGCTACCACGTGATCGACCTGCAGCTCAACGACATCACCTTCGACCAGGCGATCACGACGTCGATGGCGCAGGTCGTGGCCTCGAACAACCTCAAGGCTGCGGCGACGAACGAGGGTGATGCACTCCTCATCCGCAAGACCAAGGAGGCCGAGGCAGTCGGCACCGCGGTGCGCATCGAAGCAGAAGCGGAACGAACTGCGGCGCAACTCCGCGGCCAAGGTGTGGCCCTGTTCCGCGAGGAAGTTGCGCGCGGTCTGGCACAAGCAGCGCGTGAACTCGAGGACAACAGCGTCGACTCGTCGTTGATCCTGTTCTCGATGTGGACGGAGTCGATCCGTCACATGGCCGAGAACGGCAAGGGCAATGTGTTGTTCCTCGACGGGTCTCCCGCGGGAATGCAGGACCAGATGCGCGACCTCATGGCCATGCAGCAATTGCAGGTGCAGGCCCGACCGCACACCCCTTCGGGGTAGGCTCCGCACAGTGGAATTGGTGCAGACCCTTCCGGCGCGTTGGTACACCGACCCCGGCGTCTTCGAGCGAGAGCGCTGGCCGATCTTCGGATCGTCGTGGGTGCACATCGCCTACGAACATCAGCTCCGGCGCCCCGGCGATTACGTCGCCGAGAACCTCGCAGGGTGGCCGATCTTCGTTCGTCGCAACGAGGACCGCAGCCTGGTGGGGTTCTACAACCTGTGCCCGCACCGCGCCGGGCCGATCGTGTGGGACGGCGAGGGCCATCAGGCCAACCTGGTCTGTCGCTACCACGGCTGGGCGTTCCGCAACGACGGCACGCTGCTGAATGCGCGCGACTTCGGGTGCGATCTGCCCGAGGGGATGGACCTGAATCCCATTCAGGTCGACTCGTGGCGCGGCATGGTGTTCGTCTGTCTCGACCCGAAGGTTCCACCGCTGCACGAGTGGCTCGGCAAGTTCCCCGACGAGGTCGCCCACGTCGAGTTGGAGAAGTTCCGCTTCCACAGTCGCAGCGTTCGCAACGTCGCCTGCAACTGGAAGACGTACGGCGACAACTTCATGGAGGGCTACCACCTGCCCACGGTGCACCCGGCGATGAGCCGCGACGCCGACGCGCTGAACTACAAGGTGCTGATCAAGGACGACCGCAAGTGGAACATCCACGAGATGCCGCCGCGTGACGAGTCGACGTTCGGCGTCTTCGGCTGGTTCTGGCCGACGTTCGCGTTCGACGTGTTCCCTGGTGGCTTCGCCGTCGAACGGTGGTTACCACGCGGCCACAGTCACAGCGATCTGATCTTCGAGTACTTCTTCGCCGACGACACCGACCACGACGTCGAGGCGATCATCAAGTTCAGCGAGCAGGTCGCCGACGAGGACGCCCGCGTCTGCGAGCACGTGCAGCGCAACCTCGATGCCGGCAACTACGACGTGGGGTTCCTCAGCCCGAAGTGGGAAGAAGGCATCAAGGTCTTCCACGAGCTCGTGCGCGAGGCCGTCGGCCCGATCAACTGAGGCCAGGGCTGGCCGGCGCCTCTTTCCGGGCCGAGCCCGGATGGACGATTCCCGCGGTCGTTCAGGTGGTGTAGCCCTGGATGGTTCGACCGTGCGACCGATCGGTCAGGGCCGACGCTCGCTGGCGGAACTCCGTCAACAGCGCGTCGCGGTCGATCGTCGTCAGCCGGCGGTCGCGCATCAGCACCCTGCCGTCGACGATGGTCGTGCGCACGTCAGAGGCTTGCACGCAGTACACCAGGGTCGAGGCGAGGTCGTGCATGGGCTGGCAGTGGAAGCCCGACACGTCGACCAGGATCACGTCGGCCCGGGCGCCGACACGCAGTTCGCCGATCAGGCCGGGTTGCCCCATCACCGCCGCGGCGCCAGGCCCGGCAAGCTGCAGCGCGGTTCCGCTACGGAACCACGTGGCGTCATCTGCCCCGTGCTTCTGCGTGATCGCGGTGATGCGCATGTTCTCGAACACGTCGAGGGTGGAGTTCGACGCGGCCCCATCGGTGCAATACCCGAGTGGCACGCCGGCAGCGAGCAGGCTGCGGATCGGGGTCAGCGGTCCGAGCGCATACTTCAGGTAGCCCTTCGGGCCGTGGGTGACCCCAACCCGATCACGGTGCGCAGCCAGCAAGTGCGATGTCGGCGTCGACGATGCCGTTGCCGTGGGCGATGATCACACCGGCGTCGAGCACCCCGGTCTCGTCGAGCACCTGGATCGGTGTGCTGCCGCGGCCCTCGACGCTGAGTTGCGTTTGGTGCATGTCCTCCGCGGCATGCGTGTGGACCCGCACACCCAGCCGGCGGGCCGCATCAGCCGCTCCCCGCAGGTCGATCGTCGGTGACCGTGTACGGGGCGTGCGGGGCGATCGAGGTCGTGATCCGTCCGCCGGCGCGACCATGCCAGGCCTCGGCGAACGCGACCGACTGCGCAAGCCCTTCGTCGCCCTGTGAGCTGAAGAACGCCGAGCCGAGGTTGGCGCGGATGCCGCTCTCCTCGACGGCCTTGGCGGCTTCGTCCATGAAGAAGTAGTGGTCGGCGAACGACGTGACTCCGGCCTCGATCATCTCTGCGGCGGCGACCATGGTCCCCACGTACACATCGCGCCCGCCGACGTTGACCTCCATCGGCCAGATGTAGTCGTTGAACCAGTTGGCGATGGGTACGTCCTCGGCAACGCCGCGCAGGAACGTCATCGCCGCATGGCAATGGGTGTTGATCATCCCCGGCATTGCCACCAGGCCGCGGGCATCGATCACGTCACGGGCGGGTGGGCGGACTTCCGACGATGGCCCGATCCACGTGATCGCACCGTCGGTGATCTCGATCGTGGTCGAAGTCGCGAACTCCGCAGGCCCATCGACGCCGATTGCGGGTGTGCCGACCAAGGCGGTGGCGCCGACGATGGCCAGGTCGACTGCCGATTGACCTGAAGTGAAGTGGTCGGCCGCCATCACCTCAGCCTTCCACAGGCAGGCGAGTCCGGGATGGAGAGACTCGAACCCTCCGGGCCGATCAGAGTCGCGAGATCGCCCGTTCGGCGGCCGGTCGCAACGTCGCCTCATCGAGTGGCACCCTGTTGACGAGCCCACCGATCGTGAAGATCACGCCCTTGGCGAGGACGCCGATCGTTCCCTCCTTGACCGAGAAATAGGCGGCATCGCCGATCCCGTCGATCGGCGCCATGTCGGCGGCGAACAGGGGCGCGTTCTGGTCGAGCACCGCTTTGGTTCCCGGCGTCGAGTAGAGCCCCACACCCATGAGGTAGTCCGTGCCCAACTGGTAGATGCAGTCTGTGCCGGCCGCGAACGGCAGCCGCTTGGGCTCGGGCATCTCGACACCCGCGAGAGCGCTCGCCTCGTCGCGGGTCATCAGCGCGCAGGCGTCGCCGGCGAAACCCGTAGCTGCGGGCGCGGCGGTCGTCGCAGCAGCATTCGAAGGGGCGGCGGTCGTTGCCGCAGCACTGGGAGGGAGCGGCGCGTCGCCGGAGTCGTCGCGGCTGGCGCGCTCTGCGCCGATTGCGACGTCTCCGGCGTGCCGACGGTGGTTCCTGATGAAGTGCCCTGACTCGAGCAGGCGGTGAGAGCGGCGATCGTGATCACCAGCAGTGTGGCCTTGTGCATGACGCTCCTTGGAAGCCCGTCGCTCCGTATGGGTGTGGACCATGATTGAGGTCCGACGACGGTGGACGGTACCCCGTGCCACGGTCGTCGCGCATCCGTAGTCGCCTACGGATGCGCCTCCGATCTGCACGCGTCTTGAATGCGAGGACGTGAGATCGATTCGACCATTCGCCGTGCTCGTCCTCTGTGCGCTCGCCGCTGTGCGGCGGCACAATCCGGGCGCGCGGGGGCGTTACAGCCCGAGCCGGCAGCGACCGGGGACCCCGGTGCCGATGCGTCGAGCGTGTGGAGTCGGCCGCTCCCGGCGATCGGTGATGGTGGTCGATCTCGTCGCCGACGCGGCCGGCGCCGGTCAGGACATCGATGTGTGGAGCGGTCCGATCACCGCCGGGATCAAGCTCGCAACGGTTCACTACGGCGAGGTCAGCCCGCCGCTGCAGCCGATGGGCAACACGAATGACCTGGGCAAGGACGTAGGCGGCACGACCGTGTACAGCTACGGCCTCAGCATCGTTCCCGCCGGCACGACTCCTGCTGATGCGGGCTCCAGCCAGAACGAGTTCGCCTACCAGGGCGACCAGCTCTACGTGATGGTCACGGCACCCTCCGATGTGCCGGGCGCGACCACCTACGGCACCAAGGTGTTCTTCACGGCTGCAGGCGCGCAGCGGCCACCGGAGGACGCGGTGAATCTGGTTCTTGCCGGAGTGGACGCCCCGGCCAATGACCGCCTCGTGCTGCTCGACGCCGTCCGGCGTGCTCAACCCGACCGGCGATCAGGCCGATGCTGTCTACGACATGGTTGCAGCGGGTGGAGGCTGCGCACCCGAGATTGGACCGGCCGACCAACCTCCGGTCAGCACACCGACTCTCCGCGCCCAAATCGGCCGCGGCTCCGACGCCTCCTTCGGCTACGCGTTCCCAGCCTCGGCGGCATCGGCCGACGTGGTCGACTCGAGCACCGGGTGCGACTCGCCACCGATCGCTGCGATCGACCTGTCGGACGGTGGGTGGTCGATCGATCGCCGAGCTGTACGGTCCACAGGAGTCGCCGAGCGCACTCGTGCTGCCGGGATGACCGCCCGCACGACATCCTCACCATCTCGATATCAGGAGGCCTCGCCGAACACTCGGTCGAGCTCGCTGCGACGATGGACGCCGAGCTTCAGAAACACGCTCTGGAGATGTGCTTCAACCGTGCGAACCGAGACATCCAGATCCGACGCGACGGCACGGCTCGTCAGGCCGGCGCTCACCAGGCGAGCGACCTCGAGCTCTCGAGCGGTGAGTGGCAGAGGGTTCGCCACCGCATCCGTGGTGGGTGTTCTGGCGTGCTCGCACGCGTCCAGCCACCGCGCCGACCGCGCCGCGGCGGCGTGGGCCGCGACGACGTCACCGGCGGCGACGATGGGCCGTGACCGCCTGGGCAGCGGCATCGGCGGCCGCCAGCAGCGCGCCGCAGCCGGCGAGCGCCTCGGCGGCGCTGTCGAGCAGAGAGCCGTCGTCATCTGCAAGCCCTCTGGCGTGTTGCGCCATCGCAGGCACGAACGCGCCGTCGACGGCCCGTCCGAGTTCGGCGAGCGCCGCCGCCTGATCGTTGACCCCGAGACGTACCAAGGCGTGCCGGGCGTGGGCTTCCACCGCGTGCTGACCACCCGCGTGGGCGAGATCGACGGCGTGCCGGGCCCGCTGCAACGCTGCTGATCGTCGTCCGGTGGCGGCCGCCGCCCACGCCAGCGCGAGCTGCTCCTCGGCGCGGCGATGCTGAACGAGCGGGTGACGAGCCTCCGCGAGTTGACGCTCGGCGCGAGCCGCACCCGACCGATCACCACCCAGCGCCAGCGCGGCTGCCAACTTCGGCAGCGCCTGCCCGCGCCATCCGGCGGGATCGAACTGCTCGAACCCTGTGACGGCGGCGCCGAGCAGGCTTGCTGCCGTCGCCACTGCGCCACGGTCGAGGGCGACCTCGCCGGCGAGGAACCGGGCGACGTCGAGGCCCGGCCCGAGTGGCGCGCCGGTCGCCAACTCCAGGTAGTGGTCGACCCGATGCTGCGCCTCGGCGAGTTCACCGGTGAGTCGCCGTGCGGTCACATCCGGCACCGCGATCGTGAACACGTGGATCGAGCGATCTTGATCCTCGGCGATCGCCACCGTCGCCCGCGCCACGAGGCCGGCGGCATCGGTCAGCCTGCCCTGGAGGGCGGCGGCCATCGCCGCCGACGTCGCCGCCCACCACACGGCAGTTGGCGGAGCGTCGCCGGTCCCGAGTGGCCCCTCGACGATGCGGAGCACGGCAGCCAGGTCGCCGGCGAACAGCTCGAAGTTCGACGCCATCGCATCGAGCGCCAGGCGCTGGCCGACGGTGTCGGCGGACGAGCGGGCCTTCGTCAGGACCGCCCGCGCCTCGTCGGGACGGCAAGCGACCCAATACAGCATCGGGGCGTGAGCCAGCGCCGAGGGCTGACCTTGTCCGCCGCGTTCGTGGTGACCCGCTCGGCGCGCTCGAAGGTCCGCAACGCCTCATCGGGCGCTCCGATCCAGAGGTGAGCGTTGGCGAGCACGATCCACGCGTCGATCCCGGCGCCGGCGTTCACGGCGGCCGCCGCCAGCCGGAGCGCGAGGGGTGAGTCCAACAGTCGCGCAGCCCGTTGGGCCGCCCGCGTGAGTTGGTCTCGGTCGCACTGGGGCCCCGCTGTCGAGCCGCAACGTGGCGACGACCAGTGGGTCGCCGCCGAGATCGTCCAAGACGTCGGCCAACCGCGCCCGCAGCCGAACAGCGGCCACCGGATCCGTGCGCTGGCGGGCGACCTCGCCGTACAACGGATGAGCGAACCTGATCGCGCCGGACGTCGTCGGGTCGACGGCCAAGATGCGCCGACTCGACGAGCGCCGACACAGCAGGGCCGCTGCCCAGCCGGTCGAGTGCGGCGAGCGGAAGCGGTTCGGCGCAGGCCAGCGCGGCGATCGCGTCGCGCTCGTCCACATCCTGGGTCGTCATCAGGTCGCCCAACAGCTGACCGAGATGTGGCGAGCTGATCGGCCCGCGCCACCGCCACGCGTCGCGCTCCTTCGTCAGCGAGCCGGTCGCCAGCCCGGCACGAACCAGCTCGCGCAGCAGCATCGGTTCCCCGGCCGCCGATCGGAACAGCCGGTCGGCGGTGGAGGGCTCGATGGTCCCGCCGAGTGCCTCCTGCAGGATCTCGCTCGACGTGGTTGCATCGAGCCGTTCCAGGTCCAACCGGTCGAGCCGCCCGCGTCGTCCACAGCTGCTGGATCGCCGGCGGCCAAGGGCGATCGGAGCGGGCGGTGAGCAGCAAGCGATGTCCGGCGTCGGCAATGTGCTGCACCACGGTCGACGACAGCGGGTCGAGCAGGTGCGCGTCGTCGACGACGAAGCACGTCCGGCCGTGCTCACCGGCAACGCTGATCATGTCGAGAATGGTGGCGAGCGGGTCGTCCGGAGCACTCGCCGCAGCCGGCGACCGGCTCCCGTCGACCCACGGCGCCAACGCCCCGAGCGGGAAGGCCATCGAGGACTCGGAAGCAGCCGCCATCCTCACCTCGGGGAACCGGCGAGCCGCCTCCGTCACCAACGCCGTCTTGCCGATCCCTGCGTGCCCGCACACGATCACGCCGACAGCCGACCGACCCCGGTGATCCAGCACCTTGCGGATGAGTGCCAACTCGGCAACACGACCGACGAATGGCCAGTCACGCTCGATGAACACCTTTTGTGATCCTAGCCCGCCCAACGCGTCGGGTTCAGGTCGGGATGTGCACGGTGACCTCCTACATCACTCCCGACCACCGAGCGTGCGCCGAGGCAGTCTGAGCGGGGGCTGTCAGCTGGATTCCGCGCGTGTACAGCTGCCGCTTGGTGCGGGGAAATAGCGCTGCCTGAAATAGCTTCGCGACGAGCTGAGGGGGACCAACGATCCACGCGGGCAATATCTGGCGGTCGCGTTGGGCCGCAGCCGGAGCGGCAGTGGCCGTCACGCTCGGGGGCGGAGCGATGTTCCGGTCCGTGGAGGCTTCGCCGGCAGCGAGCACCCGGGCGGTGTTCGTGGCGATCAGCCCGTGTCGTCTGTTCTACACACGACCAGCGCCCGACAATGTCGGTCCGCGGACTGCACCGTTGACGGCGGGTGACACGTTCACGGTCCCCGTGCGGGGCACGAACGGCAACTGCACGGTCCCTGTCAGTGCGGTCGGTGTCGTCATGAACGTCACCGTCGTCGACCCAACGGGGTCGAGCTATTTGACGATCTACCCTGGCGACCTCACGACCAGACCGGTCTCGTCGAACCTGAACTGGATCGCCACGAGCCCGCCGACGCCCAACCGGGTAACGGTCTTGTTGGGCGCGACGCTCGGGGACATCAATCTGTTCAACTTCGCTGGGTCGGTCAACGTGTTGGCCGACGTTGTCGGCTACTACGAAGCGGCCAGCACGCCGCAGGCCGGGTTCGGCCAGCGACAAGGCGTCGGCCTTGGCGGCGGCAGCGCGATCGAGGTCGTGAAATTGACCGACAGCGGAGGGAGTGGTCCGCTCTCGATTGTCGCGACCAGTCGCTTCGTGGCGACCGGAGCGGTCACCATCGGCAACCAGGCAGGCGATGGTGCGTTCTCGGTGATGTCGTGCCAGTTGCAGATCGACGCAGGTAGCGGTTTCGTCTCGATCGGTGTACCCCAAGGCACGGAATCGGTCGGCAACAGCAATCACGACGAGGCCTACAACGTCGCCCTCACCGCAGCAGTCGACCGCCCGGCGGGCACGTACAACTTCCGCATCGTCTGCACCGACACGTTCACCGGGGCCACTGCGAGCATGCCGATCTCGAGAGGCGCGTCACTCACCGTCGTGACGCTCGCGGCATAGCAGTAGTCGCTGACCTCGGTCTGGGACTGGCCACGACCGGAATGAACGGTTGTGCCTGACTTGAAATGCGCCGTCGGCGGTTGACTGGCGCGATGGCACGACTGTTCATCGCCGTCTGGCCACCCGAGGAGGTGGTTGACGAGCTGACCGCTCTGCACCGGAAGGATCAGAGCGGCGTTCGCTTCGTCCGCCCGGAGAACTGGCACGTCACGCTGAGGTTTCTCGGTGACACCGAGCTTGGCGAGGTGATCAGCGCGCTCGATGGCATCGTGCTCGGAGCCGCGCGAGCGTGCCTCGGACCGGCGGTCGACGTGATCGCCCAGCGAGCACTTGTCGTTCCTGTTGGGGGTCTGGAGGAATTGGCCGATGGCGTGATCGAACGGACAAACCACATCGGTGACCCGTCGCGGAAACGATTCATCGGTCACCTGACACTTGCCCGTGTGAAGTCGAACGTACAGATGCCTCGCGTGCTCGGCACGCTGTTCAACGCCGAGTTCGATGTCGAGGAAATCGCCCTCGTTCAGAGCCGCCTCGATCCCGAGGGCGCTCGGTACGAGACGATCGAGACGTGGCAAGTGGGTTTGACAAACACCTGACGGGCAGGCGGTCGACATTGAACGCCTCGACATCGAGGTTCGTGAACCACGTCGACCACGGCCGTCAGCTCCCTCGACCACTGATCCTTCGACGTCATGCAATGACGATGGATTGCCAGGTTGCGCCCCCGTCGGTGCTCTTCATCACCAGCGAATGTTCCCCATTTGCCGTGGGCGTTACCGAATAGAGGGTCGTCGAGTCCGCGAGGAAGACCTGCCCGGCTTGCGCTGGCCGAAGCGTGGACACGATCTCCCAGTTGCTTCGATCGGCATGACTTCGGTAGAGCTCCTCGGACCCATCGGGTTGGGTCACTGCGACGATCGGATTCAACGCATCTGGTACGAACTGGACATTGGCGAGGACGCCGGGTGCTGCACGGGACGGAAGTGCGATCTTCTGGAAGGTGTCGCCCTTGTCGTCGGAGACCCACAGCTGGGTCTCGACGACAGGCCCGCCCCATTCGCCCGCGTTCACAATCGCATAGAGAGGCCCGCCGTCCTTTGCCACGGCAACCGTGGCCGGGCCGCCGAGATCTGTCCACGGAGGAGTCCACGGTTTCACAGTGCCGTTGAGCACTCGGGCGACTCCGGTGACGACCCGGTCGTTGTAGACGACCCACGTGTTGCCGCCGGACGTCGCGATCGAGAAGTCGGCAACCGGCCCAGCGCCTGATGGAAAGTCGATTCCGATTCGGGCGAACTGATCGACGCCCACTGGCGAGGTGGCCACCGTCCACGCGACGTTCTGGTCGGCACCCGCGACATTTTCAGCAGCGATGGTGACGGTCTTCCCATCGGTGGCAAGTCCTTGCGGACCGCCGGTGATGCCCGCCGATGTAAGATCGATCGATTGCCACGTTGCGCCACCGTCGTGTGTTGACTGGAAGCTCGAAGGATCGCCGAAGCCGTCGCTGAACATCCATCCATTAGCCAGATCGGCAAACTTGACGTGCGCGGCCTGACCAATGCCAACGCCCAACGATCTCCAGGTCTTGCCGCCATCGGAGGTCGCGAACAACGCGGTCCCTGACGACTCAACCTCGTTGAGCAACGCCCAGCCGTGCTGTGCGTCGACCCACGACATGTCGACGACCTTCCCAGACACGGTCGATACTGGGCTCGCCGCGGTCGTTGCGACAATCGTCGTGGGAGCGATGGTCGAAGGTGTACCTGTCGTCGGCACGAGGGATGCCGGCACAACAGAGGTCGGCACCGCGGACGTGGAGGCCGCAATTGTCGGAGTCGGCGTGAGGGTGCTCGCAGGCTCCGGAGTTCCCACCTGATCGTCGCCTCGCTGGAACGCAACCAGCCCGCCGACGACGGCCACGATCAATGCGGCGACGGCGAGAAACCTGCCTCGTAGATTGTGGTCGGGGGTATCACGCAATGTCTGCACCCGTGGGCCGTCATCCAGAATCTCGCGGAGCATCGCATCGGAATTGACCGCGTGCTGTGCCTCGCTGTCGCAGGCGTTCGTGGGTGGCAACCACGATCTGATCGAAGGAATCGGTCATCGCACCTCCTCGGTTCGTGACAACTCGGCGGTCAGTGTCCGACGAGCCTTGAAGAGCAACGCCTTCACTGTCCCGTCGGCAACGTTCATGCTGTAGGCGACGTCGTCGATGCTGAGATCGTCGAGGTAGCGCAACACGACAGCGACTCGTTGTCGCTCAGGCAGGCGGCGAATCAACGCGACGAAGCCTTCGACATCGGCATCGCTTGCCGACGTCGACGACTCGGCCAGCAGGCGAAGGGCTGCACCCTGTTCACGCGTTCGACGGCGGTGGTTGTCGATCAGCAGATTGATCAGAATGCGTCGGACCCACGCCCCAGGCTGATCGAGAACTCGCACCCGATCCCGAACGCGGAAAGGCGCGTGCCAACGTCTCTTGGGCGACATCGTGAGCCGTCTCGCGATCAGCTGCCAACGCCATCGCAATGGCGACCAACCGCACGTGCTCGGCCATGAAGAACTGCTCGAACGACAACATCTCGGCGCTCTGCTCGCGCTGGCCGCTCACTCTCACACCGTAGACACGCTGCAGCCGGCGGTTGCGTTTACGCGGCTACGACATGACCTTCGGGAGCAACTCCTGGAGTCGTATCACACCAGGTCAACAGTGTCGGGATGGGGAGACTCGAACTCCCGACCCCCTGCTCCCAAATCTGAAAAGAGCCTGCTCAGGGGGTATTTGTTGGTGTTTCCCTGTGTTGTTGTGTGTTGCACAGTGCATGTGACCTGCGGTGCTGCCGGACCTTGCAACACGGGGTGGACGGCGGCGGACCGGCCGGTGCTCAGCGGATTGATACATTCCCGATACGCCATTTGGCCTGCGCCCTTTTCGGGGTGACAGGGGACTCCCTGGGGTCGGTCAGGGGTGGGCGCAGCCGACGAGTTCGGCTCACTTGTTTGATACCCGTCTGATACAACGCGTTGGGTTGAGGGCACTTTTGGAAGTGACAGAGGACAACCGCCGGATCGGATGTCCGTGTGACCGACGAGGTTAACCGGCTGCACGGTGCGCCGAAGGCCCGCCGTAGCGCGCTACGCCGCGTCCGTCACCCTGGCGGCACGTATAGCGGCAGATACACGGGTGATCGAGGCGATGTGTCGACGGAAAGTGCGCCCCGCGAACACCTGAGTGTCAAGCGCTATGCGTGCTGGACCGGACGGGCGGTGTCAAGATGCGCAGGTGTAGTCGAGACCATCCGGGAGTGTGCACCGAGCCTCCACCACCCCGCCACGACTGGAATTCGCTGTCAGTCTCGTCGGTGTATCGAGGTGTTAACGGTCCTTGAGCATTGTGGTGACGTCTCGGTTTGCGGCGATCGTGGCGAGGACGGCGGAGAGTGCGCTGCAGATGCCGAGTGCGATGAGTTGGCGTTCCCAGGTGGCTGTGGTGGGGAAGCTGGTGAGGTGTTCGATTGCTAGGGACGAGGTGGCTGCAGAGAGGGCCCAGCATCCGAGGAGCAGTCCGTTTTCGAGGGCGAGAAGCACGAAGAGCGCGAGGCGGGATGTGCCGGCGATGCGGTAGATCCCGAGTTCGCTGGCGCGTGATCGATAGGTGAGGGCGATGACGAGAGCGAGGAGGGTGCCGATGGCGGGGTAGATGGTTAGGCCGGGGCGGCGCAGGAACCGTTCGTAGGGGTGTGTGCCGACGGAGGTGAGGACGCGCCGTGTCGAGACCTGGAGGGTGGTCGCCGAGATCGACGAGGCGAGACGTAGGCCGATGGCGTCATCGCTCGAGGGGGTCACTGTGACCAGGCAATTGTGAACGTTTCCGGCCATGCGATCGAGGGGTTGGGGTATGACGATGCTTCCGTCAAGGTTGGCGAGGGCGAGGTCGTTGGGGATGAGTTGGGTGATTTGGTAGGTGGTGCCGCGTGTGGCGGTGAGCGTTCGGACCTGTTCGAGCGATTTGGCCAGGTCGTGTCCGGCCATGACGGGTATTCCGTCGGTCGTCGCAGCGGTGTCGCGCAGGTCGTGCTGTTCCGCCGAGAGCCCGACGACAACGATCGGTATCGTCCGTGGTCCGAGTTGTGTGAATTGTTGCAGTGTCCGCTGTCCGATGGCGGCGACGCTGATCACGCCATTGGCCGTTGCGAGGCGGGAGCAGGATGGTGCGGAGATCGCATTGTTGTTCTCGCCGTCGACGCCGATCAGGTACGTGGTCCAGCCTTGGCGTTGCAGCGCGGTGACATCGTTGTCGAGCTGTCGCCACTCGTTCAATGACAGCAGCGAGAGGGCGGATCCCACGGCGACGAACAGCAGTGCGACGACTCTCAGTCTCGAGCCGCGACCGAAGACGTTGCGCACTGCTTCGACGCACAGCGTCGACAGTCGCCACGAGCGGTCGCTCACGTGAGCTCCTGGAGGTCGCCGTCGATGACGAAGACTCGATCGCAGTGAGGCGCGATCGCCAGATTGTGTGTGGCAATGATCACCGCGATGCCCTCGTCTGCGGCGCGTCGGAGCGCAGCAACCACCATCTCGGTGTTAGTCCGGTCGAGACTCCCGGTCGGTTCGTCGGCGAACAGAAAGGGCCGGCCAGAGCACAGGGCCCGGGCGATGGCGAGGCGTTGCTGTTCGCCACCGGAGAGCACCGCGGCGTGATCATCGCGCCGTTCGTCGATCCCCATCCGTCCCAGCGCGTGTTCGGCGAGTTCCTCGGCGTGGGAGCGGTCGGCTCCTGCCGCCAGAGCGCCGATCATGGCGTTGTCGAGCACTGTTCTGGCGCCGAGCATGTTGTTGCCTTGCGGGATCCACGACGCGAGATGGGCGCGCATCGGACGGGGGCGATCGGGGTCGCCGTTGACGAGTTCGACTTTGCCGCTGTCGGGTTCGAGGAGCGCGGACATGATCGTCAACAGGGTGGTCTTGCCGCTGCCCGAGGGGCCCGTCAGGGCGACCATCTCGCCGGCCGCCACCTCGACATCGAGGTTCTCGAACAGCTGGCGTTCACCAAACCGCTTGGCGACACCTGTCAGCCTGACGCGCACGACTTGGCCAAGGATTGGGTCACGTTGGTGACGACCGTGAGACCGATCAGATCGGCCGGCACGTAGCTGACACCGGGTTCCTGCGAGTCCACAGCGACCGGATCGAAGCGGCGTGGCTTGTACTGGTCGACGGACGGCACGACGATCACGCATCCTTGGCCAGTCGGCAGAGGTACGATCGCCGACGATGGAAGCACTCCGGGATGGAACGGCTCTCGCCGGCGAACCGTCACCGCGTCGACCGTCGTCGTGGCCGCATCGAACAACGATTCGAGACTCGCCAAATCCTCGGCAGTTGGCACAAGACCGCTGAGATCAACGCTGTTCGCCCCGACGCTCAACGACAGAGGGACGTCGCGCACCAACACCTGACGAGACGCAGGCGCGCTGAGCTCGAGAGTTGCTCGCTGGAGATGAGACGCAGTACGAAAGATCTCCGAACCTGGCGCTGCCGCACCACCGACACTCGCCGCCACCTGCCCGACAGGCCTTGACGCCGCCCCGCCTGAACTCGTTGAGCCAACCCAGACGGTGTACTCCGGTCGGAAAATCCCGTCAGACGAAGCGCCGATCTGCGTCTGAAGGTTCTTCACCGCCCGCGTCGTCGCCGACGTGAAACGGTGTTCAGTGTCGAGAGTCGATGACGGTGCTGCGCCTTTTCGTACGAGCAACGCGTCAAGCCAATCCACGTCCGGCCCACTGCTGCCACTGGAGATCTCTCGATACATGGGTTGTCCCGTGAGCTGCGCGAGCCGAGCGATCCCGTCGACACTCGCCAACGCTGAGCCATCCTCGATCAGTGCCCCCGGCTGGATCGCTACATCGGTGATCACCCCACTGATCCTCGAAGGCCACATGATCTCGAGCGGCGATTCCCACACCAGGTTCAGCGCGGCCGGCTGTGACCCATCGTCCGCGCGTTCACCAACGACCGCCGTCCGCACCTGATCCTCGGCGGGGAACAGAGCCCGGTGTTCCAAGCGTGTTGGACGCACCAGCAACGCGACCGCGACCGGACCACCCCACAGCAGCGCGGCCGCCAAGACGTACGTGACCGGCCCACGACCCGATCCACCCCTCCGCTTCCGCGCAGGGCGCTTCGGCACGTGCTCATCCGGCACGCGAGCGATGCTATCCGCCGCCACCGTGCTCCTTGATGCACGCCAGAGGGTCCAGACCGTTCTCGTGCATCAGGTCGAGGTAGTTGACCCCTGGCTTATCGTCAGGCAGCGAAACCCCGGCCTTCGCCAGGCAGTCGCGGTACCACCCGATGACCTTGACATCAAAGTTGCCGGGGCGGTCTTTGTTGCCCTGCCACGACTTGTCCAATGCCTCGAATTCACGGCGGTAGCACTGATCATCCGCCCCACCGTCGACAGCGGCGCCGGCGACATCGGCGCGGTAGAGCTGTGTCGCCGAATCGAACTGGACGTTCGTCAGCGGATACCCCGCGGACGCAAGACAGTCCTTGTAACGGAGAAACCCCGCCTCGTACTCGTCGAACGTAACTCGGCCATCAGCCAGCGCCTCCTTCTGAGCATCACTCTGGGAGCCTTGCTCAGCAACGGAAGGAACGCTCGACCCCTGCCCGTGATCCCCCGAACCACACGCAGAAACAAGCGCCAATGCGCATGCAAAAGTCAGGTAGTGGTGTCGACCCACGAATCCAGAATGGCAACTGGAGTCCGTTCTGCGAAAGGGGACAACGTCCCAACCACGTCGTCATGGGCACCTGGTGGCTGACCCCTCTTGGAGCGCTACCACGAGGTGGAACCCCGCGACCGAACGTGCTTACGTGCTCGTCGACTCGGTTCATTTGTCGCGGCCGCGAGTTGCGGGGGTCAAGCGATGCCGATTCCGATGTCTCGTTCGGGTGTGTGCGGTATGGCCATCGGACGGTGGGTGATGTTGACCGTCGGTGGCGCGGGGAGCACGGCAGCGAGCGCGACCCAGGCGGGGTTCTCTGGGGTGTCGTGTTCTTCGAGGATCGATCTTGCTTGATGGAGTCGCGCTTCTGGCACGGTGCGGCCGTTCGCCCATTGCTGCCAATCGCCGAGTGCTTGGTCGAGGTCGCGGAGCCAGGCTGCTCGTCCGGCGTGGTCGGACATGGCGATCAGTTGTTGGGTGGGTCTGATCGTGATTTCGATGCTGCGCAGCTCAGCCGCTGCTTCGTCGCGACGTGAGGTAACTGGCTGGGCGATCGCTTCGGCTCGTTGCTGTTCAGCCAGGGCTCCGTCGAGAACTCCCTTGGTCTGTTCGACCTCGCGGTGGGCGGCTCGGCGATGGCGCCCTTTGGGTGCTTGGCGTTCGCGGTTGTTCGCTGACCACCATCGTTCGCGTGCGGCCCGAACGGTGTTCTCCGCTGCCTGGAGGCCGGGCCGGTAGGGCTCGCATGCGTGGTTGGCTTCGGCGAGTCGCCGGTGTCGCGGCGACGAGGTTCGGCTTTCAGCTCGGCGATCTGTCGGGCGTCGGCTGGCAGCGTCGGCTTGGGCTTCGGCGAGATCGTTGCGGACTCGGGTTCTGAGTGGTTCGAACCATGCCGGGATCTCACACCGCGGGTGCAATGCGGGTTGGTGGCGGTGTGGGGCTCGGTCGGTATCGGCCAGTTCGCGGCGTTGGGTGGTGGCGGGGATGTCGGCGCGGTCGCTGGCGAGGACGCCTTCGAGGATGTCGCGTGCTTGGTCGAGGTCGCGGCCGTCGGTGACGACCAGGATCAGGTTCTCTTGTTGCCCGCGGGTGACCGCGACGTACAGGCCTCGACGGGTGGTCGCTGCGGTGGCGAGTTCGACACCGATGGTCACGGTGTCGGATTGGTTGCCGTGTTCGGTGGCCGCGTACCCGAGACGGACATGCTCGTGCACGTAGTCGACCGGCAAGGTCACGGTGCCGCTGCCGAGATGTGATGACACGGTCAAACCGCCGTCATCATGTACGCCGGTGACGGTCCACAGTTCACGGTTACGCACCGGTTCACCGGTCGTGGTGTGCAGGCGGCGGTCGTTGCGCCGAGTCGCCACGACATCGCCGACGTACGCCCGCTCCCCACCACCGATCGAAGCGGCATGGTCGGCGTCGAGTTGGCCGATGTTGATCCGTGCTGGTTTGGATGGCGGCGTTGATCTTGTCGACGTGTTCGTTGGTCGACGCGGTGATCGCCGCGGTGCCGTGTCGGGCGGTGGTGTCGAGCCACAGGTCGGCGATCCGGGCGAGGTGGTTGTCGAAGGTGTCGGCGATCACCCGATCGTGGTCGAAGTAGGCGTTGAGGCCTCGCGGGTCACCGTGTCGTAGTTGTAGGGACGCGGCTGCTTCCCACGGTTGGGTGAAGCGGTGGATGCGGGTCAACTCGATGCTGCGTCCGGTGACGCACAACTCGTGGAACAGGCCACCGCGGCCGACGGCTTGGAGTTGGCGGTGATCCCCGATCAAAGCGAGCCGCCAATCGTGTAAGTTCGGCGAGGGTGACGAGGCGGGCGAGGGCGCCGGTGCCGACCATGCCGGCCTCGTCGACGATCACCGTCGTCCCGGCCGGGAGCCGGTAACGATCGAGTGGTGGGCGGTCGTCGCGGGCCCATTCGTAGAGCAGTTTGGCGAGCGTGTCCGAGGTGATCCCGGTCTCGCGTTCGAGCACCCGTGCCGCTTTCGCTGACGGGGCCACCCCAAACACCACACGGCCCTGCCGATCGAGATCGACCGCGGCCGCCCGCAAGGTGGTCGTCTTGCCGGTCCCCGCCGGTCCGACCGCGAGGACGAGCAGGTCGTGTCCGGCGACCGCCGCGGCGACATCGGCTTGAAGCACGTCGAGCTGTCCGCGCTCCACTGTGGTCGATGGTTGCGGGTCGGTGGTTTGGGCGTCGAGCGCCCATGACAGCACGTACTCCTCTTCGGCCAGCACCCGCTGCGTGGTGAAGTGCGGTGCGACCGGTTCCAACCACAACGATCGACCATCCGAGCGTCGCCGTGGCGCAGCTGCGTGGCGCGGGTCGAGCTGCACACACGTATCGGTCACGACGTCGCACACTCGCTCCAGCGTCTCGGCCCATCGTGATGCCGGGATGCCCGGCAATGGCCGCTGCGCGTCGCACAGGGCACGGATCACATCGGCTCGGTTCCATGTCGACCCGCCAACCGACAACGCCTCCACAATCTGAGCGACGGTCGCTTGTGGTGTCGGCTCGGCATTCAACTCACGCCCGACCCTGGTCACGCTGTCGGCGACATCGACCGCTGTCCACCCGAGCGCTGCGGCCTCGGCGGTCCACCGTGTCTGCAGATCGGTGACACCGTTGCCGGTCTTGTGACCACGAGTGTCCGCCGACGCCTCGCGCGTCAGGGCGGCGCGTTCCCAGCGGGTCGGGTCGCGACCCTCACGATCGCGGAACACTTCGAGCTTGACGGCCAGGGCGACATCGACTTGTGAGCTGCGCTTGGAGAACGTCTCCAACAACTCGGCGGGCATGCCGGCGATCTCGGCTTGGCCGTTGACGATCGGCCCCCATGCCACCCCCAACCGATCCACGAGTTCGCTGCGCAACACCGACTGATACAGGCCGCCGAGCATCCGCTGATAGCGCTTCAAATAGCGGGCGTCGAGCGCCAACCAGCGACCATCCACCGTTTGCACCTTGGCCGAGATCACCGCGTGAGTGTGCAACTGTGGATCGTCGGCGCGCGATGTCGTCTGGCGGAACGTGGCGATCATCAATCCCTGCGAATCGGGATGCAGGCGGCGACCGTCAGCACGCACCCGGGTTGTCGACCCGAACCGCTCCAAATGCGCCAAGCGCCGCCGTCACCGCGGCGTCGTGAGCTGCGAGCAGCCGCGGGTCCTGCGTCAACGCCCACAGGACGCTCAGCGATTTCGGCGCAGAGAACGTCGCATCAAACCCGGCGACCGCGCGAACCACCCGACCGTCAGTCAAGTGTGCGGTCGGTGAGTGGGTAGCCGAGCCGTGTCCCACGAACAGGGTCACGGCCCTCCAACAACAACTCCAACGCCTCAACGCTCACACTGCCGCCGAGACCGAGCGCAGTCCGCCTGGGTGCCGGTCCACACACCATCGACCTCGCCAGGTGCCCGCGCCAGATAGCGGGTGTAGTAGCTCGCCGTCGCCGCCGCGCTCGACGCATACAACGTCGTGACCCTCAACATCGACTTCCCGATCGCGTTCGGGCACTTGTCTGTTCTTCAAAGCGGTAGGTCATCGGGTAGTCATCACGGTGCGGTTCCTCAGGACTCGATCGCGAGCGAGAGCTGTGAGAAGTGGCGGCGTTCGACGCGAGCGTGTGGCAGTCGAGCCGGTTGGGGTTGGCGCGTTGACAATGATGCAGTCGGGAACAGCGATGAGATAGGTGCCGGTGTCGAAGATGCCTGCGTCGGTTCGCTGCTGTGCGACGGTCACCAGACCGGCATAGCGAAGCCGGCGGATCGCCCGCCCTACGGTGTCTTTCGCCAGACCGAGTGACGCGGCCAACGCACGAACCGAGACCTGGGCGACGCACGCGTCGGCGGGTCCGGTCGAACACAACAACAGCTCTTCGAGCACCATCCATGACGTCGGCCCGAGGGCGCGCCGCAACTCGCCCGCCGCGGCTCCGACAACAACAGAATGGGTCGCGCTGACTGGACAACGGACGCTCCCTGTCGCCTGCACGACGGCGTCGCACAGTCTGACCACACGTCCGGTCGTCGCCAGCTCGATCAGCGCCCAGCGAGGGACGCGCAGACAACCCGGCCCGAGGCGGAACACCGGTATCCCCGTCGTGCCACCCGAGTTCAGATACTCGTTGGCGAGCTCATACGCACGCGATCGACCGATGCGCAACAGGCGCGCCGCCTCGTCAACGGTGAGCAGTTGAGGGGGCTCGTCTGCTTCGGTGGCGGCGTCCAATGAAGGCATGGACTGTCCTAACTACACCTCTGTCATTCAACCCGCAAGGGGTTACCGCCGAACCTTTTTGGGCGAGGCGAACCAGACGGTACGTGGTGATACTCAGTGGATCTCAGTGGTACTCAACGGACAATCGGCCGTGACAAATTTCACACCAATCCGCCGCTGTACGAATTTCGAGGACACGGCGTCGGATTGCGCGGCATCCGTCGGCTCGGCGCTGTCTATACGTAATCTCAACTGCGGCACTGGGCTCCCACTGACATGGCTGTTTTCTGCCGATGCAGTAGCAAACGACACCACGTTGTCCGCCCGTTTCGTTGCATATATGCTCCATGGGATGTCCGCGTCCACCATCATCAGCGAGTCGAGGCGTTCCGCTGGGTTGTCGCGGGCCGAGCTCGCCCGGCGGGCCGGTGTCCCCCGGTCGACGGTGATGCGCATCGAAGATGGTGTGGTCGATCCGACAATCGGGATGCTGACCCGACTTCTCGGCGCGGCCCAAGCCTCACTCGAGATCTCCCACCGCCCGTGCCCGACCCTGTCGTTGGCGCGGCTCAGCGACGCCTGCACGATCACCGCATTGGGCGAGGTCATCGACTGGACACGTTTGCGGGCCACCATCGACGAACTGACTATTCGTCCGGACGCGATCGCCTCAGCCATCGCCACGCCACCTCCTCGTTCCGGGAGCACACGCCTCGACTCGTTGCTCGCCGGCGTTGCCGAGAAGCTCGCCGACGACGCCAACCTCGCTCGGCCCGCGTGGACCAAGAACATCCCTGCGCTTACCGAGCCGTGGGAACCGCCCGGAACACCACGGATCGTCGCCCGCGCCCGCGCCCGCGCACCCGAGCAGTTCCGGCGCCGCAACATCTATCTCAGCGTTGCCGAGCTGTGGCGGTCACCACCAGGTCGGCCGACGTGAGCGCGCCCTGTTCGACCGGGCCGCGATCCTCGATCACCTCACAGAGTTGAACACAGCGCTCGCCCAGCAGCACGCAGAGCGGGTGGACCTGCTCGTGGTCGGCGGCAGCTACCTCGCCCTACGCGGGCTACGCGCCGGCACCAGAGACATCGACACCGCCCATCACCTCGACGTAGCAGCGAAGCTCGCAATCGCTGCAGTCGCCGAACAACGTTCGCTGCCTGCGCACTGGCTCAACGACTCGGCCAGGCCGTTCCTACCGGCGAACTTCGACGACGCACGCGCCGAGGTCGTCGCCATGCACTCACACCTCACGGTCCGAGTTCCGCACCCGGACGACGTCTTCTTGATGAAGCTCAACGCGAGTCGCGGCGAGGGTGATCTCGCCGACCTGATCCGGCTTTGGCCAGCCTGCTCATTCGAGAATGCGCGCGAGGTGGTCGGCAGATACGCAACCGCGTACCCGCACGAGGAACCAGATCCGCATCTCGAGACCTACATAGCCGAGCAAATCACTCGCGACCTCCGGCCCTCGTTGACCACTCCGCGGTCTGGTTACCGCGCACAGATTGCGGTGCACAGGGATATTCGGCAAACTCGTCTGCCCCCCGAGCATGGGCCCTGAGAACCGGCGCTACGGACACACGCGTCCACGGACCAATCCAGCAGCACGCAGCCGAGAACGGTGCACGCGGGTGCCGCGTATCCGCGTGCTGTCGGCCGTGTCATTCCTCGGCGTAGAGCCGGCCGAGCAGTTCGGCCGCCGCGCGATCGGCCTCGGTACGTGCCCGCGTGTATGTGCCGAGGACGGTGGCGACCGAGTTGCCCAATCGCTCGGACACGGTCTTCGGATCGACGCCGTTGTCGATCATTGTCGTCGCTGCCTGATGGCGGAGGCTGTACAGCGTCACGTCGTCGAGCCCATGGTCGAGGCGGAGCTTGCGGAAGCGGCGTGACGTCGAGTCCGGCCGCCAGAAGCCGCTGCCATCGACCGTGTCACTGAACACATACCCGTCGGGCGACAGGTTGATCCGGCAGATCGCCGCCACCGATTCGCGTTCGGCGCGATAGCGAGCCAGTAGGGCGAGCACGGTTTCGTCGAGCGGGATCCGCCGTGTCTTGCCCGTCTTGGTCAGATCCTGCACCTTCGGCTCGGGCTGGACCTCGAGGATGCGACGGTTGATGCGGAGCTCGGCACGCTCGACATCGATGTCGCTCCACCGGAGGCCGCACATCTCGCCGGGTCGCGCGCCTGTCACGGCGGCCAGGTGGAGGTACACCGCCAACCCGGGGTCGTGCTCGCGCGCCGCGGCGAGCATGCGCCGCACAGCTTCCGGTTTCGGTGTGGCGATCACCGCCTTCGGGACGAGGGGCGGCCGGGCGAGCGCGGCCACATTGGTCGGCGCCCACCCCCACCGCACCGCTTGTGCCAGCGCCGCTCTCACAATGGTGTGGGCCTTGCGGATCGACGCTGGGCTGAGCCCTTTGTCGCGAAGCGAGGCGTACCAGCGTTCCAGGTCGGCGACGCCAAGCTTGCGCAGCGGCACGTCGCCGAGCGACGGGAGGACGTGAAGCCGGATGTAGCCGGCGTACACCTGACGGGTCGCCTCGCCGGCGGGTCCGCCGGTGGCCAGCCACTGCTCGATGACCGTTGCCACCGTGGCGTCGCTTGCGTGCTGCGAGCGGTCCTCGGCTTTGACGATGAGCTCGTGCAGCAGACGGTGAGCAGCGCGCTCGGACTTGGCCGTGCCGGTCAGCACCCGAGCCTTGCCCGTGCCCGGGTCGCGGCCCAAGCTTGACTCTGGCAGACGTAGCTCTTCGAGCCGTCCCGGTTTTCGCGGACGCGGATGGTGCCCTTCACCTGACCCTCCCCTCGGGGATGCAACCAGCCTAAGCGATCGAGCCGATCGAAGGGTGTAAATCGGGTGTATTTCGGTGAGTTTTCCGACCCTCAGAGAGATGACAAGCCTCTGAGCT
>CAWDUI010000002.1:0-209966 GCA_963805445.1 Ilumatobacteraceae bacterium | reverse complement strand
GACTGCAGCTGTGGCGGGGCACCGGCACCGATGTACCGCTTCCCGATCGTCGCCGTCGTGCTCCACGCCGTGTTGATGTTGGTTGGCACGCCCGGCGTGTAGAGCCAGGATGCCCTGCGGTTGTGGGTGCAGACGCCGGCACTCGGCGTTCTGGGATTGGCGCTCACGGCCGTGCTGTCGCTCGCGCTCGCCGCGATTGCGCTCCGCCTGGGAACGGATGCCAACCCGCAGCGCGAGGTGTTGGAGCGCAAGGGCACCGGCTGGGCTGGCACTCGTCGGCGCGGCGCTGGTCGTGGTCGGCGCGGTGGCGTGGACGAGCCTCTTGCGGCAACAGGCGTGGGGCGCCGGGGCCCTCGCCGTTGGGGCTCTGGTGTTCGTCGTCGCCGCCTTCAGCTGGCCATTGGTCTCCCGCTCCGCCGCCCGCTAATCCGAGGGTGGTTCCGCTGTCGCCGGAAGCCCTGCCGGGCGCCGACATCACGGTGCCCTACGAGCGCCACAAGCGTGTGGTCCCGGCCATCCTCGCCGCGGCCCCGTTGACCACGGTCGGAGTGGCGTTGGTGCGGGCCTCGATTCCCTCGATCATCGACTCGAACTCGAGTGGCCGATTGGTGCTGTGGACGATCCCGGCGTTCAGTCTCGCTGTCGTTGGATTCGTGCTCGCCCGAGCCATCGTGCCGTGGGCGTTTCGAGGCACGGAGAACGAGGCAGCCCGGAAGAAGTTGTTCGTGTTCGTCGAGGTTGTCGTTGTTGTGGTGTGCGCGGTGGTCTACATCCTCGCGATCGACGACCCATGGAAGTGGGCGCCGCGATTCGGAGTGCCGGCGATCATCGCCACCTTCATGGCCGCGCTTGTCGTGGTGTTCGGCACCCTCGGTCACTGGATGGAGAGTCGCAAACTTCCAGCCGCGCTCGATGTCGTCGGGTTCCGTCGGCTGCCCGTGATCTTCGGATTGATCGTCCTCGGAATCCTCAGCCACCACTTCACCGGCGATGGTTATCACGACGTGAAGACCATGGGCGAGGCGACGATGCCGGCGAACCCTCAGCTGACCGTGGAGGCTGCGTTCGATCGCTGGACGAGTGCGAACCTGGGCGGCGCTTCCGTCGTCGACAAGCCACCGGCCGAGCAGCAGGCCGAGCCTTTGGTGTTCGTCGCTGCTGCAGGAGGCGGGATCAAGGCTGCGGCATTCACGTCGGCGGCGCTCGACTGCATGTTCGTGGGCGTCAATGCGGCGACCGAACCGTGCGCCTCGACACCGGCATGGTCAACGGTGTTCGCCGCGAGTGGCGCCTCCGGCGGCAGTGTCGGCATCGCCTCGGTCATGGCCCAACAGCAACTGGACTCGCGCGGTGCCGGCAGCGCGGCAGGTTGGGTCAGCGATCGCTTCGGCACCGACCTGCTCTCGCCGGAACTCGCCTGGCAACTGCTCGTCGAGGCGCCGAACGCGATCATCAACTTCAGCCCCGGGTTGGACCGCGGTGAGGTGTTGCAGGAATCGTGGCGGCGCCAGTTCGAGGTCGACCAGCAGCAGCCGGGAAGCCGCCCGTTCTACACGGACACCACCGGACGAGGATGGACGCAACCGCTCGTGTTCTTCAGCGGAACGAATCTCAACGATGGGTGTCGAGTCAACATCTCGCCGGCTCGGTCGGCGCAGCGGATGCCGCCGAACACCACGCGAGCCGGTGAGTGCAAGGACCAACGTGTGCTCGGCGACGGTCCGGCGCCGGACCAGGCGGGTACCCGCGACCTGGTCGACTACCTGTGCGGCCGCAACATCGATCTGGCGACGGCCGCGTTCTCTCCGCTCGGTTCCCGTTGGTGTCGCCAGCGGGAACCGTCCACTGTGACGACGGGGACCTGACCACGAGTGACAACCTGTCGATCGGCGACGGCGGCTACCGGGACAACTCTGGTGCCGCCTCGATCGTGGACACCTGGTCGGTGTTGGAGCCGCTGGTCTCCGCCTACAACGCATCACACGATCGGTGCATCGTGCCCATCCTCATCGAGATCAACAACGGCTACGCCGGGTTGACCGGGAGCAAACCCGGCAAGGACGTGGCCCAAGCCGTCGCCCCGCTCAGCGGCGCCACCAGCGTGTTCGCCGACCTCTCCTACGGCCCGATCGAACAGGCCGCTGCGGAGTTCAGCCGCAGCCTGGCACCCGACATCCATGTGCGCAGCGGTGAGAGCGAGCTGACGTCGAGGTTCTTCCGTCTGTCGCTCGTGGATCACCCCGGCGTGACGGCGCCGCTGGGTTGGTCGCTCAGCGATGCGGCTGTCGATGATCTCGTGGACCAGGTGACCGAAGCGCGGAACCTGGCAACGCTCACCGAACTCCACGCCGTCCTGGATCGAGCGACTCATGGTGGGCTGACCTGCGTCGCGGCTTGAAGGCCGCGCCCGCGCAGCATGTTTGCGCCTGGTGAACCTGGGGTATCAAGCCCTGAGAATCGAGGGTTGTGGTGTCTGCGGTGGTGGATCGGAGGGCGACACCCCCAGCGTGCTGGGCGGACCCGAGCATCTGATCGAACCACGACCGCGAGTTCACCTTGGCCTCGTCGTGAACATTGCGCTCTTCGCCGTTGCCGTCTTCGGACTCAGCTACGCGGCGGTGGCCTGGTCGCCGATCCAGCTCGACACGGCGGTGTGGTGGCCGGCGGCGGGGTTCTCGGTCGCGGTGGTCGCCAGGTACCGATCGTGTCGAACGGTGCTCGTTGTCGTGGTGATCGTCGCATCGGGTCTTGCCAACGTCGCCGGCGGCAGAGCGGTCGGCCTGTCGGCGTGCTTCGCCGTGTCGAACGGTCTCGAGGCAGCAGTCGCTGGTTGGATGTTGACGCGGCGCTCGGGCCGGCCTGAGATGCGATCACTGGAGGACGTGTGGCAGTTGATAGCCGCAGCTGTGGTCGGCGCGGTGGTGATCGCCACAGGTGCTGCAGCGGCCGCAACGGTCCTCGACGACGGGCGCTTCGTGTCGGTCTGGCGTCTGGTCGCGGCGTCGCACGGCGCCGCAGTGTTGATCATCGCCCCCCTGACGATGACCGTCGACCGGCAGTCGACGGGTCACATCGTCGAGCGTGTCAGCCAGTGGGCGATCACCCTCGGTGTGCTCGTCACGGTGTTCTCGCTCACGAGCTCCGTGCCACTGCCGTTCATGGTGCTGCCGGCAGCGGTGTGGGGTGCGCTCCGGTTCGGCGTGCGCACGGCGACGCTGCAGCTCCTCGTCATCGCAATCGTCGTGGTCGTCTTCACCGCTGAAGGGCGAGGCCCGTTCTTCGAGCTCGCCGGCGCTGTCCGGGGCCCGAACACCATCGGCGCGTTGACACAGGTTTTTCTCATCGCCTCTGCGTTGATGCTCCTTCCACTCGCTGTCGTCGTGACCCAACGGACGGCGGCGCTGGAGGAGGTCTCCTCGAGGGAGGACATGTTCCGGCAAGGCTTCACCCAATCGCTCCTGGGCATGATGCTGTTGCGCCGGGTCGGGCCAACGTTGCGCATCGCCGAGTTCAACGACCGCAGCGCGGCGATGTTGGGCATGACCGCAGAGCAGTTGATCGACAGCGACTGGCTCGACATCATTCGACCCGGCATCGTCGGTGACGGGCCCGAGCCGGGTGAGCCCTGGCGCGGTGAGGTGCAGCTCGACGTGGCCCACGAAACCCGCTGGTTGGATGTCGCCGTCTCACCGATGCGGTCCACTGCGAACACCAACATGTTCACCGTGCAACTCGTCGACGTGACCAGTCGGCACGAAACAGAGGCATCACTCTCGGTTCGCGCCGCGTCGGACAGCCTCACCGGTCTGGCCAATCGGTCGTACTTCCTGGAACGACTCTCCGAACGGCTGGCCGCCACCGACAGCGCCAGCTTCGTTGCCCTGCTGTTCCTGGACCTCGACGACTTCAAGGACATCAATGACTCCGCCGGGCACCTGGTCGGCGACGACGTGTTGGTGGAGGTCGCCTACCGCTTGTCCGGCATGACGCGCCCGGGCGATGTGCTTGCCCGTTTCGGAGGCGACGAGTTCGTGGTGATGTGCGACTTCCTCACGTCTCCGGCGCAGGCCGAGGCGATCGCAACCCGATTGATCGAAGCGGTCGGTCACTCGGTCGATGTCGGCGGCGTCACCTATCCGGTCGGGGTGAGCATCGGCATCGCCCTCGGGTCGTCGGGCACCGAGATCGATGCCCTGATGAGCAACGCGGATGCGGCGATGTACGCGTCGAAGGCGGCGGGGAAGAACCGGTTGACGGTGTTCTCCGAGGATCATCGGGCCCACGCCATCCGCACCGTTCGGCTGCAGGCCGAGCTGCGTCGGGCGTTCGACCTCGGTGAATTCGTGTTGTACGTGCAGCCGATCGTCGACATCCGCACGAACGGAGTCGTTGGCGGTGAGGCGCTGATCAGGTGGCAGCACCCCGAGCGCGGGCTGCTGTTGCCCGACGAATGGCTCGACGTCGCCGAGTCGACCGGGCTGATGCCCTCACTCGGTCAATGGGTGCTGAGGTCGGCGTGTCGCATGGCCTCGGATTGGCCAGCGGCCCCGCCAGGATCGGCTCCTCGACGGATCCACGTCAACGTGTCGGCTCGACAGCTCGACAGCGGCAACTTCGGGCAGATGGTCGAGCAGGCGCTGCACGACGCGCGCCTGCGACCGGATCAACTGGCGATCGAGTTCACCGAGACCCAGCTCGCCCGGATCCGCCCGGAGCTGCTCGATGTTCTCCGCGCCCTCAACGAGACCGGGATCGGGCTTGCCGCCGACGACTTCGGCACCGGGTACAGCCCGCTGACCAAGATCACCGAGCTCCCGCTCGACATGGTCAAGATCGACAAGCAGTTCGTCGCCGGGATGCTCCACGACCCGCGCAGCATGGCAGTGGTGCAGGCCCTCGTCGGTCTCGGCAAGGCCTTGGCGCTCGATGTCGTCGCTGAAGGGGTGGAGAGCCTCGACGAGGCCACTGCGTTGCGCCGGCTCGGGTGCATCTTCGCTCAGGGTTACCTCTGGAGCCGCGCGGTTCCCCCCGATCGCTTTCTGCAGCTGCTCGCTACCTCCGACGCGACAATTGGCGCGGCAGCGACCTCGGTGGTGATACCGAGCTCGTCCATGCTGGTCATCGGGGGATGATCGTGCCCATGTTCATGATGCCGTTCGGGTCGAAGGCGCGCTTCAACGTCTCGAGCATGGGGTACGACGAGCCGTACTCATCGGTCACCCAGCGCGCTCGGGCCTTGCCGATGCCGTGGTGGTGCACGATGGAGCCGCCGTACCGCAACGTCTCCTCGCAGATGATCGAGATGATCGGCAGGTAGTACTTCGCGGTCTCGTCCTCGGGCTCGCAGTCGATGAGGTCGTAGAAGTAGTTGAAGTACATGTTCGTGCCGTTGATGTAGCTGTGCGACGAGTGCCCGCCCAGCAACGTGATGCCCCGAATCTCGCTTCGGATGCGGGCCAGCGCGCTGGTGTAGATGTCGTGGATCGAGCTCCAGTCGGCGGAGATCTCGGTCGTGCGGTTCACGTTGCGCGTCGTGCGGATGCGCTCGTCCTCGCGGGTGATCTTGTCGACCCCCCACACGAGATCGTCGAACCATGCGGCGATCAGGTTGCTCTCGACGGGTGTGCACTCGGGGTGCCGGGCCACGATCTCGGCGATGCCTTCAGCCGTTGCCTTGGCGATCCCGGCGGCACCCTCGGCCATGAACAGCACGACGCAGTCGTCCGGCGCGGCGAAGTTCGAGAAGTGCAGTTGGCCGTCCTCTTGGTCATAGAGACGGGCGACGGATGGCTTGTAACCGGCCACCATCACTTCGCGCAGCACCTCGAAGCCCGTCTTCATGTCCTTCAGCGTCCAGCCGAGGAAGGTGTTGTTCTCCGGCATGTACGAGAAGAGCTTCACGGTCACCTCGGTGATGAAGCACAAGGCCCCCTCGTTGCCGATCACGATGTGGCGGATGTCGGGGCCGGCGGCGCGTCGCGGCACGTTCTTGATCCGAGAGACTTGGCCACCGGCGAACACCACCTCAACACCGACCACCATGTCTTCGATGCCGCCGTACAGCGTCGAGAACTGGCCGATGCTGCGCGTCGCCACCAGACCGCCCATCTGCGCCACAGGCTTCGATTGTGGCGAATGCCCGGTCGTCAGCCCCAGTTCGCGAACGTGGTCCTCGAGCACCTGCAGCGGCACGCCGCATTGCACGGTCGCTTGCATGTTGTAGGCGTCGACCTCGATGATCTGGTTCATCTGCGAACCGTCGACCACGATCGAGTTCTCGACCGGCGTCTCCAACCCGCCCTCGGTGGCAGTGCCGCCGGTGCGCGCGACCACGTTGACACCGTGCTCGTCGGCGAACGCCAGCACGGCCGCAACTTCACCGGTGTCGTGCACCATCACCACCGCAGCCGGCAGGGGCATGGTGTACACGCCGAAGATGTTCTGCAGCTTGCGGAAGTTGTCGATGCTGCGCTGTTGCAGCAGGTGCTCGTCGGTGAGGACGCGCTCGGGCCCCACGATCTCCTGCAGGTGTTCGACGATGGCATCACGCGTGAGGGGCATGGTTGCGGCCTTTGCTGGGTAGTCGCTCAATGGAAGATCGGAAAGGAGCGCTCGAAGAGCGCGTCGGTGTGGCTGCGGATTTCGTGGAAGACGTTCATTCCCATTCGCTCGTACACCGCGCCGTTGGCGGGATCGGGGGTGAACGACTCGCGTGCCTTCGCCATCGCGGCCGCCGCCGTCTCGATGTCGGTGTGCAGGCCGACGGCGACTGCCGCACACATTGCTGCGCCCAGGCTGGCGCCGCCACCGTCGACACTCCGCGAAGCGGGGATTCCGAAGACGTCGGCGAAGATGTGCATGAACAGCGGACTGTTGGAGCCTCCGCCCGATACAGCGATCTCCTCGAGCGTGATTCCGAGTTCGCCACACATCGCGTCGACGTGATGCTTCAGGGTCAGGGCGATGGATTCGAGGATCGACCGGTACACGTGGCCGCGCGAGTGTCGGGCGTCGAAGCCGAGCATCACGCCCTTGCGGAACGGCTTGTCGGTCGGGGCCAGCCAGTCGAGCACGGTCATCAGGCCGTCGCTGCCGGCCGGCACCAGCAGTGCCTCGCGCTCGACGTACGCCTCACGCGACAGGCCCATCGTCGCGGCGCGCTCGGCGACCTCCTCACCGAGCAGGTCGAGGAACCACGTCAGCGTCCACATGCCGCGTCGCACCCCGTTGCTCTCGTAGAGGTAGCGGTAGGGGATGCAGGCGAAGTTCGTCCAGAAGTGAGCCGGCGTCTTGTGGTTGACCCCTCCGTGGACCATCGCGGCGATGTACGTGCCGAGCGACACGAGCGCGGTCGTCTCGCCGAGCGACCCTGCGCCCAGCATCTCCACCGCCTTGTCGTTGGCGGTGGCGACGACGGGGACCCCCACGGGGATCCCGGTGGCCTCGGAGGCCTCGTGCGTCAATGCACCGATGACGTCGCCGGGCATCTGCAGGTCGAAGAGCATCTTTCGTGTCACACCGAAGTGGTCATACAGCGCAGGGTCGTCGCTCCATTGCCACGTGTCGGTGTCGATCGGCCATTGCAGCAAGATGTTGTTGGCGGCGGTGTCTTTGAATTCGCCGGTGAAGCGATGCGCCAGGTAGCCCGACGACGTCGTGGCGTAGGCGAGCGCCGAGTCGTGGGGCAGATATGGCTGATAGGCGCGGTCGTCCATCCAACTGATCACCGGTTCCACCAGCGAACCGTCGGCGTCGAGGAACGCCTTGCAGCAGCGGATCGGGCAGAGGCCAACGCCGACGATCCCTCCGGGGTCGCCGGTGAAGGCGGCCATTGCCTGTCGGCTCGCCGCGGCAATCGATTCCCAGAGGTCGTCGTCCGGATGGATCGCCACCCCATGGCGAGGCCGGCTCATCGGCCGCAGGGCCTGCTGGCCGCGCCCGACGGTGTTGCCCTCGGCGTCGTAGACGACGACCTTGGCACTCTGTGTGCCGCAGTCGATGCCGATGAGGTACGGGCCGTGCGTCATGCCGTCACGCAGTCTTGCTCGTCCTAGCGGACGAGGTACCCGCCGTCGACCGCGAGGATGTGGCCGTTGATGTAATCCGATGCACGGCTGGCCAGAAAGACGACGGTGCCCATCAGGTCGAGTGGGTCACCCCAACGGTCGGCGGGGATGTGATCGAGCACGCGGCGACTGGCCTCTGGGTTGCTGCGCGTGTTCGCCGTGATCGCGGTGGCGTAGTAGCCGGGGGCGATGCCGTTGACCTGGATGTTGTGCTGGGCGAGTTCATCGCAATACGCCTTGGTGAGTCCGGCGATGCCGTGCTTGGTGGCCGAGTAGGCCGGTGAGAGCCGACCGCCGAGGAAGCTGAACATCGAGCAGATGTTGATGATCTTGCCGCTGCGCTGCGGCACCATGCGCTGGGCGACCTCGTAGCTCATCTCGAACGCAGCCGTCAGGTTGACCTGCACGGTGGCGTCCCACTTCTCGCGTCCGAAGTCGAGCACTTCCGCCAGCGGGCACACCCCGGCGCTGTTGACGAGGATGTCGACGGAGCCGAACGCTTCGACGCAGTGGTCGACGACCTCCTTGGGGGTGCCGGCCGCCGTGATGTCGGCCTGCATGAAGTGGTAGCGCACGCCCTCGGCCTCGACCAGCGCCCGGGTGTTGCCTGTGTCGCCGGTGTCGGCGTCATCCATCAGGCTGGGGACGAACACGTTGGCGCCACCCTTGGCGAGGGCGAGTGTGAACGCTTGCCCGAGACCGGTGTTGCCGCCGGTGACGATGGCATTCTTGCCGCCGAGCCCGAAGTGCTCCATCGCAAAGTCCGTGATCGTCATCGTGCTTTCAATTCCCACTTTGATGGATGGCCGCCAGAGACGGAGACTGTAGCGATGGCTGAACAAGTGGGGTACGTCGGACTCGGCAATCTCGGGGTTCACCTGGCGACGAGTCTGATTCGGGCCGGCCACAGCGTGACGGTCACTGATCTGCATCGTGAGCTCGCCGACGGACTGCTGGCCGCGGGTGCGACGTGGGCCGACTCTGCCGCCGAGGTTGCGTCCCGGTCCACGGTCGTGTTCACCTGCCTGCCGTCACCGTCGGTCGTCGATGCCGTGGTCTGTGGCCCGCGCGGGATTCTCGAGGGTTTGGCGGCCGGTGGCACGTGGATCGACAACAGCACGAACGATCGAAGTGAGACCTTGCGGCTGGCAGAGCGGTGCGCCGAGCGTGGCCTGAACATGCTGGAGTGTCCGGTCACCGGGGGAGTGCACAAGGCCGCGGAAGGCGACATCACGGTGCTGGTCGGCGGCGACGAGCAGGTGTTCGAGCAGCATCGGCACCTGTTGGAGGCCGTCGGCAACCCGATCCTCTACATGGGCCCGCTCGGCAACGCGGCCATCATCAAGGTGATCACCAACATGCTCGCGTTCATCCACCTGGTGGCGGCCGGCGAGGCGCTGATGCTCGCCAAGCGCGGCGGTCTCGACCTGGCCAAGTCGTTCGAGGCGATCCTCAACAGTTCCGGCAACAGCTTCGTGCACGAGACCGAGAGCCAGGTGATCCTCAACGGCAGCTACAACATCGGGTTCACGATGGACCTGGCGCTGAAGGATCTCGGCTTCGCCATGCAGATGGGTCGCGACTTCGGGGTGCCGCTGGAGGTCGCCGGATTGGTCGAGCAGACCTTCGTGCGCTCCAAGGCTCAGTACGGCGGCAGCGCATGGTCCTCCCAAGTCGTCAAGCTGCTGGAGGATGCGACCGGCACCGACCTTCGGGCTCCCGGCTTTCCCGACCTGTTGCAGTAGGTGGCGGCGGCGATGGGCGGATCAACGTATGCAAACGGCACCGGGGCCTCGGTGTTGGCGGCAATCGGGCGGACGCCGCTGGTCGAGCTCTCCCGCGTGACGAGCAGTCTCGATGGTCGGGTCGTGGCCAAGCTCGAGTACCTCAATCCCGGCGGGTCGAAGAAGGATCGCATCGCCCTGCGCATGGTCGAAGACGCCGAGGCGAGCGAAAAACTGCGACCGGGCCAAACCGTCGTCGAGTTGACCAGCGGCAACACGGGCACCGGACTGGCCATCGTGTGCGCGGTCAAGGGATACCCATTCGTCGCCGTGATGTCGGCGGGCAACTCGACCGAGCGGGCTCAGATGATGCGTGCCCTTGGCGCCGAGGTGATCCTGGTCGACCAACAACCTGGCTCTCTCGACGGCCATGTCAGCGGCGACGACCTGGCTCTGGTCGAGCAGGTGGCGTCGACAGTTGCGGTCGAGCGCAACGCATTTCGAGCCGACCAGTTTCACTTGGCAGGAAACCCGCGTGCGCACGAGGACGGAACGGCCGCCGAACTGTGGGAGCAGACCGGCGGTGACATCGATGCGTTCTGCGAGTTCGTGGGAACCGGGGGCACGTTCGCCGGCGTCTCGCGCTTCTTGAAATCGAAAAACCCGTCGATCGCCTGTTACGTCGTCGAGCCTGACGGCGCGGCGGTACTTGCCGGCCACCCGTTGGCCGATCCGGCGCACCGAATTCAGGGCGGCGGCTACTCGATGGCGACGCTGCCGTTGATCGATCCGGCATTGGTTGACGGCTACCTGGCGGTCGGCGATGTCGAGGCCGTCGATGGGGCCCGTCGGCTGGCCCGTCAGGAGGGCATCATCGCCGGATTCTCGGCTGGAGCATGCCTTGCCGCTGCGGAGCAGTTGCTGCGCGGACGGCACCGTGGCCAGACGGTGGCCATCGTGCTTGCCGACTCCGGCATGAAATACCTCAGCACCGATCTCTGGGGCGAACGCGACTCCTGATGCCGATCGCGATCCGAGGTTTGGTCTCGAATGCGATCGGAAATGAATGTGCTCACCGAATCTCGGGACCTACCCGTCACGAAGGAGCAATCGTCTGTGTTTGGTTTCAGCCTGTACTTGGCCGTGACCGGTCTGGTAGTCAGCTTCATCGCTCGAGGACTCGTGCCTGACGACGACCCCATGCCAGTCGGGGCCACCTCGCTGCTGGCGCTTGTCGGCTCGTTCGTCGGGGGGCTCGTCGGCTTCGGCCTGACTCATCACGACGCCCAGGACGGTGTGATGCAGCTGTCAGGAATCTTCGGCGCCATCGTCGGATCGACGACTGCACTGATCGTCTACCGCACCATCACCGGGCGCGGTCGGGGTCGCGTCGTCTGACCTTCGGTTCTAGCCCGACCTTCAAGTTCCCACGGAGTGTGAGGTCCTCAACGCTCCATGCTGTTCGAATCGGGCGTCGACCCATGCTGGATCGCCCGGCCTCGATGCCTTCCCCCGACGATGCCATGAGCAGGGCGAATGAGTCGAATGACCCATGTGATTGCTCCCGCTGATTCCGTATCGTGACCTCATTCGATCTATGGAGGTTCCAATGTTTAACCGGCGGCACGTTGCTCGGATTGTCAGTGCTGTGGGCCTGATGCTCACGCTGGGTGGTGCGTCGCTCGGGCTGATGAGCTCAACGACCTATGCCACGGGCGGCGGTGGTGGCGGCGGCCACCACACTACGACGACGGTCGGACGGAGCTGCGACGACTCGCAGGACGACGACAACTGGACGCGCGACGACGACTCGAAGCGCGACGACGACTCGAAGCGCGACGACTCGAAGCGCGACGACGAACTCGAAGACGCGACGACAACTCGAAGCACGACGACAACGAGGACGGCTTCGGCGACGATGGGCAGTCCTCGCACCACCCGAAGTGTGGTACGACCACGACGACTGAGGAAGCGACCACGACGACCGAGGACGAGACCACGACGACCGAGGACGAGACCACGACGACCGAGGACGAGACCACGACGACCGAGAAGGCGACCACGACGACCGAGGACGAAACCACGACGACCGAGAAGGCGACCACGACGACCGAGGAAGCGACCACGACGACTGACGACGACACCACCACGACGCACGAGGTCGCTTCGGAGGTTCCGCTGATTCCGACGACGACCACGATCACGCCGACTACCGCCCCGCAGGTCGCATCCGAGGCACCGGCTGGGCCGAGTCTTCCGAGAACTGGCGCGAACGCAGGGTTGATTGCGATTCTCGGCATGGTGGTCTTCGGCATGGGTCTCACGCTCCTGGCGCTTTCGCGGCGGCCTCGTTCGATCGTGAGCTGACCAGCAAGATCTGTCGGATCCGGTTCCCTTCCTCGATCGATGATCAGGAAGGGGCCGGATCTTTCGCGTCTGGTCGACACAACCGACGCACACCACTCGGCGGTCAGAGCGCGAACGCGTCAGCCATGCTCGCGGCCGTGGCCGCCTTGCCGAGCCGAGTCGTGATGCCGAGAGCGTCCTCGGCGAAAGCCAACAAGGCGTAGTGATCGAGCTCGGTGCGGACAACGGTTCCTGGTGTGATCGTCGGTGCGATGGCGATGAACGGCGTCGTGCCGCCGCCGTGGCTTTCATCGAACACGATGAACACCGCTGTGCGACCCTGACGATATGGCGCCGAGGAAGTGATCAACGGCATGAGATCGGCCAGCCATTGGTCGCCGACGGACACCGGACAATCGTGCATGTCGTGGCAGATGTCAGGGGTGATCAACGAGAAGGCGGGCAGGTCGCCGTCGAGGTCCGAGGCGAACTGATCGAAGGGCACATTGTCACGCAGGCAGGCTGCGCGATCATCGCCACCCACGTAGTAGGCGGCGGGGTTGTGCTTGACCGCGTATCGAGCAGTGGACTCCAACGCGCAGTTGGCGGGCATCGCTTCCTGATAGCTCCGCGACGTCTTGCCGACCTCGCGCACCTGCCGGAAGATGTTGTCGACGGTCACAGGGTGTTGGTCCGGGAACCGGTCGTCGTCGATGCCCTGCGTGCCTCCTGATGTCGCTGCGATGTAGTTGGGCAGCGACGGGCGGATGCCGTGATCGACGTAGTTCGACGCCGTTCCACACGAGGCGGCGAGACGGTGCATGAACGGTGTGGTCGTGGCATCGAACACCTCGCCGCGATCCTTGTTCTCCATCCAGACCCAGATCACGTGGTCGTATGACGATGGCGCGGCTCCGGCCCGGCCGCACGGACCGACCCACTCGACCGGAATGGTGGCCGAACTCGTCGTCGCCGGAGGTGCGGGCGTGGTCGGCGACACCGATACCGACGTTGGCGCAGGGGCCGTCACGGTCGATTCTCCTCCGTCGCTGCCGCACGCCGTCAGGAGGATCACCGCCAACACGGCGATCGGGGGTGGCCTCACATCGCTCAGCTTTGCTCGGATCGCTGGGCAAGTCACGGAATCTCCGCTGCATCCGGATATCTCGTGACGTGTTGCCGCGGGTCACGCGGCTCGGCCGTCGAGGTGGTCGACGACGAGGCGATAGCCGACGTGGGAGATGGTCTCGATCCGAGGTCGTGCGGGACCGGTGCCGAGCACACCGCGCAGCACGCTGACGGCAATCCGCAGCCGTCGCGGGTCGACGCTGTCGGGTTGTGCACCCCACACGGTCGACAGCAGGCTGTCGCGGTCGACCACCCGGTTCGGTTGCCTGGCCAGCACCGCGAGCAGCAGGAACTGCACGGGCGGGCATCGCACGGCCTCGCCGGCGACGTACAGCGCATGGGCGTCGAGGTCGAGCACGACGTCGCCCATCGTGATCCGCGGTCTCCGTGTGGTGACAACTCCCCTCTGCCGTCGCAACGCGGCTCGGATTCGCGCTACGAGCACCGGGGTGGACAACGAACGCGAGACGAAATCGTCGGCGCCGGAGTCGAGTGTGGCGATCTGCAGTGATTCGTCGTCCGCCTCGGCATCGTCGGCGACCACGACGATCTGGGCCGTGATGGTGTCGCGGATGTCGCGGCACACGCGAACGAGGTCGAACTCCATGACCATGTGAGCGAGAACGACGACACCGGGCCCGAGCGCCAGGAGTCTGTCGAGCATGGCGCGGCCGACGGCGACAGAGTTGAACTCGGGTGCGACGTCGCGGAGTCGTTCGAGGAGGGGTGCTGGGTTCTCGCCGGCCGCATGCACGACGGCGACGCTTCCGGCGTCGTTGTGCAACCGATGCTTCGTTGCGACGTGATCGACCTCGGGATCATCGCTTCCCGTCGTCGATGCACCTTCCATGCGCACCGGAAAGTAGTTGACCAATGTGTCCGAAATGTCGCCGGATTGTTTCCATCAGATCACGCAACGATGCGCCGTGCCGGGCCTGCCGGCGCACCCGATCGGCGGACGACGGGGCAGCGCAGGCACGGCGGAGGAGGCGGCGCAACTCAGCGCGGCGAGGCGCACACGATAGCCACGTAGCCGAAACATTGGGGCGACCTCAGGGAAACGTGCCTCACTTATCGTGCGCGTGTCTGACGCCAACGAAGCCGGCAGTCACCTACTTGACCCCTACACATCGGGAGGACGTAGTGCGCAAAGCACTCAAATACATTGCCGGCGGCGCCGTCGGCGCCGGATTGACCACATTGCTCATCGGCGGTACCGCATTCGCGGCCGACGAAGACCCCGTTGCCGCTCTCGGTACCCAGGTGAACCTGCTGTGGGTGGTGATCGGAGCCGTGCTCGTGATCTTCATGCAGGCGGGCTTCGCACTGGTCGAGACCGGCTTCACCCAGAAGAAGAACGCGGCGCACGTGATGAGCACCAACTTCGCGATCTTCGGTCTCGGTTTCGTCGGGTTCTTGTTCCTGGGCTTCCCGTTGGCATTCGGAGGTTTCAGCTTCTCGATCTTCGGACTCGATAATCCGATGAATGCCAAACCGCTGCTCGGCTCGGGCAACTGGGCGTTCCTGTGGAAGGGCTGGGACCACCTCGGCAACGATGCCAGCCCGGCGTTGCTGGCCTTCTTCCTCTACATGGCCGCCTTCATGGACACCACGGCCACCATCCCGACCGGCTCGATGGCCGAGCGCTGGAAGTGGAAGAGCTTTGCGATCTGGGGCCTGTTCTGCGGGGCCATCTACTATCCGCTCTTCGCTGGTTGGACGTGGGGTGGCGGCTGGCTGGCCAAGACCTGGGATTCGATGAGCCTCGGCACCGGTTACGTCGACTTTGCCGGTTCCGGTGTCGTGCACGCCGTCGGCGGCGTCGCCGCCCTTGCCGGTTCGATCGTGCTCGGGCCGCGTATCGGCAAGTACGGACCCGATGGCAAACCCAACACCATTCCTGGTCACAACATCCCGATGGCTCAGCTCGGTTGCTTCATCTTGTTGTTCGGTTGGTTCGGCTTCAACGCCGCCTCCACCTTCGCTGCAACCGATACACAGTTTGCGACCGTCGCGGCAAACACAGCGATCGCGGCAGCGGTCGGTGCCGTTGCGGCGATGTACTACATGATGGCCAAGACCGGGAAGCCAGACCCCGGGATGATGGTCAACGGGATGCTTGCCGGTCTCGTCGCCATCACGGCGCCGTGCGCGTTCGTGGCGCCATGGGCTGCCGTCGTGATCGGTGCGGTCGCCGCGATCTTGGTGGTCGAAGCGGCGATGTTCATCGAGCGCAAGGGTGTCGATGACCCGGTCGGCGCCATCGCCGTGCACGGTGTCGGCGGAATCTTCGGTGTGCTCTGCGTCGGCATCTTCGCCAACGGCCGGTACGGTGCCGGCTGGAACGGCGCCGTCGACGGCGCCGGCAACCCGAAGAAGATCGAGGGCCTGATCGAGGGCAAGCTCGGTCAGTTCGGGGCCCAGTTGTTGGGTGCGGTCGTGATCATGACCGTGATCCTCGGTATCGCCTACGCATTCTTCAAGATCCAGAACAATCTGACCAAGGGCGGTATCCGTCCATCCGAGGCCGAGGAGATTGCCGGCGTCGACATGGCGGAGATGGGAGTCGTCGCCTACGTCGACTGACCTCGTCAGCGTCGATGAGTGCATCGAGGCTCCCGGATGTGATCTCCTCACGTCCGGGAGCCTTGTTGCGTGACGGGTCAGGCCGGGCACTCCTTCAGCTTCCCGCTGACCACGACTTCGCCCGACGAGCCCTGGGCCGCGTCCTTGGGCCCGGCAATGTGCTCGCGAGTGACGCTCAGCACGGGATAATCGTCGATGGAGACACCCGCCCAACCGGTGACGTCGTCGAGGTCGTGGTACGTGCCGATGGGAACCAGTGCGTTGCCGGCACAGTTCTTCAACCAGCCCTCGTAGAAGTCGTCGCCTTCGCGTCGTGGCAGTCCCTTCACCGAGAAGTAGATGCGCACGCCGGAGGGAACCGAGGTGATGTCGGCGTTGCCGCTGATCCCCGGTGCGAGGTCCGTGCCGACGACACCAATGGAGGCGTCTGCTGACTGCTGGTCGTCGCGGTGCACGGCGACGAACACCACGCTGGCGGCAGCAGCGGCCCCGATGACGGCAGCGGCAAATCGACCGGGCCACTGGCGGGGTCGCCGGCCGGTGATCGGCACGACGACTCGTCGCTCGGCGGAGATGGCCGCGGCAACGCGGTCCTCCACGTCGGGGCCCGGTTCCTGCCACAGCGAGGGGTCGCGAAGGAGGGCGACGATGTCGGGATCGAGGAGATCGTTCTCGTCGTTGTCATCCATCGTCACCACCTCCGTTCCAGTTCGGCGAAACCCATTTCACACCCATCAGTACGTCAACCACTGTCCGGAGGTTCTCGGAGATGTACGAGAAGTGTCGCCAGGCGCTGATGGGCGCGATACGACCGGGACTTCACCGTGCCGATGGCCAATCCCAGCTGCTGCGCGATCTCGCTCTGGCTGTGGCCCTCGATGTGTTGCAGCCGCACGACCTCGCGTTCGTCGGGCTGCAGTGAATCGATCGCCGCACGAACCTGCCAGGTCTCCCACACTGCCTCCGCCGACGGAGGCATGGTGACCAGGGCGGGCTCGTCCTCGCTGGCGTCCTCGAGCGAGGTCGCCGGTCGCCGGTCCTGCCTGCGTTGCATGTCGATGGCGACTCGGCGGGTGATCGTGGCCAGCCACGGCGCCGGGTCCTTGTCGGCGTCGAACGTCGATGCGGCTCGCCACGCCTGGAGAAAGGCCTGTTGGGTCGCGTCTTCGGCCATCTGACGATCGCCGAGGATGCGGACGGCGATGGTGAACACCAGCCGCGCGTAGTGCCGGTAGAGCGTGCGCACTGCGTCGTCGTCGCCGGCTCGGAATCGCTCCATCACCGCACGGTCGAGACCTGCTTCGTGCACGGCGCGATTGTTGCAGACCGAAACGCGTCGTCCGCAGTAGTTCCAGGCTTCGGATCGCAGTTCGGATCGCAGTCGGCTTCCTACCGGCGCCCAGTCGTGGCCGAAGGATGCCGTGACCTGGTGGCCCGGGAGACGCTGTCGAGCGAGCCGCGTACCGGTTCGGCGTGGAGGTCGATGGCGATGCGCAGCTTCCTGCCGGCCAGGACGCGGCCACGCATTCCACTGTCGACCGGCAGGATGCTCCGCAGAGGCAGGGTTGCCGTCGCCCGGAATCGGGCCGCGACACCCGGTCGGAAGACTCCGTCGTACGTGATGGCCAGCTCGATCGGTGTGGCCGTGCCGCGAATCATGAACCAGCCGCGTCCCTTCCAAAGCGCCCCGGCGACGTGCTCGACGGAGCCGATTCGCATCGGGATGGTCGCAGCGCTGCTAGTGGCGAGCAGCCGTTCGTGGATGAACCGATCCCATTTCGCGTGACCGGTCCGCAAACTGATGGCGTCGAGACTGACATGCGCCGTGGAATGTGCCGGGTCGTCGGCGATCGCGATCAGCCCCTGCTTCACACGCACGTGCGTGCGCATCACGGCGCCGAACATGCGGCGCACGGAGAGCTCGATGCTGATCGACCCCGGCGGGATGTGCCACAGGCCTGGCGCCGGGAGCTCGACACCGTCCACGGTGCGAGTGGGCGTGGACGCGGTCGGTCCGTGCAGGTGCTCGTGATGGCGGATGTCGCGTGGCGGGAGCTGCAGAACATTGCTTCTCCGGGCGACATGACTGGTCGCCGGCCGGACGGCGTGAGGGGAGTGCTTCTCGGTCATGCCGATCAGTACGTCGCCGCAGCGCGAATGGTTCGCAAGAAGTTGACGTGTCAGTCGAGCGGTTCGCCGCGGGCCAGTGCCTGCAGGAAGCCGGGCAGTCCGGGCGTGAATGTAGCGCCGCCGTTCTCGTCGGGCAGTCGTAGCTCGATCTCCACCTCCTCGTCCTTGGTCAGGGGCCGGTCGAGCCAGAAGGTGAACTTCATCGCCTCACCCGGCCCCGCCGGTTGTCCGTTGTCGGTCCAGCCGATGCAGTGGTCGGCGCGGAGGCCTACCGGCCCTTGCGTGACCCTGACGGTGGCGACCACGCTCGACAGCGGGGTCTGACCGACGTTCATCGTGATGTAGGTGTACGAGTCGGTGCTCACGTCGTAGTGGCCGTCGTTCTCCCACTCGAGCCGCGGTAGTCTCTTCGATGTACGTGTGCGGCTCGCGGCCATCGCCGTGTGGATCGAGGTTGTCGACGTTGCCGTGCAGCACGTTCCACGTCTCGTCGCCGACGATTCCGTCGACCTGCACATGGTGATAGTGCTGGAACTCGCGTACGTAACGCTCGGTCTCATCGTCGAACACTCCGTTGGGTTGGAATGAATCGGGAATGTTGATGACACCGCCGCCCATCAGCTTCAGCTGCGTCTGCAGGTACTCCACCCAGCCATCGACCGATTGATCACCGGGTCGCAACGTTGGTTCGTTCGCCATGCCGAGGATCGTCCCACGGTCGCCAGTGGGCGTGAATGCCCGACGGTGCAACCATTCGTGAAGATCGGTGGCGCGCGAAGGCTTGGCGGACGAACCGGGCAGCCCCAACGAACCGAACGTAGTGTTCTGGGCGTGCCCAGTCCGACGACGGTGAGCGCACCAAGAACTGCAGTGAGAGCTCGTCGTCAGCCGGCGCGGCGGGCGGTGACGCCGCCGTCGATGTGGATCGTCGTGCCGGTGATGTAGCTGGCATCGTCGGATGCCAGGAACCGGATCACGTTGGCGATCTCGACCGGCTCGCCGATGCGCCGCAGGGCGATGCCGGCCACCATCGACTGTTCTGCTGCATCCGGATCCGGGTTGCGATCGATGCTGTCCTGCACGAGGCGGGTGCGGATGTACCCGGGTGCCACTGCGTTGACCCGGATGCCGTGCGGGCCGTAGTCGAGCGCCAGGCTGCGGGTCATGCCGACGAGGCCCGACTTCGCGGCCGCATAGGGGAAGAAGCCCTCGAGCGTGGCGAGCGCGTGCATGGATGCGACGTTGACAATGGCGCCGCGACCGACGTCGCGCATGTGCGGCAGCACGTACTTGGCGCCGAGCCACGCCGATTTGAGATCGACGCCCATGAAGCGATCCCAGTCGTCGCCGGTCATTGTCGTCGCGTCGAAGTTGGCGTTCACCCCGGCGTTGTTCACCAGGATCGACGCCGGACCGAACGTCGACGCGCACGCGTCGGCCGCCGCGGCAATATCGGCTTCGACGCTGACGTCGGCTCGAACGAACCTGGCACTGCCTTCCGACGCCTGCTCGACCTCGTGTCCGAGATCGGCATCGAGGTCACAGAACAGTACGACTGCGCCATAAGCGACGAACACCTCGACGACTCGCGCGGCCGATGCCGCGGGCGCCGCCTGTGACGATCGCGATCTCTCCGTCGAGTGAGGTGTGCCCAGTCATTGGTCCTCCCGCAGCGATCGTTCGATTTGAGGTGCAGGCCAGATCAGATCACAATGCCGCGATGCCCGACAAGCCCTCCGCGAATGCGACCATCGCCGTCTCCCGTCCCGATCAGCTGGGCGAGGGGCCGGTGTGGGACGACCGACGTGGCGAGTTGGTCTGGGTCGACATCTCCGGCCGGTTGGTGCATCGATGGAGCCCGACGACTGGGGTCTCGTCGTCGTTGGCGACCGAGGGCGATGTCGGATCGGTGGTGCTCTGCGAGGACGGTGGGGTGTTACTGGCGATCGAGTGCGAGCTGTGGCGGATCGATCCGGCGGGACGTCGCACGCTGATCGCCGAGATCGCAGCCCGGCCGGGCGTGCGCTTCAACGACTGCAGGGTCGACCCACGCGGACGGTTGTGGGCCGGCACGTTGCAGCGCGAGCGCCGGCACGGCGAGGCGGCGCTGTATCGACTGGAGCCGGGTGGGGAGTTGACCGTGGTGCTGCCCGATCGAACGATCTCGAACGGGATCGGTTGGAGCCCCGACGGCACGACGATGTACTACATCGACAGCACGACGCAGCAGGTCGTGCAGTTCGCGTACGACCTCGACACGGGACGGATCAGCGACCAACGGCTCTTCGCTGATGTCGCCGCGGCAGACGGGCTGCCCGACGGGTTGACCGTCGACGTGGACGGTGGCGTGTGGGTCTGCCTCTTCAGCGGTGCCAAGGTCCGCCGGTACCGACCTGACGGGACCTTGGATCGCGAGATCCGCCTCCCGCTGACCAACCCGACCTGCCCGGGTTTCGGAGGCCCTGACCTGCGCACGTTGTACATCACGACTGCCCGCCATCGGCTGACCGAGGAGCAGCTGGCGGCCGAGCCCGATGCTGGTGCGTTGCTGCAGCTCGACGTCGATGTTGCCGGCCTGCCGACGCCCCGGTTCGGGTGCTGATCCTCGTTCACCACCGCCCAACTCTCGTCTTCACGGCCCGAGGATCGCCCGATTGGCCAAGCCTTCCGGCACACGTCCCTCGATCACGTCGATCACCGAGGCCGTGGCCCGGCGAGTCATCACGTCGACGGAGGTGGTGCTGAGACCGCCGACATGCGGGCTGACAACGACGTTGCTCATGCCGAGCAGCGGCGAGCCGAGGGGTGGCTCGGTACCGAACACGTCGAGCGCCGCACCCGAGAGCACGCCGTTGCTCAGTGCCTGGATCAAGGCGTCCTCGTCGATGACGCCGCCCCGCGAAGTGTTGATCAGGACCGCGTGTGGTTGCATGGAGCGCAGGGCTCGGGCGTCGATCAGGTTGCGTGTTGCCTCGATCAACGGGACGTGCAGCGAGACGACATCGCTGCGTGCCAACAACTCCTCCAGCGGTACGGCCCTGGGTGACTCTGATCGGTCGATTGCCGGATCGGTGATGAGCAGCTCGACGTCGAAGCCGGCGAGTCGTCTGGCGACGAGTTGTCCGATGTGGCCATAGCCGATCAGACCGACGGTGCAGCCCGTCAGCAACAGGGGAGTGTGCGCCCCTGTCCGGTTCCACTCGCCTCGGCGGACGCCGGCATCGTTCTGCGGTATACGTCGCAGCAGAGCGAGCATCATGGCGACGGCATGGTCGGCAACGGTTGATTCGTTGGCGCCGGGTGTGGTGGTGATGGCGACACCGAGATCGGTTGCCGCGGCGACGTCGATGGAATCGACGCCCACGCCGACGCGGGCGATCACCTGCAGGTTGGGGCTGTCGCGGAGCACGTCGGCCGTGAACGGATCGGTGCTGACGATCGCCCCGGCCACGTCGTGAGACAGGGCAAGGAGCTCGTCGGGCGACCGTCGCCCTCGCTTTGCAGCGACGCGCATGACGCAGCCGGCCGCCGTCAAGGCCCCGCCGTGATGTGGGTGGTCGGTGTCGTAGTCGGGGAAGGTGACGAGCACGATCGGCGCCCGCCCAGTGTGATTCCTGGGGCGCCACATCCCGGCGATCAGATCATCGGTCTCGTGAACGTGTCAAGGCGGGCACCCTTGGTCAGGATTGCGGCTCCTTCAGTTCGATCTCGACGAAGGCGAACTCGAACTGGTTGGTGTTGGTCACGTTGTGCTTGACGCCGGCTGGGCGCGCATACGACTCGCCGTTGCGGAGGTCCACGGTGGTGGTCTCGGCACCGACTTGAATCCGGAGCGATCCGCTGACGAGCGGAACGATCACGTAATCCATCTCGTGCGTGTGCCAGCCGGTCTCGGCGCCGGGTTCGAATCGATATTCGGTCACGCGGACCCGGTCGTCGTCGATCTGAACAGTGGATTGGGCGGCGGTCACGCGTCGAGCGTACGCCCGTCAGTCGCCTCAACCTCGATGCCCATCGCCCGGATGACGCCCCACGCCGCCTGGCGCGACGAGTCGGACCCGGTCACGGCGACCAGGAACGGGACTCGGTGGATGGCCAGCAGCGAGCCTGACCGGCTGGCGGTGATCGTCGCCGTGCGGGGGACGTTGGCGAGCAGGGCGACTTCGCCGAAGCACCCGCCGCGTTCTGCGGTGCCGACGTGCCGGCCGGCTCTGATGATCTCGAACGACCCGTCGGCGACGGCGTAGAAGCGGTCGCCGATCTCTCCCTCGGTCATCACCACCTGACCACTCACCACCGGCACCTCGGTCGCAGCACGGGCCACGGCCTCGAGTGCCATGGGGTGCAACGGCGCGAACGCGGGGAGCCGGCGCAGCAGGCTGATCGCCACGATGGGGATGTCGGCACTGTTGTCGGCAATCCGAAGCGAGCGCCAGGTGAACGCAAGCAGCACCGCGAAGAACGTCGCGAGTCCGAACAACGCGGCGCGGACACCGCCGGCAGCGATCAGCAGTTGGGTGACGATGGAGCCGGCGACCATCCCGATTCCGGAGAGCAGTTCGATCGCTCCGAACACCGTACCGAGGAGGTGCGGAGGCGTGGCCCGCTGCAGCAGCAGCCGGCTGGTGAGGTTCAACAACGACCTGCTGAACCCGGCGATCGCCAGGAGCAGCAGGGCGGCGAGGACGGTGGGCGCGATCCCGAGGAGGAGCGCGGCGATGATGAGGGAGCCCAGCGCGGCGATCATCAGTGGCGCCAGGCGGTCGTGGCGCAGCAATTTCGGCGAGCTCAGCGTGGTGATCAACCCACCCGCACCGACAGTGGTTGCGAGTAGGCCGGGACCGGCATTGCTCATGTCGAGCCTGTCGATGGCCAGCACGACAACGATGAGGTCGAGCGCCCCCACCAAGACGTATTGGCCACCGGCGACCGCCAGCACTGCCGTGGCGCCCGGGCGCTTGCGGAGCGCCTTGATGCCGCGGAGCAAGCGGCGGGTGGAGCCGCCGGAATCGTTGTCGTCCGCGTCGGCGGGCGGGGGTGACTCGATGCGGCCGTACATCAGCGTCGAGACGATGCTGGCCAGGGACAGCACGGCACCACCGGCCAGAACGAGCGCAGGTCCCTGTATCGCCAGCAGCACGGTCGCCATCGCGGCTCCGCCGAGCACGCTGGTGCTCTCGCATCCACCGATCCAGACATTGGCGGTGGTCAGCTCTCGCGTGGACCGCACGATCGCCGGCAGAAGCACACCGCACACCGGGCCGAGGTACGTGAACGCCCAGGCGGCAACGGCGCAGCAACCGATCACGACGGCAACGGGTGCGACGACGAACGCGGCGATGGCGGCAGCGCCCAGGGCCACCGTCTGCCCGGCGAACGCCCAGATGCGCACGTGGTCGGCCTGCCGTCGCTGCGCCGCAGCACCTGCTGCAGGGGCGGCCACCGCTGTCGGCAGGAGCAGGATCACCGATGCGATTCCCGCGACGCGCGCGCACCGCCATGGTCATACGCGTAGACGAGGGCGCCGACGAACAACGAGCAATCGGCGATCGTCGCCAGAAAGCAGCCCACGGTGAACTGGACCAGCGCCGGATTCCCGAGCGCAGAGTTCGTGGACCGGCGCGACACGTGCGATCTGATCGCCATCTCCGCGGCAAGCTAACAGATCAGCCGGTAGCGAATTAGCGTGGGGAAGATGCGCCTGACACCGACGGATCGCGATCGGTTGCTGATCTTCACCGCTGCCGAATTGGCGCGGTCGCGTCGGGCCAGAGGATTGCGGTTGAACGTGCCCGAGGCCACGGCGCTGATCGCCGACACCGTGTGCGAGGCGGCCCGCGACGGCGCTCGCCTGATGGAGGCGGCAGCGGCTGGTGCGGCAGTGCTGACGACGGTCGATGTCCTGCCGGGCGTGCCTGACATCGTGCGCGAGGTCAGGGTCGAGGCCGTGTTCGACGACGGCACACGCATGGTCGTCGTGCGCAACCCGTTCGGTGACGGCGGCAGCCTCGGTTCCGATGCACCGGGTGCGGTCATCACCGCGTCCGCGCGACCGACGAAGCGCCGCCGGGACTGATCTACATCAACGCGACCAACACCTCGGATGTCCCCGTCAGCATCACGTCGCACTTCCACTTCTTCGAGGTCAATCCGCGCTTGTCGTTCGATCGGGCAGCGGCGTACGGGATGCGGCTGGCGATCCCGGCCGGGTCGGCGTTGCGGTTCGAGCCTGACGTCGCCGTCGAGGTCCCGCTCGTGCCGATTGCCGGGGGGCGGGTGGCGATCGGCTTCGCCGGTCTGGTCGACGGCCCCCTCGACGCGCCGGGGGCGAAGGCAGCGGCCTTGATCCGTGCGCACGAGCAGGGTTACCTCGGGGCCCGATCGTGACCGACCCCGACCATCGTCACTCGCATGGACAGATCGAGCACAGCCACGAAGGCGGTGCCGTGCCGCACGACCACCTGCATCCCGACGAGATCCTGCCCGACGACTACGCCGCCATTCACGGCCCGACGGTCGGCGATCGGGTGCACCTGGGCGACACCGGCCTGGTGATCCTGATCGAGTACGACTCGCAGCAGCGAGGGAACGAGTTCCTTGCCGGGTTTGCCAAGACGGCGCGCGACGGGTTGCTGTTGAAGGCCGCGGCGGTGAAGGAGACCTGCGATGTCGTGATCTCCAACGTCGTCATCGTCGACGCGACACGGCAGATCGGGAAGGCGTCGATCGGCATTCGCGACGGCCGCATCTGCGGCGTGGGGCGGGCGGGCAACCCGGACATGATGGACGATGTCGACGTCGTGGTCGGCACGGGCACGACGATCATCTCCGGCGAGGGGCTGATCGCCACGGCGGGTGCCATCGATACCCATGTGCACCTGTTGTCGCCGCGAATCATGGAGGCCTCGTTGGCCGCAGGAGTGACCACGATCATCGGTCAGGAGTTCGGGCCGGTGTGGGGAGTCGGTGTGAACTCGCCGTGGGCGCTGCGGCATGCGTTCAACAGCTTCGACCAGTGGCCGGTCAACATCGGCTTCCTCGGCCGCGGCTCGTCGTCGCACGAAGCGCCGCTCGTCGAGGCGTTGGTGGAGGGCGGCGCGTGCGGGTTCAAGGTGCACGAAGACATGGGCGCGCACACCCGCGCTCTCGACACCGCGCTGAACGTGGCCGAGCAGTACGACGTGCAGGTGGCGTTGCACACCGACGGGCTCAACGAGTGCCTGTCGGTCGACGACACGCTGCGGGTACTTGCCGGCCGCACGATCCACGCCTTCCACATCGAGGGGTGTGGTGGTGGCCACGTGCCGAACGTGTTGAAGCTCGCCGGCGTTCCCAACGTGATCGGCTCGAGCACCAACCCGACGCTGCCGTTCGGACGCGATGCACTCGACGAGCACTACGAGATGATCTTCGCCGCACACGGCCTGAACCACCACTCGCCGAGCGACCACCATCTCGTGACCGACCGGATCCGTGGCGGCACGATGGGGGCAGAAGGCGTGTTGCACGACCTCGGGGTGATCGGGATCACCTCGAGCGATGCACAGGGCATGGGTCGCGCCGGCGAGACGGTGCGTCGTACCTTCCAGCTCGCCGCGCACATGAAGCGCCAGCAGATCCGCACCGACCCTGCCCATGGTCCCACGAGCCACGACAACGACCGCGTGCGCCAGTACGTGGCCAAGCTCACCGTCAACCCGGCCATTGCCCATGGTCTGAACCACGAGATCGGCTCGCTCGATGTCGGCAAGTTGGCCGACATCGTGCTGTGGCGTCCCGATCACTTCGGCGCCAAGCCGCAGCTGGTGTTGAAGAGCGGGTTCCCCGCGTATGGCGTGACGGGCGACCCCAACGCGGCCACCGACTCGAGCGAGCCGCTGGTGCTCGGCCCGCAGTTCGGCTCGTTCGGCTCGACAGCCGCCGACCTGTCGGTGGCCTTCGTCAGCCAGGCCGCGGTCGACGCCGGCGACGATCACATGAGCACCAGGCGTCGGCGAGTAGCAGTGAAGGGCACCCGCAACATCGGCCCGGGCGATCTCGTCCACAACAACCGGCTCGGCCACGTCGAGGTCGATTCGAAGACCGGAATGGTTTCGCTCGACGGCGCCAGGGTCTACAGCGAACCGGCCGACTCGGTGTCGCTCAGTCGGCTGTACTTCCTCTGATCAGCACGTTCCTGTGATAGTTCAGCAATGACCACCGCCGTACCGACAGGGTTTTCGATGCCACCGGAGTGGGCGCCGCACGAGCGCACCTGGATGGAGTTCCCGCCGGCGTGCACCACGTTCGGCGACGACCCCGATGGCGAGCTCGGCTACTACCGGGGGGTGTGGGCCGCTGTCACCAACGCCATCGCCCGGTTCGAGCCGGTGTCGCTGATCTGCGCGGTCGGCGACGGTCACGGCGGCCCGCAAGATCGTCGATCCGGCGGTCACCATCCACGAGACAGCGATCGACGAGTGCTGGTTCCGCGACAGCGGACCGACGTTCGTGACCCACCCCGGCGGTCGGCTGGGCGCGGTGTGCTGGCAGTTCAACGGTTGGGGTCAACAGGAGTTCTGCTCGTGGGAGCACGAGCGCAACGTCGGCGAGTTTGCCGCACACCTCGCCGGCGCAGAGGTGTTCGGTTCGTCGATGGTCAACGAAGGCGGCGGCATCCACGTCGACGGCGAGGGAACCGTGATGATCACACGCACCGTGCAACTCGATCCGTACCGGAACCCCGACATGGATGCAGAGCAGGTGGAGGCGGAGTTGCGCACGTTCCTCGGTGTGGAGAAGGTGCTGTGGCTACCCCGAGGCCTGACCAAGGACTATCAACGTTTCGGCACCCGCGGCCACGTCGACATCGTCGCTGCCTGGGTACGCCCCGGCGTGATCGTGGCCCACTCGCAACCCGACTCGTCGCACCCCGACCACGAGGTCTGTGCCGAGAACCTGGCCATCCTGCGGGCCAGCACCGATGCCCGCGGCCGGCAGTTGGAGGTTGTCGAGATCGAGGCGCCGACGCAGACGCACGCTGACGGTGACATCGTCGACTGGTCGTACATCAACCATTACGTGTGCAACGACGCAGTGATCCTGTGCTCGTTCGACGACCCCCGCGACGAGGCGGCCGCCGCCACGTTGAGCCGCTTGTATCCCGGCCGCGAGGTGGTGCCGGTCGACGCCCGTGCGATCTTCGAGTGTGGCGGCGGGATCCACTGCATCACGCAGCAGCAGCCTGCCGTGTAGGGCGAGTGGGCGCTCGCGGGTACCTGGTCGTCAGTGGGTGTGGACGATGAACACGTTGCACGGGGCGCGCTTGGCGACGTCGCCGGCGATCGAGCCGAGGACCCTCGCCGCACCCTGCACGCGCTTGTTGCCCACCACGATGACCGAGGCGTCGAGACGTGTGGCCTCCTCGCAGAGCGCACTGGCCGGGTCGCTCAACACAACCGAGTTCGACACAGGGACGGTTGCCTTCAGCTCACTCGCGAGCGCCTTCAGCAGGTCCTCGGCGACGCCGATGGAGTCGACGTACCAACGCTCCGATCCGCCGCCGTGCACCTCCTGGCTGGTGTTGCGGGTCATCGACATCACGATGTGCAGCGGCCGGTCGAACTTGTTTGCCATCTCGGCCGCGGCGACAGCCGCCATGCGAGCTGTTTCGCTGCCGTCGACACCAACGATGATCTCGTTCACATTGCCCCCAATCGGTGCTTCACGCTAACAGAACCGAGATGGCCGAGAGCACGGGTGGTCACGTGCCGCTGGTGTGGGTGCGCAGCGCATCGCCGGTGCCGTCCCACTGCTCGTTGGCCTGCTTCCATCGGGCGAACGTGTTGACGATGCGCTCGGTGTGGAGGTGCAACTCGGTGAAGCAGCCGAGCACCTCCCGGGTGTCGAAGTAGCAGGCGTCGATGTCGTTGGCGTGCAGTTCGCACGCCAACTCGAAGCCTTGGTCGAGCATCCGCTGTCGCTCGGCGTTGTAATCGCGCACCAGCACGGCGACGTGATGGAACCCGAACTGGCCGGGTAGGTACATGTCGCGGTAGATGGACGGCAGGTCGTCGTGTTGCTCGATGAGTTGGATCTGCGACTCGCCGGCGTATCCGAATGCGTAGGAGACGTCGGCTTCGATCTCGGTGCCTCGGTAGCTGAAGGTGTCGCCGCGGTGATGAGCGGCGACGAAGAACGGGCCCGCATCGAGCGTGCGGGCCCAGTGGGCGGCGCTGGCCGACAGGTCTTCGACGAAGTAGGCGTATTGGAACACCGGGTGCCGCACCATCGTTGTGACTCTACGCGTCAGTCGGCTGCGCCCGACAGCCGCATGTGCCCCATCCGCCAGTTGGCGACCGCGAGGGCGACGACGGTCACGATGATCAGCCGCACGACTGCGCCACCGCCTTGGGGTATGCCTTCTCGGATCAGCCGGCTGGGCGGATCGTCGAGGTAGCCGACGAAGATCGCTCGCGACTCCCACGTCGGCGAGAGTTGGGCGATCCCGGTGAGGGCGGCACCGAGGAGCCGCTCGACGAGGAACACGACGGCGAGTGACCACACCGCTGTCCGCCGGGTGATGCATCCGATGGCGATGAAGAGCGCGACGTACGTCACGCTGCCGACTGCGGCGGCAACGTATGCGGCGCCGGCGGTACCCGCGGCTCCGGCGATCACTGCGGCCAGCGCGGCTGCCGGGGCGATCGTGACCAGGGCGACGAACGACCCACCGACCCACCGTCCGAGCACGATCCGCCAGATCGGGACCGGCGTGAGCCACGTGAAGTGGAACGTGCCGGAGCGCACTTCTGCACCAAGCACGGCATCGCCGATCACCAGTGCGGCAATGGGCATGACCAGGGCGAAGATGCCTTCGGCAGCCACGTTGGCGAAGGCGCGATCTGCGGTGGGGAAGTTGTCGACGGCTCGGGCCAACAATCCGAACAGCAGCGCCCCGGCGCACGGCATCAGCACCGCGGCCCACCGTCGCGGTGGCAAGCACGACTGCAGCGTGTAGATCAGAATCGCGGCGAACTGAGACCGCGGCCGGCGTGAGGTGACGGTGGCCGGCTCGGTCATCTGACGAGCTCCCGGAACAGGCTCTCCAACGAGTCGTCGAGGGCGCGAACCTCGAGCAACCGGACGGATGATTCGCGGGCCAGCCGCGGGAGCGCCATCGCCAGATCGCGAGCCTGCACGGTCTGGATCACGAGGCCACCACGAGTCGCGTCGATCGTGACGCCGGCGACCGAGTCGAGGCCGATCAACGATGCCGCCAGCCGTCGGCCGTCGTCCGAGCGGACGAGTACGTGCCGCGGCCGATCGTCCATCGCATCGCGGATTGCGTGCCGTCCACCAGCTGCGGCCAGCCGCCCGTGCATCAGCACGATCACGCGCTCTGCCATGCGCTCCACCTCGTTCAGCACGTGGGAGCTGACGATCACCGTCCGGCCGTCGGAGCCGAGCCGCTTGAACAGCGCGATCAGGTGCAGCCGTTGCACCGGGTCGGCGCCGTTCAACGGCTCGTCGAGCACCAGCACCTGCGGATCGGTCACGAGCGCAGCGGCGATCTTGGTTCGTTGGCGCATGCCCTTGCTGAAGCCATCGACGCGGCGGTCGGCGACGTCGAGCATGGCCACGCTCTGCAGCGCCGCGTCGGGTGCGTTGCGGTCGCGGACGCGGTAGAGGTCGGCGACGTAGCGCACCAACTGTCGGGCCGTCAGCCCGATCGGCACGGCCTCGTCCTCGGGAACCAGGGCCATCCGCCCATGCACGCCTCGATCGCGCCGCGGGTCGCGGCCTTCCACGCGCACCGTTCCCTGATTGACACCGACCAGACCGGTCATCGCCCGCATCAGTGTCGTCTTGCCCGCCCCGTTGGGGCCGAGCAGGCCGGTGACGCCGGGGCCGAACGAGCAGCTGAGCTCCGACAGTGCCACCTTCGGCCCGAACCACACCGACACATCGGCGATCTCGACGGTCGCATCGGCGGCGAACGCCGGGTCATGGGTGGGCGGGTCATGGGTGGGCGCCGCGGATCCGGGTTCGACGGGCGACATCAGCGCTCCACCCATCGATAGCGATACAGCAACGTGCCGGCGCCGACGAGCAACACCGCGAGGTACAACCCGAGGGCGAACAACCCGCCGTTGGCGACGCCGCCGAGCGGTGATACGCCGGAGATGTGGCCGAGGAAGACCACGTCGCGCAGGTACAGCGGCAGGGTCCACACGTTGATCAGGGCGGCTGCCGAGCCGTGCCCCGGTCGGAAGTCGCCGACCAGCACACCCGATGCGATCGACGTGATCAGCAGCAGGCCGATCACCGCGGCGCCGGCCACGATCCGGCGGTCGGTCAGCGATGCGATGGCGACGCCGACGACCGCGTAGTACAGCGCCAGCACCAGCACGCTGAGCGGGACCTTCCAGAGCACGTCGAGGTGACCGGTGAAGTATTCCGATGCGCTGTCGCTGACCAGCATGTTGCCGAGGAACAGCACGACCTGCGGCAGGAACGAGAAGGCGAACAGGATCGAGGTGATCGCGCCGACTTTGGCGACGACGTAGTCGACGCCGGTGAGGGGCCGGGCGAACATCAGGGGCAGGACGCGTTGGCGCCGATCCGGGCACATCACGTCGGGAGCGACCAGGGCGACGAACAGCAACAGTGCCGACGACACACCGACGTAGTCGCGGTACGTGATGATCTCCAGTTTGTTGTCGAGCTGGTCGCGTGTGACATACCCGATCCCGACGTTGACGATCGCCGGGACCGTGACGACGGCGAGGAGCACGAACGGGGCGAACTTCTGCCGCCACGACCGGCGAAACCCGAGCGCACGACGGATCGACGCCTTGTACAGCGCGAACGTGGCCGCGCCGCGCCGACCGCGTGGTCCGTCGTACGGCCGGTAGCCCCGGTCGTAGACGGCGCCGCCGCCCTGGTCGCCGGTCAGGGTGCTCATGCCGGGCTCGCCGGCGAGTCGCAGGAAGACCTCGTCGAGCGACGTCAGTCTGGTGGTCAGCCGATACAGAGGCAGAGCGAGGTCGGCGATTGCGTCGCGCACGACATCCATCTGCGCGTCGCCCTCGACGGTCGCCTCGACGAGGCCCTCGGCGGCGACGGCGGCAACGCCGAGTTGGGCCAGGCGGGCGACCAGCTCGTCGCCGCGCGGGCCGACATCGACGGTGAGGATCCCGGTGCGTTCGAGCAGCGACTCGGTCCCGCCCGACACCACCAGCCGGCCGGCGTCGATCATCACGACGTGGTCGCACACCTGCTGCACGTCGTCGAGCAGATGGGTAGCCATCAACACGGAGATCCCGAACGTCCCGAGCCGGGCCACGAGCCGCAGCATCTCCTCGCGGCCGAGCGGGTCGAGGCCGGCGGTCGGCTCGTCGAGCAGCACCAGTTCCGGGTCGCCGACCAACGCTTGAGCCAGCTTCGTCCGCTGCCGCATCCCGGTCGAGAACCCGCTGATCGGTCGGAACCGAGCCTCGTCGAGGCCGACCAGATCGAGGATGTCGGAGGCCCGTTGGCGGGCCGCTCGCGCCGGCAGCCCGCTGAGCTCGCCGAACGTCGAGACGACATCGGCCGCCGTCTGGTCCAGCGGCAGGCAATCGTGTTCGGGCATGTAGCCGAGCCGCGAGCGCACGCCGATCGGATCCGTGCCGACGTCGATGCCGCAGACCTCGATGCGACCGTTGGTCGGCTTGGAGATGCCGAGCAGGAGCCGGAACATCGTCGTCTTGCCGGCGCCGTTCGCGCCGACCAGCCCGACGAGGCCACGCGGCAGGTCGATCGTCAGGTCGTCGAGCGCGGTCACACCGGGGTACTGCTTGGTGAGGCCGTCGATGCGGAGGAGGGAACTGGTAGCCACGTCGGGTGCGAGTCTGCCACGTGACCTGCTGTTGCAATGCCGCGGTACAGTCGGCACGGAACCGAAGGGGGTCACATGACTGTCACCGCGCACGCGATCGGTCGCACCGATCTCCCGTTGCTGGAAGAGACCATCGGGTCGGCCTTCGATCGCACGGTCGCCGCGCACCCCGAACACGAGGCGCTGGTCGTTCCGTTCCAGGACGTCCGCCTCACCTATCGCCAACTGGCGGAACGTGTCGATCAACTTGCCCGTGGCCTGATGGCCATGGGCCTCGGGGTGGGTGATCGTCTGGGCATGTGGAGCCCCAACAACGCCGAATGGGTCTACGTGCAGTTCGCCGCGGCGAAGGCGGGTGTGGTGCTGGTCAACATCAACCCGGCGTACCAGACCGAGGAGCTGCGATACGCCCTGGCCCAGAGCGGTTGTCGGGCCGTCGTGTCGGCGACCGGCTTCAAGACCAGTGACTACGCCCACATGATCGCCGAGGTGCGCCCGATCGCTGCCGGATCTCGAGCACGTCGTCCACCTCGACACGCCCGATTGGGATGCGTTGCTGGCCGGTGGCGACAGCGTGGGCGTCGACGAACTGGTGGCCCGCGGCCGGTCACTGACCAACCGTGATCCCATCAACATCCAATACACCAGCGGCACGACCGGGTTCCCGAAGGGCGCAACGCTCAGTCACCGCAACCTGTTGAACAACGGGTACTTCCTCGGTGAAGGATTTCGATACACCGCGGCCGACCGGGTGTGCATACCGGTGCCGTTCTACCACTGCTTCGGCATGGTCATCGGCAACCTCGCCAACCTGACCCATGCCACGACCACCGTGCTGCCCGCGCCCTCGTTCGAGCCATTGGCGACGTTGCAGACGCTGGCGTCCGAGCGATGCACGAGTGTGCTCGGCGTGCCGACGATGTTCATCGCCATGCTGTCGCATCCCGAGTTCCACACGTTCGATCTGTCGTCACTGCGTACCGGGATGATGGCCGGCTCGCCGTGCCCGGTCGAGGTCATGAAGCAGTGCGTCGACGAGATGCACATGGGCGAGGTCACCATCGGCTACGGCATGACCGAGACATCACCCGTTTCGACGCAGACGTCGCCCGACGACCCGCTCGACAAGCGCGTCGGGACCGTCGGGCGTGTCCTCCCGCACGTGGAGGTCAAGATCATCGACCCGTCGACCGGCGAGACCCTCGGCATCGGCGAGCCGGGTGAGCTGTGCACCAAGGGCTACTCGGTGATGCTCGGGTACTGGAACGAGCCGCAGATGACCGCAGAAGCGATCGATGCGGACGGTTGGATGCACTCGGGCGACCTCGCCGTGATGGACGCCGACCTGTATGTCAGCATCGTCGGGCGGATCAAGGACATGATCATCCGTGGTGGCGAGAACATCTATCCAAGGGAGGTCGAGGAGTTCCTGTACTCCCACCCCGACATCGTCGACGTGCAAGTGATCGGCGTGCCCGACGCCAAGTACGGCGAGGAGCTGGTCGCCTGGGTTCACCTTCGCGACGGGGCCTCGTTGACCCGCGACGAGCTCGCCGCGTACTGCGCTGGACGGATCGCCCATTTCAAGATCCCGCGGTACCTCCACGTGACCGACGAGTTCCCGATGACCGTCACCGGAAAGGTGCAGAAGTACCGGATGCGCGAGGTGTCGATCGAATTGGTGTCAGGCGGCTGAGCGACCGGCCGTCAACCGCTTCGAATGGGCGGCCAGCTCGGGGTGGGCGGCCAGGAACCCGGTCACCAGGTCGTACCCTTCGCTGATCAGCCTGCTGCCGTGGCTGAAGTCGAACAGGCCGATGCCGTGCGTGTCGGGTGCCGGCAAGCGCACGACGTTGAGGTGATCGTGGGACGGCGTGAGGACCTCGCGGGTCACGGCGATCGACGAGGTCAGCACCCCCAGTGCCGAGAGGTCGGCCGGCAGTTGATGCGGCGTGCCGGCGCGGCAGTCGAACGCGAAGATCGTCGTGGCCCCGAGCTCGTCGGCGCGGTGCACCGGGAGGTTGACGGCGATGCCACCGTCGACGTGACGGCTGCCGTTGATCATCACCGGACGAAAGATGCCGGGCAACGACGCCGAGGCGACCAGCACCGAGGTCGGATCACCCGTGGCGTGGAAGTCGACGCGGGCCTCGTCGAGGTTGATCGTGCCTGCTTCGAATGGGATCGCCAGCTCGGCCGAGGTCGTCGACCGGCAGGAATCGGTTGACCAGATCGACCAGGCCATCTGATCGATAGAGGTGTGGATGCCCGCGAACCACGTGCCAGGCCCGCTCGAGCCGTGAGCCGCGGAAGATGTAGTCGGTGCTCAGCCCGCGCCAGATCGTGGCCAGCTCCTCGGCCGTGGCGACGCTCGACCGATGGGCGATCGCGGCGCCGTTGAGTGCACCGGCAGAGACGCCGATCACCAGGTCAGGGGTGATTCCCGCCTCGAAGAGAGCGAGCAACTGGCCGGCTTGCATCGCGCCGAGCGACCCGCCGCCGGACAGCACGAAGGCGACCCGCTGCTGCCCGAAAGGGCTGTCGTCGACTCGCTGCCGGTGCCACCGCATGCGACATCATCGGCGTTCGCTCCGGTGACTTGAGCCGAGCGGGCGCAAGTGGTTCGCGCGGCCCATCAGTCGCCGGTGGCGCCGTCGATCGCTTCGCGGATCAGGTCCGCGTGGCCACAGTGGCGGGCGTACTCCTCGACGAGATGCACCAGGATCCAACGCAACGTCACCTGCTGGTTCTTGCGCCGGCCAACGGACAACGCGTCGAACGGGACGGTGGCAGCGAGCTGGCGCGCCCGCACCATCTCGGCGCGCAACAGCACCAGCGCATCGGCCAGCATGTCGTCGTCGCGGGGGTGGAAGTCGGCATCGTGGTCGTCGGGGTCGTCCCACGGCAGCGACTCGCCGGTCAATCCGAGGAAGACGTGGCCGAGCCAGTACTGCTCGACTCCGGTGAGGTGGCGCACCAGCCCGAGCAGGGTGAGGTCGCTCGACGCGGTGGTCATCCGTGCTTGCTGCTCGGTGATGCCGTCGACTTTGCGAAGCAACACGTATCGCTGATAGTCGAGGAGCCAATTGACCACATCGCGTTCGTCCCCGCCGTACGGCGCAACCTCGGGATCGAACGGCGGATGCACGAATGGGGTGTCCAGCACCGCTCCACCATAGGCCGCTCACACCATCCCCCTCGGGCGCGCTGTGAGTACCAGCAATACCGGAATCGCACCCGATGAACCGGTGTGGGCGCGCTGTGAGCAGCCGCGTACCGGAATCGCACCCGACCATGCGACGGAGTCACGCTGGGGAAGGGGCGACCTCGGCGAGGCGACGGGTGATGAAGCGGCGGTCGCTGTCGTTGCACGGACACTCGAGCGCGCTGACGGTACGAGTCTGCTGCCGCGGCCATGTCGCCGAGGCGGCGTTGGAAGTCGGCGCGGGTCGACCAGTACAGGTGCCATCGTTCGGCGGGCGTGCCGACCAGTTCCTGCAACAGCATCAGCCCGGCGCCCGGGCCGGCCACTTCCGCGACGGCCACCGATCGATTCACTCGCACCACCGGCGTCGGCCAGCGGACCTCCAACAAGCGATACAAGTCGGCGATCTGTGGCCAATCGGTCTCGGCGAAGGTCGGCGCCACCCCATGCAGGCAGGAGATGGCCGCCTGCATCTGGTACGCGCCTGGTCGCCCGCGACGGAGCACCGACTCGACCAGTGCGGACGCCTCGGCAATCGCCGCGGCGTCCCACAGCGAGCGGTCCTGGTCGGCGAGCAGCACGATCTCGCCGAGGGCGTCGGTGCGGGCACGGCGTCGAGCGTTGGTGGCCAAGGTCAGTGCCAGCAGCCCGACACACTCCGCCTCGTCGGGCATCAGCTCGACCAGCATCCGGGCGAGGCGGATCGCTTCGTCGGCCAAGTCGATGCGCTCGCCCAGTTCACCCACGGGAGCGTGATGGCCCGCCGTGAACACGGCGTAGACCGTTGCCAGCACGGGTCGCAGCCGGTCTGGCATCTCGTGTTCGTCAGGCACCCGGTAGGGAATGTGCGCCTTGGCGATCTTGGCCTTGGCCCGGCTGATGCGCTGACCGATCGTGGCCTCGGGGACCAGGAACACGCGGGCGATGTCGACCGTCGTCAGCCCGCAGATGGTGCGCAAGGCCAACGCGACCTGCGACTCGGGAGACAGCGCCGGGTGGCAGCAGGTGAACAGCAGGCGCAGGCGGTCATCGCGACCGTCTCGTTCGTTGTCGTCGGATGCAGCGCCGTCGGTCAGCAAGCGGAATGCCTCCTCCTCCTTCGGCGCACGTTGGGCCTCACGACGAAGGCGATCGATCGCCTTGTTGCGCGCCACCGTGGTCAGCCAGGCGCCAGGCCGATCGGGAACGCCGTCCCGGCGCCACGAGTCGGCGGCCACGACAACAGCGTCGTGCAACGCATCCTCGGCCCGGTCGATGTCTCCTGTCAGGCGGATGAGGGTGGCCAGGACCTGGCCACCCTCGATCCGAATGATCTCGTCGAGCGGATCGATCAGCCGGCCTCACCGAAGTCGATGACCGGACGAACCTCGACCCGGCCATGCCACGCGCCGGGGATCTGTGCGGCCCAGCTCAGTGCCTCGTCGAGGTCCTTGCAGTCGAGCAGGTAGAACCCGCCGAGCGCCTCCTTGGTCTCGGCGAACGGGCCATCGGTGGCGATCACGTCGCCGCCCTTGGCTCCGCCGCTGACCTGAATCGTCGTCGCCGTGTTCGTGGGCTGCAGCGCCTCGCCGCCACCGATGACGCCGGCCGCGCCGGCCGCCTCGCCGAAATGCATGTACTCGGCCATGATCTTGCTCCACTGCTCGGTGTCTGGCTCGGCCTCGCTGGTCGGCTCGGCGCCGTAGATGAGTGCGGCATACCTGGGCATGATGCTTCCTTTCATTGGGAACCCGTCAGGGTGTTGCTGCCGTACCGACGAAGGGCTCGTGGCCGATTTCGACGTGTTCTCGCGATTCTTCCACGACGAATCAGCAGTGTTGCCACGCACCGGTCGGTTCTGCATCCGCGCGATTCCTCGACGACCTGCAACCATTCAGCAGGGATAGGCGTCGTTGGGGGTGTGATGGAGTCACGGCTTCCGCCAGCGCTCCGACCGAAGCGCATGACCTTCGTAGTCTTCGAATGATGGAGGCTGGAGGCAGCGACGAACGCGGCGTGACCATCGACGATGTGCGCGCCTTGGCATCGACGTTCGAGCGCTCGTACGAGGTCGTCGTCCGCGACCGGATCAAGTTCCGGGTCGGGCAGATCGTGTACATCGCGTTCAGTCGCGACGAAACGCTGATGGGCTTCGCCTTCCCGAAGGAGGATCGCGAAGCGTTGGTGTTGAGCGAGCCCGACAAGTTCATGCTGCCCCGGCAGTCGGATCTGCGATACAACTGGGTCGTGGTGCGCCTTGCCGAGATCGATCCGGCCGAGATGACCGAGCTGGTCGTCGACGCCTGGCGGATGGTGGTGCCGAAGAAGGTGTTCGCGGCATACGAAGCAAGGGAGCTTGACGCATGACTGGGGTTCTGACGGCAGAGGTCTTGACCGGCGAGACGGTCGAGTTGTTGCAGGCGATGATCCGCAATCGGTGCGTCAACGACGGCACGGCGGAGTCCGGGTTCGAATCCCGCAACGCCGACCTGTTGCGCGCCTACCTCGGCTCGACGGGCCTCGACTTCCAGCAATTCGAGCCGACGCCCGGTCGAGCCTCGTTGGTCGCCCGCATCGAGGGCAGCGATCCGTCGGCGCCCAGCCTGTGCCTGATGGGTCACACCGATGTCGTCCCCGTGAACGAGAGTGGTTGGTCACGCGACCCGTTCGGCGGCGAACTGGTCGCCGGCGAGGTCTGGGGCCGCGGCGCGGTCGACATGCTCAACCTCACTGCGTCGATGGCGGTCGCGTTCCGCCATCTCGCCGCGACTGGCTTTCGGCCGCGTGGTGACCTGATCTACTTCGCGGTCGCCGACGAGGAATCGGGCAGCGCCCACGGCATGCAGTGGATGGCGGATCACGAGCCCGATGCGATCCGCGCCGACTACGTGCTGACCGAGAACGGCGGGCTGCACAGCGGCCCGAAAGAGCAGCCGTACATCTCGGTCAACGTCGGTGAGAAGGGCGTCGCCTGGCGGCGTCTCCGCGTGCGCGGCACGCCCGGTCACGGCTCGACGCCGTTCAAGGCCGACAACGCCCTGATGACTGCGGCGGCGGTGATCCAACGGATCGGTGACTACCGTCCGCCTCCCCGGTTCCACGAGCTGTGGACCACCAAGGTCGAGACACTCGGCCTCGACGACGCAACCAAGCGCGACCTGCTCGACGAGAGCCGCATCGACGCCTTCTTGGAGGCACTGCCCCTGCCCGGGCCCGGTGCCCATCTCCACGCGTGCACCCACACGACCTTCTCGTGCAACACGATCGGCGGCGGCGGCCCGTCGCGGATGAAGACGAACGTCATTCCTGACTGCGTCGACATCGGTGTCGATGTGCGCACCCTTCCGGGGGAGAGCCACGACGACGTCACGGCCCACCTCAAGGCCGCACTCGGCGACCTCTACGAGCGGGTCGATGTCGAGGTTGTGATGGACGACCCGGCGTCGATCAGTCGCGTGGACAGCGCCCTGTGGGACAGCCTGGAGCGTGCCCTGGCCAAGCCGTTCCCGGCGGCGCGCCCCTCACCGCAGTTGGTCGTCGGCTTCACCGACGCACGCATCTACCGCAACATGGGCGCCGTTGCCTATGGCGCCGGGTTGTTCAGCCCCGATCTCGACCCGGCCGACTTCGGTCGGAGGTTTCACGGCAACGACGAACGGATCGATGTCGAATCGCTGCGGCTGACCACGCAACTGTGGCTCGACGTGGTGCACGATCTGCTTGGTTGATCATCTGGTCGCAGGTCGTCACGTTCCTCCACGAACTCGACTGAAGATCGTCGCAACGACTGATCGTCAGCGCCGAGACGTATCGCCAGATCTCGGTGAAGTCGCTGCCGGGCAGGGCACGATCACACGCCCGCCACGTGTCAGTGACGGCGGCAGCGACGACAGCCGCCGTCTCGACCTGCGTTGCGCCGTCGACGAACAACCCCACATCCTTGGTCATGTGCGCGGTCGAAAAGCCGGCGTCGTAACTGCCGGTGATGATGCGGTTCGGGAACTTGTCGGTCGTCGCCGAGTTGCGTCCCGTCGAAACGTTCAGCACGTCGATCATCGTCGCCAGGTCGAGGCCGTGGGCGATGCCGAACGCGACGGCCTCCGACGTGGCCGCCAGCGCGGTGGCGGACAAGAAGTTGTTGGCCAGCTTCATCGCCTGGCCTTGACCGGCTTGGTCGCCGACGTGAAACACATTGCCGGTGAACGATTCCAGCAGTGCACGGTGGGCATCGAGCACTGCGGTGGGCCCGGCAAACATCAGCGAGATCGTCGCGGCGCGTGCCCCCGCGGCGCCGCCGGAGACCGGCCCGTCGCAGTAGGCGATCCCGGCAGGTTGCAGTAGCGCCGCGGCCTCGATGGCTGCTTGCGGCCCGATCGTCGACAGATCGATCACGGTCTCGACGACGCAGCCGTCGGTTGCGACCAGCTCCTTCGCCACGGCCATCGTCGCCGCGCCGTCCGGCACGCTGACGAACACGGTCGCACATCGCCGGGCGAGGTCGGTGACCGATGCGGCGGCGACGGCGCCGGCCGGCATTCGTTCCTGCGTGCCGGCGGCGTCGAAGCACACCAAACCGGGGGCCGCCAACGAGACGTTCGTGGCCATCGGGCCACCCATCTTGCCGAGACCGATGAACCCGATGGTCATGGTTCAGCCTCCGCTGGGGATGTCCGGCATCGGCCTGTCACTCGGCGGCGGCGTGATGCCCTCGGCATCGAGGACCTCACGGGCCAGGCGGAAGGCCTCGACTCCCGCGGGCACGCCCGCGTAGACCATCACCTGGATCAAGGTGTCTCGCAACTCGTCGAGCGTGCAGCCGTTGCGCAGCGCGCCCCGGAAGTGCAGTTTGAACTCGTGGCCGCGATTCAACGAGGCAAGGATGCACAGGTTGTTGAGGCTGCGCTGCCGATCGGTCAGCGTGGTGCGCCCCCACACGCCACCCCAGCAATAGGCGGTGACCATCTCCTGCATCTCGCGATTGAAGCTGTCGGCGGTGGCGAACGCCTTGGTGACGAACTCGGGGCCGAGCACGCGCGACCGGGCGTCGATGCCGGATTGAAACAGTGAATCATCCATGTTCGGTACCCTACGTCGATGACGGATCCGGGGTCATACGAGGTGTATGCGGTCAAGTACGCCGAGCGCGATGCGCGGCGACCCGAGCACTTCCTCGGCGGTGACCCACACGACGTGCCGATGCCGATGGACTACTTCGTCTGGGCGATCGTCGGCCGCGACCGCACGATCGTCGTCGACACCGGGTTCGACACTCACGATGCCGAACTGCGCGAGCGGCGGCTGCTGCGAACCGCCGCAGAGGGACTTGGCGCCATCGGCATCGATGCGTCGACGGCGCCGACGGTCGTCCTGACGCATCTCCACTACGACCACGTCGGTGGCTTCGACCAGTTCCCGAACGCGCGGTTCCACCTGCAGGACCGGGAGATGAACTTCGCAACCGGCCGGCACATGATCGACAGCCAGTACAGCCACGCATTCACGGCGCGTCATGTCGCCGAGATGGTGATGGCCGTCCATGCCAAGCGGGTGGAGTTCCATGACGGGGACAGCGAGCTCGCACCTGGCGTCTCGCTGCATCACATCGGCGGCCACACCGACGGCCTGCAGGCGGTTCGGGTCAAGACGGCCGCCGGCTGGCTGGTGCTGGCGTCGGACGCCACCCACTACTACGAGAACATGGAGGCGACGCGGCCCTTTCCGATCGTCTTCGACGTTCCGGCGATGGTCGCCGGGTACGACCGGCTGCGTGCTCTCGCCGGGCCGGGCGGCGTGATCGTTCCCGGGCACGACCCGCTGGTGTTCGAACGGTTCCCTGCGGCCGACCCCGGTCTCTCGGGCGTCGCCGTTCGGCTCGGCTAGTTAGTCTGGCCCGATGCGACTCGGAGTCATGATGTTCCCGACAGACCTCGGCATTCAACCTGTCGAGGTCGCTCGCGAGGCCGAGGCCCGCGGATTCGATTCCCTGTGGTTTCCCGAGCACTCGCACATTCCGGTCAGCCGCCGAACGCCGTGGGGAGGCCGCGACGGCGCACCGCCACTGCCCGCCGAGTACTGGCGCACGCACGACCAGTTCATCGCGCTCACCGCGGCGGCCGTGGTCACCACCACGCTCCGCCTCGGCACGGGCATCACGCTCGTCGCCCAGCGCGATCCGGTGTGGTTGGCCAAGGAGGTTGCGTCGCTCGACGTGATCTCCGGCGGGCGGATGCTGTTCGGTATCGGGTACGGGTGGAACCACGAAGAAATGGAAACACACGGTGTCGACGTCGGCCACCGGCGAGCCGTCGTCCGCGAGAAGATCCTCGCCTGCAAGGCGCTGTGGACGCAGGAGGAGGCGTCGTTCCACGGACAGTACGTCAACTTCGAGCCGTCGTGGGCGTGGCCGAAGCCGCTGCAGTTCCCCAACCCGCCGATCTATGTCGGCTGCGCGCCGTCGGACCTCCACTTCCGTCACATCATCGAGTACGCCGACGTGTGGATGCCGATCGAGGGTCGCTGGCCCATCGACGAGGCCTGGCTGAAGCTGCAGCAGATGGCCGAGGCGGCGGGGCGTGACCCGGCCTCGCTCCAACTGGCGATCTACGCCGCCAAGCCCGACGCCGCCCGCCTCGCCGGGCTGCGTGACCTCGGCGCGACCTCGGCCCTACTGCTCTTGCCGCCCCTCGACCGAGACGACGCGTTGGCCAAGATGGATTCCTACGCGCCGCTTGTCGAGGAGTTCAACACCGCGGCGACGTCCTGAGGGCTCGCGCACCGCTTCATGGCACGTGGAGGGACCCCGGCGATCGTGGCGCTGAATGCCGCCGGCGTGAATTTCCACATCCACGAGTTCGAAGCAGACCCTGCTGAGCGCAATTTCGGCCAAGCGGCCGCGCTCGGCCTTGGGGGTCGAGCTCGATCGGGTGTTCAAGACCTTGATCGCAACGGTCGACGATCGAAATCATGTGGTCGGCATCGTGCCCGTCAGCGGGCAACTGTCGTTGAAGGAGCTCGCTGCGGCGGTGCACGGCAAGCGAGCCGAGATGTGCCCGCCCGAAACCGCCGAGCGACTCACCGGCTACGTCGTCGGGGGCATCAGTCCGTTCGGTCAGAAGCGCTCGCTCCCGGTGGTGATCGACGAGACCTGCGTGCTGTTCGACTCGATCTTCGTCAGTGGTGGCCGTCGCGGCCTCGACATCGAGATCGCCGCCGACGACCTCGTCGCCGTGCTCGACGCGGTCACCGCCCCGATCGGCACGGCCACATAGCGCCGCGGCCGCCGGGTCCCTGCTGGCGCGCTCACGTCCTGCTGAATCGTCAGTGACGAAACTCGACGTCGGTCCAGATCGTGTGGGCGCGATCGGAGCGGCTACTCACGCGTCCGCGATTGGGTCGATCGGTCCGGAGGCCGCGGCCCGAGGGCGGCGAAGGCGAGGCTGAACGAGACGGCGCCGACCCCGGCGATCGCCAGCAGGGACCGCCCGATGGGCGCCCACTTCCACCCGTCCTGCAGCAGGGCGCGCATCCCTTCGAGCAGGTACGTCGTCGGGTTGAATCTCGTCGCGGTTGCGAGCCACCCCGTCATGCTCTGCCGAGGAAGGTACGCAGTGGTCAAGAACGCGAACGGGAAGAACAGCAAGAAGGCGTTGTTGACTGCCGTCGGGTTCCCGGTTCGCAGCGCGATGGAGTACGGGAATCCGGTGAAGGCCAGCCCCCACAACCCGGCGAGCACGACGAAGGCAAGCATGCCCAACGCTCCAGTTGCCGGATGGATGCCGATGATCAACCCGAGCAGCGCCACCGGCGTGGCGAGGGCAACGATCAACACGGCGTCGGCGCTCATCAGCCCGAGCAGCAAGGTGCCGCGGCTGACCGGGGTGAGCAGCAGTCGATCGAAGTAGCCGTTCTGGATGTCGAGCACCAGCGAGTTGGCGCGGCTGACGCCGGTGACGGCGAAGACGACTGCGACCGGAAGTTGGAAGGCCTTGTAGTCGAAGTTGGCCGGAAAGCTGCTCTCGACGAACTTCTGCAACGCCCCGACGTTGACGACGAAGAAGAACACGGGGATCACGAGCGCAGGCAGGAACGCCTCCGGGTCGCGCCACGTCAGCCTGATGGCGCGCAGCGAAACGCTGCGCAGGTCTTCGAGAAAGCCAGCGCTTCGCGCCGCGACGCGGGGACGGGTCTGGTCCTCGATCACGAGGCCTCGCGCCGGACGCGCTCGTCGTGTTCATGGCCCATGCGCTCGCCGGTGACGTGGAGGAAGACGTCGTCGAGCGTGGGGGTCCGCAGCGTGAGGCCCTCGACGACGTGACCGGCTTCGGCGAGCGCCACGGCGACCGGGCTGATGGCTTTGGCGCCGTCGGTCACCGAGATCAGGATCTCGTCGCCGGCGGACTCCACCGATCCGAGACCTGGCACCGCGGCGAGGGTTTCGGCGATGCGCCCGGCGTCACCCGGCGGGCCTTTGACGATGATCACGTCGGAGCCGACGGATCGTTTCAAGTCGGCGGGAGTGCCCTCGGCGACGATCCGCCCGGCGGCGATGATCCCGACCCGGTCGGCAAGCGCATCGGCCTCCTCGAGGTACTGCGTGGTGAGGAAGATGGTCATGCCGCGCACATCGTTGAGCCGCCGCACCTCGTCCCAGACCGCCGCTCGACTCGTCGGGTCGAGCCCGGTGGTCGGCTCGTCGAGGAACAGCACCTCGGGCTCGTGCACGAGTGCCGCAGCGACGTCGAGACGCCGCTTCATCCCGCCCGAGTACGTGCCGATCCGTTGGTCGATGGCGCTGCCGATGTCGACGAGAAGCAGCAGGTCGGTGACCCGTTGCTGTCGCTCGCCGGCGCTGAGCCCGTAGAGGCGGCCCTGCAGATCGAGGAGCTCGCGGCCCGTCTGCTTGGGGTCGAGTGCAGCTTCCTGCAGCGCCACACCGATGCGCAATCGAACCATGTCGGCCTGATCGCGCACGTCGAACCCGGCCACCGTCGCGGTCCCCGAGGACGGGAGCAGCAACGTGGTGAGCATGCGAACCGTCGTGCTCTTCCCGGCGCCGTTGGGCCCGAGGAAGCCGTAGATCTCGCCCGGAGCAACCTCGAGGTCGATGCCGTCGACGGCCATCGTGCCGCCGAAACGGCGGCTGAGCTGTCGCGTCTGCAGGGCTGCACTCACACGGTGAAGCTAACGGGTCTCGGTACTGCGGCGAGCGCGCAGCAGGGCTTCGATCTGGGCGACGCGAGTACGCGCCGGCGGGTGGGTGGCGGCGAGCCGCTCGCGCAAGGTGGTCGGGCGCTCGCCGCGATGCTCGCCGATGACGCGTCGCAAGGCGCTGGCCAGCGGGCGACCGAAGCCCATGGAGACGGCACGACGATCGGCCTGCAGTTCGGCATTGCGGCCGACCAGGTTGGAGATTGCGTTGGTCAGCAGCAATCCGCTGAGGAACACCCACGAGACCGCCATCAACAGTGTGCTGGCAAGTTGGCCGAGCACCGTCAACGACGACGATCGTCGGGCAAATGTGCGAGTTGCCGCGGTCGCCACGTTCTGCAGGAAGAAGCCGATCCGGGCGAGCACGAGCACGGGCAGGCTCAGCCAATGACCGATGGTCAACGCAATGGTGTGCGAGCCGAGGTGGTGGCTGAGCTCGTGGGCCAGCACGCCGCTGAGCTCGTCGCGCGGCAGCGTGTCGATGGCGTATGAGGTCACGACGACCAGGTGCCCACCGCAGGCGAACGCGTTCAGTTCATCGACCGGGAGCACGGCGATCACGAACCGTCGCCGCGGCAGCCGATTGGCTTGCAGCACCGATCGCCAGGCGATGTCGAGTGCAGCTCGTTCGTGCCGGGTGGGACGGCGGGCACCGAGCAGCGGCGCCAGGATGACGACTTGCACCGGTCGCAAGAACAGCAACAAGACGGCGGCCAGGTACCCGATCGCCAGCGTCAAAAGGAGATGTGCCAGACCACGCGCAGTGGCAGCCACACAACCGCGAGGGCCAAGAGCCACAGCGGAACCACGGCCAGCACGGGCAGGAACGCTGACACTGCCGAGCTGTCGATCCGGCGCCGTGTGCTGGTCAAGGCAGCTCGTCCCGCATCTTGAACACGATACGGCGAGTATCGACATGGCCGTACCTACACTACGAGTGGTCATGGCTCACTGTGCGCATCAGTCAAGCTTTGGTCACAGTCTGCCGATATCCACGTGTGTACGCCGACGTGGCGTAGCAAGTCAGGTTCACGTGGTCCGAGGAGGGCCGAAGGGTTGGTCGATCGTTGGCGATGTCCGCGACATCTCTGAAGGAAGATGCGGGTAGCGGTAAGTCCGTCCGGGACCTTCTCGATGAGGCGCGCACGGCGGAACCCGACGACCTCGTCCGCTCCCGATCGCTGGTGCAACAGGCGCGCGTGTTGGCCCGCTCGACTGGCGACCAACCGGGTGAGGCCGAGGCGCTTTACCGCCTGGCCAGTGTCACCTACCAGCTCGGACAGCTCGACGAAGCCTTCGGGTTGGCCCTCGAGGCGCGCGACCTCGCCCGGCAGTGCGCTGCTCCGGTCATCGAGGTCTGGGCGCTCAACCTCGTCGGGATCGTTCACCATCAAGCCGGCAACTACTCGCAGGCGCTCGAGAGCCTGCTGCAGGCACTGGAGATCTATCGCCCGACCGCCGACCTCTCGGATCTCGGCAACCTGCTCAACACCATCGCCGCGGTGCACCACAGTCTGCGCGACACGGACCGGGCGCTGGTCACCTATGAGGCAGCACTCGAGGCCAACCGCAAGAGCCCCCGCCGCGGCTTCGACGCGATCACGTTGGCCAACATGGCCAAGGTGCGCGCCGAGCGGCAGGAGAACCTGCTGGCCGTCAGCTTGGGTGAGGCCGCGCTGGAGATCGCCAGGGAGCACCTTCCCGAGCACGTCGCCGAGATCCTCGCCAACCTTGCCGAGGCCTACGCCGAGCTCCACCTCCTGCCCCAAGCCGATGCATGCCTCGATGAGGCCGACGAGTCGCTGAGCCGGATCGCCGACCAGCTGTCGCGCACATCGCCGATGGCGCTGGTGGCCGTGCAGATCGCCCGCGGTCGGGTTCGCATCGCGGTCGGCGACACGAGCGGCGCCATCGCAGTGCTCGAGAAGGCAGTCGCCCTTGCCGAGCAGAACGACTTCTCCGATGTCGAGCTCGTTGCCCACGGTCTGCTCGCAGAGGTGCTCAAATCGCTCGGCCGATTCGAAGAGGCGCTGTTGCACCGCGAGGCGTGCAGTCGCATCCACCAGCAGATCTTCAACCGCGACACCGACCTGCGGATCAAGACGCTGCAGATCTCGCACGACACCGTCGCTGCCCGCGACCAGGCCGAGTTGTTGCGCTTGCGTACGACCGAGTTGGAGGAGCTCGTCACCGCCCGAACACAAGATCTCGAGGAGCAGCACTACGAAGCATTCGAGCGGCTGGCGGCGATAGCCGAGTACCGCGACCCCGACTCGAGCGAGCACTCGACACGGGTGGGTGAGTTGGCAGCCGAGCTCGCCGTGGAGCTGGGTGAGGATCGGCGCTGGGCCGAAGACCTGCGGTTGGCCGGCCGGTTGCACGATGTCGGCAAGGTCGGGGTGCCCGATGCCATCTTGCAGAAGCCCGGCGCACTCACCGATGAAGAGTTCGCGATCATGAAGACGCATACGACCGTCGGCGCCAGGGTCTTCATCGGCAGCCGCTCTGCGTTGCTGCGGCTCGCCGCCGAGATCGCCATCTCGCACCACGAGCGATGGGACGGCAGCGGCTATCCGTCGGGCCTGGTGGGTGAGGCGATCCCGCTCAGCGGCCGCCTGGTGGCCGTCGCCGACGTGTACGACGCCCTCATCACGGCGCACCGCTACAAGCACGCCTGGTCCTCGAGCGACGCCGTCAGCCACATCGTCGCCGGTAGGGGAACGCAGTTCGAGGCCCGCATCGTGGATGCTCTGATCGAGGTCATCGCCCGGCGCGACGCGGCCAACGCGGCCCGAGACCCCGCCGACCGACAGCTAGACCTACAATCGGCGGCATGTCGGGGGCTCGAGCGGATCGCGTCACGACGCGCACGAGAAGCGCCAAATGGCAGAACGTTCCGTTGCGCATCGAGATGCTCGAGTGCATCAACTGTGACGCCTGCCTGCGGGCCTGCCCCCGGCAGTTCGGGGCGATCTTCAACCATGGGCCCGACGTCATCATCATCCCCGAGTTGTGCAGTGGGTGCGACAAGTGCCTGCCGGCGTGTCCGGTGAACTGCATCTACCCGTTCCCCGACTGGGAAAGGTCGCCGGTGCCAGCCGACTGGTGGGACGAGCCGCTGACATCCAACGATCCGTATGTCTGAATGGGCATCTCGCTGCCATAATCGTCGCCATGACCAATCCGATCATTGACGGGGCCGAGCCCTGGTCGCACACCGGCGGCGGAGACGACGGCGCCGTCGTGCTGCACGGCTTCACCGGCAACCCAGGTTCGATGCGTGGGGTCGCGACGGCGTTGGCCGACGCTGGATTCCACGTCGAAATGCCCTTGCTACCCGGCCACGGCACGTCGGTCGACGACCTCCTGCCGACCCGGTGGGCCGACTGGATCGGCGAGGCCGAGGCCGCCTACCAGCGGCTGACCCAACGCGCCTCCCACGTCGTCGTGGTCGGGCTCAGCATGGGTGGTGCGCTCACGCTGCGTCTCGGCGCCGACCATCCCGAGATCGCCGGCCTCGTGTGCATCAATCCGGTGGCACAGCCCCAGCAGCCGGAGATCATCGAGATGCTGCAGGCGATGGTCGCCGGTGGCACACCGGTCATCCCGGGAATCGGCAGCGACATCGCCGACCCCGACGCACACGAGAACGCCTACGACGGCATGCCGCTCGAACCCCTGCTGTCGATGCTCCTCGACGGTGCTGAGCCGAACAGTCGCGAATACGCCGACATGCGCGTGCCGCTGCTGTTGATGAACTCGCCACAGGATCATGTCGTCGAGCCGGCGCAGGCCGAGTACCTCGTCGAGCACTACGGCGGTCCGCTCGAGCGCATCACGCTCGAGCGCAGCTACCACGTGGCGACGCAGGACTACGACAAGGAACTGATCTTCGCATCGACCGTCGAGTTCGCCAGGCGGGTGAGCGCTCCGTGATGGTCGCCTCGGTCGCCAGCATCCCGAGTCCGTCCAGTGGGGCGCTGACGATCGGTCCGGTGTCGATCCACGCCTACGGGTTGATGATCGCCCTCGGCGTGATCGCCGCGGTGTGGCTGCTCGGCCGCAGGTTGGAGGCCAGCGGAGCCGGCACGCGCGAGGACGCCAGCTCGATGGCGGTGTGGGCGGTGACGGCAGGCGTGATCGGTGCCCGGCTCTATCACGTGGTCACCGACTGGCAACTGTTCAGGCACGATCTCGGCAGGATCCCGCAGATCTGGCGAGGCGGCCTGGGCATCCCGGGTGGCATCCTCTTCGGCACGATCGTCGCGCTGTGGGCGTTCAAGCGGCGCGGCGTCACCCCATTGGTCGGCCTGTCCGCCGCGGCGCCGGCGCTGCCACTGGCCCAAGCGATCGGCCGCCTGGGCAACTGGTTCAACCAGGAACTGTTCGGCAGACCCACCGACCTGCCGTGGGCGCTGCGGATCGACGCCGACAAGATTCCCGCCGGGTACGCGCCGGGCACGACCTTCCATCCGACGTTCCTGTACGAGGCGCTGTGGAACCTCGCATTGTGCGTCGTGCTGCTGCGGATCGACCGCGTCTTCAAGCTCCGCCCGGGGCGGCTGTTCGCGATCTACGTGGTGGGCTACGCCGTCGGTCGGTTCTGGGTCGAGGGCCTGCGCATCGATCCCGCCCACAAGGCGGACGGGTTGCGCCTCAACCAGTGGGTGGCATTGGTCGTCGGTGTTGTCGCGCTGCTCTATCTCGTCATCGACTGGCGGCGTCATCGGAACGACGTGGAGACCCCGATTCCTGACGACGTGGAGACCCCGATTCCGCACGAGCCAGAGCCCGAAGTCGACGAGCCAGATCTTCGGGAATCACTGGATTGAAGAACTCGTCGCAGGCGACTTCCGCGGCCGCGATGAAGCGGGCGACCCCGGCGCTGCGCCACGGTGAAACGATTTCGATGTTGAACCACGACTGTGGCCATTCCTGGCCGTCGGTCGGACGTTGGTTGAGCCACATCATGTACGGCAAGGGCTGGTCGTAGAGACGGTCGAGGCGATCGTGGATGTCGACCAGCAGCGCGGCAAGCGCGTTGCGACCGTCATCGTCCAGTGACGGCAGGTCGGGGATCTGTGCATCCGGCGACAGGGTCAACGCGATCGGAAAAGTGGATGCCTCCGGCACGCACGCCGTCCAGCCCGCGCCGTTGGCGGACGCGCTCGCCACGAATCGGTCGCCGCAATCGGCCTCCGGCTTCCACCCGGCCGTCAGCAGGGATGCCGGGCGCTGCGGCACGTGATCGTATGCGTAGATCTGGCCGTGCGGATGGGCGATGGTCGCGCCGACTTCGGCCCCGCGGTTCTCGAACACCAGCACGAAGTCGACGTCGTCGCGGCGGCCGAGTGCGGTCGTGCGTTCGGCCCACAGGTCGATGACCTTGCGCACCCCACCGACGCCGAGCGACCACAGCGTGGCGTCGTGATCGGGCGTGTACAGCACGACCTCGCACCGGTCGCCCTGCATCGCCGGCCAGCGATTGGGGAACCAGTGGACCTCATACGGGTCAGGTGCTTCCAGCCCGCCGACGCAGAACGGACACCCGGTCGACGGCAGGTTCGGCCGGGCTTGGCGCGCCCCGACGACGTGCACCACGGTGCCCAGGTACGGATCAGTCCGTTGGTCGGCGGGCACGGTCATCGTCGATTCAGGCCTGGAGCCGAGCTCCGCTGGCGGTGTCGAAGACATGCATCGACGACACATCGGGCATGAGGTGAACCGTCGCGCCGGGTCGCGATGTGTTGAGGCCGTCGGTCCTGGCCACCAGCGACACGTCGTCGTGACCGATCGGGGTGCAGTAGACGAATGAATCCGAGCCGAGCTCTTCGATGGCAACGATCATCGCTTCGAGCCCTTCGCTGCCGATGCGGAGCGCCTCGGGACGAACCCCGATGGTCACCTGGTCGGTGGTCAATCCGGTTCGTTGGATCGCAGTGAGCGGCAGTTGCAAGTTGTCGTATGACAAGCCGTCGGGGGTCGCCGTGCATTGCAGCATGTTCATCGCCGGCGAGCCGATGAACCCGGCGACGAACGTGTTGGCCGGCTCGGTGAAGAGATCGCGAGGGCTCGCACATTGCTGCAGGATGCCGTCGCGCAACACGGCAACACGGTCACCCATCGTCATCGCCTCGACCTGATCGTGGGTGACGTACACCGTGGTGACGCCGAGCCGTCGTTGCAATGCGGCGATCTGCGTGCGGGTCTGCACGCGTAGCTTGGCGTCGAGGTTCGACAGCGGCTCGTCCATCAAGAAGACCTTCGGTTGCCGGACGATGGCCCGACCCATTGCCACGCGTTGGCGTTGCCCGCCCGACAACTTGGCCGGCTTGCGATCGAGGAACTCGTCGAGATCGAGCAGGCGGGCGGCCTCGCGGACCCGTTGCTCGATCTCCGGCTTCGGTATTCGCTTGATCTTCAGGTGGAAGCCGATGTTCTCGGCGACGGTCATGTGCGGATACAGGGCGTAGCTCTGGAAGACCATGGCGATGTCGCGCTCGCGTGGCGGCAACATGGTGACGTCGGTGTCGCCGATGTACACCTCGCCCTCGTCGATCGGTTCGAGGCCGGCGAGCATGCGCAGGGTCGTCGACTTGCCACATCCGGAGGGACCGACCAGCACGAGGAACTCGCCGTCGTCGATCTCCAAGTCGAGGGCATCGACTGCCGGATGCGTCGAGCCGGGGTAGGTCCTGCTGGCCTTCGTAAAGGTCACGGTCGCCACTACATCCTCCTCCTGAGTTCGGTCATGGTTTCATCATTGTCGTTGAACAACGGGTCGGCGGCCACGACGTGGGGGATGTGCCCGGAGAGGATCGCGTTGGCGGCCGCGGGGAGGCCCGTGTCGGTGATCAACGTCTCCGCTGCGGCGAGCGGAGCGATGCTGCTGAGCCCGGTCACGTTCCACTTGGTGTGGTCGGCCAACACGATCAGTCGATCGGTGGCCGCGACGAACGCCCGGTTGGTCTCCGCTTCCATCAGGTTCGGGGTGCTGAAGCCGGCCCGCTCGGTGATGCCGTGCACTCCCATGTACACCGAGTCGAGGTGAATCGAGCGCAGTGTCCCGGTGGCGACCGGCCCGACGAGAGCATCGGATGGTGTGCGGATCCCACCCGTCAGCACCACGGTGCGATCGGGTCGGGGCGATTGGTGCAGCACCTCGGCCACACGCACCGAATTGGTGACGACGGTGAGATCGGCGATGTCGACGATGTGGTAGGCGAGTTGCCACGTCGTGGTGCCGGCGGTGATCCCGACGGCCCCACCGGGTCGAACCGTCGCCGCAGCCGCCATTGCGATGGCGTGCTTCTCGCCCATGTTGCGCAAGGACTTGGCCTCGAAACCGGGCTCGTCGGTCGTGCGCTCGTCGCGCAGCGTGGCGCCGCCGTGCACCTTCAACAGCAGCCCAGCCTCGTCGAGCAGATCGAGATCGCGGCGCACGGTCATGTCGCTGACGGCGAGCAGAGCGGCGAGTTCGCTGACACGCACGGCGCCGCGGCGCCGTACCTCGGCAACGATGACTTCGTGGCGTTGACGTGCCAGTACACGCGCCGTACCCGCGTCGATGGGCCCCTTGACCATGTTCGGTAGCCTGCCTGTAGATGTCGGGAAAGTCAACAGTATCGAACAGAATTTGGGCAGTTACCTGTCCAAATTCGGTCGGTTCCCCCTGATCCACACATTTTCTGTGCGAAATTCGAACACAAAGTCTTGACATCCTCGTTCGCGCGTGACATGTTCACCACTGCTCGTCCGACATTTGGGGTCGGACGCGATTGATCACACATCCATGAGTCATCCACGAGGGGGAGCAGTGTCCGAAGGCTACGAATTCTCACCACGACCACGCGACGTCGGGTTCCAGATCTTCTCGCGTCGCACGCTGCTCGCCAGCGCTGCAGGGATCGCCGGCGCCGGCCTCCTCGCCGCATGCGGCAGCGACTCGAAGTCGTCGGGCACTACGGCGGCCCCCGGCGCGACCGCGGCCCCCGGTGCCACAGCGGCCCCCGGCGCTACGTCCGCACCCGCCCCCAGTGGTGACGCAGTGACGGTCGGTGTGTACGAAGCGACCGGCAAGAACCAAGAGGCGTTCGCCGCCGGCCTCGACGCCACAGGCGTGCCGTACAAGGGCAACTACGTCGACCACAACAGCTTCCAGGACAACATCACCGCCTACCTGCAGCAGCCCGACGATGTCTTCACATGGTTCTCCGGCTATCGCATGCGCTTCTTCGCCGACAAGGGCCTCACCGGCGACATCTCCGACGTGTGGGCGAACCTGCCCGACTTCTCCGCCAGCTTCAAGGCGGCGTCCACCGGCAACGATGGCAAGCAGTACCTCGTGCCGACGAGCTACTACCCGTGGGCCGTCCACTATCGCAAGAGTGTCTTTGCCGACAAGGGCTACACCATCCCGACCACCAAGGCCGAGCTCGTAGCGCTGGCCACGAAGATGCAGGCCGACGGCCTCATCCCGTTCGCCTACGCCAACGACGGCAAGTGGCCGGTGCAGGGCACGTTCGACATCTTGAACCTGCGCCTCAACGGGTATCAGTTCCACGTCGACCTGTTGGCGGGCAAGGAGGACTGGACGAGCGACAAGGTCAAGAAGGTGTTCTCGACCTGGACCGAGCTGTTGCCGTTCCACCAGGAGAACCCCAACGGTCGCACGTGGCAGGAAGCAGCGACAGCGCTGGAGAACAAAGAGGCCGGCATGTTCTTCCTCGGCACCTTCGTCGCCCAGAACTCGACCGACCAGACGTACCTCGACGATCTCGATTTCTTCAACTATCCCGAGCTCGACCCGGCGATCGGCTCCGACGCGATCGATGCTCCGATCGACGGGTTCATGATGGCGGCCAAGCCGAAGAACGCCGACGGCGCCAAGGCGCTGCTGGCTGGCATCGGTTCGGCGAAGTACATCGATGCCTACCTGGGTGTCAACCCCAGCTCGGTACCGGCCAACGCCAAGGCCGACACGTCGAAGTTCAACAAGATCCAGACCAAGTCGGCAGAGTTGGTCGGCTCGGCGAAGTACGTGTCGCAGTTCTTCGATCGCGACACCAGCCCCGACTTCGTCTCCAACGTGATCGCCGATGCGTTCGCCAACTTCCACGCCGACCCGACGCAGATCGACTCGATCCTGTCCAACATCGAGTCCCAAAAGTCGACCTATCTCGGCTGACTAGGCTTCCACCGTGTCAACGGATGTAACGACGGCGCCTCGCAAGGGGCGCCGTCGCCGGTATTCACAGCTGTCGCGGCGCGACAAGATTGCGCTCACACTGTTTGCCGGCGTGCCGACCGTCATTCACATCTTGTTCGTCTGGGTGCCGGCCATCAGCACCATCGTGCTGTCGTTCACCGCCTGGGACGGCCTCAAGCTCGGCACGTGGAAACTGCTCGGCTTCCGCAACTACTGGTCGGTGTTCACCGTCTTCGACAACCGGTTCTTCCCGGCGTTCTTCAACAACCTCGTCTTGCTGGTGTTCCTCTCGGTGTGCAGTGCCATCGGGGTGCTCTTCGCCTACCTGCTCGACAAGAACATTCGTGGCTCGGCGATCTACCAGAGCGTGTTCTACATGCCCGTTGTGCTGTCGCTGGCCGTCGTCGGCTTCATCTGGAAGGGCGTGATGTGGTCGCCCCGGCAAGGCATGTTCAACGTGGTCCTCGGGCGCACGGCCCAAGGCGACCAGATCGACTGGGTGGGCAATGCGCAGAAGATCTTCACCTTCCACGTGCCCGGTCTCGACACGCCGCTCGGTCTGTCGAAGAACTTTGCCGCGCTCCTGATCGCGTTGGCGTGGCGGCACATCGGGTATGTGATGGTGCTCTATCTCGCCGGGCTCAAGAGCGTCGACCCCTCGCTTCGCGAGGCAGCCGCGATCGACGGTTGCAACGAATGGCAGAGCTTCCGTCGTGTCGTGTTTCCGGTGATGAAGCCGATCAACGTCGTGGTCTTCGTCATCACGGTGATCGAGGCGTTGCGCGCCTTCGACATCATCTTCGCCCTGAAGAAGCCGCCGGGTACCGAGGTGCTCGGCATCTTGGTGCGCGACAACCTGGTCGGTGAGGGCGGTGGCCACGTCGGTCTCGGCTCCAGCTATGGGGTGATTCTCCTGGTGCTGTGCCTCGGCTTCATCATCTGGTACCTCGTCAACAACTACCGCGAGGAACAGCTGTGAGCGTCGCCCGCTTGACCGTCGTCAAGCGCCAACCACAGCGCGCCCGGCTGTGGCGCATTTCGCTGTATGTGTTCTTGACCGCGATGGCATTGCTGTGGTTGGTGCCGGTCGGTGGCGCGATCTACGCGTCGCTGCGCCCGTACAGCGAGACGCAGAAGCTCGGCATCTTCTCGTTGCCCAAGACGTTCACGTTCCAGAACTACCGGAACGCGTGGTCGCAGGGCAGCATGGGCCGAGCCTTCGGCAACACGATGTTCATCGTGATCCCGTCACTGATCTTGATCCTGTTCCTCTCGAGCGCCATGGCGTTTGCAGTCAGTCGCTTCTCCTGGCGATTCAACGTGACCTTGCTGCTGGTCTTCACCGCAGGCAACCTGCTCCCGCCGCAGGTGCTGTTCCAGCCGTTGTTCCAGATGTTCAAGGCGATGCCCTGGCCCGACTTCTTGAGCGACACCGACACGGGCAACCTCCTCGGCACGAAGATCGCCATCATCCTCGTTCACGTCGGATTCCAAACCGGCTTCTGCACGTTCGTGCTCAGCAACTACATGAAGACGATTCCGAAGGAGTTGGGCGAGGCGGCGATGGTCGACGGGGCCAGCGTGGTTCGCCAGTTCTTCCAGATCATCATGCCGCTGTGCCGACCGGCGCTGGCGGCGCTGGCGACACTGGAGTTCACGTGGTTGTACAACGACTTCTTCTGGGCCGTCGTCTTGCTGAACCAGGGGGATCAGCGACCGATCACGTCGTCGATCGCCAACCTCGGTGGCCAGTTCTTCGCCGACGACAACCTCATCGCCGCGGCGTCGATGATCATCGCTGTCCCCACCCTCGCGGTCTACCTGGCCCTGCAGCGACACTTCATCAGTGGCCTCACGCTCGGGGCGAACAAGGGGTGAATCCGTTGTTGCCTGAACCATCGCGGTGGTCCTGATGCTGCCCGTCATCGGGCACTTCCGGCCGTGGACCGATCCCACGATCACAGCGATCGGCCGGTTGCCGATGCACGTGCCGATTGCTCGCGCCGAGCGCCGCTCGCTCGACGGCACGTGGTCGTTCGCCCTGTTCGACCATCCCGACATCGTGCCCGAATCGGCGCTGAGCGGCGAGTTGTCCTCGTCGCTGAGCGAGATCGTCAAAGAGGTCACCGTCCCCGGCAGTTGGACGATGCAAGACACTGGCGACTTCCCGCACTACACCAACGTGCAGATGCCGTTCGCCGGACCGCCGCCGGCCTTGCCAGAGCGCCTGACCACCGGGGTGTACCGCACCACGCTCGCCACGCCGCGCACATGGAAGGGCTCGCAGATCGTGCTGCACGTCGGCGGGGCGGAGAGCGTGCACGCGGTGTACGTCAACGGTGTGTTCGTGGGGTACGGCACCGACAGCCGCCTGCCCAGTGAGTACGACGTGTCGCCCCATGTGGTCGCCGGCAAGACGAACGACCTGGCCATCGTCGTCATCCGGTACAGCGCGGACAGCTACATCGAGGATCAGGACCAGTGGTGGATGGCCGGCCTCCACCGCTCTGTCCACGTCGAATCCCGGCCACTCGTGCATGTCGCCGATGTCCGCTGCGACGGCGACTTCGACCACACCTCGGGTGCCGGCACCGTGGAGGTCACGACCGAGGTCGGCTTCGTGGCCGAGCCGCAGGAGGGCTGGACAGTACGCACCACGTTGCGGACGCCGAAGGGCCGGGTCGTCGGCAAGGCGCAGACATCACCCGTTCCGTACGCCTTTGCCGTGCCCTACGTGTTCGTCGGCCACGTGACCACTGCGCGATGGGTGGTGCCGTCGGCCGCCCCGTGGTCGGCGGAAGCCCCGAACCTGTACGAGGTCACGTGCGAGTTGCTCGGCCCCGACGAGACGCTGGTCGAGACGACGACGCACCGCGTTGGCATGCGTCGCGTCGACGTGGCCGATCGCCAACTCCGCGTCAACGGCCAACCGATCTGGATCTTCGGTGTGAACCGCCACGATCATCATCCTGATCGCGGCAAGGCAGTGAGCGCCGACGACATTCGCCAGGATCTCCAGCTGATGCGCGCCCACAACATCACCGCGGTCCGCACGTGCCACTACCCCAACGACAGCGTGCTCTACGACCTGTGCGACGAGCTCGGCATGTACGTGATCGACGAGGCCAACATCGAGAGCCACGCGTACAACACCAGCATCTGCGACGACGCCCGCTACCGCCCGGCGTTCCTCGAGCGTGGGGCGCGCATGGTGCAACGAGATCGGAACCATCCATCGATCATCCAGTGGAGCCTCGGCAACGAGAGCGGCTACGGCTCGAACCACGATGCGCTCGCCGGTTGGATACGCCGAGTCGACCCAAGCCGGCCCTTGCACTACGAGGGTGGTGTGATGCACGGCGACGGCACGCATCCCCAGCGTTCGATGCAGAACTGGATCGACGGTGGGATGGAAGCCAGCGACACCACGTGCCCGATGTACCCACAGATCGCGATGATCCGCCAGTACGGCGCCGACGGGATCGGTACCCGTCCACTGATCATGTGCGAGTACAGCCACGCCATGGGAAACTCGAACGGGTCTCTGGCCGACTACTGGGAAACCATCACGTCGACGCCCGGCCTGCAGGGTGGGTTCATCTGGGAGTTCAAGGATCACGGGCTGCGGCGTCGGTTGCCGGACGGCAGCGAGCGCCTGGCCTACGGCGGTGACTTCGGCGACACGCCGCACGACGGCAACTTCGTCGCCGACGGACTCGTCTCGGCCGACCTCGAGCCACATCCGGCGATGCGCGAGGTGGCCTGGGTGTACCGGCCGGTCACGGTGTCGTTGAGCGGCAGGGCCCGCTCGCGTTCGTTGCAGGTCTCCAACCGGCGATCGTTCGTTGGTCTCGACGATCTCGTCGCCTCGTGGGAGTTGCTGGTCGATGGCATCGCGGCCAAGCACGGTCGGTTGCGCGTGCCGAAGGTCGGCCCACACGAGTCGGTCAGCATTCCCTTGCCGTGCCCCGTGCCGACGGGTGGCGGCGACGTGCATCTCACGGTTCGTTGGCACGCTCGCCGCGAGACCTGGTTCGCCCCCCAGGGTCAACTGGTTTCATGGGATCAAGTCGAGTTGCGAGCTGCTCGACCCGTCCGAAAGGCGGCGATGCGGCAGCGCGCATCGACATCGCCATCGGCGGCGCTCGACGACCTGATGGTGTTGCCAGTCGAGTTGGCCCTGTGGCGCGCGCCGACCGACAACGACGGCTTCAAGCTGCTCCCCGAGCTGTCCGAACGCATCGGCGTCGGCGGCCAGGCATTGCGGTTGTGGAAGCAAGCGGGCCTCGATCGGATTCCGGCCGACGAGCTGGTCGCCCATCGCTGCGATCGCACGGTCTCCGACGACGGGTTCGCCGTCACGTACCGGCATCGCGTCCGCGTGCCGGCAGAGCTGGCCGACCTGCCCCGAGTCGGCGTGCGGTTCTCGTTGCCCGGCAGGTTCCACGAGCTGCGGTGGTGCGGTCGCGGGCCTCATGAGAACTATCCCGACCGCAATGCCAGCGCAATGCTCGGCGTGTGGACCGGCAACCCCGACACGCCGCCGTACCTCGTGCCTCAGGAGTTCGGCCTCCGCACCGACACCAGGTGGCTGGAGTGCACCGACGCGCTGTCCGGCGACATGGTCCGCGTCGACGTGATCGAGCCGGTCGCGCTGCACATGTCGGCCACCAACTTCCGGTCAGAGGATCTGTTCGTCGCCGCCAACCAGGCCGACCTGTGGCCGCGCGACGAGCTGGTCGTGCACCTCGACGTCGCTCATCGCGGCCTCGGCACCGCCAGTTGCGGCCCCGACGTGCTTCCGCAATACCGGTTGCCCGCCGGCAACTACTCGTTCTCCTACCGCCTCACCCTTCACCCGGCCGAGTAGCGCCGGCGGTGGAAGTGCGCACTTTCGAGGCGCACACCCTGCCTTGAAAGTGCGCACTTCCGATCGGGGCGCCAATTGGGCGGGCGTTCGTGGGGTGGCACCTCTAGCATCGGAGGCTGTGTCCGAGCGCATATCAGCAGAGGTCGTCACCAAGGTTGCCCGGTTGGCCCGGCTCGACCTCACCCCTGAAGAGATCGAGCGCACCACGACACAACTGGCCGACATGCTCGAGCATTTCGCCGACATCGATGCGCTGCAGCTCGACGACGTTGCCCCGATGGCGCAGCCGTATCCGTTGGAGAACGTGTTTCGTGAGGACGTCGTCGCCCCGGGCCTGGATCGCGGCGAAGTGCTCGCGGCTGCTCCGGCCGCGGAGCACGGCCGATTTCGGGTGCCGCCGATCATCGGCCTGGATCTCTGATGGCCAGCGCGATCGAGATTGCCGCAGGGGTGCGCAGCGGCGCGCTGAAGGCGGTCGATGTGGTCGAGCAGCACCTCGCAACCATCGCCGAGCGAGAGCCGGAGATCCATGCCTTCAACCTGGTCATGGCTGATCAGGCGCGTACCGCTGCGGAGTCGATCGACGCGCTCGTCGCGGCTGGCGGCGACCCCGGCCCGCTGGCGGGCGTGCCGATCGCGTTGAAGGACAACATGTGCACGCGCGGCGTGCCGACGACCTGTTCGTCGAAGATCCTGGCCGGGTGGAAGCCGCCGTACGACGCAACGATCGTGACGAAGTTGGCGGCGGCCGGTGCTGTGGTGATCGGCAAGACGAACCTCGACGAGTTCGCCATGGGGTCCAGCACCGAGAACTCGGCGTTCGGCCCGACCCGCAACCCGCACGACACCTCGCGGGTGCCGGGCGGGAGCAGCGGTGGCAGTGCCGCAGCGGTGGCCGCCGGGTTCGCCTCCGTCGGTCTCGGCAGCGACACCGGCGGATCGATCCGTCAGCCTGCTGCATTGTGCGGTGTCGTCGGCGTGAAGCCGACCTACGGGTACGTCAGCCGCTACGGCCTCATCGCCTTCGCCAGCAGCCTCGATCAGATCGGCCCGTTCGCCAACAGCGTTGCCGACGCCGCCCAACTGCTCGACGTGATCGGCGGCCACGACCCGATGGACTCGACGTCGATCCCCGTCGAGCACCCGTCGCTGCTTGCCGCGATCGACCACGGTGTCGAGGGCCTGCGCGTCGGGCGCATCACCGATCTGCCGGAGGGCGCCGACCCGGATGTCAACGAGCGGGTCGAGGTCGCCTTCGATGCCCTGCGCGCTGCGGGCGCGACGATCGTCGATGTGCAGGTGCCCGCCTTCACCTTCGGCCTCACTGCGTACTACCTGATCGCCCCGGCCGAGGCCAGTAGCAACCTGGCCCGATACGACGGCGTTCGCTACGGCTTGCGCGTCGATGCCGACGACACCAACGCGATGTACGGCGTCACCCGCGCGGCCGGGTTCGGCGACGAGGTCAAGCGGCGGATCATGTTGGGCACGTACGCGTTGAGCGCCGGCTACTACGACGCCTACTACGGCAAGGCCTTGAAGGTGCGCCGGCTGATCCACGACGAGTTCGAACGGGCGTACCAGCACGCCGACGTGCTGCTGACCCCCGCCTCGCCCAGTGTGGCCTTCCCCTTCGGGGCCAAGGGCGACAATCCGCTGGCGATGTACCTGTGCGACGTCTACACGATCCCGGCAAACCTGTCGGGCCACCCAGGCATGAGCGTGCCGTTCGGCACCGGGGTCGATGACCTGCCGGTCGGCGTGCAGGTGCTTGCCGGGACCCTGTGCGAGCCGCAGATGTTCCGGGCGGCGGCAGCGCTGGAGCGGGCTGTCACGCAAGGTTCTGCGCAAATGAGCGCGCTCGACGGCCTTCCCGGCGCGTGGCAACTCGTCGTCGGTCTCGAAGTGCACGTGGAACTGGCCACGGTGACGAAGTTGTTCTCCGCCAGCCCGAACCGATTCGGCGACGAACCGAACACCAACATCGATCCCGTCACGCTCGGCCTGCCGGGCGCCCTGCCGGTGCTGAACCGCCAGGCGGTCGAACTGGCCATGCGCATCGGTCTCGCACTGAACTGCTCGATCCGACCGTGCACGTTCCACCGCAAGAACTACTTCTATCCCGACATGCCGAAGGCGTACCAGATCAGCCAGTACGACCAACCGCTGAACGTCGACGGCTTCCTGGCCCTGCCCGACGGCACACGCATCGGCATCGAGCGCGCCCACCTCGAAGAAGACACCGGCAAGAGCACGCACTTCGGGGGAGCAGGCGGCCGCATCCACGGCAGCGACTACTCGTTGATCGACTTCAACCGCGCCGGTGTGCCGCTGGTCGAGATCGTCAGCCGTCCCGACATCCGCACGGCTGAGCAAGCCCGTCAATACGTCACCGAACTGCGCGGCATCCTGCTGGCGGTCGAAGCGTCCGACGCGAAGATGGAGGAGGGCAGCATGCGCGTCGACGCCAACGTCAGCGTGCACCTTCCCGGCACTCCTTTCGGCACGCGGTGCGAGATCAAGAACGTCAACAGCGTGCGTTCGATCGGGCGGGCGATCGAGTACGAGGCCCGGCGCCAGATCGATCTGCTGGAGAGTGGCGACCACGTTCGCCAAGAGACGCGCCACTGGGACGAGACCGACGGCCGCACCCACACCCTGCGCAGCAAGGAAGACGCCGACGACTATCGGTACTTCCTCGAGCCGGACCTCGTGCCGTTGGTGCCGTCGGATGAATGGATCGCGGCCGTCCGAGCCGCATTGCCGATGCTGCCTGCGGCGCGTCGGGCGCGTCTGGCCGAGGCGACCGGCGTTGCGCCCGACAGCGAGGCGGCGATGGTCGTGGTCGATCGCGGCCAGGACGAGTACGTGCTGGCTGTGGGGGCCGCCGGCGGCGATGCCGCCCGCGCCCTCGTGCACGTGAAAGAAGCGTTCGCCGATTCGCCTTCGGTCCCTGCAGCCGACCTGGCCAAGCTGACGACGATGGAGGTCGGTGGAACGCTGACGGCGACGCAGGCCAAGACAGTGGTTGCCGAACTGATCGCCAACGGCGGGGGCGATGCCGCGGCGATCGCCGCGGCCAAGGGCTTCGAGGCGATGGGCGCCGACGACCTCGGCCCGCTCGTCGATCGGGCGATCGCCGAGAACGCCGAGGCGTGGGCCAAGTTCTGTGCCGGTGAAGGCAAGGCCATGGGCGCCCTGGTCGGTGCCGTGATGAAGCTGAGCCAGGGCAAGGCCGACGGCAAAGCCGTCACGGCCCTGCTGAACGCCAAGAAGGGCTAGAGCTCGCCGGCCACGATCAGGTCGATCGCCCTCCGGCACGTGCGGTGGAAGGCGTCGGCGGCCATGTGCAGATGCTCGACCGGAGTGTCTTCCTCCTTGGTGTGGCTGAGCCCGTTCGTCGACGACGAGAAGATCATGACGGTGGGAACCTCCCGGGCCATCTCGCTGGCATCGTGCAACGCGCCGCTGGGCAACTCGACGTCGTGGCCCTCGACTTCCTCGACGCTCTGGCGAGCGGCGTCGAGCAGCGCCGGGTGGAAGGGCATGGGCGGGATGCGGAAGATGTGTTCCCACTCGACCGTGCAGCCCTCCGCGACGGCGGCGCGCTCGGCGGCGTCGTGGGCCTCGGTGAACATCGCCTGCAACGCGTCGGCGTCGATGTGGCGCATGTCCATCGCCAGCCGGGTCTCGCCGGCCACCGCCGTCACGACACCGGGCCGGCACTCGGCCACGCCGACGGTGGTCACGCCATCGTGGAGCCGCCCGATCTCGGCGATCTCGAGAGCGAAGCGCGCTGCGGCACGGAAGCTGTCGCGCCGCATCTCCATCGGCATCGTCCCGGCGTGCGCGGCCTGACCCCGGAAGATCAGCCGCTCGCGCTCGATGCCTTTGGTCCCGCTCACGGTGCAGATCCCGCGACCCATCGACTCGAGGATCGGGCCCTGCTCGATGTGCACTTCGACGTACGCCTTCACGTCGGCCAGGCGTGTGCGCGCCCCGTCGAGGTTGTCGATGTCGACACCGTGCCCGGCCAGCACCTCGGGAAGCGAGTTGCCCTCCTTGTCGGTCAACCCGCGCAGCACGTCGATGTCGAGCGTGCCGACGCTTGCTGCAGACCCGAACAGGCTGCGGCTGAAGCGGGCGCCCTCCTCGTCCGCCCAGTCGACCAGGGCGACCGTGATCGGCGGTGGGCCTTCCGCCGCCAGCGATCGCAACAGCTCCAGGCCCGACATCACGCCGAGCGCGCCGTCGAGCCAGCCGCCTTTGGGCACGCTGTCGAGATGGCTGCCGACCACCAGCGTGTCGGCTCGCTCGCCGCGCAGCACGGCCCACAGGTTTCCGGCCTCGTCCTCGTCGACCTCGACGGGCAAGGTGGTCAGGGATTCGCGCAGCAGTGCCCGGGCTTGTAACCACTCCGGTGTCCAGGCCAGACGGCGACTGCCCTTCCGGGCCTCCCGTGCGATCGGCCAGCGCGCGCAGATCGGCAACGACTCGTTCGGGCTCGTAGGTGGTCATGTGGGGAAATTACTGGCTCGGGCTCCCGTTCGCGGGCCAGACTCGCCGGGTGCCGATCACATTCCGGACCGCCGAGGAAGATGACTGGGAGGCGATCTGCTTGGCCGACGGCCGAGCCTTCGGGTTCACCTACACGCCCGAGCTGATGGCGAGCGTTCGCCCGATCCAGGATCTCAGTCGATTCGAACTGGCGTTGGACGGTCACCAGATCGTCGGCGTCGTCGCCGCGTTCTCCTTGCAGGTCACGGTGCCGGGCGGGGCGCAGCTACCGATGGGTGGCCTGACGTGGGTGTCGACGGCAGCGACGCATCGCCGCCAGGGTGTGCTGACTCAGTTGATGGCGCGCTCGCTCGCCGACATCGATCGTCGCGGTGAGCCGGTGGCCATGTTGGCGGCGAGCGAAGGTGGGATCTACGAGCGCTACGGATTCGGGATCGCCACACAGGCCCGCTTGACGTCGATCGATCGGCGGATGGCCCAGCTCCGTCCGGAGTTCAGACCGCCAGCGGGCACCGTGCAGTTCGTCGCCGGCGAGGATGCAACCACTCACGTCGCCCAGGTCTGGTCTCGATATCACCGGCTGCGATCCGGCGAAGTGGACCGCAACGCCGCATGGCACCAGCACCAGGCCGACGTCCGCGCCATGTCTCGTGGAGGGTTCGGCTCCTCGATCTACATCGCGCATCGCGACGGCTACGCGGTCTACCGGATCGCCGAGCATTGGAACGACGGGCACCCGGCCCACGAGATGAACGTCGTCGAATTCGTGGCCGTCACACCGGAGGCGCACGCTGCGCTGTGGAACACGCTGCTCGGAGTCGACCTCGTCGGACCGATCACGTCGCGTCAGGTTCCCATCGACGACCCGCTGCCGTACCTGTTGACCAACCCGCGAGCGCTGCAGACCACCGGGCTGAACGACGGGGTGTGGGTCAACGTCCGCGATGTCGCCTCGTGCCTCGCCTCGCGGGTCTACGGCACGACCGATCGGCTCGTCGTCGAGGTCGATGGCGACCGGTGGGTGATCGACGGCGGGCCGGACGGCGCAACCTGCCGTCGGGTCCGCACCCGGCCCGATCTCGTGTTGGATCACGCCTCGCTGGGCGCGCTGCTGCTCGGCGGGGTCCGTCCGTCGGCGCTCGCCGCGGGCCGCCGCTTGACCGCGCGAAATCCCGACGTGCTCCGTCGCGGCGACGCCTTCTTCCTGACCTCGCCCGCACCGCACTGCCTCACGTACTTCTGAGTTCGCACGTCCCCGAATTGGTCTACCGGGCGGCGAGGTCGCGCCAGACGGCGCGGTGAAACGCCAGGTAACCGCGGTACCGCAGCGTGGTGATGCCGCGGAGTTGATCGTCGGCGTCGCGGAGGCGCCACCACGAAGCGGTGGGGAACACGTGGTGGGCGAGGTGGAAGTTGCCGTCGAGGGTCAGCCAGCGATACAACGCCACCGAGCGCACCGAGCCCGTGGCAGTGACCATCGGGTTGTTGTGCGGCGCGGCGTAGTGCTCGGGCAGGGCGAAGAACGTGTACGGCCCGCACAGGAAGAGCAGCATCGGCACGAGCCACCACTGCAGCAGTTGGGTGCCGTGGCCGCTGACGATCGCGCCAGAGGCGACGCCCAGCCACAGCGCGAATGGCAGCCATCCCCAGCGGCGCACGTGCCGCTCGAGTGACGCTGCGCCCACGTAGGCAGGCGGGCGACCGAGCAGCGTGCCGATTGCGGCGCCGACCAGTTGCACGGCGAACGAGACGCCGCCGATCAGCAGCCCGACCACGTAGACCGAGCGGGCCCGGAGGTGCACGGGGCCGAACGACAACGGTCGGGTCAGCACCTCGTCGTAGAACGCCTCCGGATCCGACACGTCGTGATCCCGCCGAGTCAGGGCGTGGTGGGTGAGGTGGAAGCAACGGTACGTCGGGCCATGGAGGCCCTCGATCGAGCCGGTGACGGCGGCGACGAGATCGTTGGGCCAGCGGCGGACGAACAGGCTGCGATGGACGGCCTCGTGATGTGCGGCGTCGATGCGCATCATGCACATGACCAGACCGACCCAGGCGATGACCCAACCCCACCATCGATCGACCGTTTCACCGATGCCGACGAACGCAGCGTAGAAGACGACGGTCTCGACGAGCATGAGCGTCGCCCGGACGGCGCTGCGCTCCGCAACGCGGGCGCGCCCACCCCACTGCCGGATCTCCGCGGGCACGGCGAACAATGGCAGCGTGCTGTCTTCGGCGACGGAGGGTGCCAATTCGGTGGGCATCGGTTCCAAACTCTGCGATATCTGGAACCAGGGGCGATGCACCGATGGTCTCCAGCCGCCGCGCCGGCACCACCTTACCGGTAACGTCGAGCAAGCATGGCCTCGGCGTCGCTCGCACCGTTTCGGTCGCGGAACTTCACATTGATGTGGTCGGGTGCGCTGCTCTCGAACATCGGGACGTGGATGGAAGCGGTCGGCCTCAGCTATCACGTCGCCCACACGACCGGGAAGGCGTCGTGGTCGGCGATCGTGGGCGCGGCCGGGTTCTTGCCGAATGGATTGCTCGGCCCGATCGGGTCGGCCATGGCCGACCGGTGGAGCCGTCGACGCCTTTTGGTGGTCGGCAATGCGCTCTCGGCCTTGGTGGCCGCGATCCTCGCCGTGTGGGTCGGCGGAGGAACAGCAACCCCGCTGGGCATTGCCGGTCTCAGCTTCGTCGCCGGCTGCATCGGGGCGTTCACGTTCCCGTCGTTCCAGTCGATCCTGCCCGATCTCGTCGAACGCGAACATCTCGTTGCGGGCGTTGGGCTTTCGAATGCCCAGTGGAACCTGGGCCGCATCATCGGCCCATCGCTGGCTGCCGTGGCGATCTCCGTCGGCGGCATCGGCGCGGCGCTGTGGTGCAACTCGATCAGCTTCTTCGCGGTGATCGTCGCGGTCGCGCTGGTGAAGGTTCCGCACCGCCACGGCGATCGTCGTCCCATCTTCGGCGCCCTCGCCGACGGCATCCGGTTCGCCATCGCTCATCCGGCGATGCGCCGGATGCTGATGGTGATGGTGCTGACCATTCCGTCGCCTCACCGTTCATCGCCTTCGTATCGCAGATGGCGACCAACGTGTTGCATGGTGACGCGCGGGCCACCTCGGTGCTCGTCACCGCGCAGGGCATCGGCGCTGTGGCCGCCGCGTTCACGCTGGGCTCGGTGACGAAGCGGTTCGGTGTCAGCACCGTGATGTTCGGCGGCGTGGGGCTGCTGTGCCCGGCGCTGGTCGCCTACGGCTTGGCGCCCCGCCTGTGGCTGGCGGCGCCGCTGTTGATGGTGATCGGCCTGTGCTACGGCTATGCGTTCACGTCGTTCGCCAGCGTCACGCAGCAGTCGGCGCCCGACGAGATGCGCGGGCGTGTGCTGGCCGTCAACTTCCTCGTGCTCGGCGTGCTCTTCCCGGTGGGAACCCTGATCCAGGGCCAGATCGCCGACGCCATCGGGCTGCGCTGGACGACCGCGGGGTCGGGCTTGGTGCTGGCGGTCGGCCTGGCAGCGATGCTTCCATGGCAGCGGCGAGCAGCGGCTCTCGTAGCGTCGTGACTCGTGGACTTCACGATTCCTGCCGAGATCCAAACGACGCTCGATCAACTCGACGAGTTCATCGAGCGGGAGATCAAGCCGCTCGAGCTCCAAGACGACAACATGCGCTTCTTCGATCACCGACGGGAATGGGCCCGGACCGACTTCGACAACGGTGGCGTGCCCCGTGCCGACTGGGAGGCGTTGCTGCGCGAAATGCGCCGCCGCGCCGACGCCGCCGGTTGGCTGCGGCTGGCACTGCCGGCCGAGTTCGGCGGCCGCGACGCCAGCAATCTGGAGATGGCGATCATCCGTGAGCACCTGGCGACGAAGGGCCTCGGGCTGCACAACGACCTGCAGAACGAGTCGTCGATCGTCGGCAACTTCCCGACCGTGTTGATGATGCGCGACTTCGGCACCGCGGACCAAGTCGCCGAGTGGATGCCCGGCTTCCTCGACGGCACCCGGCGGTTGGCGTTCGGGCTGACCGAGCCGAACCACGGCAGCGACGCGACCTACATGGAGACCACGGCCGTCCGCGATGGCGATGAGTGGGTGCTGAACGGGATGAAGCGGTGGAACAGCGGACTGCACCACGCCACTCACGACATCATCTTCGCCCGCACGAGCGGCCAGCAGGGCAGCCCCAAGGGGATCAGCGCCTTCCTGGTACCAACCGACGCGCCCGGCTTCAAGGTCGAGTTCTTCTGGTGGACGTTCAACATGCCCACCGACCATGCAGAAGTGTCGTTGACCGAGGTGCGCGTCGGCCCCGATGCGCTGTTCGGCACGGTCGACCGGGGCCTGGAGCTGGCGCAGCACTTCGTGCACGAGAACCGCATCCGCCAGGCGGCATCGTCGCTCGGCGCCGCGCAGTTCTGCATCGACGAGGCGGTTGCCTACGCCAACGGCCGGGTCACGTGGGGCAAGAAGCTGTCGACCAACCAGGGGATCCAGTTCCCGCTCGTCGAACTGCACACCGAGGCGGCGATGCTGCGCCAGTTGGTGCGATACACCGCGTGGATGCTGGACCACAAGCACCACATGGAGGTGACGCATCTCGTGGCGATGTGCAACTACCGTGCCAACCGGCTGGCATGCGACGCCGCCGACCGGGCCATGCAGACCTGCGGCGGTGTGGGGTACTCGCGTCACATGCCGTTCGAGCACATCTACCGTCATCATCGGCGCTACCGGATCACCGAGGGCTCCGAGGAGATCCAGATGCGCAAGGTCGGTCAGCAGTTGTTCGGCTTCGGCCGCGACCGCGGGCCTGAAGTGGGCATATCAGCGGCCGGTCCAGGTTGGGGGGCGGCGTTCGGTGAACGCGGCTTGGCCCTCGACGGCGTCGTCGGAGTCGATGGCGCGGCGATAGCTGTCGAGCGACTTCAGCGTGGCCATGGCCTCATCGGTCGACAGGTTGACGGTGCGGCGTTCGATGTCGAGCAGCGCAGCGATGCTGAGGGGAGCCGATGCAGCGATCGCGTCGGCGAGTTCGCCGGCCACCGCGAGGAGGTCGTCGGCAGACACGACGCGCGAGATCAAACCCCACCGGTGGCCTTCTGCAGCCGACATCCGTCGCCCGGTCAGTAGCAACTCACGGGCCACGTGTGGGGGCAGCAGCCTCGGCAACTTGACCGCACCGGCGTCGGGCAGGATGCCGAGAGCAGGCTCGGGGAGCCAGAACTGGGCGTGGTCTGCGGCAACGATCAGATCAGCGGCCATCGCGATCTCGAATCCGCCACCGACGGCCATGCCGTTGACTGCAGCGATCACAGGCGTCGAACGGTCGGGCAGCTCGGGGAACCCACCGAACCCACCCACGCCGTAGTCGCTGTCGAACGCTTCGTCGGCGGCGAGATCCCACCCGGCAGAGAAGAACTTCGGCCCGGCGCCGGTGACGATGATCGCCCGCACGTCCTGATCACCGTCGAGCGTGGCGAACACGTCACCCAATGCTTTGCTCGTGGCCGCGTCGATCGCGTTGGCCTTCGGTCGATCGATGGTGACGACAGCCGTGGCGCCATTCAGTTCGACATGGAATCCGGTCATGTGATCTCCTCGAACGGTGTCGCTTCCAACCAGAGCGCATCGACGGCAACGGCGCCGGTCCTGCCGACCAGCACGGGGTTGAGCTCGACCTCGACCGCACTGCGTGCCGACCACCGCTTCGGTCAAGGTCACGACGAGGGTGACCAGGGCGTCGACATCGGCCGCCGGCTTGCCACGGAAGCCGCAGAGCAATGGGTAGCTCCGCAACTTCGTGAGCGCCAGGCGCACGTCGGGCGGGGTCACCGGGGCGAGCAGGTGTGTCACATCACCCCACACCTCGGTCGTCACGCCACCGAATCCGAGGGTGACCAGCCAGCCGATCGGCGGATCACGGCGCACGGCGACGAGCACCTCCGCGACCACGTCGGTCACCGTGGCTTCGACGAGGTAGCGGTCCGACGAACGGCATCGATGCCAACGCTTCGACCATTGCCTCGTCGCTGCGCAGCCCAACCCTGACCGCACCGGTCTCGCTCTTGTGAGCCGAGCCCAGGCCCTTCAGCGTGACCGGGTAGCCGATCTCCACGGCAGCGGTGACGACATCGGTGGCCGGCACCACCGAGCCCCGCGGGAACCTCGATTTCGTACGCGGCCAGGCGACTCTTCGCTGCGGCCTCGTCGAGCATTTGGGGGCGGCGTGCGTCGTCGACCGGCGCGTGCGCTGCGTCGCATCGGGTACCGACCGTTGCCGCAGCACGCAGCGCGGCCAGGCCCTCGGCGAGCCCGAGCAGGGGAGTGATCCCCCGCTCGACGATGTGGGCACGCACAGCCTCGTTGAGGCACTCGGCCATCGTTGCGACGATCACTGCTCGGTGACCGGTTGCGTCAGCAGCGTCGGCCAGGGCGTCGGCGGCGACGATCCACGACGACGGGTCGTTGTCGGGGCTGGGCGGCGCGTCGAGCACCAACATCGTCGCGTCCTGCGGCCCGTCCATGACCGCGGTGAAGCACCGGGAGATCGCCCGGCGGTCGCCCCACATGAACGTGTGGTAGTCGAACGGATTGCTGACGGTGACCAGTTCGGTCAGCGTTGCTTCGATTCGGTGGGCGTGCTCGTCGGTGAACGGATCGAAACGCAGTGGGCCGTGCTCGGTGCGGTCGGCGACCAGCGAGGCCTCGCCGCCGGAGCAACTCATCGACACGATGCTGGTGCCGCCAAGAGGCCCACCGTTGTCGAGCAGCTTGAGGGTCTCGAGCATCTCTGCGGGGGTCGTCACGGTGGCGACTCCGTACCGGGCGAACAATGCGTCGTAGGCCGCTGCCCTGCCCGACATCGATCCGGTGTGCGACGTGGCAATTGCCGCGCCCGTGGCCGAGCGACCTGTGTGGAGCGCCACGATGGGCACCCCTTGCGCGTGGGCCCTGATGGCGACGGTCGCAAAGTGCTGCGGGTCGCGCACGGCTTCGAGGAAGAGCCCGATCACCGTGATCCGCGGGTCGTCGAGGAAGGCCTCGACGCAGTCCTCCATGCCGACGCTGGCCTGATTGCCGACCGAGATGATCGTGCCGAGGCGCAGCCCTCGTTGCTGGAAGGTGAGGTTGACCGCCACGTTGCCGCTCTGTGACACGATCGCTGCGCCGCGTTCCCACCGTTGCATGCCGTGCTCGTCGGGCCACAGGGCGACACGGTCGAACGTGTTGACGTAGCCATAGCAGTTCGGTCCGAAGAACGGCATGTCGCCGGCGGCGTCGAGGAGATCGTGCTGCAGGTCTGCGTCGCCGCTCTCGGCGAACCCTGACCCGTAGCACACTGCGCCGCCGGCGTTGATCGATCGCAGCACCGCCATCGCTTCGACCGTCGCGTGCCGGTTGACGCCGAGGAACACGGCATCGGGAACCCCGGGCAGTGCGTCGAGGCTCGGCACGCAAGGCACCCCGGCGACATCGCTGCGTTTGGGGTGCACCGGCCAGATCGGGCCGTCGAAGCCGAGCTTGAGGCATTGCCGGACCACTCGTTCGGCCGGCGCGCCGCCGACGACGGCAATCGACCGGGGTGCCAACAACCGGCGCAGATCGGTCACGCTCAGGCCCCGAACGGGCGCAGCATGGCGCGAGAGATGATGTGCCGTTGGATCTCCGAGGTGCCGTCCCAGATGCGGTCGACCCGCGTGTCTCGCCACATCCGTTCCAGGGGCAGTTCGTCCATCAGGCCCATTCCGCCGAGGATCTGGATTGCCTCATCGGTCACGAACTGGCACATCTCGCTGGAGAACACCTTGGCGATGGCCATGTCGGAGTCGGTGGCGGTGCCCTGGGCGTCCTTCCAAGCGGCGCGTAGCGTCAGCAGTTCGGCAGCGTCGAGTCGCGTCTGCATGTCGGCCAGCTTGAACGACACGCCCTGGAACTTGCCGATCTGCTGGCCGAACTGCACACGGGTGGCCGCCCATTCGGTGGCGATCCGCAAGGCCCGCCGGGCGCGACCGACGCACACTGCGGCGACCTGCAACCGGGTCGAGCCGAGCCACTCGTTGGCCGCGTCGAATCCTCGATGCTCCTCGCCGAGGATCTTCGACACGGGCACCCGGCAGTCGTCGAAGTTGATGATCAGGTTGTGGTATCCGCGGTTCGACACGCAGCGGTAGCCGTCGACCACCTGGCAGCCGGGTGTGTCGAAGTCGACCAGGAACCCGGTGATCAGCTTCTTCGGTCCCCGACTGGTCTGCTCTTCCCCGCTGGCAGCGAAGAGGATCACGTAGTCGGCCAGGTCGGCGTGGCTGATGAAGTGCTTGGTGCCGTTGATCACGTAGTCGTCGCCGTCACGCACCGCGCTGCACTTCATGCCCCGGACATCACTGCCGGCATCCGGCTCGCTCATCGCCATGCAGTCGACGCGCTCGCCGGTGATCGTGGGGATGAGGTACTCGTCGATCTGGTCGCCGGTGCACGCCCGCAGGATGTTGCTGGGGCGAGCGACGATGTAGTGCAGCGCATACGACGCGGCGCCGAACTCGCGGTCCACCAGCGTGACACCGAAGCTGTCGAGTCCGCCGCCACCGAGGTCCGCCGGCATGTTGGCGGCGTACAACCCGGCATCGATCGAGCGTTGCTTGATCTGACGCACCAGGTCGGGCGGCACCTCGCCGAGCTTCTCGACCTGTTCCTCGTGGGGGAACAGTTCGCGTTCGGTGAAACTGCGAACGGTGTCGACGATCATCTGGTGCTCGTCGGAGAGTTCGAAATCCAAGGTGCTACTCCGCGTTCGATCGGCCATCTGACGACGGCGATGGCAGTGACAAGTGACCGGCACGCGCTGCCGGAGGAAGGGCGCGATGGGCGTCGGCGATCGCCTCGAGGGCGGCGCGCACGTCGGGAAGGATCGCGACGCCTCGCGCCGCGTTCATGTCGACATGCACGAGCATCTGCTCCGTGGTGGCCAGCAGGCTGTGGTCGTCGCCGCGGAACATCTCGTGGTAGATGTGCAGGCGCTTGCGGTCGACACCGAGCACGCGTGTGGTGATGCGCAGCGATGCGCCTTCGGCGGCCTCGCGCAGGTAGGCGATGTGCGTCTCGGTGGTGTAGAAGCTGTGCCCCGCAGCTCGGTACTCGTCGTCGTCGCCGATGTAGGAGAACATTGCGTCGGTCGCCCATCCGGCTGCCGTGAGGTAGGCGGCCTCGGTCATGTGGTGGTTGTAGTCGACCCACGCTGGCAACACGTGGCCGCGGTAGAAATCCAGCGGCGCAGGCACGACATCGCCGGGCTGCCAGCGCGACGGTGCGCGCAACAGGCGACCCTCGAGGTCTACTTCGGCGCTCTCCCAACCCATAAGCTGAATATACACTCAGGATTCACATGCCAAGACCTCGACTCGACCATGTGCGCAAGGCGCAGATCCTCAGCGCCGCAGCGTCCGTGCTGTCGGAGCGTGGGTACGCCAATGCTCGAGTCGTCGACATCGCCAAAGCGGCCGGCACCAGCCCGGCAGCAATCCTCTACTGGTTCGACGGCAAACAGGGCTTGTTGGCCGAAGCGTTGGCGCTGCGCGAATCGGAGTTCCACGATCGATACACGGTTCGCATCGATCGCGCTTCGACGGCATCGCAACGGCTCCGCATCCTGATCGAGGCCATGCTCCGTCACTATGACTGGAGTCTGTGGATGGAGCTGTGCGTGCTGGCGTTGCGTGATCCTTCGGCGGCGGCAGAGCGCGATCGCATGGATCGGCGATGGCGGGCGATGCTGCGCAAGGTGATCAGCGACGGGCAAGCGACCGGCGAGTTCGTCGCCGGTGATCCCGCCGAGACGATGTTCGTGCTGGCCGCGCTGCTCGACGGCATGGCGCCGTTGCTGGCGATGAAGGCCAAGGGCGTCACCCTCGTGCAAGTGGAGCGGGTGTGGCTCACCGAGGCGGCGAGGTTGTTGGGTCCCGGATTCGACGCCCGTCCACTTGCACGATCGCGGTGAGCAGGGTCAGGGAGCGTCGACGGTGACGAGCGCGCTCTTGGCGACCTTGGTCGCGGGCAGCAACGGCGTCAACGTCACAACGGCGGCGATCTCGTCGAGGCCGTTCGGGTCCTCGTCGAGGTCGCTCCACGGGATGGTCGCAGCCTTGGTGCGGTGCGTCGTTGCGTTGCCGTTCGAGCTGACCCCATTGACCAGCATCGGTCCCACGTAGATCGTGGTGGTGACGCCGGCGTCGTCGCCGACCAGTTCCCACTTCTCGTTGTACGAGAGGTTGGTCAGTTGGTCGAAGCCGCTCCAGTTGAGGTCGTATTCGAGCGAGACGACGGCGTTGGCGACGTCTTTGGTGATGTTGAGCTTGATGTTGTCGATCATCGGCTTGAAGATGAGCGCCATGGTGGGTCCTTTCGGGTGGTTGAACGGCCGCTTCGGGGGGTAAGGCGGCCGCGCGCTCCGGAAGGGAGCGAAGTTCCAGACCCGGTTGACGCCCGGCGGATACACCGAATCGCGCCAGGATTCCCGTCAGGTTCGCGGTTGGCCGATCGATCGCCCGGCGTTGGTCGGGCGCGCCAAAGCGTCGTGGTGCGCAGCGATGTCAGCGAGCACGGCTTGGATCTCGCTCGAGGCAGGAGACGACTTGCCGGCCTGCGCGTCGACGTGCAGCATCATGTGCTCGGCGGTAGCGACCACGGCGTCGTCATCGCCGCGGTGCACGACGGTGAAGATGTGCAGACGCTTGGCGTCGTGCGAGAGCAGTTGCACCGTGACGTAGAGGTGATCACCGGCGTGGCTCTGGGCGATGAAGTTGAGGTGGCTCTCGACGGTGTAATACGAACGGCCGGATTGCAGGTAGGCCTCGTCGACGCCGATCAATCGCATGAACTTGTCGCCGGCCTCACTGGTGATCTGCATGTAGCGACTGTCGTTGGTGTGACCGTTGTAGTCGACCCAGTCGGTCGGCACGTCGCGCTCGTGCATGCGGATCGGCTGCGACACGTCGAGGTCGGGTGCGACGCGGTTGCCGCGATCGAACAGCATCTGCTCGAAGTCGGCCAGCGTCTTGCCGGCAGCGAAGCCACGGTTGCGCAGACCGTGCACCACCTCGACGAGACAATCGTCGCGCAGCGCCTCCAACTCGCGGATCGACAGGCCCGGCGTCTGCGCGGCGACCTCGGCGTCGCTCTGCGAACAGATCGTTTCGAGCAACTCCTCGGTCAGTTCGGGCACATCCATCAACTTGGTCCATGGCCATTTCAACGCCGGACCGAACTGGGCCATGAAGTGACGCATCCCGGCCTCGCCTCCGGCGATCCGATAGAGCAGGAAGGTGCCCATGAAGCTCCAGCGCAGGCCGGGCCCGAAGCGCATCGCATCGTCGATCTCGGCGGCGGTGGCGACTCCGTCGTTCACCAGCCACAGCGCCTCGCGCCACAGGGCCTCCATCAACCGGTCGGCCACGAAGCCATCGATCTCTTTCGACAGGATCAGGGGATGCATGCCGACGCTGCGGTAGAGGTCCGCGGCGCGCTCCTTGGTCACCTGGGTGGTCGCCGCGCCACCGCACACCTCGACCAGGGGCATGAGGTACACGGGATTGAACGGGTGTCCGACGACCAGCCGCTCGGGATGCTCCATGTCGCGCTGCAGCGCAGTGGGCAGCAGGCCCGAGGTCGATGATCCGAACACCACGTCCGGCCCGGCGACCCGGCTGGCGGTCGCCAGCAGTTGCTGCTTCAGCTCCAGGCGCTCGGGTGCGCTCTCCTGCACGAAGTGGGCGCCTTCGACGGCTTCTTCGACGATGGTGACGATCTGCAGCGATCCCTCTTTCGGCCACTGAGCCCGGGTCAACTTGGCGTTGGCGCGGCGGGCGTTGGCCAGTACTTCGCCAACTTTGCGCGGTGCCTCGGGGTCGGGGTCGAACATCACCACGTCGTGGCCGTTCAACAGGAATCGGGCGGCCCACCCGCCGCCGATGACACCACCACCGAGCAGGCCGATGTGGCCAGTCGTCACTCGTTCACCCTCGGTCGCCGGAGACGTCGGTGGGGGGCCGCGAGGGCGGGCCGGTGTAGATCGCCGATGGCCGGATCAACCGGCCGGTGCGCTTCTGCTCGAGGATGTGGGCGCTCCATCCTGCGGTGCGGGCGCAGGCGAACATCGCCGTGAACATGTGCGCCGGCACTTCGGCGAAGTCGAGCACCACAGCAGACCAGAACTCGACGTTGGTGGCCAGCACCCGGTCGGGATACCGGGCCTTCAACTCGTCGAGGGCGGCGCTGTTCGAGTGCCTCGGCGACCTCGACGCGCGGCGCCTTCAGCTCCTTGGCCGTACGGCGCAACACGCGGGCCCGCGGGTCCTCGGCGCGGTACACGCGGTGGCCGAAGCCCATCAGTCGATCGCCTTTGTCCATCGCCCGCTTGACCCAACGAACGGCATCGCCTTCCTGTTCGACCTCGTCGAGCATCTGCAACACGCGCGACGGAGCCCCGCCGTGCAATGGGCCCGACAGGGCGCCGACAGCACCGGACAACGCTGCGGCCGCATCGGCGCCGGTGGAGGCGATCACACGAGCGGTGAACGTCGAGGCGTTCATGCCGTGCTCGGCGGCAGACACCCAGTAGGCGTCGACCGCGGTCACGTGATCGGGATCGGGGTCGCCGCGCCAGCGGCGCATGAACCGCTCGGTGATGGTCGCCGAGCCATCGACGTGCTTCTGGGGCACCATCGCCAAGCCCAGGCCGCGCGCCGACTGGGCCACGAACGACAACGCCATCACCGACGCCCGGGCCAGGTCGTCGCGGACTTGGTCGTCGTCGATGTCGAGCAGTTGTCCGAGGCCCCAGAACGGCGCCAGCATCGCCAGCGCGCTCTGGACGTCGACGCGGATGTCGCCGGAGTGGACCGGGATGGGAAAGGGCTCGGCAGGGGGCAGGCCCGGATCGAAGGAACCGTCGACCAACAGACCCCAGCACGCGTCCGTAGTCGTAGTGACCGACGAGCTCTTCGATGTCGACCCCGCGGTAGCGAAGCGCGCCACCTTCGCGATCGGGCTCGGCGATCTGGGTCTCGAAGGCGATGACGCCTTCGAGCCCGTGCTGAACTACTACTGGATCACCCATAGACGTACCCCCTGTGCCGGTCAGGTGTGCTTGACGAGCTTCAGCTTGTCACGCACTTCCTGAGGGCCGAGAATCCGCACGTTCATGCTCTCCAGAAGTTGCTTGGCGCGGGCGACGAGCTCGGCATTGGTGGCCTTGTGGCCAGGCCCGAGGTACAGGTTGTCTTCCAAGCCGACGCGCACGTTTCCGCCGGCGAGGGCAGCCATGGCCACGAACGGGATCTGCATCCGACCGATCGAGAAGGCCGAGAACACACAATCGTGTGGCAGGTTGTTGACCAACGCCATGAACGTGTTGGGGTCGTCGGGCGCGCCGTAGGCGATGCCCATGCAGAGCTGGATCATGACCGGATCGTCGAGCAGGCCGTCGCGGATCAACTCCTTGACCTGCAACAGTTGGCCAGTGTCGAACACCTCGAGCTCGGGACGGACTCCGAGCTCTTGCACCTGACGGGCCATGCTGCGCAGCACGCTGGGGGTGTTGACCATGATGTAGTCGCCTCCGGAGGCGAAGTTCATCGTGCCGCAATCGAGCGTGCAGATCTCGGGAAGCAACGTGCGCACGTGGTCGAGCCGCTCGGTCGCCCCGGCCATGTCGGTGCCATCGGGGTTGATCGGCAGCACGGCCTCGTCGCCGCCCAGCACCAGGTCCCCGCCCATGCCTGCGGTGAGGTTGACCACGACATCGACATCGGCGGCACGGATCCGCTCGACGGCTTCGGCATACAGCTCCGTCGCCCGTGCGCCCTTGCCGGTTTGCGGGTCGCGAACATGGATGTGCACGACCGCGGCGCCCGCTTTGGCAGCGTCGATCGCCGAGATCGCGATCTGCTCGGGCGTCACCGGCACGTGCGGGCTCTTCCCGACGGTGTCGCCGGCGCCGGTGACTGCACAGGTGATGAAGACTTCCCAGTTCATGGCGTCTACCTTTGTCTGAACGATGTCTGAACGAACGGTCAGCTAACTCTAGCCGAAACGACAATGGAGGAACCATGGGGGATCTTGCAGGCCTGAGAGCGCTGGTCACCGGCGGTGGCGCGGGCATCGGCGCAGCGATCGCCGCCCGGCTGGCCACCGGCGGCGCCAACGTGATGGTGGTCGATGCAGACCCGTCGACCGAGCCCGATTTCGTTGCCGATGTTGCCGACACGGCATCGGTCGACGACTTGTTCGCCGCCGTTCGCGTCCGCCTCGGTGGTCTCGATGTGCTGGTCAACAACGTGGGGATCGCCGGCCCGACCGCGCCGGTCGACGAGATGGATCCGACCGCGTTCGATCACTGCGTGCAGGTCAACCTCGGCTCGATGTTTCGCTGCACACGGCTGGCCGTGCCGATTGCTGCGCGAACGGCCCGGTTCGATCGTCAACATCTCGTCGACCGCCGGCATCTTCGGGTACCCGCTGCGGTCGCCGTACGCCGCGGCGAAGTGGGCCGTGGTCGGGCTGACCAAGACGTGGGCGATGGAGCTCGGCTCGGCGGGCATCCGTGTCAACGCGATCTGCCCGGGATCGGTCGGCGGGCCGCGCATGGACGGTGTGATCGAGCGCGAGGCCGCCGTGTTGGGCGTGCCGGAATCCGCGGTCCGGTCGGCCTACGAGAGATCAGGTGTCGATGGGCTCGTTCGTCGCGACCACCGACATCGCCGAGGCGGTCGCCTTCTTGTCGTCGCCGGCCGCCCGGTTCATCTCCGGCCAGGTGCTCGCGGTCGACGGACACACCGAGACGCTGCGTACGAATGCTCCGCAGCCCCCGGCGACTACCTGAGCCGAATGCGGCGCAGGCTGCTCTCGACCATGTCGCGGTCCAAATAGCAGCCCTGCAGGTGCCGCCGCCCGGACTGCGGGTCGAACGCGGTGCGTCCGTGGAGCACCCGGCGGTTGTCGAAGCACAGCGTCTCGCCAGCCTCGAGCCGGAACGTGATGACGTGCACGGGGTCTCGCAGCAGGGTCCACAGCGCCAGATAGGCGTCGTAGAACTGCTCGTCGGCCGACGGATCGACGTCGCGTATCCAGTTGTTGAAGCGAATCGCGACGGGCCGATCGTGGGTGTCGAGCTCGATGATCGGTGCGCTGCAGCGGATGTCGTCGTCGGCATCGTGGAATCGGAACGGCACCAGCGTCGTGGTCAGGATCTCGAACGCTTTCGGGTTGGTGGTCATCAGGTCGTCGGCGACGGCGAGGCCGTCGGCCAGCATCGAATCGCCACCCTCGGCGTCGTTGGCCAGCACGTGGAGCAACTGGAAGTCGGGCGGGTTGGCCCAGTTCGGAAGATCGGTGTGCAGTTCGAGCCCGGCTGCGGTGTATGCCGAGTTGTTCGGGTCCGGTCGCGACTCGACGTCGAAGAGCGTGCCGAAGTTGGTGGGCCGGGCACACCCGACGCGCTCCGCCAGCTGGATGACTTCACCGGTCACGTTCGGTGTCTGCTCGATGATGATCGCGCCGCTAGCGAGCAGACCCGTCAACCAGCGATCCATGCCCCGTCGTGTTTCCAGCTCGGCGAAGTCCATCCGCAGCAGTGGCGCGAGCGCGGTTCGCTTCACCCTGACATCGCCGCGGGCGATCATCATCTCCGGAGAGAAGACACCGACGTGACCGTCTCCCCAATCGACGGTGAGCGTCAAGTCGTCGTTGCGTGTGACCGACTGCGGCTCCACGCCGGGTTCGTCGATCAGGCTGACGGTTCGCTCGTCGGTGATGGGGTGGAGGCATCGCGCACACGGGCAGTTGTCGCGCAACCATCGCCACGACGGCACGCTCGACAGACCCATATCGGATCAAGTCTGGCAGGTCGGGGTCGGGTAACTTTCCCAACATGGCCGTGAACGAAGCAGGGACACCAGTCGACCTCAAGCCCCGGAGCCGCGACGTGACCGACGGGATGACCAAGGCGCCGGCACGCTCCATGCTGCGCGCCGTCGGCATGACCGACGACGACTGGGTGAAGCCGCAGATCGCCATCGCCAACGCCTGGAACGAGGTCACGCCGTGCAACATGACGTTGCGCAAGCTGGCCGAGCACACCAAGGCGGGCATTCGTGCTGCCGGCGGGTTCCCCATGGAGTTCGGCACCATCACGGTCAGCGACGGCATCAGCATGGGCCACGAGGGCATGCGTGCCTCGTTGGTGAGCCGTGAGGTCATCACCGATTCGGTCGAGTGCGTCATGCATGCCGAGCGGCTGGACGGCTTCGTCGGACTGGCGGGATGCGACAAGAGCATCCCGGCGATGCTGATGGCAGCTGCCCGGCTCGACCTGCCGAGCGTGTTCGTCTACAACGGTTCGATCCTGCCCGGCGAGCACAACGGTGTCGCCCTCGACATCACGAGCGTCTTCGAGGCGGTCGGCGCGTGCGCTCTCGGCAAGATCACCGAGGAGGAGCTCGGCCAGATCGAGCGGAAGGCGTGCCCCGGCGAAGGTGCGTGCGGTGGGATGTTCACGGCCAACACGATGAGCTCGATCGCCGAGGCGATCGGCATGTCGTTGCCCGGATCGGCGTCACCGCCTGCCGTCGATGCACGCCGCGAGCACGACGCCCGGCGCGCCGGTGAAGCCGTGGTCAACATGCTGCGGCTGGGGATCACCCCGCGGATGATCATGACCAAGCACGCCTTCGAGAACGCCATCGCGGTCACCTCGGCGCTGGGCGGGTCGACCAACGCGGTGCTGCACCTGCTGGCCATCGCCAACGAAGCCGGTGTCGATCTGCACCTCGACGACTTCAACCGAATTGCCGCCACCGTTCCGCACATCGCCGACATGAAGCCCGCGGGCAAGTTCCACATGAGCGATCTCGATCGGGTCGGCGGTGTGCCTGTGGTGATGAAGCACCTCCTCGACGCCGGATTGCTCCACGGTGACGTCATGACCGTGACCGGCAAGACCATGGCCGAGAACCTCGCCGAGCTCGATCCTCCACGCCCTGACGGAGTTGTGGTCTACCCGCTCGACCAGCCGCTGCACAGCGAGGGTGGCATCAACATCTTGACCGGGTCGCTGGCGCCGAAGGGCGCCGTCGTGAAGGTCGCCGGGCTGAGCAAGGAGCAGATGCGCTTCGAGGGGACCGCCCGGGTGTTCGATGGTGAGGACGGGGCGATGGACGCGATCCTGGCCGGCGCTGTCGTGCCGGGCACCGTGTTGGTCATCCGCTACGAGGGCCCGAAGGGTGGGCCGGGAATGCGCGAGATGCTGGCCATCACGAGTGCGCTGAAGGGCGCCGGCCGTGGCGCCGACTGCGCGTTGGTCACCGACGGCCGCTTCAGTGGTGGCACGTGGGGCTTCTGCATCGGGCACGTCGCGCCCGAGGCCGTCGACGGTGGGCCGATCGCGTTCGTGCACGACGGAGACCAGATCCTCATCGACGTGCACGAGTTGACGCTCGATCTGCTGGTCGACGACGGCGAGCTGGCCAAGCGTCGGGCGTCGTGGTCGCCGAACCCGCCCCGCTACACCAGCGGGGTGCTGGGGAAGTACGCCAAGCTGGTGCAAGGCGCCGAGACCGGCGCGATCACCAACACCCTGTAAGCGACCCGGGGAGAACCGAACATGAACCTCGACGAAGTACGCGAGCTCATCCAGCTCCGCCGGTTCGAGCGCGACCCGGTGAAGCGGATGCTGAGCCGTGTGCACCTGGCCGACGACTTCCGTCCGATCGCCAAACGCAAGCTGCCTCGGGCCGTGTTCGACTACGTCGACGGCGGCGCCGAGGAGGAGATCGCCCTCCGCGCGAATCGCCAGGCGTTGCAGCGGCGCAAGCTGAACCCGCAACTGCTGCGCGACGTCTCCCACACCGACCTCACCGGCGAGTTGTTCGGGCACGAGTACCGCGTTCCCATCGGCCTGGCGCCCACCGGGTACACGCGCATGATGCACCCGACGGGCGAGGTGTCGTCGTGCACCGCCGCAATGGTCAAAGGCATCCCGTACACGTTGTCGACGATGGGCACCACCACCATCGAGGACGTCGCCGCCACCGGGCATCCGAACCTGTGGTTCCAGTTGTACGTCACCCAGGACCGGCGGCTCAGCGACCCGCTGATCGACCGTGCGGCCGCGGCCGGCTACCAAGCGCTGGAGCTGACCATCGACACCGTGGTCACGGGCCGTCGCACGCGCGATCTGCGCAACGGCCTGACCATTCCGCCTCAGCTCAGCCTGGGCACGATCGTCGACATCGCCAGCCATCCCGGCTACTGGATCCGCATGCTGCGGAGCCCTGCAATCGGCTTCGCCAACTTCACGGCTCTGTCACCGGCCGAGGTGAAGGCCGCGGCGACGACACGGATCGGGTCCCTGTTCGATCAGTCGTTGAACTGGTCCGACGTCGAGTCGATCCGCAGTCGCTGGGCCGGACCGTTGCTGCTCAAAGGCCCGCTCGGGCCGGCTGATGCACGACGGGCCCTCGACTTGGGGATCACCGGCTTCCACCTCTCCAACCACGGTGGCCGTCAGCTCGATCGTTGCACGCCGACGATCGATCTGCTGGCGCCGTTGCGTACCGCCGTGGGGCCCGACGTGCCGATCGTGATCGACAGCGGGATACGCCACGGCGCCGACATCGCCGTCTCGCTGGCGCTCGGAGCCGACATGGCGTTCATCGGCCGTCCGTACGTGTACGCGGTCGCCGCAGCCGGCCAACTCGGCGTCGAGCACGTCATCGGTTTGCTGAAGGATCAACTGCGGTCGGTGATGCAACTCAGTGGGGTCACCACGTTGGCCGAGCTGCGCAAGCACGGCGCCGAGCTGTTGAGCGAACCGGCCTGACTAGGCGAACTGCAACGACAACACCGGCGGCAGCGAGTCGGTGACGTGTTGGAACGAGCCGCCACCGTCGTTGCTGTGCCACAACGAACCGGTGGTCGACCCCATCAGCAGGCGCTCGCCGGTCGAGTCCACGTCGAGTCCGTGGCGATAGATCAGGTGATATGCGTGCTCTTGAGGTAGCCCCGCGGTCACCGTCTCGAACGAGCGGCCGCCGTCGTGGGTGCGGTTGACGACCATCGCCCCGTCCACCGGGATGCGGATCTCGTCGCTCTGTGCCGGCACGAACCACGCTGTGTCAGGATCATCAGGGTGGACGGCGACGGCGAACCCGAACGCCGACGGAGCGACGCCGTCGAACATCGACCACGTTCGACCGTTGTCGGTGGATCGGAAGATGCCGTTGTGGTGTTGCGTCCACAGCACGTCGGGTGCCGCGCGCGCATCGAACGATCCGGTGAGGGTCCTGGATCCGGGGGTCCTCCGCACGGCCGTCGGGTACGTACGTGGCGCGCATGCCGGTCGACACGCTCCATGATCGGCCGCCGTCGTCGGTGTACCACGAACCGCCGCACGAGACACCGACCGTCATCGAATCGGCCGACCGGGGATCGATCGAGATCGAGTGAACGCCGGGGTGGTCGTAACCGCCCCCGAACCACTCGAGGCGCGCCGGGTCGTCCCACAGGCCACCGTTGAGCTGCCACGTCTGACCGCGGTCGTCACTGCGGAACAGCCCGCCCGGGATCGTGCCGCACCACAACACACCCGGCTGGCTGGAATGGCCGGCAACGAGCGTCCAGAGCAGCCTGGTCGATGCCGGTTCGCCTGCGTACACGGCGTCGGCCGGGTACGCCGGGTAGGCCAGTTCGGTCCATGTCGCGCCGTGATCCTCGCTTCGGTGGAGCTTGACGCCGAAATGGCCATGGTCGAGGCACGCGTACCAGGAGTCGTCGCGGGCGTCGCACAGCACCGACGAGACCGGGGACCCGAGGAAGTGCATGCCGGAGATCGTCGGGCACGGCGCATCGAGGTCATAGACGAACAGACCCTTTCGTGTGCCGACCAACGCTGTTCGGCCTGCGGGTGTGGTGGTCATCGGTCAACCTCCTGAAAGGGCTTGGAAGATGTAGACGACGGTCTCGTCGCCGACTGCGTCGCGGAGCAACTGCCGGTCGACGAGCTGCTCGTCGCCGACGAAGATCGCCACATGTTTGCGCACAGCGCCGTGTTCGTCGAGCACGTAGCTGCGCACCGCCGGGTACGTCTCGAAGTAGCGCTCGGAGCGCGTCGTGGACCGTCGATCCGGCGACCGCCAACTCGGGGCAGTCGACGTGCCGCCGGAAGGCCTTAGCGACCTGGACGTGGGGCATGGGCGGCAACGATTCGCCAACCGACGAGGAACACACCGGTCACGAGCGTGGCAACGATGATGAACGGCAGCGCGGTGCCGCGATCGAACGCGAGATTGCGGAGCACCATGCCGACGGCGACCGTCACGGGCCAGATGACGAACGCCGCATCGACATCCATCGGGCGGGTCCACGCTCTGGCGACGATCCATCCGACCGCGAGCGCGATGAGGAACGGCGCGGCGACCGTGAGGATTCCGTCGACGGCTTCGCCCTCGTGATGGTTGCGCCGGCCGATCGCGACGAACACGATGATTGCGGCCACGTCGGCCACCGCGGCGATGGCCGTGCGGCGGGTCACGGCTGCCCCACGAAGCCTCCGAGCTGTCCGCGAAAGAACAGCAGTGGCGCAGGTTGGCTCTCGGGGTCGGCGTGGTCCATGGCTTCGACCAGGCCCATCACGAAGTAGTGGTCGCCGGCGTCGACGACCTCGACGGTCGTGCAATCCATCCAGGCGATGGCGCCGTCGAGGATCGGCGAGCCGGTGATCGGCGCCGGCGCCCAATTGACGCCCTCGAAGGGTTCCTCGATGCTGCTCTTGGCAAACCGCCAGCACAGATCGCCGTGATCGATGCCCAGCACGTTGACGCAGAAGCTGCCGGCCGATGCCATGCGCAGCCAGCGCTCGGATGTGGTCATCGGCAAGAACCCGACCAGCGGTGGCTCGAGTGACACGGACGTGAACGAACCGATGGTGAACCCGACGGGCTCGCCGTCGACCATCGCCGAGACCACGGTGACGCCGGTGGGGAAATGGCCGAGCACGAGGCGGTACTTCAAGGGATCGATCGACATCACGCTGGACTGTACTGCCGGGCCTGCGTGCGTTGACAGCCGTGGCAGGCTGTGCGGGTGATCGACAAGGCCGCATTGCGCAAGAACATGCGGATGGTGCGTGACATGGTCGACGATCACTTGATGCGCAGCGTCCAGTTGTGGGCCAAGGTGGCGGAACTCGATCACTACGTGCGGGCCAGCACGGTGATGGCGTTCGTGGGCTTCAATGGCGAGCCCGACACGGATCCGCTCTTTGCGCGGCTGATGGTGGAAGGCAAGCGGCTGCTGCTGCCCAGGGTCGAGGCGACGGGCATCGTCGCCGTCGACGGCGACTCGCCGATGTCGACCAGCAAGTTCGGGGTCAGCGAGCCAACAGGTCCGGCGGTCGATGTCGGCGAGATCGAGTTCGTCATCGTGCCGGGCCTGGCGTTCACGACTGCCGGTGACCGCCTCGGGTACGGGCAGGGCTACTACGACCGCTTCCTGCCGACGGTGCAGGCCCCGTCGGTCGGCGTGTGCTTCGCCGAGCAGTTGGTCGACGAGATGCCGCTGACCCAGCACGACGTGCGAGTCGGCGGTCTGGTCTGGGCATGATGATCCGGGCGTGACGTTCTTCAGCGCCGACGAGTTCGCCGAGGCAAAGGCCGTGGTGGGCCGGCACATGTTGCCGACTCCGCAGTTCCGGTGGCCGTTGCTCGAAGCCGAGGTTGGCGCCGAGGTGTGGGTCAAGCACGAGAACTGCACGCCGACGGGTGCCTTCAAGGTGCGTGGAGGGTTGGTGTACGTCGACCGTCTGGTTCGCGAGCGGCCGACGGTGCGCGGCATCGTCAGCGCCACCCGCGGGAACCACGGCCAGAGCCTGGCGTTTGCCGGAAGGGCTGCCGGTGTGGCCGTGACGATCGTGGTGCCGCACGGAAACAGTGCCGACAAGAACGCAGCGATGCGCGGCTTCGGCGCCGAACTGATCGAGCACGGCGACGACTTCCAGGCGTCGCGTGAATACGCCGTTGGGCTCGCCGAGGAGCGTGGGCTCGAGGCGGTCCCGGCGTTCCATCGCGACCTGTGCTGCGGTGTGGCCACGTACGCGCACGAACTGCTCACCAGTGCCGGCGAGCTCGACGCCGTGTACGTGCCCGTCGGCATGGGCTCGGGCATCTGTGGAGTCATCACGATGCGCGATCTGCTCGGTCTCCGCACAGAGGTCATCGGTGTGGTTTCGGAGTTGGCCCCTGCAACGGCCCTGTCGTTCTCGGCCGGTCACGCGGTCAGCACGGCGACATCGGCGACGTTCATCGACGGTGTCGCCACACGCGTGCCGGATCCGACCGCGATCGAGATCATCGTCGGCGGCGCGGCGCGTATCGTGCAGATCACCGAAGACGCATGCGCGGACGCGGTGCGAGTGATGTTGCGATGCACGCACCACCTCGTCGAGCCGGCGGGCGCTGCTGCACTGGCGGGCCTGCTGGCCGATCGGGCCGCCGGCTCGGGCCGGGTCGACGGGCGCCGGATCGGTGTGATCGTCAGCGGCGGCAACATCGATGCGCCGATGCTCGCCGAGATCCTCGCCGGCCGCACCCCGTCCCCCTGATCGCCCGCTCGCCCGCTCGCCCGTCGGCCGGGTTGCATCCCCGGTGCCGACCGCTCGTGAATCGTCAGTGACGATACGGGCCCTCGCGCCAAATCGGATCTGGGCGCCAGACGCTCTCGAACTCGCTGGCCGGCGCCGATCGTGGCGCCCAGGTCGGCGGACGGCGGCGCTGAAACGTCACTGACGATTCGAGAGCGGTCGGCGCCGACGGGGCTGGCGGGGAAGTGTGTGGGTCCGATGCACACAGGTCGAAGCGAACCTGCACACTTCGCGACCGTCGTCGGCTGTGACGCTTGTCACATCGACCTCACAGAGTTGTCTCAGAGTACCGATTCATTGTGGTGCATGTCCGGTGAACACCTCACCGGCGTGACACCAAGGAGACAGCAATGACGACCCCCCGTCGTTCCGTGAAGTCCACCATCATGCTCGGTGCCGTCGTGCTCTCGGCGGGCGCTGCGCTGGTCGTGCCGAGTGCCGCATACGCGGCCAGCACTTCGGGCGAGCTTCCTGCCCGATACCAACGGGCATGCCTGCGCATCCCGAACCTGGAGACCCGCACCGACAACGTGATCGCCCGCCTCAACGGCGACGCATCCACCAAGGGCTCGCTGCTGTGGCTGCAGACCCAGATCGATGACGCCACAGCGAAGGGCCGCACCCAGCTCGCCACCGTGCTGACGAACCGCCTTGCCGTGCGCAAGCAGACGCTGCAGGTGCTGATGCAGCGCCAGACGCGGCTGACCAAGCTCGCCGATCTGTGCCGCGCTCACGGAGTCGATGTCTGATGGTCCGTCGTGACCACCTTCGTTCAATCACGATGATGATGGCGAGCCTTCGCCGTCGTCGTCGGGTTGGCGTCGTGCGGCTCGTCGGATGCCGGAGGCGCCACGGTGCCGTCCGCTCCGGCGGCTCACGCAGCCGGCGACCACTCCGGTGCCGACGACGACGGCGCCGACCGCCACGGTCGTTGCGACGACCGCGGCACCGGCGACAACCGCCGCGCCCGCGCCGCCTGGCACCGAGGCCACCACGACGTCGGCGGGCGTGACCGTGACCGAAGCGGATGTTGCCGACCTCGAGAAGCAACTCGACGAGATCGACCAACTGCTTGCCGGCGTCGACGCGGATCTCAGCCAAGACTGACTCGTGCGGACCACAATGGGTGGGTGCCGACGACTGCGTGCCGATGAGCTCAGCTGAAGCCGGACGTGTGCTCGTGGTCGAAGACGACGACGCCGTGCGAGCAGCCGTCGATCGAGGGCTCGGAGTGCACGGTTTCGACGTCTCGTCGGTACCAGATGCGGAGGCTGCGCTGACGGTGGTTGCCCGGCGCCGGCCGGACGTGATGATCGTCGACATCGGCCTGCCCGGAATGTCGGGCATCGAGCTGTGCACGCGCCTGCGAGGCGCTCGACGTCGACACGCCGATCCTCATCCTGTCGGCGCGTGATCAGGTCGGCGACCGCGTTGCCGGGCTGCAGGCGGGCGCCGATGACTACGTGGTCAAGCCCTTCTCGCTCGACGAGTTGGCCGCCCGTGTGCATGCGCTGCTGCGTCGGGCCCGTCCCCATGCCGGGGCGACGACAGCACTGTCCGCCGGGCCGCTGTGGATCGATCTCGATCGGCGAGTCGCCACCATCGGCGAGGTCCGGCTCGATCTGTCGAGGCGCGAGTTCGATCTCGTCGCCGTGTTCGCCGCCAATCCGGGGATCGTGCTCTCGCGGATCCGGCTCCTCGAACTGGTGTGGGGCTACGACTTCGATGTCGACACGAATGTGGTCGACGTGTTCGTCGGGTACGTGCGGCGCAAGTTGGAATCTGCCGGCGCTCCTCGGTTGATCGAGACCGTACGTGGTGTCGGCTTCGTGTTGAGGGCCGAATAAGTGCGCCTGGCGACCCGCACCGGGCTGGCGTCCTTCGTCGCCGCGTCGATCACGTTGCTGGCCGTCGGGGCCCTGTTCCGTGGGTACTTCGCCACGGTCCTGCAAGAACGCGTCGACACCCAGCTGGAAGAACGAGCGAAGACGGCGCCGATCCTGGCCGCAGTCGCCGAGCGGCTGTCTCAGTCGGAGTTGCGAACGACGTTGGAAGGGGCGCGTGTCGTTCGAGACGGCCACACCATCGCGCTCGGGTTGTTGCCCGCCGATCCGCTTCCCACCACGATCACCCCTGGCTTCTCGACGGCGCGGGCCAGTGGTGATCGCTGGCGCTTGTACACCGTCGAGGTCTCAGACGTCCCGCAGCCCGGTGACCACGCGATGGTGCAACTCGTCGCCCCGCTCGGCGATGTCGACGCCCGGGCAGCGCAGTTGCGTCGCCGTGTCTTGTTTGTGATGGCGTTGACGTCGTTGGCTGCCGGTCTCGTCGGTTACCTGCTCGGCAAGGTCGCCACCAGGCCACTCACTGCGCTCCGGCGCGACACCGCACGGATCGAAGATGCCGAGCCGAGCACCTGGCGTGTCGGCACGGACTACGGCTCGAATGAGGTCGACGACGTCGCCACCACGCTCAACGAGAACCTGCGGCGCCTGGCCGACGAGACGCAGCGCCGCGGCGCCGCCCTCGACGCGGCCCGGGCCTTCGCCTCATCGGCGACCCACGAGTTGCGCACGCCGCTGCAAAGCGCCCTGATCAACCTCGACCTTGCCCGCAGCGACCGGATCACCGAGCCCGATCGCATCGAGGTGCTGGGACTGGCGAACGAGCAGTTGCAACGGATGGCCGCGTCGTTGTCGGCCGTGCGAGCCCTGGCCGATGCCGAGTTTGCCGATCAATCCTGGTTCGACGCGATCGACCTCGCCGATGTGGCCGACGCAGCCGTTGCCGATGAACGGCGTCGCGCCCCGGGCACAACGATCGAGATCGAATCGACCCCGCCGACCACCGTGATCGCCTGGCGCGACGGTGTCACGCTGGCCATCGCCAACCTGGTCCGCAATGCACTTGTCCATGGCGTTCCGGTCGACGGTTCACCGCAACGCGTGGTGGTGTCGGTTGCCGGTGCAACCGTCACGGTGGACGACAACGGACCAGGCGTCCCGCCGGCGGACCGGCAACGACTGCTCGAGCGATTCGAGCGCGGGGGCGGCGGCGGGTCGGGCCTCGGCCTGGCGATCGCCGAACAGGTGGCGATCGCTCATGGCGGCTCGGTGGTCATCGGCTCCAGCCCACTCGGCGGGGCGCGCGTCGCGTTGACGTTGGCTGCGCCTCAGTCGTCGTCGTCGTCCTCGTAGTACTCGCGGCCGAGGTGGGTGATCTGGTCCTCGCCCATCATCCAGCGAAGCGTGTTCTTGAGCTTGGTGAGCTGGATGAACAGGTCGTGCTCGGCGTAGAGGCCGGGGGCCACCATCGGCGCCTTGTAGTAGAAGCTCAGCCACTCCTGAATGCCGACCAGCCCGGCGCGCTGGGCGAGGTCGGAGAACAGCACGAGGTCGAGCGCCAGCGGCGCGGCCAGGATCGAGTCGCGGCACAGGAAGTCGATCTTCAGTTGCATCGGGTAGCCGAGCCACCCGAAGATGTCGATGTTGTCCCAGCCCTCCTTGTTGTCCCCACGCGGTGGGTAGTAGTTGATCCGCACCTTGTGGTACACGTCGCCGTAGAGCTCAGGGAAGACGTCGGGGTCGAGGATGTGCTCGAGCACGCCGAGCTTGGACTCCTCCTTGGTCTTGAAGTTGTCGGGATCGTCGAGCACCTCGCCGTCGCGATTGCCGAGGATGTTGGTCGAGTACCAGCCCGACAGCCCGAGCATGCGGGCCTTCAGCATCGGCCCGATCACCGTCTTGATCAGGGTCTGGCCGGTCTTGAAGTCTTTGCCGCTGATCGGGATCTTGCGCTCGGTGGCCAGGTCTCGCAACGCCGGGATGTCGACGGTGAGGTTCGGGGCGCCGTTGGCGAACGGCACGCCCTCGAGGATCGCGGCGTACGCGTAGAGCATCGACGGTGCGATCGTCGGGTCGTTGGCGTCGATCGCCGCGTCGAACGCTTCCATGTTCATGTGCGCCGGGCCCGGCTCGATGAAGATCTCGGTGCTGGCCGCCCACAGCATCACGACCCGGTCGACCCGCTTCTCTTCGCGGAAGCGGTTGATGTCTTCGCGGATCGCGTTGAGCATGCTGCGCTTGTCGATCGTGTGCATCGTGTTGTCGGAGTCGAGGCGCTTCACGTACTCCCGATCGAACGCGGCGGGCATCGGGCGCACCTCGCGCAGCGCATCGGTGATCGCCTCGATGTGCTTGCCGCCTTCGAGCACGCCGGCCCGGGTGGCGGCGACGTACGCATCGTCGGGGAACGGGTCCCACGCGCCGAAGACGATGTCTTCCAGCGCGGCGAGCGGCACGAAGTCCTTGATCAGCGGGCGCCGGTTGTCGGTGCGCTTGCCGAGGCGGATCGTGCCCATCTGCGTCAGCGAGCCGATCGGCTGGCTGACGCCGCGCTTGACGAGCTCGACACCGGCGATGAGCGTCGAGGCGACGGCGCCGAGGCCGACGGTGAGCACGCCGAGGCGGCCTTCAATAGGCGCGATGGTGGGAGATGGAGGAGTTGCCATGGCTGATCAGGTTAGGAATGTGGAGCGCTCTAGCTTCTCGATCATCGAAATCCTCTCAGGAACCCGGGTCGAACATCATCTACGACATGACACCGGCCGCCGGCACGACCGGGACATCCGCGGCCGAGTGAACTCGGCGAACGTCCGGGCCGACCAGGCACCCCGCCGCAATTGTCGTCACCACACCACCGAGGAACAGCGTGAGGCGCGAGCCCAGCACGGCTTGCTCACCCAGCGCGCCGCCGATCACGAATCCTGCGGCCAGACCGAGTGTGCCCAGGACACCGACCGTCGACTCGACTCGTCCGCGCATCGCCTCGGGTGATCCGGCGGCCACGACCGTTCCGTAGGCGACGATGCTGACCGTTCCTACCGGGTCGGCGATCAACTGCTGGCCGACCAACATGGCATAGCCGAGCAGAGACGGGCCCGGCGCGAACGCCATCAGCGACATCGCCGGAGCCGTGGCGACCAGGGCAACCACGATCGATCGCTGCAGCCCGATCCGGGCCAGTACCCGCGGCGCGAACATCGCCGCGACCAGCGATCCGACGCCTCCGATTGCGTAGACGATGCCTTGAGGACCGGTGTCGTAGCCGAGGGTCTTGGTGACGTGCACGATCACCACGCTGCCGACGATGCCACCACCGACGCCGGCGATCACTTCCGACAGGGCTATCGGCCCGAGGACGAGATGGTGCCTGACGTAGCGCGCCCCGTCCCGGAGCTCAGTCAACACGTCGGTGCGGTGTTGCTTGCGCAGCGCCGGGGGTGTTGGCCGCAGGAGCCCTGATACTGCGGCGGCCCACACGAACGAACCTGCATCGATCGCCAGACCAGCGGGCCCGCCGAACACGTGGACGAGCCAACCGGCTGCACCGAATGCGGCCAACTCGGCTGTCGCCGAGACGCCTTGGATGATCGATTGCGCACCCGGCAACGAATCGCGTGGCACGGTGATCGGCACCATCGAGCGGAATGCGGCTCGGAAGAACGGGGCGATGCAGCCGCTGACGAGCCCGACGGCGTAGATCGCCGTCATCGTCAGCCGATCGACGGCGGCCAACACGGGGATCACTGAGGTGGCGAGACCGAAGGCGATGTTCGACACGATGAGCACGTGCCGACGGGACCACCGATCCACCATCGTGCCGGCGAACAGGCCGAGGAGGGCAGAGGGGAGAAGCTCGACGAGAAAGACCAGGCCGACGGACAGGGTGCCCTGGTTCAGCTCTCGAGCCGCAGTCCACGGCAATGCCAGCCGCGAGACCAGCGACCCGAACGTCGAGACGCCTTCGCCGATGACGAGGATCCGCAGCTCGCGGTGCTTCCACGTCGCCGCGAGGTCTGCATTCATGCTGACGTGGTCACGCCAGCAGCTCCTTCTGCATCGGCGCGGGAAACCTCACGTTGACGCGAGTGTCCCCGATGAGGTCGCGGATGCGATCGGCTTCGGTCGCTATCGCCTTGGCTCGCTTCGGGGGCACGGTGCTGAGCAGCCGGTAGGCGATCTCACCGGACTTCCGCTGCGCCCAGCCACCGATCACTCGACCGTCGACCCAGATCGTCGGGCCGGCATTCCCGTTGCGGTCGAACAACGGCCCACCGAATGCCGAATGGTGCCCGAGGTACCAGTCCCGTTGCTTCCATCCCATCGTCGTGGGGTCGAGTGCGGGCAGGAAGGCGATCCACGGCTCATCGGAGCCGGCATCGGCGTCGGGGCCGCTGCCGTCCGCGAGCACCCACCCGACTCCAGTGTCGAGCTCGACCTCGACCGCCCCGATTGCGGCGATGGCGCGCTTGGCGGCACCGGCCGTCCACCCCATCCACCACTGCAGGTCGGCTGCGCTCGCCGGGCCGAAGCGGCCGAGGTAGCAGCGCGCCAGCTCGGCGGCGGCAGCATCGGTGTCGTCGCCGGCGAGCCGGCCGGACATCCAGTTCTCCGTCACCGACCAGCTGTATTCGGACGTGGTCCACGAACCCTTCGGCCGACCGCGGACGATCGCCCCATCGAACCCGAGGTTCAACATCAGCCGCGTGGGGCGCCTTGCGTCGCGGCGTACGACTTGCCGGCGGCGAGCTGCAACTTGGCGGTGAGGGCCGGAACCGCCTTGCCCAGTTCTCGAGCCGTCGCCACACCCATCTCGGTCAGCGCGGCGAGGGTGTCGGCTCGCGCAGTTGCCACCCACGCTGCGCCGTCGGCCGCAACGCCGCTGTCTTCGACCAGCTTGGCCAGCCGTTGCCATTCCGCGGGGGCCAGGCCCGCGGTGCAGGCGGCATGGGCCCATCGCGCGGTGCGCGGCGTGAACACCCACAGGGTTCGTCGCATCGCGTGATGCCGCACGATCGTGCGATCGGCGTACAACGCCGCGGAGACCGCGTCGATCGACGGGTGCTGCATCCGGGCCACGGCCGACAGGTACACGGTCGACGGATCCGTCGAGTGCAATGCCACCAGTGAGTCGGTGATGGCGGCGACGTCGTCGGTGCGAGCGCTCGGTGCCAATCGATGCCGCGTCGCCAGGCGGGCGCGCCGCTGGGCGTCGGTGAACTTGCGTGGAGCGGGCATCATGCGATTGTCGAGTCCCAAGGTTGCGCGTCGGCGGCTGAGCATGGCACACTACGATCAATGCGTGCCGGAATCATCTCGATTGTCGTAGTACTCATGTAGATGCACGCCCACATACGCGTGCATCTTGGCCTCCCATCCGGGAGGCCGTTTGGTTTTCGGGCCACTGTTCTGGCAGCTAGTTCAGCAAGGAGACGACAGATGAAGATCACAGGGGCGCAAGCCCTGATCAAAGCCCTCGAGATGGAGGGCGTCGAGGTCATGTTCGGCCTGCCGGGCGGCTGCATCCTGCCTGCCTATGATCCGCTCCTGGACTCATCGATCCGCCACATCCTCGTTCGTCACGAGCAGGGTGCCGGCCACATGGCCGAGGGATACGCCCACGTGACCGGTCGACCTGGCGTGGCCATGGTCACCAGCGGACCGGCAGCAACCAACATGGTCACGCCGCTGTGCGACGCCTACATGGACTCGATCCCGATGGTGTGCATCACCGGCCAGGTGTCGACGACGGCGATCGGGACCGACGCGTTCCAGGAGTGCGACACCGTGGGCATCACCCGCAGCGTCACCAAGCACAACGAACTGGTGATGTCTGCCCAGAACCTGCCGATGGCCGTGCGTCAGTCGTTTCGCGTCGCCACCACCGGCCGGCCCGGCCCGACGCTGATCGACGTGCCCAAAGACGTGTTGCAGAACTCGATGGAGTGGTACTGGCCGACCGACGCCGAGGTCATCGACAGCCTTCCCGGTTATCGCCCGAACACCAAGGGTCACCCGCGGATGATCAAGGAGGCGGCCAAGCTGATCCTCGCTGCCGAGCGGCCCGTCCTCTATGTCGGTGGCGGCATCTTGAAGGCCCGCGCCGCCGAGGCGCTGCGCGCCCTGGCTGAGATGACCGACATCCACGTCGTCACCACCTTGATGGCGCGTGGCGCGTTCCCCGACGATCACCCGCTGTGTCTCGGCATGCCGGGCATGCACGGCAACGCGACAGCGATCACCGCGCTGCAGCGCAGCGACCTGCTGATCGCGCTCGGTGCGCGCTTCGACGACCGCATCACCGGCAAGGTGTCGACCTTCGCGCCCGATGCCAAGGTGATCCACGTCGACATCGACCCTGCCGAGCAGGGCAAGGTGCGCCGACCCGACGTGCCGATCGTCGGCGACTGCCGCCAGGTGATCGAGGAGCTCATCAAGGCCATTCGCGACCTGCTCGACGGTGGTGCGGTGCAAGCCGACATCGGGGCGTGGAAGAGCCGCATCAGCGGCTGGCGCGAGCAGTTCCCGCTGTCGTACGAACAGAGCGAGCCCGGCGAGGCCCTGAAGCCGCAGTTCTGCCTGGAACAACTCCGCGACAACGCGCCCGAAGGCACGATCCTGGTCAGTGGCGTCGGTCAGCACCAGATGTGGTCGTCGCAGTACTGGCGGTTCAACGAGCCATACACATGGGTCAACTCCGGCGGGCTCGGCACGATGGGCTTCAGCGTGCCGGCTGCGATCGGCGCCAAGGTCGGCCGCCCCGACCGAACGGTGTGGGCAATCGACGGCGACGGCTGCTTCCAGATGACAGCGCAGGAGTTGGTCACCGCCAGCGTCGAGCGCATCCCGATCAAGGTCGGCATCTTGAACAACAGCTATCTCGGCATGGTTCGCCAATGGCAGGAGATGTTCTACGACGAGCGGTACAGCGAGGTGTACCTCTCGCCCGAACTGCCCGACTTCGTGAAATGGGCGGAGGCCATGGGCTGCGTCGGCATTCGCGTCGACTCACCCGAGGAAGTGCAACCGGCGATCGACAAGGCCAACTCCATCGACGATCGCCCGGTCGTCGTCGACTTCCGGGTCGACGCCCGCGAGAAGGTCTTCCCGATGGTGCCGGCGGGCCAGGGCAACGACGACATGATCCTGCCCGAGTCGCAGATGGCCCGAAAGGGTGCGCTCAAGTGACCACCGACATGAACCATCACATCTTGTCGGTGCTCGTGCAGAACCGTCCCGGGGTCCTGGCCCGCGTGGCCGGGTTGTTCGCCCGGCGCGACTACAACATCTTCTCGCTGGCCGTCGCGCCTGCCGAGGAGGCCGGTTTCAGCCGCATCACCATCGTCGTCGACGTCGACTCCGCGCCGCTCGAGCAGATCACCAAGCAGCTGTTCAAACTGATCGAGGTGGTCAAGATCAGCGAGCTCGATCCGCGGAGTTCTGTCGAGCGGGAGCTGTTGTTGGCCACGATCCGCGTCAGCCCCGAGCATCGCGGCCAGATCGTCGAACTGGCCACCATCTTCGAGGGCAAGATCCTGGCTGTCGGCACCGAAGCCATCACCATCACCCTCGATGGCCACCCCGACAAGCTCGACGATTTTGAAGAACTGCTCAGCGGGTATGGCATCGTGGAGCTGCAGCGCACCGGCCGGGTGGCACTGCCCAAACTCGATCGTGAGGCACGTCTGCGTGCCGCGAACTCCAATTCCAAGAAGAGCGAATACGGAAAGGCTGGCTGAGATGGCCGCGAAGATGTACTACGAGGCGGACGCCGATCCGTCGATCATTCGGGGTCGCAAGGTAGCCATCATCGGCTACGGCTCACAGGGCCACGCGCACGCACTGAACCTGAAGGAGTCGGGTGTCCCCGTCGTCGTCGGCCTGCGCGAAGGCAGCAAGTCCGCTGCCAAGGCGCAAGCCGCCGGGCTGACGGTGATGGAGATCGGGGCCGCCGCCAAGTGGGCCGACGTGATCATGCTGACCATGCCCGACACCGAGCAGAAGGCAACGTACGAGGAGTTCATCAAGCCGCACATGCGCAAGGGCAAGGCGCTGGCGTTCGCCCACGGCTTCAACATCCGCTTCAAGCGGATCCGTCCGCCCAAGACCGTCGACGTGATCATGATCGCTCCGAAGGGTCCCGGCCACCTCGTGCGCCGTACGTACACCGAAGGCGGTGGTGTGCCGTGCCTGATTGCGGTCCATCAAGATGCCACCGGTGGCGCCCATGCGCTCGCGCTCAGCTACGCCGAGGCAATCGGCGGTGCTCGCGCCGGCGTGATCGAGACCACCTTCGCCGAAGAGACCGAGACCGACCTGTTCGGTGAGCAGGTCGTGCTGTGTGGCGGCCTGACCTCGCTGGTCCAGGCCGGCTTCGAGACCCTGGTCGAGGCCGGCTACCAGCCGGAGATGGCCTATTTCGAGTGCTTGCACGAGGTGAAGTTGATCGTCGACCTGATGTACGAGGAAGGCATCGCCGGCATGCGCTACTCGATCAGCGACACCGCCGAGTACGGCGACGTCACCCGCGGGCCGCGCATCGTCAACGCCAAGACCAAGCTGGAGATGAAGAAGATCCTCAAGGAGATCCAGAACGGCAAGTTCGCCAAGGAGTGGGTGGCCGAGAGCGAGACCGGTCGCATCAACTTCAACGGCCTGCGCGAAGCCGGTCGGGTGCACCAGATCGAAGAGGTCGGTGGTCGCCTGCGGGCGATGATGCCGTTCCTCGGCGCCGGTCGTCAGAAGGTCGCCGACGTCAGCGGTGGCTGAGTTCGGCAGCAAGGTGAGCAAGTAGGGGGAAAGTACGCACCCACATCTTGTGGGTGAGACATGACGCAGCGATGTTCTTGAAGGATGTTGCTGTTGCATAACAGCGACAGAACGGGCAATGAGGACACGTCGTTCGTCGTCTGAATCAGCGAATTGAACCACGGTTGCTCTAGGAGCTGACACAGAAGTCGAGACGCTCCAGAACTGCCAGTGAGATCTCGCGCATGTTGTTCTGGGCGCGTGATCGCTCTTGCGCCGGCGCGCCGGACTGGGCATTACGTGCTACTTGCGCACGGTCCGCGACGTGGCGCTCTGACGTGTTCATGCTGGCGATGGACCGGCGTTATGGGGCGGACGGTAAGGGCGTGATGCGGCGCTGGACCTGCTGCACGACCGCGGTACGGAGCGGCAATACCGGGTGCCCCCGAACGGCACATAGGCCACGGTCATAGGCGGCCGAGGCCCGAGCGTTATGAGACATGCAGCGGTGTGCAGTGTGCCGGTTCCTGCCCCGAAGACTTTGGCCCAGCATAGGGAAGGTTGCCTATTGTGGAAGACCAGTCAATTGCAAACCGCGAAGAGAAATGGATTGAGGGCATGACCGAGCAAACCTGGGCCGACGATATTGTTGCGAGACTGAGGGAGAATCCTCACCTACTCGATGACGATCCGGTTGCGGTCATTGCCAACTACATGCCCGACGACAGCTTGTCCTCTATCAGCAACGAAGATCGTGCAGCATTCGGCACGTTTCTGAGCTCTCTAGACGTACCGACTGTCGAAGCAGGCAAACTCGGCGGACCGAGTCAAGGTGGATGCACAGCCTGCTGTATCGCCACGGTCGCCGCTATCGCCGGCGTTGGGATTGGCGCGCTTATCGCGTCGGGCGGCCTCGTTGCTGCGGTTGCGCCGGAGGTCGCTGCGGCTGTGGCTGCTGCTACAGGCGTGACGGCGGAGGCGGCCGCGGAAACCTTGGCGGCTGCAGAGATCGCTGCCGCACGCGTCACTGGTGGACTCGTTATGCAGACCTCAGTATTCATCGGTACGTTGATCACCGGGTTGTGCATCTCGCTTGGCGCCTGCCCTAAGACCTGACTCGCCGCAGCCGGGCGACTCTCAGCATTGGAGGGCGCCATCAAGCACTCTCGCTGGCGGCATCCGCCAAGCGCGCCCACGGGGAAACTGGGCGCCGTCCACAGGAATCGAGCACCGGGAAGGTGACCGAACGGGGAACGCCCACCGGACCCCCCACTCGCACCAGCAAACAGCGCACAGCGCCGGACTTGGCGCGTCTCACATCGCCGTGACGCAGAAATTCTCGATGAGGAAGGGCCAATCGCTCGCGGTCGACCGCAACCACGGGTGCACCGGCGACAAGATGACGGGCCGCATGTCGCACCGCCGAACTCGAATCGGAACGGCACGTATCGCGCTTGAGGCCTGGCCCATAGGAGTCCCCTTCTCGCGATCGACCCTGTCCCTACCGCCAGCTCAGCGGCCGCTGTCCTTGCGCTCGTGCTCCCAACCACTCGGCCGAGCGGCAGTTCGGCCTGGCATCGTGAGTGTCCCGACCCAGCTCGTGAGACGGCAGCGCCTTCGGCGCAAAACTCGATCGCCGCCGCAGCGTCGCGGCTCGGTACGGAGTAGCTGGCCCGCAGCCAGAACGGCTATCTGCGAGTGGCTGGCGCCACGGCAGCCCTCGGTACGACGGCGGGTCGGGTCGTCCCCCGGCACGGGTTTTTCGGTGATGAGTAATCGTTCCCGGCATGTCCACCAATCAGCGCTTCCTGACGTCGACCAAGACCGAAGCACCGGGCTGGATTCCGAGGTAATGCCCGCCGCCGTGGACGCTCTCCTCCACGGACGAGCCGCATTCGACATCGTCATCGGAGTGGACGCGTCCATCGAGATTGCTCATCTCATCGAGAGAACCTCTGCGCGTTACCGCCGTCTCGACCGACTCGATGTTGAATTGCCTCATGTCCCATAACGCAGGCTCGGTGCGTACCGGCACGACTTCTTCAGCTGGTCGACCATGGCAGGGATCGGGTGTGTGTGACGATCAGCCGCGCAACTCTGTTCTGTAGCGCATTTCGGTCACCGTGACCCCGAGTACTTCATCGCTACCGACACCACCACCTCTCACCACAACAGTGCGTGACACAATCGCCGGATGACGATCGGACATGTCATCGCAGACGGGTTGGCCTTCCCCGAAGGACCGCTCCTGCTTCCTGACGGGCGAGTGGTGTTCACCGAGATTGCGGGGGGTCGCCTGTCGTACTGGACCCCGGCCGACGGCGTCCGCCACCTAGCGACGTCGGGGGGAGGACCAAACGGGGCGGCGCTCGGCGCCGATGGCTGCATATACGTGACACAGAATGGCGGTCTTGGCGACGAACGGGTGACGCCGGGCTTGCAGTGCATCGCAACCGATGGCACGGTGTCGATGCTGGCCACAGAGATCGACGGCGTTCGACTCGACGTGCCGAACGACCTTGCCTTCGGACCCGACGGGAGGTTGTGGTTCACCGACCCGCGAGGCGACGCGGCTGGCAGGAATCTCCTTCCCGGTCGCCTGTTCGTGTACGACGTGAACACCGGTGACGGGGAGGTGGTGGTGGAACTCGAGGCCGTGTACCCGAACGGCATCGGCTTCACAGAAGACGGCACACTGCTGTGGACCGAGAGCTTCTCACGGCACGTGATGGCTTTGTCCTCATCCGGACCGCAGGTCGTGGTCGAGCTCCCTGATCGCCACTTCCCAGATGGGTTCTGCGTCGGCACCGACGGCCGCCTGTACGTGGCGTCCACGTACGGTCACTGCGTCAACGTCGTCGCTGACGGTGCCGTGGTCGACACGCTGATGTGCGGCGACGGGATGCCGACGAATTGTTGCTTCGTCGGCACGACGTTGATCGTCACCGAGTCACGCCGCGGCACGCTGTGGAGCTTTGACCTCGGGGTCACGGGTCTCCCGCTGCACACCGGCAACGTCGGCTGAGCAACGCCTTCCCCGGGGGCGGACACCTCGGGTCGGACGGAACCCGCGTCAGTGGTGGTGCTCGGTTCGTCCTCTCGTCCGACTACGGCGGAGTGAGCGGGCAGGATTGATCCGTGAGTTCCGGGGATCAGCGTGAGCGCGGCAAGCTCTTCAACGAGGTACCCGCGCTCTACGAGCGGGTTCGACCGTCGTACCCGGACGCACTCTTCACTGATCTCGTCGCAGTGACGGGTGTGGATGCGACGTCGGCGGTACTCGAGATCGGATGCGGCACCGGGCAGGCGACCCGACCGCTCGCGCAACTCGGGTGCGACGTGACCGCGATCGAACCGGGAGTCGAGATGGCCGACATCGCCCGGCATCGAATGGCCCGTTCCTCGAACGTCACGATCGAAACCGCCACGTTCGAAGAGTGGGACGTGCAGGACCGACGATTCGACCTGATCGTCGCCGCATCGTCGTGGCACTGGATCGACCCGAGCATCGGATGGGCACGAGCACACTCAGTCCTCCGCCCCGCAGGCTGGCTCGCGTTGCTCGGACACGTCGTTATCCGCCGAACCGACGAGCCCGAGGTCTACGCCGAGACCGCGGACCTTCACGAGCACTTCTCGCCAGGGAACCCTGACTGGGGACACCCGCCGGTCGAAGAAGAGATGCGAGCCACAAGCGATGGATGGGGACCACCCAACGAGGACGGGGACGGGCTGTTCGGGCCGACGGTCGTGCGCTGGTATCCGATGGTGCAGCACTTCGACGGCGAGGGATTCGCCGATCTGCTCCGGACGTTGTCGCCGTACCGGCGCCTCGGCGCCTCAGTGCGCGAGCCACTCCTCGACGCGATCGCACAACGGATCCGCACCGACCTCGACGATCACGCAACCCGCCACTACCTCACCGTCCTACGAGCCGGTCAACGAGCACAATGACCAGAGGCCGCGCAGCATGCTCTCGTCGCAGTGCCACCTACCGCCGGCTACGCCGACTGGGTCGAATGAACCAACGTTGGGCTCACGACCGCGCTGAGTGATTCGTGCCCGTGCACTGCGGTGGCGTCCTGGTGCGGCACTTCGGTGACGCGGCCTCGTGCTCTGACCTCCGGCATTCTGGGGCTGCCAGAAGGCGCTCCTTGGCGGCACAGTTCGCCGGCGATGCAGCGCGAGGACGAGCGTTCGGGCTCGGGATTATTGGGCGGCATCCGGCGCTCAGGTTCGGAAGGTGACCCGTTCACGAAGCCAGTTCGCGAGCCAGGTCTCGTCGACCTCTCGTGCCGCCACCGCAAGCATTGCCTCGACGGCGTCGTCGATGTCGGGATGCTCTTCGTTCCATGACCCGTCGTTGAGGTCGATGAACAGCACGAGACATGCCCATGCCGCTCGCTTGTTGCCGTCGGGCAACGGGTGATTCCACGCGATCCGACACGCGAGCACCGCGGCCTTGTCATACAGGTCTGGGTAGAAGTCGGTGTCGCCGAAGCCGGCCTGCGGTGCGTGCAGTGCGGAGTCGGCGAGCTCGACGCGGCTGGCCCTGATCAGCGTTGCGGCGTTGATGCCGGTGACGTGCTCGGCGAGATACCAGAACTCAGCGAGGCTGAGATAGCGGGTCACTTGGCGAGGCGGTCGAGGATCTCCCGATCGCGCTCGAGCAGCTTCTTGGCCCGGGCGGTGAAGTCCTCATCGGAGCGGACTCGTTCGATCTCCGCGGCGAGTGCGTCGATGATGAGCTGGTTGACGCTGTCACCGCGGACTCGAGCGACGGCCTCGGCGTCGTCGGCGAGGTCGTCGGGCAACCGAACGGTGGTCTGCTTTGCCATGACATCATGATATCACGATGCGATTCGACGAACTGTTGCTGGTCCAACGGCGCACACCGCCGGTTCCGGGTGGGGATTCGTTTGGCGGTTGGCTGCGATTTCCGAGTCGCCGTTGAACCGCTACGATGGCCGAGCAGATCGGCAGTTCCGTCGCTTTCCTTACTCCAGACCTGCAAGTTGCAGCCCGGCAGCGACTTCGTCGTCGGTCGTGAGCAGAACGCTGTCGAGCGCCTCGCGCAACCCAATCGCCGGCGAAGATTGGAAAAGGTACCGAGTAACCGCAAAACAGCAGGTGTTCCAGCGTCTCTTCGTCCCCCGCTGCATCTGTCAACGCGGACCTCTCTCATAACCATCGACACGGAGAACTCGCTGGGATTATCGAGCAGTGCGCAGGCGGTACCCATGCTGACGGCCGTGTTGTCGAGGTCGGTCAGGAGGGCCAGCAGGTGGGCTTGGTACTGCGGCCCCGCATTGACGGCCAACCATTGCCCGGCGGCCACCAGGGTCGCCCAGTCAGCCGACTCCACCGCAGTCAACGCGTCACTTTCGTTTCCAAAGCTCACGCGAGCAGGTTGCCTGGTACGTGCGCCTGACGCAAGTGTCGATCTCAGCCGGGGAGACCGCTCGGTCTCAGCACGCGTATTCACGGTCATGTCGTCTCCGATGGTGACCGGGAACGGCCCAAGTCGTACGTTCCATAATTCCGCTCCTACAACCGTTCGAGGGCGGCCCATACCGCCGGACTGAAGAACTGGCGCGAGTTCGCGGCTCCGTTTGCCGGCGGCCTCGCTTCGCGGTCCCGTGGTGTTCCGAGTAACCGTGGCCTTGCGGCACTTTGATGACGCTTCGTTGGCCAAGGTCGGCGAGCGCTATTCGCGGAGAGGGCACGCACTTCGCCGGCGATGCAGTGGGACCGGAACCGTCGCCTCCCGCGATTATCGCTTGTCGAGCGGAGGGTCTTGCCTGGTCGGCGTTCGGAGTGCGACTACTGGTCCATGCCGTCGAGCCGGTCGGCGAGGGCCAACACCTCGTCGATGAGAGCATCAAGGTCGTCGTCGCGCCGGCCGGGTGTCGTCGGGAGTCCGGCCAGGCCGAGGACGTCGCGCGCATACGGAGGCATGTCCCCGTTGGGATCGTGTTCGATGGCCCAGGCGGCCAGGCGGCCAGGCGGTCGGCCAGGTCGACGTGACCGATGCGGTGTACGGCGACAGCCGTCGCAGTTGCGCCCAGCCATCTGAACCCAATGAAGTTCTGGTCGCGGTAAAAGCGCCACGGCTCGCGGAGGTCGGCGCCGGCGAGTTCGAATGGCGCGCCGCTCATCGCCTGCGCCGTGAGAAGGTGGAACCCGGCGGCCAGGTCGAGATACCAGCGCATCGCTCCGTCTGCTCTGGCCTGGCGGTACCAGTTTGCCGCCGCGGGCCAGTCGTGGCGGTGCGCCGCTAGGAGGCCGTTGAGTTCAGCGACACCGACTGACGCCCACTTGCTGTCGAGGCTCGCAGCGAGCACCGCGAACGGTGCCAGCCGTTCATCGACGTGGTCGGTGACTTCGGGAGAAAAGACCAGGGAGCGGAGCGCGAAGTATTCCGTGTAGTAGCGGTTGACACCTGGGGCTGATCTCCACCGCTCGAGGCTGGCGAGGTACTCGTCCACGTCAGCGGCAGTCACCTCCATCGAGATGTACGGGGAAACGACATACCGGTCGGATGGGATCGGTGCATGCGATCGGATCCTCCTCCACGCAAGCTCCGTGTCGTCGTCGAGCGTTCCCGTGTTGGTCTCTCGGAGGTCCATGCACTCGAGTTCGGCGATCAAGGAGTCGGGCGCGCCGCCAGCTCGTGCGGCATCGAGCAGTCGTGTCGCCATGTCAAACACCTCGCGTTCGGCGGTGCGCCTGCCCGCCCAGATGACCCGTATGCCGGCGTCCCAATCCTTGTGGTCGATACACCAGTCCAGCGCGACGAGCGCGTCAGGGAGATATTCGTTGAGCCGCCGTACGACCTGCTCTTCGTCGGGCCCGAGGATGCGGAGTGAGAGTTCCCCGATCGTGCGGGCAACGTAGCGGGCGTGTCGTTCGCGGATCGTGTCTGAGAGGTCTTGGTGCTGGAGGTGTTCGCGTCCGTAGGCGCGCATCGTCTCGAGCATGCGGTAGCGGGTGGTGCCGTCGGCTGCGGTCGCACGTTGCAGCAGCGACCGGTCGACCAGCTGCGGGACCAGGTCGACCACATCGAACTCGTCGACACCGTCACCACCAGCGACCGCACGTGCGGCGGAGAGATCAAGACCGGCAGGAAACACCGACAACCGATCGAACACGACTTGCTCGACCTCGCTGCACAGCTCGTACGACCAGTCGAGGGTGCCGCGCATGGTCTGATGGCGTTCCATCCGCGACCGGCGTCCACCGATCAGCATCCGGAAGCGTTCCTCCAGGTTCGCGACCAGTTCCACCGGTGTAAGTGCCCGCACCCGAGAAGCTGCCAGCTCCAACGCCAAGGGCAGACCATCGAGCCGCCGGCACAGTTCGCTGATCGCACGTCGCTGGTTGTCGTCGATCACCAGATCGGGTGCTTCGTCTCGGGCACGCTGCAGGAACAGTCGCTCCGCGTCGCCCCGAGCAGTGATGGCACGGGCACGAGCCGCTCACCACGCACCATCAACGGCTCCCGGCTCGTCGCCAGGACCGTCACCGTGGGGCAGCCACCGACGACTCGTTCCACCACGTCAGCAGCTGCCGCAAGGACGTGCTCGCAGTTGTCGACCACCACCAGGCATCGCTTGTCACGCAGGCGGGCGACCAGATGATCGACCACGTCACCCTCTGCCGGCACCACTACGTCCATCCCGGCGGAGAACGCGAACGGCACCGCGTCGTCGACCATCACCGGAGCCAACTCCACCATCCAACACCCGTCAGGAAACGATGCCGACACCGTCGAGGCTGTCTCGACTGCCAGGCGTGTCTTACCAGTCCCGCCCACACCGATCAGGGTGACCAATCGCTGATCGGTCAACTCCGCGACCAGGAGGCAACCTCCTCGCCGCGACCGATGAACGTCGACAACTCGATCGGCAGATTGCCCAGCACCGGCCGCGGCGTACGCAGCGCAGGGAACGAGTGATGACCGACTTGGAAGATCCGCTCCGGCGTCTCCAAGCCCTTCAACTTGTGCTCACCGAGGTCCACCAGAACTACACCGGACAACAGCCCCGCCGTGGCCGACGACACCAACACCTGGCCGCCGTGTCCTGCATCCATCACCCGCGCCGCCCGGTTCAACGTCGGGCCGAAGTAGTCGTCGTCGCGGGACTCGGCCTCACCGGTGTGCAAACCCATCCTCACCGGCAACCCCAGGCCCGCCTGTACCTCGACCGCCGCCGTCACCGCAGCCGACGCCGACGCAAACACCACACACATGCCGTCACCGGTGTGCTTGAACACCTGACCGCCGTGCCGCTTGACCGACGAACGAATCAACTCGTCGTGCACCGCCAACGCTACCGCCATCGCCTCACGGTCCCGCTGCCACCGCTCGGTCGAACCCTCGATATCAGTGAACAAGAACGTGACCGTCCCCGACGGACGACCTTTCACCCCACACCCCCCGACAACCGCATCCACGCAGTTTGCCACCGACCCGCTCACGCAACGGCTGACTGCCCCATACCGCCGGGAAGGGGTGCGCTGGGACCGCTGCGAGTAGTTCGGTCAGCTGGCGACGTCGACGGCGCTCACGATGTTGGTCGGTGTGAGCTTGACGAGCAGTTCGCCGGGGACTCCGTTGCGTGCGCCGTACTCCTCGGCGCGGTCACGACCCATGTAGCGGCCACCGATACGAGCGGCCCACTTCCGCACGAGGTCGATGTCATCGATGAGCTCGACGGTCCCTTCCACCGTGACGAAGGAGAATGGCGGTCGATCGTCTTGCACGCAGATCGTTGCCGCGCCGGTACGCGCCAGATTGCGACCCTTGAGCGTGTCGGCGCCGGTGTTGAACCAGACGGCTCCGTCCTCGACGTCGATCCAGATGGGAGCCGCGTGCGGTCTGCCATCACGGCGCACCGTGGCCAGCACCGCCGGCCGAGCTTCGGCCACGAGGAACGCCGGCCACTCCTCATCCGTCATGGATCGATAGGCCATGGTCGTCATCTTGGCGCAGGGGCGGGTTTCAACAGAGCATCCCCCGCCACGGCGCCGACGCCCGGACCCGAAGCGATCCGCGCAAGTGCCCACCAACGCCGGATCGGTGCGCACGGTTCGCTCGTCCGCGTCCCGTTGCCGCCCGCCCGGGAACCGGCGAAGTGTGGTTCCAACGAAGGCCCGTCGCCCGCCCCATAACGCTCGCCGATGGCCGGTTGCGGGCCTATCCGAACCGCCGAACGCCACCCAGGACCCGGACGAGCGAGCCAGAAGGCAAGACCGACTACAACGCGAGAAGCCGTCTTCGACCCTCTTCCCTTCGATTCTGAGGCATCGCGCGCGTATGGCCGCGTGTACGCCGCCGTGGTCGGGGCCGGCCGAAAGGCACGCGGAGCCGCGAGCCGTCGATCTTCTGATTGCATCGACAGCCTGCTCGGCTGGTCTTCCTCTCTACACCCGCAATCCCGATGACTTCCGAGCTCTTCACGAGTTGGTCGAGATCGTTCACGTCTGATCGCGAGTCGCGCCAGATCTCGCTCGGTGGCGCTTCGGCAATGCACCGAACGGACGCGCTGGAAGCGGCCGACTATCTGAAGTGCGCACTTTCGATGGACAGGGGGTGCGTCGAAAGTGCGCACTTCGGCCACGCGAACGATCAGCCGACGATCCCGACGACGAGGTAACCGCCGACGACGCTGAAGGCGACCAGGATTCCCACTTTCACGCGGCGCTTCAGACGCCATCCATCGTCGAGCGCGGCGATCGAGTACTTGGTCGCGACGATGATCGTGCCGTAGATGGCGAGCATCGCAACAAACCCGGCGAGGGCATGCAACGACCACCCGAACGAGCCGGTCAGCTGGCTGGCCACCAGCACCACTGGACCCGACGCGGCGAGCACGCACAGCGCCCGGACCACTCGGCGCCATTCCGGGCGGTTGAGGGCAAACCCGCCCCCGACGACGGTCGGCATCATGATCGCGCCGGCGCCGACGAAGAGCGGGAGGAAGCCGATGCCGCCGAGCACCCTGGCCACGGTCAAGATCGATCGACGTCTCGTTCGTCGTCGGGCAACTGCGGCGATCGACTGCGTGATCCCGAACACTGTGAACGCCAGGACGATGAAGATCGTCCCACTCCACGTGAAGTCGGGGTCCTCGGCGATCAGGCGCATCCAGGCCCGGGCGATCACACCGAGTGCGAGTCCGCCGAACAAACCGATGGCGAGGATCGGCATGGTGTGGGAACGCACACGCCGTGCCTCGAGGGTTGCTGCTACTGCGAGGTCTGTCATGGTGATTACAGACGGACGAACCATCGGATCGGGTGACACGGCACCGGGTATCGTTGGTCGGACCGCGCGGCACGAGGGGGACAATGACACTGACTTGGGAAGAGGCGTGCGCGCGGGTGTGCGCGCCCGGCACACCGTTCGAGATCGTCGAGGACGAGCGTGGGAATCGTCGCTTCAAGAATTCGCCGCCCAACCTGCGCTCGGTGTTCGACATCGCACGCGGCGGTGGCGACGACATCTTCATCGTGTATGAAGACGAACGCTGGTCGTTCGACGCCGCCTTCGCCCGGATCGATGCCCTCGCCGACGCCCTCGTCAACCGCTACGGCATCACCTTGGGCGACCGGGTTGCGATCGGCATGCGCAACTATCCGGAGTGGATCATGTCGATGCTGGCGATCACCTCGATCGGTGGCGTGTCGGTGTCGCTCAACGCGATGTGGGTCGAAGACGAGATCGACTACGCCCTCGCCGACAGCGGCGCGTCACTGCTGATCGCCGATGTCGAGCGGATCGGCCGTGCGATCGGGCCTTGCCGCCGAATGGGCATCGCCATGCTCGAGGTGCGCGCCGACAAGCCGTCGGCCGACGATGTCGACCAGTGGGGCGCCGTCGTCGTCCCGGGTCCTGCCATGCCCGTCGCCGATGTCGGCTGGGACGACGACGCAACCATCCTCTACACCTCCGGCACGACCGGCCGGCCGAAAGGTGCCGTGTCGACCAACGGTGCGGTCGTGTCGTCGATCCTGGCGTTCGCCTCCCGCGCGGCCGTCGATGCCGCACGGGCTGCGGCCGCGTTGCCCCCGGGTGTCGAACCCGTCGCGGCCAGTCCGCTGGTGTTCATCTTGATCGTGCCGCTGTTCCACGTCACCGGGTGCGTGCCGGTGCTGATGAGTTGCATCGTCACGAAATCGAAGTTGGTGGTGATGTACCGCTGGAACGCCGAGAAGGCCCTCGAACTGATCGAGCGTGAACGGGTCACCAACTTCGTCGGCGTGCCCACCCAGAGTTGGGATCTCGTCAACTCGCCGCGGTTCAACGACTTCGACACCTCGAGTCTGCGCAGCGTCGGCGGTGGTGGTGCTCCAGCGCCTTCGGCGTTGGTCGAGCGCGTCGCCGGCAGCGTCAAGAGCGGCTGGCCCACGCTCGGTTACGGGATGACCGAGACCAACGCCTATGGGCCGAACAACTCCGGCGCCGATTACCTCACGCACCCGACCTCGACGGGTCGGGTGATTCCGATCATGCGCATCGAGATCCGCGATCCGCAGGGCCGGCAGGTGCCCACCGGCGAGCGCGGCGAGATCTGGTTCAACGGCCCGATGCTGATCCGTGGCTACTGGAACAAGCCCGAGGCGACTGCCGAGACGATCGTCGATGGCTGGTTGCGCAGCGGAGACATCGGCCGCGTCGACGAGGACGGCTTCTTCTACGTCGAGGATCGCCTGAAGGACATGATCTTGCGAGGCGGCGAGAACGTGTACTGCGCGGAGGTCGAATCGGCGATCTACGAGCACCCGGCGATCCACGAGGCCGCGGTGTTCGGAGTGCCCGACGAGCGCCTCGGGGAGGAGGTCGCGGTCGCGATCCACCTCGTCGATGGCAAGTCGTTGACTCCCGACGAGCTCCGAGCGTTCCTGTCGACCAAGATCGCCGCGTTCATGATCCCGTCACGCATCTTGATCGTCGACGACCCGTTACCACGCAACCCGGCGGGCAAGTTCCTGAAGCGCCAGCTGCGGCACGATCTGGGGTCGCCGTCGGTGTCGTGAAATCCGACTTGATTGGTCGGGATTTAGCTCTGTAGCGTGACTCGCCATGAGTGATGCATGGGGTTTCGAGACACGCCAGATCCACGTCGGGGGAGATCCCGATCCGACGACCGGCGCTCGCGCCGTGCCGATCTATCAAACGACCAGCTACGAGTTCCGCGACTCGGCGCATGCCGCCAACCTGTTCGCCCTCGCCGAGGTCGGCAACATCTACACGCGAATCATGAACCCGACCCAAGGTGCGTTGGAAGCTCGCCTGAACGCGTTGGAAGGCGGCTGCACCACGGCGATCGGCATTCCCGGCACATTGGTCGTCGGCTCCGGTCAGGCCGCCGAGATGCTGGCCATCACCACGATTGCCGAATCCGGCGATCACGTCGTGGCTTCGCCCTCGTTGTACGGCGGGACGTACAACCTGTTGCACTACACGCTGCCCAAGCACGGCATCGAGGTCACCTTCGTCGAGGACCCCGACGATCTCGAACAGTGGCGCGCCGCCGTCAGGCCGAACACCAAGCTGTTCTTCGGTGAGGTGCTGTCGAACCCGAAGAACGATGTCTTCGACATCGAGGGTGTGTCGAAGGTGGCACACGACGCGGGCGTCCCCTTGATCGTCGACAACACCGTGCCGACGCCGTACCTCATCCGCCCGATCGAGTGGGGAGCAGACATCGTCGTGCATTCGCTCACCAAGTTCATCGGCGGCCACGGCACGTCGATCGGGGGTTCGATCACCGACGGCGGCACGTTCGATTTCGGCAACGGCCGGTTCCCCAACTTCACCGAGCCCGACCCCAGCTACCACGGGCTGCCCTATTGGCCGGCGCTCGGTCACGGCGCCTTCATCTTGAAGGCCCGCGTGCAGGGCCTGCGCGACACCGGCGCGGCGGTCTCGCCGTTCAACGCCTTCTTGTTCCTCCAAGGGCTGGAGACCTTGAGCCTGCGCATGGAGCGCCACTTCTCCAATGCAGCCAGGGTTGCCGAGTTCCTGCAGGGCCGCGACGAGGTCGAGAGCGTGATCTGGGCCGGACTGCCATCGAGCGCGTGGCACGAACGGGCCAAGAAGTACGGCCGCGACAAGGGCTATGGCTCGATCCTGTCGTTCATCATCAAAGGCGGCAAGGAGGCCGGGACGCGGTTCGTGGAAGCGCTGGAACTGCACAGCCACGTCGCCAACATCGGCGACGTGCGCAGCCTGGTCATCCAGCCTGCCACCACGACCCACAGCCAATTGAGCGAGGAGGAGCAGGCCTCGACCGGGGTCTACCCCGGTCTGGTTCGTCTCAGTGTCGGGCTGGAGTCGATCGACGACATCATCGCCGACCTCGAGGCAGGGTTCCGCGCCGCCAAGGGCTAGCTCGCTGCTCGGCTTGCGGGAAGTGTGCATGTTAAATGCGGGATGCCCGCCGCGGACCGACACACTTCTCCGGCATTGGTGCGCCGGGCGGCGATCAATGGGCACGCTCACCGAGGTTGTGTTTCGCGTCGGATCGGCGTACACCTGTCGGCATGGGTGATGAGCAGGATGTGGCCGAGAGCGTCGATGAGGAGATGGTCGGTACCGAAGCGGTGACCAGCGACGAGGTGGGGACGTTCGGCGACGCCCCGGACCGCCCTGTCGGTCTCCCGTTCGCCGACGCCGACGTCACCGACGAGTCGTTCGCCGAACGCGTCGCGCGAGGGACCCCCGACATCGTCGACGACCCCGATGAGCCCTTGCGGCTGGTCGAACCGGCTGTCCTGGTCGACAGCGACCTGCTCGAGCAGATCGACAACGACGGCGACCTCGCCGAACCGGACTGATCCGCCCGGCGGCCGGTGCCGTCGGCAGGCCGGAGGCGGTTCGGTCACAATGGGCGCATGGAACGACCCGTCATGCGCATCTCGGGGCCGACGCTCGATGCCACCGACCCGATCACGCTGGCCGAGTTCTACGAGCGGCTGCTCGGGTGGCCAATCGTTCGCCGGGAGGGCCCCCGACCAGGGAATCCGCCCACCGATGGCTGGGCCATGCTGCGCGCCCCCGCCGGTGACCTGAAGATCGAGGTGCAATGGGACCCCCACTATGCCCGGCCGGTGTGGCCATCCATCGAGGGGGAGCAACTCATGATGATGCACCTCGACATCGGGGTCGTTGATCTCGAGAGCGGGGTGGGATGGGCGCTGGCACAGGGTGCTCGATTGGCCGAGCACCAGCCACAGACCGAAGTCCGCGTCATGCTCGACCCCGAAGGCCACCCGTTCTGCCTCTTCCCCGACGACACCCTGTAACGCGTCCCGTGCCTGCCAAACTCTCTCGATGCAGCGCACCTTCGCCGAGATCGACGTCTTCACCTCTGTGCCATATCTGGGCAACCCATTGGCGGTAGTGCTCGACGGTGAGGGTCTCTCCACCGAGGAGATGCAGCACTTCGCCAACTGGACGAACTTCTCCGAAACCGCGTTCGTGTTGCCGCCGACCGATCCGAACGCTGACTACCTGGTGCGAATCTTCACCACGACGGTCGAACTGCCCTTCGCCGGGCACCCGACGATCGGCACCTGTACGGCTTGGCTGGCCCACGGCGGCCAGCCGAAGGATCCGAAGCGAATCGTGCAGCAGTGCGGTGTCGGTCTCGTCCCGATCACCCGCAACGACGACGGACGCGTCGCATTTGCCGCGCCCCAACTGCTACGCGGCGGGCCTCTCGACGACGCGACTCGTGCCGAGGCGGTGAACGCGCTGGGGATTTCGCCCGAGGCCGTTGTCGACTCCGCGTGGATCGACAACGGCCCCGGATGGGTGGGGATCCTGCTGGCGTCGGCCGAGGAGGTGCTGGCGCTCACGCCGTCGAACACGCCGCTCGCCATCGGCGTCGTCGGCGCTCATCCCGCCGGCTCCTCGAGCGCGTACGAGGTGCGTGCCTTCTTCCCCGGTGACTCCGGCACCTTCGAAGATCCGGTGACCGGCAGCCTCAACGCCTCGGCGGCGCAGTGGCTGGTGGCGAGCGGTCGCTTCACGCCTCCGTACATCGCGACGCAGGGCGCGGCGCTCGCCCGCTCCGGCCGGGTCTACATCAGCTCCGACGCCACCGGGCAGATCTGGGTCGGCGGCGATGCCGTCGAGTGCGTCTCGGGTGTCGTCGAGCTCTGATCGAACTTCGCGTCGACGGCTGGTCAGGCGACCAGTGAATCGATCTCGGCTGCAGCGGCGGCGTACACGGCAATGCGCCGTTGCTCGTCGTGCAGTGCAGCGACCAGACCGGTGATCAAGCGTTCCTTCAACTTGTCCGCGGCCTGAGCCGCTCGGTACGACCGGGCGATCTCCAACTGGATTGCGGTTGCCCCTTGACGTTGCGCCCACGACGTCATCGTGCCGGGTTTGGTCGCGCCGAACCCGCGCCTGCCACCATCGGGATCCACGACCACCTTGGCGGCCTCGAGGTGCGCGGCGACGCGTCGTGCCAGCGCCTTCGCTTCGGGCGAGCCGTTTCCGCAGCCGATGATCACATCGGCGCCGTTTCCGTCCTTCATCCCATGGAGATCCAGGTAGACGGTGCGATCGTCGACGTGGCCGAGCTTTTCGAGTTGCGCCTTCAACGGGTGGTACTCGTCCCAGTTGGCGTCACCCATCATCGGCAGGCTGCGCGTGACGGCGATCTTGGAACAGCCGACCACGGCGCTGAGCGCCATGGCCAACCCGCCCGTGCCGGCGTCGGTGTTCTTCCACCGGCCATCTCGTTCGTGGTCGACGGCATGCACAGCACCAACCGCAAGCGGACCTCGCCAGTCGATGATCCACCGCGGACCCTCCTTCGGGCCGCGATTGGAATTGGCGGCGAACGGTGCGTTGAGCTCGGTCCATTGGCGTACGAGGGGGTTCTGTTTGAACAGCATGACATAGGTATGTCGGCGGATCGCCGCCGTTGCTTTAGCCGTCGTCGCGTTGGTCGCGCAGGAACCGCTCGAATTCGGCGGCGAGATCGTCGCCGGTCGGTATCGCCGCCTCGGAGCTCTGGTCATACTCACGTTCCAGCATGGCGACGTAAGCGCTGGCCTGCTCGTCGTCGGCAACGGCCTCGTCGTGCAGCACTCGGCGGCGGGCGGCTTCGGCTGCAAGACGCGCCGTATGCACCGGCACGCCCAGCACATGGTGCAGGTGCTGCAACAGGGCGATCGACGACTGCGGATGCTGGGCGTTGCCGAGGTAGTGAGGGACGCCGACACGCAGCGACACTGCCGGCATCCCGGCACGATCGAGACGCTCCTGCAACACACCGACGAGACCCGTGATCCCCTGGTAGCGCGGCGGCGACAAGCCGAGGGCGCTCAGCAGCTCGTGGTTCGTGGTGCTGCCCACGACCAGCGGCGGGCGCGTGTGGGGATGGTGTCGGCAACCGCGCCGACCGTCACCACCACCTCGCACTTCGACGCCGTGGCGACCTCCAGCACGCTGTCGGCGAAGGTGGCATACCGAAGGTGCGGCTCGACGCCGGCGAGCACCACGAGATCGTGTGGGGCGCCGGTAAAGCGGGCGAACCGGAACTCGTTGTCGGGCCAGCGAATGTGGCGCACCTCGTCCTCGTCGAGCTCGACGAGCGGACGTTCCTGCGTGAAGTCGAAGAACGGGTCCGGATCGATCGACGCCACGATCGGGGCGACGCGATCGACCACCAGCTCATTGATGGCGGTGGTGGCGACCTCGGCGATGTCGAACCAACCGCGCAGTGCGAGCACCATGATCGGCCTGTTCAGCGGCGCGACCCCCTCGAAGTGAGTCGACAGGACATCGCTGACGTTCACCCGCCGAGCTCCTTCACGACGTAGTCGATGCAGCCGGTCAGCAGGGCGACGTCGTCGGGCTTCACCGACGGGAACATGCCGATGCGGAGCTGGTTGCGGCCGAGCTTGCGATAGCTGTCGGTGTCGACGATGCCGTTGGAGCGCAACGCTGCGCAGACATCGTCGGCGCGGATCGCGTCGTCGAGGTCGATGGTGCCGACGACCGCCGACCGCTGGGCCGGATCCGTGACGAACGGGGTGGCGTACGCGGACGATGTTGCCCAGTCGTACAGGTGACTCGATGACGTGCGGCATCGATCGACGCACCAGTCGAGCCCACCGTTGTCGAGCATCCAGGTCAGCTGTTCGTTGAGCAGCACGAGCGTGGCCAACGCGGGGGTGTTGTAGGTCTGGTTCAGCAACGAGTTGTCGAGTGCGATCTTCAGATCGAGTGAAGCAGGCGCCCACCGGCCCGACTCGCCGATGGCTCGGATGCGCTCGATGGCGGCCGGCGAGCACGCGGCCAGCCAGAGCCCGCCGTCGCTGGCGAAGCACTTCTGCGGGGCGAAGTAGTACACGTCGACCTCGTTCGGTGACCACGGCAACCCGCCGGCCGCCGATGTCGCGTCGACCACGACCAACGCCCGGCCGCTCGGTCGGCGCAGCTCCATCGAGACGCCGGTCGAGGTCTCGTTGTGGGTGAGCGCGACCACGTCGACATCGTCGGCCGCCGGAGCGATCGGCGGGTGCATGCCGGGCACGCCGCGCGTGACGGCCGGATCCTCGATGTGCGGCGCGGCTTCGGCGGCCTCGGCGAACTTCGAGGAGAACTCGCCGAAGACGTAGTGATGGCTGCGGCGCTCGATCAGGCCGAAGGTGGCGACGTCCCAGAACATCGTCGACCCACCGTTGCCGAGCACGATCTCCCACCCGTCGGGCAGCGAGAACAGCTCGGTGAGGCCGGCGCGGATGGTGCCGACGAGGTTCTTCACCGGCGGCTGCCGGTGCGAGCTGCCCAGCAGGTTGCTGTTGGCCTTGGCCAGGGCGAAGGCTTGCTCGGGCCGGATCTTCGACGGCCCGCAGCCGAACCGGCCGTCGCTCGGCAGCATCGACCGGGGAATGTCGAGCATCGTGGGGGAAGTCGTCACCCGTCCAGTCTCGCCGCTCGTGGCCGATGGACCAACGGGGCCAGTTGAAATGTTGCCTCGAAATGTCGCCGGTCGTGAGACAAGTGCCGCAACTAGCATTCGTGGTCGCAACTCCACCGAAGGGCTCATCAGTGAATCGCACGTCAGCACGTCTCGCCGCCATCGCCGAATCGGCCACGCTCGCCGTCGACGCCAAAGCCAAGGCACTGAAGGCCAAGGGCGAGAACGTGATCGGGTTCGGAGCCGGCGAGCCCGACTTCCCGACCCCCGACAACGTCGTCGAGGCCGCCGTTCGAGCCTGTCGCGACGTGCGGTACCACAAGTACACGCCGGCGGCCGGCTTGCCCGAGCTGCGTGAAGCCATCGCCGCCAAGACGCTGCGCGACTCGGGCTTCGTCTGCCAGGCCAGCCAGGTCCTGGTCACCAACGGCGGCAAGCACGCGGTGTTCACGGCGTTCGCCGCCCTGTGCGACCCGGGTGACGAGGTGATCTGCCCGGCTCCGTACTGGACGACGTATCCCGAGGCGATCACCCTCGCCGGTGGCGTGCCGGTGATCGTGCAGACCGACGAGGCCACCGGTTTCAAGGCGACGATCGAGCAACTCGACGCGGCACTCACGCCGCGCACCAAGGTGCTGCTGTTCGTCAGCCCCGACAACCCCAGTGGCGCCATCTACTCACCGGAGGAAGTCGAGGCCATCGGACGCTGGGCGGTCGACAACGGGGTGTGGATCCTCACTGACGAGATCTACGAGCACCTCGTGTACGGCGACAACCGATTCGTCAGCATGCCGACCGTCGTGCCCGACGTGGCCGACCAGTGCGTGATCGTCAACGGCGTGGCCAAGACCTATGCGATGACCGGGTGGCGTGTCGGCTGGATGATCGGGCCGAGCGACGTGATGAAGGCGGCGATCAACTACCAGTCGCACAGCACGTCCAACGTCGACAACGTCGCTCAGGTGGCCGCGCTCGAGGCCGTCAGCGGTGACCTGTCCGCGGTGGCGATGATGCGCGAGGCCTTCGCCCGGCGCGCGGTCACCATGCACAACATGCTCAATGCCATCCCCGACGTCGCGGCGATCGTGCCCCAGGGAGCGTTCTACTGCTACCCGAACCTGTCGGGACTGCTCGGCCGCCCGCTCGGTCCGAACGGAACCGTCAGCGCCACCACACTCGAGCTCGCGGACAACATCCTCAGCGAGGCCAAGGTGGCCTTCGTGCCCGGCGAGGCGTTCGGCACCCCCGGCTACGCGCGGTTCAGCTTCGCGATGGCCGACGCCGACATGGAAGAGGGCATTCGCCGCATCCACGAATGGGTCAAGGCGTAAGCAACGAGTGGTAGCAAATTGCTACCACCCTGTGTATGGTAGGTGCATGTCGGTGAACATGCACATCCGCGACGTGCCGGACCACGTACACGAGGAACTGCAGCGCCGCGCTGCGGCCGCCGGGATGACATTGCGTCAGTACACAGTCAAGGTGCTCGACGAGCACGTCGCTGTGCCCACAATGGGCGAATGGATGGAGCGAATCGCCCGTCGCCGTGCCCGATGGCTTGCCGAAGGTCGTCACGTTGAAGTCGACGCGGCGGAAGCAGTGCGCAGGGCACGGTACGAAGACGACGAGGGTCTGTCGCAGGTCAATGGCTGAGCACTCACCAATCGCCGTCGTGGTCGATGCGTCGGCCGTCGTCGATCTGCTCGTCAACGGCTATCCGCTGCCAGAGCCCGCCGCGATGGCATCGCCCGCACATCTCGACGCAGAAGTCCTCTCGGCTCTCGGCCGGCTGCATCGGGACGGCGCGCTCACTGCCTCCGACGTCGAAGAAATGCTGGAAGATCTGGCGACGCTCGGGGTTGTTCGCGTGCCGATCGAGCAACTCACGATGATGGCCTTCGCATTGCGCCACAACGTTGCCCTGCGCGACGGGCTCTACGTCGCCCTGGCCCAGGTGTCGAGTGCGTCGTTGAAGACCACTGATGCTCGCCTGGCACGTGTATGCGTGGATCAGAGATTGTGTTCGCTGCTCGCGCGCGTAATAGCTCGCCTAGCGCCACCACAGTTGGTGGTGCGTCGCCAGCCCGGTCAACACGACGAGGCACAGACACTCGGCGACCTGTTCGCAGGCGCCCAACACGTCGCCGCTGATGCCGCCGATCTTGCGGATGGCCAGCCACCGCACCGCAACGATCGAGGCGATCATCACCGCAGCCAATGGGGCGGCCCACCAGCCGACCGCCGCGGCGGCGAACGCGAGACCGCTGACCATCCCGGTGATGGCTCGGCGTCGAGTGGTCGCCTGCCCGTAATCGGCGCCGAGACCCTGGTGCGTCGCCAGCGGCGCAGCCCCCATGAGGCCGACCGCCGCGCCGCGTGCCGTGGCGTGGGCGGCCACGGCCGCGGCGAACATCGCCGCCGGGCCAGGCAGCGAACCGAGGCGACACGATGCGTACCACGATGGAACCGCAGAGCGCGGCCACCCCATAGCTGCCATGACGCGAATCCTTCAGGATCTCCAGGCGCCGCTCGATCGTCCAGCCGCCGCCGAACGCGTCGGCAACATCGGCCAGACCGTCCTCGTGGAACGCGCCGGTGATCAGCAGTCCGACGATGACGGCAACTGCCGCGGCCACCAGTGGAGGAACCACGTGCCACAGCCCGGCGGCAGCGCCACCGACGGCGGCACCGATCAACGCCCCGACCAGCGGGAACCACGGCACGCTGGCGGCGACATCAGGCTCTCGGCGCAGCCGGATGGGGATGCGTGTGAGGAACTGGGTGGCGGCGAGCAGGCCCGTCAGCCGAACCACTCCCCGAAGGTCGGCACCTCGGTGATACCCGCGCACGCCATCGCCACCAGTGGCACCGCGGCCATCGCCCCCGAGCCCTCGCCCAGACGCATCTCCAGGTCGAGCAACGGCTGCTTGCCGAGTCGCTCGAGCAAGCGTCGATGGCCGGGTTCGGACGAGCAGTGACCGACCAGGCAATGGTCGATCGCATCGGGCCGGCTGACGGTGAGGGGCAACGCCGAGGCAGTGACCACGTATCCATCGAGCAGGACCGGCAATTGGCGCAGCCTGGCAGCGACGATTGCAGCGCACATCGCTACGAGCTCGGCCCCGCCCACCTCGCGCAGGACCTCCAGCGGGTCGGTCAGCGCGCCGATCCGATCGACCGCCAGTCGCACTGCGTCGCGTTTGCGCTGCAGGCCTTCGTCGTCGACGCCGGTGCCGCGGCCGACCCACGACTCGATCTCGCCACCCGCGAGTGCGGCCGCGACGGCAGCTGCGGCCGTGGTGTTGCCGATCCCCATCTCGCCGAGCACCAGGAGATCGGCGTCGACCTGCTCGACGGCGTTCCGTCCGGCGCTGCACGCCTCCTCGAAGCGCTCCGGCGACATCGCCGACTCGAAGCGGATGTCTCCGGTCGGCTGCCCGACGCCGACGTCGATGGCGTCGACGGTTGCGCCCGCGACGGCGGCGAAGGCACTGACGGTCGACTTGCCGGCGCGATACGCGGCCAGCATCGCGCGCCGTCACGTCGACGGGGTACTTGCTGACACCGGCAGCGGCCACTCCGTGGTCGGCGGCGAAGATCAACGCGGCCGGCTTGCGCACGGCAGGGGTCGGCGTGCCCTGCCACTCGGCAACCCACGCGGCGACCTCGTCGAGCCGGGCCAGCGCCCCCGCCGGGCGGAGGATGTCGGCGGCGCGGGTACGCACTGCATCCGCAGCGGCGCGGTCGCCGGGCGGCACCGAGGCCAACGTGTCGGAGAGCCAGGTCATGACAGTTCCTTCCATGGGTCTTCGAGGCGCAGTGCTCTGCCGGCGACCATCATCAACGTGGTCGTCGCCACCGCGGCAATCAGCTGGTTGGCGCGTCCGAGGTCGTCTCGGTATCGACGGCCAAGCTCGGTCTCGGGGTGCACACCCAGCCCGACTTCGTTGGTGATCACCACGCTGGGCCCGCGCCGCTCGGTGAGCGCTGCACGCGACGTCGCTGGGATCGACCTCGCCACGGTGATGCAGTTCGTTGGCGACCCACACCGTGATGCAGTCGACGATCAGCAAGGCATCGGCGGGCGCCGCTGAGATCGCCGCGTCGAGATCGAGCGGTGCCTCGACCGTCGGCCAACCGGGACGGTCGATCTGATGCCGGGCAATGCGCTCCCGCATGTCGTCGTCGAACGGTTCTGCCGTGGCGATCATCACGACATCGCCATCGTGTCGTCGGCCCATCTCGACCGCCAGCGCCGACTTCCCGCTGCGCACTCCACCGATCAGCAGTGTGACATTGCCCACCTCAGTACTCGATGCCCTTCTTGGCCGTGATGCCCTGATCGTAGGCGTGCTTGATCTTGCGCATCTCGGTGACGGTGTCGGCGATGTCGACGATCTCCTGCGGGCAGTCGCGCCCGGTGACGATGATGTTGACGTTGGCCGGGCGATTGCCGAGAGCATCGACCACCGCGCCGGTGTCGATCCAGCCCCACGTGCACAGGTAGGTCAGCTCGTCGAGGATCACGAGACGATGCTTGCCTTCGGCGATCACGTCGGCGGCGATCTTCCATGCCTGCTGGGCCACGTCCTTGTCGTGTTCGAGGTTGGTCGAGTCCCACGTGAACCCCTCGCCGAGCGAGTGCCATTCGACGCCGAGCTGACGGCCGATCTTCTCCTCGCCGACCTTCCACTCGCCACTCTTGACGAACTGCAGCACGACGACCGGCCAACCCATGGCGACCGAACGCAGCATCACACCGAAGGCTGCGCTGCTCTTTCCCTTGCCGTCGCCGGTGTTGACCAGCAGCAGCGAATCGGCCCGCGCCAACCGCTGCGGACGAGGATCTTGGGTGGGGGGAGTGTCGGTCATGGAGTGTGGAGCATACGCAGCCCAGTGCTAGCGTAAGCCTCGTTCGGCTTGCCGAATGTATGGAATCCAGCGAAGTCCGGTGAGATCCCGGCACTGTCCCGCAACGGTGGTTCGTGTTCGACACGACGAGTCCGGTCGCCTCGTTCCGTACGCGTAACCCAGACCCTCGAGGCAAGGGCGGTTCGCGGTGGGGCTCCCACCGGTTCCCTCGCTTGTCCTCCACCACTATGGAGGATTTTCATGAAATGGACCCCGTTCCCGGTTGCGTTGGCAGCCGTGATGCTGCTCGGTGCATGCGGCGACGACAACAACGCGGTCAGCGATGCGGGGCAAGCGACAGTTGCGGCCACGACACATGTGGCCGATGCGTCGACGACATCCACGTTGCCGGCTCCTACGAAGATCGTCAGCCTGTCGCCGACCGGTACCGAGATGCTGTTCGCCATCGGTGCCGGTGCGCAGGTCGCCGCAGTCGATGACCAGTCGAACTACCCACCCGAGGCGTTGCAGAAGCCACACGATCTCTCGGGTCTCGAGCCGAACGTCGAGGCGATCGCGGCCCGCAAGCCCGACCTGGTGGTGATCGCCGACGACTTCACCGGATTGACCAAGCAACTCGAGGGGCTGGGCCTGAAGGTGTGGAGCGGCCCGGCCGCAACCACCATCGACGGGGTGTACGACCAGATCGAGCAGCTCGGCGCAGTCACCGGTCACGTCGCCGAGGCCGCCGCGTTGGTCTCGAAGATGCAGACCGACATCGCCACAGCACTGAAGGATGCGCCGAAGCCGGCGACGCCCCTGACCTACTACCACGAGCTCGACAGCACGTACTACAGCATCACCGAGAACACGTTCATCGGTCAGGTGTATTCGCTGTTCGGTCTGCAGAGCATCGCCGATCTCCAGGAAGTCGACAGCGACTATCCGCAGCTGTCGGCGGAGGCGGTCATCTCGGCCGATCCCGACTTCATCTTCCTCGCCGATGGAGCGTTCGGGGAGTCCGCCGAAACGGTGGCGGCGCGGCCCGGCTGGGGTTCGCTGAAGGCCGTGACCAATGGCAACGTCGTGGTCGTCGACGGCGACATCGCTTCGCGTTGGGGCCCGCGCATCGTCGACTACGTCGAGGCCGTCTCGGCCGCCGTCGCCAAGGTGGCGGTGTCGGGCTGAGATGAACAGCGCGAACGCGTCGACGGTGGTGGATGGTCGTTGCTGTCGTCGCGTTCGTGATCGCGGTGGGCCTGGGTGTGATGATCGGCCCGGCGGGGCGTGTGTCGTCGGCGAACTGGGACATCATCTGGAACGTGCGCATGCCGCGCGTTGCCCTGGCCGGCATCGTCGGGGCGATGCTCTCGCTGGCTGGAGCCAGCTACCAGGGCGTGTTCCGCAACCCACTGGTCGATCCGTACCTGCTCGGTGTCGCCGCCGGAGCCGGTCTCGGCGCGACCATCATCTTCGCCGTCGGTCGCGACGCGACCAACGGCTGGTTGGTCGATCCGCTTCCGTTGGTGTCGTTCGTCGGTGGACTCGTCGCGGTGATGATCACCTACCTCGTGGGCGCGGCGTTCGGTGCATCGCGATCGGGCGTCACGTTGGTACTGGCCGGTGTCGCCGTGGTGTCGCTGTTCACCGCGATCCAGACCTTCGTGCTGCAGCGCAACAACGACGTGATCCGCGAGGTGTACTCATGGATCCTCGGTCGCGTCTCCAACGCGACGTGGAGCGATGTGCGCCTGGTGTTGCCATACGTGGTCGTGAGCTCTGCGGTGTTGCTGCTGCACCGCCGCCATCTCGACCTGTTCCGGGTCGGCGACGACGAGGCGGCCTCGCTCGGGTCAGACGTCGCCCGGGTCAGGATCATCATCGTGATCGCCGCCACGATGGGCACCGCCGCGGTGGTCAGCGTCAGCGGCCTGATCGGATTCGTCGGCGTGATCGTGCCCCACGCTGTCCGCATGCTGGCCGGCGCCGTCGTACCGTCGCGTGCTGCCGTTGAGCCTGATCGTGGGTGCGACGTTCCTGATCCTGGTCGACATCCCCGGGCGAGTGCTGCAGGACCCGGCGGAAACGCCGATCGGCGTGGTCACGGCGTTCTTCGGCGCGCCGTTCTTCATCTTGCTGCTGCGCAGCAAGCGGTCGCTGGTATGAGCTCGGTTCGGTTGGAGGCCGTGTCCGTCAGCTACGACCGGCGCGTCGCGCTGGCCCCGTTCAGCAGCGACGTGAGGTCGGGGGAGTGGTTGTGCTTCATCGGGCCGAACGGCGCCGGCAAATCGAGCCTGCTGCGTGCGATCGCCGGGCTGGTTCCGCACGAGGGTGTGATCGCTGTCGACGGTGCGCCGCTGTCGATCCGCTCGGCACGCCGTCGCGCCACGCTGGTCGCCTATGTGCCGCAGTCGCCGGTGATGCCCGAGGACATGACGGGATTCGAGTACGTGTTGCTGGGGCGCAGCCCGTACGTGAGCTACTTCGGCCACGAGTCGCGCCACGACCGGGCGATGGTCGACAGCGTGCTCGATCGCCTGGCTCTCGAACCCTTCGCCGATCGGAAGCTCGGCACCCTCAGCGGTGGCGAGCGGCAGCGGATGGTCATCGCCCGCGCCCTGGCGCAAGAGGCGCCCGTGCTGCTGCTCGACGAGCCCACCAGCGCCCTCGACATCGGGCATCAGCAACAGGCGCTGGAGCTCGTCGACCGGTTGCGGCAAGAGCACGGCCTCACGGTGCTGTCGGCCATGCACGACCTCACGCTGGCCGGGCTGTACGCCGATCGACTGGCGCTGCTCCACGAGGGACATCTCGTCGCCATGGGCGACGCGGCTCACGTGTTGCGCGCCGAGACGCTGAGCGAGTTCTACGGCGGTCGGTCACCGTGCACCAACAATCCGACGGCACCGTGGTCGTCGTCCCACGGCGCACCTCGCAGTAAGGCTCGGCATCAGCCGAGGCGTCGCGCGAAGTGCGCACGTTCGACGCACACAGGTGGCGCTGAAAGTACGCACTTCGTCGAGCAGCCATGGCGCTGAGCCGACGGGAAACCTCAGGACGAGGGCACGAACCATGCGTCGCCGTCGAGGATTCGATCGGCCTGCGCCGGGCCCCACTCGCCGCGGAAGTAGGGATGCACCGAGCCCGGCGTGTCGAGCGCCGGCTGCACCACGCGCCACGTCTGCTCGGCAACGTCTTCGCGGGCGAAGCGGCGCGGTAGTCCTGCCATGGCGTCGTCGAGCAGTCGTTCGTACGCCTCGCGGCGCTCGCCGAGCGCCGCGGCGAAGTCGACCGCGATGTCGACGTTCTGGCTGTCGAGGTTCGGCCCCGGTGTCTTGGCTTGCAACGTGAACGTGACGCCGTCGTGTGAGCCGAGACGGAAACGAACCAGGTTGCGCTCGGGCGTCGGCCCCCCGGCTTCGTCGAACAACATGCTCGGCGGCTCACGAAACTCGACCACGACCTCCGTCGCCGACGACTTCAGGCCCTTGCCGCATCGGACGAACCACGGCACGCCGGCCCATCGCCACGAGTCGATCTCCAAGCGAGCGGCGGCGAAGGTCTCCACGGTCGAGTCGGGTGCGACGCCCGGCTCGTCGCGGTAGCCGACGTATTGCCCGCGCACCAGTTTCTGCGGGTCGATCGGCCGCATCGCCGCGAACACCTTGACCTTCTCGTCTTGCAGGAAGCTCGATTCCGGCCCGACGGGTGGCTCCATCGCCGCCAACGCGGCGACCTGCAGCAAGTGGTTCTGCATCACATCGCGGATGGCGCCCACGCCGTCATAGAAGCTGCCCCGACCCTCGACACCGATGGTCTCGCTCATCGTGATCTGCACGCTGCGCACGTAGTTTCGGTTCCAAACGGGCTCCAGCAAGCTGTTGGAGAAACGGAACACGAGCAGGTCTTCGACGCTCTCTTTGCCGAGGTAGTGGTCGATGCGGAAGATGCGTTCCTCGGGGAACACCGTATGCAGCGTTGCGTTCAGTTCGATGGCGCTGGCCAGGTCGCGCCCGAACGGCTTCTCCACGACGATGCGGCCGCGATCATTGAGGCCGACCGAGGCCAGCGATTGGGCAACCGTGGGAAACATCGACGGCGGGATCGCCATGTAGAACACCGCGACCGTGCTCTTGTGCTTGTCGAGCGTGTGCTTCAGCGACAGCCACGTCTTGTGATCGCCATAGTCGCCTTGGATCAGGTCGAGGCGGGCCATCAACGAGTCGATCACCGCGGCCTTCGCGTCCGGAATCGCGGCGATGATCGAGTCGTGAGCGTTCTGGCAGAACGCCTTGTCGGTCCAGTCGCTGCGGGCAACGCCGATCACGGGCACCTTCAGGGTTCCGTGACGCTCCAGGTGGTAGAGCGCCGGGAAGAGCTTCCGCCTGGCGAGGTCGCCGGTGGCGCCGAACAACACGAGTGCATCGGCAGTGGGTTGGGTCGTCGCAGCGCTCATCGTCAGTGCCCCGTTCCTTCCACGTGGCCGCCGAACTGGGCGCGCATGGCCGACAGGATCTTGTTGCCCATGTCGGCCCGACCACGGGACGTGAACCGTTCGTAGAGCGCGGCGCTGAGGACCGGGGCGGGAACCCCTTCGTCGATGGCGGCGTGCACCGTCCATCGCCCTTCACCGCTGTCGCTGACCCGACCCTCGAAGGCGTCCAGCGCCGGGTCGGCGGCGAAGGCTGCGGCGGTCAGGTCCAGCAGCCAACTGGCGACGACGCTGCCGCGCCGCCACACTTCGCTGATCGCACCGAGGTCGAAGTCGTACTGGTAGTACGCGGGATGGGTGAGTGGTGCCGTTTCGGCGTCCTTCGGACGGTCGCCGGCGCCGATGTTGGCCTCCGACAAGATGTTGAGGCCCTCCGCGTACGCGGCCATCAGGCCGTACTCGATGCCGTTGTGCACCATCTTGACGAAGTGGCCGGCGCCGCTCGGGCCGCAGTGCAGCCAACCCTTCTCGGGTCCGGCGGGCTCGCCCGTGTAGCCGGGCGTGCGGCTGATGTCGCCGGCACCGGGGGCGAGGTCGTCGAAGATCGGCGCCATCTGATCGACCGCCTCGGTCGGCCCGCCGATCATCAGGCAGTACCCGCGCTCCAAGCCGAAGACGCCGCCACTCGTCCCGATGTCGAGGTAGTTGATGCCCTGTTCCCCGAGTGGTCCGGCACGATCGACGTCGTCGCGGTACCACGAGTTGCCGCCGTCGATCAGCGTGTCGCCCGGCGACAGCAGCGGCGCGAAGGTGTCGATGGTGCTGCCGACATATGCGGCCGGGACCATCAACCAGATGTGGCGAGGTGCGGTGAGTGCATCGACGACCTCCTGCGGCGTGCGTGCGCCGTGCGCGCCGTCGGCTTCGGAGGCCTGCACCGCGGCTTCGGCGAGGTCATAGGCGACGCACTCGTGACCGGCGCGCTGCAGCCGTCGAACCATGTTGGCGCCCATGCGCCCGAGACCGACCATTGCGATTTGCATGTCTGCAAGGTTGCCATGTTCGCGCACGGGATACGGTGAGAACTCGATGAACGATCTCGAGCGCGACCGTGCCGGAGCCACCAGATCACACCGTGAGGTCATCGCCGACCTTCGCGATCTGGGCGACGATCAGGTCTCGCAGCCGTCGCTACTCCCTGGCTGGACGGTTGGTCACGTCGCCACCCACATCGCTCGCAATGCCGACGGGCACACGCACATGCTGGAAGCAGCAATCCGCGGCGAGATCGAGTCGATGTATCCCGGCGGGCTCGACCAACGCACCGCCGACATCGAGGCCGGGGCCGCACGGTCGGCCGACGAGTTGATTGCCGATGTCGCCGACAGCGCGGCGCGGCTCGAGGCGGCATGGGCAGCGATGCAACCCGACGCCTGGGCCGGCCATGGGCTGACGTTCGCCGGGCAGATGACCATGAGCGAGTTGCCCTTCATCCGCTGGAGGGAGGTGAGCGTGCACCACGCCGATCTCGGCCTCGGCTACTCGTGGTCGGATTGGGACGACCAGTACGTTCGGCTCGATCTCGGCCGGCTGAGCATGCTGTGGGCCAGCCGCAAGCCGATGGGTCTCACCGATCTGCCCGCGGAGGCGATCGCCGTACCGCCCCGCCATCGCCTGGCGTGGCTGCTCGGTCGGGCGGAGATCGACGGTCTCGGCCCTGCGGGGATCATGGGCTGATGCGTTGGAGCCGAGTTGCAGTTGGCACGGTGCTGACGCTCGGCGTGTTTGCACCGGCGGGGCAGGCGTTCGCCCACGCCGGTCTCGAGGCGAGCGTGCCATCGGCGAACGCCGTGCTGGAATCCGGTCCGCCCAACATCGAGCTCGACTTCAACGAGGCGGTCGATGCCGAGCGTTCCAACATCCAGTTGTACGACCAGACAGGCAAGTTGATCCCAACGGGGGCGACGCAGAGCGTCACCGACGACACGGGTGTCCAAGCGTCGGTCCCCTCGATCGACGACGGGGTGTACGTGGTGGTCTGGCGCGTGCTCTCCGCCGATGGACACGTCGTCGATGGGTCGTTCAGCTTTCAAGTCGGTGCGGAGTCGACCGGAGTCGATGTCGGTGCGCTGATCGACAAGGTCAGTGGCAATGCGACGGCGACATCGACCGTCGGTCGTCTCGACACCGCTGCTCGGCTGCTGGCGCTGATCGGCCTGATCGTGGTGGTGGGAGGGGGCGTGTTGGCGATGCAATCCACCGACTCGGCGTCGAACCGCACGCTGCTGTGGATGGCCTGGGTGTTCCTGCTGGTCGGCTCGCTCGGTTCATTCGGGCTGTACGGCGCAAAGGTGGTGGCCGGGTCGCCTTCCGACGCGCTCAAGCCCTCGGTGTGGGGCAAAGTGGTCGGCTCCCACACCGCCTCGGTGCTGCTCGTGCGGGTGGTGATGGTGATCGTTCTCGGCGGGTTGCTGCTGAGCTTCGCCCGTCGGGCCACCGACATCTGGCGCGGCGCGGCGTTGGTCCTCGCCGTCGGTCTGGTGATGACGTATTCGAGCATCGGGCACCCGTACGCGCAGGACCCCGTGCCGTTGTGGGTCGGGATCGATGCGCTGCATCTCGCGGCGATCTCGCTGTGGGTCGGCGGGCTGTTGATGTTCGCGTTCGGCAGCTCTACGTGGTTGACCGACCCCGACGCGGAGCGCATCGTCCGCCGGTTCAGCGTGACGGCGATGGTGGCCGTTCCGGTGATCGTCGGTACCGGCGTGGCCCAGACGCTGAAGCTCGCCGGCAGTCTCGACGATGTCACCAGCACATCCTGGGGCCGCGCGCTGCTGGTCAAGGTCGCTGTCGTCACGGTGCTGGTCGCGATCGGCGGTGTGACGCAGTGGCTGTTGCGCCACGACGGCCCAGCAGCCATCAGACGCAATGTGCTGGTCGAAGCGCTGATCGGTATTGGCGTGGTCGGGGTTGCCGCGGCGTTGGTCGCCTTGCCACCGCAGAGCGTCGCCGCGTCGAAGGTCTTCACGACCACCCTCACGTCGGGCGGCGTGATCGCGGACGTCACCGTGACGCCCGGCCGGGTCGGGGAGAACGAGGTTCACCTGGTGATCACCCCGCCAGGAGGCGGGATCACCCCCGTGCTCTCCACCACGGTCGGAGCCGAGTTGCAGGCGGCGGGCACGGGGCTGGTGCCGGCGATCCTCGAGTCCATCGGAACGAACCACTACACGGGCACGATCGTGCTGACACCGGCCGGCGACTGGAACGTGCAGATCACTGTCGAGCCCACGCCAGGGCCAATCCGTGGTGTTGAGCGCGCCGATGCCGATCCCGGGGTAGGTCCCGTCACAGCCTCGGTGGCGGTGGCCTCGATGATCTCGCGGAAGTCCGGCGGCACCGGCGTCGCGGTGTGCTCGAGGTTGGCCGCGACTCGCCTGCCGAGGTTGTTCTGGTCGGTGATGGCCCGCACCACGACCGGGCCAAGGCGCCCGCCGACCGGTATCCGCCCGGCGGCCACCGCAGCGATCAGGGCACTCGACACCTGCGCGGCCATGGGTTGCACCTTCGCCCAGTCGACGTGGTCGGCGAGCGATCGCATCGTGCGGGCCACGTCGTTCGTGCGCTCAGCGGTCGCCGCACGGACCTGAGTCCAGTCGACACCGCGAAGCGCCTCGGCCACCTCTTCGGCATCGGTGTCGGCATCGGTGTCGAGCGAACTGTCGTCGCTGGGAGCAACCGACGCAGTCGGCCCCGGTTTCGGTGCGGTGCGGAACAAGTGCTTCACGGCCTCGAGCTGTTCGCGCGGCGTTGGCCACACAGGTACTGCCGGCGACTCGTCGCCGGCCAGCCCTGCGGCGTGCTGCTCCTTCAGCGACGCGGCCACTTTCTTGGCCTTGGCGGCCCAGTTCGTCGTCGTGACGGCGCGGGCGAGGCGACGCACGGGTTTCTCGCCTTCGACTGCAGCCATGCACACAGAGTATCGCTACACGCTCGCGGCCAACTCGGAGCTCAACCAGGACGCAGTGAACTGTCGGGCTTCCTCGATGGTCGCCGCGGCCGAGCCCACGGCGAACGTGGTGACCGACGACGGTCGCGTCGGGATCTCGACCACGCGCAGACCATCAGGTGGGCGGGCGACGATCGTGCGGCCGTGTGCCTCGACTCCCCACGTCGACGATCGCAGCACGACAGCGACCGGGTGCCGCGGCACCGGCGCCGGCGCCAACGGCGGCACGGTGATCACCACCACGCTGGCCATGCCCAACTCGGCAGCGACATCCAGGGGCACATCGGCCACGACCCCGCCGTCGATCAGTGTGTGCCCGGCAAGCTCGACCGGTGGGAAGACGCCGGGGAAGGCCGAGCTGGCCACAATGGCCAAGACCACATCGCCGGACTCCAAGATGAACGGCCGCCCGGTTGACAAATCCGTGGCGATGATCGTCAGCGGGATCGGCGCATGCTCGATGAGGCGAGTCCCGAGGTGCCTGCGCAGGAAGGTGATGCCGTGCCGGTTGTCGAGGAACGACGCCCGCTTGCCGGCGACGGCCATTGCCATTCTTCCGGGGTGCAGCCGAAGCAGGTCGCGCCGCCGCACATTCGCCCAGACGCGCTCGAGCCGGCGCACGGCCTCCATGTCGCCGGACCATGCAAACAGCCCCGCGTTCATTGCCCCGGCCGATACACCGATCAAGCGGTCCGGTTGCAGGCCGGCACCGGTCAAGGCATCGAGCACACCGACCTGGTAGGCCGCCAGCGCGCCGCCTCCCGGGAGCACGTAGGCAAGTGGTCGAGGAAGCGATCGCAGCGCGTCGATCTGCACCCACCCATTGTGGTGCATCCCGTTGTGGTGCATCCCGTTGCAGACCACGCGCAACTCATGGCTCATGTCACACCGCGTCAGACCTCCAGTGCCGAGCAGTACGGCGCGCCACCATCGATCACGTCCAGCTCGGCGATGGCGGGGTAGATGTGGGTCCCATCGTCCATCAGCGAGATGCGCCCGCAACTCACGCCGGCCAGCGGCGCAAGGCTCAGTACGGTGATGGCACGTATCCTTCGCATCTTTCGCTTCATGGTTCCCACGTTCCTTCTCCCTCTCCGGGCGGTGCTGGGGCCTTCGAGAATGTCCACTTGGTCTGGTTCACGAAGCGCGGCTCGTCGGTGATCGGTTGGAAGTCCGGCGACGCGTCCGGATAGAACGCCCCCGAATAGCTCTCGATGCTCTGCGAGGCAAGCGCGAAGTTCGCCGTCGGATCCTGCTCGCCGGGTCCGATGACCATCGTCACGTCGCCGGTCGTCGTGGTACTGGCGATCACCATGTACCCCGAGATCACCGCCTCGGTGGTCAGCCCTGGCAGTGTCTCGGGGCCCTGGTCGCGGCGGTAGGCGTTCAGCACGCGCACGCTCTGCGTGACGCGCACATCCGTGAGGTAGTAGATCGTCAGCGTGCGGTGCTCGCTCCACCCCACGGGCAAGCCGTCGGACATGAAGTCGATGAACTTGAGCGCCCCCGACGTCAGATCCGCGTGACCGACCTCCCGCTGCGCGCCGGGGGCGAAGGCAAGCGACGTGTACCTCGCGCCGGCGCGACCGTGGGCGTCGAGCGGCGCGGCCATCGGTCGCAGCGCGCCCGAGCGGATGTCGGCACGGACCTCGTCGAAGCTTCTGGTCTGGTGCGCTGATGGGCCGTAGACGGGCGTCAGGTCGGTCGCGGTCTCCCAGCCAGGGTGGAGCGCCGCGGCACCGACCGAGGCCTGAGCGATGTCGACGACACCCGGTGCTGACCGAGTGCACTTCGTCATCGCCGTGGAACTGAGCACGTCGACGACACGGGGCAGCCAGATCTCGTCGAGGGTCCGGCATGCGTTGCCGAGCACCCTCAACGTGTCCGCGGCTTCGGGCTCCCTGCTGCGGATGCCGCGCAACTCGCCGAGTGCCATGCCGAGCGCTGTGCGCAGCGAGTCGACGCGGCCGCGGTCAAAGGCCAGCAGCGCCACTACGAGGCCAGCCCGAGGCCTGGAGGCTGCAGGGCGATCGCGTCCGCCCGACGGTCGATGCGGTGTGCGGCGTCGGTCAACGCCTGCTGACTCGACTGCAGTTGGCGCCGTAGCGACACGAGCGCCTCGTAGCACGCCAGCTGAGTCGGCCCCACCCAGGTGTCGGTGCCGGCGAGGCGGTAGACCGTGAGGGCCCGACTGGCGCCGATCGCCACGGCGAGCGAGCGCAGGTGCCGAGCCGAGGCTCGCAACTGTTCGACGTGCGGTGTGGTGCTCATGTCCCCAAAGAGATGTGCACCCGCATCCGCGAGCGGAAATCTCCACCCGTCACCCACACGGTCGGGTGCGATTCCGGTAGCGGTGATACTCACATCGCGCCCGGGGAACCCGGTCGGGGGCGATATCGGTAGCCCGCCTACTCACACCGCGCCCGACACGAGGGGGCGGCTAGGGGAGGCGGCGGTGGATCAGGTGGTGGGGCTTGGCGGTGTGCTCGTCGATGAAGCCGTCACCGTCGACAACGAAGCCGTGGCGCAGGTAGAAATCGAGGGCTGCGTCGCGGCGCGTGCCCACACCAGCGACGCGGTGGAAGCAGCACGCACGCATCCGGATTCCAGCAAGAGCGCGCCGACGCCTCGACCCTGCACCGCTGGCGCGGTCGCCATGCCGCGCAGTTGCACCGCGGCTCGTTCTCGTACGGCCGGGGCACCCACGTCGAGATGGCCACGATCTCGGCGACGTCGACCACGCCGAGGTGAACCGTGCCAGGCAGGTCGTCCTCGGCAAAGGTGACGTCCGTGCTCGGCGTGTCACTGCGCAGCACGGCCAGCCGCAATGGGTGAGTCTGCTCGGCGGTCAGCTCGACCACGGTGAAGTCAGGCATGATCCACCGCGACTGAGAAGCCGATCCGCGACTGGTCGCTCATCGCGGCGACCGTATCCGATCGATGCGTGCGGGGCCGTGTATCAATCCTGATCGTCGTTGACTCAATTGACGACACCGCGAGAAGGAACGTTCGATGTACTCGAGGATCGTGGTTGGTACGGACGGAACCGATCGTTCGTTGATTGCAGTCGATCATGCGGCACGACTGGCCGCGGCCTTTGCCGCGGAACTCCACGTCGTCGCCGCTGCCTCACCGGGCGCGGCGATGGACACACCGCGTGCCAACCTGGACACGGTGATGGCTGAGTTGTCCGATGCCTCGGCCAAGACCGCGGCGAGGATCGGACACGACGTCAGCAAGCGTCACGGCGTTCGAGTGATCGAACACCCGCAGGTCGGCGAGCCTGCTTCGGTGCTGATCGCAGTTGCCGATGCGGTCGATGCCGACCTGATCGTGGTCGGGAACAAGACCATCACCGGGCGCGTCCGCAAGTTCACCGGTTCGGTCCCGAGCAGGCTGGCCCACCAGTCGCACCGCCCCGTCCTGATCGTGCACACCGGCTGACGCTGATCCGGAGTCTCTCGGGCAAGTCACCGAATCTCCGGTGCAACCGGAGATTCGGTGACCGGTCTCGGCGCCGGCTGCAACTCGCTCCACTCCACCACCCTGCTCGCCAACGCCGTGGCCTCGTCGCGGTCGTGTGTGACGACGACCACGGTGGCACCCGTGGCACGCAGCACCTCGGCCAGCTCGGCGATCAGCCGGTCGTGCAGTTCGCGGTCGAGACCGGTGAGCGGCTCGTCGAGCAGCAACACAGCCGGGCGCGGCGCCAGCGAACGGGCCAGTGCGACCCGCTTCTTCTCGCCCCCGCTGAGACGTTCGATCTGGCGAGCCCCGAAGCCGGCGAGCCCGACGATGGCCAGCAGTTCATCGACACGCGCGGCGACCGTCGACGCCGGCCAGCGGTGCATGCGGGGCCCGAACGCGACGTTGGCCGCCACGTCGAGATGAGGGAACAACTGCTCGTCCTGGAACATCATGCCGATGTTGCGAGCGTGAGCCGGCACGTCGGTGATGTCGACGCCGTTCAGCGCACCGTGCCGGCATCGGGGCGCAGCAGCCCGGCGATGACGCGAAGCAGGGTGCTCTTGCCCGCGCCCGACGGGCCGAGCAAGGCGACGACCTCGCCGTCGTCGAGGCGCAACGACACCTGGTCGAGCACCGTGCGCTCGCCGAACTGCACGATGAGGTCGGTGACGTCAAGCATCGTCGGCGCCCAGACGCTCGTGGGTGCCGGTCGCCATCACGATGACGGTGGTCAGCACGAGCAGGATCGTCGCCATGGCGAACGCCTGCGCACGGGGCAGTGCACCGGCGCGGCCCAACAGTCGACCGATCGCGATCGGCAGTGTCTCGCTGCCTGAACGGGAGAGGATCGTGGTTGCGCCGAACTCGCCCAACGAGATGGCTGCAGAGAACCCGGCACCCGCCACCAATGGGCGGCGCAGTGCCCGGGCATCGACCTGCCACCAGGTCCTCATCGGCGTCGCCCCCAATGTGGCGGCCGCGGCACGCAGGTCCCGGGGGATGGCCCGCAGCACGCTGACCAGGGCGCGCACGACGAACGGGACGGCGACCAGGGCGTGGCCCAGTGGCACGAGCCACCAACGGGCTCGCCAGTCGAACGGCGCCGTGTCGAACGTGATCAGCATGCCGAGACCGATGGTGACCGCCGACGTGCCGAGCGGCAGCATCAGGCCGACATCGAGCAGCTTTCCGAGGCGGGGCGTGTTGGTGATGGCTGTTGCAGCCAGGAAGCCGATCGTGGTCGCGATCAGCGCGGCGACGACGGCAAATCGCAGCGACGCGCCGATCGATGCCAGCGGGTCGACGCCGAGGCCGGCCCCCGGACGGGTCTCCGACGCTGCCCAGGCGGCTCCACGCCGACAGCGACCAACTGTTGCCGACGTTGAACGAGCGACTGACGAGGGCGACGACCGGTGCTCCGACGACGACGGCAACCCCCGCGACGACTGCGCCCACCATGGCACGCTCGCGACGAGTGCGCGGGGCGTGCGGTGCTGTCGCACCGTGCAATTCGATCGCACCGCGGCGTTGGCGTCGTGAAGCAAGCACGATCACGACCGCGAGCAGCGCGAGTTGCGTCGCCGACAGCGCTGCGGCACCCGAGACGTCGCCGAGTTGAGTCGCCCGTCGGGCGATCTCGACTTCCAGTGTCGGGTGAGTGGGCCCGCCCAGCACCTTGGCGACGCCGAACGAGGTGAAGCTGAACAGGAAGATCACCGCCGCGCTCGACCACAGTGCGGGCTTCAGCAGCGGCATCAGGACCAGTCGAGCGGCACGAATCGGCGAAGCCCCCAAGGTTCGCGCCGCGCCCATCAGATCGTGCGGGATCACGCCGACCATCGATCCGACGAGCCGAACGACCACCGCGATGTTGAAGAACACGTGGGCCACGATCATCGCCTGTGCTGTTCCGTGCCACGACGCGGCAACAGGGCGATGAAGGCCGCACCGACGGCGACAGTCGGCAGTACGAATGGCACGGTCGCGGCCGCATCAGCAGCCGGCGGCCGCGGAAGCTGTAGCGGGCCAACACGTAGGCGGGCAGCAGCCCGACGATGAGCGTCAGCACCGTGCTGACCCCGGCCTGCCACACCGTGAACCAGATGATCGCCGCAATGTGACGGAACGGCGATGCGCTGGTCGCCTGGTCCCGCCACGCAGTCCACAGCAGTGTGACGACCGGCCACGCGTAGAAGGTGGCGATGAACGCCACCGGAGCGGCGAGGAGCGCTGCCACGAACCATCGTGGCGGACGGTTCAGCTCAGCACGATGGTCGTCCACTCGTCCTGCCACTGTTGTCGGTTCGCAGCGATGTCGGCCGGGTCGATCGTGAGCGGCGACGAGGCGACGACGGCGAACTTGGTGAACTCGGGCGGCAGTACTGCGTCGGTACGTGCCGGGTAGACGAACAGGTTCAACGGCAGTTCGTTCTGGAAGGTCTCACTGATCAAGAAGTCGACCAACTTGCGGGCCTCGGTCTCGTGCTTCGTGCCGCGCAACACACCGGCGAACTCGACCTGACGGAAACACGTCGACTCGACCACGGCGGTCGGTGCATCGGTGCGCGGCGGGTCGGCGAAGATCACCTCGGCGGGTGGGCTCGAGCCGTAGCTGACGACCAGCGGTCGCGAGCCGGTGGACCCGGCTGCGCCGCTGAACTCGTCCTCGTACGCCGTGGTCCAACCGTCGACGACCTCCACTCCGTTGGCGCGCAGCGCCTTCCAGTAGTCCTTCCAGCCGTCGGCTCCGGAATGGGCGATGGTGGCCATCAGGAACGCCAGGCCGGGTGACGAGGTCGAGGGGTTCTCGACGACGAGCAGGTCCTTGTACGCGGGCTTCGTCAGGTCGTCGAGACTGCGCGGCGGGTCGACGTTGTGCGTCGTGAACCAGTTGATGTCGTAGTTGATGCAGACGTCGCCGAAGTCGACCGGTGTCACTTCGTGCCCGGGAACCAGCGCGGTGAGGTCCGTCGAGATCGCGTTCCACCCGTTGGGCTCGTACTGGCTGAAGACCTTGCCGTCGAGCACCGCGGACAACAACGTGTTGTCGACACCCCACATCACGTCACCCTCCGGATTGCCGGCGGTCAGCTTGGCCTTGGTGACCATCGTGCCGGCGTCGCCGGCGATCACGATCTTCACGGCGATGCCGGTGGCCTTGGTGAAGTTGTCGAGGGCCGTGTTGAGCGACGTCTTCTCCGGCGGAAACGAGTCGTAGGCGACCAGCGTGATGGCCGCCGGCGTGCCGGACGAGCCGTCGGAGCCGCACCCCACTGCGGCCAGGCCAAGTGCGGCAACAGCGGCGAGGGCGAGAGGACGTTTCATGGAACCACCAATGTGAGAGTGCCGTCAGTGACGGTGACGTAGAGCAGACCGGTTGTCTCGTTGCTGATCCCGAGGGTGCTGGAGGAATCGAACGAGGCGTCGGTCAACGGCCACTGTGCCCCCGTCACCTCGACGCCCCGGCATGGCGCCGTGCAGTGCGAGGAGCGAGAACGGCGACCCCTGTGCCAGATCGAGCGTGACCGATCGGCCGGCGTGCAGGACGTAGATCGTCGTGTCGTCGAGCGCCAGGCGGACCGTCTCGAAACGCGCCAGGACCGGGTTGCCGAGCGCGGCGATCGTCCCGAGTGCGTGATCGAATCGATCACCCGCGGCGCCGAACACGAGCAGAGCGTCGGCCTCGGTCGCGGCAGCGCGAACGAGGGCCAATTCGGTGTCGGTGGAGTCCTTGTCGACCGGGTGCTGATCGATCTCCAGCTCGTGGGCGTAGGCCCACATCTTGCCGTGCGCAGAGATGCTGTCGAGATCGCCGACCAAGACGGTCGGTCGCAGACCGGCGGCAACGGCGTGATCGAGACCGCTATCGGCTGCGATGATCACTGCGTCGGGCAGTACGTCGGTGACCGCGCGCGGCGACAACGGGCCACCGCCGATCACCACCACTACCTGCGACATCGCATCCCTCCGCTGGCATTACCCAGATCAGGTTCCGGTCGGTGGCGGCGCCCACCCTCTCAGCCCGCCGATCCTGCGAGCTCCCCGTTTTCGGTCGCCATGAGTCTAGCCGTGCGACGCTGGGTCTGCACGACGACCGTGGCCAGCCCGAAGACCACCATCACCATGCCGACGATCTGCACGGCCCGAATGCCCTGGCTGAGGAAGATCGCCGACCACACCACCGCCAGCGCCGGCTGACCGACCTGCATCATCGACATGATGCCGATGGGCACCTTGCGCTGGGCGAACACGATCAACCCGTGGGCAATGACGCCTGTGAGCACCGTCAGGATCACGATGTACACCACTGACCGAGCGTCGACCTTGCCGAGGTCGTGGTTGAGGAGAACGACCGGCAGTGTGGTCACGGTGGCGATCGGCAGCGCAGCAGCCATCAACGTGGCCACGCTCATCCCACGGCGCAGTTGGCGACTGGCCAGCAGGTAGCCACACCACGTCGTCAACGACAGCACGGCCAGGCCGTTGCCGGGCCATGTTGCCGCGCCGCGCTTCGGCGCGTTGAACAACACCAGTGCCAGCCCGGCGATCGAAACGATGCCGAACATCGCCGCGTGGCGATCGACCTTTTCGTGGAAGATCGCTGCGCCTGCCGGCATCAGCATCAGTGGGGCGAGGGCCGTGATGAACTCGAGGTTGGCCACGCTGGTGCGCGTGGCAGCCGTGTAGAAGAGCAAGATGTTGAGGCCGAGCACGACGCCGGTCGTGATCGCTCGTCGCCACTCCTGTGGCGTGACGAAGTGGCCTTCTCGTACCCGCAATATCCCGGTCCAGATGATGCTCGAGCCGAGCATTCGCCAGAATGCGATCGTCGGGCCCGGAGCACCGGCCTTGCGGATGATCGTCGAACTGGCGCTGAAGGTCAGCACGACAGCGACCATCGCGACGAGCCCGATCGGTCGGGCGTGGCGAACGGGGCCGCGCTCGGTCACGAAGAACGCTGCCGACGGATGTCGGGTTCGATGTAGATCGTGGTGGTCTTCGGCACCGCGGCACGAGTGGCAACCTCGGCCTGATCGATGGCGTTGGCCAACTCCTCCATCGACAAGGAGTGATCGAAGTCGACCTTGACAGCCAACAGCAGGTCGTCCGGCCCGAGGTGCATGGTTCGCATGTGGATGATCGAGTTGACGCTGGCCGAGGTGGAGATCGCCTGCGTGATCTTGTCGACGTCGCTGTCGCTGGCCGCCTCGCCGATCAGCAGCGGTTTCACTTCCCTGGCCAGCACGAAGGCGATGGCCACCAGTAGCAAGCCGATGGCGATGGAGCCGGCGGCATCCCAGCGCGCGTTGCCGGTGATCTCGGCGAGAGCCAGGCCGACCAGCGCGCAGAACAGGCCGATCTCGGCGCCGACGTCTTCGAGCAGCACGACCGGGAGCTCGGGCGACTTGCTGGTGCGGATGAACGTTGCCCAGCTCGTGCCGGGCTTGCGTTCGCGGTTGGCCTCCTTCGCCGCGGTACGCAGCGAATAGGTCTCGAGGGCCACGGCGATCAGCAGGATCACGAAGGCGACTGCCGCGTTGTCGACGCCGTGCGGGTGGCGCAGCTTGTCGATCCCCTCGTAGAGCGCGAAGAGTCCGCCCATGCTGAACAGCACCAGGGCAACGACGAAAGCCCAGAAGTAGCGCTCCGGGCCGTAGCCGAACGGGTGGGCACGGTCGGCGGGCCGATTGCCGCGTTTCGAACCGAGCATCAGCAGTGCCTGGTTGCCGGTGTCTGCCAGCGAGTGGCCGGATTCGGCCAGCAGCCCGGCCGAGCCCGTGATCAGGAACCCGGTGAACTTGGCAACTGCGATGCCGAGGTTGGCGAAGAACGCGGCGATGATTGCTTTCCGGCTGCCCTCCTGCATGAACGCAAGGTTGGCATTGCCGCTCAGCGATTACAAAGAGGAGCAGTCACACATGGGACACGTCGACGGTCGTGTTGCGCTCATCAGCGGCGGGGGGAGGGGGATCGGTCGCGGCATCAGTGAGTTGCTGGCCTCAGAGGGAGCCACCGTTGCCGTGAACTATCGGCGTGACGCCGACGCTGCGGCCGAAACGGTGGCGGCAATCCGCGCTGCTGGAGGAGCGGCGTCGGCCTACCAAGCGTCGGTCGACGACCCTCAGGCGTGCGCGGCGATGGTCGACGCGATCGTTGCCGAATACGGCCGTCTCGACATCCTGGTGTGCAACGCAGGCATTGCCTCGCGCGGCAAGTCGGTCGCCGACACCGATCCCGACGAGATGGTTCGGGTCGTCGCCACCCATGCGTTCGGTTCGCACCATCTCGCCCGCCTGGCCATCCCCCACCTGCGCACGCGGGGCCGAGGTGACGTCGTGATGATCTCGTCGGTCGCCACGTCGAACTACTCGGCCAACGGCGCGCCGTACAACATGGGGAAGGCGGCGATGGAGGCACTGGCCTTCACGTTGGCGAAGGAAGAGCGGGCCCATGGCATCCACGTCAACGTCGTGGCTCCCGGCCTCGTCGAGACCGACATGGGCGTGCGACTGGCGCGGGCGTTCACCGGGAATCGCGAACTCGAGGACCTGCGCTCGCTTGATGCGACCGCGCCGTTCGGCCGCGTTTGTCAACCGTTCGATGTTGCCAACGTCGTGCTGTGGCTGTGCAGTGACGGCGCGGGGTACGTCACCGGCCAGCGCATCGTGTGCAACGGTGGCGGCTGATGGTCACGGCCGGATCATGGCGGTAGCGTTGTGGGCGTGAGTCCACTTGCCGCAGAGGCCGCACAGACCGACATCGGTCAGATCATCACTGTTACTCCCGAGGCACTACAGGAACTGGTGAAGCTCCGTGATGCCGAGCCCGAAGGCGAGCGCCTCGGCCTCCGGCTGGAGATCGTCAGCAACCCTGGCGAAGACTTCAAGTACGACCTGAGCTTCGACATCGTCACCAAGGCAGCGTTCAGCGACGAGGTCCGCACCCACTCGCGTCCCGAGATCGGCAGCTTGAAGGTCATCATCGCCGCCTCGGCGATCGATCTGCTCGAAGGCGCCACGCTCGACCACACGGCCACGCAGGGCTTGGTGATCCGCAACCCCAACAAGCCGAAGGCGCCGTCCGTCGAGGGGCTCATCTCCAACGATGAGCTCAGCGCCGAGGTCGAAGCCTTGATCAAGGGCGAGGTCAACCCGGCGCTCGCCGCACACGGAGGCTTCGTCTCGTACGTGGGCCACGACGGCGAGGGAACCGCCTACCTGACGATGGGTGGCGGATGCCACGGTTGCTCGATGAGCCGCATGACGATGCTCGACGGTGTGCAGACCATGCTGGTCGAACAGGTACCCGAGATCGAGCGTGTTCGGGATCTCACCGATCATGCGTCGGGCGAGAACCCGTACTATCACTGAAGCTGGTCGGTGTGGCGCTCGCCCGAGTGAGCCCTGATGAAGTCGATGGTTGCCCGCTGCAGCACGTCGCGTTCGACGTCGAGCGTGGCCACATGTCCGCTGCGGCGTAGTCGCAGCCGTCGCACATCGCCGAGCAGAGCCGCGATCGCATCGGACGCAGTCGGGTCGACGACGTCGTCGTTGGCGCTCGTCACCAAGAGCACCGGGCGATCCACCGTCGTCAGGTCGATCGTGGCAACGCCATCGGTCATGGCGATGACGGCATCGATGGGAAGGCGCTCGTAGGCGATCTCGCCGACAGTCGATTCGCCGACGTCGACCCACTCCTGACCCCGGCTCTTGCGCCATTCGAGTCCTTCCATGGCGTCGGCGTCGGGCAGGACCGGGTTGACGCACACGACCGCCGCGCAGCGGTGCTCGGCAGCGAGTTGCAGTGCGAGGTTGGCTCCCATCGACTGCCCGACGACAGCATCTGCGTCCCACGCCCGGGCCGCCTCGACCCAATCCTCCCAGGTGACACCGGCGAGATCCTGCGGGTCGGTACCGTGCCCGGGCAATGTCGGCGCCAGCGTGGTGAAGCCGGCGTCGATGCAGGCGGCCACGATGGGCCACATCGTTGCGCCGGTCCCGCCGAGACCGTGCAGGCACAGCACTCGGGTCATCGATGCAGCGCGTTGGTCAGATCGTTCACCACATCGGAGGTGTCTTCGAGCCCCACCGAGATGCGCAACAGGCCGTCGCTGACACCCATGGCCTCGGCCTCGTCCGGCGTGAGGCTGGCGTGGGTCGAAGTTGCCGGATGGCAGACGAGCGTCTCGGGACCACCGAGTGAGGTGGCGACGCGAGCGAGTTGCAGCGAACCGATGAACCGCTCGGCAGCCTGGCGACCACCGGCGAGCTCGATGGCCAGAACGGTTCCGCCATGTCGCATCTGGCGCTTGGCGAGGTCGAATTGCGGATGCGAGACGAGGCCGGGGTAGTGGACTGCAGCGACCGCCGGCTCCTCGACGAGCACTTCGGCGATGTGCAGCGCCGATGCCGCCTGATGTGCGGTTCGCACCGCCAGGGTACGGATGCCGCGGATGGCATTCGAGCGCGTCGTACGGCGAAGCGGTGGCGCCGTGCAGCACGGAGTACGCCCAGATGGCGTCGATCAGCTCCTGCTCGCCCGAGACCACGCCGAGGGTGGCATCGTTCAGGCCGGCGATGCCCTTCGTCGCCGAGTGGAGAGAGAGGTGCACGCCGTGGGCCAGCGGCTGCTGCCCGAGCGGTGTGGCGAACGTCGAGTCGACGACGGTGATCGGACCACGCAGCGCACCGAGCTCGTCGAGGTCGACCAGCTCGAGGCGCGGGTTCGATGGTGACTCGGCCAGCACGAGCATGGTCCTGCCCGGCCGCACCGCGGCGGCGAACGCGCCGGGCTCGGTGGCATCGACCAGTGTGATCTCCATGCCCATCCGCTGGCAGGGTCCCTGCAGGAAGGCGAGTGTGCCGGCGTACAGCTGGCGCTGGGCAACGATGTGATCACCCGACGAGCAGAGGCCGAAGACGACCGTGGCGATCGCACCCATTCCCGACGCAAACGCGAGAGCGTCGTCGGCACCCTCCAGCGAGGCGATCGCTTCCTCGAACGAACGCACCGTCGGATTGGAGTAGCGGCTGTAGAACTCGCCGGCGCGGATGGATGTCGCCCGGCGATTGGCGTCGGCGAGATCGTCGGATTCCCACGTCGTGCTGGCCCACAGCGCCGGCGCCAGCGACGTGCGGCTGTGCGCACGTCCGGCCGTGATGGCCCGTGTGGCCGGCTGCTGGCTGTCGCTCATCGATCCAACGCTACGTCGTCCGGTAGGACGGTTCCTACCGACTTGCGGACTCGGTAGTGTCGCTCCTCATGACCATCGACCTCGGATCCATCTATCGGGCATCGCGCTTGCGCGTCGCCGGCCTCGTCGACGACACCGTCAGCGATCGAGCCGTGCCCGCTACACCCGCCTGGAACGCCCACGACGTCGTCGCCCATCTGTCCGGGGTGATGAGCGACTTCCTCAGTGGCAACTTGCAGGGCGCGGCAACCCCTCCGTGGACTGCTGCACAGGTCGAACGGGGGCGCGACAAATCCGTCGCCCAGGTTGTCGACGAGTGGGCAGAGGCTGCTCCCGCCTTCGAGTCGTTCCTGTCGTCACCGGACGGCTCCAAGGCGGGCGCCGCGGTCATGGATGTGCACGCCCACGAGACCGATCTGCGCGCCGCGTTCGGACTCGAGCCGGCACTGCCCGACGAGGTGCTGGCCTGGGCCGCCGAGCGCCTGCGCGAAGGCTTCGATTCTCAGGTCGCCGCGGCCGGGTTGCCCGCGGTCGAGGTCGAGGCGCCCGACTTCGAGATGTTCCGTGGCCGTCTCGGCCGTCGCACTCGCCAGCAGGTCGTGGCGTTCGGGTGGTCAGCGGACCCCGCGCCGTACCTCGACACGTTCTTCCTGTTCGGCCCGGCCGATCACCCAGTTCTCTAGGTCCACCTCCGCAAACGTCAAACGGATTCGATGGGTGACTCGTCACCGAGGCCGGCGATGTGGTGATGCAGCAGGCCGTTCGAGGAGACGGCGGAGTCATGCAGGTAGGTGCGTTCGCCGTGGCGATCGGTGAACATCCCGCCCGCTTCCTCGACCACCACCATGACGGCGGCGAGATCGTACGGAGCCAGTCCGATGGCATCGATCGCCAGGTCGATCGCACCCTCGGCGACCAACATGTGTTGCCAGAAGTCGCCGAAGCCGCGGGCGCGATAGGCCGCAGTCTGCAGCGCAACCAAGCGGTCGGTCAGGCCGGCGTCGTCCCACCCACTCGAGAAGGTCACGCACACCTGGGCCTCGTCGAGCCGGTCGACGGTCGAAACCGTGCACGGCCGGTTGTCCGCGAAGGCCCCGAGGCCCTTCGCCGCCCACCACCGTCTAGCGAGTGCCGGCGCAGACACGACTCCCACGACGGGACCGTGGTCACGGTGCGTCAGGGCGATCAGCGTGGCCCACACCGGGACACCGCGGACGAAGTTCGAGGTGCCGTCGATCGGATCGACCACCCAGCGCCAGGGCGAGTCGGTGTTGCCGACCACGCCGTGCTCCTCGCCGAACAGGCCGTCGTCGGGTCGCCGGGCGATGACCTCCGCAGCGATTGCCGACTCGGCGTTGCGGTCGGCCTCGGTGACCTCGGTGTGGTTGGCCTTCCAGCTGAGGTTGAACGAGCGCCGCTCGAAGTACGGCAGCGTGATCCGGTCGGCGACGCCGGCCAACTCCAGGGCAAGGGCGAGATCGGCGGCGAGGTCCCGGTCGATGTTCATTCGGAGAACTCTGGTCGTCGTCGTTGGCGCAGTGCGGCCAGGCCTTCGGCGGCCTCGGGGCCGAGGAAGTTGAGCATCTCGTACGCCAGTGAGGCCTCGAAGTTGGGAAGGGCTTGCCGAAGCCAGTGGTTGAGGGCCCGCTTGGTCAGTGCAGTCGCCTGGCGCGGACCGCAGGCCAGCCGATCGGCGATCGACAATGCCTCGGGCAGTACTTCGGCGGCCGGCAGCGCTTTGGAGACCAACCCGATCCGCTCCGCCTCGCGCCCGTCGATGAAGTCGCTGGTCAAGAGGTAGTACTTGGCCTTGGCCATGCCGCACAGCAACGGCCAGATGGCCACGGCGTGGTCGCCTGCCGCGACGCCCAGTCGCAGGTGGCCATCGGTCAGCTTGGTGTCCTGGTCGATGATCGAGATGTCGGCCATCAGCGCCACAGCAAGGCCGGCGCCGACGGCGACGCCGTTGATGGCGCTGATGATCGGCGTGTCGCACTCGATCATGGTGCGGACGATGTCGCCCGCCTCGCGCATCACGCTCATCGTGCGCTCGTAGTCGCCGACCTGCTCGCCGATCCAATCGAGATCGCCCCCGGCACTGAACGCGGTTCCCTCGCCGGTCACGACCACGGCCCGAACATCGGGGCTGGCATGCACATCGGCGAAGATCGTCGACAGTTCGGCGTGCAGCACCGCATCGGTTGCATTGAGCTTGCCCGGGTTCGACAGCGTGATCAGCATCACACCGTGATCGCGCATTTGGATCTGCAGCCGCGAGTAGCGGTCGAATCGTTGGTTCGGCACGAGGCTCAGACCGGTTTGGTGGGCGACGTGGACGCCAGGCGGCGACGCACCGCCGCGGCGATGCCCTCGGCGTCGAGGCCGAGCTGAGCCAGGATGCGGTCGGGCTTTCCTTGCGGGATGAACTTGGCGGGGAGGCCGAGCACCTCGACCGGCACCTCGCTGGCGATCTCGTGCACCTGGTCGGCGATCGTCATGCCGATGCCGCCGTCGCGGATGCCGTCTTCGCACGTGACGACGACGCCATGGGTGGCCGCGTCGGCGATCATCGCCGAGTCGAGCGGCGCGCACGACCGCACGTCCCAGACGGTGGCATCGATGCCCTGTGCTGCGAGGGCGACGGCTGCCTGGTTGGCGAACGACACCAGCTTGCCGACGGCCAGGATGCAGACCGACCCGTCGCCGTGTCGAAGTCGGTTGGCGCGCAGGCCGACCCCCACCTCGTGCTCGGTGACCTGCGGCGCCGTGCCGTTGGGATAGCGGATGGCCACGGGTCCCTCGTCGGCCAGTTCGATCGCATCGTGGAGCATGACCTGCAGCTCTTGTGCACTCGACGGTGCCAGCACGCGCATGCCCGGCACCTTGGCCAGCAGGGCGAGGTCGTAGACGCCGTGATGACTCGGACCGTTGTCGCCGGTGATGCCGGCCCGGTCGAGGCAGAACACGACGGGCAGGCGGTGCAACGCGACGTCGTAGACGACCTGGTCCCATGCTCGGTTCAAGAACGTGCTGTAGATGGCCACGACCGGCCGCAATCCGCCCATCGCCATGCCGGCCGCACCGGTGACTGCGTGCTGCTCGGCGATCCCCACATCGAAGAATCGGTCGGGGAACCGGGTCTGGAACGGGATCAATCCGGTCGGTCCCGCCATCGCCGCAGTGATCGCGACGACCCGGGGGTCGGCTTCGGCCTCTTTGATGATCCCCTCGGCGAAGGCCTGTGTGTATCCCGATGGGATGGCAGGCGGCGGGCCGACAGCGGGATCGAACACCGGCGTGCGTCGTGCAGGTGCTTCTCGTCGTCGTCCTCGGCCGGCGAGTAGCCGCGACCCTTCTGCGTCAGCACGTGCACCAGGATCGGACCCTCCGCGGAGAGCTCGATCGCGTTCAGAAAGGTTCGCTCGAGCTCCTCGATGTCGTGGCCGTCGATCGGGCCGACGTAGCGGACACCCAGCGCCTCGAAGAACGAGGGTGGCTGGAGGAACTCGCGCACCGCGGCCTTGAACGCCTCGACACCCTTTTCTGCCTGTGGGCCGACGTAGGGCAGCTCGCGGAGGAACTGCTCGAGCTTGCGTTGACGCTTCACGTAGACCGGGTTGAGTCGGATGTTGGTGAGGCTGTGCGACAGCCGGTCGGTGATGCGCGCCGGCAGGCTCGGGTGGTCGGCGATCGAGCGGTCCATCGGGGTTGGCCCGGCAGTGAGGTTGGAGATCGTCGGCGCGTAGCTGCGGCCGTTGTCGTTGAGGACGATGATCACCCGTTGACCGGAATGCCCGATGTTGTTCAGCGCCTCGTACGCCATGCCGCCGGTCATCGATCCGTCACCGATCACGGCGACGATGTGGCGGCGTGGATCGGTGCCGGCGTCGCGGGCGACGGCCAGGCCGTATGCGTACGACAGGATCGTCGAGGCGTGGCTGTTCTCGACCAGGTCGTGGACGCTCTCCTCGCGGCTGGGGTACCCGGAGAGCCCGCCTGCCTGGCGGAGCTGGTCGAAGCGGTTCTGCCGACCGGTCACGATCTTGTGCACGTACGCCTGGTGGCCCGTGTCCCACAGGATCGCGTCGAGCGGCGAGTCGAACACCCGGTGCAGCGCCAGCGTCAGTTCGACTGCGCCGAGGTTCGAGCCGAGGTGACCGCCGGTCTCGGCGACGGCCTGCACCACGAAGTCACGGATCTCACCGGCAAGCTCTTCCAGGTCGGCGTGGCTCAAAGCCCGCAGGTCTGCGGGCCGACGGATCTCGTGCAGCGACATGGCAGGCACGACGTTACTGCCCGCCGCAGTGGCCTCGGCATTCAGGCCGAACCCGGCAGCGATGTGTGTGTCCGGCCAACCGCTGTGCGGAGTCGTGGCGTAGTGTCGGCTGCGGAGGTCAACGTGGCAGTCGACATCGTCGGGCGAATCTCGCAACGCGCCCAGTTGTCGCGATGGTTGACGGCCGCGAGCACCGGTCAGCCGGTCGTGGTGGTGCTCGACGGCCCTCCCGGAGTCGGCAAGTCCACGCTCGTCGAGTGGCTCGTCACCCAGGCCGGCGAGCAAGGCACAGCGTGTCAGGTCGTCGCCGTCCCCGAGAGCGGCGACATCACCGCCGACATCCATCTCGATGCCGCGGGGATCGACGATCAGCTCCGCAGCGGCCTGCCGTACCTCGTGGTGATCGACGACGCGCAGTGGCTCGATGAGACCGGGCGGCATCACATCGAACATCTCGCGTTCCGCCTCGGTACGGCCTCGTTGACCGGTCAGCTGGCTCGAATGTGCCTGATGCTGGTCGTCCGCGACGAGGCCACATCGTCGCCGCTCGTCGGCAGGTTGATCGGGGAGCCCATCACCCGTCGTCTGACGCTCAGCGTGCTCGACGACCGCGAGGCCCGCGAGCTGGCCAGGCGGATCTCGCCCGGTGTGACCGATCCGCGCACCATCGCCCGGCTGGTCGAGCTCAGCGGTGGCAATCCGCTGACGCTCGGTGCGCTGGCGGACTCGATATCGATCGGTGAGGTGCTGCCGTCGCCGGCAGCGACGAGCGGGACCATTCCCGTGGAGGTGGCGTGGCGAGCCCGGTTGGCAACACTCGCTCCCGAGGCGTTGCGCACTGCGATCGTGATCGCGCTCGCCGAGCACGCTGCGGTACGTCACGGGCCCGACGACGCCGACGTCCTCGCCGGCAAGGACGCGGCGATTCGACGACCTCGTCGCCATCGGCGCAGTGCGGCGAGTCGCCGGAGGGGTGATGTTCACTCATCCGCTGCTGCGCACGACGGCGTTGGATCTGGCGACCGATGAGCTGGTGCAGGAAGTCGCCGCCGAGGTGTTGGAACGGCTCGACGGCTCGTCGAACGCATCGGCGATTGCCGGCACGCTCGTGAGGTTGTCGGCCGCCGCAGGGTGCACCGGCACCGTGCGCCATCGCCAGCTGGTGGAGGCCGGTTTCCGCGAAGCCCTCGAGCGGGGTCGTGGTCGGCAGCCGGCGACCTGGCCGAGTTCCTCGTCGACGCTTCGGCGGATCGTCGCGAGCGCGCCGCCTGGCTGGAGCGCCTCGGCAAGGCTCGCTTCAACGAGCTCGACCGCGATGAGGCGACCCGGCGCCTGATCGAAGCGGCCGACGCCTTCGCCGAATGTGCGCAGCGACGACACCGAACCGGTCAGGGCCGCGGTGTCTCGCAATTCGAGCGCCGAGTGCCTGATCCTGGCGCTGCGCACCGATTTCACGAGGGGCGGGCCCCGACGGCACACCGAGCTCGACGACATGGTCGGCGCGCTCGTGGACGACGGCGGGATCGACCACATGTGGCGTGCCAGGGCGGCAGCGATCCTTGCCGAGGTGTCGTACGCGGCGCTCGAGCACGCCCGTCGCCAGCAGCTGATCGACACGGCCGAGGCACTTGCTGCCGGGATCGACGACCCGCTGACCATGATGATGGTGCACTTCGCTGGGGGTTTGCACCGCCTGGCGACCCTCGATGTCGAGGGAGCCACCGCGTCGTTCCTCGCGGCCGAGCGCGCCGCGCTGGCCCAGCCGGATCCCTGGTGGTTCGGTGGGAGCTTGGCGCGCCGCGCCGTGGTGGAGCTGTCGGCCGGCCAGCCGATGGACGCCGTCAGCAACGCATCCGTCTCGATCGACCGCTGTGCACGGATCTCCAACTGGGCCGAGCACGCCGTGGGCCTTGCCGTTCGGGCCGTGGCCAACACGCGCCTCGGGCGATTCGCGGATGCCGACAACGACACCGAGTCGACCATTCTCAGCGCTCGCCGCGCCGACTCTGGGGACCCGTTCGTGCTCACACTCCCGACGGCGATGTGGCGACGCGCTGCGAGAGGCGATCAACCGGGCGTCGCCGCGCTCGTCGAGATCGCCCGGCAGCACCAGATGTTCATCCCGTTCCCGGAGTTCGTGGCGACGGCGCTCCTGCGCGGCGCTGACGAGGCCGAGGAGATGTTGCGGCCTCGATGGCGCCCGCCGCGACGCGAGATCGGGGCGCGCAACATCGGATTCCATCTCGCCCAGCTCGACGCGGCGATCCTGGCCGGCAACCTGGAGGTCGTCGACGCGCTGTTCGCCGCCTTCCAAGTCGTGCATGATCGCGGCGTGCGGGCCAGCTACGACTGGCCGATCGGCATCTCGTTGTTGATGGCGACTGCGGCGATCGAGCTGAACGACGGCTCGGTCGAGGTGTGGCTGCGACACGCCGAAGAGTCGGCGATCCAAGCCGGCTCGGGCCTCGAGCAAGCGCTGCTGCACGTGCAAACAGCGCGTCACGCCTTCATGACCGGCCGCGGTGGGCAGGTGGAGCTCGATCAGTCACGCCAGGCGCTCGAAACGCTCGACGCGCTCGGCGCACCGTTGCTGGCCCGGCTGCACCGCGAGCGGCTGACCTCGGTCGCCGGTCGGGTGGGCACGCCGTCCGGGCGTGTGCGGACCGTGATGTTCACCGACATCGTCGAGTCCACCCGGTTGATGGCCAGTGCCGGCAATGCTGCGTGGGCGGTGATCCTCGGTGAGCACCATCGCATCGTGCGATCCGTCGTCGGGAGATACCGCGGCTCGATCATGACATCGACCGGCGATGGTTTCTCGTCGTGGTTCGAGCATCCGCGTGACGCCGTCGATGCTGCCGGCGCACTGCACGAGGCCATCGAGCACGCCTCGCTGGTGGTGCCGGGTGGCGCGGTTGCGGTGCGCGTCGGCCTCGCCAGCGGATCCGTCTTCGAGCTCGGCGGCGATGCGTCCGGGCTGGCGGTCGCCGAGGCGGCCCGCGTGATGGCGACCGCCACCACCGGCGGAACCCACATCTCGCAGTCGGTCATCGATCACGGCCTCGACCTGCCCGTCGGCCGCTCGCTCGGCATGCTCTCGCTCAAGGGCCTGCCGAAGCAGATCGAAGTTTTCGAGCTGGCGAAACAAGTTGCCACGTAGCAGTATCAAGTCCACCGGATTCAGACTCGTAGTACTCGACCGTTACGGAGAGGAGCCCGATCGTGGGCCAAATGCCCTATCACCTGGAGAAGGGCCACTTTCTCCTGTTACTCGAAGACACCCTGAACGAGGGCATCGAGGTTCTGGTCGACGACGACGCCGCCATCACCTTCCCCGGTTTGGCGCGGCGCTACTCGATGCTCGAGTACATGCGCGGTGTGGTCGCTCGCCCCTGCGACGTGGTCAATGGAGAGCCGGAGGACGGCAGCTCGCTGATGTGGCCGGGTTGGATGACCGACGCCGATGTGTCGTTCGGCGCCTTTCGAGCCGTCGCCGAGGAATGGTTCGGCTACCGGATCCGCGCAGACGGCAGTCTCAACACCAAGCCCCACCCGAACAAGCCGACCGGCATGTGGGACGGCTACCAGGGCAATGTCGAGCGCATCATGGCCAACGTCTTCGTGCGGGCGATCGAAGTGTCGTTGGGGCTCGATCACGACGCGCCGATCCCCAGCGCGACGCCACCGCGCAGCTGGCCGCTGTACTTCTTCTTCAAGTGCCAGCAGCCGTTCTTCGAAGGCTGGGTCACCTGGCAGTGCCACAGCGTCAATCGCCGGGCGGCGGGTCAGGTCACGGTGATCTTTGCGACACCCGGTCACAACCACCCGGTGTCGGATCACCCGATCCCGATCGACACCAACCACGACCACAAAGACGATCTGGTGAAGACGTTGCGCAACGATGGCGAGTTCATGGAAGAGCCGGTCAGTGCGCCTGCTGCCGATGGTGTGGGCGAGCCCCACCAGGGTGTCTGGGTGGTCACCCATCGGGACCACAAGCGACTGAGCGTCTTCGACACCTCGGTCCCGTCGAGCTATCTGGAGTGGGGCCCTCCACTGTTGCCGATCATCGCCCCGGAGAACTTCTGCGACGTGGTCACCGTGCAGCCCGCGGCTCGCAGCGGCGGGATCGACGCGATCAAGCCGAGGTACGTGGCGCCATGATCTACAAGGACCAGCCCTTCGACCTCACCGTCGCCCACCAGGCAGTCATGCTCGACACCGAAGGCGTGCTCGGTGCGTTCCTCGATGGCAAGTTCAGTCCCGACGAGTCGATCGGCGAGTCGACGTGGCTCTCCGACAAGGCGGAGTTCTTCGCGATCCGTTGGCATTTCGTCGGCGAGCACGTGCGGTCGATCCCCGGCTTCGGGCACACCGTCATCCCGCCGACGCACAACGTCGTGTCGGCGTCGGGGCTGACGTTGGTGGAGAACACGATCCCCGGCCAGACCATCGATTCCGATCTCGAGACGCTCCTGCGATCGGGCAGTGTGGTGTTCCACCGCTTCATCGATTGGCTCGCGGTGTTCGCTCAGATCGGGGTGTTGCACCTCGGCCGGCCGATGTCGATCGGCGACATCCGATTCGTTCCGCCGGATCGGGGCACCGCTCGAGTGCTGGGGTACAACGACGAGCAATAGACGATCAGCAACGGCGTTGCCGGTCATGTCTGGAACACTGGTCCGATGACGCAGCACAACGGCGAGCAGGTGACCGGGCACGCCGGCCAGCAGGCCATCGCGGCCATGCGGGCATTCGGCACCGATGTGATGTTCACCCTCAACGGCGGTCACATCTGGCCGTTGTACGAAGCGGCCCGCGATCAGGGCATGCGGGTCGTCGACACCCGCCACGAGCAGACGGCGACGTTCGCGGCAGAGGGGTGGGCGAAGTTGACCCGGCGACCGGGCCTCGCCGCGCTGACCGCCGGGCCGGGCATCACCAATGGGGTGTCGGCGATCACGACGGCCCATTTCAACGGATCGCCCCTGGTCGTGATGGGCGGGCGGGCGCCCGAACTGCGGTGGGGGTCCGGGTCGTTGCAGGAAATGGATCCGGTCCCTGTCGTCGCCTCGATCACCAAGTCGGCCGTCACGGTCCGAGAAGCAACGCAGGCCGCCAGCGATGGTCCACGAGGCGGCGCGGCTGGCGATGACACCACACCGCGGTCCGGCCTTCCTCGACTTCCCGCTCGACGTGTTCGGCCCGTCGGCCGGTGAGCTGCCGCCGACTGGACGAGCGCGTCGGCCGCGGTGAGCCTCCGGACGCCGATGCAGTGGCCGATCTGGCGTCGGCCATCGCCAACGCCGAGCGGCCGGCGTTCATCGTCGGCAGCGATGTGTATTGGGACGGTGCGTGGGCCGAACTGCGTGCCGCCGCCGAGCACCTGCGGGTGCCGTGCTTCTTCAACGGCCTCGGGCGTGGCACGCTGCCCGCGGATCACGACTTGGCGTTCCTGCGCACCCGCGGGCTGGTGAAGCAGCGCGCCGATCTCGTGGTCGTGCTCGGCACGCCGCTCGACTTCCGCCTCGGGTTCGGTCGCTTTGGCGTCGCCCGCGTGGCGCACGTGGTCGACGCCCCATCGCAGGTTGCCCATCACGTCGAGGTGACGACCGTCGTCGGCGACATCACGCAGATCCTGCAGGCGCTCGCCGATCACCGTGGTGCACGAGTCGATCACGAATCCTGGATCGACGAGCTGCGGGCTTCCGAATCCGCTGGGCGGGCCGCCGACCAGTTGCTGCTCGCGTCTGCCGACGCACCCATTCGACCCTCGCGGATCTATGGAGAGCTCGCCAATCGATTGGCCCGCGACGCCGTCGTGATCTGCGACGGTGGCGACTTCGCATCGTACGCCGGCAAGTTCGTCGAAGTCTTCGAGCCGGGCTGCTGGCTCGACACGGGGCCGTACGGCTGCCTCGGCAACGGCCCCGGCTATGCGATCGCGGCACGCGTGGCGCGCCCATCGAGCCAGATCGCCCTCCTGCTGGGCGATGGCGCGGCGGGGTTCAGCCTGATGGACGTCGATTCCATGGTCCGTCACCAACTCCCGGTCGTGATCATCGTCGGCAACAACGGCATGTGGGGACTGGAGAAGCATCCGATGCAGGCCATCTACGGGTGGGACGTGGCCTGTGATCTGCAACCCGCTTGCCGCTACGACGAGGTCGTGCGCGCCCTTGGCGGCGCGGGTGAACTGGTGACCGACCCCGGCGAGATCGGCCCGGCGCTCGACCGCGCCTTCGCCTCGGGCGTGCCGTACCTCGTCAACGTGTTGACCGAGCCATCCGACATCTACCCGCGCACCTCGAACCTCGGGTGACCGGCGATGAGCGACGGCGAACCCCAGCCTGGGTTGCATCCGCCGCCGGCGGCTGCCTCCGCCGCGCCGACCGCATTGCCCGCTCCGCCGCCGCCAACCGTGCCGGGATGGCACCTCCCACCTCCCTCGTCGCGACCGCCACCGCCGCCACCGCCACCGCCACCACCGCCACCACCGCCACCACCGCAGTTCCGACCGTCACCGCCGCGCGACGAACCGCTGCCACCGATCGAGGCGCAGCCGTCGTTCGGGAAGCGCCATCGACGTGGGGTGATCATCGGCGGCGTGTGTCTTGCGGCCATCGCCGCTGCCGTCGTGGTTCGCCAAGTACGTCAGCCCGACTCGGTCATCGAGGCGAGGGTCGGTGACTGCCTCGTCGGCGAATTGGGAGCCGACCGCACGTTCCGGTCCGGCGTGATCGTCGACTGTTCTCAGTTGCACACGCGCGAGGTCTACGCGGTCGGGTCCACCGACAAGGAGATCTCGTTGGTGGACGTGCCGCTCGATCCGGAACTGGTGCGTGTCTGCGAGACCGAGGTCGACCCGAAGATCGTCGAGGTGCTGAAGGCGGCCACCGACGTGAGCCTGGGCTACCTCGTCAGTACGAACCGCACCGGGCGAATCGTGTGCGTGGCATCCGGGCCGGAGCGCACCGGCTCGTACGTCGAACAGAGCCGGCAGAGCGGGTAAGCCGGCGCGTCTCGAGCTGGCCGGCTCAGGCGCAGACGCTGCCCGGTGCCGGAACGACGGCACCCGTTGCCGTGACATCCATCAGCACCGACGCCGCGTGGATGAACCCGGCCGCGACCATCGCATCCTCGGTAGGGGGCGTGTCGGGGTTCAACAAGGTGTAGGCCTCGACCGCCTTCTCGATCGTCGACCGCTCGGTCACGCACGCCGCGGCGTTGCCGGAGTCCACGTCGTTCTTCGCCTGGCGTGCCTGGTGGGCTGGGTTGCAGGCGGTCACCGCGCCCGTGGCGATCACCACGACACACAATGCCGACCAGCGGGTCGCTCTCATGCAGTCTGTATCGGCAGATCGAGCCGATCGGTGAATGGGTTTTCGCCTCATCACGACGCGCTGGACCTTGAACGAGGTACTCGGTAGGCTCGCCTGGTTGATCGCCGGGAGCACTGCCCTGGGATCGGACCAAGGACTGGAGTGCAAGTAATGGCACATGACGTAGTCGAATCCGACGTGCTCGAGCGGGTGCTCGGCGCCGCGATGCGCACGGGCGGCGAATTCGCCGAGGTGTTCCTCGAGGACAAGCGCTCCACGATGGCCGGCCTCGACGACGGCCGGATCGAGCAGGTCACCAGTGGTCGCGATCGCGGTGCCGGCATCCGGGTGATCAAGGGCGACACCACCGGTTTCGCCCACACCAGCGACCTCAGCGAGGCCGGGTTGCGCGCCGCAGCCGAGGCCGCGGCAGCAGCCGCCAGCCAGGGCACCGGCGGCGCCAACGTCGTCGCCCTCACCCGCCAGGCCGACCACCGGGTCAGCCCGGTCGAGCGCTTCGCTGACGAGGTGTCGAAGACCGACAAGGTCGCCCTGTTGCAACGCGTCGACGAGGCGGCACGAGCCAGTGGCGCCGCCATCGTGCAGGTCAGCGCCGGGTACGCCGACAGCCGCAAGCGCATCCTGATCGCCAACACGCACGGCTTGTTGGCGGCCGACGAGCAGGCCCGCCAGACCGTGCGCATCAGCGTGGTCGCCAACGGCGACGCCGGCATGCAGACCGGTTTCCAGAGCACTGGTCACACGTTCGGATTCGAGATGTTCGACAGCATCGATGTGGAAGATCTCGCCCGTGACGCGGCACGCCAGGCGTTGGTCAAGCTGACCGCTCGTCCCGCGCCGAGCGGCACCATGCCGGTCGTGATCAAGCGCGGCTCGCGGCGGGGTGCTGTTCCACGAGGCGTGTGGTCACGGTCTCGAGGCTGACCTGATCGCCAAGGGTGGCAGTGTGTTCCGCGGCAAGCAGGGCGAGCTCGTCGCCTCGCCACTGGTCACCCTCGTCGACGACGGCACCATGAGCGGCGAGTGGGGCGCGATCGGCATCGACGACGAGGGCCACCCCAGCCAGTACAACGTGCTGATCGAGAACGGCGTCCTGACGGACTACATGTGGGACTACCTGCGGGCCCGGAACGAAGGGCGACCGCAGTCGGGCAATGGCCGGCGCCAGAGCTACATGCACCTGCCCATGGTCCGGATGACCAACACCTACGTGCTCAACGGCACGGAAGAGCCCGACGACATCGTCAGCGGCACCGACCACGGCATCTACATCGCCAAGCTCGGAGGCGGTCAGGTCAACACGGCGACGGGCGACTTCGTCTTCGGGATGACCGAGGCGTACCTGATCGAAGACGGCGAGATCACCGAGCCGTTGCGTGAGGGCAACCTGTTGGGCAACGGTCCGCAGGTCCTGCGTGACATCGATCTGCTGGGCAACGACTTCGCGATGGGCAATCCCGGCACGTGTGGCAAGGACGGGCAGGGTGTGCCCGTCGGCGACGGTCAGCCGACGCTGCGGGTCAAGGCCCTGACGATCGGTGGCACCGCAGCATGAGCGTGACGAGCTCAACAGTTGCAGGCGATCGCCGACCGGGTCGTGTCAATGGCCCAGCCGGGCGAGCACATCGAGGCCTTCGTCTCGCGCGATGCCGAAACCGACATCCGCATCTACGAGGGTGAGGTCGAGCACTTCGTCGCCGCCCAGACCGAGGGCGTCGGCATCCGCGTGATCCGCGACGGTCGCACCGGGTTCGCCTACGCAGGTGTGCTCGACGAGACCGCTGTCGCCGAGGTGTTGGCCGAGGCTCGCGACAACGTCGCAGTTCGGCACCCCCGACGAGTGGGCCGGCCTTGCCGAGCCCGACGGCGTCGACGTCATCGAGCAGGACTTGTGGAGCGACGCGCTGGCCGAGTACTCGACCGATGGCAAGATCGCCTTGGCCAAGGAGCTCGAGCGGCTGACGCTGGCCGTCGACCCACGGATTCGCATCGATGACGCCAACTACGCCGACGCCGCGTCCGAGTCCGCCGTGGCCACCACGACCGGCATTCGTCGCACGGGTCGCGAGAACGGCTGCTACGTGGTCGTCAGCACGCTGGCCGACGACGGTGACGAAACCCAGACCGGGTTCGGCTTCAGCGTCGGGCGCTCGCCGATCGAGTTCGATCTCGCCAAGGCTGCGCAAGATGCCAGCGACCGGGCCACGCGCCTGCTCGGTGCGACGAAGCCGTCGACCAAGCGGCACGACGGTCGTGCTCGACCCGTACGTCACGGCGAGCTTCCTCGGCATCATCTCCAGCACGCTGAACGGCGAGAGCGTCGCCAAGGGCCGCAGCCTGTTCAAGGATCGCATGGGCGAGAGCGTGGCCAGCTCGATCGTCACACTGGTCGACGACCCCACCAACCCCAAGGCGTACACGGCGACCGACCTCGACGGCGAGGGCCTCGCCGCCCGGCGCAACGTGCTGATCGATGCGGGCGTCCTGCAAGCAGTTCGTCCACTCGTCGTATTCGGCGCGGCGCGTCGGCACGAAGAGCACCGGCAACGCGATCCGCGGTGGCTTCAAGGGCACACCGGGCGTCGGTTGTCTGGCGTTGCAGTTGCTGCCGGGCGGGCGCGACCAGCAGGCGTTGATCGCCGACGTCGAGGACGGGGTGCTGATCCAATCCGTCAGCGGCCTGCACTCCGGTGTCAACGCCGATCAGCGGCGACTTCTCGGCGGGCGCCTCCGGGCTGTCGATCTCCAACGGCCAGGTCGGTGGGCCGATCCGCGAGTTCACGATCGCATCCACGCTGCAACGCATGCTGCTCGACGTGGTCGAGGTCGGAAACGACGTCGACTGGCTGCCGATGCGGGCCGCCGGCGTCAGTCTGGTGATCCGCGACGTGACGATGAGCGGCTCGTAACCAGCTTCACGTCACCGGGTGCTGGTAACGCCTCCGACAGCGGTCGGCAGGTGAGCCCGTACGAGGTCGCCAGTGTGGTGTCGAGCATCACCCGCCCCGGTCGGACCATCCCGGCCAAGGCCAACGATCCCGTGCTGATGGCGCGCGGGTCGTAACCCATCCATCGTGCAAACGTCGCCGCCAGGTCGGCCCGACTGATCGCCTCGGGCCCGGCGACGTTCAGCGGTCCGCGAATCTCCGGCCAGGCGGCCAGGTTGCTGAGCGCCCTGCCGACGTCGGCAGCGTGCGCCGGGCAGCGAAACTCGTCGGTGAAGAACCGCATTGCCTTCTTCCCCTTGATCGCCTGCTCGACCTCGAGTTGGATCGGAGCCGGGCGGCGTGTGCCGTAGAGCAGCGACGTGCGCACCAGCACGGCGCCGGGGCACTCGGCCACGACGGCCCGTTCGGCCTCCAACTTCATCACCCCGTACTCCGTGATGGGAAACGGCGCGTCGTTCTCGCGGTACGGCGCAGCACGCCCGGCGAAGATGGCATCGCTGCTGACATGCACCAGTCGGGCGCCGCAGATCTCGGCGACCTCGGCCATGTTGCGGCTTCCCTCGACGATGCTGCGGCGATCGCCTTTTCGATAGGCGAGGTGCACGATGGCGGTGGGCTTCCACGAGGTGATCTCGTCGATCACGCGCTCACGATCACGCACGTCGATCATCGACGAGGGTGGTGCGAACAGTTCCCAGTCCTCCGCCTCCGAGGCAATGCTCAGGTGCTGTCCCAGGAACCCGGACCCGCCGGTGATCAGCATCGAACCGCCTGCGGCGTGGTGTCCAACGCACACGGCGAGCCTACGGGGTACCGTTGCTGGCCGTGCCAGCTCCCCTCCCCGCAGCCGTGGCCCGCCACCCGCATCTCGCCGCGTCGCTGCCGGCCGGGTGGGTGCGGGTCGACATGCACAGCCACACGATGTGGAGCGGTGACTCCTCGACCACACCGGAGGAAGTTGCCGCGGCCGTTGCCGATTCCGGCATCGACGTGCTGTGCATCACCGACCACAATGCGATCAAGGGTGCGGTCGAGCTGGCCGGGCAGCTCTCGTGCCGAGTGATCGTCGGCGAAGAACTGCGCACGCACGCCGGCGAGGTGATCGGGCTGTTCCTGAACGAGCGCATACCGGTCGGCATCACGCCGGAGGCCGCGGCCCGCGCCATCCGCGATCAGGGTGGGATCGTGTACATCCCGCATCCGTACGACCCGATGCGCCGCAACCTCGACGAGGCCGCGCTCGACGACCTGATCGACCGCGGGCTGGTCGACGCCATCGAGGTCCTCAACGCCAAGACGTCGTTGCGCAGCCTGAACGCGCCGCGCCGCATCGACCGCAGCGACTCACCAACTGGCGGCCGGCGCCGGTAGCGATGCCCATGTTCCCGATGCGATCGGCGCGGCCTACGTCGAGATGCCGATTTTGACGGGCCCGACGACTTCTTGGCCAAGCTGCGGCTCGGTCGAACCGTCGGGCATCACTGGGACGAGCCCCGCCCGTGGTCGTCGCGGGTGCTCCCCGAGCACCACGGTCGACTAGAACTGCGGCTCGTGCCGGTCATCCACGCCATCATCCTCGGGCTCGTGCAGGGCTTCTCGGAGTTCCTCCCGATCTCCTCGAGCGGTCATCTGTTGCTCGTACCGTGGCTGTTCGACTGGCACGACTTCGACAACACGGCGATCGAGAAGGCGTTCGACGTGGCCCTGCACCTCGGCACGCTGGTCGCCGTGATCGGTTACTTCCGCCACGAGTTGGTCACCTACGTGCGCGAAGGAATCCGATTGCTGGTCCGGCGCGAGCGGCCGGTCGATCCGGACGGTCGGCTGGCGTGGCTGCTCGTGCTGTCGTCGGTTCCCGCGGCGATCGCCGGCGCGCTGTTCGAGAAGACGATCGACAACCGGCTGGGCACGCCGGGCCTGATCGCGGCGTCGTTGATCGTGTTCGGTGTGCTGCTGGCCGTTGCCGACCGCCGCAGTGGCCGGCGTTCACTCGCCGACTACGGGCGTGACGACGCCCTGAAGGTCGGCGCCGCCCAGGTGCTGGCGCTGAACCCAGGCACGTCACGGTCGGGCATCACCATGACCGCAGCGCGGTTCCTGGGCTTCAGCCGCGATGCTGCGGCGCGGGCCAGCTTCTTGATGGCGATCCCCGTCACGGCCGGCGCGGTCGCCTACAAGGGACTCAAGCTGCTCAAGGATGGCATGCCCTCCGGTCTCGGCGTCCCGATGATCGTCGGCATCGTCACCGCCGGCGTCTCGGGCTGGGCCGCGGTGTGGGGCACGCTGCGGTTGATCCGCACGCACAGCTTCATGCCGTTCGTGATCTACCGCTGCGTCGTCGGGGTCGCGGTGCTGGTCATCCTCGCCGCCGGCTGGCGCTGACCGCCGCAGCCCAGTCGGCGCGGTCATGGCCAGGGGGTGAGCGCAAGGGTGACGGCGTCGCTGAGGAGGGCCGTGGCGATCACCGATGCGGCGTCGGTGGGTACGGCGACCATCAGCGCCGCATCGGATTGCGCCGACGACCAGACCGGCGGAGGCCAGTTGGCCGCCGGCATAGACATCGAGGTGATCACCGACGCCGAACTGGCCAAGGCCCGGCGGGAGCGCAAACGCCACCCACCCAGGGGGACGAGACCGGAGGTACCACGTGTGGAGATGTCAGCGTTGGTGATGATCTCGCCCGGACCGACGCGCTGGCGGGCGAGTGTGCCTGCAGGGTCCGCACTCACGACATCGACCGGAACGACTGCCGAAGGCACCAGACGATTCAGCGAGCGGATCGGTTCCCCAGGCTCGATCGGGGCAGTCGCCACCCAGACCGTCTGCTGCGAGCCCCACGATCGGCGGGCAGCGTCGACGCCCTCCACGGCCCGGGCGGCGCCGAGCGCAACGGCAGCGGCGACCATCCCGACGGTGAGCCAATAGATCGAAGGGTGGCGCGCCAGCATCAGGCGTACCCAGGCCAGCTGGTGCATGAGACTCCCTCGACAGATCGAGTCGACGATTGGGGGAAGTCATGGCCGACTGTATCGGTCGGCGGACGCTTCAGTCGCTGCTGGTGGTCGACTTCGCCGGTGCGGACTTCTCCGATGACGACGGTGCTGTCGATGACGTCGAAGGCGTTGACGATGACGACGAAGACGACGATGACGACGTGTCGCCCGATGTCGATGCTGCCGACGACGATTCCGACGACGTCGTCGAACTCGACGACTTCGACTTCCCACCACGACTGTCGGTCTTGTAGAACCCGCCACCCTTGAACGTGACACCGACGGGGGTGAACACCTTCTTGACTTGCAGCTGCTCGCCCGTCGCGGGGTGCTGGGCGTGGGTCAATGCGTCGTCGGTGAACGCCTGCTGGACCTCGATGGTCTCACCGGTGTCGATGAACTTGTAGACGTAGGTTGGCATCTCGGCTCCGCCATGTGCATTAGCAGTCGGACTGTTCGACTGCTAATGCTAGCGGGCGGTGGTCGCGCCGTAACATCCTCGGGATGCTCGTTCGTACCGCTGTCATTCCTGCTGCCGGACTGGGCACCCGTTTCTTGCCGGCGACCAAGGCGGTTCCGAAGGAACTGCTGCCGATCATCGACACCCCCGCGCTGCAGCTCGTGATCGACGAAGCCGTCGGCGCCGGCATCGATCACATCGTGATCGTCACGAACCGCGGCAAGCCGGCGATCGAGGCGTACTTCGAATCCTCCGACGAGGTGCTCGCCAAGCTGCGATCGACCGCGCGAGCACGAGATGGCCGACCGGCTCGAGTCGATCGGTCGCGACGTGCGGGTCAGCTTCGCCTATCAGGATGCCCCACTCGGGTTGGGTCACGCGGTCGGATGTGCCGCCGCCGCAGTGGGCGACGAGCCCTTCGCGGTGATGTTGCCCGACGAGTTGATGGGCGATTCGTCGTTGCTCGATCAGATGGCCAGGCTGTGCGAGTCCACCGGCGGCAGCGTGGTCGGCCTCAAGCGGGTCCCGCGCGATCAGGTCAGTTCCTACGGCGTGATCGACCCGTCGACCGAGCTCGACGACGACGGCGTCATCGGTATCCGCACCATGGTCGAAAAGCCGAGCGTCGACGAGGCGCCGAGCGACCTCATCATCATCGGTCGCTACGTGTTGACGCCCGACGTGTTCGACGAGATCGAGCGCTTGCAGCCAGGCGCCGGCGGTGAGATCCAACTCACCGATGCGCTGAAGGTGCAGGCGGCCAACGGCGCCGTTCCACGGCGTGCTGTCGACGATTCGCCGCTACGACACCGGCACCCCGCTCGGGTGGTTGAGCGCCGTGGTCGACATCGCCCTCGACGACCCGACGATCGGCGCCGACTTCGTCGCGTTCTTGCGCGATCGGCTCAGCTGAGCCGCCGGAACCTGTCGGGGTAGTCGATCAGCAGCCCGTGCCGATCGACGTCGAACTCCACGGCAGATCGCCGTCCGAGAACGCCCACCGATGCGTGTCGAGTCGCACGTATCGATGGGTCACCGGGCGAACGTCGAGCGTCTCGACGTCGACGGCCACCACCGGGAACTCAGCGCTGTCGCCGACGTGCGAGCGGGAGTCGTCGGATCGGCAACGAATGGGTGAGGGGCGTGCACGGGCAGCCCGACGTCGTAGCAGCCATCGAGCTCGGCTCGATGGGCGCCGTTCATCTCGCCCCACCGTGCCGTGCCGTCGGTTGCCAGCCACAGATCGGGCTCCTCGAGATCGCGGAACAGCAGGAACTGGCGCACCTGCCACGACGCCGTCAAGCGCACGACGTACTGCACCCGTTCCCGGGCAACCTGGCCACTGATCGTCCAGCCCTCGTTCTCCCACCGGAAGTCGGTGACCTCGTCGCCGGCGCCATCCCAGGTGGCCCACCGCGCCGTGTGACCGCTGGCCGGCAGCGCGGTGTAGTTGCTCACCGCTGAAACGGTACCGTTCGGGTCGTGATCAGCGAACGCGAGGCTCGCCAGTACGTGCTCGAGCGATGCGCCGTCGGCGGGGCAGTCGAGGTGTCGATTGCCGAGTCGATCGGCGCGGTCCTGGCCGCAGCCCGTGGTCGCCGCCGAAGACGTGCCGCCGTTCGCCAACACGGCCGTCGACGGCTACGCGGTGCGGGCAGCCGACACTGCGCGGGCGCTCCGGTGCGAGCCTCAGCGTCGTCGGCGAGGTCGCGGCCGGCGTGGTCCACCGATCGAGTCGTCGGGCCGGGCGAGGCGATCCGCATCATGACCGGCGCGCCGATGCCGGCCGGTGCCGACGCGTCGGTGATGGTCGAGGACACCGAACGCGTCGACGGTGACGCGGTGTGCGATCCACCGGTCGGTCTCGACCGGCACCGCGGTGCGCGGCGTCGGCGACGATGTGCAGCGCGGCACGGAACTGTTCACCGCGGGCACCATCGTGCGCCCAGCGGTCGCCGGCGTGCTGGCCAGCGTCAACGCGCGGCGCGTGCGGGTCGTGCCGCACGCCGCGGGTCGCGGTGCTGTCGACCGGCGACGAACTGGTCGACGACGGTCGGCCGCTGCGCCCGGGCCAGATCCGCGAGAGCAACAAGACCATGCTGCTGCCGCTGGTCGCCGAGGCCGGGTGCGAGGCGGTCGACCTCGGCGTGGTCCGCGACGACGAGGCGGCGCTCGAGGTCGTCCTGCGCGACGCCGCGGCGAACTGCGACGCGATCGTCACCAGTGGCGGGGTCAGCATGGGCGACTACGACGTGGTCAAGGCTGTGCTTCGCGCATCGCCGACATGCGCTGGATGCAGATCGCGATCAAGCCGGCCAAGCCGTTCGCGTTCGGGCTGCTCGACGCGGGCGAGTCGCCGCGCCCGATCTTCGGCCTGCCCGGCAACCCGGTCAGCTCGATGGTCAGCTTCGAGCTGCTTCGCCCGCCCGGCGCTGCGCCAGATGATGGGCCACATCGACACTCGACCGACCCAGGTCGTCGCGGTGGCCGACGACGGCGCTGCCACGGCGGCCCGACGGCAAGACCCACTACATGCGGGTGTTCGGCGCGCTTCGGCGACGACGGCCGGTGCCACGTCGCGTCCGGTCGGGGCCCAGGGCAGCCACCAGCTGGCGGCCACGTCGCTGGCCAACGCGATCGCGATCGTCCCCGACGGCGACGGCGTCGAGCCGGCGGCGAGGTGCTCGCGTGCTGCCACGATGTCTGCTGCTCGATAGCCTGACGGCCATGGATCTGGTCGATCCGTTCGGACGCACCATCCGCGACCTGCGCATCTCGGTCACCGACCGCTGCAACTTCCGCTGCACGTACTGCATGCCGGAGGAGGGCATGATGTGGGTGCCGCGCAGCGAGGTGCTGACGTTCGAGGAGATCGAGCGGCTGGCCCGGATCTTCGTCGAGCGGTTCGAGGTCGACGGCCTCCGGCTCACCGGCGGCGAGCCCACCGTCCGCGCCCACCTCCCGGTGCTCGTCGGCAAGCTCGCCGCGCTGCGAGTGCCGTCGTCGTCTCGCGTCGCCACGTGCCGGCCAGGCACCCGACCTGTCGATCGACCACCAACGGCGCCACGTTCCGGCTGGTCGCGCACGACCTGCGCCAGGCCGGGCTCGACCGGGTCAACATCAGCCTCGACACGCTGCACGCGCGACCGTTCTTGGCAGATGACCCGGCGCGACGAGCTGGACAGCGTGCTCGACGGCATCGAGGCGGCCAAGGAAGCCGGGTTCGCGCCGGTCAAGATCAACGCCGTCGTCGAGCGCGGCGTCAACGACGACGAGATCGTCGACCTCGCCCGGTTCGGGCGCGAGCACGATGTCGAGGTGCGGTTCATCGAGTTCATGCCGCTCGACGCCACCGGCGCACTGGGTCAACGCCGCAGGTCGTCGAGCCAGGACGAGATCGTCGCGGCGATCGACGCGGTGTTCCCGCTCGAGCAGGTGCCGTCCGCGGGCGCGGCGCCGGCCGACCGCTGGCGGTACCTCGACGGGCGCGGCACCGTCGGCGTGATCCCCACCGTCACCAAGCCGTTCTGCGGCGACTGCGACCGCGTGCGGCTCACGGCCGACGGCCAGTTCCGCACCTGCCTGTTCGCCACCGACGAGTTCGACCTCCGCGAGCTGATGCGCGGTGGCGCCGACGACGACGCGTCGCCGCGGAGATCGAGCGGGCGGTCGGCACGAAGTGGGCCGGCCACCAGATCAACCAGGTGAACTTCGTCCGGCCCGACGCGGTCGATGAGCCAGATCGGCGGCTGACTTGCGTCGTCCGTCGCTGGCCGGTCGTGGCCACGGTCGTCGCCGCGCTCGGCGTCGCGTGGGGTCGCGTGCCGCAGTGCCCACGACGATCTCGACCGGCGCCACGGCGAGCCTGCCGGCGAAGCGGCTGCGGCCGCCGCGGGCCGCACCGTCGGCGGCTGCCCGGTCTTCCCGGCGGACAACGCCTGGAACACCGAGATCGCGTCCGGCGCCGCTGCATCCGACTCGGCGCGCAGATCATCAGCCACATCCAGTCGATCGGCTCCGATCGCTGCATCCCGACTTCGGCGAGAACCCCGACTACGGCATTCCGTACGTCGTCGTGCCCGCCGACGCAGCCACTGGTGCCGATCGTGCTACGACGCGTACGGCGACGAGAGCGATCCCGGTCCGTTCCCGATCCCGCTCGACGCGCCCGATCGAGGGCGGCGGCGGGCGGCGATCGCCACGTGCTCGTGCGTGCAGCAACGGACCTGTCAGCTCTACGAGCTGTACGTCGGCCGACGGTTCGGTGCGGGCTGGATCGCCGACATGCCGGCGCGAAGTTCGACCTGTCGACCGGTGCGCCACGCCGCTCGGCTGGACCAGTGCCGACGCCGCAGGACTGCCGATCCTGCCCGGTCTGGTCCGCTACGACGAGGTCGCCGCCGGCGAGATCGGCCACGCGATCCGGGTCACGTTCTCCCAGACACAGCGCGGCTTCATCCTGCCGGCATCCCACAGTCGCCTCGAACAAGACGGATCCCGACGCTGCCGGCGATGGGCATGCGGTTCCGGCTGCAGCGCCGGCTTCGACATCGGTTCGCTCACCGGTCAGGCCAAGGTCATCGCCGCGGCCATGCAGCGATACGGCCTGATCGTCGCCGACAACGGCAGCAACTGGTACTTCCAGGGCGCGCCCGACCCCGCGCTGGAACGACAGCGACCTGAACAGCTGAAGGCGATCCCCGGCACGGCGTTCGAGGTCGTCGACACCGGCCCGGTGATCACCGGGCTGATCACGATGCTCGTGTCGGGTCCGAGCCGGCCCGCGTTCACTAGAGTGATCACCTACATGAGCGATCTTGCGTTCACCCATCTCGACCCCATGGGACGGGCCCGCATGGTCGACGTCACGCCCAAGGAGCCGACCCACCGACGCGCCGTCGCGCGTTGCAAGGTGTTCATGAAGCCCGAGACCACGGCGGCCATCGCCAACCGCGAGGTCAAGAAGGGCGATGTGCTGGCAGTCGCGCGCGTCGCCGGGATCCAGGCCGCCAAGCGCACCAGCGACATGATCCCGCTGTGCCATCCGCTGCTGGTCGGTTCGGTGCACGTCAACTTCGAGATCGGCGACGACCACGTCGCCATCGAGGCGCAGGTCGACACCGTCGATCGCACCGGGGTCGAGATGGAGGCGTTGCACGCGTGCGCGATCGCGGCGCTGACGATCTACGACATGTGCAAGTCGGCCGACCGGGGCATGGTGATCGGCGAACTGGCGCTGTGGGAGAAGACCGGGGGGCGGTCCGGTACGTACCGAAGAGCTGATAACGTGACGGCCAGTGTTACGAATGTAGTAGATTCGTAATGAAACAACCCCGCCGGTTAATGTCGTGTTCGCCGGCGTGGCACCTCAGAAGGAATCGTGAACAGATGTCTGACAAGGGAATCGCGTAGCCGATGAGCAAGATCGTTTTGTTGGCTGTCCTCGCTGCGTGGGCCGCCGTCCTGGTCCCACCGCTGTTGCGCTCTCGAGTCGAGAATCGACCGAATTCGTCGGTCACCGACTTTCGCCGTCAGCTCTCCACGCTGCAGCGTGCAGTGCCGACTCGAACCATGGTGCCGATGCGTTCGATGGGCCGCCCGCTGGCGTCACCGTCGCCCCTGTCGCGTCCGGCAGCACCGGGTCGTCCCGGGCAGATGCACCGCACCGCTGCCGCCTCCGTGGCCGGTCAGCGCATGCACGCGGCGACGCTCGATCACACCTCCGGCCAGCACCGCCAGGCCCACCTGCACAAGGTCAGCCAGCGCGAGCTCGTCCGCCGCCGTCGGGCCAACGTCTTCTTCATCCTCGTGCTCGTGACCGGCGTCACCGCGTTCCTCGCCGGGACCACCAAGGCCAACTCGATGGTCTACGCGTTCACGTTCTCGTTCATCTCGCTGTGCTGCTACTGCTACAAGCTGGTGCAGATCCGGTCGCTCGAAGTCGACCGCGAGGCAGACACCAACTGGTTCAACGCCGCCTGAGTTGTCGGTGGTCGCTGCCAGCGGTCGAACGGTGTGAAGTGCGTAATTTCAACGCACACATCCCGCATCGAAAGTACGCACTTTCGATGCGCCCGATCGACGCACCACTCGAGAATCGTTCGTGGTCGCTTCGGGGCCACACCGCTACACTCAGGGTCTCCAACGGGGGTGTAGCTCAGTTGGCAGAGCGCAACAATCGCACTGTTGAGGCCAGGGGTTCAATTCCCCTCACCTCCACCCGTTAGCTCCGATCACGAGCCGGTGCCGCCGCGGCGGCACCGGCTCGTCTCGGTGTTCACGCCGCGTTCAGTTGGGCGACGAGTTCGCTGGGCACCGCCCACTCGACCCGCTTCTCCTTCGGCGGGCTCGCACCGACGTTGTCGAAGGCCAGCAGCGTTGCAACCACCGTCGCCGGTGAGGCGCACGATGATCTCGGCCCGCCGCCCCGGTCGTCACCCGGCACCAGCAGGCTGAGGACGCCCTCGTTGAACGACAGCGGTGGCACCGGATCCTCCTGCTTGAAGGTCGACGTCGTCAGCCAAGCTCCACCTGCCCGATCGCCCGAGCAGTGCAGTTGGAACTGCGGCGACTGAACGTCGGTCGACGTCTTGTTCTCGGCGCGCACGGTGAGGGTGAGGAATGGCCCGTCCGCGTCGGATTCGACCATTGGGTTGCTGACCGTGACCTTCAGCGAGCCGAGCGCTGCGGGATCCCGAACGTCCCTGGCGAGCCGGCGGCCGTGGTGGGCCGCACCGAGCCGGTCGTCTCCGGCGCCGCGGATGTCGTCGGACTTCCCCGACGAGGAACACGACGACGTTGCCATCAAGAGGACCAAGAAGCGACGCCGCTTCTCGACAGGGTGCGCATCGCACCACCGTAGTTGGGGCCATCCGTTCGGCGTCGGCTCGTATGCCACCCGGTTCGGGTGCGACGATGACCGGCATGGCCATCGACTTCACCCTCTCTCCCGAACTGGAAGACATCCGGCTGCGTGTCAGGACCTTCGTCGACGACGTGGTCAAGCCCGGCGAGGCGAAGATGGCCGATCCCGAGCGAATGGACCGCAAGGAGTACCTCTCGCTGCTGATGAGCATGCGCCAGGCGGCCAAGGACGCCGGCCTGTGGCTGCCGCAGATGCCGAAGGAGTGGGGCGGGATGGGTCTCGGTCACGTCGAGTTGGCGATGGTGCAGGCCGAGGCGGCGAAGGCCTCGTACGGCCCCTTCGTGTTGAACTGCCAGGCGCCCGACGAGGGCAACATGCACACCCTGTTGCACTGGGCCACCGCCGGAGCAGAAAGAGAAGTACCTGCGGCCGCTGTGCGACGGCTACAAGATGAGTTGCTTCGCGATGACCGAGCCCGAGGTCGCCGGCAGCGACCCCACGCTGATCCGCACCGCGGCGGTCCGCGACGGTGACGAGTGGGTCATCAACGGTCACAAGTGGTTCATCTCCAACGCTCGCCGTGCTGCGTTCGCGATCCTGCTGGCGCGCACGGAGGACAACCCCGACCTGCCGCAGGCCGCCAACACGGCCTTCATCGTCGACATCCCCTCGCCGGGATGGAACCGGGTGCGCGAGGTCGAGACCATGCACGGGGGAACCGGGCACAGCGAGATCGTGATCGAAGACCTACGCGTGCCGAACGCCAACATGCTCGGCGGCCGCGGGCAGGGTCACCTGCTCGGTCAGTACCGCCTCGGGCCGGCCCGATTGGCGCACTGCATGCGCTGGATCGCCCAGGCCGAGACCGCCCTCGACATGATGGTCGACCGATCGCTGTACCGGTACGCACACGGATCGCGTGCTGGCCGAGAAGCAGGGCATCCAATGGATGATCGCCGACTCGACGATGGAGTTGTACCAAGCGAAGTTGATGGTGCTCCACGCCGCCTACCGCATCGACCAGGGCCTCGACTTCAAATCGGAGGTGTCGATGGCCAAGCACTTCGTGGCCAACATGCTCGGCCGCGTGATCGACCGTTCCATCCAGGTCCACGGTGCCCTCGGCTACTCGACCGACACGCCGCTGGCCGGCATGTATCAGCATGCTCGTTGGGCGCGCTTCGCCGACGGCGCCGACGAAGTGCACCAGATGCGCATCGCCCAACGAACGATCGCGGCATATCGCGACCACGGCTCGACGCGCACCGCCACCGGCGATCTGCCCGTGTAGCGAACTCGTGTGGAGTGTTTGGGCACCGCCTGGGTGCATCGAGACACTCCACAGGCGGAGGGTTCAGCGAGCCGTCAGCGGCTGGGCTGCCGGGACCTGCCAGTCGGCCGGCATCTTGGAGAAGTCGAAGAACGGCTCTTCGTCGCCGGCCGCGACGGCGTCTTCGATCTGGTCGTAGAAGCCCTGGCCGGTCTCTTCGGCGAAGGTGATGTGCGACGTCGTCGGCATCGCCGACCGACGGGCGCTGCACGTACTCGGGGAAGCTCGCCTCGGCGGCATCGCCCTCGGAGTAGCCGCGTGCGAACATCTGCTTCAGCATCCCGAATCCGTCGTTGCGCACCAGCGTGCCGCCTCTGGCCGAGCCGCCGATCGCGCATGTGGGCCAGGAACTTCTCGAGGTCGTACGTGTCGTAGGCCACGTGCTGGCACGAGTGGTCGCCGTGCCGATCGACGAACTTGGTGACCTGCGACTTCTTCGCCCGGTCGATGCCCTCGATGAGGGCGACACCGAAATCGCCGAAGTCGATGCACCAGATCTTCATGCTGCTGTCGGGATCGCCAGGGCGAACGTCGTCGATGCGATTGATCAGCGTGCCGCCCTCGACTTCGATGTGGAACCACGCCCACTTCTCGATGGTGCCCGCCTCGCAGGCGTACGTGATGTGATCGACCTTCTTGATGAACGACATGGCTACCATCAAACCAAGGTGATCAATGATGGTCAAGAGCATTGATCAGAATGACGTAGAATGCGAGACATGTTGTTCAATCTGATCCGCAGGCGATGCGTGCTGCGCCGTGAAGGTGCACACCTTGGATGATCGGGGCTCGGCCCTCGATTCACTCGACCGCCGCCTGATCGGCCGTCTGCGTGTCGCTCCACACTCGACGGTGTCCGATCTGGCACGCGTGCTCGACTGCGCAAGAGGCACGGTGTTGACCCGGTTGCGCCGTCTCGAGGACCGCAAGGTGATCGTCGGCTACGGCCCCGACATCGATCCGGCCGCCGCCGGGCTGGGCGTGCTGGCGTTCACCACGCTGGCCATCTCGCAGGGATCGCACACCCGCGTCGTCGCTCATCTCGCACGATCCCCGAGATCCTCGAGATCCACACCGTCACCGGCTCGGGTGACCTGCTGGTGCGCATCGTTGCCCGGTCCAACGATCACCTGCACGTGATCCTGCAGCGTGTCGTCTCGTCGCCCGACGTCAATCGCACCGAGACTCAGTTGGCGCTCAGCAGCACGGTGCTGCGAACGATTGCCGACCTCGTCGCCGATGGCTCGTAGCCCGAGTCAATCGGTGATGCCGAACACGGCGCGGAATCGGTCGAGGTTCTCGACCGAGGGGCGCAGGGGGTCGTAATCGGGTTCGGGCAGCGGCTGAACGACGTCCCAATGCTCGGCCATCATCCCGTCGGAATCGAAGCGCAGGAAGTCGGCGATCACGACGGCCGGCAGCAGCTTGTGCAGGATCACGAAATCACCGGCGGCGAAGAGGTGGATCGGTCGCCAGTTGCGACGCCCCGGGCGTTTCCAGGCGACCTCGTGGAGGTAGTGGCGCAGTCCCTCGCGACCTTGCCCGATGCCGGGGGTGTGCTGGATGTATCCCTCGGCGACGTAGCGATCGACCAGTGTCAGATCGTCGCCGTGCATGCAGTCGCCCATGAAGTGCAGGACGACCCGTTCGTTGTCGGTGAGGTCGGTGCGCTGACGTGGATCCCACGGATTGTCGAACATGATCGGAGAGTTTCCCAGAGCTACGGTGTCGCCACGAATCTGAAAGGGGAGCCGTGAGGGCTGCGGTTGCAACCGGCATCAACGAGACCGAGCCGTTGTCGATGCTCGAACTGCGCGACGACTGGCCCGACCCGATCGCCCCCGAAGGCCACACGCTCGTGCGGGTGGCGGCCACGTCGATCAACATGCACGACCTGTGGTCGATGCGCGGGGTCGGTGTGCGTGCGGATCAGTTCCCGATGGTGCTCGGGTGCGACATCGCCGGTTGGGATGAAGATGGCAACGAGGTGATCGTGTCGGGGTCGTTCGGCAATCCGGATGCCGGCCATGGTGATGAATCGTTCGACCCCGGCCGGGCGCTGGTGTCGGAGCGCTTTCCCGGGTCGTTCGCCTCGCACTCGATCGTGCCGACGCGCAACCTGGTGCCGAAGCCGGCGTACATGTCGTTGGAGGAAGCCGGTTGCATCACGGTCGCCTGGACGACGGCGTACCGCATGCTGTTCACCCGCGGGCACGCCGAGCCGGGCGAGACGGTGTTGATCCAGGGCGCCGGTGGTGGTGTCGCGACTGCGGCCGCGGCGTTGGCCAGGGCAGCGGGGTTGCGCGTCGTCGTCACGAGCCGCTCGGCCCACAAGCGCGAGCGGGCCCTGCAGCTCGGTGCGCACGAGGCGGTCGAGACCGGGAAGCGCCTGTCGGCTCCGGTCGACATCGTCATCGAGACCGTCGGCGAGGCGACGTGGAAGCACAGCCTGCGCAGCGTGCGACCGGGTGGTCGGGTCGTCGTGTCGGGTGCGACCACGGGCGACCCGGCTGCAGACCTGGCCAGGATCTTCTACCGGCAGATCTCGATCATCGGGGTCAGTGGCGCCAGTCGTGTCGAGACGCAGCAGCTGCTGCAGTTCATGGAGGCCAGCGACCTGCATCCGGTGATCGATTCGGTGTATCCGCTCGATCGGCTCCATGCCGCATTCGAGCGCGCCCAGCAGCCGGATCTGTACGGCAAGGTCGTCGTGCGAGTGGGTGCATCGTGAGCCGCGTTGCTGCCGGCGCTGACCGGTGATCTGGGGGACCACTCCGCGGCGTTGACCGTCGACGGAGATTCGGTGTCGTGGGCGCAGTTGAGCCGACGGGCGGCCGCGGTCGCTCAGCGCCTCGAGGGCATGCCTGCTGTCGCGCTGCGGGCGACAGCGACGCTCGACACCGTCGTCGGCGTGGTGGCCGGCTTGATGGCCGGAGTGCCCGTGGTGCCGATGCCCGCCGACGCCGGGCCGATGGAGCGTGAGCACATGCTGCGCGACTCCGGCGCGGCGGCGACGATCGGTGACCCGCTGTGGCCCGAGATCACGCTGCCACAGGTGTCGATCGGCGGCGAGGCCGACTGGGCCGGCAGCGAGCCGTCGCTCGACGCCACGGCGCTGATCATGTACACCTCCGGCACGACGGGTCTGCCCAAGGGCGTCGTGCTGTCGCGACGCGCAGTAGCTGCGGATCTCGATGGGCTTGCCGACGCGTGGCAGTGGACGCCTGACGACACGTTGGTGCACGGTCTGCCGCTGTTCCATGTGCATGGGCTGGTGCTGGGAGTGCTCGGCGCGCTGCGCGTCGGGTCACGCCTCGTGCACACGGGCAGGCCGACGCCGCAGGCATACGCGGCGGCCGGACGGCACGATGTACTTCGGCGTGCCCACCGTGTGGTCGCGGATCTGTGCCGAGCCGACGCTTGCCGCCGCACTGCGCGGAGCGCGCCTGGTCGTGTCGGGCAGCGCCGCCGCTGCCGGTCGCCGTGTTCGAGCAGATGCGGTCGTTGACCGGCCAAGTCCCGGTCGAGCGGTACGGCATGACCGAAACGCTGATCACGGTGTCGACGCGTTTCGACGGCGAGCGGCGGCCGGGCTGGGTCGGTGTGCCCATCCGCGGCGTCGAGAGCAGGCTGGTCGACGACACCGGTCAAGAGATCGGTCACGACGGCGAGACGATCGGTGAGTTGCAGATCCGCGGCGCAACCATGTTCGACGAGTACCTCAATCGGCCCGACGCGACGGCGGCGTCGCTCGACGGCGAGTGGTTCCGCACCGGCGACGCCGTGGTGATCGACGAGGGTGGGTACCACCGCATCGTCGGGCGGCAGTCGATCGACATCATCAAGACGGGCGGCTTCAAGGTGGGTGCTGGCGAGGTCGAGGCCGCGTTGCTGACTCACCCCGGTGTCACCGAGGCGGCGGTGATCGGTGTCAGCGATGCTGATCTCGGTCAGCGGATCGTGGCGTTCGTGGTCTGCAGCGATGTCGACGACGCCGCGTTGATCAACCATGTGGCCGCTCTCTTGTCGGTGCACAAGCGCCCCCGCGAGGTCCGCGTGGTCGACGCTCTTGCCGCGCAACGCCATGGGCAAGGTGCAGAAGACGCTGCTGACCTGATCGCCGTCAGACGAAATGGGTGACGAGGTCGCCGATCCCTTCGATCGTGCTGGTCAAGACATCGCCGGGGTGCAAGAAGCGGGGTGGCGTGCGGGCATAGCCGACACCCTCGGGCGTACCCGTGAAGATCAGGTCACCGGGTAACAACGGGCACACCGCGGAGATGTACTCGATCAGCGTGGGGATGTCGAAGATCAACATCGATGTGCGCGACGTCTGCAGCACCTCGCCGGCCAATGAGCTGTGGATCGCCATGTCGTGCGGATCGGCGAGCTCGTCGAGCGTGACCAGCCACGGCCCGGTCGGGCCGTAGCCGTATCGTGACTTGCCGAGGTTCCATTGCGGCGCTGGTCCCTTGCGTTGCAGCACGCGGTCCGACAGGTCCTGGCCGATGGTGAACCCGGCGACATGCGACATCGCGTCCGCCGCGCCGACCCGGAAGGCGCGACGCGAGATGGCGACGACCAGTTCGATCTCCCAGTCGGTGTCGACCGGCAACTCGACGGCATGGGACGGCCCGACGATGCAGGTCGGCCACTTGGTGAACACGGTCGGCTCCTCCGGCACGCTGAAGATGCCTTCTTGCGCGTGTGCCTTGTAGTTGAGGCCGATCGCGAAGACCTGCGGAGGCCGAGGCACGGGTGCGAGCAACTGCTGCACGTCGACCTCGCCGGCCCCGTGGGCTCCCGCGGACTCGCCCCACGCTGTCAGCGCTGGCCAGTCGTCGAACATCTGCTGCGGCTCGGATGAGATTCGGTTGTTGCTGGCCCTGGCTACGTCGACGACCGCGCCGTCGACGAAGGTGCTGAGGCGACCGGCAAGGTTGAACAGGCGCATGAATAGGCAGCATATGCTGCGACGACCTGCAGCTCATCTGTCGACTATTCGCTGCTCTCGCGTTACTGTCGCCCTCATGCGCGTCGGTGTCGATCTTCCGTACTTTGCCCACTCGGTCGAGATCCGCGACTACGTGCAGGCGGCACAGGAGCTGGGCTATGCCCACGTCGGTTTCTCGGAGCACGTGGTGTCGTCGAGCGCCTCACCGTTTCCTCCCGGGCTGTCGTTCGACGAGCCCTGGCACGAGTCGTTCACGCTGCTCGCCTTCCTCGCCGGGATCACCGATGGCATCGAGCTGAACACCGGGATGACGTTGCTCGCCCTCCGTCCGGCGGCGCTCGCCGCCAAGCAGGCCGCCGAGGTCGACTTGCTGAGCGGTGGCCGCCTCCGGCTCGGCGTCAGCGTCGGGTGGCAACGACGCGAGCTCGAAGCCGTCGGCGTCGACCCGGCCACCAGGGGAGCACGGATCGAAGAGCAGATCGAGGCGATGCGGCTGTTGTGGACGCAGCCGTTGGTCACCTATCACGGCAAGCACGTCGTGCTCGACGAAGTTGCGCTGCACCCGCGTCCCGACCGCTCGATCCCGATCTGGATGGGTGGCGGGAACTTCGACACCGCCGGTATGCCCGGCGACGTCACGATCAACGCGCGGCGCGGCTGGCCGACGGGTTCAAGATGATGGCGCCGCTCGGCACGAACCTCGATGGCATGCTGCAGCTGGTCGATCGTCTTCGAACCGAGGTCGTCGCGGCCGGTCGAGATGTCGAGACGTTCGGGATGGAAGGTCGCCTGGTGACCCACGTGACGCCGCCCGATCAGTGGGCCGGCCATGTTGGGGCCATGCGCCAGGCGGGTCTGACACACGTCGGGATCGCCAACCGGATCGTTGCCGGATCGGTCGCCGATCAGATCGGCCTCATCACTCGCGTCGCCGACGCGACACGCGCCGAATGGGACGGGCCGTGAAGATTGCCCACCTGGCCGAGGCGTTCAACATGAACTGCGAGGTGCACGATGCCTACAACGCGCTCAACAACGTGGCGACGCTGCACGTCGTGATGGCGATGCGCAACTGCGAGTACTACGAGGTCATCGTGATCCACCCGCCGAACGAGTACGACACGGCGCATTTCAGCTACGGCCTCACCAGCCCGATCGAGATCGACCGCGCCGGCCTGGCGAAGGCGCCGACCCGCCCAGGCCTCGGCTATGAGATCGATTGGGACCTGATCCGGGGCGGCCAGCTCGCCGAGGTTCGCTAGCCGGCCCACTTCTGGCGATCAATTACACATTTGCTATCGACAGTGTGAATTTATGCGTCTATTCTTCCGGTATGAAAATCGAGTTCTTCCACACGATGAACTACTGGGGGCAGCACGGCGACTCGTGGCCGGCCCCACCGCGCATCTGTGAGACCGACCTGGTCAGCGCGACGATCGAGCACGGACTGATCGAGTGTGCAGCCGCCCTCGAAGCTGGGTTCGACGCGCTGAACTTCGCCGAGCACCACTACTCGCCGAAGCAGCTGACACCCAACCCGATCATCTTGGCTGCGGTCGCCGGGAGGAAGTTCCCGGATGCGCAGATCGGAGTGTTCGGTACCGACCTGCCGTTGAACAACCCGGTCCGCATCGCCGAGGAGTACTCGATGCTCGACAACCTCCTCGACGGTCGCCTCCGCATCGGAATGCTGCGCGGCACACCGAACGAGTACCTCACCTACGGCTCCAACCCGTGGGAGTCGCGGGATCGGTACGAGGAGGGCATCCTGCTGCTCAAGGCGTGTTTCACCGAGCCCGAGCCGTTCGGCTGGGAAGGTCGCTACTACCGATATCGCAACATCGCTGTGTGGCCGCGCCGGGTACAGGACCCACATCCCCGAATCCTGATATCGGGAAACAGCAAGGATGGCGCGATCTTCGCCGGGCTGCACGGTCTCGATCTCGGGTTCTCGTACATGCCCGCGGCGAAGTGCGCCGAGCACGCGGTGCTGTATCGGCAGGCTGCGGCACAGGCGGGGTGGGAACCCACTGCCGACAACCTGCAATATCGCCACTTCATGTACGTCACGCCGACCGATGAGGAGGCGCAGGAGACCATGAAGGCGCTCAGCGGAGGCGGACTGATGAGCATCTTCAAGGGTGCATCGCCCGACATCATGATGACGATGGCCCAGATCGGCGCGGCCTTGGGCGGTGTGCCGAAGCATGTCACGATCGATCCATCGATGGCGCCGCCGATGACGATGGGCCCGGCCCTGTACGGCAGCCCGGCAACCGTGCTGGCCATGATCAACGAGATCCACGACGTGCTCGGCATGGGGCGGCTCGAAGTCTCGCTCGGCACGGTCAACCCGCTGCCCCACGACTCGATGCTGTCGAGCCTGAAGCTGATCGGCGAGGAAATCGTGCCGGAACTACATCGGATGCAGAACTACATCGGGGAGTGCAGTCGTGACCGACACAGCAGTTCGAGCGCCCGGTTCGACGTTCGTCGAACGAACGGTCGAGGCCGCCGGGTTCACCGTGCGCTACCTCGAGGCCGGCGATGGCCCGGCCGTCCTGTACCTGCCCGGTGCAGGCGGGCCGGTGATGACGTTCGCCCTCGACGCGCTCGCCGAGCGGTTCCGCGTGATCGTGCTCGAGCTCCCGGGATGGGGCGCGCAGCCCAACGACGTCGCCGATTTCGATGGCCTTGCCGCACAGGTTGCCGACATCGCCACCGCGCTCGGTCTCGACCGGTTCCATCTGATGGGCACGTCGTTCGGTGGGGCGTGTGCGTTGCACCTCATCGCTGCGTTCACCGACCGGGTCGAGTCCGTGGTGCTCGAGGCGCCGGGCAAGTTCCGCGAGGCATCGGTCCACCCGTCCACGCTGGAACCAGAGCGTTCGTCAAAGCCTTCCGGTCGCATCCCGAGCGCATCCCCCACATGGCGCCGCCGGATCCTGCGTTCATGGCGCGGGTGTGGCCGACCGTGGAGCGGCTGATGGGTGATGGGACCGACGACGGGCTGCTTGCTCGGCTGACCGAGCTCCCGACGCGAACCCTGATCCTGTTCGGTCGCGATGACGGGATCATCAACCCCATCAACGGGCGTGTCTTGCGTCGCGCGCTGCGCAATTCGTCGTTGCAGTTCGTGTACGACGCCGCTCACGACATTCAGTGCGACCGGCCGGAAGCGTTCGCCGACGTGGTGGGAGACTTCCTGGAACGGGGGATGAAATTCTTGATCAACGACCAAGACGGGCTGATCAATCCGTAGTCGCTACCGTTGCTCCGGTGAGTGAGAGTCGGAGTCGAGTGCGTCAGCCCTCGATCACCGACGCCGACCGCGATCTGCCGGTGGTCGCCCACGACACGGTGGCGCGATTCACCGAGTTCGGCGAGCTCGACATGCCGCGGTTCCAGGTCGGGTTCCCGCCGCAGCACCTGCTGCTGGCACTGCTCGGTGACTACTGGTCGGGGCGCAGCGAGCCGTTGCCCTCGGCCGCCCTCGTCGACCTGCTCGCCGAGTTCGACGTCAACCCATCGGGTGCGCGGGCGGCCCTGAGCCGCCTCTCGATCCGCGGACTGCTGGTCGGCACCAAAGACGGTCGCAACACCTTTTACCGCGTCGCCGACGGGTTCCGTCACCTCCTGCCGTACGGCCCTATTCACACGCGCGCCTTCGGCAAACCGCGGCCCGACTGGGACGGGGTATGGACGATGATCGCCTTCACGGTGCCGGAGGACCAGCGGCGGTTGCGCCCCATGCTGCGCGCTCGGCTGCAGTCCCTGGGTTTCGCTCCGCTCTACGACGGTCTGTGGGTGTCGCCGCACGCTCCCGACCGCGACCTCGACATCGCCCTCGAGATCGCCCCGGCGCGGTCATGCACGGTGATCCGCGCCACCGAGTTGCCGACCGCGGCACGGCTGCCGGTGGCGTCGGCATGGAACCTCGCCGACCTCGGGCGTTCGTACTCGGAGTTCGTCCGCAACTTCCGACCGGTGATGCGTCGGCTGGAGAACGGCCGGATCGGTTCGACCGAGGCCTTGGTCAGCCGGACCCGGGCCAACTACCGCTGGTTCGTGTTCGCCATCACCGATCCCGATCTCCCCAATGCCTTGCTCCCGGCCCGCTGGCCGCGGGCCGCAGCGCACGATCTTTTCGTCGAATTGGTCGACGGGCTGGCCTACCTGGCCGTCGAGAGAGTGCGCCAGATCATTGCCAACTACGACCCTGACCTGGCCGAACTCGTCGCTCTCGGTGCCCCGCCAGAAGGGTCTTGACGAGGTGACATCACTATGACATCATAGTGATGTCACCGAAAGGACAAGTTGATGTCACCCTTCTTCAGCACTCCAGAGTTCATCGCTTCCCTCCATGCGGATCGCGTCCGCCATCTCGAACAGGTCCGCCACCTCGACCAGGTCCGCCACCACCGACGCGGCATCGCCCGCCTCGGAAACCGCCGCCGTCGTCGCGGCTGAACAGCGACCTCGACGCCATGCAGGTGCAATCCATCATCAACGCCGTGCAGGCCGCCCTTGCCAGTCAAGGCTCGCTGGCAGGCGGCGACGTCGCCGTCGAGGAGGCGATCGACCATCTCACCACGGCCCTGGGGCCTGTCATCCGCCAGGCGGCCATGGACCTCGCCGAGCAGGCAGCCTGCGAAGTGCGGGCGCAGCTGCCCGATCGAACAGTCGACCTGATCCTGGCCGACGGCGATCCATCGCTGCGGATCGCCGAGTCAGCGGCAACCGTCGAACCCAACTCGTCCGAGGAGCTCGACGCCAGGATCACGCTGCGCGTTCCGCCGTCGCTGAAGACCCTGATCGAAGACGCCGCCGACACCGCCGGTGCGTCGGTCAACAGCTGGGTGCTCGACGCGCTTTCCCGGCGGGCGCGTAAGTCCCAACAAGCCCGTGGGTTCCGCACGACCCATAGCTTCGACCTGTAGAAAGTCGTACATGAGTCGCAACGAGCAGTGGGAGGTCGGCGAGCGACCTGCTCTCGACATCCGGATGCCCGTCGGCACGATCGAGGTCTTCGCCGGTGATGCAGGCATCGTGAGCCTGACGATCGATGCGAACGACGCAGACGAATTCGAGATCTATCAGACCGGCGACCGGATCTCCGTTCGGCACCCATCGCGCTCGGGGCCGGCGTGGGCGCCACACCCGGCTGATCGCTCATGTGCCGATCGGGACCGATGTCGAGCTCAGCTCCACATCGGGTGAGGTGCGTCTGGTCGGTTCGCTCGGTGTGGTGAGGGTGCACACGGCCTCTGGGTCCGTGGAGGTCGGCGACGTCGATCGGCTCGACGTCACCACGGCATCGGGCGACGTCTCGTGCGGTGATGTTTCCGGCGACGCCCACGTGGCGTCGATCTCGGGGGCGTGCACGCTGCGCAGCGTGCACGGCAAGCTCGGTGCCTCGCTGACCTCGGGGGACCTGCGCGTCGACCTGTGCGACAGCGACGTCGCGATCGTGTCGACGAGCGGTGACGTCCGCGTCGGGCGGTGCGGTGGGACTGACATCGGGGTGCGTTCGATCTCCGGAGACGTGCGGATCGGCCTCCCGAGCGGCATACGCGTCGATGCCGATATCTCGACGCTCAGCGGCCGGGCGTCGTTACCCGACCCGGCACCGGTCACCGTTCAGGGTGAACGCCGCCCGGTGCGGTTGCAGCTGAAGACCGTGTCGGGCGACATCCGTGTCGAGCGGGCCGTCTGACATCCAGCCCGTACCCGCGCCGGCCAGGCCCTCGGGCGTGTTCGTAGACTGCAACGGATGGATCGGCGTGTGGTGGTTTCGGCGATCTTGTCGTTGGTCGCAACCACGGTCCCCGGTGCGCCGGTGGGTGCTGCGCCGCCCGTGATTGCTCCGGGTGTCGCGACTCACGTCGCGACTCGCGATGTCGCCTTCACCCCCGGCGCACAGTGCGACATCGCCACGGCACTCGAACTGTCGAGCCGGCATCCTTCGGCCCGGCAGTTCGTGATCGTCTCAGCTGCCTCCTGGTCGTCGTCGGTCGCGTCGCTGCAGATCGTGGCCCGCTCCGTTGGCGGCGAGTGGCGATGTCAGCAGGCGCCGGTCGAAGCGAGGCTGGGCAAGAGTGGCATGCGACCGCTGGCAGACCGGCGATCGGGCGATGGCACGACACCGGCCGGTACGTTCCCGCTCGGGAGTGTTCAGGCGTGGGATGGTCAACGGTTCGAGTTCTTCGGCAACCGTGCCGACATCGGAGTTCGAGGGTCGTACCGGTTGGTGCGGCACGAGGACTGCTGGGGAGCAACGCCGCACACGCCGTCGTACCAGTCCCTGGTCAATGGGCCAGGTTGTGCGTCACCCGATGAGTGGTTGGCTCGCTTCGGCGACGTCTACGGTCACGCTGCCGTCATCGGGGCCAACCTCGACCCGATCTCGGGAGACGTGCCCGGCGAGCCGGCGCTGGCCGCGGCGATCTTCCTGCACCGCAACTCGTATTCCGCTGCCGGGGCCAGCAAGCCCACCAGTGGCTGCGTCTCCCTGGCCGAGGACGACCTCGAGGTCGCGCTGCGCTTCATCGACCCCAGCCTCGGCGTGCAGTTCGCCATCGGCGAGCTCTCGTGGCTGCGGACCACCGCCTGACTTCTCGTCGACCTGCGGGCGCGGTGCGGGCCGCTCGAAGCGCCCCATCAACCTGAACGTGGCGATCGCGCCGATGAACAATCCGACACCGACCAAGCCCGAGCCTTCTTCGGTTCCACCGAGCGACACCCAGACCGCGAAGAACGACAGCAGCGCCACCATCAGTGACAGGGATCTGGCTCGCTGCTTGCCCAACCGGTCGTGGAACGCGGAGATCAGCGCAGCCAGGAATGCCGCGCAGGCGAGGATGAAGATCGCGGCCAGCAGTGATGTGCCGTCGCTCTGGGAGGCAGCGTCAGCCTCTGCTTGGCGCAGTGAGGCGCGTTCGTTGATCGAAGCGATGTGGATCTCGGTGATGGTCAGCGGCACCGCGGGCCGGTGATCCTCGAGTGTGCCTCCGTCGGCCATCGTCTCGAGAATGCTCATCCCCGTCTCGACGAACCCGATCGAGGTGTAGTCCGTGTCGAGCTGGTGGCTCGTCGTGAGCACGAACATCAAGGTGGGCACGTCGCCCGCGGTGCCGCTGTCGTACACACTGAATGCCCCGTGCAGGTTGCCGACCTTGACGCGTTCGGTGGGCTGACCAGCGAGTTGTGCGGTTCCCGCCTTGCCGACCACCTGGACGTAGTACTTCGGCGAGATGCGAGACACGTTGATGCCGTTGAAATTTCCGGCGGCGAGCGCGATGAGGAACTGCTTCACGTGCTCGGGAGCGTTCTCCGGAGCCAGGGCAACCAGGATCTTGCCTTGGGGAGTCGTGACCACGATTCGCGGGTCGGTCTCGGGAGGGGTGTAGGCCAGACATGGGGCCGCGAACATCAGCGCCCCCACACACGCCAGGCCGATGGTTGCCAGCCGGTGCTTCATCTGCCGGCCCCGCTCATCTCTCGCAGCGACGACGACAGCGGCGAACGCGCCGCCGGGTTGTGCAGGCGCCAGATGACGCCGTCGACGAAGAAGTGATGGACCTGGATCGCGGCGAGCATCACCGCGGTGCTGAAGACCAGTGGTTTGCCGAAGTGGGCGCCGAGGTGCGGCAGCCCCCAGAACAGGGCGACGCCGCCGGCGATGTTGATCGCCATCCAGCGCGTGGACTCCGACCACACGTAGCGCACCGATGGATCGCGCTTGCGCTCGGCGAGCCCTTCCTTGAGCTGCACGTTCCAGGCGATCATCAGGTACTGCAGCGAGTGGAAGAAGGGCACCATGTAGCGGAAGTCGCCGGCCGGGGCGGCCACGAACCAGATGTACTGCGTGAACGCGGGAAGGAGCACGATCAACGGAACCCTCGGTCCGCCGTTGGCGATCTTCCACACCAGGAGAGCAATGGTGGACGCGAGGGTGATCCACATCAGCTTCGTCAGCAGCTGAGGCAGCCACAGCGGCACGCCGAGGGTCGGGTAGTTGACGCCGTAGAACGGGTTGACGTGCAGTCCGACCTCGGCCCAGGCGTTCTGCACGGCGAAGGTCAAGAAGATGAACGCCGTGAGGCTGCGACGCAGCCACCCGTCGATCACGAACCCCGTGCGGCGGGAGTAGACCATGGTGATGCCCAAGGTCTGGCCCGAGAAGTGGTACGGCGACCACAGCAGGTAGAGCTTGATGAACAGCGGGGCGATCGCCGCTGGTGAGAGGTAGCACCCGATGACCGCGGCGACCATGATCACCGGCGTCACGATTCCGGTCAGTGGGTACTGAGAGATCGACGATCGCGAGTGGTAGAGCCGATAGTTGGTCGAGGCGAAGTGTGGGTAGTTGCACACCCACACGAGGGTTGCGGCCAGCGATGCCACCGAGGGCGACGCCGCCAACTGCGGTCGGAGCCGGAAGACGGCGTACAGCACGATCGACGCGCCGCCGATCAGCAGAGCATCGATCGGAGCGTTGACGAAGTACCGCCCGCTCGATCGCATCGTCGGGTGGGCGCGCCCCGTCGTGGACATCGTGACCGCGGTCATCTGCGCAATCCTGCCATACCCCTCAATATTTCGGTACCCAGGACGCCGAGCTTGATCCATTCGACCAGGCACGGCAGGTGGGTGACCCCATTCCCCGTTGTGACCTCGTCAGGCTAACGTGACCTCAGTCACGATCACAGGGAGACACATGCCGCTCAGCACGATGCAGGACTATCCGTTGACGATGCGACCGATCCTCGAACACGGCCGCACGGTGCACGCCAAGAGCAAGGTGATCACCTTCACCGGCGACGGGTACGTCGAATCCACCTTCGCCGAAGTCGCCGATCGCGCCGACCAACTCGCCGCCGCCCTCACCCGATTGGGAGTGCAGCAAGGCGACCGGGTCGGCACGTTCATGTGGAACAACCAGACACATCTGGAGGCGTACCTGGCCGTGCCCTGCATGGGAGCGGTCCTGCACACGCTGAACATCCGGCTGTTCCCGGAACAGTTGGCCTACGTCATCAACCACGCCGAGGACCAGGTCATCATCATCGACGCGTCGATCATCCCCTTGCTCGCCAAGGTCCGCGACCAGTTGACCACCGTCAGGCACATCATCGTCAAGGGGTCGGGCGACACGTCGGCGCTCGGCGACACGCTGGACTACGACACCTTGCTGGCAGCCGAGAAGCCCGGGTTCGACTATCCAGACCTCGACGAGCGAACCGGGATGGCGATGTGTTACACGAGCGGCACCACGGGCAACCCGAAAGGGGTGATGTACAGCCACCGCAGCACGTTCCTGCACTCCCTGATGGTCACCTCGACGACCAACATCGCCCTGGCGGAGACCGACCGCATGCTGGTGATCGTGCCGATGTTCCACGCCAATGCGTGGGGCACGCCGTACGCGGCGTGGATGGTCGGCGCCGACCTGGTCTTCCCGCAGCAGTTCCTACAAGCGGCGCCGTTGAGCCGCATCATCGAGGAGACCCGACCGACGCTGACGGGTGCGGTGCCCACCGTGCTGACCGATCTGCTCAACAACGGCAGGGCAGCCGACCTCTCGTCACTGCGCCTGGTGATGTGCGGTGGTTCGGCGGTGCCGCGGGCGCTGATCCAGGGATACTTCGATGCCTTCGACGTGCCGATCGTGCAGGGTTGGGGGATGACCGAGACCAGCCCGGTGGCCGCCATCGGGCATCCGCCCAAGGACCTCGACGGCGACGACGAAGTCACCTGGAGGGCCCGCACCGGCCGAGTCCTGCCGGGCGTCGAACTGCGGATCACCGACGACAGCGGGGCGACGCTTCCGTGGGACGGCGAGTCGCTGGGTGAGATCGAAGTGCGCGGCCCGTGGATCACCGCGTCGTACTACCGGCTCGACGATCCCGAGAAGTTCCACGATGGATGGTTGCGCACCGGCGATGTGGCCTCGGTCATGCCCAACGGCTACGTGTTGATCAGCGATCGGTCCAAGGACGTGATCAAGTCCGGTGGCGAGTGGGTCTCGTCGGTCGAGTTGGAGAACGCCCTGATGGGCCATCCCGACATCGTCGAGGCGGCGGTCATCGGTGTGCCCGACGATCGTTGGGACGAACGGCCGCTGGCGTGCGTCGTGCGCAAGGCCGACTCGGAGGTCACCGCCGAGGAGTTGCGCCTGTGGCTGACCGGCCGCTGCGCCAAGTTCTGCCTGCCCGAGCGCTGGGCATTCATCACCGAGGTGCCCAAGACCAGCGTCGGCAAGTTCGACAAGAAGGTGCTGCGCGCCCGCCACGCCGCCGAGCAACTCGAGGTCGAGACGCTGGCCTAGTGCTCGTCGTCAGCCCTCTGCGGCGAGGGCGGCCGCCAGCGGCTCGGCTTGGCGACTGCGTAGCTCGGCATTGACCCGTTGGCGCTCGAGCAGTTGCTCCAGCGTCTTGGCCGCCTGCGGAATCGGGTGCTCGGAGAAGAAGCCCTGCACGTCGGCCACGAGGTGCGGCGTCGTGAGCGTCGTGATCGAACCGACCATCCGCACGATCGTGTTGTTGGGGAAGCGCTCCAACAACTCCGGCCATTGCTTGCGCACGCTGTCCCACGCCATGGGGCCGTGCGCTCGGTTGGCGATGCAGCGGTTCAACAGGAACGGAGCATCCTGCGTCTTCACCTCGTTCGACAGGGCGAGTTCGATGGTGCGCTGAATCTGCTCTTGAGTCGGGAACTCGGCGAGCGAGTACATGTACCGCAGCTTCAGCTGCGGGGTCGGAGCGGTGCGGAACCGATTGACGTAATCGTCGAAGTCGGCGTCTGTCCCCACGGAGGCAACGGCCGAGGTTGCGGCGGCGGCCAGCTCCGGATCCGTCTCGGGATCATCGATCATCTCCCGGCAGCGTGCCTGTGCGTCGGCGTCGTTGCCATGGACGGCGAGGACGGCGACCACCAGACCCCGAAGCTTGGACGTGAGGTCCGACTCGCCCTCGGTAGGCACCCATCCGAGATCGTCGACGACGGGGCGCACGAGATCGGCGATGCGCTGCTGCAGCGCTGCGTACGCCGGCCCGTCGACCAGCCGGCCGAGACCACGCAGCCCGATGGCGATCGCCTGCCACACGGCGAGGTCGCGCTCGTCCTGGAACGCCTCGACGAAGCTGAGGTAATCGGCCGCGGCCAGCCGTCCGCTGATCACCGCGTTCCATGCGTCGTCGACGAGGTTGTAGCGATCGATCACGGTCAGGTGGTCAGTGCCTTGCCGTTGAGGCGGGCGCGCAACGTGTCGTCGTAAGCAACGCGCATGAACCCGTGACCGCCGGCGTTGACCACGACCGTGGATTCGGCGGACGGGAGAGCGACGCGTGCCTGCGCCGTGTCGAGCAGCAGCTTCGAGTCGACGCCGTTGACGGAGAGATGGATCGGCACGACGAACACGGTCGGGTCGTCGGTTTCGGAGAACGCGAACCGCTGCTGGTCGAGCACCAGTTCGCTGCCGTCGAGGCGCGCCGAGATCAGCGGGTAGCCCGGTTGCCAGATCCACGAGTCCATCAAACTGCGCACGGGCACCGATGGGTTGACCCGCTCGATCGCATCCCACAGATCGCCGGTCTCGGTGTTGGCGTACGCATGCGTCTTGAGGTACTCGCTGATGCCGAGGCGGAACGCCTCCGTGCCGAGGTACTGCTCGAGCATGCGCAGCAGCGAGCCACCCTTCTGGTAGGTCAGCACGTCGAACATGCCATCGCAGTCGGCCGGCGCCTCGACGGGGAACTCGACCGAGCGGGTGCTGGCCAGCGAGTCGGTCTCGAACGCCATGCTGCGCTCCAGACTGAACGTCGTCCAACGCTGCCAGTCGGGCCGAAAGGCATCGCAGCAGGCGATCTCCATGAACGTGGCGAACGCCTCGTTGAGCCAGATCCCGTTCCACCACTTCATCGTGACGAGATCCCCGAACCACATGTGGGCGACCTCGTGGGCCACCACATCTGACAGGTTCTGCAGCTCGAGCTGGGTCGCCGTCTTGGGATCCGCCAGCAACAGGCTCTCGCGGTACGTGATGCAGCCGAGGTTCTCCATCGCGCCGGCGGCGAAGTCGGGCAGCGCCAGCATGTCGACCTTGTCGCTGGGGTAGGGGATGCCGTAGTACTGCTGGTACCAGCGCAGCGAGAAGGCTCCGATCTCCAACGCGAACTCGGTGAGGTGTCCCTTGCCCGGCACATGAACCACTCGCAGTGGCACGCCGTCGACGTCGACGGGATCGGTGGCTTCCAGCGGGCCGACGACGAACGCGACCAGATAGGTGCTCATCACCATCGTCGGCTTGAAACGCACCACGTGCTTGCCGTCATCGCGAGCGATCCGGTCGGCCTCGGGCCCGTTGGAGACAGCGAGCAGGTCGGGCTCGACGACGAGGGTGATCTCGAACACGGCCTTGAACTCGGGCTCGTCGAAGCACGGGAACGCGCGACGACAATCGGTCGCTTGCATCTGGGTCGTGGCGATGACGCGCTCGACGCCGTTCTCGTCGCGGAAGGTGCTGCGGTACCAGCCGCGCAGCTTGTCGTTGATGATCCCCGTGAACTCGATGTCGATGGTCGAGGCTCCGGGTTCGATCGGCGCCGCGATCACCAATCGCTCGGTGTTGGGTTCGAGGTGGAACGTTGCGTCGACGCCGCCGACCTTCACCGAGATGATGTGCAGTTCGTCCGCGTTCATCGTCACGGACTCGACTGCCTCGGTAGCGGTGACATCGATCGACACGGTGCCGGAAAATGATGCGTTGACGAGATCCGGCTCGAGGCTCAAGCGATAGCGGGCCGGAAGCACGGTGTGTGGAAGGCGGTAGGGGTTGTCGCTCACTCAAGGGAGCGTACCCGCGGCGACCATGGCCAGTAGCCTGCACCGACGTGCCGGGCATTCAATTCGACGTCGTAGGAATCGGCAATGCGCTGGTCGATGTGATCGCCCATGCCGACGACGCATTCATCGGTCGGAACGAGCTCGTCAAGGGCTCGATGACGCTGGTCGACACCGAGCGCGCCTTGTACCTGTACGAGGCGCTCGGCAGCGCGATCGAGATGAGTGGCGGCTCGGCTGCCAACACCATGTGCGGTATCGCCTCGTTCGGCGGGTCCGCGGCGTACATCGGCAAGGTCAGCGACGACGAGCTCGGCAGGGTCTTCGGCCACGACTGTCGGGCGGTGGGCGTGCAGTTCCGCCCGGGTGAGCCTGCGGAGGGCACGCCCACCGGGCGGTGCATCATCGTGGTCACACCCGACGCGCAGCGGACGATGAACACCTACCTCGGTGTGTCGTCGCTGCTGTGCCCCTCCGACATCGACATCGATACGGTCGCAGTCGGTCAGGTGCTGTACATGGAGGGCTATCTCTACGATCGTCCGGAGGCCAAGGAGGCCTTCCGGCTTGCGGCGCGCGTCGCCCACGAGAACGACCGGCTGGTGTCGCTGACGCTCAGCGACTCGTTCTGCGTCGACCGCCATCGTGCCGACTTCCGGGCGCTGGTCAGCGACGAGGTCGACCTCCTTTTCGGCAACGAGGACGAGTTGATGTCGCTCTACGAGGTCGAGTCGATGGACGAGGCATTGCGTGCGGTGCGACGGGATTGTTCGCTTGCTGTCGTGACCGTTGGGCCGGACGGGTGCATCGTCGTGACGCCCGACGACATGCTGCGCGCCCCCGCCAAGCCCGTGGAGCACGTGCTCGACACGACCGGCGCCGGGGACCTCTTTGCCGCAGGGTTCCTCTTCGGGTACACCCGTCACCGATCGCTCGCCGAGTGCGCCCATTTCGGTGCGATCGGCGCGGCCGAAGTGATCTCGCACGTCGGTCCCCGGCCGTTGGTGGAGTTGCGTACGCTCTTGCCATGAGCGATTTCCGCAGCGAGGCGCGCCGCTGGCTGGCCGCCGAACCCGACAGTGACATGCGTGCCGAGTTGAAGGCGCTGCTCGACGGTCCCGACGACGAACTCGCCGTGCGCTTCGATGGCCGGCTGCAATTCGGCACGGCCGGCCTCCGTGCGGCGGTCGGGGCCGGCCCGCAACGCATGAACCGGCTGGTCGTGCAGCAGGCCGCTGCCGGCCTCGTCGACTACCTGTTGAAGGCCGAAACCGACGCGGCGACCCGTGGTGTGATCATCGGCTACGACGCCCGCCGCAAGAGCGATGCGTTCGCGCTCGACACGGCTCGCGTCTGCGCGGCCCGCGGGGTGCGGGCGATGATCTTCCCCCACGTCGTGCCGACGCCGATGCTGGCGTGGAACATCGTCGGGGTCGGCGCTGCCGCAGGCGTCGTCGTCACTGCGTCGCACAACCCCCCCGCCGACAACGGGTACAAGGTGTTCACCGCCCAGGGCGCCCAGATCGTGTCGCCGGTCGATGCCGAGATCGCTGCGTGCATCGACCTGATCGACCCGTGTGCGGTCGAGCTGTCGGCCGAGGACGACGCTTTGATCGAGTGGCTCGACGACTCCTATGTGCGGGCCTACCTCGACTTCGTCCCGTCGGTACGGCTGTGGCCGGAGCTCGAAGGTGTTCGGGTCGCCTACTCGGCGATGCACGGCGTCGGCGGTGGCACGCTGATTGCGGCGTTCGACCGCGCCGGCCTTCCCACGCCATATGTGGTCGCCGAGCAACAAGAACCGAACGCGGCCTTTCCGACGGTGTCGTTCCCCAACCCCGAAGAGCCGGGGGCGATGGACCTGCTGCTGGCGGAGGCCGCCGCATCGAACGCGGCGATCGCCCTGTGCAACGACCCCGACGCCGATCGGCTCGGCGCGGCGATCCCGACACCGGAGGGCGGCTGGCGCCGGCTGCAGGGCGACGAGCTCGGGTGGCTGCTGGCCGACCACATCTTGCGTCACACGACCGGTGACGACCGGCTGGTCATCACCACGTTGGTGTCGTCGTCGTTGCTGTCGAAGATGGCAGCCGAGTACGGCGTGCGCTTCGCCGAGACCTACACGGGGTTCAAGTGGATTGGTCACACGGTCCTGAGCCACCCCGAATCGCGCTTCGTCTTCGGGTACGAGCAAGCGCTCGGCTACCTGGTCTGCGCGAGACCGCTCGACAAGGATGGGATCACTGCGGCCGTCATGCTGGCCGAGGTGGCCGCACTCGCCGCAGCCGAGGGGGTCACCTTGCAGGGCAGGCTCGACGACATCACGGCCCGATTCGGCAAACACGTGATGGCAGACCTTTCCGTCAAGATGCCCCCAGCAGACGGCGCAGCTGCGGTCGGCCGCCTGCGCGCCGATCCGCCCGCCGAGGTCGATGGTCGCGCCGTGTCCGATGTGGAGTGGTTCGACGAAGCAAGCCTGCTGCGTTTGCAACTCGGCCCGGAGCTGCGCCTGCAGCTGCGCCCGAGTGGCACCGAGCCGAAGGTCAAGCTCTACGGCGAGGGCATCGACATCGACCCTGCGCCGTACCTCGACGCCCTGGCCGAGCTGCTGTAACCAGTCAGGACGAGGCCGGGGAGCCGAACTGGCGGTCGCCGGCGTCGCCGAGGCCGGGGACGATGAACGCGTGCTCGTTGAGATGCTCGTCCACTGCGGCCGTGTAGATGGCCAGGTTGAGCCCGGCGGCCTTGAGGTGAGCGATGCCTTCCGGCGCGGCGAGCACGCAGACCACGATGATCGTGCCGGTGGCGCCGCGCTCGAGCAGCAACTGGCAGGTGTGAGCCAGCGAGCCACCGGTCGCCAACATGGGGTCGAGCACGATGCACTGCCGGCCGGCGAGGTGCTCGGGCAGCTTGTTGACGTAGGGCTTGGGCTGGAACGTCGCCTCATCACGTGACACGCCGATGAACCCGACATCGGCGTTGGGCAGCAACTCCTGCGCGGCGTGCACGAAGCCGAGGCCCGCTCGCAACACGGGCACGACGACCGGCTGCGTCGACAACGCTCTGCCCGACGTGGTCACCAGTGGCGTGGTGACCCGCACCTCGTGCGTTGGCAGGCCTCTGGTTGCTTCGGCGATCAACAAGGTGCCGATCCGCTCCAACTCCTGGCGGAACAAGGCGTTCGGTGTGTCCTTGTCGCGCACTCGGGTCAGCGAGTCAGCGATCAGGGGATGCTCGACGAGGTGGACGGCGACGGTCATCTTTGGAGTGTGTCAGATCTGGGCGCCGAGACTTTCCTCGACCTCGATCGGTGAACGCACCGTGGCGCCCAGATCAGCCGCAGCACGGCGCGGAGGGTTGGCCGGCTTGGGAGCGGGTGGCGGAGCAGGTGCGGGAGTCGGCTCGGTGACCGCCGGCCCTGCGGGCGGCTCGACCGTCGCAGGCTCGGTCACGTCACCGTGTGACCACGTGCGCTGGGAGCTCAGCTCAGCCCGACGCTCTGCTCCGCTCGTGCCAGCGCATACCGCGGTTTGACGATGCCGTTGATGATGCGCAGCCGTTCGGGGAACGGGGCGAACGCGCTCTTCATCGCGTTGATCGTGAGCCACTCGAAATCGTCGAGGCCCCAACCGAAGGCGTCGGCGAGTTGTTGCATCTCGTACGTCATCGACGTGGCGCTCATCAGCCGGTTGTCGGTGTTGACCGTGACGCGGAACCGCAGGCGGCGGAGCATGCCGATGGGGTGCTCGGCGATGGTCTTGCACACGCCGGTGCCGAGGTTCGACGTCGGGCACAGTTCCAGCGGGATGCGCCGGTCGCGCACGAACGCCGCCAGGCGCCCCAGCTCTTCATCGCCGGGCGGCCCGATGATGTCGTCGACGATGCGCACGCCGTGACCGAGGCGCTCGGCGCCGCAGAACTGCACGGCCTCCCAGATGCTCGGCAACCCGAATGCCTCCCCGGCATGGATCGTGGTGTGGAAGTTCTCGCGACGGACGTACTCGAACGCGTCGAGGTGTCGCGTCGGCGGGAAGCCCTCTTCTGCGCCGGCGATGTCGAAACCGACCACGCCGGCGTCACGCCACCGCACTGCCAACTCGGCGATCTCCCGGCTGCGCGCCGCGGTGCGCATGGCCGAGCAGATGAGGTAGATCGTGAGGTCGGTTCCCGCCGACCCGCGGCGAAAGCCGTCGAGCATCGCTTCGACGGCCTCGTCGAGCGTCATGCCCGCCTCGGTGCACAACTCGGGCGCCATGCGCACCTCGGCGTAGACGACACCATCGGCCGCCAGGTCCTGGGCGCACTCGTAGGAGACCCGCTCGATCGCGTCGCGGTGTTGCATCACGCCCACGGTGTGGGCGAACGTCTCGAGGTACAGGACGAGGTCGTTGCGCTTGGCACCGCGGTTGAACCATTCCGCCAAGTCGTCGACGTCGGTCGTCGGGAGGTTCGCGTAGCCGTACTCGGCGGCCAGTTCGATCACCGTTGCCGGGCGCAGACCGCCGTCGAGGTGGTCGTGCAACAGGGCCTTGGGGAGCGTGTGGATGTTCATGCGGCAACTCCTGCGACCTCGGCCAGCGAGCGCAGCGGCATGCCCGCCGGGCGCCGCAGCCAGTTCCAAGCGGGATAGTCGGCCGCAGCCGAGATGCAGTGCAGCGAGTAGGCGTGGCGGCTCTTCGGGGATCGGTTGATGTCGCTCCAGTGGGGCAGCAGGCCGTGCAGGACCACCAACGTCCCGGCAGGCACCTCGAGGGGCACGAGGTCGGACGGTGACGGAAGTGGCGCCGGATCCAGCTCTTCGAAGATCGTGCCGTCGGCGTCGCCACCGGTGCGCTTGAAGAGCTTGCGCAGGCGTGGTGCGATGGCCGCCCGGCTTGGCCCACAGGCAGCCGTTCTCCAACGTCGCGTCCTCGATGGCAAACCAGAAGCCGGTGACCGTCATCGGGTCGGTGTACAGGAACGTGGCATCTTGGTGACAGCCGACCTCGCCACCGATGAGTGGCTGCTTGAAGATGTACATGCTCTGCAGCGCGAGGGCGTCGGCGAGCCCGATGTCGGCGGCAACGCCGGCCAGCTCGGGGCGGTAGGAGAACGCCTCGAACGTCGGGTCGAGGTCGTGCATCGCATGACCGATCTTGTTGATGCTCAGAGCCTTCGACGTGCGCGGTCGACCCGACTCGTCGAACGCCTCCTCTTCGAAGAAGCACCACACGCCGGAGCCCGAGGCGAGGAACTCCTCGTTGCTGACACGCTCCTGCTCGGTGGTGGTGAAGATCGTGCGTTGCTTCGACGGCTGGAAGTCGGCGACGATCCGGTTGGCGGCATCTCGCAGCTCATGACATGCGCTGGACTCGGCGAAACCCTTGATCACCAGGAAGCCGTCACGGTGATACTGCTCGATCTGACGGTCATCCAACACCGATCCCATGCACTGCAGCGTAGGCGGCGAGGAGATGCACGCCTACCCTGACGTCATGGAACTGACTGTCTTGGGCCACACGGTTCGGCACCCGATCGAGCACGTCGAGGTGTTCCCGGCGCCTGTCAACGTCGCCACTGTGCGCTTCACCACCGACGAGGTGGCCTCGATGTGCCCGGTCACGAAGCCAGCCCGATCTTGCCCGCGTGGTCATCGAATACGCGCCTGCGGAGTGGTGCATCGAGTCCAAGAGCCTCAAGCTGTACCTGTGGGGATTTCGTGATCGCGAGGTGTTCGCCGAGGCGCTTGGCGGCCGAGATCGCCGGCGAGGTGATGAACACCGCCCATCCGCACTGGGTCACGGTCACGCTCACCCAGCGGCCTCGTGGCGGGATCGAAGTGCAGGCCGTCGCCCACCTCGAGGCGTAGATCGGCGGGCGCGGCGACGATCTACAGTCGGTCCATGCACACGCCGATCTCTGTCGTCACCAGCGACGATCACCGCTCGCACGATCCGGAGTTCGATGTCTACTCGGGCTCCATCGTGGGTCGCTTCGAGGTTCCGCAGCGGGTCGACCGCATTCGAGAGGCCCTTGCCGGAGGCCCATTCGAACTGACCCCGCCGACTGCGCACGGCCTCGAGCCGGTGTTGCGGGTGCACAACCCCGACCTGGTCGAGTTCCTGGCAACGGCGTGGAAGGAGTACACGGCCGTTGTGCCGAACCCGCAGGTCGTGATCGGTGAGATGTTCAACCACGAGGGCCTGTTGGAAGGCATGCCAGTCGGTCGGCCACCGAAGGCCAACGGCTACGGCCGGATCGGGTGGTTCAGCTTCGACACCTCGTCACCGCTCAGCGAGGGGACGTGGCCGGCGGCGCTGGCGTCGGCCGACATCGCCCTGTCGGGGGTCGATCGAGTGCTGGCTGGCGAGCGGATCGTCTACTCGCTGTGCCGGCCGCCGGGTCACCACGCGACGCGCTCCGCATACGGCGGGTTCTGTCTCCTCAACAACGCGGCGATCGCCGCGCAGTCGTTGCTCGACTCCGGGGCCCGTCGTGTCACGGTGCTCGATGTCGACGCCCATCACGGCAACGGCACGCAGCAGATCTTCTACCAACGCGGCGACGTGCAGTTCGTCAGCATCCACATGGACCCGGAGTGGAACTACCCGTGGTTCGTCGGTCGCGCCGACGAGCGCGGCGACGGTCGCGGCGCGGGCGTCAATCTCAACTTGCCGCTACCGAAGGGCACAACCGGCGATCACTACGTCACCGATCTCACCACCGGCATCGACGCCGTCAACGCCTTCGATCCCGACTACGTCATCGTGTCGCTCGGCGTGGATCCGGCGGACGGTGATCCGACGGCGGGGCTGTGCCTCAGCACCGACGACTTCGTCGAGGTCGGCAAGGTCCTCGGCACGATCGACCGGCCGCTGCTGATCGTTCAAGAAGGCGGCTACCAGCTCCACCGCGTCGGCGCCGATGTGCGCGCCGTGCTCGACGGCATTGGCGCGGTGGCGCGCGTCTAGCGCGACTCGCCCTCGCGGTACGGCAGGCCGGCGTACGCCGGTGGTCGTAGCCGCTGCGTCGCCGTGGCCAGCACGATCAGCGTGATCACGTGCGGGGTCATGAACGTGAGCGACTGAGGGATCTTGTCGATCGTGGCGAACCCGACGGCCGCCAGGATGGCGCACACCAGTGCCACGGAGCCGGCGACCACGCGTCGTTTGCGGAGGGCCAGCACCGCGATGATCGCCAAGGCGATCGCCAGCACCAGGAACAGCGCCGGGATGTTCTTGTCGTCGCGCAGACGCAGAGCCGACGCAAAGCCGAAGAGTATCGAGCCACTCAAGACGCCGGTCGGTCGCCAGTTTCCGAAGATCGTCGTGGCCAGGCCGATGAACCCCTGGCCACCCGTCTGGCCTTCTCGGAAGATGTTGGCAGCAACGATCGAGAGGAACGCACCGCCCAGGCCCGCCAGCGCCCCGCTGATCGCCATGCCGATGTAGCGCAGACGGGGGATGTTGACCCCGAGGCTCGACGCCGCTGCGGGCGCTTCGCCGGAGCTGCGCAGGCGAAGACCGAAACGCGTGCGCCACAAGATCCACGCCGAGAGCGGCACCAACGCCAGGATGATCAACGTGGCCAACGACATGTCGTGGGTCAGCCCGCGGATCAGGCTGGCGATGTCGGAGATCAGGAACCAGTGGCGTTTCTCGATCCAGCCCATCACGTCGGGACTGTTCCAGCCGAACAGCTTTCCGCCGGCGAGTATCGGGGTGTTGAGCGAGGGAATTGGCGCCTTCTGCGGCGGCGACTGGCTGAGTCCTCCACCCTGATGGCCGACGAAGGCCTGTGACGACAAGAAGTTGGTCGCCCCACCGGCCAAGATGTTGATGGCGACGCCAGAGATGACGTGATCGACGTTGAACCGCACCGTTGCCAGTGCGTGGATCATGCCGCCGAGCGCGCCACCGAGGATTCCGAGGATGATGCCGATCCAGGGTCCGTACTTCCATGCACCGAACGCACCGAACCAGGTGCCGAGGATCATCATTCCCTCGATGCCGATGTTGACGATGCCGACCCGTTCGGCCCACAGCGCAGCGAGGCCGGCACAGATCAACGGCGCAGAGACGCGCAACGTGGAAGCGACCGTGCCCGACGAGGTGAGATCATCGGCATTGGCGATGACCCTGACGATTGCCAACACCGTCAGGCCGAAGAATGCCATCAGCAGGGCGCGCTGCACAGCGCGGCAGGGCCTTGTATCGCCCGATCAAGCGATCGACCGTGCCGGCCGGGCTCGGGCGGTCGGCGCAGTGATCGTCTGGCTCATGCCGCGGCCCCGAGTTCGAGGGCGCCGATGGCTTCGGCGGCGACTCGTTGCGTGTGGCGGTTGTACCAGCGCTTCAACGCCTCGTTGACGATCACGACAGCGAGCACCGTGACGCCCTTGATGATCTGGACGATCTCCTGGGGCACGTTGTAGACCTGCAAGATGCTCGAGGTGCGGTCGAGGAAGCCGAAGAGCAATGCCGCCATCACGATCCCGACCGGATGGTTGCGGCCGAGCAGGGCAACGGCGATGCCTTCGAATCCGTAGCCCTCGGCGAGACCACGGCGATAGGCGTGCGAGTCGCCGAGCAACCCCGGCATGCCGACGAGGCCGGCAACCGCGCCGGACAGCAGCATCGAGATCATGACCATCCGCTTCGGGTTGACGCCGGCGACCCGCGCTGCTCCCGGGTTGGCGCCCGACGAACGCAGGTGGAAGCCGAACTTGGTCTTCCACACCACGACCCAGAACACCACCATCACCAAGAGAGCGATCACGAGGAACCCGGTGAGCTTGCCTTTGACCAGTTGCGGGAACCACGCAGTTCGCGGCAGCTCCTTGGTCTTGACGTTGAGGGTGTCGGCGCTGACCACGAACCACGTGTCGAACATCCAGCTGACCAGGCTGATGGCGATGTAGTTGAGCATGATCGTGGAGATCACCTCGTTGACGCCTCGCTTGACCTTCAGCAGTCCGGCAACGCCCGCCCACAGCCCACCGATGATCATGGCCAGCACCAGGCAGAAGATCACGTGCAGGACCGCCGGCAGGTGAACCTGGGTGGCGATCCCTGCGGTGAGCAGGACGGCGAACCGTGTCTGGCCTTCGACGCCGATGTTGAACAGGTTCATCTTGAACCCGATGGCGACGGCGACCGCCGCCAGCATCAGTGGCACCGCCCGCTGTGTCGCGTCGAGCAGCGAATCCCGGCTGGTGCCGTACTCGAGCATCTGCTTGTACACGGTGAACGGGTTCTCGCCGATCACCGCGAGCAAGATGGCGCACAGCCCGAGGGCGATGAACACCGCAAGCAGCGAGCCGGCGAGCGTGATCCCCATGCGCTGCAACTTCTGGCGATCCATCATGCTGCCCCTTGCATCTCACCCGTCATGTACGAACCGAGCAGTTCGGGCGTCGCCGTGGCCGGATCGAGCACCGCGGTGATCTTGCCGTCGAAGATGACGGCGATTCGATCCGACAGGTCGATCAGTTCGTCGAGGTCGGCGGAGATCAGGAGCACGCCCACGCCCTTGTCGCGCACTGCCCGCAACTCGTCCCAGATCGCCGTCTGTGCACCGACGTCGACACCGCGTGTCGGGTGTGCCGCCAGCAGCACGTGGGTCTCGCTCGACAGCTCGCGACCGACGACCAGCTTCTGCTGATTGCCGCCTGACAAGGCGAATGCCGGCACGTCGGTTCCCGGCGTGCGCACGCCGAAGCGCTCGATGACCTCGGCGCAGTCGCGCCGCGCCCCCGAGGCCGACACGAAGGGGCCGTTGCGACAGGCCGACGGTGTTCTCGCGGCCGAGCATGGTGTTCTCCCAGAGGGGTGCTTCGAGGAGCAGACCCTCGCGATGGCGATCGAACGGGATGTACGAGATCCCCAGATCGCGACGCTCGTGAACGCCCATGCTCGTGATGTCGGTTCCGTTGATCTCGATGTGCCCGCCGCTGATCTCGCACAGACCGAGGATCGCCTCACACAGCTCGAGCTGTCCGTTGCCTTCGATGCCGGCCACCCCGAAGACCTCGGCCTCGTGGACCACGAAGGTCGCCCCGTCGACGATGAGCTTGGCGTCCTCCTGGCCGGCGCGCACATCGAGATCGGTGACGCTCAGCACCGCCTTGGTGCCGACGACGCTGGTCCGCCCGGAGGGGACGGGCAAGCTCGGAGCCGACCATCAGCTCGGCCAGTTGGCGTCGATCGACTTCGTTCGGTGCAACGGTCGTGACCGTCGTGCCGTCGCGGATGACGGTGATCTCGTCCGAGACCTTCAGCACCTCGTCGAGCTTGTGCGAGATGAAGATGATCGTCGAACCCTCCGAGACCAGCTGCCGCAAGGTGACGAACAACTCGTCCACCTCTTGCGGAACGAGCACCGCCGTTGGTTCATCGAGGATCAGCACCTTGGCGCCTCGGTACAGCACCTTGAGGATCTCGACACGCTGACGTTGACCGACGCCGAGGGTGGCGACGAGGGCGTCGAGGTCGACGTGCGTGCCGATCGACCTTGACAGTTCAGCCAGGCGTGCCTTGGCGTCGGCGAGCTTCAGCACGCCATGCTCTGCGGGCTCGGCCCCGAGGATGATGTTCTCGACGACCGTCAAGTTGTCGGCGAGCATGAAGTGCTGATGCACCATTCCGACGCCCGCCGCGATCGCGTCGGTCGGCGACTTGAAGTGGACCTCGTGGCCGAAGACGGAGATCGTTCCTTCGTCTGGCTGGTGCATGCCGTAGAGCGTGTTCATCAACGTCGACTTGCCGGCGCCGTTCTCGCCGACGATCGCGTGAATCGTGCCACTGCGAACGCGCATGGTGATGTCGTGATTGGCGATGACCCCCGGAAAGGTCTTGCCGATGTCGACCAGCTCGACCGCGAAGCTGTCATCCATCATGCTGGTATAACACACGAGCCCGGGGCGCTTTCGCCCCGGGCTCGTGATGTCAGTTCTGGAACTGGATCAGGGCTTCGTGGGAACCACGATCTTGCCACTGACGATGTCGGCCTTGTAGGCGTCGAGCTTGTCCTTGATGTCGTCGAGGAAGCCACCTGAGGTCGCATAGCCAACACCGTCGACCTTGAGGTCGAAGGTGATGATGCCGCCCTTGGTGTCGCCATCGGCAACGGCCTTGATGGTCTGGAACACAGCGACATCGACTCGCTTCAGCATCGAGGTCAGGATGTGCTTCTGCTCATCGGGCTTGGCCGTGAGGTACTGGTCGGAGTCGACACCGATTGCCCACTTGTCGGCTTCCACCGCAGCCTGGATCGTGCCTGCGCCGGAACCACCAGCGGCCGTGTAGATCACGTCGGCGCCGGAGTTGTACCAGCCCTTGGCGATCTCCTTGGCGCCGGCGACGTTGCCCCATGCGGAGTTGTCGCCTGCTGGCCCGAGGTACTTGCTCTCGACGATGATGTCAGGGTTGACGGCCTTGGCGCCCGCGATGTAACCGGCCTCGAACTTCTTGATGAGGTCGACCTCTTGCCCGCCGATGAAGCCGATGTGACCGGTCTTGCTCTTCAGCGCGGCAGCGGCACCGACCAAGAACGAACCCTCGTTCTCGGCGAACACCAGACTGCGTACGTTCGGGGCATCGACGACCGAGTCGACGATGGCGAACGTGGTGTCGGGGTTGGCCTGTGGCCAGTGGCAGCATCGCATCGCCGAACAGGATAGCCGACGCCGATGATCGGGTTGGTCTTCTGCTGCACCAACAGGTCGAGGTTGGTCTTGCGGTCCTCGTCCTTGGTCGCCTCGAGCTCGACCTTCTTGACGCCGAGTTCGCTGACGGCTTGATCGGCGCCACGGCCGGCCGAGTCGTTGAAGGTGCCGTCGCCGCGGCCACCGGTATCGAAGGCGACGCCGACGGTGAGGTCGCTCGAAGCGGCAGGACTCGATGACGGGCCTGAGTGTCTGACGGGGCATTGGTGCTGGCGGTCTTGGTGTCTGAACCACATGCGACGGCCAGCAGGCCGAGTGCGGCAACAGCCGCGAGCGACGCGAGTCGCTTGGTCTTGCGCATTTCTACTCCCCCTTGGAGTTGATCTTGGAGTGGACGGGAATATCCGCCGCGAAGTGTAACCGTCAGGGAGAGACCTCCTCCCTACCCCTTGGTCCCGTAGGATTGCGGCCGGTAGACGATGTACCTCGCCCCTGTTCAGCCACCTCGCCAACGCCTGCCAGATCGTGTGTACGTCGCGTGGCGTGTCGTAGCGGGGATCGCGGCCGTTGCTGTGCTCTTCCTGGTGTACACCGTGGTCGCAGCGGTGTTCGGCGGTCCGAGCACGCAGACCCAGGCGGCCCCGACGGCGCCCAGCACGTCGCTGATCGTCAGTGACGGTGTCACGCCGTTGACCCCGGCCTCGACATCGACATCGTCGACGACGACCACCGAATTGAAGCCGAAGGAGAAGACCACGCCGTCGGCGGCGAATCCGGCCGATGCTGTACGTCGCCGGTGACAGTGATGCGGGTACGTTCGGTCCCTACCTCGAGCGGCTGATGAAGCAGACCGGCATGGTCAAGACCACGCTCGACTACAAGGTGTCATCCGGGCTCAGCCGGCCCGACTTCTTCGACTGGCCGACGCACTTCGCCCAACAGATCCCGGCCGTGAATCCCGACATCGTCGTGGTCACCTTTGGCGGCAACGACGCACAAGGCCTGCGCAACCTCGACACCACCTGGGCGGTCCAGCACACTCCCGGCACGGGCACCGACGACACCGACTGGCGGGCGGAGTACGGCAAGCGCGTGGGTGCGGCGATGGACTACCTCGGTGGCGACAACCGCACACTGATCTGGGTGGGCATCCCGAATGACGACAATCCCGACGTCACGGCACGCTTGCAAGTGCAGAACGAGGTGGTGATGGCCGAGGCCGCCAAACGGCCCAAGGTCGTGTTCGTCGACACGTGGAAGCGGTTCTCCGGCCTCAGCGGCGGGTTCGCCCCGCCGGTCCAGGACCCTCGCGACGGCCAGTTCAAGGCAGTGCGTGCCAAGGACGGGTTCCACCTCAACGAGACAGGAGCAGAGATCCTCGCCCTCGACATCGCCGAAGCAGTCCGAACCGAGCTCCGCGCCCGAGGCGGCGCCCTCTGACCTGCGACAACCGGTGGGTCAGAGGCTGGCGTCGTCGGCGGGGCGGAAGCCGAGGCGGAGGTCGCCGAGCCGCACGAGCGTCGCCGCGATCCATCCGCCCAACGCGCCGAAGTGCTCGTCGAGCAGGGTGCTGGAGCCGTCGGCGAGCGTTTCCTCGGCCAGGTCGTACAGCCCCTCGTAGGTCACCTCGATCGCGTACTCCGGCTCGCCATCCGTGCCGTCGAAGTGACCGATCTCGATCGTCAAGCCGGCCCGCTCCAGACGTTCGTTGCCGATCAACGGGCTGGTGTCGGGCATGGCCGGTTGCACCACCGCCGGCTCCGGCTGGGCGATCAGCCGCTGCACCCGGAAGACGATCTCCATCTCGATCGCCGGTTGCCGGTCGAGCACCTCGTCGACACACCAACTGCGATAGGCGGTCTGGCTCCAACTCGGCCAGTCGAAGTTGATGTGGGCGACGACCCGTGGTGGTTGCCCTTCGCCGGGCAGCCCGTACGACGTTTCCCACGACAGATCGCCCAGCAGCACATCGACCTGGAAGTGCTCGTCGAATGCCTGCCGCTCGAGAAAGGCGGCCTCGAACGCGTCGCGCAACGCGCTGATCGCATCGGTGAACACATGGTCGAGCATCAGATGCTTGACCCTACCGTGCCCTCGCGAGGGTGTCAGCCCGACGGTGGTCAGAACTACGGTAGGGACCATGTCGCTCGTCATCGTCACTCGCTCCGAAGGTGTTGCCACGCTCACCTTGAACAACCCGGCGGAGCGCAACACATTGACCTCCGCAATGGTGGCCGAGATCGTCGCCGCGATGGACGAGATCGAGGCCGACGAAACGCTGGGCGCCATCGTGGTCACCGGCGCCGCACCGGCGTTCTGCGCCGGCGCCAACCTCGGCAACCTCGCAGAAGCGGGAGAAGCCAGCCTCGGCGCGATCTACGAGGGCTTCTTGCGGATCGCACGGAGCCCGCTGCCGACGCTGGCGGCGGTCAACGGCGCCGCGGTGGGCGCGGGCATGAACCTGGCCCTCGGTTGCGATGTGCGTCTGGCGGCTCGTCGGGCCAAGTTCGACACCCGGTTCTTGCAGATCGGCCTGCACCCGGGAGGCGGCCACACCTGGATGCTTCGCCGCATCGCCGGCCCACAGGTCGCCATGGCAGCCGTGCTGTTCGGCGAGGTGATGGACGGTGAGGAAGCGGCACGCGTCGGGCTGGCGCATCGATGCGTCGACGACGACCAGTTGTTGGTGGCGGCACAGGCGATGGCTGCCCGGGCCGCCAGCGCGCCGCGCGACCTGGTGATCGAGACCAAGAAGACGATTCAGGCGATGGCCGACGTCGACACCCACCCAGCGGCCGTCAAGCGGGAACTGGATCCCCAACTGTGGAGCACGCGTCAGCCATGGTTTGCTGAGCGTCTTGCTGCGCTGCAGGCCAAGATCCACGCCAAGCCGTAGGTCGCATCGTCGGCGCTCTGGTTGACGAGTTGGAAACAAAAAGCGCGCACGAATGTTACGCAAAGTGCCTTTCATGCCCCTGTCGGTGTGAATAACGTATAGCTACGGGTAGCTCCCACACCGTACGTTCCGACAACACAACGGAGGTACTTCATGAGCCAGCGCCATCGCAGCCAGGAGGCGGTCCCACCGCCCAAGATGGATGCACGAGCCCACGCTCATAACGAGCGGCACCGAATTCACAGCGAACTCGACGCCGTTGCAGCCCAAGTCACCGCCGGGTACGAGCCCGACGAGGTGCACGAGCCAGGCCGAGCCTGGGTGCCGTCGCACCACCACGACTCCGAGAAGGCCAGAGCCAAGGCCGATTCGGGCACGACCGGCAAGCGCCACTGGAAGATGAAGATGTGGAAGCGGCGCACGAACGTTCGCAAGGCGAGGGCGCAAGCGTTTCGCATCGCCAGCGAATAGCCGGCGCCCCAGGCGTCGTCAGAACCACGCTGCAGCGAGTTCGGCGCGTCGTTCCTGCCACTCCTCGGCGGTGATCGCATGACGCATGTGGTCTTCCCACACGCCGTTGATCTCGAGGTACCGCAGGGCGATTCCTTCCTCGCGGATGCCGAGCACCTCCATCACCTTGCGACTGTTGATGTTGCGCGGCACGATGCAGATCTCCAGGCGATGCAAGTGGAGATCGTCGAAGGCGAACCTGCACACCATCGCGACCCCCTCGGCGACGTACCGGTTGCCGGCGTGGCGCTGATCGATCCAGTAGCCGACCACACCACATTGGAACGCGCCACGCACGACGTTGTTGACGTTGATCTCGCCGGCGAAGGCGTTGTCGATGAACAGACCGAACCCGTACGCGGTACCGACCTGTCGCTCGCGGTCACGTGTTGCACAACGCGAACTGAACGCGTCGCGGTGCCGGGTGGGATCGGCGAGGTTGTTGGCCCGCAGCGGCTCCCAGGGGGTGAGCCATTGCTCGTTGCGTGTGCGAACCTCGGTCCACTGGGCGAAGTCGTTCGCCATCAACGGACGCAGCATCACGCGCTTGCCGTACAGCCGCACGCCGGGTTCGACGGTGATCGAAGGGTGCAGTGCACCACGTCGGCTGAACGTCATGGTTCGCTCCCCACATCGATCTGGTCGAGGTGCATGTGGCGCATCAGCGCCACCACGATGCAGCACGCACCGACGATGCTGTCGACCGCATCGGCAGGCAGACCGGGGTTCAACGCACGCTCCGCTGACGCCTCGGTGGCGACGGTACGGAAGACATCCTCCGCCGCTGCCCGGTGCAGCGCAAAGGGCAACGGTGGCGCCCCACCGAACTCGACTGCAGCGATCACCGTCGCCAGATCGCCGACGATCTCGACGGCATCGGCGTCGGCCGCGCCGGGGAGGGCGCGCAACATGTCGTCGAGGTGGTCGACGATCGTGCCGATCGCGTTGGTCAGCTCCTCAGGCCGCGGCGGGTCGGACACCAGGTCGCTGGAGCGAAGCGTCGCCGCGCCGACGGGGATGACATGTCGCACGCCGTCGACGTCGACCAGCGTTGCCTCATTCTCCAGACGAACCAGCACTGCGTTCATGTTCGCTCGTCTAGCTGATCGGCGAGCTGTTGAGCGACCCAGGCGCCGACGGGATCGTCGCCGCCGGCCAGGAACCAGGCGTAGTGGGCGTGGAGGCACTTGACCCCGGTGCGCGTGCCGCCGACCCCGCCGTGAGGGCGCGGGCCGACGTGGTCCGGCGGCAAGGCCGCGTCGCGCTCCGCGGCATACCGGGCGTGGGCCTCGGCGATCTGCGCTGGGTCGATTTCGGACTCGGCCCGGCGTACCGCTCCGCCGGCCTCCAGTCGGCTGATCGCCAGCACCTCACGCTTTCCGATCAGCCAGTATCTCGTCGGCATCGGCTCGCCGTCGTCGAGCAGGGGAGCGTTGCGCATGACGACCGGGGCCCCCGCGGCGTCGCGAACCACGACCTCGAACGAACCGCGGGGTGCCCGACCGATCAACTCGGCAACGGCAGCGACATCGTCGCTCACGTCGTCAGCGACGGCTGAGCCGTCGCACCACGATCCACAGCAGCACCAGACCGCCGACCAGCGGAAGCACTCGCTTGAGGATCGCCGAGCCGGCCACATCGGACAGCTCGATCGGCGCTGCAGCTGGCCCGTTGATCTTGCGAACACCCTGGCTGGCCTCGGCGGCCTCCGCCGGCGCCGCAGTCACGGTGGAGCCATTGCTCGACGCTCGCTCGGTCGCCTCGCCGTCAGCCGCCGCCGGCGCGGAGCGGACGGAGCGGACGTGGCCGCCGGCGGCTTCTGATCGAGCATGGTGTTGAGGTTGGTCGCGAACTGGTTCATCAGCTTCTTGCTGACGTCGCCCATGATCCCTCGCCCGAACTGGGCGACCTTGCCCGTGATGTGCAGGTCGGTCTCGACGAAGCACTTCGTCGTTGCATCGTCGATCGACTCGAGCTGTGCCGTGATCAGCGCGCTGGCGTTGCCCTTGCCAGTGGTGTCTCGGCCTTCGCCTTTCAGCACGGCCCGATGCGCCGTGTCGTCTCGTTCGACGAAGTTGGCCTGGCCCTTGAACGCCGTCGAGATGGCGCCGAGCTTGACTTTGACCACACCACGGAACACGTCGCCCTCGATTTCTTCGAGGGCCGCGCCGGGCATGCACGGAGCGATGAGCTCGACGTTCGTCAACACGTTCCACGTCTCGTCGATGGGCCGATGCACCGTGAATTCGTTCAGAAGTTTGTCCATGATCCGAGATCCTCCAACGTGTCGACGTCAGCCGCCGAGCCTTCGCACGCTACTTCATCGATCCAATCGGGGTGAAGGCGCATCAGGGGTCGTGCTCCCTCGTCGCCGTCCGTCGGCAGGTGCTGCCACACCGAGCAGTGCAGCCGCACCGGGTTCGGTCCACGCTTGCCGTCGTAGGTTGCGACGACGATCCGCGCACCGCTTCTCGCCGACGCGACGGCGCGCCACGCCGATGCCGGGACAAACGGTTGGTCGGCGAGCCCGACCACGGCGAACTCGCTGTCGAGGGCCTTGGCGGCGGCCAGGCCGACCTGTAGAGACCCCGCTTGGCCCTGTTGCCACATCTCGTTGTGCACGACCGTCACGCCGGGGTCGCGAATGATGAGGTTCGACCGCGCCCGTCACGACCACGACGTGATCCAAGCCGGCCGCGACGACGTGGTCGAGCGACCGCCGGAACACCGGCTCCCCATCGAGCATCGCCAGCAGTTTGTGGGTCGGACCGGAAAATCTCGTGCCGCCGCCGGCAGCCAGGAGCACGGCGGAGGTGGTCACCTCGCAAGCATACGAGTCGGGCCTTCGACCCCCATCGGCGAGGGGATCGCAGGTCGACCTGTGACAGATCTCATTACGAAAGTGTTACAGATGACTTGAGTATTGCGGTTTGATGACGATAACTTAGATTGTGTTACGGGACATGGCGGCGTTCGTTGGCCGGCGGAATCCCCGTTCAGCAAGTTCAGCAGGTTCAGCGGTGGCGCTCACGTATGGCGCTTTCGCCGTGAACGAGGCGATTTCTCCTCGTCACGACCAGAGCATCTGCCCGAGGCGGGCGGTGCGGAAGACCATCCACGAGGGGACCCTCACATGACGATCCGTCAAAGACTTGCAACATTCGTATTGGCTGCCTCCATGGTCGGCGGCGGGTTCGTCGCACTCGACGCCAGTCCAGCCGCCGCAACGCAACTGCCCACCGTGGCCGTCGCCGCGACCATCGACACGGTCTCCACGAGTGCCGCGGCAGCGCTGGCCGCCGTGGGAACTGAGGCCTACGAGGTTCGCCTCCGGTACACCGCCTATGCCGTGGCTGCCAGCTTGGGCACTGACGCCAGTCAGATGAACCACGCGTGGTTGGCGGCAGATCAGGCCCACCAGGTCGCCCTGCTGTCTGCCTTGACCCAGGTCGGGGTCCCATATCACCGCAACGCCAGCAAGGCCGGTATCGGCTTCGATTGCTCGGGTCTGACGGCGTTTGCGTGGGGTCACTCCGGCGTCGAGTTGGCCCGCAACAGCAGCGCCCAACTGCGCAATGCGTCAGCTCGCACACGCCTGAGCGCCCAGGCCGGCGATCTCGTCTACTACCCCGGTCATGTCATGCTCTGGCTGGGCGTCGACAACCTCATCGTGCACGCCCCCCAGCGCGGCCGCGATGTCGAGGTCGGCCATGTCACCGACCGGCACGTCAAGCGAGTCAAGTTCGCCAACCCCATCGGCTGAACGCCGACGGCCCATTCATCCGTGGATCGGCCCGCTGGCGGTGCGCAATGACGGTGCTGCCCTGCCGGTGCGTCGGGCAATGATCTCCGCACAGATCGAGATGGCAGTTTCCTCCGGCGTCCGTGCCCCGATGTCGAGACCGATCGGCGACATCAAGCGCTCGAGCTGTTCGGGCTGATCGATACCGGCCTCCGCCAGTCGCTCCATCCGCTTGACGTGCGTCGTGCGGCTGCCCATCACGCCGATGTAGCCGACGCGAGTCCCGAGGGCTCCCTGCACCGCAGGCACGTCGAACTTCGGATCGTGGGTCAGGATGCACACCGCGTCGCGTTGGCCCAAGGTGCCCCCCCGTTGGGCGAACACCGGGCCCGGCCACGACACGATCACTTCGTCGGCCATGGGGAATCGGCGACGAGTGGCGAACACTTCTCGGGCATCGCACACGGTCACTCGATACCCGAGCACCTTGGCGACCTTGGCGAGCGCCGCGGTGAAGTCGACGGCGCCGAAGATCCACATCTGTGGCGGTGGCGCCCAGCTCTCGACGAAGATCCTCACGGTCGGCGTGTTGACCAGATCCTCCGGTGTCGTCTGGCCTTCCGGGCCGTAGTTGCGGATGCCGCTGCGCCCGGCTTCGAGCTCGGCAAGCGCATCGCGAGCGACGATACGAGTGAGCTCCGGATGACCCAGATCACCGACTGCTTCATCCGTCGTCGTCACGACCAGCTTGGCTCCCACATTGGGGCCGTCGACGACGGTGGCGAGGGCGACAGGCTGCTGTGACTTGATCCGTTCGCGCAGCAGTTCGTAGATCGTCATGATGTTCGCAACCGGTGGCTCACCAGTCGAGCGGCTCGACGAACAGCCGGATCGTTCCACCGCATGTCAGCCCGACGGCAAACGCCTCGTCGTCGCTGTATCCGAAGGTGATGATGCGCGGCGCCGCCTCGCCGTTGAGGATCGCCAACGCCTCGCTGACCACCGCGCCCTCGACGCATCCACCGCTGACGGAACCTGCAACCTCACCATCGATGTTGACAGCCATCGCGGCCCCCGGCTCGCGTGGCCCCGACCCTTCGATGTCGACGACTCTGGCGATCGCCACCGGTTTGCCTGCAGCACGCCAGCGATCGATGTCGTCCAGGAGGTCACGCATTCAGGACCTCCTCACCGAGGCGCCGCCGATGACGGTGGCCAGTTCTTCCATTGCTGCGAGTGAATGACCTTCCACGAAGTGATCAACATACGGCAAGGCCGCCGCCATCCCACGGGCCAGCGGCGCATACCCCGGTGTGACCTTCAACGGATTGACCCAGATCAGGTCGTAGGTGACCCGATGGAGCCGGCACATCTGCTCGGCCAGAACGGCGGGATCGCCACGGTCCCACCCGTCGCTGAGGATCACGACGATCGCGCCGCGGGCCATGCCGCGCACGCCCCACTCGTCGTTGAAGTGGCGCAAACACTCGCCGAGACGCGTTCCTCCGCTCCAGTCCTGCACTCGCTCGCTGGCCTGCTGCAGCGCCCGGTCGGGGTCGCGGCTGTTGAGCTCCTTGGTCACGCGGGTCAGACGCGTGCCGAGCGAGAACGCCTCGACGCGCTGGCGGCCGGCAACCGCGGCATGGACGAACCGCAGCATCGCTCTGGCATACGGCTCCATCGAGCCGCTGACGTCGAGCAGCAACACCAGGCGTCGCAGGCGCTCGCCCGGCTCGAGCCAGTAACGGCGGATCGGCTCGCCGCCCGCGCCGATGGCGCTGCGAAGGGTTGCGCGCAGGTCGGGCCGCGAGCCGCGAGAGGATGGACGGAAGCGGAACGACCGACGCGGTGGCCCGGCAAAGCGGAGGCGACTCATCAGTTGCTGGGCCAGTTCGAGCTCGTCGTCGTCGTAGGCGCCGAAGTCCTTGTTGCGGAGCACCTCGACGGACGAGAACCGCAGCGTCAGCGTGGGATCCTCGTTCGGCTCGCCGGCCGCCTGGTCGTCGTCTGACTCACTGTCGTCGTCGGTGGCCAGGGTGATCTTGATGACCTCGGGCTCGATCTCGACTGCGTTGTCGGTGGCGTGGTCCCAGAACACCGCGAACGCGCGGTCGAACACCGGGAGGTCCTCCGGTCGGTGCACCAGAGTTGATCGCGCCGCCCAGTACACGTTGTCGCGTTCGCTGATCCCGACACGGCCCAGCGCCTCGACGAACATCAGCACACTGCCGATGGGCACGCGCAGCGATGCGCCGCGCAACACGCGGGCAAAGGTCACCGCCATCCGCTCCGCAGGGGTCGCCCCCGGCCCGGGATGCCCGAGCGGACGCTCGAGTCCGACGGTGCTCAAGAGTGTTGCATGCCCCGCTCGAACGCCTGCTTCACCATGTCGGCGATGCCGTGCTGACGGGCGCGCTCTTGATCCTCGCGGTACTTCAACACGGTGCCGAGCGTGGTTTCGACCGTGGCCTCGTCGAGCTCGGTCACGCCCAACGCACCGAGGGCCTGCGCCCAGTCGATCGTCTCGGCGACACCCGGTGGCTTGTACATGTTGAGGCCACGCATCGCCTCGACGGCGGCCGCGACCTGACGTGCGAGTGGTTCGATCACGTTCGGCACCCGCATGCGCACGATCTTCACCTCACGCTCGAAGTCGGGATGCTCGACCCAGTGATACAGGCAGCGCCGCTTCGGCGCGTCGTGCACATCACGAGTTCGGTTCGACGTGAGGATCACGATCGGCGGACGGGTCGTGGTGAACCGGCCGAGCTCGGGGATGGTGATCTGGTAGTCCGACAGCATCTCCAACAGGTACGCCTCGAACTCGTCGTCGGCGCGGTCGATCTCGTCGATCAACAGCACGGGTGGGATCTCGCTGCGATGATCGATCGCCTGCAGCAATGCCCGTTTGAGGAGGAACCGCTCGTTGTACAACTGCTCTTCCAACACTCCGGTTCCCAGGCCGCGGGCCTCGCCGCTGGCCTCGGCGGCGCGGAGATGCAACAACTGGCGTGAATAGTCCCAGTCGTACACAGCCTGCGCGGCGTCGATGCCCTCGTAGCACTGCAGGCGGATGAGCTCGCCGCCCGTCCATCGGCTGATGACCTTGGCGACCTCGGTCTTGCCGACGCCCGCCTCGCCTTCGAGCAACAGTGGGCGTTTCAGCGCCAGTGCGAGGAACACCGACGTTGCCAACCCGTCGTCGGGCAGGTAGCCGTGCAGGCTCAGGGCCCGCGAGACGTCGGCAGGACTGGTGGGTGCAGCGGTGTGCGGCGTGCCCGTGGGGGCATCAGGGGGAATGACAGCCATTACTCGACAGGCTAGAGCCGATGCCATGCTCTGTACGTGGTACGCCGCTTCACCGTGCATGCTCCGTCCGCCCGTGCGGTCTCACTGTTCACCCGAGGCCGTCACCCGCTGACCGTCGCCGAGACGGTCATGACGCGACAACCGGAGGGGCCAACGTGGTTCGGCGACGCCGAGGCCGACGATGGAGACCTGTACTGGTTCGTCGCCGACGGCGTCGGGCCGTTGCTCGACCCCGACGCGATGGATGTGGTGCTCACGCCCGACGGTCCGCGCAGTGTGGTGCGTACCACGTGGCCGGTGCGGCCGAGGCTGGCCACGCTTCATCTCGACCCGATCGTGTACGAGTTGCACGTCCGCGGGTTTGCCACGACGTTCGCCGGTTGCATCGAGCATCTCCCGTATCTGGTCGACCTCGGCGTCAACGTGATCGAGTTGATGCCGGTGCATCCGTTCGACACCAGCGACAACTACTGGGGGTACATGCCACTGGTGTGGGGCGCGGTGCACCGACCGTATGCGTCGGGTGACGACGCGCCGGCCGAACTGGCCTCATTGGTCGCGGCTGCACACTCCCACGAGATCGAGGTCTGGCTCGATGTGGTCTTCAACCACACCGGCGAGGGCGACGCCGACAGGCCGGCGCTGTCACTGCGCGGTCTCGACGACGCCAACGCCTACCTGCACCGCGACGACGGTTCGTACAACGACGACAGCGGGTGCGGCAACGTCGCCAATCCCGCCGACGCCTACGTGCAGGAACTGGTGCTCACTGCGCTGGCGCGCTTTGCAGATCTCGGGATCGACGGCTTCCGGTTCGACCTTGCCTCGCTCTTGAACCGTGACGGGGGCGCCCTGGTCGAACGCATCACCGCGTGGGCTGAGGGTCGTGGCGTGCGCTTGATCGCCGAGCCATGGGATCTCGCGGCATACCAGGTCGGCCAATGGCCGTCGCCGTGGCTGCAGTGGAACGACCGCTTCCGCGACGACGTTCGCGGCTTCGTGCGCGGCGAGGCCGGGCTGGTCGCCGCGGTGATCGATCGGGTGCAGGGCAGCCCCGACCTGTTCGAGAACGCGGGAGGCTCGACTGCCGGTGGCAGCGTGAACTTCCTCACTGCGCACGACGGCTTGACGATGCACGACCTCACCATCGTCAACAGCGACCACCATCACTCGTGGGACTGCGGCGAAGCCTTGCGTCTGCAGCAACTGCAGAACTACTTCACGATGCTGTTGCTCTCCGCCGGAACGCCGATGTTCGTGATGGGCGACGAGTTCGCCAGAACCCAGAATGGCCTCGACAACCCGTACGACATCGACAGCGACGTGACGTGGGTCGATTGGGGCCGACTCGCCGCGTGGACGGAGTTGCACAGCTACGTCCGCGTGCTGCTGCGCCTGCGTCGCTTGCATCCGCCGGCCGACTTCCGTTTCTATGGCCCGACCGCAGCGCCGGATACCTCGCCGGAGTCGCGCTCGCTGGCATGGTCTGCGGCGGGCCTGTACGTGATGGCCAACGCGTGGTGGGAGCCCGTGCGCTTCGAGTTCCAGGAGCCGGGCCCATGGACCGTGGTGTTGTCGACCGCGCCAATCGAGCCACTCCTGGCGACATCACTGGTGGTGCCGGCTCGCTCGATCGTGGTGTTGGAGCGCCGGCGGCCGAAGGATTAATGCTGCGGCAGGCGGATGATGGCCACCGGGCAGTGGGTGTGCTGGGCGACCGTGCGGCTGACCGAGCCGAGCAACGCTGCCCGGAGGGCGCCGCGGCCGTGGGAGCCGACAACGACGAGGTCTGCATCTTGCGATTCCTCGAGCAGTGCCTCCGCAGGTGACCGCTCGACCAGCCTGGCGTGCACGAGCACGGGCCCGGCAGTGAGGCGCGGGCCGAGCGACTCGAGGCTCGACTTCAGTTCGTCGGTCGCGTCGAGTTGCATCTGGTTGCGTGGCTCGCCGGCCGAGGTGCGGGTCTCGTGGTACGGATAGATGAACCCGTGAACAGCAGTCAACTCAGCGCCGGTCGACAAGGCCTCGCTGTAGGCCCACTCCAGGGCGTGGAGCGAGCCGGGCGACCCGTCGACACCGACGACGATCTTGTGCATTCCGGGGCCGATCTCGGCAACCGGCTTTGCCGGAACGACGATCACGGGCACGTGCGAGCGGTGCACGAGGCTCATCGACACAGAACCCAGCAGACCTTCGATGAAGCCACCGTGGCCTGTCGTGCCGACGACGATCTCGTCACCGGCGTCGGCGGCGTCGGCAATCGCCTCTGCGGCCCCCGTCATCTCCGCCATTCCGTCGACATCGAGTTTCGGATCGATCTCGCCGACCACCTCGATTGCCCGCCCGATCACGGCGGCGGCGCCATCTCTGTACATGTCGATGTTGTCGTGCGCCGGGTACACCGCACCGTCCGGGCTGCCATACACCGGCGCGTTGAAGCACGACACGACGAGAACGCTGGCGTTGCGGCGGCGCGCCTCGTACGCAGCCCACCGCAACGCCGCGTTGGACGGATCGGATCCGTCCACGCCCACCACGATCTTTGAGGCCATTCGCTCGTTGGTCATCCTTCGATTGTGGTCCCCACTTGCCCGCACGGACAGTCGCCGAGGTCCTCAGGGCTCGGGACCTTGGGCCGTGCCGTCGAGGGTCCATTCCACCGAATAGCCGTCGCCGACGTCTCGCCCGACGAAACGTCGCCCACTGACCGAGGCGACCTCCAGCAACAGCCACGAGTGCCGACCGTCGGCGATCCACGGATCGGGGATCGGCAGGTGAGCGGTGTCGAGGCTGCGCCGAACGACGCCGCGGATCAAGACGCTCCATGCTGCGTGCGACTCGACGTCGATGTCGTCGACCTCGAACGAGGCGGGTCCGGTGTACTGCGCCATCAGCGAGCCGGGACCGGTTCGTACGACGATGTACGAGCCCTCGTCGGCGCGGTGCACTTTGAAGCTGACGGGGTAGGCGATCGGTGTGTCACCGTCGAGGAAGCACAAGCGTCCGACCGAGCATTCGTTCACCAGGTCGTAGCACTCCCATGTGGGCAGGTCGGCGCGCTGCGGTTCGCTCATGCGTTACTCCTCGACGATCAGTGCGGTCACCGTTCCGAACATTCCGGTCGGGCCTTCTGCGTGGTTCAAGATGTGGCAGTGCCATGCCCAGACGCCCGGGTCCTCCGCACGGTACAGCACGGTGTACCGCTCGCCGGGCGAGATGAGGATGGTGTCGCCGGGCATTGGCTCGTCCAGCGGCACACCGTCCTTGGCGATGATCCAGCCGATCGGCTGGTGCAGGTGCATCGGATGCACCATCAAGCCCTCGTTGAGGTAGTTGACCTCCAGGACCTGGCCGACACGCAACGTGGTCGGCTCAGTGGCCGGAAAGCTCTTGCCGTTCAGGGTCAGACCGATCGTGCCGGCATCGTTCAAGACCATGTTCACCGATTTGTCGACCTTGGTGAAACCCTTGTCCTGCAACTTCTGTGGGATGGGCATCTCGTCGATCGTGAACGCGCCGAACAACCCGTTCGGAACCTGCACCTGGGCGTCGTGATGCGAGTGGTAGATGCCCACCGCCGGTCCGTGGGCGACGAACTCGTAGGTGAAGGTCTCGCCGGGCTTGATGGGTGGCTGGGTGTACGGATCGACGCCGTCCATCGAGTTCGGGACCCGAATACCGTGCAAGTGCATCGAGGTCGATTCGGGCAGGCTGTTCTTCAAGACGATGCGGACCTTGTCGCCGTCGTTGACGTGGAGTTCCGGAGCCGGCACCACGCCGTTGTACGTCCACGCGTCGACCAGCTTGCCCGGAGCGACCTCCCACTTCACGA
>CAWDUI010000001.1:0-216866 GCA_963805445.1 Ilumatobacteraceae bacterium | reverse complement strand
TCAGGTCACGATGCCGCGACCAGGACAAGAGCGCACACGATAGCGGCTCGGCGTTTCACATGGGGGCCGGGTTGACAGGCGATTTGAGGATCTCTTGTAGCTCGATTAACGCACAGCGTGGTATCAAGAGTTACAGTGACAAATCGATCGACGGGGTTAGCGGACCGTCCCTCAGCTAACCCCGTCGGTCGAATCGTGAACTGAGGCGTCCGTCCCGATCCGCCGGTGAAGTGTCGCCGCCACGAGCAGGCCCGCTAAGACCCGTCTGCTCGCTTCGACACTCACCGCCGATCAGCTTTACGCCTTCAGTTGTGATCCGTCCCCTTTATGTACTTGCCCATCCGAGGTTCTGCTGGGTGCTTCTCCCTCGACGTGTTGAATCGTGCCACGGGCGTGCGGAATTGAAAAGCCAACGTGGCCCAATTGGGCCGAACGACCTACCGCTCAGTCACCCGACGGTGCGACGTCGTGGCGGCGGCGAGAACAGCTTCCGGGTCCCCCACCAGCCGGCGGCGACCAGCGCGACCCAGCCGGCGGCGAACAGCGCGGCCAGCGGCGCCCACGATCGGGACGACAACACCGTTTGACTCGGGGAACAGGAGGTGCATCGACCGCCCACGAGGCGACGAAGGGCGAGACCGGCAGCGTGGGACGATCGACGTCGACCTCCACTCGGAACGTGCCCGGATTCGGTATGGCGATGTCGGCCCATTCCAGGACGCCACTGACCGGCACGCCTTGCCGTTCGGCCACAACAGATCCGTCACCCCCGGTGATCCGCACGGTCACGTTCTCGATCACACCGGGAACGGGCCTGCGAGTGTTGAGAACACTCACCTGCACCAAGTTCGAGCCCGGTCGCGCCGGTTCGATCGAGGCGCTGACGGTGAGATCGGCGACATCGGAGGTGACGATCTGCGGTTCCTCCTTCGGAAGTGGGAGGAACTGCTCGCCACGGGCAGGAGCCGTGCTGGCGAGGAGGGCGGCGACCACGATCGCGGCGCCGGCGACGGACAGCTCGATCGGCAAGCGCCGCGGTGTCCCGCCCTTGCGGACTCGACGTGAGGCGATGGCGCCGAGAACCGCCAACAGCAGGATCAGACCCATCTTGACGACGATGCGCTTGCCGTAGTCGGTGCCCAACAACGCGGTGACCGTTTCGACGACGCGACCGCTCATCAGCAGGCCGCTCGCACCCGTGACTGCGAGACCGATCGCTGCCAAGATGCTGACCGTCGGCCACAGGGTGCGCAGCGCCGGATGCTGCCGACTCAACCACCACATCGCCGCGATGGCCCCGATCCACATGCAGATCGAGATGAGGTGCACCCCGCGCAGCAGCACGCCGACAACGAACGTTCCGCCGATTCCGGCATGGCCGCCGAGCGCGGCCGAGATCACCAGTCCGGCAGCCGAGCGCCGCCAGGATCCGCACGACGAACACTTGAGCGCTGTAGGTAGCGGCTCGGCGCAGCAAACCGAACGTCCACCAGACCCCGATCACCAGCCACAGACCGATCAGCGCGCGGCGGCCGGGATCGCTGCTGAGGATGAAGCTGCCCCACTGAACGTTCTCGAACCCCACGGTGTCGGCGTCGGAGATGAGCAGGCCGATCCAGCCGATCTCGAGGGCGATGCTGCACACGTAGGCGAGCCGGCCGACCGCCTCGAGATCGTTCTTTCTGGCTCGGATGAGCAGTATGGCGATGACGACGGCGCCGACCGCGACCAGCAGCGACGCGTTGGTCGAGCACGTTGAGCGTGGTCGTGATCCACGAACTGTCGATCTGCTCGCCCGACTCGGAGGGAGGCGCGGCGACACCGATGCCGAACGAGATCGAACCGACGGTCTTGTGGAGGTCGGCCGGGTCGACGACCGTGAAGCGCAGGATGTAAGGACCGTTGTCGAGCGCCGGAAGGTCGGCGATCAACACGGTGTCGCCCTGCGAGGTGGTCAGCTTCAGATCGTCCTCGACGCTGGTGCCGAGGTGGAGCAACCTCACCGAGCTGGCACTGAGCAGGATCGCTTCGCTGAAGTGCAATTCAGCCGTGGGTGGCGCCTGTTCCAGCACCGAGCCGTCGACGAGGTTGGAGTTGACGAACGTCGTGTGCGCGGCAACCTGCGACGCCGGCAGGAGGAGGAAGACAGACAGAGCGCAGACCGCGGCTGCGAACCACCTTCTCATTCCGCCATCACACTGTCGACCCTAATGGCTGTCGTGTGAGCATTCGAAGCTGATCAGGGAGCAGCAACCGTCGTCGTCGTCGCTGCCGCCTGCGGCGCTGGGACCGCCGGCGTGAGCGTGCCATCGGCCCCGATCCTCACCGTCGCCAGCGCGCACGTCTTGCAGTCGCCGCCAGGGTCTTGGGTGTAGCTGAAGATCTTGCCCTTGTACTCACCCTTCAACGACCCGGTGCCGGTGACTGTGAGGTCGTGATCGATGTCCTTGCCAACGCCGCTGAACTTGCAGGAACACCGTGCCTCCGGCGTTCTCGCGTGTGATGGTCACATCCTTGCAAGCGCCGTCGAAGCACACGTGTCAGCGGCTCGCTGCCACCTCGCGAGAGCGCCCCGGCGACTTCGGCCACTGAGAAGGTGATGCCCTCGCTGCACTTGGCCTTGCAATTGCTGCACGCGACCAGTGCCAGGGCGAGCAGAACGAGACAAATTCGACGAAACATGGCAGCAAGCGTATGAGGAGAGATGCCGTCAGAGCACGATGCGCCGGCGGGCCAAGTGGCCGGTCATTCGACCGGTACGTCGTGCAACTCGAGGTCGCCGACCTTGATCGTGACCAACGAGCCCGCCTTCACGCCACCACCGGCATTTGCAAGGAGGATGAAATCGGTGGTTCCGGCCGCCTTGACGGCACCCACGTGGCTGTGGCCGACCATGCCTGGATCTGCATACTTTGCACCGTGACTGTCGATGATGTACGGAGCAATGGTCTCGTCGTGAATCGACTCGGTCTTGTCGCTGTCGATCACTTGGTAGTGCACCTGGATCATTCCGCCGCCGGCTGTCACATTGACCAGCGTGAAGCGGATGCCGTACATGGCTTCGATCTCTGGGCTCGTCGGCACTACCGGCCGACTCGACGCCACCGCCGGCGTGGTGGTGGTGTTGTTGTCGGTGCCGGGCCGCCAACCTCGGACGAGGATGACTGCCAAGAACACGGCCGCAAGTGCAAGCACTGCGAGCGAGAGCCGAACGAGGGGCCGGGCCGCACGAGGCGACCCGGCCTTCTCCTCGAGCACGATGTCGTCGGTGCTTTCGACCATGTAGTCAAGCATCACAGAGTCGGAACGACGATGCTCGCCGGGGCACTCCAGCTGTTGCCGTCTTGCTGAACCCGCACCCAGATGGTCTGACCGGCAGCCGCCGCCACCGTGGCGGAGAACGGTACGTCAACAGCAGGGGTGACTGCGGTGGTCGCCGACCAATCGGTCTCCACCGGAGTGGCGCCGTCGTTGACGAAGGTCTGGAAGCCGGTGATCTGCTGCGGCAGGCCCGACGAGTGACCCGTTGCCGACACCGTGCCGACACCGGCCGGAGTGACCGTGGCGGCGAACGAGTAGGTGCGAGGCCTGCGGATAGATCGGGAACGACGCGGTCGACTCCGAGGGCGAGCGTGTCGCTCACCGCAGGAGCAGTGGGCGCCGGGTAGCTCAAGATGTCGGTGCCGCTGGCCGTATGTCGACGGGAATGCCTTCGCCGTAGTAGCCGATCACATCACCGGCCTGCACCGGCGACGCCACCGGCGATCGGGTAGCTGGCCTGCTCGGAGAGCGGTTCCTGACAGAGCGGGAACCGTCAGCACGACCGCTGTCGAAGACGACCGAATACTCGTTGGCCGGTGCCAGTGGGTCGCAGCACGTAGGCGTGGAACTGCTCACCCGCCGAGGCCATGGTGCTACCACCTGGGTCGCCTGGTTCCACGACTCGAAGCTCTGCAATGTGCCTGTGGGGAGCACGGTGGCCGGCAGAACGACGAGCACGGGCGCCAACGCACCTGGATCCTTCGGCGGGTAAGTCGGTTGCGTAGGCGCGGTCGACGCAGCGGATTCCCGACGGTAACCGGGTGCCCGGCGTGAAGACATAGCTGACGGAATCAACCGTCGGCGACGTATTGGGCCACACGTTGAGGAACGTGAGTGCCCCACCAAAGCCGTAGCCGTTGCCGTTGTTCATCTGCCGGCCGGCGTCGACCAACGCATATCGCTGACCAGGGGTGGCGCCGCCCGGAACCTGTACTGCCAGATCGGCGGTCTCGCCGGGGCCGACGAGCGGAGCGGTGAACAACTGCGCATCGGCGTACTTCGAAGCGTTGCGACCGAGCAGACTCTGCTGAAGGCCGAGCAGGCTCATCGACTTGTCGGTGACGCCGGCGTTGACGCTGCGGATCAGCAGGCTGTCGCCGGCGCGGACATCGATGACGTCGGTGTCGGGGAACGACTTGCCGTTGAGCACGTGATACACACGGCGCGGGGAGCCGTCAGGGTTCATCGGCTGCCCGAAGTAGCTGATCGCCGGGAAGTTCGGCGAGTTGGTGGCGAAGTCGTAGTCGAGGTCGGTGGTGGCGACCAACGCCTCGTCGCTGTACGACTGGGCGCCGTCATAGGCGCATATCATGTTCGGCCCGGCGCATCCGGCAGGCGTCACGATGAGCACGCCGACGAGGCCCATGGCCACCTGGCGGGGCGCATCGGCGTTCGTGCCGGGCTGGAACACCGAGGTACCGACGATGTCGGCGTGCACCGTGTAGGCGCTGTCCGGTGTGCGTGACGGCACCGACCGGCAGGCTCGGGAACGACAGGTCGATCATGGCTCCCGGTCAGGGTCGTGACGCCGACGTCTCCGATTGCGAGAAGTTGATCGTCAGCGTCGTTCCCTCCTGCACCTTGATCGTCGAGTTCGCCGAGCCGGCGAGCGCCGGGGCGGCGCCGTTGACGCCGAAGCCGAAGAACGGCACGGTCTCAGTGCCGCCGGGCGCTGTGGTGTCTTGCACCGTGACGTCGCCCGCACCTGCGGCGAGATCGATCGTGCAGGTGGTGGTGGGACACGTCGGGGCGATCGCCGGGTACGACGCCGGCGGCGGTCGGCGCCAGAACGACGTCGGCGAAGGTAGCGGCATGGACCGCCACCGCGCCGCCGGCAAGGCCGGCGATCGCGATGGCAGCTGCGACCAGCCGCTTCCTGTTGTTCTTGGTGGCCATTACTGTGCCTTCCCGCCGAGAGGCTGGTGTTGTCTGGATGGTCGTCTCGTTCATCGTTTCCGCCCTCATCAATCGCACTTCGGCACGAAGAAGTCGCCGACTCTGGTGCCCTGGAGATTCTTCGGGTGGCTCGACCTTGATCAAGGTCAACATGCCGCCGAAGGTGATCCCGTAGTTGGTGACCTGCGTGAGGTCGTGGTTGTGGGCGACGTGGTAGTACTCGCCGCACTGGGTCTTGGTGAGGATCCCGGGGTTCAGCGTGCCTGCGTTGCCGAGGTACGGCGAGCCGCTCCAGAAATCACCTTCGAGCAGGTTCAGGCCGTTCGGCCAGGCGACGGGAACACGGTGGCGTGTCGGTGTCGCTGTAGCCCTCTTCGTTCGTCCACCGGAAGGTGGCGTCGAGTGTGGCACCGGAGCCGACGAGCAGGTTGAACTTGTCCTCGGTGTTGTCGTGGCCGTTGTGAGACCCCTTCATCAGCGCGTCCGTCAGCGGCGATCACGTGCTCGTGGTTGGAGTGCGGGTGGAAGTCGTACGGTGCCGGCCCGACGGCGATGTACCGCAGCATCACGTCGAGTGCGTTGTTGTGGACATCCCACGGTTGCACGTGAGCCATGGCGCCGTACGGCTGCGACGGCATCCACGGAGCGTTGTTCGGCGCCACGGTGTCGGGCATCGAACGGCCGTTGATCATGAAGTAGTGGGCCTCGTACCCGTTCGGGTACGAATGCCAGTTGAGCATGCTGGGGGTGCCAACGTGCTGCTCCATGAAGTTGTGCAGGCCGGGGTCGACCTCTGACAGCAGCAAGAGGTTCTCGCCTCTCACTTCCCCTGCAGTCGTACCGTTGCTTCCGTCTCCGACCGTCCCGTCGTAGATCGACAACTCGATCGCACTTCGCCGAGCCGTCGGCGTGCAACGCCCCGTCGATGTCGGGGTAGGCACATGCCGCGTGAGCATGGCGATGGCTGCCGCCTCAGCCGGTGACATGTTGGCGACCGAGTTGGCGCCGTTGGTCTCGGTCGGCAGTGCGCCGTCCTCGAAGGGGATGTCCAAGATGTCCTGGGCCGTGATGGTGATGTTGGCCGGACGAATGATGAGCGCACCGAACAGGCCCATCTGCACCTGCAACTGGGGATCGGAGCCGCTCTCGTAGAGATAGGTGCCGGCCGCGGCTGCGGTGAAGCTGTACGTGATCGACGCCCCGGGGCCAGCCTCTGGCACCAAGGAGACGAGGTTGCCGCTGACCGTCGGCGACCGGGCCCGCCGGTGCACCGTCGATGCTGCCGATCCTCACGTCGGTCTGGCCGGGGAACTGGATCGACGTGGCGATCGGCAGTTGATTGGCCAGGTTGACGTCGATGACCTCACCGGCGTAGGCACAGAGCACCGGCCCAGGAAGTTGGAAGCCGTTGCCGGCGACGCCGTAACCCCAGTCGTAGATGGCGTTGCCATCGGGTTCGCTGGTGTACCCATCGCTGGCCGTCAGGTCGAAGGCACGATGGCCGGCGACGGTTGTGTCGCCGTCGGTGCATTGCATGCCTTCGGACTCCGGTCGGTCGCCGGGTGCTGCCTGGGTGTGGCCGCCGAGTGGCACCAGCGAAGCGCCGGTGGCACACAATCCGGCCACACCGAGCCAAGCTGCAACCTTGGTCTTGCGGCGCCGCCGTGCGCCTGTGGGTTCGTATCCGCTCATCGCGTCCCCGTCCTTGATCTTGTCGTTGTTCATGTGTCTGCCCGCCCCTTAGAAATTGACTCGAAGTGGTGCGCTGTACACGCCTGCGGAGTCCTGAGCCAGCAGGCAATACGTTCGTCGTGCCGCCGTTGCCGCCGGCCACCCGAATGTCGGTGAACGTGCTGGTCGGGCTCCCGCTGACGAATGTCGCCGAGTTCCACGACGCGCTGCCCGGGGCCGGGGCCTGGGCGTTGTTGGAGTTGGTCCGCACCCACCACAGGTTGGCCAGGACGGTGCCCGGGTTGTGGGCCGAGTCGACCGTGACCGTGCCGCTGATGAACCGGCCACCGTTGTTCCGTGCGATGGGTCTGGGTGATCGCCGGACGGGTTGTGCACCGCCTTCTGCGGGAACTCACCCGCCCATTCCGCCTCGCCCGCCCAACCGTTGGGCTTCTTCTGAGCAGCGATTCCGGCCTTCACCTGGATCTCGCTGCGCTGGCCGCCGACCCACGCATCGCTGCCGTCGGCGCTGCCGGTGAAGTGCTGCAGGCTCCGGTCGTAGAAGGCGTAGGTGCCTTCGGCCGGCGCCGTGAAGAACACATCGCGGCTCTCGCCGGGACCGATCTGAACGCTGTCGGTTGCCTTGCGTTGGGCGGACGGTGGTACGTACCTCGAGTCACGGCCGAGCACGTCGACCTGAAGGCCCGGGAACACGAGCGTGTGGTTCAAGAAGCCGAGGTTGGCGAAGCGGATCAGCACCCGCTCGCCCGGTGCGCACTGCACCAGCGAGCTCAACGGGTTGCTGAACAACCGTGACTCGGGAGCCTCGAAGTCGGGGATCGTCTCGATGTTGGCGTTGCCGTTGGCGTCGAAGGATCCGATCCCACTTGCGGGCTCGGAGCTGACCCTTGTCGTCGCGGATGCCGTTGGGCTCGAGGGTGTCGGGGTAGGCCCGACCGTTCATCGTCCAGAAGTCGGCGTGGAAGTCGGTCCAGTCGGTGGCCTGGATGTGAGCGTCGCCGAAGTGCGCACGGGTGTCGATCTCGCTGAGCATGATCGCGAACTCCCGGTCGTACCTCGTCTCGCCGATCATGTCGCCGTCGACGGTGCCGTATGCCTTCTGCTGGGCCGGCACCCGGTCGATCAGCCCGACGGTGTCGCCGGGGCTTGGCTTGACGAAGACGATGCCGTGCATGCCCATCGTGACGTGCTCGACGTCTTCGAAGTGGCAGTGGTACATGTACGTGCCGGAGTCCTTCGGGCGGTACACGTAGGTGAAGTCGTGACCGATGGCCACCGAGATCGAGCTCTCCGGAACGCCGTCGTAGAACGGGATGGCGTTACGGAAGCCATGCCAGTGGATCGTGTGACCGTCGACCAGGTCGGGCCGCAACTGCAGACCGAGGTTGCTCATCGTCAGCCACAACTCCTCGCCGACCGTGGCGTAGAACAGCGGAGCACAGATCTGCGTTTTGCCCTTCTGCTCCGCAACCTGCGACCGGTTGAGCCCGGTGACGTTGCGGAAGCAGAAGGCGTAGGTCGTCGTGTTCGACGGATCGGCGAGCGGATCCGGGAAGTACGGATCGATCGACGCCGCGCCCTTGCTGGGGCCGACCGCACGTGTTTGCGGCCAACGGCATCGACACCCAGCCGTCGGTGCCGGCCAGCACGAACTTGCGAATGCCGAGCGGTGCGGCGCTCGACAGCGCCTCGGCCGTGGGCTCGCGGCCGGCGACCGGGTCGATCCCGACCGGGTTGAGGCTGCGCGGCGACGGGGTGTCTCCGCCTGCCGTGATCAGTGCTCTGGCCGCGCCGGCCCCTCCGACCAGAACGGCCGCCCCTGCCCCGCCAAGGGCCAAGAACTTGCGCCGCCCGATCAGGGCGGCAAGCCCGCCCCGCTCGTTCTCAGTTCCGCTCGTCACGTCCATATCTCCCTTTGATCCGGTTCCCGTCAATCCGTGATTACTTGTCCGCCGACTCATGCCGTCACCGTGACCGTGGTTGAATCGGTGTTGTTCGAAGACGTCGGATCGGTGAAGCCCGACGGCGCCGCGATCGTCACGGTAGTTGATCACCGGCCAGTCCTGAACGAGGAAGGTACAACGGGTTGCTCAATGTGGCGGAGATGGTGTACGTCAACGTCCCTCCGCCGGCGATGGTCACCTGGCGGTTGCTCGGGCGTCCACGTCCCGCTCGTGCCACCTGTAGCAGTTCGAGCCTGCCGTCGCCGAACATGTCCATGAGTTGGAGCCGAGCCCGAAGAAGGCGTGTAACTCGTCGAACGTTCGCGTTCGGTTGCCGTGTTGGCACCGGCGCTGTTCGTCACCACGACCGTGTAGGTCACAGTTCGTGCCGCGGTGTTTCCGGTGCGAGGCACGGTCGCCTTGTTGGCCGAGTTCGTCACGGCGAGATCACCACCCAGCAAGATCGAATCGGTGTCCGTCGCCGAGTTGTTGCCCGAAACGGGATCGCTCGTGTTCGCCGGCGTGGCGACGTTGGCCGTGTTCGACAGCGAACCGCTGGCATTTGCGGCCAACGTGCCGTTCACCGTGATCGTCGCGCTCCCACCCATCGGCAAGCTCACCGTGGTGTTGATGTTGTTGCCGCTACCGCTCGGCGCTGTGCAGGTCGAACCAGTCGGCGCCGTGCACGTCCAGGTCACCCCGCTCAGCGTCGCCGGCACGTTGTCGGTCACCGTCGCCAGGTTGGCGGCATTCGGACCGGCGTTGGACACGGTGATCGTGTACTGCACCGCCGAGCCCGGGCTCACCGTGGTGACACCATCGGTCTTGGAGACCGATAGATCAGCGTTGAGACCAGGGAACTCGTCGGCACCGATGTCGAAGCCACCCAGAGCCGGGCGGCCCTGGCCGTCGATGTCAATCGACGGAGCGCTCAGCGTGTTCGGAGGCCGCTGGTAGCTCGGCACGGCCTTGTTCGCCGCCCCAGTGTTGTAGGCGCTCGAGCCGGAACCCTGGATGTGATAGTCGGCCAACAGGTTCACCGGAACCATGTGAGCAACGATCACCGGGAACGATGCGTTGGTGTTGTTCCGCCACATCAAGCTGTCCACCAGGAAGTCCTGAGGATTGGCGAACAACGGATCCAGGTTGACCTTGTTGGTCGGGCTGGCGACCACGTCGTTGTGGTTCACCGTCTCGGTCTGCAGCACCGAGTTGGTCGGCGACAGCTGGCAGGTGCCCGCAGTCGGGACACCCAGAGACGCCCATGTCCCAGAGGTTGATCGGGGTGTGCGTCGCCGGGGCCGCCGATGCCGTGATCGCACTCTGGTTGAAGTTGATCGCCGTGGGCAGCTCTGCCGTGCCGGCCCGGTTGTCCCAGAAGATGTTGTTGAACATCAGCGGGTTGGAGAACGCCGGGGAGCCCGCCGGCAAGTGCGATTGCAGACCAGCGGGACCGGTCGAGTTCATCCCGGTCGACAGACCTGCCGGGTTCGGGGGCTTGATGCAACCCGCCGTCGGGTCGACGCAGACAGCACCGTTGGTGGCCGCCGTGGCCGTGGTGATGTTCTTGACGATGGTGTTGTTCACCAACCTCACGTTGGGGGCGTCGTCGAGAGCGATACCGCCACCTTCGTGAGTCGACAGGTTGTTGGCGATGATGTTGTTGGTGACATTCATCGGGTAGTTGCCGGCCATCAAGAACCTGATGCCGCCGCCGTCGTCGTTGGACTGGTTGGAGATCAACGTGTTGCCGTCGATGTTCACCGCACCGGCGCCAGGGGTGAGTTGGCTGTTGTTCGCCGGCAGAGCGCCGGCGATCATGATGCCGCCGCCCTCGTCGTAACCCTGGTTGTAGTAGATGCGGTTCCGGCTGATGCTGCCGTTGTTCGAGTAGCCGTAGTGCGAGATCGCCCCGCCGTACTCTGCGGAGAAGTTGCCGCAGAAGTCGTTGCCGGCGACGGTGTAGTTGTCGGCACCCGAGAAGATGCCGAGAGCACCCGCCAGATTGGTGCCGCCGTTGGCGACGATGCGGTTGTTGGCCACCTTCAACCGGTCGTTGTGGTTGCTCTGCGCCGATGCCGTGGTGCCAGGCAGGTCGGGGGTACCGATGCGGATCGTGCCGTAGCTGCCACCGTTGGACTGGATCTGGTTGTTCGTGATGTTGAAGTCACGCACGTACTGATCAGCCATGATCGCGCCACCCTGGGCCGGACCGGGGTTGGTCACGCCAGGGACGGTGTCGCCGATTGGCGCCCGGGAGCGGTGTTGATGTTGCCCGGGTTGCCCTGCTGATCGCCGCCGGTCAGCAGCAGACCGTCGACACCGGGTCGGAACGATGCCGGTTGGGTTACTGGTGCCGCCCCACTGCGTCTGCGACTCGGCGATGGCCAGGATGCCCTCACCCTCGGGGATGTCGGCCGGGCCTGCACCCGTGTCGGGGCAGCCAGCAGCCGCAAATGTGCGCCAATCGTCGGAGTAGCTGCCATCGGCGGTGTCCTGGTTGCCTCCCGGAGGAACGACCTGCGTCGCCGACCAGAACTGCGAGGCGTCGACGTTCGAGCCGTACACGATGTGCTGCGCATCGGTTGCGCCACCTGGGCCCACACCCTGCAGGGCGATCTTGCTGTGCAGGATCACGTTCTCGAAGTACGCCGCGAACGGGTTGTGCGGGGCGTAGTTCGCCGCCGTGTTCGGGTAGATCACGACCAGCTTGGCCCGAGCGTTGCTGCCGCCACCCGCCGACTGACGAGCAGCCTCGACGGCCCGCTGGATGGCACGGCCACCGCTGACCGAGGTTGCGGCACCCGGCTGTGGCTTCGGCGTGCCGCTGAACCCGACAGGGGTGTCGGTCACCGTGTCCCAAGCGTCCATCTGCGGTGTGTAGATCCGGGCGCCGGCGTTGTCCCTGATCGGCGTCGGGCTGACCTCGTAGACGTCAGTGCGGCGCAGGTAGGTGCCGTTGTTGGTGCCAGCTCGTCGGCGACAGACGGTGGAAGGTGAGACCGTTGACCGTCGACAACCCGCTCGTCGAGTTGGTGATCGACAGCTGGTACGGCCCAGGGATCAGGCTGGACGGCACCGTGAAGGTGATCTGCGTGTCGGTCCAGTTCGCCGCAGTCACAGGGACGACCGTGCTCCCGAGTCTCAACACACCCGGCGAAGCGCCGAACCCGGTGCCCTTGATGACGTACGGATGCCCGGAGTCGGCCGCCGGGTCGTAGTACGGCTGGTCGATGGCGAACAACGTCGGGTTGGTATCGGCCAACTTGCACAAACTCAGAGCACCGAACTGCGCTGCAGGACCCTCGATGGTGATCCCGTTGTGCGTCGGCGCCTGGTCGACCGGGTGAACCACGCCCGTCCAGGCCTGGAACTCGGTCGCAATCGTGCGGAACTGCGGGTTGTAGTCGAGGTTGCGATGGGCCAGCGTGCCCGGGTCGTTACCGACCAAGCGGTACACGTTGGCGCACGGACCGGCCGGCAACGGGCAGTTGTAGGTGTCCATCGACGGCAGCAGGATCTCGTAGAACCCGTTGACGTCGCTGTGCGCCGTCATCTTCCAGTTGCCGTTCTCGTCGTAGACGCCGACCGGCACGTTCGATGCCGGGGCAACCTCGCCGAGCATGATGCTGCGACGATCGACGTTGCACGTTGAGGTCGTCGTTGACCAACCCGTAGAACTTCGACGGGATCGGAACTTCTGCGTACATGAAGAACCCAGCCGGCATCGACCGGCCACCGGCCACGGTGACGACCTTGGCGTCGCACACCGGAACCGTGCGACCTGCGTACGGGTTACCGCCGGCGGCGTTGAGATCGGGGTTGACCGCGTCCTGGCCGAGGCCCGAACCGGGTTCGGTGATGTCGGGCACCGTGTAGGTGGTGCCGGCGCAGAGAGCAACCGTTCCGGCACCGAGGGAGTTCCGGTCGTAGCGGATCGGCGACGACGGCGTGACCGTGAGGCCGTAGCCACCTTCATCGGTCGCACCCGTCGATCCGAAGCCCTGGTTGGGGACATAGGTGTCGCCGCTCATCACGTTGATCGCCGTCTCGTCGGTGAACTTGTAGAGACGCTTGTCGGTGCCGGCGCCGATGTAGCCACCGACGCTCGGATCGGTCGTGGTCTGGCTGTTGATGGTGTCGACCGGGTTGACGGCCTCGACCACGTAGTCGCCAGTGGAGATCGGATCGGAGACGTCTGGGTTGTTCTGCGCGTCGGCGTAGAACTGCTCGAGCGCCGCCCCGCCCGTCGGCGTGGTTGCAGTATGCCAACGAGGCCGGCCGCATCAGGCTGGTGAGGGCGTAGTTGCCGTCAACCGTGCCGTCGCCGCCGATCTGGAACCCGTTCATCGGGGCTTCGATGCAGTCGGGCTGGCGGGGGTCGGTGTGCGAGTAGTCGATCTGGTTCTTGGGCAGGTGATCAGGCAGGGCCAGCTCACCGTCGAGTGGGTTGCCGTTGACGTCGAGCGCCGTGCAGCCCGTGGGCCGGGTCCAGCTCTCGGTCACGTAGTAGTCGAAGGGCTTGCACGCCTGACCAGCAAGGACAGCGTTGGTTCCACGCAGCGTGTCGTCACGCATGCAGTCGCCGACGCCGAATTGCGCCACGGCACCGCTTGCGGTCTTGACCAGGTTCCCGTTGGAATCCTTCTGCGTCTTCCACAGCTGCATGGAGATGCCGGAGACACCCGGCTGGTAATCCTCTTGCGCCGAGAAGGCGGGGTCGAACTCGTTGCGGGTCACGTCGTAGGTGACGGTGCCGACGATGGCCCCGTTCTCGTTCTTCGGAGCTTCGACGGTCGGGTCACCGGACCAGTAGTCGGAGCCGGTGCCGTAGGCCTGGACGCCCCAGTCGAGCGTTGCCGACAGGCCGATGACCGGGCAGGAAGTCGATGTCGACCTGGGCGGAGTTCACGGTGTGCGGCACCGGGTGCCGTTGGTGTCGAGGTCGTTGTCGGTCGTGTAGGTGAAGCCGGTGTTCTTGTAGCGGGGGTTGTACGCCTCGGCGATGAGGAACTGACCCAACGGGTAGCCCTGGCTGAGGTCGTACTCGCCGGCATCGTTGGTGACGGCGATGTTGGCGCCCTGGTCTTGGACCGAGTTGCCGCGGGTGCGCTCGCTGAGCATGAAGTCGGGGATGCCCGGCTCGTTGTCCTGACGGATGCCGTCACCGTTGAGGTCGTTGAACACGACGCCCTGGAGGTCGGTGAACCAGCCCGGCAGCAAGATGTCACCGACGTTGGTCGCCGAGCGGGTTGGACGTGACCGCTCGGGTAGCAGTCGGCATCGTGCCGGTCGCCGATGACCCAGGGCTGTTGCCGCCGCCGGTCTTGGTCACGCGGACCGAGGCCCCGCTGTTGACGGTCGTGATTCGCCACGTGCCGTTCCACGAACCAGTCGACGCGCCCGACAGCGTGAGCACCTGGTTGACGGCGAATGGAGTTGTCGGAGCCGAGGCGAAGTTCAGGGTGTACCTCGTCGGGTTGGTCGTGCGCACCGCTGAGTTGATGGCGGGCAGAGCAGCCTGCGTGGTGATCCGATCGCCGGCGACCGAGTACTGCATCGATGGCCATGATGTAGCTCTGGGTCTCGTCCCAGAACGCCACCGAATAGTCGCCGGACTGCAGACCGGTGACCGTGAACGAACCGTCGGTGCGGGCCCGACCGGTCCAGATCGTGGTGTCGGTCGGGGCGTTGCAGGTTGCCAGGCAGCTGATCGAGATGACGCCATCTTCGATCGGGCCGTCCTTCTTGGCGTTGGCCAGGTTGGTGCCGGCCAGCGGCGAGGCACCACCCGAGCCGATGTACGCCCGGCCGATGGCGATGTGTGCCGGTGAGCACGCCAAGAGCATCTGCCCGATGGGCCCGAGTAGCCGCCGCCGAGGGAAGCGTTGTAGTACGCCGCTTCGCGAGCGGAGTTGCCATTGGCTGCCGCAGCCTCAGCGTCGTTCCAGACCTGATCGTTGTGGGTCAGCTTGACGAAGCCGTGAGCGATCGGGGTGACGCGCTCGCCGCCGACGATCAACTCGGTGTCGTAACCGTTGCCGCCTTCGATGTTCCAGCTGTCCCAGTCATGACCGCCCTCGAGCGTGGTGGTCTGGATCCACTTGTCACCATTGTGGGTGCGGGGATCCGGGGGCACGACGGTGACGGCGTAGCGGTTGGGGCCCATGTTGGGGATGACGATGTCGCCGTAGTGATCCGAGAGGCAGGTCGACTCGGTGCCGGCCAGGAAGCCGCCGCTCGCGCCGCCGTCGCCGAACACGAGGGGGTTGGGCGTGCCGTCGTCGTTGAGGAGAACGTTGTCGTTGCTGTCGGTCTGGTACTGGGTGCACAGCGGGTTGCCGTACACGTCGGTGGTGGTGGTCGCCAGCACGTCGGTGATCGACACCGAGAAGCCCGACATGTCGGTGGTGGGATCCGCCACGAGGTTGGGGTCGGTCGAGCCGCCGCAGTTGGCGGCGACCTGCTGCGGCGTGGCCACATCGCAGGTCAGCAAGGTCTCGGTCTGGCCGTCCCACTGACCGTTCGTCGAGGCGTTGTCGTTGTACACGTGCACGCGCAGCGTCGCGGTCTTCTTCGGCAACGGGTTCATGCGCACGATGAAGGGTGCGCCGACCTCTTCGTTGACCGAGTACACGCGCGCCGCCGCGCACTTCGAAGTGCACGCCGTCGATCTTGTAGTCGTCGGCGAGGACGGAGATCAGATACTTGCCGTCGTCGAGGTTGGCGAGGCTGCCGATCTCGCCCTGGTTGCCGTTGGAGATGACCGTGGAGTGGCCGGAGGAGGCATGGATCGACGGCCACGGGCAGTTGGCCAGGTCGCCCGACCCAGCCGTCTGGTAGATCGCCAGGCCGGCGTCGGCGGTTGCGCCATCGGCTGCACGCGCCGGGAGGCAGTCATTCACGTTCGCCTGGGTGAACGACGGATCACCGGTGCTGTCTCCTCGTTCACCAACCACTTGAAGTCGTCGATGCGGTCGCCCTTGCGATACGGTGGTGTCGTAGGGCGCCGTCGTCGACCCGTTCGCCGAACTCTCGACGCACAGGCTGTCGAGCGCGGTTGAAGCGACGGGCAGGCACTCGCTCACGCCTCCCGCCGCTTGCACTGTCACGGCTCCTGACACGGTCAAGATGGGCACCGTCATGCCCAGGACCACTGCCATGGCGCCACCAATCTTCCGCCAATTTCGCAACATCATCCATCCCCGCTCTCGTCGTGCCTGGTGGGACCCAAGGCTCCGGCGCCGGCCACTCGACCGACTGACAGTCGGATCGGGGCATGGCAAAGATGTACCGCGATTACAATCGTCCCTCACGCCCGTCCCTTTCCGTCCAATACTCCCGGAAGCCGTCCGCTACCGAGAGTGACGGGGACTATAAACAGGGCTTAGGACCTCCGCAATAGGCAATATGACCTGGCGAATGACAATTCGATGGCAAATGGGCCGTCCCGCTGGGCAGACCGCAAGATCGCCCGCAACGCCACATCTTCCCAGCTCAGAGCCATTGCACCGGATCGGTCACGAGCGCCCGACTTCGAAGCAGGCGACGGCTTAGTAATCTTTGCCGAACTTTCCAGAGTTCGGCTTTGCGTGTTTGATCAAATACGCAAGGTGAGATTCTCGACTGGATCGCCACCACGCTGGGTAACATTTCTGTTATTCATTCGTTAGTCATTACTGTTATATTCACCGATATGCGTCGGAGGATCTGGCGACAACGAACTCCGCTACGCAGTGACAGTGGGGTTGTGGTGCCGGGCGACTCGTGCCGGCGTCGATCTCGGCGCCTCGGCAGGACGATTCGCACCGTGGTGCCCGGGCCTGCGTTGCTCTCCATCTCGGCGTAGCCTCCGTGAGCGACGGCGATGGCGCGCACGACCGCCAGGCCCAACCCGGTTCCCCTCGATGCATCTGCCGAATGCCGCGGTCCCTGCTCGAACGGCTCGAAGATCTGCTGGGTGTCGACGTCTTCGACTCCGTACCCGTCGTCGATCACCGAAAGCACGACAGCATCGGCGTGGACCTCGGAGCGCACGACGATGGCATCGCCGGATGTGGTCGCGAGAAGAGCGTTCTCGATCAGGGCATCCAGCGCCTCGGTGAGCTGTTCGGGGTCGGCGAGCAGCAGGTCGCCAGACTCGCCGCGTACGTCTGCTGACCAGGCTCGCTGGGCAGTTGGTTTCCATCGCTCGACCGTTGTGCGCACCACCTCGCCGGCGTCGACTCGGCGAAAGCTGTGATGATCGACCTCGCCGACGACCGACAGCCTGAGGTTCCTCTCGGCTGCCCGGGTCAGCCGATCGAGCTCCTCGAGCGCCACCATCAGGTCGGCTTTGACGCCTGGATCGGACGTGTTCTGCATCGCCAGCTCCGTGTGACCACGGGCGATCGTGATCGGCGTGCGCAGAGCATGTGCAGCATTCGCGAAGAAGGCCCGTTGCCGCTCGTGGCGGCTCTGCTCGCTGACGGTGTTCTCCTTCTCAGCGGCCAGGATGCGACCTTGTCGGCGAGCGAACACGACGAGCGCTACAAAGGCGGGCACGTCGAGGAACAACTCGATGAGCGTGTCGACGACCTCGTAGTGGTTGCGAAGATCGTCGACCTCGACGACGACCGCCAGTCCGCCGACAAAGCACATCGAGAACCCACAGGTGAATTCGCTCCGACGAGGAACGCAGGGCAACGAGCACCAAACCGATCCACACCAGGTGGAAGAGCACGAGCTCCGCTTCGGGATATTGCCACAACACCACGACCACGACCACGAGCACGACGAGCGCCGCTGCGATCGTTCGCAGCCCCCTATGCGGAGATCCGGTAGCCAACACCACGTACGGTCTCGATGATCTCAGGTCCGAGCTTCTGGCGGATGCGGCCGATGGTCACCTCGACGACGTTGGTGCCCGGATCGAACCACATGCCCCAAACGTCGGCGAGGAGCTCCTGCCGGCTGACTGCCTTCCCGGGCCGCTCCTTGAGGTGTCGCACCAATCGGTACTCGCGATCGGTCAGCCGAACGGGGCCATTGCCGATGTCGACGCTGCGGTCATCGTTGTCGACTCGGATGCCGGCGCGCCCGGCACGTTCCAGCGCCGAGCCGACGTCGCGAGCCCGCGCCCCGACGCGTGCGATCAACTCGGAGAGGACGAATGGCTTGGTCATGTAGTCGGCTGCACCGAGCTCGAGGAATCGTACGCGGTCATTGACGTCGCTGCGAGCCGACAGGATCAGCACCTGCTGGTCGGGCCGCTGGGCGAGCAGTTCCTGCAACACGGCCTCGCCGGACAGCGATGGCAGGGTCAGGTCGAGCACGACCACTGCATAGCTTCCGGTCAGCGCCATGGTCAGCCCGGACCGCCCATCGTCGGCGACGTCGACACCATAACCGGCTGACTGAAGAGCTCGCGTCACGAAGCTGGCGAGCTTCGGCTCGTCCTCGATGATCAGCAGGCGCGTCACGGCACGAGATCCCTGTGATCTCCAGTCCACTCGAGAACCGCTATCAAGGGGTGAAGCATGACACGGCGAGTCTAGGACGGGTGCTGCGGGCAACGGTGTGCTTGGGGCTCGATTCGCATCTGCGCCGGCTGGAGAGCGCTGAGAACCCAGTTCGCGGGCGACGCGACCGGGTCATCGCCTCAGTTGCTCAACGTCGTCGCGGTGACCGGAGGCGTGGTCGTGATCCGCGCCGGGGGCCCGGACGGCGGGAGTGAGGGTGCCGTCGACTGCCGATCTTGACCGTCGCCAACGCACAGGTCTTGCAGTCGCCACCCGGGTCTTGCGTGTAGCTGTAGATCTTGCCGTTGTACTCACCGTTGAGCGAAGCCGTTCCGGCGACGGTCAACTTGTGGTCGATGTCCTTGCCAACGCCACTGAACGGCAAGAACACCGATCCGCCGACGTTGTCACGCGTGATCGTGACGTCTTGGCACTGCGTGTCGAGACAGACGTGCAACGGAACTTTGCCACCCGCACTCAACGCACCGGCGACCTCGGCGACGTAGAAGGTGATGCCCTCCTTGCATGGCGAGTCACAGTTGCTGCAAGCGGCGAAGCCGAGGGCCGCGACAAGGAACAGGGGCAACCGACGGAGCATGGGAGGAGTGTATTCGGCAGAGGGGCGAAAGGGGTTGGATGCTGAGCCGGCTGGGATCAGTCGACCGGGATGCCGCGCAACTCGAGGTTGCCGATCTCCATCGTGACGATCGAACCACGCTTCAACGTGTTGGCGGTGTTGGACAAGAAGCACCACATCGGTGGAACCCGCCGCCTTGCTCCGCCCGTGGGTGTGGCCCGGAATGCCGGCTTGGTCGTAGAGCTTGCCGCTGGCGTCGATGATGTGCGGCGCAACGGTCTCGTCGTGGATCGCGTCGGCCTTGTCGGCGTCGAGCACCTGGTAGCGGATCTGGATCATCGCACCACCGGTGGTGATGTCGACGCCGAGGACGCGCATTCCGAACGTCGACTCGATCTCCTGGCTGATCGGCATCGTGATGGTGGCCGGTCGTGCCGTGGCCGGGTCGTTGCCGGAGTCGCTCGCCCAGGTTGCGGATGAGGAGCACCCCGAAGAAGACCGCGACGAGGCCGGTGACAGCGATTGCCCTGCGGACCCACGGCCCGGCCGCACGAGGCGGCCGGGCTCGAGGTTCTGCGGGCTGCGGCTCGCCCTCGTCCACGTTCTCGACGCTGTAGGTGAGCATCAGGGAACCGGCACCACGATGCTTGCCGGGGAACTCCACGCGCTGTCTTCCTGTTGCGCCCGTACCCAAATGGTCTGGCCGGGCACGGCGGAGACATCGGTGGAGATGGCCTGCGGATCGGCCGGTCCGACAGACGTCGTGGGCGACCAGTCGATCTCGTCCGGTGTTGCGCCGCCGTTGACGACCGTCTGGTAGCCGGTGATCTGATGTCCGGCACCCGAGGCGTGGGCAGTTGCGGTGAACGCCGTCGTACCGGAGTACGGGGTGACCGTGGCGGCAAACGAGTAGGTGCGGGCTTGCGGATAGATCGGGTACGCACCAGCTCCGAGTGTCAACGTTGCGTTCAGTGTCGGGACGGCAGTGGATGGGTAGACGAGCACGTCGGTGCCACTGCCGATGATGTCGACCGGAACGCCGCTGCCGAAGTAGCCGAGCACATCACCGGCTTGCACCGCGACGGTCGCCGGCACGCTGAACTGCTCGGAGGTGTTGGGCACGCCCACGGGAGGCACGGTCTGCACCCCACTGTCGTAGACGACGGTGTACTCGTCCGCGTTGCCGGTCGGCCGCAACACGTAAGCGCGGAACTGCTCGCCTTCCGAGGCGTTCGGGCTGCCGCCGGCCGTGGCCTGGTTCCACATGTCGAAGCTCTGCAGCGTGCCTGCAGGCAGCGGGCTGCCGTCGAGCACGACCATGACTGCTTTGAGCCCGTCCACTGTCTCGGGCGGGAAGTCGGTGGCGTAGTTGCGGTCCTGAAGCGGATTGCCGACCTGCACCGCTGCATCGGCGAAGCCGGCTACTGCGCCGAGGTTGTCGACGGACGGCACTGCTGCCCACACGTGGTAGAAGGTGAGTGCGCCGCCGAAGCCGGTAGCGGAGCCGTTGTTCATCTGCCGGCCTTGATCCATCAGCGAGTAGAAGTGGCCACTGGGAGTGTCCGCGGGGATGGTGACGGCCAGGTCCGCTGTGCTACCGGGTCCGACGAGCGGGGCGATGAAGGTCTGCGAATCGGTGTAGACCGACGCGTTCCGGCCCAGCACGACCTGGCGGATTCCGAGCGTGCCGAGCGACTTGTCCAGAACGCCGGCGTTCACCTGGCGCACCAGCACGTTGTCACCGGCGCGGACGTCGAACACTTCGGTGTCGGGAAATGCCATGCCGTTGAGCACGTGGTACACCTGACGGTCAGTGAAGTCGGGGTCGATGGACTCGCCGAAGTAGCCGGCGTCGAAGGTGCCCGGTGACATGGCGAACTCGAGGTCGAGATCGACCGTGGCCAGCAGCACCTCGTCGTCGTACGCCGTGGTGTCGTAGGCGCACATCAAGTTCGGTGCGGAGCAGCCCGCCGGCGTGACGATCAGCGTTCCGACCAAGCCCTGGGCGATCTGCTTGGGAGCGCCCGGGTTCGAGCCCGGCTCGAACACCGAGGTGCCGACGACGTTGGCCTCCACCGTGTACGTGCCGTCCAGGTTGTGGACCACATCGCTGGCAAGAAGGCTCGGGAAGGAGAGCTCGATCGGGTCGCCTCCGGCACTCTGTGTGACGGTGATGTGCAACGTCGTGCCCTCCGGCACCTTGATCGTCGAGTTCGGCGAACCGGCGAGCGCCGCTGGTGCACCGTTGACGCCGAACGCCAGGAACGGAACGTTGGCGCTTCCGTGGACCACGTCGGCCACGGTCACGCTGCCGCTTCCGACGTCGAGCGTGATCTCGCACGGATCACCGGCGCACGTTGTTGGAGCAATCGTCGGCCAGCTGGCAGGCGGCGCGGCGGCTCCGACGCTGTCGCTGAATGTGGCGGCATTCACCGCCACCGCCCCGCCGGCGAGGCCGGCGATTGCGATGGCGGCTGCTGCCACGCGCTTCTTGTTGCGACTGAATCCCATGACAGTGCCTTCCCGCCGAGGTGCTGGTGTTGCTTGAGTGGTTGTCTCGTTCATCGCGTGTCGCTCCATCACTCGCACAGTCCGAGCTGGGCCTGAACAGCGTCCGACGGCTCGATCTTGATGAGGGTGAGCATCCCGCCGAACGTGGCGCCGTAGTTGGTCGTCTTCGTCAGGTCGTGGTTGTGAGCAACGTGGAAGTACTCACCGCATTGGGTATGGGTGAGGACACCCGGGTTGAGGTCACCGGTGGTCCCGAGGTACGGCGAGCCGCTCCAGAAGTCGCCCTCTTGGAGGCGAAGGCCTTCTGGCCAAGCCACCGGCACACGGTTGCCCGGGCTGTCGCTGTAGCCCTCCTCGTTCGTCCACCGGAAGGTGGCGTCAAGGGTTGCACCCGGGGCGACCATCAGGTTGAACTTCTCTTCGGTGTTGTCGTTGTTGCTGACTGCACCTCTCATCAGTGACCCGTCAGCGGCGATCACGTGCTCGTGATTGGAGTGCGGGTGGAAGTCGTAGCCCTCGATGCCCACAGCGACGTACCGCAACATCGCATCCAGCGGGTTGGTGTGGATGTCCCAGGGCTGGACATGTGCCAAGGCGCCCATCGGCTGCGATGGCATCCACGGGGCGTTGTTGGGCGCCACCGTGTCGGGCATCGACCGGCCGTTGATCATGAAGTACCGAGCGATGTAGCCGTTCGGGTACGACTTCCAGTTGAGCTTGGTCGCATCGACCTTAGTTGGCCTCCATGAAGGCGTGCATCCCCGGATCGACCTGCGACAACATGAGGATGTTCTCCCGATCGGCCGCATTGTCGTAGATGGCGAGCGGATCGCACTTGCCTGGGGTCTGGAGGCTGGCGTAGGCGCAGGTCGCGTGGGCGGCGAACTCTTCGGCTTGAGCTTGCGTCATCCCTGCATCCGCATTGGTCTGGTCCGGGGCATCGCCGTCGGCCCATGGGATGCCGAGGATGTCTTGGTAGGTGATGGAGATCCCGCTCGGGCGAACGACGAGCGCACCGAACAAGCCCATCTCGACCTGGAGCTGCGGGTCTGATCCACTCTCGTAGAGGTAGGTTCCCTCAGCCTCGGCGACGAAGCTGTACTGCACGTCGCCGCCGGTTGCGCCGGCCTCTTTGGCCAACGCGACCAAGCTGTTGCCCACGCCCACCTGCGGCCCGTCCAGGCTGCCGTCGGCCATCACACCGGTCTGCCCGGGGAAGGTGATCGACGTGGCAACCGGCAAGTTGTTGTGCAAGTTGACGATGATGGTCTCACCCTGATTGGCGCAGAGCACCGGGCCGGGATACTGGAACCCGCTGTCGGATTCGCCGTATCCCCAGCTGTAGACCGCGTTGCCGTCGGGCTGGCTGATGTAGCCGTCGTCGGCGACGAGGTCGAAGGTGCGCACGCCGGCCGCCTCGGTGCCGTTGGTGCACAGCATGCCCTCGCTCATCGGGTCGCCGAAGGCAGCCTGCGTGTGATTCCCGACGGGGATCAGCGACGCACCGGTTGCGCAGATTCCGGCCACGCCGATCCACGCTGCCACCTTGGTCTTGCCGCGCCGCCGAGCGCCTGTGGGTTCGTTCCCGCTCATCGCGTCCCCGTTCTGAATGATGTGGTTGTTCTTCATGTTCCTGCCGCCTCAGATCCGCACGTGGGCGATGTTGCTGTAGACACCGGCAGCGTCCTGAGCCTGGATCCAGTACCACCGCCGGTTTTGGTTGCCGTTGTTGCCGGCGTTGGCCACTCGGATGTGGAAGGTGCCGTCCGGTGCGAACAGCGCTGAGTTCCACGCCGAACTGCCCTCAGCCGGAGCGGGAGTCGAGCTCGATTGCCTGCGACTCGAACCACCGCACGTCGGCCAGGTAGCTCAGCGGGGATACCCCGGTGACGCTGCCGTTGAGGAAGCGTCCTGAACCGCTCGTCGCCGGCCGATTCGCTGACCCGATGCGGTCAGCAGTGGTGGGTTGTGCTCGGCGCGCACCGGGAACTCGCCAGCCCATACTTCCTCGCCGGGCCAGCCGTTCGGCTTCTTCTGCTCAGCGAGGTTCGGAACGACCAGGATGTTGCTGCGCTGACCGCCGACCCAGCCGTCGCTGCCGTCGCCGCTGCCACGGTAGTGGGACATGCCCCGGTCGTAGAACGGGTACTCGCCGGGCTCCTCGGGTGCGGTGAAGAACACGTCACGGCTCTCGCCTGGACCGATCTGGATCGAGTCGGTCGCGGTGCGCTGGGCGCTGGTCGGCACGTACCGGGCATCACGCCCGAGCACGTCGACCTGAAGGCCGGGGAACACGATCGTGTGGTCGTAGAAGCCGAGGTTGGCGAAGCGGATGAGCACCCGCTCGCCAGGTGAGCACATCACCATCGAGCTCAGCGGGTTGTCGGCCAACCGGTGGCCCTCGACCGTCGTCAGGCTAGGAGCGCCGCCAGAGAACGATCCGTCCCACGTCTGCGACTGCAAGGTTCCCTGTTCGTCGCGCACGCCGTTCGGCGCCAGGGTGTCGGGATAGGCCCGGCCGTTGAACGTCCAGAAGTCGGGTTGGAAGTCGGTCCAGTTGGTCTCTTGGATGTGGGCGTCGTTGAAGTGAGCCCGTGCGTCGATCTCGTTGAGCATGATCGCGTACTCACGGACATAGGCAGTCTCGCCGGTGGTGTCACCGTCGGCGGTGCCGTACGCCTGGTCCATGCCGCTGACCAGCGTGGCCGGATCGGGCTTGATGAAGACGATGCCGTGCATGCCCATCGTGACGTGCTCGACGTCTTCGAAGTGGCAGTGGTACATGTAGGTGCCGGCGTCGTGGGGGCGGTACACGTAGGTGAAGTCGCTGTCGATCGCCACAGCGATCGACGTCTCCGGCACGCCGTCGTAGAACGGGATCGCATTGCGGAAGCCGTGCCAGTGGATGGTGTGACCATCGGTGAGGTCTGGCCGCAGCACGAGCCCGAGGTTCGACATCGTCAGCCACAGCTCCTGGCCGACCGTCGAGTACATCAACGGTGCGCACAGCTGGGTGCGCCCCTTCTGCGCTGCCACCTGTGCCCGGGTCATCCCGGTCACGTTGCGGAAGCAGAAGGCATACGTGGTGCGGTTCTCGGGGTCAGCCAGCGGATCGGGGAAGTACGGGTCGATCTGTGCTGCCCCGGCGTGCGCCCCGGCGTTGGCCGGATGGCCGGCCATGCTCAGCGGCATGGTCACCCACCCGTCGGTTCCGGCCAAGCGCGAAGCGGTACACACCGCCCGGCGCCGGGTCGACCGCACCATCACCACGCCCGACTGCGGGATCGAGCCCGACTGGATTCAGGCTTCGTGGCGTTGCTGCGCCATCCGGGCCTGCCAGGATCAAAGCCCGAGCAGCACCCGCCGTGCCGGCCAGTATTGCTGCTCCCGCCCCGCCGAGGATCAGGAACCGGCGACGACCCATCAGGCCGCCCGTCTTGCCCTCCTCGTGTTCAGTTCCGGTAGTCACGTCTGTGTGTCCCTTCATTCCGTCCGGGTTGTTCCGCCGATTCATCCGGCCTCGCAATCGATGCCGTTGCCCAGTTAGTCCCTAGGAGGGTGGCCGGGTCCACATAGCCGCTCGGTGGCGTCAACGTCACGGTGTTGCCGATCGGGAGCCCCGAAAGGAACCCGCTGAGGCCAGTGAGGACAGCCGTGATGGTGTACGTCACTGTCCCGCCGCCAGCCAATGTGACGGGCAGGTTGTTCGGTCGCCCGACGCCACTAGGCCGCTACAACTGGATCCGGATGTTGCTGTGCACGTCCACGACGCTGAAGTTGATGCGGGAGTTCGACAGCATCCGTGAAGGTCGCCCCGGTGGCCGTGTCGGCACCGACGCTGTTGGTCAGCGTGACGGTGTACACCACGGTCTGGTTGGGGTCGCTGCGGCTGACGCTCGTCCTGTTCGACGTCTTGTCGATCTGCAGGTCGCCAGTCGGCACGAGCACCGTGTCGCTGTCGGTGGCCGAGTTGTTCCCCGTGTTGGCCTCGTTGTCACCGGCCGACTTCGTGACGGTCGCCGTGCTGTCGATGGTGCCGGTGGCATTGCTGCGCACCGTGGCGTGAATCAGGAACGTCACGGTGGCGCCGACGGCCACGTTGACCTGCCGGCTGATGCTGTTCGAGCCCGATCCGCTACCGCCGCAGTTGGCACCGCTAGTTGCCGAGCACGTCCATGTCGCGCTTTGCAGAGCACTCGGAACCGACCAGCTCACCTGAGCGTTGTTGGCCGCGCCTGCGCCGGTGTTGGTGACGACCAGGGTGTAGGTCACGGCGTCGCCGCGTTGAACTGTGGCAACGCCGTCGTCGACGGTGATGCCGAGGTCGACGTTGATCACGATCGCATGCTCGTCGGCACCTCGCTCGTAGCCACCGCCCGCCGGGCGACCGTCGCCGTCGATGTCGTGAGCGGGCGTCGGCACCGCTGTGCCCGCACCGCTTGCGGCACCGCCGTTGATGGCGAGCGTCAACGGCGAGGCGTCGGTGAGGTGGTAGTCGGCCAACAGGTTGACCGGCACCATGTGGGCGACGATCACCGGGAACGACACGTTGGTGTTGCTGCGCCACATCAGGCTGTCGACCAGGAAGTCCTGCGGGTTGACGAAGGCCAGGGCGGTGGTGCCGTCCGTGGTCGGGTCGATGTTGTTGGTCCCCGTCGCCGTGTAGCTGAAGCCACCGGGGGCGTTGACCAGTACCGACTGAGCGTTCGTCGTGTTGTTCGCAGAGTTGCTGCCGAAGGCAGTGGATGGGGCCGGGATGAGCCCGGTCGTGTCGGAGACGCCGATGTCCCACCGTTGGATGTCGGTCGTGTCACCGGGTTGGCCGATGCCGCGCAGGGCGCTGGTGTTGAAGTTCTCGGCTGTCGGCAGCTCGGCCCAGCCGGCGCGGTTGTCGGCGAAGATGTTGTTCAACAGCTTCGGGATCGACCAGTTCGGCGGATTGAGCCGGACAGCGTGTTCTGGAACACCGACGAGTTGCCGCCGGTCGACAGACCGGCCGGGTTGGCCTGCTTGATGTTGCCGACGGCCCCGTTCGTGGCAGCCGTTGCCGTGGTGATGTTCTTGACGATGGTGTTGTTCACCAAGGACACGTTGTTGGAGTCGTCGATCGCCACGCCGGCACCCTCATGGGTGGACAGGTTGTTGGCGATGATGTTGTTCGACACCATCTGGGCGGCTGTGCCTGCCATCAGGAACCGAATTCCACCGCCATCGTCATTGGACTGGTTCGAGACCAGCGTGTTGCTGTCGATGGTGACGCGACCGGCACCGAAGCCAAAGCTGTTGACGTTGGCCGGCAAGGCACCGGCGATGAAGATGCCTCCACCCTCGTCGTAGCCCTGGTTGTAGTAGATGCGGTTGTTGGTGATCTGACCGTTGTCCGACAACCCGTAGTGCGAGATCGCCCCGCCGTACTCTGCGGAGAAGTTGCCGCAGAAGTCGTTGGCGTTGACGACGTACTGGGTCGTGCCGGCAAAGAGGCCGAGAGCACCCGCGAGGTTCGTACCTCCGTTGGCCACGATCCGGTTGTGCTCGACGTGGACACGATCGTTCTGGTTGTCGCCACTGTTGTCGGGCAGGTTCGGCGTGCCGATGCGGATCGTGCCGTACGAGCCGCCGTTGCTCTGGATCTGGTTGTTCGTGATGTGGAAGTCACGGACGTACTGATCAAGCATGATCGCGCCACCCTGAGCCGGACCGGGGTTGGTCGGCCCACCGACGCCCTCGACGTTGCCGGCTGCTCCGGGGACGGTGTTGATGTTGCCGGGGTTGCCCTGCTGGTCGCCGCCGGTCAGCAGCACTCCATCGACGCCCGCACGGAACGAACCCGAGATCGAGCTCGAATTGTTGCCGTACTGGCTCTGCGACGTGGCGATGGCCAGGATTGCTTCGCCCTCGGGGAGGTCGGTCGGTCCTGTGCCGGCACGTGTTTGCGGGTTGCCCGGCTCGGGGTTGTTGTCGAACGTTGCAGCGAACGTGCGCCAGTCGTCGGAGTAGCTTCCGTCGGACGTGTCCTGGTTGCCGCCCGGAGGCACGACCTGCGTTGCGGACCAGAACTGGCCGGCGTCGATGTTGGTGCCGTAGACGAAGTCGGTGGTCGAACGGGCGCCGCCGGGGCCAACACCTTGGAGCTTGACACGGCTGTGGATCACGACGTTCTCGAAGTACGCCGCGAACGGGTTGTGCGGGGCGTAGTTGGACCCGGTGTTCGGGTAGATCACGATCAGCTTGGGCCTGCTCGAGTTGGTCGAGGCGGCAGCCTCGATCGCTCGCTGGATGGCCCGGCCTCCGCTGACGGAGTTACCGAACTGCGACTGTGAACCGACACCGCCGAAGCCAGCGGCCGTGTCCGTTGCCGGGTCCCAGGCGTCGTTCATCGGTGTGTATCGACGAGCGCCGGGGTTGTCGGTGTTGCCGAACGTCGGGCTGACCTCGTACACGTCACGCAACTGCAGGTACGTGCTGGTTCCGGTGCTGCCGGTGGACAGGCGATGGAAGGTCAACCCGTTCACGGTGGACAGCAGTCGACTGGCCGTTGGTGATGCTCAGCTGGTATGGGCCTGCAGTACTCGGGACCGCGGAACCACCGAAGGTGATCTGGGTATCGCTCCAGCTCAGCGTGGTGATGTTCGACGTGCCCAAGCGCAGCGTGCCGGAGGTGCCGAAACCCTTGCCCTGGATGATGTAGGTGTGGCTGCTGTCGCCGCCACTGTTCGGGTTGTAGAACGGCTTGTCGATGGCGAACAGCACCGGGTTGTTGTCAGCCAGTGCGCACAGACTCAGCGCACCGAACTGTGCCGCGGGGCCCTCGATCGTGATGCCGTTGTGGGTCGGCGCCTGGTCGACCGGATGGACGACTCCTGGCCATGCCTGGAACTCGGTGGCGATCGTCCGGAACTGCGGGTTGTAGTCCGTGTTGCGATGCGAAAGCGTGCCCGGGTCGTTGCCCACGAGGCGGTACACGTTGGCGCACGGGCCGGCAGGCAGCGGGCAGTTGTACGTGCCTGTCGATGGCAGCAGCACCTCGTAGAAACCGTTCGGGTCGCTGTGCGCGGTGCCCTTCCAGTTGCCGTTCTCGTCGTAGATGCCGACGGGACCGTTGGCCAGTCCGGCGACCTCGCCGAGCATGATGCTGCGGCGGTCGGTCTGTACGTTGAGGTCGTCGTTGACCAGGCCGTAGAACTTGGCCGGCAACGGAACCTCGGTGTACATGTAGAACCCTGCCGGCATCGAGTGGCCGCCGCCGACGGTCACCAACTTGGCGTCGCAGATCGGTGTGTCGCGACCGCTGTAGGGGTTGCCGCCGCCTGCGTAGAAGTCGGGGTCGAGCGCCTCCAGCTCAGGTGAGCCGATCGCCGCGACCGTGTGCAAGGAGCCGGCGCACAAGGCGACCGTGCCGGTGCCGAGCGAGTTGAGGTCGTAGCGGATCCGCGATGTCGGATCGGCGAGAAGTGCCCCGGGGTCACCGTCTACTGCGGGAGGTCCCGAGAATCCGTCCTGGGGAACGTACACGTCGCCGGAGAAGACGTTGATCGATGTCTCGTCGGTGAATCGGTACAGGCGGTTCTGCGTGGTGCCGTCGATGTAGCCGCCCGCATTCGGGTCCGAGATCGGCTTGGAGTTGATTGTGTCGACCGGGTTGACGACCTCGACGACGTAGTCGCCGTTGGGCAACGCATCGGAGAGGTCCGGGTTGTTCTGCGCGTCGCCATAGAAGTCTTGGAGCGCAGTGCCGCCGGCGGGCGCACCCATGATCGATTCCGGCTTCATCATGCTCGTCAGGGCGTAGTTGCCGTCGACCGAGCCGTCGCCACCGATCTGCAGGCCGCTCATCGGAGCCTCGACGCAGTCGGGCGCGTCGGCCGTGTGCGAGTAGTCGACGTCTTCCTTGGCCTGGTGGTCGGGAAGAGCCAGCTCACCCTCGAGCGGGTCGCCGTTGACGTCGAGCGCGGTGCAGTCGGTCGGGCGGGTCCAGTTCTCGGTGATGTAGTAGTCGAAGGGCTTGCAGTCCTGGTCGGCATCGCTGACCGCATCCGTGCCACGCAGGTCATCGGGACGGGGGCAGTCAGCGCCCGTCGTCTTGCTGATGCCGTACTGAGCTACTGCCCCGGTTGGCGTCGTGATGATGTTGCCTGCGTCATCCTTCTGGGTCTTCCACAACTGGACCGGAAGGTTGGGAACGCCGGGCTGGTAGTCCTCCTGCGCCGAGTGTGCGGGATCGAACTCGTTGCGGGTGGTGTCGTAGATGACGGTGCCGACGATGCCGCCGTTCTCGTCGTTCTTCGCCTCGACCGAGGTATCGCCCGACCAGTAGTCAGTGCCCGTACCGTAGGCCTGCACACCCCAGTCGATCGTGCCCGAGAGCCCGATCACCGGAAGGAAGGCGATGTCGACCTGAGCCGAGGGAATGGTGTGGCTCACCCGGGAGCCATCAGGGTTGCGGTCGTTGTCGGTCGTGTAGGTGTAGCCCGTGCTCTTGTAGCGTGGGTTGTACGCCTCGATGATCAGGAACTGACCCAACGGGTAGGCCTGGCTGAGGTCGTAGAAGCCTTCTGGATCAGTGTTGGCGGCGTTGTTGCCCTGGTCCTGCACGGAGTTGCCGCGGGTGCGGATGCCGATGCCGAAGTCGGGCACGCCCGGCTCATCCGGATCACGGAAGCCGTCGCCGTTGAGGTCGTTGAAGACGTAGCCGGTCAGCTCGGTGAACCACCCGGGAAGGAGGATGTCGCCGACGTCGGTTGGCGTGGGGTCCACTGTGGTGATCAGTACAGCCGTCGGCAGCGTTGCCGGTGACGTGTTTGGTTGTTGCCCACCCACACGAGTCACTCGCACACTGTTGGCAGGTGCTGTAGGCGCGACGGCAGTGACGTTGAACGTGCCGTTCCAACGACTTTGCGCTCCAGTGGAGCCGCTCAGCGTGAGCGCTGGCCGACGAGCAGTCCAGGGTCGGACGCAAAGGTCAGGGTGCGGACGCCGGAAGAAGCGGTAGCGGCTGTGACGGCCGGCAACACGCCCCTGGTCGCCGACCACGGAGTACTGCAGGAAGGCGAGGATGTAGCTCTGCGCCTCGTCCCAGAACGCCACGGTGTAGTCACCGGTCTCGAGACCGGTGACGTCGAAGGTGCCATCGACTCGGGCGCGGCCGGCCCACACGAGGGAGTCTTGCGGAGCATTACAAGTAGCGACACAGCTGATGGCGATGATGCCGTCCTCGATGCCCTTCTCCGTATCCATAGCTGCGTTGGCGATGTTGACGCCGGCAAGTGGCAGCGCACCGCCGGAACCGATGTAGGCGCGACCGATGGCGATGTGGCCGCTGAGCGTGCCGTGGTTGTTGCTGGTAGTCACCGTCGGTGAAGCCATCGGAGGCGTCGTAGTAATCCGCCTCCGCCGCCGTACCGGGGCCGTGCATTGCTGCTTCAAAGGCCTTGTCGTTGTGAGTGAGCTTGACGAAGCCGGCGATCACGGGCGGCGTGCGCTCGCCACCGACGATCAGTTCGGTGTCGTAGCCGTTGCCGCCTTCGATGTTCCACGAGTCCCAGTCGTGGCCGCCCTCGAGCGTGGTGCTGCGCATCCACACGTCGTTGCTGTGTGTGCGCGGATCGGGCGGAATGACCGTTACGGCGTAGCGGTTCGGGCCCATGTTGGGGATCACGATGTCGCCGTAGTGGTCGGAGATGCAGGTCGACTCGGTGCCCGCCAGAGGTCCACCAGTCATCCCACCGTCGGGGAACACGACCGGGTTCGGCGAGCCGTCGTCGTTGAGGATGATCCCGTTCGCGTCGGATTCGTACTGCGTGCACAGCGGGTTGCCGAACACGTCGGTCGTGGTCGTGTCGAGCACGTCGGCCAGTGAGACGGTGAAGCCGCTCATGTCGGTGGACGGGTCGGCGACGACCAGCGGATCGGCAACTCCGCCGCAGTTGGCGGCCAATTGCTCGGGCGTGGCGAGATCACAGGTGATCAGCGTCTCGGTCTGGCCGTCCCATTCGCCGTTGGTCGAAGCGTTGTCGTTGAAGACGTGGACGCGAATGGTGAGCGTCTTCTTCGGGAGTGGGTTCATGCGAACGATGAACGGCTTGCCAGGCTCCTCGTTCAGCGAGGCCACCTCGCCGCCGACAATCGCGAAGTGGATGCCGTCGATCTTGTAGCCGGCGGCCGTCACGGAGATCAGATACTTCCCATCGGGGAGGTTGTTGAGGCTGTCGGTGTCGCCCTGGTCGCCGCTGGCGATGACGTCGGAATGACCGGACGAAGCATGCACCGACGGCCACGAGCAATCCTCGAGCGAACCGGTACCGGCGGTCTCGTAGATCGCGAGTGCGGCGTTGGCGGCCGCAGTGGCAGCGTCGACTGCGGCGCGACCCGGAAGGCAATTGGCGACGTTCTCGGGGGTGAGCGACGGGTCACCGGTGCTGTCGTCGTCGTTCACGAGCCACTTGAACTCGTCGATCCGGTCGCCCTTGCGGATGCCGGTGTCGAATGGATCCGTCGACGGTCCATCCGACGAGCTCTCCACGCAGAGGCTGCTCGGCTCCAACGTAGCGATCGCGGCCGGACCCGGAGGATCGCAATCGCTCGCTCCGTTGGCCGCCTGCACACGTACAGCTGAAACGGTCAAGATCGGCACAACCATGCCCAGGACCACAGCCGTGGTGCCCAGCATCTTCCGCCAGTTTCGCAACATCATCCATCCCCGCTCTCGTCGTGCCTGGTTCGTCCCAAGGCTCCGGCGCCGGCCACTCGACCGACTGACAGTCGGATCGGGGCATGGCAAAGATGTACCGCGATTACAATCGTCCCTCACGCCCGTCCCTTTCCGTCCAAATCCTCTCAGGAGCCGTCCGCTACCGAGAGTGACCGGGACTCTAGTCCTGGGCTTAGGTCCCGCGCAATGGGCAAAATGGCCCAGGGGGTGGAAACCTCCCCGCGATTCCACTCCATCAGCGACCGTCGACCGCGACCGTACCGTTCACATTCCCCCTGGTCAAACCCACCAAGTAGTCATGATGACGGCGGCAATCGTCGAGGGATAAACGGCCACAAGAATTTTCTGACCGAGACAAGATTCCATTTCTCACGGTGATGTCATAACCGCGTCTAGTAGTAATTTGGATTACTCAAACATGTCAGCCGATTAACAGTGCTGTCATTTTCGGTCAGTTTTTGTGGTGATTGGGCTGACTCGTTCGCTAACAACCAAGTGACATTGTCGTTAGGTGGGGTGCAACTCTGGCGGCGGGCGCGTCTGACGGTCTGGAGATGGTCGAGTACGGCATCAAGACTCCCCCGCAGCATGGTTCGTGGGCCGACTTTCTGGCGGTGTGGCAGGCCGCCGACGACATCGAGGTGTTCGAGTCGGCGTGGACGATGGACCACTTCTACCCGCTCACTCCCCCGCTCGATGGCACGCACCTCGAGAGCTGGGCGGTGCTGGCCGCCATGGCGCAAGCCACGAAGCGGTTGCGGCTCGGGTGCATGGTCAACGGCATGCACTACCGGCATCCTGCAGTCACCGCCAACGCAGCTGTAACCCTCGACCACATATCGAGGGGTCGCTTCAACCTCGGCCTCGGCGCCGGATGGTTCGAGCCGGAATCCAACGCCTACGGGATCCCACTCGGTTCGCTGACGGAGCGATTCGATCGGTTCGACGAAGGCCTCGAGGTGATCGTGTCGCTGCTGACCAAGGAGCACACCGACTTCACCGGCGCCTACTACCAGCTCACCAACGCCCGCTGTGAGCCCAAGCCGGTGCAGTCGCGGATCCCGATCGCAATCGGTGGAGGCGGGCCGAAGCGCACGCTGCCGGCGGTGGCCCGGTGGGCCGACATGTGGGACCTCGCCGGGTCGGGGAGCCCGGAGCGCTGGAAGGCGACGAGCGATCTGCTCGACGAACGATGCGCGGCCATCGGGCGCGACCCGGCCGAGATACGGCGATCGGTCCACGTGATGTGGTCGGAAGGCGACGACCCCTCTGCGATGGCTGCAACAGCCGCCGAGTACGGCGAGGCGGGTGTCGATCTGGTCATCTTCTCGATGCGCGCCCCCTACCACGTCGCTCGTATCGAGCCGCTTGCCAACGCGCTCGCCGCGCTCGATTGAACGCCCCACAACTCGCTGCCTCGGCGTGTGACAAAAGTGTCATCTACCAGTGCGTTTACCTATTGCGCACACCCACCATCTGCAATACAGTTTTGCTGGTCCGAGTGGTTGACGGCCACGGCAATGGACGGAAAGGACGGGGAAGAGCTGTGGGGGCCCAGCATTCAGCCCGAGGGAGACGTTGATGTGACGCGTCTCCTGATCATCGAGGACGAGCCGCGGCTGGCGAGCTTCGTCGACCGTGGGTTGCGCGCCGTCGGGTACGGCGTCGATGTGTGCGACGACGGCCGAGCCGGCCTCACCATGGCCCGCACCGGCATCTACACGCTGATCATCTTGGACCTGAACCTTCCGTCGCTGTCGGGCGAGGCGGTGCTGACCGAGCTGGTCGCCGAATTCCCCGATCGGCAGGTGCTGATCCTGACGGCGCGATGCGACATCAGCGACCGCGTCCGGCTTCTCGAGCTCGGCGCTGCCGATTACGTGACCAAACCGTTCGATCTCCACGAACTGATCGCCCGGGTCGGAGCGCGGGTCCGCGACGCGGGCGTCGCTCACCAGCGAGCGACTGCCGATGGCATGCGGGTCGATGTGCATGCGCGGAGCGTCGACATGGGCGACGGGCCGGTACGGCTCACAGATCGCGAATATCGACTGGTGCACCACCTCAAAGAGCACATGGGCAAGGCCTGCAGCCGCGAGGAGTTGCTCGCCGACGTCTGGGGACTGTGGTTCGACCCGGGCAGCAACCTCGTCGATGTGACCATCCGCCGCGTGCGCCACAAGCTGGGGCCGGAGACCATCGAGACGGTGCGCGGTGTCGGCTACCGAATCCCGGCGTAGGTACCCCTGGGGGGCGACAGCTGCGACGCTCGCCGTGCTCGTCGCCGTCTCGGTCACCCTGTGGCGCTACCCGAGCACGGAGCTGGTGGTCTTCCACTGCGTGTGGATCGGCCTGGCGATGGTCGCCCTGCGCGCTCCGTCGCCACGCTTGCAGTCGTGGGTGTTGGTGGGCTTCGTCACCGGATTGGCGACGATCATCGAGGTCCAAGATGTCCGCAAGGGCAACGAGGGGCTGGAAGGGCTCGTCGAGCTCCCACTGGACCTCGTTGCCTTCGTCGGCCTGGTATACCTGGCTCGTCGACATCGGCACGCGCTCGCCGCCGAACACGATGCGGCTGTCACCGAGCACCGCATCAACGAGAACCAGCGGGCATTCTTCGCCAACGCCTCGCATGGCCTGCGCACTCCGATCACCGTCGCTCGCGGGCACGCTCAACTGGTGCTCCAGGACGCGACCGACCCCAGTACCCGTGCCGATGTCGCCGTGATCCTCGACGAGCTCGAGCGGCTGACGAAGGCCACCGACCGGATCCTCAAGCTGTCCGTCGCCAATCAGCTCAACCCTCAACATCAACAGCAGGTCGAAGTCGATGCCCTGATCCGCTCCACGGTCGAGCGATGGCGGCCGGCGGCACCTCGGCAATGGTCGGGTGAGCCCAACTGCCCTGGCCTGACGATCCGCGCCGAGCGAGAGTCACTCACCGAAGCCATCGACGCCCTGATCGACAACGCCGTGGCGGCAACGGCGCCTGGTGGCGCCATCACCGTGGGCAGCCAGATCGTGGACGGCATGGTCGTGTTGTCGGTCACCGATGATGGGCCCGGCGTCGAGGCGATCGACACCGAGAGGCTGTTCGAACCCTTCGCGCGCGGCCCGCGCCGCGCCGCCCAAGCCGCTGGCGGCACGGGGCTCGGTCTGGCCATCGTCCGCGCCGTCGCTGCGTCCCACGGTGGCGAGGCGACCATGCGCACGACGCCCGGTCGTGGGACGACGGTCAGTATCACCATTCCGTGCCCGCCGTCCGTTTCGAAGGATCGGTCGTCCTTGGACCGTCCGGGCACCGTGCCGTGCGCAGCAAGCGGGCCTCCGCTCGGGTAGCAGTCACGACGTTGCAGTCGCCGGCAGGCAATCCTCCGTCGAGACCGCGATCGAACCTTGTTGCGATGCACGTACTCCCTCGCGGAGTGCGACTGCGATGGTCTGAGCAGTCACCGCGTAGCCGAGCTGCGGGTCGTCTTCCGACTGCCCGAAGACGATGCCGATCAGGGATCCCGTGGCGTCGACCACCGCCCCGCCCGACGAGCCCGCCTCCACCGCTGCTTGAAGCTCGAGCACCTGCCGCTCGATGACTTCGCGACCATAGATGTCGTGCTGTTGGGCGCGCGAGCGGCCGAGCACGACACCGATCTGCACAGAGAGGTCGCCCGCATGCGGATACCCGAGGACAGCCGCGGCGGTACCCCGATCGGACGACTTGGTCTTGACGTTCAACGGCTCGTCGGCGAGGTCGGCGACGAAGAGCACGGCGAGGTCGGCAAGCGGGTCGAACACGATCACGTCGGCCGGGCGTTGGCCGCGCCTGTCGACGACCCGGGTCTGCGTTGCTCCGGCGACGACGTGCGCCGCGGTCATCACCAGTCCCTCGCCGACGACGACACCGGAGCCGGCTGTGGCGAGCCCGCACGCAGAGCCTTGAATCTTCACCGTTGCCGCGGTCGCCAGGGCGATGGCCTTCTCCAAGGGACTGCGGTCGGGCGCGGGAAGGTGGTGAACTGCGCCGGCATCGCCGTCGTCGAAGACGGCCCGCCCGCAGAGGACCCCGACGGCAACGAACCCGACAAGAGCCACGACCATGAACCAGCGCTGCCACGTCGGAGTGCGGCGCTTCTGGCCGACGTGGGTCATGGCATCAGATCCTTGTTCATCGACCCTCGCCGGACGTCGATCCGGCGCGATGTCGGCCGGCGCGGTCACCCGCCGAGGGGCGAGACCGGTTGGGGCCCGCACGCATCGACGGCGTAGGTCATGCCACCGTGCCGCAACCGCGGGGCGGCACACTTGTTCCAATCGAGTACCGACGAGAGATACGCGTTGAGCTGTGGGTCGTCGGGCTGAGGAGGCAGCGTGCCGCAGGCAGCCGCTGCCGCCGACTCGGACGACTGCTCCGCGCAGGTGGAGAAGGCCCGCAGCGCGGTGAGATAGTCGATCGTCACTCGGTTGGCCGAAGTGGTGGTCGGTGTCGGAACACCCGTGGTCGCGGCCGACGCTGCGTCGATGTTCACCGCCGCCCGGTTGCCATCGAGTGCCCCGGTCAGCAGCAAGATTGAGCCGACGACGAAGGCGATCGAGGCGACGACGAGCCCATCTCGAGGCATGGACCCTCGACTTGTCTGGCTCGCCGCGCCGATGTCTGCGACCGGCCCTTCAGCTGTTGACCGGAACATTCGGTAGCTCGAGGCCGTCGGACATCACCACGGTCACGAGACTGCCGACGTGGACTGCGCCGTGAGAGTTGGCGTAGACGAGGTCATATCCCTGTCCGGCCACCTCATCGGCCTTCGAGTGGAAGTGGAACATCACGGCATCCGGATGCACCGTCCCGTGATCCTTCGTGCGGAGTTCGGGCAGACCTTCGTTGCCGTCGGTGTGCAGCCGAGTTGCCTTGCCATCGTCGAGAACCGTGTAGCGCACGTCGATCACGCCCGTATCGGCGAGCAGCGTGATCGCCTTGATCTGCACCCCCCAGATCTTCTCGATCTCGGGACTGCGGGGCATCGGGGTCGTCTGCGGCGACACCGTCACGTTGCCGTGCCTTGCATCAACCAAGCTGCGAACGCCCAGCGTCACGCTGAACATCGCCGCCGCTGCCGCCAGGAGGGCGACGAGCCGCATGACTCGTCGCCCTCCCGATGCGTGTGAGGGATCCACAGCGTGATCAATGGCAACAACGCTCACGGCACTTGACCCGGTGAGGTCGGCGGACCGACGGTGACCGACATGGGCACGCTCGGGTTGCCGGCAGCGTCGATCACCCACACCCACACCGACGTGGCAGCTTCGGGCGGCAGCGGAGGCTGCTCGACGAAGTGCCAGTCGAAGTTGATGGTGTACGTGCCATCGCCATTGGCCACCGCGGTACCCAGCGTCTGCTGTGCCGTCTGGTAGTAGATGCCGGCACCGACGGTACCGATCGTGCCCGTCACGGCATCGACGTGGTAGCGAATCTGCACCTCGTTGCCACCGGGCTGAGTCGTGAGCTGGGTGACCGGCAACGTTCCGGTCGACAGTGCCGGCGTCACCACGACTGGGCAACCTGAGCCGACAGCGCCATCGACCCCATTGGGATCACATGCGTTGACCCGGATGGTTCCCGACGTGAGGACCCAGTTCCCATCCTCGTCCTGCGTCGGGTAGTGATGGCTACCTGCCACGTCGACCGGGTTGCCGATAATCAGCGGGTTCGTCTTGTCGAGCTGCAAGGTGTGCTCGGTGAAGTCGCCCCAGTTGCCGGCGGCATCCTTGGCGTGGACGAAGATCGAGATCGGTCCCTGATCCTGCGACTGCAGTTCGGCGACCGGCACCTCGAGGTACGCCTGCCGGCTGTGCGATCCCGACGCAGTGTCGAGGTCATCGAGCCACTGTCCCGCAATCGGCCGGAGCTGGGCACCGGTGCCGGTGGCATCGGTCTGGTAGAGGAACAACTCGGCGTCGGCGATCGGTGACAAGTCGTCCACGAGATCGACGCTGACCCGCACCGACTCGAGGAAGTTCAAGTTGCCCGGGTAGTTGCCGATTCCGGCGGGGCTCGGCGAGACGGCCGTGACGGTCGACGTCGGACCATCGCGATCGATCGTGACGCTGACCGGTGTCCAATCCGATGTGCGCGCGGTCCCGCTCGCAGTCGGGCTCTCGCTCACCTGCACGTAGATCGAGTTAGCACCCGCGGTCGGGAACAGAGACGGCGCGATGTGTGCGCTGAGGGCGTAGACGTTCGACGGACCGACGGGAGCGGCGAAGTCAACGGGTGTCGGCGATCCACATGCGGGGGCACCGAGGCACATCTCGGCATCGTCGATGACGTAGTCGAGCAACGAGGGTTGAGCGGATCCGGTCAGGACGATGTCTGACGTGCCGTCCACCTTGTTGAGGCTGAGGTTGGCGAACGGCGGGTCGACTGACAAACCAAACACGGTCGGCCCGTGGAGGGCCAGCATGAACGGGGCCCCCGAAGGAACGCCGCCGGAAGGCTGGATCCACAAGACGTGTTGACCCGTGATCCACGCCCCTGCGCACCCTGCTCCCGAGAAGTCCGATGGGTGGAGCACAAGGCTGTTCGTTGCCGCGGCCGGCGCTGGACCGGTACACGGGCCGCCGAGGTCGTCCAGGTACCAGACCGCCGACCCAGCCGGGTCGATGATGTCGTAGTCGATGGTCATGTCGGTCGTTCCGTCGTTCGTCGCCGGAGTCAGGGTCGACACCTTGGCCACGGGCGAACCGGGAGCCGCCGGTGTGCCGATGACGTCGATGAAGGTCAACATGCCACCGACTTGTGACTCTGTGCCGTTGACCAGGCTTCGGTCGAGGTCGAGCAAGGCGATCTGATCGCCGTCGCTGGCGCGGCCGTCGACAACGGTGGTGAGGTCCGCCGCTTGACCGGGAGTGAGCAGCTGCGACTCGATGTCGGCTCTGTGCATCTCGTCGAATTGATGGCTGTCGTCACCGATCAATGTCATGCGGCTGTTCACCAGCCCGAGGGCCCGATCGCGAATTCCGAGGTTGGCCGAACGAAGCAGCACGGTGTCGCTTGGTGCAGCGCCGATGTCCGCGGTGTCCGGATGGGCCTTGCCATTGATGAAGAAGTACTGCGGCGCGTAGTCCTCGACGTCGCCTGCAAGCGGATCGGCGTTGAACTTCGGGTCGATCTCGTTCATCACGACCAACGCCTCGTCGTCGAACCCACCCATGCCATCGGCGTACGCCGAGTGGTTGAAGTCGCCGGCGGTCGCGCTGTAGTCGGCAGGGCGGACGACCACGATCGCTGCCAGGCCCATTGCCAACTGCCGGCCTTGATCGACGGTGGAGCCTGCCTCGTAGACGTAGGTGCCCGGTGCGAGCGGCCCGAAGCTGTAGCTCGTCGTCGAGCCCACCGGCACGCCGTCGAGGTCCGGATGGCCCTGCACTGCCGGCAGCTCGAGAGAGAGGTTGCCGGCGCCATCAGGCAAGTCGTTGTGGAGGTTGACGGTCAGCGTGTCTGTCGAGCTGATGATGAACGTGTTGTTCGAGCTGCCACCGAGCTCACCGTTGTGCCCTGCCGGATCGGTGGTGAAGCCCCAGATCGGGATGCCTGTCGTCGCGCCGGCGCTGACGGTGCCGTCGGTCGCGTAGAGGTCGCAGCCAGCGACGGAGACGCAGTCGGCGCTCGGTGACGGCGCTGCCGGCAACGACGACATCGTTGCAGTCACCACCCCCAACGATCGCGCTTGATACCTGCTGGCCGTGGCGAACTGGGGCAGCACACCCGCGCCCAGCGCGACGGTTGCGGCAATCGCGACGACAGCCAGTCGTCGACGGCGTCGGTTCGAGTTCATCGTGGCGCCCCCGTGTTGTTCGCTCTCGATCGGAGATCCGTGGATGTGATGCCTTGTCATGGCTAGCCCTGCTCTCCTGCTGGATGGCAGCCCGTCACGCTGCTCGGACCGGGGGGATCGATTCTGGTCATCGTCAGCATCCCGGACCCGGACGCCGCGTAGGTCGCCACTTGATACAGAGCGTGGCTGTGAGCAACGTTGTAGTACTCGCCGCACTCGTTGAGCTGGACCGCCGAGGCGAGAGGTGCTTCCTTCGTACCGAGGTACGGGCTGCCGCTCCAGTAGGCGCCGTTCTCCCGGCCGAGCAGCGGTGGCACCGGCACTCCGATGCCTCCATCGTCGTCGGTGGCGAAGTCCTGGCCGTCGATCCAGGTGACCAAGCTGTCAACGGTCTGGCCCGGCACCATCACGATGCCGTATTCGTCCCGGGTCAGGTCCATGCTGCTGTCGAACGAGCGGAGTGGACGAGCGTCGACGCCGATCATCTTGTCGTGATTGCCGTGCGGGTGGAACGGATAGGTTCGCGAACCGGCGTTGAGCATGTGCACCACGGCCGGCAAGGGGTTGCACGTGTTGTCGGTGCTGGTGCCGTCGGCTCCGGGCGTCTGACCCGGTAGCGGGCACGGCAAGGTGTCGTCACCGACCACTTTGCGCGGCTGGATGTGAACCAGGGCGCTGTATGGCTGGGCCGGCAGCGACTGCGAGTAGTTGGCCCCGATGTCGTCGGGGAAGACCCGGCCGTTGATCATCCAGTAGCGGGCACGGTAGGCCGTCCAATCGACCTGGTAGCTCTCCTGATCCGCGGCGAACTCGACCTTCTGGTGCAGATCGGGATCGACCTCGGAGAACAGGTTGATGAACTCCTTGCCGGGGGTATAGCGGGTGTCGGTGTCGGGATCCGGCATCGAGTTGTTGTCGGCATCAGTCGTCAAGTTGTAGACGTACGGCACCGGAGACGTGTCGAAGCCCGCCGGCCTCACGATCAAGGCGCCGACCAGACCCATCTGATCCTGCAACTGGGTGTTCGTACCGCTCTCGTACAGGTAGGTGCCGGCGTGGCCGGCGGTGAACGTGTACGTGACCGACGAGTTCGGGGCTGCGGCCTTGGTGAGGCTGTTCGTCGCGGCCTCGGCCACGGCCAGTTTGCCATCGGCGAACACACCCGTCATGCCCGGGAACATGATCGACGTCGTCACCTTCAGACTGTTCTTCAGCGTGATCGTGACGTTGTCACCTTCGTTCACGCACAAGTTCGAACCGGGATACTGGAACGGATCGTTGCCCGCCGAGTAGCTCCACATGTAGATGCTGTTGTTGTCGGGCGTGAGGATGTAACCCGACTTGGCCGTCAAGACGAAGCTGGCCGTCGGACTGGTCTTGCAGATCAACCCTTCCGGCGCTTCACCGGCTGCGTGACCCGGCGTCGAGGCGCCGAGCGGGACCACCAGGGCTGCGAGCCCGGCCGCGCCGATCACGCCGGCCAGTCGGCCCTTCGACCGCAGGCGCCGCCGCTTGGGAGCGCCTCCCGCGATGTCGGTGTTCTCAGAGTGTTTCATCTCGCCGCCTCTCAGAAGAGCTCGTTGGGATGGGACTGTGTGCCGAGGCCGCCGGGATAGACACGCACCTCGGTGCGCATCGCTCCGTAGCTGTCCTGGTCGGACAACGGGGGCACGATCGTGACGATGTCCGTCGTACCCGGCCCGGTCGCCGCCTGCGACATGGTCAGGCTGCCGGCGTTGGCCACTGCCGTGATCGTCGTGCCGGCGGGGATCCCGACTCCCGTGATGTGCGACCCGACATCGCCGGAATCGAAGCCAGGCGTCTGTGTGGTCGTCAGCGTCGCCGTTCCGTTGGTCGTCGCATTCAGCCCGCGGCCTCGTTTGCGGAACAGGATCGCTCGGTCGTAGAAGGGATATGTGTCGTAGGGCCCGGGACCGACGTAGTCGGGCGCAGTGAAGAGCACGTCACGACTCTCGCCGGGTCCGATGTCGATGCGGTAGGTCGTCGACTCGATGTTGTCGCGGGGATCACCGTCGGGGGTGTAGTCGGCACGGCCCAGACCGAGGAACTTGGCGTCGTTGCCGACGATGGTCATCGCCACGCCCGGGCATGATCAGGCTGTGCTCGTCGAAGCCGAGGTTGGACAGGCGCAACAGAATGACGTCGCCTCCGTTGGCCTGGATCAGTGACGAGTTGGGTTGATGCGCAAGCCGGCGTGAAACCTCGACGCTGAGCTGCGAATCGCGCCAGCTGCCGTATCGCGGGTTGGCGGGATTGCTGATGTCGATGTCGTCGCGATCGAAGAACGACCCGTTGAGCTCGAGCGTGTCGGGGTACGAGCGTCCGTTCATGAGCCCGAACGACGAGCGGTACTCGCTCCAGTTGCTCTCCTGGATGTGGGCGTCGTTCCAGTGGTTCTCGACGTTGGCCTCGGTGAGGAGGATCGCGTACTCACGGTCGTACCGTGTCGACGCGTCGTAGTAGGCGTACTTCTGACCCGAGACGAGCGGCACGGGGTTGCCGGGGTCCTGCTGCGACGGGTTCGCCCACCTCGGGCTCATCTCGCTGGTGCGAATGAAGACCATGCCGACCAACCCCATGTGCACGTGCTCCACGTCCTCGACGTGGCAGTGGTACATGTACGTTCCGACGTCGGTCGGCAAGAATCGATACTCGAGTTCCGAACCGGACGGCACCGACAGCGAGGCGTCGGGGACGCCGTCGAAGTACGGGATCTGGTTGGCGAAGCCGTGCCAGTGGATCGTGTGCGGGTCGAACAGGTCGGGCCGCACGGCGAAGCCGAGGTTCTCGAGCTTGATGCGCAGATCGTCGCCGTCATCGCAGTACAGCGTGGGAGCGCTGATCTGGGTCTGGCCCTTGAAGTCGATCGGCGCAACGAGGTCACTCGGCACCCACGGGGCGTTCAGGTTCGAGGCCGCGAACCCGGGCATATCGGTCGCCTCGACGAACCCGAACACGTAGAGGCTCTGACCCACACCCTCGTCATCGACCGGTGCGAGCACGTCTGGGTAGTAGACCCCCATCGGGGCGACGATGGCCGGGTCGGGCATCGCCACCCAACCGTCGGTGGCGACCAGGTGCCAGTGCTTCTCCTGACCCGTGATGGTCGCGGCGAGCCGCGCCGGCTTGCGGGCGGGGCTCGATCGGGTGAAGTCGACGATGGCCGTTGCGCCGGCGGCGCCGAACACCACACCGCCGGCCGCGAGCTTCAGGAACGACCGTCGGCCGAGCCGGCTCCCGGTTGCGTTGTCCATGTCTGGCCTCCTGTCGTCCTGCTGGTCCGTCGCCTGGGTCTCGTGATTCGGGTGTGTGCTCACAGAGTCCCTCCCTTGAAGTTGTCGACCCGTTGACCGCTGGCGAGCGACATGCCCACGCGGCCGCCGCTGGTGTAGGCCGAGGTCAATCCGGCTACGGAGCCGAGATAGGTCGTGCCACCGTTGACCTTCCAGACGTCGACCGTTCCGTCCGTCTGGATGACGGCCTCCAACGTGTTGCCGTTGGCGAAGCTGCCCGTCGGGATCGCCACGGAGCCGAGGTCGGTCCAGCTCCCGCCCGTGTTCGCGGTGGTCGAGACGAGCACTCGCGAGCCGCTGAAGGTCAGCGTGTCCATCTGCGTGTTGTTCGCCGGATTGAGCTCGATCATGCCAGCGGGGATCGCAACACTCGCCGTGTTGACGATGGTCGCCGAACCCGACGCGTACTGGACACGAACACCGCTGGGGTACAAACCGCCACTCGGCGTCCCGGTGACAGCCATCAGCAGTTCCGAATTGGTCGACGGTGTGCTCGCGAACGTGAAGGCAGCGCCCTGGTGCCCACCGTAGACGGGACCGCTACCGGTCGTGCCCGCCCAGACGCCGACTCCGGTCCCGAGCCCGCACTGGATCGCGCCCGCAATCGTGCCGCCGCATTGCGCCTGGGTCGCGTCCACTCGAATCGCGTTGTTCGGCTGCGTCCAGTTGGAGCCCAGGTTGGCCCCATTGGTGTTGAACGCATCGAGCGTCGTCAGGCTCGGCAGCGGCTTGCTGGCTGTCGCAGCGGGAACAGCAGTCGTCGTCGCCGTGAACGTCGCCGTGCCGCCGTTGTTCAGTGTCACGGTGCCGTTCCGGCTGTTTGCCAACCCGCCCACGGTGCACGACCCACCGGTCGCGGTGCATGTCCAGGTGTTCACGGTCAGGTTGGCCGGGAAGTTGTCGGTCACCGGCGCGCCGGTCACGGGGTCAGGACCATTGTTGTGGACCGTCACGGTGTACGTCACGGCGGCGCCGAACGCCACGCTGCCGGTCGGGCTGTGGCGTCTTGGTCAGCACGAGGTCCGCCGACGGCGCCCTCACCTCGTCGGCGCCGATGTCAGGCGGATTGGCACGTGGATCGTTGTCGATGTCGCGTGTCGGTGCATTGACAGCCGGTGGCGAGAACGGCGCGATGCTCTTGCTCGGCGCGCCCGGGTTGGAAGCTGCCGGCGACGTGGCGTCGAGCAGGTGATAGTTGCCGATCGCGTTGGCAGGCAGACTGACACCGACGATCGCGGTCGGGCGGAACCGCGGGTTGACTCGCCACGGAGAGACGCTGATCGTGATGTCGAACGGCCCGATGAACTTGGCGAAGTTCGGGTACGGATCCCCCGCGACGCCACCCATGTGCTCGGTGTGGATCACGTTGTTGGTAACACCGGTGTTGTCGTAGCCGTGACCGGCGGTGTCGTTGATGACCGAGTTCGTCGGATGCAACAGCTGCGTCGGGTTGTCGGCGACGCCCATGTCCCAGTGGAAGATGTCCTCGTTGGTCACCAGGCCGATGCCATGCACGCCTGCCGTTCCGAAGCTCTGCCAGTTGCCGGCGCGGTTGTCGTCGAACAGGTCGTTGAAGACCAACGGGTTGCTGAACGGCGACGGCCCGGCGGCTTGCGGCGGCATGCCGCTGCAGGCCCGGTAGACCGAGAACGACTGACTGTTGCCGGTGCCTGTAGCCGCCTCGTTCAGCGTCGCGACGTTGCCGTTGACGGCGACGATCTGGGCACCGGCCGGGATGTTCGGCGTCGACACCAGGGTCGCTCCGATGTCGGCCGCCACGAAGCTGTGACCCGACTGTCGTGTGAAGGTGGCCTGGCCGTTGACGGTGCGCCCGGCGCCGGTGAAGCCGGCAGGCGCCGGCGTCACGCACGCCATCAACTCGCTGCTGTTGTCACCCGTCGACAATCCGGCTGGCGCCGGGAAGCCGAGGCTGGTGACTGCAGTAGCCGTCGTCAGGTTCTTGGCGATCGTGTCGTTGTAGATCCGAACGTTGGTTGCGTCGTCGAGAGCGATGCCGCCGCCCTCGTGCGTCGACACGTTGTTCGTGATCATGTTGTTGTAGACGTCGGCCTGCCAGTTGCCGGATTGCAGGAAGCGGATGCCACCACCGTCGTCGCCGGCGAGGTTGCTGGCGATGTAGTTGTCGTGGATCTTGACCGGACCCGACCCGTTGGAAAGCGTGCCGGGCAACGGGATCGCGGCCGCCGGGTCGAGGTGCGGCTCGCCGGCGATCATGATGCCGGCGCCCTCGTCGACGGACTCGTTCAGGTAGATGTTGTTGTGGTCGATCTCACCGTTCTTCGACAGGCCGAAGTGGCTGATGGCCCCGCCGTACTCGGCGGAGAAGTTGCCGCAGAACTCGTTGTGATCGATGTGGTATCGCTCGCTGCCGTTGAACAGTGCCAGCGCACCGCCCAGGCTGGTGCCACCGTTCGCGGTGATCCTGTTGTAGGCGATGTGCAGGTCGGTGTTCTCCTGGTCGTACGTCGGGAACGTCTCGCCAGTGATCGGGTCACCCTCGGCGTTGCCGTCCTCGGTGTCGGTGCCGAGTTGCGGTGTGCCGATGCGGATCGCACCCGAGGCGCCGCTGTTGGCGATCACCGTGTTGTTGGTGATCTGCAGGAAACGGGCGAAGGCGTTGACCATGATCGCGCCGCCCTGGATGTCGAGCACGAAGTTCTCGTCGGGGGCCGTACCGGTCTCGCCCGGAGCGTTGGCGATACGGCCACCGCCGACCTCGTTGCGGTTGCCGGGGAAGCCCTTCTGATCGCCACCGGTGATCGTCATGCCATCGATGGACGCCTTGAACGACGGCGGGCTCTGCACCGAGCCGTAGGCGCCGTTGTGGGCGACGACGTAGAAGACCTCCCCTTCCGTCGGGGCTTGCTGACCGTCCCAGCCATACCCGTACCACGACGGAAGCGGTGTGGGTGGGACGGGAATGATGGGATCCGTCGGTGTCGCGCCGGCGCCGAGCTGGAAGACCACGAAGTTCTCCCACAGCGCAGCGTAGGGCTCGGAGAACAACGACGGGTCGAACGGCAGCTCGATGGTGTTGTCGGGCAGATCGCTGGTGTTCCCCTCGGGCTTGTTGGTCGCCGCGTTGTAGTACTGACCGTCGACGACCGAGCCGTAGACCGCGATGGCGCTGGTGACACCGGTCGGATCCGGGTATGCACCGCCGGGACCTGCGCCCTGGATCTTCGCCGGGTAGAACATCACCGGGTTCTCGTAGTACGCCCCGTTGGCGTTGAACAGGTAGGCCGGGTCGTCCGGGTTGAACGCCGGATCACTGGTGTCGAATCTCGGGTAGACCATCACCAGCGGATGCAGTTGCGGTCGGCCGAGCAGCACGCGGTTCAAGAGTTCCGTCGGCCAGCGCCTGCTTGGCAAGTGGGCCGGCCGGGGTCCTGCGGACCGTACAGCGCGTTGACGACTGCGTCGAGAATCGGGCTGAGGTTCAGCCACTTCGTCCACCCGAAGTTGATGGCCTTCTGGATCGGGCCGGGGAACAGGAACTGGTTCGGATCGGTCGGTGTGAACATGTTCGCCCGATTCGTCTCGCCCCAGTTCGTGGCCTGGTTCAGCTGCGTCACCCCGGTGTCGAGGTGTTTCAGGTACGAGAGCGGGCCGACATGAACGACATCGGGGAAGCGGTTCGCCAACGTGACACTGCTTCCGCTTGCCACGGTCGTGTAGTTCGACTTGAGGATGTGAACGGTGAGACCGTTCACCGTCGTCAAACCGGACGCGTTGGTGACATGCAACTGGTAGGCGCCGCCGGAGAGGTTGCCGGCGCCGGTCAGCGGCACGACCAGGCTGATGTGCGTGTCAGTCCACGCCGCGCCGGTCGGGGCGTAGTTGTGCAGCCCGCCGGCACTGTCGGTCAGCGTGACGGTTCCGGGAGTGGCGCCGAAGCCCAGGCCCTCGATCTCGAACCGGCCGGTCGTTTCGTTGTTGCTCGGTGTATAGGTGTTGGGGTTCGGGGCGAATGGCCAGTCGACCTTGAACAGCTGAGGTTCGGTCGCCGCAGCCTTGCAAACGATGGCCGCAGCGAACTGCGACGCCGGGCCCTCGATCTGCACCGTGGCCCTCGTGGGTGCCGTGTCGGCGAAGGTGAAGACACCTGGCCAGGCCTGGAAGTTGGCCGCGATCGTTCGATAGATCGGTTTGTAGTTGAGGTTCGGGCGCTGAGGCTGACCCGGGTCGTTGCCGACGAAGCGGTACATGCCCGAGCACGGTCCAGCAGGAACCGGGCAGTTGTAGCTGTTGGTCGAGGGCATCAGCACCTCGAACAGCCCGTTGTAGTCGGTGTCGACCGTGGTCAACAAGCGGTTGGTCCAGTCGTACAGACCGACGGGTACATCGGCGACGCCTTGCACCTCGCCGAGCGCGGTCGAGCGGCGGTCGACCGAGACCGACACGTCGTCGGTGACGTAGCCCCAGAACTTGGTCGGCACGGGAACGTCGGTCCACAGGCTGAAGTTCGGGGCGACCGACTGGCCGGCCTCGACGTGGATCAGCTTGACCGAGCAGTCGTGAACCTCCACGCCCTCGAAGGGGCTGCCTCCGACGTTGTGCAGGTCGGGGTTGTAGGTGTCGGTCCCGGGTGTATCGGCGTTGACCGTCACGAGCGGGCCGACGCACTCGGCGGTGGGATCGGGCGACGCGGTGCTCCCGTACTCACGAATTCCGTGGCCTTGATCCGACATCTGCGGGAAGTCCTCGGCGCGGTTCGCCTTGAGGAAATCGCTGAACCGGACACCGGTCAGATCGGCACCCTGCGGCACGTACGCATCACCGGTGTAGACGTTGATCGGCTCGGCGGTGCGCACCTTGTAGAGCGGTCGGTTGAACACCGGATCGGTGGGGATGTCGACGCTGACGAGGTAATCGCCGGGGTGCCAGGTGACGAAGCCGTAGTTGCCGTCGACCTGTTGCCCGTCTGCCGCGTTGACCGGATCGTCGCCATCGGCAAAGCCGAACGTGGTGCCCATCTCTGTCGCCTCGACGCAGTCCTGTGGCTGGCGGTTGGCGTTCGTGTACGGCACCGCGTCCTGCACGACGGCGCGTCCCTCGGAGTCACGTGGGATACAGCCTGCCGGACGATGCCAGTTCTCGGTGATGTAGTTCGCCGTATCGGGGTTGGCGGGGTCGTTGCCCGGGGCGACGTCGAAGGACGCGTCGTCTCCCACACTGAGTGGGGCTCCGGTCGCCGCCGAACCATCGGCGTTGAGATGGATGTGGCGGGTGACGTCGCAGGTGTCGCTCGGACCGGCGCACGGCACGGGAGCCGCGATCTTCACCGGAATACCGGGGATGCCCGGTTCGTAGTCCTCCGTCGCGGCGACCCGTGGAAGCAACTCGTTGCGGGTCGCGTCGTAGACGACGGTGGCGACGATGCCGCCCTGGCAGGTGTCGTCGCAGGGGCTGGCAGCCGTGTCGTAGGGCAGCACGCCGATGTCGACACGGCCGTCCTGGCCGATGATCGGCAGCACGCTGAGGTCGACCGCGGCGGTCGTGACGGTGTGCTCCTGCGGATCATTGTCGGCCTGGTACGTGACACCGGTGGTCTTGTACCTGGTGTTGAAGAACTCCTCGATCAGGAACGAGCCGGCCGGGTACGCCTCTTTGAACGAGTAGTTGCCGGCGGGGTCGGTCGACCCGATCTTCTGACCGGAGACGATCAGGTCGTTGGCGCGCTGCTTGATGACGACATCGAAGTTGGGCACGCCTTGCTCGCCGGGATCGAGTTTGCCGTTGGCGTTGGTGTCGACGAAGACCTTGCCGGTGATGCGCGTGAACCAGCCGATCAGCGGCACATCGCCGAGATCGACCAGCTTGCCACCGGCGATGGTGACGTTGAAGACGTCGAACGCGTAGTCCTGGTCGATGTCCCAGAACGACATCAAGTACGTCCCGTCCTTGACGTGCGTGATGTCGAAGGTGCCGTCGTCGTTGTTCTGGGTGGTGTAGCCGAGCAGATCGCCGTTGTCGAAGTCGTTGAGCCCGACGATCACTCGGTCGAGCACGTGTGGGTAGCGGATGCCCGACTGGCCGTTGGCGCCACCTTGCCCAGCGAGGCCGCCCTGACCCGGCACGTACGGCTCAGCGGCCATCACGGTGCCCTTGATCTCACCGGTTGCCGACGAGTTGGCCGTGATCGGCCAGGGTTGTGGAACGCCGTTGGCGTTCTGGTTCTCGAGATCGACGAAGCCGAACTGTGCCCACGGAACCGGCTCGCCGGCTTGCACGAGCTCGGTGTCGAGACCGGTGTCGTTGGCCATCATCCAGAAGTCGGAGTCATGGCCGCCTTCGAGCGTGGTGGTCTCGACCCAATCCTCGGGATGCGCTGTACCGGCGGGCGGTGCCACGGTGACCGAGTATCGGTTGGTGCCCATGTTCGGCACTCGCACCACGCCGTTGGCGTCGCTGAGGCACTTTCCGCCTGTGCCGGGGACGCGGATCGGGTCGCCTCCGTCGAGGGCGACGCCCCAGGTGACGTAGTCGGTATAGGTGAACACATACCCGGGATCGCCGCCGCCGTAGTACGCCGCCGCAAGGGCTGCGCGACTCCCGCCGCTGCCGTAGACCGCCAGCGCCTCGGTCGGGTTCATGATGCCCCCCGAAGGCGGCGACGGGTCGAGCCCGGTGGGCACCATGCGCTCGTACTCGGTGCAGATCGGGTTGCCGTACCAGTCGGTCGAGACCTGACCGAGGATGTCGTTGACGGTCGCGTTCCAGCCGGCCAACCCGTGCTCGGTCGTGGTGTCGAACGTGCCGTCGGCAGGTGCGTTGTCCTCGAACACCTCGACCTGGATGGTGCCGAGCGGAATCGGGTACGGGTTGAGACCGACCTTGATGTACGACGTGTCACCTGTAGTTGCGACAGGCATCGGGATCTGGAAGTGCGCGCCGCCGATCTCGTAGCCGTCGGCAGAGACCGACACCAGGTACTTGCCGTCCGGCAGGTTGTGGATCGCGTTCGTGAGCGCACCACCGTCGAGGTTCCACTCTGTCGAGTCGCCCTGGGTGACCACTGGGCTCGAGTCGGCGGTGTGGATCGACGGCCACTCGCAACCCTCGGGGAAGTTGGGGTTGCCGTCGGGGTTGTTGGCGGTGATCGGTCGGCAGATGTCGGATCCGGGCGATCCCGGTTCGCTCGTCTGGTGCGGATCGCCGACGTTGTCCTCGTTGATGATCCACTTGTACGTGTACGGCGCGGGCCGGTTGGCAGCTGCGCAAGCGCCGCCCCCGGTGGGCGGAGCCGGCCAGGCGGTGGTGCCGGACGATCCGGCGACGAATGGATGCAGCAGGCGCATGCCGCTGTACGGCGCGCACGGATCGTTGCCGCGATTGGGCCGCAGAGTGCTGTCGTGCGCGGAGAAGACATCGAGCCGGATGTCGTACGAGCTCGCTGCCGCGGCGACGTGAACGGCCGTCGACTGAACGAGGATCACCGGGAACCCGATGAGCGCGGCGAGCACCGCCGCCATCCAGCGATGACGCCTGGCACCATCGCGCTTCAGTGCGTGCCTGACCATGAAGGGCCTCCTCGTGTCCATCAGACGGCAACCCGGGTACGCCCGGCTGACCGGGCCCCCAACGCCAGCGAGCGGTAGTCGGCAGCGAAGATGAGCCCGGCGCCGCCGGGGATGCTCAACGGCGCGACCGGGACGGACGGCCGCTGCCGCGACATACCCAGACCACCAAGTCGATGCCGTCCCATCATCCCCGTCCTCCCGTTACACGGTCACAAGACAGGTCTTAGTTCCCGTCCAGGATCCGTGGGGCCGCACTTCAGCAGATCGTCAAGGGCTTGTCTGGAAGATGGCAAGCTTGTCATCGACGTCTCAGATTGAGGATCGGCGGCGTGCCACCGCGGCGATCGGCGACACGTCGGCCGGTCGGTGCTTCGAGCATAGGGCCCTTCTCGGCGGTGGCGTCTCTGTCGAAATGGCCGTTGTGCTGGGCACGATCGACTCGCACCACGCATTGCCCATAGCCGACCGGATGAGCGCGCACGGCGTCGATCGCATCCCGGCTCGCACCGGTGTGGACGCTGCGCTCTCGTCACGTCAGCTGTCATCTTCGTCGTTCGTCGGGTCACCGAGCGCGCCGAAACTCGGACCGGACGGACTACGACCAAGCACGACACGTCCTCGGTCCTGCGGGCACCGCGGGCCGTGCCCGCGACCTGCGCCCGTCAGCCGATGTCGATGCTGACGATCTCGTTCTCGACGCGTGTGGGGTAGATCGTGAGGTTGTCGCGGATCGGCGCGCCTTTGCCCTCGCCGGTGCGGTAGTCGAAGCGGCCGTTGTGCTTGGGGCATTCGATGATGTGATCCATCACCAAGCCCTCGCACAACATGGCGTGCTCATGGGTGCACGTGCCATCCGACGCGTAGTACCGGTCGTCGGGCGAGCGGTAGATCGCGTAGTCGTGTCCGTCGTGCTCGAAGGGAATCACGTCCTCGCGATCGACGTCGTCGACTCCGCACACCGGTATCCAGTTGGGCACGATCCGCTCCTAGCTCGAGCTACCCACCGAATTGGCACGGTCGGGTAGTTGGCGGTGGATGTAGAGCTCGGGCTGCCGCCGCTGGCGTATCAGCACCGGCACGAACTCGCCGAACGCCGCAGCGATGCTTGGTGCCGGCGGGGGCAGATCGTGCTTGATCTCGGCATGCAGCGCGGGAAGTGCATGGAACGGCACCATCGGGAACATGTGGTGCTCGACGTGGTAGTTCATGTTCCAGTACACGAACCTGCTGAACGGGTTCATGTACACCGTGCGGCTGTTCAAGCGGTGGTCGGTCACGTCGTCGGCGAGTCCGCTGTGCTGCGTGAGACCGGTGACGATGTGGTGCCAGGCGCCGTACATCCGCGGCAACCCGACGACCATCGCCGGCAGGATGCTGCCCGAAATGACGCACGACCCGACGACCACTCCGTAGATCACCAACCAAACCCTGGCGGTCCAGTAGGTCTTGGTCCGCTCGGTGTCGGGTATGAACGTCGCCTCATCCCGCAGCAGCCGACCCGAGGCATGGATGAACATGTGCTCGAACGCCAACGGAACCGAGTAGAGACCGAGGAAGTCGGCGGCGATGCGCCCCAATGCGGGCGGGCGGGTGGCGACGATCTCAGGATCGCGACCCACGATGATCGTGTCGGTGTGGTGGCGGGCGTGGCTCCAGCGCCACACGGTGGGGTCACGCATGATCATGAAGCACGCCAGGTAGTAGACGACCGTGTTCATCCACCGCGTCTTGAACGCCGTGCCGTGACCACACTCGTGCCACCGCGCATCGGAGGCCGAGCCGTAGAGCACGCCGTACACGGCGAAGCAGAGCAACGACCACACCGAGAACCACAGATAGACACCGAGGCCACCGAACAACGCGAGCAGACCGATCCACAGCAGCGTGTCGCGGATGGCGGGGCCGTTTCGCCGGTGCATCAGCTCCTTCATCCGCTTGCGCGATACGTCGGTGCGGTACCACTGGGCCTGCGACAAACCACGTTCGACGGCGCGACGAGACTCCTCGCCGGTCAATGAGTAGTCGCGCTTCAGGATCGATGCCACGTCGCATCGGATAGTAGTTGGACCGATGGACGCGACATGATTGGCAACCTCTCCATGAACCTGCAGCGTCGCGCCCTTCCGATCGTTGTCGGCGGCCTGCTTGCAGTGTCGTGCGGTGGCGAGGCGGCGCCGTCAGCCTCGACGACAACTGTTGCCGCGACCTCGGTCGCCCCAGCAGACGCGTCGGTCCAGGTGATCGCCAATGGTTGCAGCTCGATCGAGGTGCATGGCGCAGGAATGATGGTCGCGCCGGGTCGGATCGCCACGGTCGCCCACGTGGTCGCCGGATCCAAGAGCGTCGAAGTCCGTGGCGTGCACGGCACGGCTGAGGCGACGATCGTCTACTTCGACCCGATCCTCGACGTCGCCGTCTTGAAAGTCGATCCGGCCGTCGCCACTCCGGTGTCGATCGGCGACGCCTCGCCGGGCGACCGCGGCGGGGTTGTGGTGTATCGAGATGAGGGCCCGCTCGTACTGCCCGTCGAGGTGCAGCGGCTCGTCAACATCCGCACTGCCGACATCTACGGCCAGGGCACACACATCCGGCCGGGCTACGAGCTGACCCTCGACATCCGTGCCGGAGATTCGGGCGCCGTCGTGGTCATCGACAACCGCGCCGTAGCGCTGGTCTGGGCGACGAGCCGCCAGGCTGCGGCCCGCGCCTGGGCGATGCGTGCCTCGCTGCTGTCCGATCACCTGACCGGCGAGGCGCCGGTCGACAACGGCGAGTGCGCCTGACGGCGCTCGCGTGAATGCGGGCGGCCGCCGACGTGGCATATTGGCGGCCATGACGGCAGCAACCAAGCCACGCTTCATCCGCGCCGACGGACCCGACAAGGTCACCGGGAGCGGGCGATACACCGCGGACCTCACCCTCACCGGCATGCTCGCCGCCAAGTTCCTCTACGCCGGTGTCGCCCACGCCCGGATCACCAAGCTCGACGTCTCGGCGGCCAGGTCGATCCCCGGGGTGATGGCCGTGTTGACCAACGACGATGTCCCCGACGTGCGCTTCGGGCCGTTCGTACAGGACCGCACGCTGTTCGCCCGCGATGTCGTGCGCTTCGAGGGTGAAGTGATCGCCGCCGTCGCGGCGACGACCGCGGCAATCGCCCAGCAGGCCATCGACGCGATCGTCGTCGAGTACGAGCCCCTCCCGCTGGTGACCGACCTCGAAGCCGCACTCGCCACCGACTCCCCTCTCGTGCACGCCGACTGGGGCTCGTACGGCGCCGCCGATGTGCTGGTACGCGACCGCAACGATGCCTCGTTCTCGTCCATCAGCAAGGGCGATGTCGATGCCGGTCTGGCCGAAGCGGATCATGTGATCACCAGCCGCTACGTCGCCGATGGCAGCCACGCCGCACCGATCGAGCCGCGTGCGGTCGTCGCCCAGTGGGAGGGCAACAAGGTGACGATCTGGACGTCGACGCAGGTGCCCTTCGATGCGCGGGCCGGAGTCTGCGAGACCCTCGGCCTTCCTGCCAACCGGGTGCGGATCATCGTTCCGCACCTCGGCGGCGGCTTCGGCGGGAAGTGCGGCTTTCACTACGAAGCCCATATCGCCGCACTGGCCCGCGCCGCCAAGCGACCGGTCCGACTCGTGTTCTCGCGGCGCGAAGAGTTCCTTGCTCCGGACCGCCGCCGCGAAGGCATGGTGATCGACATCACCACCGGTGTTCGCAACGACGGCTCGATCACCGCCCGCAAGGCGTGGATCGCAATCGACAACGGCGCATACACCGCCGACAGCGGGTTCTTCTCGCAGTTGTCCGCGATGCATGTGTCAGGGCCGTATCGCATCCCCAACCTGTACGTCGAGGCCCATCTCGTCTACACCAACCACCAGCCATCCGGTTCGGTCCGCGCCCCGACCGCGCCGCAGTCGTGCTGGGCGATCGAGTCGCACACCGACGAGGTCGCCGCGGCTCTCGGGATGGACCCCGTCGACTTCCGGCGACGCAACGCCGTCGACACCGGCGTCGAGGGGCCGAGCGGCCAGACCTACGGCGAGATCGGTGTGCAGCAGTGCATCGAGGAGGCCACCAAGTTGGTCGGGTACGGCCGGGCCTTGCCCGACGACGAAGCCATCGGCGTGGCCATCGGCTGGTGGCCGAGTTTCTCGGTGCCGTCCGGTGCGTACATCAAGATCGATGGCGACGGCTCGGGGCAGATCATCACCGGTGCCCAGGAATGTGGCACCGGCTCGGTGATGACACTGCGGCAACTGGCAGCAGAAGAGCTGGGGATGGATCCGGAGGACTTCCAACTGATCTATCAAGACACGTCCGTCGCTCCATACGACATGGGCGCCACGGGGTCGCAGACGGTGTTCAACAACGGCCGGGCGGTGATGGCTGCCGCGGGTCAGATCGCCGACCAGTTGAAGGCGCTGGCAGCCGAGCACCTCGAGGCGTCGCCTGCCGACATCGTGCTGGCCGACGGTCACGCGCACGTTGCCGGCACGCCGACCTCGACGGTCTCGATCACCGAGCTCGCCGGAATCGCGGCCGGTGGCGAACTGTTGATCGCCCACGGGTCGGGCACTCCGCCATCCGCACCGGCGTTGGCCGGGTCGAGTTGCGTCGGCGACGTGGGCATGGCGTCGTTCGTCGCCCCGCAGTTCTCGTGCCACGCCGTGCGCATCCGTCTCGACCGCGACACGGGTGTGGTTCGAGTGCTCGAGGTCGGCGCGGCACACGACAGCGGCACGATCATCAACGAGGTCGGCGCGCTCGGGCAGATCCAAGGTGGCGTCATGATGGGGATCGGTCAGGCCCTGACCGAGGGCACGCTCTACGACGACCAGTCGCGCCAACGCAACGCCGCGCTTCTGGAGTACAAGCTGCAGACGTGCGCCGACTCACCGGTGATCCACACCCATTTCGTGCAGATCAACACACCGAACGCCGGGCCACACGGCGCCAAGGGATTGGCCGAGGCACCCAACGTGGCCACGGCAGCGGCGATCTCCAACGCGCTGGCCAAGCTGCTCGGTGGACCGGTTCGCCGGTTACCGATGACTGCGGAGCGGGTGTGGGAGACGATGTCGGGGGCCGATCACTCATGAACTTCACCATCGCCAACTCTCTGGACGAGGCCCTGGCCGCGGTCGCCGCAGGCGCTCGCCCGGTCGCCGGCGGAAGTGACCTCGTCGTCGGCGCCCGTCAGGGCAAGACTCCCCTGCCTGAATCCGTGGTCGCCATCGATCGAGTCGATGCGCTTGGAGGTATCGACACCACAGCCAGTGGAGTCCGCATCGGGGCCCTCGTCACACACGCCGCGTCTCGAGGTCGATCCCCTGATCGTCGGCGCATACACCGGGCTCGCCGACGCGAGCGCCCTCGTCGGCTCGCCGTCGACGCGCAACGTCGGCACGATCGGCGGCAATGTGATGAACGCTTCTCCTGCGATGGACACCGGCGCTCCTCTGATGGTGCTGGGCGCCGAGGTCGAACTGCAATCCACAAGCGGGTCACGGCGCGTCGCCATCGGTGAGCTGTGGACCGGGCCCGGCCGCACGTCGGCACAGGCGGGCGAGCTGTGCGTCGCTGTACATCTGCCATCCCGCCCGGCCAATTCGGGCAGTGCGTACGTGCGCCTCGAGTACCGCAGGGCGATGGAGATCGCGGTCGTCGGCGCGGCCGCATCGGTCGAGCTCGACTCCGACGGTGCGTTGGTCGCACTGTCTGTTGCACTGACGGCCGTCGCTCCGACGATCATCGCCGTCACTGGAACCGACTCACTGCTCGGTCGCCCGGTCGACTCGGCGTTGTTGGCCGAGGTCGCCGGATTGGCCAGCCGGCAGTCCGCGCCCATCAGCGATCTCCGCGCCAGCGACAACTACCGACGGCATTGCGTCGGCGTGATGGCCCGCCGCGCCGTCGACGCCGCAGCACGTCGAGCCCGTGGCGAGGCCATCGCCGTCCCCGTCAACCGCAGTCTCGGCATCGGAGCAGCATCGTGAGCATCTCGATCAACCTCAACGTCAATGGCGTCGACTACCCCGTCACCGTCGACGCCGGCCGCAACCTCGTCAGCGTGTTGCGCACCGAGATCGGCCTCACCGGCACGAAGGAGGGCTGCGACGATTGCGAGTGCGGGGCCTGCATGGTGTTGATCGACGGTCAACCGGTCAACTCGTGCTCGTACCTCGCTGCGCAGGCCGCCGATCGCCCGATCTCGACCGTCGAAGGTGTGATGGCCGGCGATGAGCTGCACCCGCTCCAGCAGGCACTCCTCGACGAGGGTGGTGTGCAGTGCGGCTTCTGCACGCCAGGCATGATCATGTCCGCAACCGCCCTGTTGAGCCGCAACGCCTCACCGACCGAGGAGGAGATCCGCATCGGGCTCTCCGGCAACCTGTGCCGCTGCACCGGGTACGTGAAGATCCTCGCCGCCGTGCAGGCCGCCGCCGCCCGAACCCCCTGACGGGAGGAATCACCTCTCGGCGTCGGGAGTGTCCGTCGCGGTGAGATGAATCAGCATCGACGTCTCCGGCAGCAGGACCGGGGCGCTGAACCCCACGGCCGACAGCTGCCGGCCCGTCATTCGCAGGCCCTCGTCGATCCACGATGGCTGACGGCGGGCCCGGCCCCACCGCTGATGAGGAATCGTCAGATTGGAGACGTCGTACGTCCGCTCAGGATCAAGCAGCATCGGCCGGATCGGGGCCGTGTGCAGCGACGGGCCGGAGGCCAACCTGGTGCAAGCGAACACGGCTTGCGATCGATCCCCGGCGACGACCCCGTGTACCAGCACGTTCGGATCCGGGTGGTCGAGCCTGACGACGTCGCCGTGGTGCAGCAGTGGTCGCAGCCGTTTGTGCAGGGCAACGATCTCGGCGAGGTCGGCACGATCGGCATCCGAGGCGGTCAACAGGTTCCATTCGATCCCGAGCGAGCCGAACAGCGCAGCCACTGCCCGGAAGCCGAGCCCGTGCGTACGACCCGTCGTGTGCGCACGCGGCGACCCGATGTGGGTACCCATCAACTCCGGTGGGAACAGCAACGAGAAGCCGCGCTGGATCTGCTGCCGGTCGAGGGCATCGATCGAGTCACTCGTCCAGGCCCGATCGGTGCGCTCGAAGATCCCGAAGTCGACTCGCCCGCCACCTGACGCGCACGTCTCGAACTCGACACCCGGGTGAGCCGCGCGCAGCCGATCGAACAGGCCGTAGACGCCGAGCGTCTGCCGATGAACACCCGCCCGCCCGTGCGACGTGGCGGCGACGAGGTCGCGGTTCATGTCCCACTTGACGTAGGCGATGTCGTGGTCGCGCAGCAACGCGTCGAGGTGCTCGAAGAGGTACTCCACGACCTCGTCGCGACCAAGGTCGAGCACCAACTGGTTGCGACCGAACACCGTCGGATACCGGTCGTCGACCAGCGTCCAATCGGGGTGAGCTCGATACAGATCGGAGTCCGGGTTGACCATCTCGGGCTCGACCCAGATTCCGAACTGCATACCGAGACCACGAACGTGATCGATCAACGGTGTCAAACCCTCGGTCCACACGCTCCTGTCGACCCACCAGTCACCGAGGCCGGCGCGATCGTTGCGACGCGAGTGGAACCAGCCGTCATCGACGACGAATCGCTCGACACCACACGCCGCGGCGATGTCGGCGAGCCCGCGCAACGTGGCAAGGTCGTGGTCGAAGTACACGGCCTCCCAGATGTTCAGCAGGACGGGGCGCGGCGTCGAAGGGTGCTGCGGCCGGCCGCGCAGGTAGGCGTGGAACGAGTTCGACACCGCATTCAGCCCCGTAGCGGAGTAGGCGGCATACACGACCGGGGCCTCGTAGCGCTGTCCCGGGGCGAGCACGATCTCGCCGGATGCGAGCAGCTCGCCGAGTTGCAGCGACCGGCGGGCATCGGTGACCGCATCGCACACGATCTCGAAGTTGCCACTCCATCCGATGTGGCAACCCCAGACCTCACCACTGTGTTCGGTGAACGCCGTCGTGCCGGCGAAGACGGCGCCGAGTCGCTCGTGCGAGGTCTTGCCGCGCCGGTTCTCGATGGTCAGGCAGTTGCCGGTCCATGGCGTTCGCGTCTGCCCGAACTCGTTGGTCCATCGCCCCCCAACCGTCAGCAGCTCTTGCGCCTGCGCTGGCACCGGGAGGCTCAACCGGCACGCGCCCAGCGTGTAGCCGGTATCACCGTCGTTGGTGATCGAGGTGGCGAACGTGGTGACCCCACTGGCATGTAGGACGACATCGATCGTCAACGACAGTTCGGCCGAGGGATCGCGCAGCAGGAAAGCAGCAGTCCGGTCGCCGATGTCGCTGGAGACCATCTGGAACTGCGGTGCGAAATCACGACCACCGTCTCGGTGGCCTTCGATGCCGGGGGTTCCGAACCAGCCCACGCTGGCCTCGGCGATCAAGCCGAGCGGCGGGTCGACGTCGAGTCCACCATTCGGCACCGGCCGCTCGACGGCTCCCGACAGCCGGGTGTCCGCCTTGCCGAGCGGCGCCCCCCAATGGACCAGCATCGGCATTCCGCCTGTGCTCGCGAACAGCAGGCTCGTGTGCTCATCGGCGAGATGGACGATCAGCGGTATCGCCGATTCGGGGGACTCATTCGTCGACATCGCCATCCTCGCTCGTGGTCAGCCGAAACGATAGGCGGTCAGGCCTTGGCATCCGACCACCGCGGGATCGCCGCGACGTCGGCCACGAACCTCACGGAGTCATCGGGCGCCCAGTGCATCGCCGCATCGCCGAGGCAGTCGACGATCAGGTTTGCGGCGTCATCGACGTGCTCGACGGGAGCATGCAACAGCAGCTCGTCGTGCAGGCACAGCACGATGCTCGCACCGATCGTCGATATTCGCGATCTCACGATCACCGACCACACCTTGAAGAACTCGGCGGCCGCACCCTGCACCATCGCGTTGCGCCCGTACCGGCCCTGCGCCGCTGCCCGGCTGCGGTTGTCGCGATCACTGGTCTCGGTGTCCGTTCCCGACCCCATCCGCACCAAGCGACCGCCATAGGTGCGGATGTCACGGCCAACCTGGCCGGCAACGTCGGCATCGGCGAGGTACGCCATCGCGACGGGATACGCCGCTTCGAGCCCGCGCAAGGCGGCCGCGCCGTGACCGGTCGTCTGCCCGTACATCGCGCCGAGCACCGCGACCTTCGCAGTTGCCCGGTCGACACCGAGTTGCTCGGCGACCGGCAGGTACATGTCGTCTTGTGCGGTTGCCGCGGCCAAGTTTCGATCACCGGAGACCGCGGCCAGGATGCGCGGCTCGATCTGCCCGAGGTCGGCACGAACGAACGCGTACCCCGGCTCGGCGACGACGGCGGAACGCAAGACGGCCGGCATGTTGTGCAGACCTGCCGACGCGGTCATCCGTCCGGCAGCGCCGTCGCAACCCGACCATTCCCCACGCAAGCGACCATCAGCGCCGAGGTGCTCGTCGAGCCATGCGTAGCCGAAGGTCGTCGACATCCGCTCGGCCTTGCGCCACTCGAGCAGCGCCTCGATCAGCGGGTGCGAATCCCGGATCGCCTCCAGCCGCCACGCACGCGTGTCGGGAAGCTCGACGCCGATGCTTCGCAGCAGGGCCTTCACCTGAGCGGGGTTGCGCAGATCGGTCCTCGGGATCGAGCCGTGCCGCAACACCTCCGGCGTCGCGCCCTCGCCGCAGTTCGACGGCCTCGGCCTCGGTGCGCGGGCGCGGCCCGACGAACGAGCCGACGATGGCCTCCGCCGCGTCGGCGATCCATCGGCAACCCATCGACCGACAGCTCGACGCACAACAGCTCGGCCGCGGACTCAGATCGGGCGATGGACGGCGCCCGCGGGCGCTCGCCCAGCGCCGCCAAGCGGTCGGCCTGCAACCCTGCGACCGCGAGCGCCAGGTGAGCCCACTGCTCCAGGCGGCCAAGCGTCCACACGAAGTCCGCCGCCATCCATTCCGGTTTGAGGTAGCCGTCGGCGCGCACAGCCTGATCGGGTTCGCCGTCGTCGGGCTGCGTGAACAGGTCGATGGCCGCCACGCTCGGCAGCCCATCGAGCGACAGGTCGTGCAACTGCGCCCAGGCTCGAGCCGGGTCCATGCGCCAGCCCCCGACGAGCAAGCGTTGCACCGCGGCGATGTCCCAACTCTTGGCGACGCGCAGGCCACCATCGACGAGCACGAGCGCCGTCTCACTCCCCCACATCACCCACCTCGGGCGCAGGGCTACCTCGACCGCCCGTGTCGCCTCGACACCGCTTGCCCACTCGACCGACGCGGACCATCCGTCTGGAGTCGCCACCGCAGCCCCGACGCCTGACGCAACGGTCAGCGCCAGCAGCGCCCCCCGCTCGAACCCGGACGCGGCCAACGCATCAGCGATGCCCTCGGCGTTCGTCGGGCTGTTGGGATCCACCCGCCGTACGGTACGGGCTGAGGGCCACGACCTCGCGCCCGTTCAGGCGGAGGTGCCCGACTTGAAGCTCAGGCGCAGCTTGGTCCGGTAGGCGATGATCACGCCTGCCTCGATCAGCACATCCATCTCGACCACCTCGGCGACTCGCAAGTCCTTGTACGACTTCGATCCCTCGCGTACCGCGTTCTGTGCGGCGAACTCCCACGAGTCGCTGCTGGAACCGATCAACTCGACGACCTGATAGACGCTGTCATTCATGTTGGTGCTCCTTGCACAGGTAGGAATTTCACAGAGATCGCCAGCTCCGTACTGAGCCGGACCGCGCCGTCTCGCTCGACGTGGCACTGCAGTCGACGGACCTCGCCGACACGAGCATCGTCGTACCGGCCACACACTTCGGCCACCGCGAACTTGGCGGCCTGGTGCCACGTCGCGCCCCGCCCGGTGACGCGATGCACCTGATACACCGACTCGTTCCCGCCCCGGATCAAGGGCGGCTCGTCGCTGGCAAAATCGTCCGACGTCGGACGGCCGCACTGTTGACGGATCGCCTCCATCAGGTCGCGTGTCAACAGTTGCCGGCGCCGACGAGATGGCCCGCCGTACGACGCCGGGTCGATCGCCGGACCGAACCTGATCTCCGCACGCCGGAACGGCCGCGGCACCCGAGCGCCGATCGGCTGGATCCGGTCCGTGCCGACCAGGCCAACCGGAACAATGGGCGCGCCCGTCATCAACGCCAGTTGCGCCACACCGGAGTGTCCGCGATGCAACAAGCCGTCGCGCGATCGCGTGCCTTCGGGATAGATGCCCAACACCTGACCACGCTCCAACGCGTTGGCCGCAACACCCAACGCAGCCATCGCCTGGCGCGCCGCGGCTCGCTCGATGGGGATCAACCCGAACGCGGGGAACAGCCGCTTGGTGACCCACGAATCCATGTACTCGGCCTTGCCGACGAAGTAGGTGCGTCGGGGAACGGAGAACATCAGCACCACCGTGTCGAAGAACGAGATGTGGTTGGCGGCCAGGATGACCGGGCCGTTCTCCGGGAGATGTTCGGCCCCGCTGACCTTCATCGGGATCACCAGCCGATAGACCGCGCCGAGAACAGATCGGGCGATCCGGTAGAACCGACCACCCTCGGGCTCGATCTCAACTGCCGCCTCCTGCTGCACAGCCCCACGCTAGATCGCGGGTCGATACTGTGGATCACACGACCAGTGGAGGAACGCCATGACTGCGCCAGCGACCATGCCGGCAGTGTTCATCGGACACGGAAGCCCGATGAACGCGTTGGACACGAACCGCTACACCCAAGCGTGGCAGTCGTTTGCCGCCGGCATCCCCCGACCACGGGCGATCGTGTCGGTTTCGGCACATTGGTACATCAACGCCACCGCCGTCACGGCGATGGTCGCCCCGAAGACGATCCACGACTTCTTCGGGTTCCCCGACGAGTTGTTCGCCGTTCGATACCCGGCGCCCGGCGACCCCGACCTCGCGGCGGAGATCACCGAGTTGGTGAAGCCGACGTGGGTCGGCAGCGATTTCGACAGCTGGGGGCTCGACCATGGCACCTGGTCGGTGCTCCGGCACATGTTTCCCGAAGCCGACGTTCCCGTCGTCCAACTGTCGATCGACGCCTCGAAACCGTTCGACTACCACGTCGCCCTCGGCGCCCAGTTGGCCGAGTTGCGGTCGCGCGACGTGCTGGTCGTCGGGAGCGGAAACGTGGTGCACAACCTCGGGCTCCTCCAGTGGAACGAACCCGACGGCGCGTTCGATTGGGCGCGGTCCTTCAACGAGGCTGCGATCGCGACGATGATCGGCCGGCCGGGATCGGCAGCAGGGCTGCAGGACAACGAGAACTTCGGCCTCGCCGCTCCGACTCCCGATCACTTCATCCCGTTGCTGTACATCGCCGGTTTGGCCGATGCCGCCGGACACGGTGCCGAGGTGTTGATCGACGGCTACGCCATGGGCTCGTTGTCGATGACGGCGTTCACCGTCGCCTGACCACCCGCCCCAGCCCTCAGACGCTGCTCAGAGCTCGACGCCGAACTGCTTCAGGAAGGTCAGCAGGTCGTCGGCGTGTTCTTCCTCGACGGCGAGGATGCTCTCCATCAGACGGCGAGTGGTGATGTCGGTATCGCCCAACCAGCGGACGATCTCGCTGTACGAGGCGATGGCGACGCGTTCGGCCACGAGATCCTCGGTGATCATGTCGATCAGGCTGTCGCCCGGGACGTACTCCGCGTGGCTGCGCTCGACGAGGGTGGCCGGGTTGAAGTCGGGCTCCCCCTGTAGCTGCACGATTCGAGCCGCGATCTGGTCGGCGTGACCCTGCTCTTCGGTTGCGTGCTGCAGGAACTCGGCAGCGACCGAGGCGGAGTTGATGCCATCGGCCATGTAGTAGTGACGCTTGTACCGCAGCACGCACACGAGTTCCGTCGCCAGCGCCTCGTTGAGGACCTTGATGACACGCTCACTGTCCGCGCCATAGTCCTCGGTCAACGGTCCACGTTCGATGTGCTGACGTGCGTTGTCTCGCAGCTTCTGGACGTCTGACAGGTGATCGCTCACGTTCGTCTCCTTGTAGTACAGAAATGTGGAAAGACTGGTACCCGAGCACCTCAGCAATCAAACTGGTCTCATGGCGCTACGCCGCACTGATGATGGTCCAACCGTCGGCTTTCTGCATCCCGGTGCGATGGGCGCGTCGCTTGCTGCGACCTGCAACGGCACGCGCCTGTGGTGTGGCGATGGACGGTCGCAGAGCACACACGCGCGAGCGTACGCCACGGGGATGGTCGATGTCGGATCGCTCGCAGCCCTCGCCGCGACTGCGGATGTGATCATCTCGGTGTGCCCACCTTCGGCAGCAGCCGTGGTCGCCGCCGATGTCGCCTCCGCCGGATTCGATGGCATCTACGTCGATGTCAATGCCATCTCGCCGGCAACTTCACGTGCGATCGGGGCTGTGTTCGACCGCTTCGTGGACGGGGGCGTCGTCGGTCCACCCGTGCAGGCGGCCGGATCCACGCGGCTGTACCTCTCCGGCGACGCGGCGCCACAGGTTGCCGACCTCTGGACCGGGTCGTTGCTCGAGACGCGCCTCGTCGATGGTGGCGCCGGCGCGGCCTCCGCCGTGAAGGTCTGCTATGCGGCGTGGACGAAGGGAACTGCCGCGCTCCTTCTGACGATACGAGCTCTGGCTGCCGCCGAGGGTGTCGACGATGTGCTGCTTGCCGAGTGGGCGACGTCGCTGCCCGGAGTGGCCGCCGAATCGGAGCGCGCCGCAGCCCGCAACGCGCCGAAGGCCTGGCGTTTCGTGGGTGAGATGGGCGAGATCACGGCGAGCCTGGCGGCGCACGGTCTCCCCGAGGGGTTCGGCTCGGCGGCCGCCGACGTCTACGAGCGGCTGTCCGGTTTCAAGGACACCAGCGACATCACCCTCGACGCGGTGATCGAGGCGCTGAACGGACCCAAATCGTAGAATCGGTCGACGACGAACCCCTCGGGCGGCGCAAAAGAACAACTCGTGGCCCCGAAATGCTTATGCTCGTAGGCTTATGACCGCATCGCACGGGCGAGCGCACGACATCGCAGGAAGCGATGAACCAATCATCGACTGAACCCTCCGATCTCTTTCGGCGCGAGTACGAAGGAGATCTGCGCACGCTGCAAAGCGCGCGAGGTGATGTGGTCCGCTGGCTTGCCCAGCGCGCTGGCAGACGAGGCGACCAATGAACGTGCCGCGCTCATCGTCAGTGAACTGGCATCGAATGCGCTACAGGCTTCCCCGGGGTTGCCGTACAGCGTCGTGGTCTCGCCGGTCGACAACGACCACGTGGCGATCTCCGTTCGGAACCGAGCGACCGACAACCTGCCGCCTCCACGCGAGAAGTGGCGACCCGCCGGAAATCTGTCCCTCAAGGAACTGTCGCTGCGCGGACGTGGGTTGGCCATCGTCGACTCGTTGTCGGAGGACCTGACCATCGAGCGCCTCGAGGAGAAACTGACGGTGACAGCGCTGTTCCGCATCGAACGCGAAAGCCGCTGACGGCACCGTCTCTAACGCACGGTCGGCTCGTGCACGATCGTCAAGACCTCCGTCAGCCCGGTCACGTCGAGCAGACGCTCGACCAGGCCACGCGGATTGACGAGCTCGAACCTGACACCGCGTTCGTCGGCGCCGAGTGCACCGGTGAGAATCGCCTTGATCGCCGACGAGTCGGCGAATGTCAAGCCGGCGATCTGGAGCCGAACCATCGGCTTCCCCGATTGCACAGCGTCGGTCAGCGCCTGACCGACCTGATCGGCGTCAGCCATGTCGAGCTCGCCCGACACACTGACGACCACAGAGGTCGCCGACGTTTCGACATCAACGGTGCATGTACTGAGTGCGAGGTGCGTTGGCGTGTCGGCCAACGTGGAATCATCATCCATCTGTTCTCCGGCAGGGTCTGGGCACGGCACTTGCGACGCGCCCGGGACGATATCGCCCGCGCTGCACGTCGTCAAAGCATTCCCGATGCTCGGGCGCGGCATTTCGTCACCGGAGATGGCAGGATGCGTCACATGATCTCAATGCGCGGCCCGCGGCGCCTCCCCATCGTGATCATGGTCGTCGGGCTGGCGATCTTCTTCGGGTTGGCAGCCGGATGTCGCCTGCTGTTCGACCAGACCGAGGATCGGCTTCTCGGGCAACGGACGAAAGAGGCAGGCTCCGCGCTGCAGATCAGTGTGAGTCAAATTCGGGCGCCGCTCGATGCTGCCGCCAAACTCGCTGAGATCACCAACGGGGATCCCGGCGCTTTCGCCAAGATCATCACGCCCTACGTCGGACCGAAGACCTCGTTCATGTCCGCGACGCTGTACCCGATCGGATCGCCGACCCCGGTGGCGACCGTCGGCGATCCCAGCGCACTGCCGACCGCGGGAGACGACCGTGTCACTGTCATGTTGGACAAGGCGACGACGGAGCCGTTCGTCGTCGTCAACCTCCTCGGCCAGCAGCCGCGCCGGCTCGGGTATGCGGTGGCCGACGCCGACAAGGATCCGAAGTTCGTCGTCTACGCAGAACGCGCACTCAGCGTCGACCCCAACGCGAGTCGCCGGACCGACCAGCCGTTTGCACAGCTCGACTACGCGATCTACCTCGGTTCCGAGCCCCTGTCCGACCATCTCTTGGCGGCGAGTGTTCGCGGGCTTCCTCTGCGGGGTCGAACTGCCGAGGAGATCGTTGACTTCGGCGACACCAAGATCGACCTCGTCATGACCCCGATCGGCCACCTCAGTGGTGACCTCTTCGCCAACCTGTGGTGGATCGTCGCCGCCGGAGGAGCCCTGTTGTCGGCCGCCTTTGCATTCCTGACCCGACGGTTGCTCGACCGGCGCGACACCGCTCTCGCCCTGGCCAGCGACAACGCGCGTCTCTACGACGAACAGCGACAGATCGCCGAGACCCTGCAGCTCGGCCTGCTGCCACAAGACATGGAGTCACCGGCCGGCGTTTCCGTCGCGGCGCGGTACTGGCCGGCCGGTTCGGCAAACTTGATCGGCGGTGACTTCTACGACGTCTTCGAGGTCACGGATGGCCGCTGGGCGATCGCGATCGGCGATGTCTGCGGCAAAGGGATCCAGGCCGCCGCGCTCACCGGACTGGCACGACACACGTTGCGGGCCGCGGCCCATCATTGTCAGACTCCGATCGAGGTCCTCGAAGCGCTGCACATGGCACTGTCCCAGCATCGACCGACGACGTTCTGCACCGCTTGCTTCGCATTCATGTCGCCGCTCCAGAACGGCTCGTACCGGATCGAGTTCTCGCTCGGCGGTCACCCGCAGCCACTGCTACGGCACCGGGACGGACGTGTCGAGGGTGTTGGCACACACGGCATGTTGCTCGGCATGGTCGAGCCCACCCTGACGACCAGCGTTGTCGACGTCGAGCCCGGCGACACGCTCGTCTTCTACACCGACGGCCTCACCGACGCGCCAGGCACCAAGGCCGTCAGTGTCGACGAGGTAGCGGCCTTGCTGACGTCGGAGGGTGCTCGACCGATCGAGCAGGTCGCGGATTCGATCCTCGTGCTGAAGCGTGGTCGGCGCCCGCGAGGCAGCGACGACGACACCGCGCTGCTGATCCTTCGCTTCGGCGAGGAGGCCGGTCCGGATCCGGCGAGCGGCCGGGAATCCGTCACGTCGGGCACCCATCGATAGGGCTGGCTCAGGTGTACGGCGTGACGGGCCGATTCTGTGGAACGCCGTCGACCGTCATGTCGACGCGCTCGTCGTAGAAGCACGCCAACCCGGCGATCGGGCCGGACTCCCAGATCGGCGCGGGGTACGACCAGACCAGATCCGTGTGCAGCGACCTCCCGGTCTGAACACTCCAGTAGATCGCCTCACCCTTGTACGGGCACTGGGATCGTGTCGTCGAAGCAACCAGGAGGTCCATCCGAACATCTGTCAGTGGCATGTAGATGCGCCGGCGCAGACTCGTCTCGAACAGCAGCGTCGGGCGTTTCGTGTCGGCGACGAGGACGCCGTCGACGCTGACCACCACGTGGCGCGAGCTCCGCAGGATGTCGATGCGCTTGTACGGGTCGCGGGCGTGCACGAACACCTCCTGGTCCTCTTCGAACCAGTGGTCGAACTCACGCCATTTCAGGGCGACGTAGTCATCGAGCCCGCCATCGGCTCTCATGTAGCTGTGGGTGCTGTCGATGATGCTCTCGTCGACATCGCCGCGCGGGAAGAAGTACGTCGGGTAGTAGGGCTTCTCCCACACGAGCAATGGACTGTACGAATCGGCGACGAATCGACCGTCGAGCATCACCCGCACCCGTTTCGGCGACGGCTCGACCCGAAGGCCTGATTCAGAGGTGACCACGCTCGGCATGCTTCCCATGCAGCATGAGAATAGGGGTCCGGGCAGACCTCCCCGGACCCCTACTCGCTCTACGGCAACTGGATACGGTTAGCTCACCTGTGACCGATGTTCTCGAATCCGGTGATGTCGAGGATCACGCCGAACCCGGTCATGTTGTGCTGCACGCTCACGAAGAAGTGCTTGCCGGTCGGGTCGAAGAAGCCGCCGGTCCACTCGGCGCCCTCGCCGTGGTTCGCGGCAGCTGGATCGTTGGTCGGCAGATCGTTCAGCGTGGCCATGCGCACGCAGCCATCGGTCAGGGTGTCGGCGTCGCCACCATCTGGCAGGCAGATGAACAGGTCGTTGTTCTTGTTGGTGGCCGCGATGTCGCCATCTTCGTGCAGCACCCAGTTGCCCGTGACGGGTTGCTGGGCGATGTTGTCGACCATGGCAAGATCGGATGAACCGATGGTGAAGTACTGCACCTCCGGCGAGGCGCTGTTGCTCACCGCATCGGCGAGTGAGCCGTCGGTGAGGCAGATCGTCTCGCCCCACGAGTGGTCCTCGCCCTCGTTGCCGGTGTCGTTGGCGCACCACTTGACCTGACCGTTCGCCAGGGAGACACTGTCGATCTCGCTGTCTTCCGGTCGGTAGTACCCGGTGAGCTTGTTGGCCACGGTGGCCGTGCGCAGGTTGACGCCTTCGCATGCGGCGCCCTGGCAGATCGGGATCCAGGCTCCGAGCCCCGTCTGCGTGCCCTGCCCGTAGTCATTGCCACCGTTCAGCGTGCCGGCCGCTCCGCGCTTGCCGACGCGCAACCCGTAGATGTTGCCCGACGCCAGCGGCGACATCGACAGATCGCTGATGGTGGTCGAACCGTCCCACGGCGTCGTCGGCACGAACTTGAAGTAGGCGCCACCCTGCGTTCCGTTCGAGGGACGGTTCTCGTCGCCGTAGTACATCACGCCGGGTTGATAGAGGGCGACCGACTCGAACGACAGGGTGCCGACGCTGCGCCGAACCGCAACGTTGCCGGCGTCCGCGCCACTCAATGTGAAGGCGACACGGTCGAACACCACACCGGTTGTCGCCAGCGGGTCGACGATTTCGAGCATCTGACCACCTGCGCCGGCTTCCTCGGCGACGAGCAACGTGCCCCATGGGGTGACCCGAACAGGATCGCAAGATGTCGTTCCGGTGAGGATCGTCTCGGCCAGCCCGGTGGCGAGGCTGATGCGCTGCACACCTGGGTCGGTGGTGCCTTGCTCGTTGCAGGCGATGATGTGCGTGGCCTTGCCGGTCGGGGGCCACAGCACCATTTGATCGAGAGTCGGTGCAGCATTTCCGGACGTGACGACGCGGGCTTTCAGACCTTTGGCGAGCGTGACGAGCTTGGTCGGATCCGCCTTCGCCGCGGCGAGATCGGCAGAGACGGTCGAGGACGCGGCAACGGGCTTCTTGAACCCGAAGAGCTCATCGGCGTGATCCTCCAGACGCGCCTGGTTCTGTTGGCCGACATCGCTGCCGGCCAGCGCCGCGCCGACCATCAGCGAAACGCTGACGACTCCGGCGATCAAGGCCGCCTTGGTGAACTTGCGTGTGATCATTTCGGTCCCTTCGTTGTTCTGGTGCATCGATGGGCGAGCACCTACGACACCGTTCTACGGAACCAACGCGAACTGAAGCTGACCACTGGGTGAGCGCCGGGTGGACAGTCAGCAAACGGTCGCCACCAACTTCACCGGCAGACCACGCGGGGCGGCCGTGTCAGCTCGTCACCGGAAGCGATCGTCAGGCTGCACGTGCCGTTCGCTCGGCTCCACGCAGCAGCCGCAACGTCTTGCGCTCGGCGATCGTGAGGCCGGCGGGCCGGGAACCCGTCGGGCGTCGCCAGCCGGCCAGCAGCCTGCTCTCGACGTAGGCGGTGATGACGGCCGGATGGATGTAGCTGCTACGGCACACGGCGCGTGTGTTGCCCAGATGATCGGCCACGTCATCGACGATCTCGTTGAGCACCTGATTGGTCGGAGATCCATCGCGCTCGCTCGCTGCCGCAAGCCACTCGGCCGCGCGGACTGTCGCGTTCCACGTTCGAAAGGTCTTGGCCGTCACTCCGGGGCCGGCGTGCTCGACGAGGTAGGCGTTGACGTCGGTCGAGCCGATGCGGCGGATCTCACCGTCGGCCGTTCGGTACTCGAACAGCTGCTGGCCTGGCAGGTGTTGACATCGCCGTACGATCCTGGCCAGCCGGGCGTTGTCGACCCGCACGTCGAACTCGTGGGCCGACTTGCCGCGAAAGGCCATGCGAATCGTCGATCCACGAACATCGACGTGGCGGTTGCGCAGCGTGGTGAGGCCGAACGAGTGGTTGACCCGTGAGTACTCGGCATTGCCGATTCGCAGGCTGGTGATGTCGAGCAAGCGCACCACCGTCGCTACCACACGGTCGTGGTCGACATCGTTACGCGCCAGGTCGCGGCTGACGCGTCGCCGCAGTGACGCAAGCCCGTGGCCGAACGGCACGAGGTCGGCGAACTTGTTGTCGGCCTGACTCGCGGTGAATGCAGGGTGATAGCGATACTGCTTGCGTCCGCGGGCATCGCGACCGGTCGCCTGGATGTGGCTGCGCCCATTCCGGGCAATCCACACGTTCGTCCACGCCGGTGGAACTGCAAGCGCCCGAATGCGTTCGAGATCGGCTCGGCCGACCGACCGCCCAGTGGTTTCGTCGACGTAGGAGAACCGCTTCGTGCCCCGCCGGCGGATGCCGGGCTCCTGATCGGACCCGAACACCAGATGGGACGCGTCGCCGATCACCGACCCACGCTTCCCCCACGTCTCTGCGGCCAAACGTCGATCGTGGTTGACGAAGCGCGGGTGCGGGAATCATCAACGCGCCCGCGGAAAAGGAGTGGAGATGGCTCGATCACTGTGGACCGGCTCGATCAGCTTCGGTCTCGTCAACGTCCCCGTCAAGGCGTTCACTGCGGTGCGCGACCACGACGTGCACTTTCATCAGCTCGACAAGAAGTCGGGGTCGCGCATCCGCTACCGAAAGGTGGCCGAAGACACAGGCAAGGAAGTCGACAAGGACGACATCGCCTGGGGCTTCGAGGTCAAGAATGGGCGCTACGTGACGTTCGACGACAAGGAGATGGATGCTCTTCGCCCGGCATCGACGCGGGTGATCGACGTCTCCGATTTCGTCGCGCTCGAAGAGATCGATCCGATCTACTACGAGAGCACGTATTGGCTGGTGCCCGCCGGTGAAGCAGCCAAGAAGAGCTACCAGCTGCTCGTTGCCGCGATGGACGGTGCCCAACGGGTCGGGATCGGAACCGTGGTGCTGCGCGACCGGCAACACCTCGTCGCCGTTCGCCCGCTCGACGACGTGCTGGCGATGTCGACGATGCGGTTCGCCGACGAAGTCGTCGAGCGCTCCGAGATCGAGGGAATGCCCCGTCGCGGCAAGACTGATCCGAAGGCACTGAAGATGGCCACGCAATTGATCGAAGGGTTGTCGAGCGAATGGAACCCCGAGCAGTACCACGACACGTACACCGAGACGCTGCGTCAGCGAATCACCGCGAAGGACAAGGGGAGAGAAGTGGTCGAAACGGCTGAGGAACCGGCCGCGCGAGTCCTCGATCTGATGGCCGCGCTCGAGGCAAGCGTCGACGCCGCCAAGCATCGCAGGGCTCCGCGCAAGTCGGCACGGAAGGCCGCGAGAAGGGCCGGCTGATGGCCGGGCGAGCACCGGAACGGCTGCAGCGATACCAGCAGAAGCGCAACTTCGACATCACGTCGGAGCCCGCCGGAGGCGCCGCCCCGGCGAAGGACGGTCATCGGTTCGTGGTGCAGCGCCACCGGGCCTCGCGGCTGCACTACGACCTCCGCCTGGAAGCTGCGGGTGTGCTGTTGAGCTGGGCCGTTCCCAAGGGGCCGACGCTGGATCCCGACGTGAAACGCATGGCCGTTCACGTAGAAGACCATCCCCTGGAGTACTTCGATTTCGAAGGGGTGATTCCTCGCGGCGAGTACGGCGGTGGAGACGTGATCGTGTGGGACTGGGGAACCTGGTCGATCACCGATGGAAAGGATCCGATCGCCGCGACCGAGGCCGGCGATCTGCATTTCGACCTGGACGGCGAGAAGCTGCGCGGTCACTTCGCGCTGGTGCGACGCCGCGCCCGGGATGGCGGGCAGCAATGGCTGTTGCTGCACAAACACGACGAGCACGCCGTTCCCGGTTGGAACCCCGAGGAGCACCCTCGCTCGGTGAAGTCGGGGCGCACCAACGACGAGGTCAAGAGCGCTCCCGCCGCATCCTGGTCGAGTGAGGCGACCTGGGCTGCGCCGAGCGAAGAGGAGTTGCTCGCCCTGGATGCGCTCGGAGTGAAGGGCACCTGGGAGTTCGCCGGACGCGCGCTCCAGCTCACGAATCTCGACAAGGTGCTGTTCCCGGCGAGAGAAGGTGCGGACGCGTTGACCAAACGCGACCTCGTACGTCACAACGCGTCGTGTGCGCCGGCAATGCTGCCGTATCTCGCCGCTCGTCCCGTCAACCTCCACCGCTTCCCGGAGGGCACGTCGAAGCCCGGGTTCTGGCACAAGGCTGCGCCGGCCCACGCGCCTGAATGGATCCCGCGCTGGCGCAACGAGGAAGCAGACCGTGGCCAGGCGAAGGACTACTTGGTGCTCGACTCGCCCGCCGCGCTTGTCTGGGCCGCCAACTTCGGCGCCGTCGAACTGCATCCGTGGACATCGACGGTCGGCCATCCTCACCAGCCGACCTGGGCGATGATCGACATCGATCCCGGCGAGTCGACCACCTTCGACGACGTCGTGGTGCTCGCCCGGTTGCATCGAACCGCGCTCGAACACCTGAGCGTGCGGTCGATGCCGAAGGTCACCGGTCAACGCGGCCTACAGGTCTGGGTCCCGGTCGCTGATGGACTGAGCTTCGACGAGACACGAGGCTGGGTTGAACGCCTGTCGCGTTTGATCGGCGCCGCTGTGCCCGACTTGGTCTCGTGGGAATGGGAAGTGAGCAAACGTCGGGGTCTGATCCGGCTCGACTACACGCAGAACGCCATCAACAAGACACTCGTCGCACCCTTCAGCACGCGACCAGCATCGGGCGCTCCCGTGTCGGTGCCCATTTCATGGGACGAGCTCGATGACGAAGACCTGCGCCCCGACCGCTGGACCATCCGCACGATCGCCGAGCGGCTGGCGACGGCTGGCGATCCGCTGGCTCCATTGATCGGCCTGCAGCAGCGCCTGCCGGTCATCTGATCGGCTGCGTTCTTGCGTACCGTAGGCACGTGGTCAACACGATCGTCGAGCGGGTACGGGCCATCTGCCTCTCGTTTCCCGAGGCGACCGAGAAGGTCAGCCACGGCGCGCCGTCGTTCTTCGTCAAGAAGCAGTTCGTCATGTTGTGGGCTGACGGACACCACGATCATCAATTTCCACATCTGTGGTGCGCCGCGCCGGCCGGTGCGCAGGCCGAGCTCGTCGACACCGAACCCGACCGCTTCTTCCGCCCCCCATACGTCGGCGGACGAGGGTGGCTGGGTGTTCGTCTCGACGGGCAGGTCGACTGGGACGAGGTGACCGCGGTCTGCGAGGACGCCTACCGCACGATTGCGCCGGCAAAGCTGATCGCCGCGCTCGACGCGATGCGCTGACGACGGGTCCCACCCGTCACAAGGGGCGTACCGGCGGCGGATCGTCGAGTGCGTGACGCAGAAGCGCCTGAGCCGACCAACGCATCAGCGCGACCGCTTCGGCTCTCGACAGCCCGCCGACGTCGACGAGCCAGACGAGCGCTTCGATCCCGATCGTGGCGCGGATGGCTCGTACCAGCTGAGCCGTCTGATCCTCGGAAAGATCACCTTCCACGTTGTCCAGGGCCTCGGCGATCCAAGCAATGGCACGGCCTTGACGCAATGGGAGCGCTCCGCGTTCCGATGTTGCCTCGAGCGACAAGTGACCCGAGTCGCTGCCGGCGACACCGAACTGACCGCTTCCGGCGCGGTCGACATGGGCCGGGTACAAGCGTCGGCGAGAAAGAATGGCGGTATCGAGATCCTCGGCCCGCCACCGTTCGGCGGCACCATCGTTTGAGCAGAGCCAGCGAGGGGTAGCCCCGACTCCATGTTGGTGCAAGGAATCGTGCGACGAATCGAGGCGCTCGAACGGCTCGACCGCATCGCCGAGCCGCTGGCCGATGCAATGAAGAAGCTGATACCTCGCGGTCCCGTGAAGGATGCGCTGAGTGGCACGTGGCTCGGCCATCAGTTGCACCCTCTCCTGACCGACATACCGATCGGTTCGTTCACCAGCGCAACGATCCTCGATCTCGTGGGTGGCCGTCGAGCCCAGCCCGCAGCAGCCCTCCTGTCCGCCGTGGGGGTCGCGTCGGCCGTGCCGACCGCAGCTGCCGGACTCGCCGACTGGTCCGACATCTATGGGCCCGATCGGCGGGTCGGATTGGTGCACGCCGCGGCCAACCTCGTCGGTGTCGGCTTCTACACGGCGTCCATTGCCGCGAGGCTGCGCGGCCGGAGGTGGTCGGCGACATCGCTCGGCTTGATGGGGATGGGGGTGATGACCATCGGCGGGTACCTGGGTGGACACCTCACCTTGGTCAGAGGCCACGGGGTCAACCGGATCTTCATGGAGGAACAGCCTGCGAGCTGGACTCTGGCGACGACCGACAAGGTCTTGCCCGAACACAGCCCCGTGGTCGTCGACCTCGACGACGCGCCGACGCTGCTGTACCGGTCCGGAGCCGAGCACTATGGCCTCAGCAACCGGTGCACCCACGCAGGGGGTCCACTGGACGAGGGCGACTTCGCCTACTCGGCCGCTGGGCCGTGCGTGACCTGCCCGTGGCACCAGAGCACGTTTCGTCTCGCCGACGGGGCCGTCGTGCATGGCCCGGCGTCCGTGCCGCAACCGTCCTACGAGGTGCGCACGACTGCCGACGGTGTCGAAGTGCGCCGACGAATCAGCTGACTCAAATAATTTCGACCTCATCGGAATAAGACAAGCTGTCTCTTGCTTTAATGGGTGAGCGATGTCACCGCAGGCCGCGATGGCATGGAAAGGATCACCATGCAGGCAGCATTGATCACCGGGGGGTCGAAGGGATTTGGGCTGGCGTTGGCGACGAGCCTGGTCGGGGCCGGATGGAGTGTCGTGATCGACGGCCGCGATCCGTCGATCCTCGACGAGGCGGTCCAGTCGTTGCGGGCCGTCGCCAACGGACAGGTCGTGCTCGGGGTGGCTGGCGACGTCGGCGACTCGGCGCACCGCGCCGCGCTCCGCGCTGCAGTCGACGAGCTCGGCCGGCTCGACCTGCTGGTCAACAACGCCAGCACGCTCGGGCCCTCGCCGCTGCCGAGACTGGCCGACTACCCGTTGACAGACCTCGAACAGGTGGTGGCCGTCAACGTCATCGCCCCACTGGCGCTCATCCAGACGATGCTCCCGATGCTGCGATCCGCCGGCGGGGTCGTCGTCAACATCACCTCCGACGCCGCAGTCGAGGGCTATGAAGGATGGGGTGGCTACGGATCGTCAAAGGCGGCCTTGGAGCAGCTGTCGAACGTGCTCGCGGCCGAGGAGCCCGATGTGCGGGTGTACTGGTTCGATCCCGGCGACATGCGCACGGAGATGCACCAAGCGGCGTTTCCCGGCGAAGACATCTCCGATCGGCCGCTGCCGCTCACGGTCGTGCCGGCCTTGCAGAGATTGCTGCGCGAGTCGCCTCCGAGCGGCAGGTATCGCGCATCGGAGCTGCAGGAGGTTCCGACGTGAACGCGGCGACGTTCACCCGGGCCGAAACGCATACACCATCACAGGGTCGGCTGTCGTTCGATCTCCCCGCCCACCTCGAAGCCGCCGAGCCGCCCGAAGCCCGAGGCCTGACTCGTGACGCGGTCCGGATGCTCGTTGCCGAACGCTCCGGCCACCTGACTCACAGCACCTTCGGTGCGCTCCCCTCGTTCCTCCGAGCCGGTGACCTGGTCGTGATCAACACCTCCGCAGTGGTGCCCGCCGCGGTCAGGGCGTGCAGCGAAGACCGGACAGACGTGGTCGTGCATCTGTCGACGCGCCTCGACGACGGTCGCTGGGTCGTGGAACCACGACGGATCGACGGTCACGCCACAGCACGATGGGAAGGGGAGGTTCCGAGGCGACTGATCGTCGGGGCCGGGGCCACCATCACCCTCGAGAGCCCGTACCTCGGCAGCGACCGCCTCTGGATCGCGCGGGTCGAACTACCGCAACCGGTGTTCACCTGGTTGGCGGTGCACGGCCAGCCGATTCGCTACGGCTACGTCGAGCATCCATGGCCGATCGCGATGTACCAGAACGTGTACGCGACCGAACCCGGCAGTGCAGAGATGCCGAGCGCGGGCAGGCCGTTCACACCGGAGGTCATCATGCGGCTCGTCGCCAAGGGTGTGGGCGTGGCGCCGTTGGTGCTCCACACCGGCGTGGCGTCGCTCGAGTCGACGGAGCTCCCCTATCCGGAGCGTGCGCGGGTCCCGGCGACGACCGCTACCCGGGTCAATGAGTCGCGTCGCGATGGTGGCCGGGTGATCGCCATCGGTACGACCGTCGTGCGAGCGCTCGAGACAGCCGGAGACGAATCCGGTGTCGTGCACGCGTTCGATGGTTGGACCGACTTGGTGATCACACCCGAACGTGGTGTCCGTGTCGTCGACGGCTTGCTGACCGGGTGGCACGAGCCCGAAGCATCGCACCTGTTGATGCTCGAAGCAGTCGCTGGTCGGGCGCTCCTCGAGTCGTCGTACGCGGCCAGCCTGCGGGAGGGCTACCTCTGGCACGAGTTCGGCGACACACATCTGATCCTGCCCTAAGGTTGGCCACACCAAGCCCCAAGACCAAGGAGACAACGATGCCGGCAAAGGGAACCGCTGAATGGAAAGGCGACGTGCCAACCGGAACCGGGACGTTCACCGCCGGGGACAGCATCAGCGGGGGCTACACGTTCAAGTCTCGCTTCGAAGACGGTCCTGGCTCCAACCCCGAGCAACTGATCGCCGCAGCGCATGCTGCGTGCTTCTCGATGGCACTGGCGAGCCTCCTCGCCAAGGCGGGTACCCCGTCCGAATCGATCCGCACCGACGCGGCTGTCACGCTTCGGCTGATCGAGGGCGCACCCACCATCACCAAGATCGAGCTGTCGACCGTCGGAACCGTCGCCGGCATCGACGAGGCCACCTTCACCGAACACGCCAAGGCGGCCAAGGCTGGATGCCCGGTCAGCAAGGCACTGGCCGGCGTACCCGAGATCACGTTGGAAGCACACCTCGCCGGCTGACGCTCATAGCGACTGCCAGGTCGGTTTAGCGGCGAACGTCGCCCGGTAGTAGTCGGCCAAGGTGAGTTGTGCCGCGGCCGACTCGTCAACGACAACGGTCGCATGTGGATGCAGTTGGATCGCCGACGCAGGGCACATCGAGGCCACGGGTCCCTCGACGGCCCGGGCGATCGGCTCGGCCTTGGCCGCACCACAGGCGATCAGCACGAGGTGGCGCGCATCGAGGATCGTGCCAAGCCCTTGCGTGACCACATGTCGAGGCACGGCATCGGCATCGTCGAAGAAGCGACCGTTGTCGTGTCGCGTTTGTTCGGTCAGGGTCTTCACCCGCGTCCGCGATGCCAGCGACGATGTGGGTTCGTTGAAACCGAGGTGGCCATCCGCACCAATTCCCAGCAGTTGAAGATCGATACCGCCTGCCGAGCGAATCTGTTCTTCGTAGTCCGCGCACGCCGCTTCCACGTCGTGCGATGAGCCGTCGGGCACACGGACGTTCGCCGGGTCGATGTCGACCGATCCGGCGAAGTGACGCTCGATGAACGCCCGATATGTCTGGGGATGACCCGCCGGCAACCCGACGTACTCGTCGAGCAGGAAGGCGGTGGCACGCCGGAAGTGGAGCGTGCCGGCCTCATGCCGACGGACCAACTCGCGGTAGACACCCAGAGGAGAGCTGCCGGTTGCCAAGCCGAGAACCGCATCGGGCTTCGAGGTCATCAGGCGGTCGACCGCGTCAGCCACGACTCGTGCGACTGCTTCGGCGTCCGGTTGGATCACGATCTCCATGTCACGCTCCATCCGGCCAGGCCGGGCCGTAACGCTGGTGCGGATCGAACACAACGCGCCCGTCGACGATCGTGGCTGCAACCTGTAACCGGGTGTCGAGCAACACGATGTCGGCGGCGCAGCCTGGCACCAGGCGACCGACGTCACTTCGTCGCGCCAGTCGGGCGGGTGTCGCCGACGCTGCCATCGACGCCTCGCTCAACGCGCAGCCGGTGAACGCGATCAAGTTGCGCACTGCCTCGTCGAACCGCAGCACACTGCCTGCCAACACGCCGTTCGAGGTGCGGGCCCCTGACTCGTCGACGGTCACCAAGGTCTCGCCGACGCGATACGCGCCGGGCGCCAACCCGAGCGCAGCGATTGCGTCGGTCACGAGCGCGATGCGGTTCGGCCCGAGCGCCCTCCACGCCAAGCGCACCATCGTCGGGTCGACGTGGATCCCGTCGACGATCAGTCCGGCGATCAAGGCTGCATCCGCCAATGTTGCTCCGGCCACACCCGGCGAGCGAGCAGTGATCGGGCTCATCGCATTGAAGAGATGGGTGACGCCCGTGACTCCGGCAGCGACGGCGTCGCGCATGTCGGCCACGGCGGCATCGCTGTGCCCGACGCAGACAACGACTCCTGTCGACACCAACCGCTCGATCACTTCACGGGCATGGGGCAACTCGGGCGCGATGGTGACCATTGCGACGCCGGCGTCGCGATGCCATCCGTCGATCGCCTCGAGTGTCGGGTGGCGAAGGCGATGCACCGGATGCGCACCGGCGCGCACGGGATTGAGAAACGGGCCTTCGAGATGCACGCCAAGCGAACGCGCCCAGCCACGCGGCTCGAGGTGCGACCACTCACGGATCGCAGAGAGCGCCGCTTCGGTGTCGTGCACGGACGAGGAGATCACGGTCGGCATGAACGACGTGACCCCACACTGCACGAGAAAGGAGGCGACTTCGCCGACCCGGGTCGGTTCCGTCGCGAGGTCGACACCGACAGCCCCGTTGACCTGTAGATCGACGAAGCCCGGCAACACCCAGCAGTCCGTTGCGTCCATGACGACGCTCTCACCCTGGTCGCGATCGGGCGGATCAACCGCGGCGATGCGTGTGCCGTCGACGAGGACCTGCGCGTTGGCGCCACGGATTGCGAACGAGGTCATGACGGCGGCCAGCGGCGTGCAGCATGCGCGGCGCGGATTGCCCCGATCGGACCGAGCAGCACGGACGATTCGATCACCCGCATTCGCTCGCCGAGGTGGAGAGAGGCGAGGAACTCGGAATCCTGGGCATCGGCCGCCAACCGCGCCGGCGATCGCATCGCGCAACTCATTGCCGAGTGCAGCCACTCCACCGCCGAGCACGACCACCTCCGGGTCCCATGTGAGCGCCAGGAGCAGAACCGCTCGACTCAACCCTGCCACCACTCCCGCCCAGAGCCGTCCTGCTGTCGGATCACCCGACGACGCAGCGCGACAGAGCGCGATCGCCGAGCTGCCGGTCGAGGTCGGCCACATCCGTTCGATCGCCGATCCGGATGACATCGCTTCGATGCAGCCGACCTGCCCGCACACGCATGGCGGTCCGTTCGGATCGATCGGGATGTGCCCGATCTCGCCCGCCACGAAGCTGGCGCCGCGGCGGACCGAGCCGCGCTCGACGTAGCCGGCGGCAATTCCCGTCCCGATGCTGAGATAGGCGAGATCGTTGACTGGCCCGGTTGTGTTGGCGAGATACCAGTCGGCTCCCAAGGCAGCGGCACGGACGTCGTTCTCGAGGTGCACCGCAACGCCCAACCCGCTCGCCAAGCGTGCGCCGAGTTCGATGTCTTCTCGCCCGATGCCCACGTTCACGGCGAAGCGCACCGTGCCGTGACCAGGATCGACGGTGCCGGGAATCCCGACGCCGATGACCTTCACCTCGCTGACCGCGATCTCTGCAGATCTGGCGACGTCGATCGCCGCCTGCGTTGCCGTGGCAACCACGCCGTCGGCGCCACCGACGGTCGGCATGACGACCGACGCGATCACACGCCCGAGATCATCGATCACTGCGGCCTTCGTCGAGGTTCCGCCGATGTCGACGCCGATGCCGAGTGTCGGGAGCTCACCGCTCATGGTCGAGTCCCCATGCGCAGCGACGGGCCGGCCGGATCGAAGCAGTGGATGTTGGCCGGATCGATGAAGAGCGTCACAGTGTCACCCGGTCGGCATGACGAGTGCGCCGGCAGCTTGGTCACGAGGTTGCTGACGATCGGTGCGATCTCATGATCGTCGTGGGTCGCACGCGCCACGCCGACCTGGGCCGAAGAACCCAACCCGGGGACCCTGGCGTGCACGATGACCTCGGATCCCAACTCCTCGACGAACTCGACGGTCCCGACGAGGCGCGGTGATCCTTCATGGCGTGGAGCAGCCGTGACCGACTCGGCGCGCACGCCGACGATGATCGTTCGGCCCACCCATTCACCGAAGTCGTCGATCAACGATGCGGCACTCAGTGGGAGCACCACGTCAGCGACCACAGCGACAAGCCCACCCTCTCGGCGTTCGACGACCGCCGTGAAGAAGTTCATCGCCGGCGAACCGATGAAGGCTGCGACGAACAGGTTGGCGGGCCGGTCGTAGAGATCGCGGGTCGATCACATTGTTCGATCTGGCCGGCGTTCAGCACGGCGACTCGGTCACCCATCGTCATCGCTTCGATCTGGTCGTGCGTGACGTACACGGTGGTCGTGCGGAACTCGCGTTGCAGCCGGCAGATCTCGGCGCGCATCTGCACCCGCAACTTGGCGTCGAGGTTCGACAGCGGTTCGTCCATCAGGAACGCTGACGGTTTGCGAACGATCGCTCGGCCCATCGCCACTCGCTGACGTTGTCCACCCGAGAGCTGCCCGGGCTTGCGATCGAGTACGGCCTCCAATTGCAGCGTGCGTGCCGCGTCGTCGACGCGCTGTATCGATCTCGTGTGCCGGAAGCCCGGCAATCTTCAACGGATACCCGATGTTCTTCCGAACGGTCATGTGCGGATACAAGGCGTAGCTCTGGAAGACCATCGCGATGTCGCGCTCTCGTGGTTGGGCGTCGGTGATGTCACGCCCGTCGACCAGCAACGCGCCCGCCGTCACCTCCTCGAGACCGGCGATCATTCGCAGCAACGTCGATTTGCCGCAGCCTGATGGACCGACGAGCACCAAGAACTCGCCATCGGCGACCTCGAGATGCACATCGCGAACTGCGACGACGCCGTTCGGGAACACCTTGGAAACCCCGCGGATGCTGATGTCGGCCATCTACGGCTCCCTGACTTTTTGGTGTGGCACTCCGAGAGACGCCAGCAGAGCATCGGCGCTGGCGCGCGCCGCCCCGTGGGTGACGATGTACGAAGCACAGCCGGCCGGTCGGCCGGCCGGCCACCCCATCTCGACGACCGCGACCGAATCCGGCCGGGCCACGACGAGTGCATCGATCACGTCGATCTGCCACGGGTGCACGCAGGCATCACGAACGACCACGACAACAGGCATCTCACCGGCGGCTTCGAGCGCCGCAGCACACGCCGGCCCGATCGGGTCTGTTTCGGCGATCGAGCTCACCGGCCAGCCGAGCCCGAGAAGGTCGTGGGCGATCCCCCACCTGACGTTGAAGCAAGCCATGTTGCCCGGAGGGCGGCATTCGACGACGGCAAAGGGGCCGACCGGCGTGCGGCCGTCGACCACGATCGCGCGCTCGGCCACCTCGCGAGCGGCATCGTGACCGGCGACGTCGGGCGGCGTCGGGGAAACGGTCGAGCGACGCAAGTTGGTGATCCGATCGAGGCTGCGACCGAGCTGTGCCCGATCGAGGCGCCCGGCCTCCACCGCAGCGACGACAGCGTCGACAACCCGGTTCGTCATCGACTCGTCGAAGTTCGACCCGAGACAGAGGAAATCAGCACCGGCCCCAAGCGCTCGCACCGCGGCATCCGCAACGCCAACGACCCCGCGACCCTCGGCCACGGCATCCATGTCGAGCGCGTCGGTGATGATGACACCGTCGAACCCCATCGGGCCCCGAAGGTGGGCAGTCCAGGACGCGCTCAGTGAGGCGGGTGCAGCGTCGACCGCATCGGCGACCAGGTGGGCGGTGAGGACAGCGTCGACACCTGCGCCGACAGCGGCTGCGAACGGCACCAGCTCGCGTGTCGACAACGTCGCTGTCGAGGCCTGCAGTCGCGCCGGGCCAAGATGCGTGTCGGCGCTGGTGTCCCCGTGGCCGGGGAAGTGCTTCACCGCCGACCCGACGCCGCCGGCGCGGAATCCCTCGACCGCGGCCACGACGTGGCGCGACACACGATCAGGCGTCGCCCCGAACGAGCGGACCCCGATGATGGGGTTGCGCGGATTGGAATTGATGTCGGCGCAGGGCGCAAGGGTGAGGTCGATCCCGACGCGGCGAAGGCGTCGACCGAGCGTCGCAAAGGCAGCGGCTGTCGACCCGACATCATCGACGAAACCGAACGCGGCGGGACAAGGAGTCAGGCTGCCGCGCGTGGCATCGAGGCGGGTCACGTCGCCACCCTCTTCGTCGATCGCTATGACGACGTCGGCGCGTGCCGAGCGCAACTGCGTACACAGCTCGGCGAGCTGAACGTCGTCGACGATGTTCCCGGCGAAAAGCAGCACCCCGCCGAGGCCGTCCCTGATGGCGCCGAGCACCCACGGTGGCGGGTTCGCGCCGACGAAGGAGCCGAGCAGGCACCCGGCGGCGAGGCGGCGGTCGTCTGCGGCGCTCACCCCTTCACCGCCCCGGCCGTCAGCCCACTGGCGACGCGTCGCTGCACCAGCAGGAAGAAGATCACGACGGGTATCGCCATCAACGTCGAGCCGGCCATCACGCCACCCCAATCCGTTCCCTTGGCCCCTTCGTTGAAGGCTTGCAGCCACACCGGCAACGTCTGGTTCTCCGGTCGGTTCATGATGACCAAGGCGAAGATGAACTCGTTCCACGCCTGGATGAACGCGAAGACTCCTGTGGCGACCAACCCTGGCGCAACAAGTGGCAACGTGATGGTCATGAAGGCCCGCAACCGCGTCGAGCCGTCGACCATCGAAGCCTCCTCCAGCTCCTTGGGCACATTGGCAACGAAGCCTCGCAAGGTCCAGATCGTGAACGGCAACACGAAGGCGAGGTAGGTCAACGTCAAGCCGAGGATCGTGTTGATCAACTGCCAGCCGTCGAGGATCCGGAACAGCGAGATGATCAATGCCTCGGCCGGCACCATCTGCACCAGCAGGATCACGACGATGAACGCTCGACGGCCCTTGAACCGGAACCGCGAGACCGCGACCGCTGCAAGAAACGCGATGAACAACGACAGCACCAGCACCAGCAACGTGACCGTCAGGCTGTTCTTCACCGCAGTCCAGAAGAAGTCGCGACGGAAGACCTTCCGGTAGTTGGCGAGCGTGCCAGGCGCAGGCAGGAACTGCGGCGAGGCCTTCTGAATGTCGACGCCGCGGCGGAAGGAGGTCAACACCATCCAGTACACCGGGAACGCGGCGATGAGGAAGACGAACAATCCGAGGAGGTTGGGCACCATGTTGCGGCGCCGGCGGCGCGCACGCTGGCGGGATCGGTTCCAGCGTCGCCGTCACAACTCCTCCTGTCGCGTCATCGACCGCAGGTAGAACATCGTCATCAGCACGGTGATCAGCACCATCACGACGGCAACGGCGGCACCCTTGTCGAACTGGTTGGCACCGATCGAGATCCGGTAGGCGTACACGCCGAGCAGGTTCGTGTCACGGGTGATCCCTCCGGCCCGCTGCAGCACGTAGACCTGCGTGAAGACACGGAAGTCCCACAACACGGACAGCGAGGTCAGGATCAGCAGGATCGGCTTCAGCGCCGGCACGACGATGTCGCGGAAGCGTTGCCAGGGCCGGGCTCCGTCGATCGCTGCCGCTTCCATCATCTCCTCGGGTATCTGAGTCAGTCCCGCGTACAGGGTGAAGGCAACGAATGGGATCCCCATCCACACGACGATGATCGTTGCCACGAAGTAGAAGGTCAGCGGGTTCGACAACCATGATTCTCCCTGCCTGCCCAGCGCCCAGTTGGCGAGGCCGTACTGGGTGTCGAAGATCCATTGCCAGATCACCGTGCTGGTCAATGCCGGCATCGACCATGCCAGCATCAGGCCGAGCATCGTCAACAGCCGCATCTTCGGTCCCAGACGCTTCAGCAGCAGTGCGACTGCCATGCCCAGCACGATCGTCAGCACCACGTTCACGACACAGAACGCCACGGTCCGACGCAGCACCGCCCAGAACTCGGCGTCGTGCAGGATCGCCCGGAAGTTGTCGAGACCAACCCAATCGGCGGCCGCCCCGAACTGCTGCTTCAGGCCGAACTCTTGTAGAGCGAGGGTGAACAGTCGCACGATCGGGTAGCCGAGCATCAACCCGAGGGCGGTGATCGCCGGCAGGAGCAGCACATACGGCAGCGGTCGAACACGCCGATGGCGGGGAGTGATTCCATCGACGTGTTCCATGATCGGCGAGTTTTCCATTTCCAGGGTTGACGGCTGGGACATGGTGCTCGCCCCGCAGTGCTGCCGGCCGGGATCAGCCGTTGAGCAACGCCTCGATTGCTCCATCTGCCTTGGCGGCCTCGGCTTTCACGTCGGCGCCACCAGAGATGGCGACGATCATGTCCGGCAGGATGCTGCTGGCCTCGACTGCTGCCCAGTTCTCGCTGGACGGAACGAAGCGGCTGTTCTCCGCGGCCTTGGCCTGAGCCGTCGCTGCGTCGCTGCCGCTGATGCCACCGAGCAATGATTTGAGCGCCGGGATCGTGCCCTGATCGGCGAACTGCTTCTGGTAGTCCTTCGACACGAGGATCTTCAGCAGTTCGTTGGCCAGATCCGGGTTCTTGCTCTTCGCCGAGATCGCCAGGTTCGAGCCACCGAGAAACGCCGGCGATGTCGTGCCGGCGGTGAGACCGGGCATTGCGAATGCGCCGATGTTCGCTTCCATGTCGGGGCAACCGTCGTCCTTGTTGACGATCTGGCCTGGCTTCCAACCCGGTGCCGGCATCATCCCGACCTCGCCGTTGCAGAACGCGATGTAATCCTTCGAGTCGTCGCCGTCCTTCGGTGCGCCGCTGGCCTCCTCGATGAACTTCTGGAACTCGGTCAGGCCCACGATCGACTTGTCGGACGACAGCATTCCCTTCCACGACGTGCCATCCTGCACGGCGATGTCGCCACCGGTGACCCAGATGAACGGCAGCGCGGCGAACCAGTTCTTACCCGGCAGATACATGCCCGAGAAGTTGGGCGTCGAGGCGTTGTCGTCCTTGAGCTTCGTTGCCGCGGCCAGCATCTCGTCGATGGTGGTCGGGACGCTGAGCCCGGATTTGGCGAAAAGATCCTTGCGGTACAGCACCACGCGGGCTCCGGCGTAGTACGGAACGCCATAGAACTTGCCGTCGTAGGTTCCGGCCTCGACCAAGCTCTGTAGGAGATCGTCGCCACCGAGTGCGGCCTTGCTCGCCGTGAGGTCCTGCAGCGCGCCAGCAGCCTCGAAGGCTTGGGCCTGCGTGTTGCCGAGCTCGATCACGTCGGGGCTGTCGCTGCTGGACAACGCTGTTGTCAGCTTCTCGACGATGCCCGTCCACTGCTGTCGTTCGAAGGTGACCTTCACGTCCGGATGGACCTTGTTGAACTCCCCGATCGCGAACTTCACGAAGTCGTCGGGTGTGTCGCCGCCGTTCAACCACAAGCGCAGCTCGCCACCTTCACCTGTGCCCCCGACGATCGGGGCCGGCACCGTCTCGGCGGGCGCCGCTGTGGCGACAGGTGCGGCGGTGTCGGTCGGCGCCGAGGAGACAGCGGGTGGTTGCGAACCCGTCGCACCGTCGGTCGCCGTGCTGGTCTTGGCGTCGGAGCCGCAGGCGGTCATGGCCATGCTCAAAGCCGCCACGCCGGCAGCCAGTTTTCCTAGTTTCATTGTCTTCCCCTTGATTGTGACCGACCGAGGCCGGCTCCTTGGCTGCAGCGCAGGCGCGCTGTTGTTGCTTTCAGACGATGCCGAGCTCGTTACGCAGCACGAGCGCAGCAGCGCCGAGCAACACGCCGTCGTCGCCCAGCGAGCTGAAACGAACATCGACGTGCTGCCCGACGGTCGGGAACGTCCGGTTTCGGATCGTCTCGATCGCCGCGGTACGGAAGCGGTCGTCGAGCAGATCCATCGGTCCGGACAGAACGATCTGGGAGAGGTTGAGCGCGCCGACCAACGACGCCAGGACGATGCCGAGATGGCGACCGCCGAACTCGAGATGACGCGCCCGATCACCGTCACCGACACCATGCAGGCGCTGCGCCAGGAGGGCCGCTGACACAACGGCCTCGAGACAACCGTGACGGCCGCACTTGCACAGAGCGCCCTCGTCGTCGACCACGACATGGCCGATCTCACCGGCCGCGAAGTGGTCGCCGACGAACAGTTCGCCACCGATGACCACGCCAGCGCCGATACCACCGCCGACGCGAACGAGCAGCAGGTTCTCTGTCGGGGTCTCCAGGGCGCCGTACTCGGCCAGCACCGCTGCGTTGGCGTCGTTGGCGACGTAGCAGGGCACGTTGACGGCAGCGGTGAGCTTGGCGGCCAAAGGCTCGTTGGTCCACTGCACGTGGGCCGCAGTCAACACGACGCCGTGATCGTCGACGATGCCGGGTGTCGCACAGCCGACTCCCAGCAACGGGCGATCCAGGCCGCGGACGATATCGCGCGTCAGCCGCACGATCGCCGAAACTGCCTTCTTACCGGTCTCACCGTCTCGCGGCCGTGAGTGCCTCGCGACGATCTTGCCGGCCAGGTTCACCACGGCGGCTTCGATGACGTCGTCATCACTCAGGTCCAGCGCCACGACGTGCCGACCGTCGGGCTCGACACCGAGCAGCGTCGCCGGCTTGCCGGCGCTCTTACTGGCCTTACGGCCGACCTCGGCGATCAGACCTTCTGCGATCAGTTCCGCTGTCACAGCCGAGACCGTCGTCGGCGTCAGCCCACTGTGACGAGCGAGGTCAGCACGGCTCTGTGGACCATTGGCCTGCAGCGCCTGCAACAACAGCGACCTGTTGCGAGGACGGGCGTCGGCGGGCGCGGCCTTGGACGAACTCAGTTGATCGGCGGTCCCCAGGCGTGCCATCGGGATTAATTAATACAGCATAGTTATTAATTCTGTCAAGCAAGTTCCGACTGCCTGCTCGGCCGCTTACTCGGTCAGCAGTACTTGCGGACCGTGGGGTACGGATCCACTGCAGACCCGCCACCGGGATGGATCTCGAAGTGGAGATGATTCGCCGTCGTGTCGCCGGTGTGGCCGACATAGCCGATGACCTCGCCGGCGGCGACGCTGCGCGAGGGCCCCTCCCATGACGACAGGTGGGCGTAGAAGTACCGGTTGCCGTCGTCACCGGCAAGCGAAATGGAATTGCCTCCGAGGTTGGTGACTCGCATGTTCGCGAAACCCGAGACGACCGCAACGAGCGGGGTGCCGTACGGGCTCATCATGTCGACCCCCTCGTGCTTGCGCCCGCCCGGTCGAGGCGCGCCGAACGTGTCGCCGAATGCACTCGGACCGGCAACGGGGCAGATCCACGATCCCCCGAGGATCACCGGCTCCGGAGCTGCGGCTGGTGCAGGATCGATCACCGGCGGCTCGGTTGCCGGAGTTGGCTGGCTGGGCCGCGATGGCGCTGGGGCGGGGGCCGACGACGCCGAAGGGGCCGGTCTCACCCCTCCCCTCGCGCCACGACGGGCGCGACGGCGACGGTGGGATCTGGAGCAGCGACCGCCAGCTCGGCGGTCGCCTGCGATTGCCGGTCGGCGGCCGCCTTCGCCTCGTCCTGCTTCTGCTTGGCGAGCTGCGCCTCGTACGCCCGCTTGACCTCGTCGTTCTTCAACTGCTCCCGAAGCGTGGCGAGGTCGGCGAGCTGCACGTCGATCTCCGCCTGGCGTGCCGCGAGGTCGGCGAGGAGCTCGGACGTTCTGAGCCTGAAGCGCGTCGAGGTGTGCTTGGCGGATTTCGAGATCGCTTCGTGCTGCGTCCAAGGTGTCGAGATCGGTGGCACCGACGTCCAAGGCGACGTTCTTCAGCACGTTCAACTCCATCATCTCGGTCAGGTCGCCTGTGACCAACAGGATCGACGGGGCGGCGCCGCCGGTGAATCGGTCGATCGCGATTCGCGCAAGGCCGGACTGCAGGTCGCTGTACTGCGCCGAAGCCGCGGCGATCTCGGTCTGGCTGGTCTGGATCTGCGCAGCAACGTCTTGCTGGCGGGCCTGTGCCTCCGACCATCGTTGCGCCGTCTTGTCGGCCTTGGCTTGCACCCGAAGGATCTCGGCAGCCGCTTGCTGCGACGACACCGGAGTGTTGGATGCGGCCGCGTCTCGAGGCGGGATCATCGTGGCGATCAACGCCATGGCCACGATCATCCGGCCGATTGGCCGACGTGAGACCGATCTGCCCCCGAAACATTTCAATCTCATGTCGGCGCAAGGCTAACTTCGACATGAACTCGTAACAAGTCCCCCACCCGTCAGCACGTGCGCCAATGTGCGGACCGGCGCCGCGGCGAGCCCCTGAGTCGTCTGCGAGACCGTCGTGCTCGAACGTGGCGACCCATCTTCGCTTCTTGACGGAGCGATCAATCGGTCATACGTTGCGCCGATGACACGACGAGTGATTTGCATCTCACGGCTCCTCGGTGCGGGCGGCGGCGACGTGGGTCGGATGGTTGCCGACAGCCTGGGGTACCGCTTCGTCGACGAGGAGATCGTGCAGCAGGCGGCGGAGGCCAACGGCGTGACAGTCGACGAACTGGCGAGCGCCGAACGGCGGACGACGTTCATCGACCGGCTGAGCCGGAACCTGGCGGCCGCAGGCGGGGGCGCCGGCCTGTTGACCTCTGGCGCGACCGCGATCGACTTCGGCGCCGGCACCGACCACAAGTCCCTCGGGGCACTGATTCAGAAGTCGATCCACGAAACAGCCGAGCGAGGCGACGTGGTGATCGTGTCGCACGCCGCCTCCTACGCGCTCACCGGGAACGACAACGTGTTGCGCGTGCTCGTGACGGCGTCACCGGCCACGCGTGCCGACCGTGCCGCGCAAGCCGGTTCACTCGACAGCAAGTCGGCAGCCAAGGCGATCACCGACAGCGACACCCGCCGAGCGGGATACCTCAAGCTCTTCTACAGCGTCAGCGACGAGCTCCCCACGCACTACGACCTTGCCCTCAACAGCGACTCGATGTCGATCGAGTTGATGAGCGACCTCGTGGTGCGAGCCGCGTCGGCGCCCTGAGTGCCGGAGTCGGTGACCCGGGCCGCCGGCCCGGGTCACCCACTCGCACTACCGTCCTACGGCGTCATGCACAGTACGTAGACCGTGCCAGTTGCGCCGCCGCTGCCGTGGCCACCATTGTCGGAGCCGTCGTCGGAACCGTCGTGGGAACCGTCGTCGGACCCGTCGTCGGAGCTGCCGTCAGATCCGCTGCCGGATGTGTACTTCGATACGACGCTGGATGTGTGCTTCGATCCGTCGCCGGATGAGTCATCCTGGCCATCGTCGTGGCTTCCGCCTCGACCGTTTCCGACGATCTCACCGAACCATCCCGTCGGATCATCGTCCGTCGAGCTCGGATTGCTGGCACGAACCGACCAGCCGTCGGTGTCGGCGCTGACACCACCACTGATGGCGACATCGCCGTCGGCACAGGTTGCAGTAGCACTGCCGGAGTTGGAGTTGTCGTCCGCGCCCACCGTGATCGCGGTCGTGACCACTTTGACGCTGCCCACACTGCCTGCGGGACCAGCAGGACCCTCGGGGCCGGCGGGGCCAGCAGGACCGGCGGGGCCGGCGGGGCCAGCAGGACCAGCAGTGCCGGAGTCACCTGGGGTGCCCGCAGGACCCATCGGACCGGCAGGACCAGCAGGGCCCTCTGGACCGGCAGGACCGGCAGGACCGGCAGGGCCGGCAGGACCCGGACCGGCAGGACCCTCTGGACCGGCCGGGCCGACCGGACCAGGTGTTCCATCACCGGGGACAGGCGGCGAGCTGGCTGCAGCCGCTTCGTAATAGCCCATGACATCGGCGATCACGTCGACCGTGCCGGTCAGGTTGTAGAAGCTCAACGTTCCGGTTGCCGACAACTTGACATCGACCTTGTTCGGCGTCGGCGATCCGCCGGCCAGCCAGTTCATCTGCGAGATGACCGGCAATGACGGCGCGTCACTGGGGAAGATCGTGAGGAAGCTCGCAACGGTCCCGTGGGTGACGGTCACGTTCAACGAAACTGCGAGCGCGGACGTTGGAATGTCGCAGTTCCCGTTGGCGCCCCACACGTTGGCGACGTACGTCTCCGCCGCCCCGAGCGGCGTTGAACGCGGCCCGACGTTGTCGGACGTGTTCCGCGTGTCCATCAAGCGGCATGGCACGATCGGGACGAACCCCAGTTGTCCGGTCGCTCCCGCACCGTGGGCCATCTGCACACCTCCTCCCAAGGTTCCGGCAACCAGCGCTGCGATCGCGGCGAAGGGGATAGTTCGCTTCATTCGTCTCGTCTCCTTTTCTTCGACTTGCCTGCATCGGAGCCAAGAAGAAAGCGAAACGGTCCCGGGTTGATGGAGGCTCGGCGGTAGCGGTTTGCAGCGTGAAGCGCTGCCGCCGCCGACCGTAGCAGGCCCTTTCACCAGCCCTCACCTGGTGCGCACTCAGTGAATGACTGACCGCTCATCGTGAACACGACCCTGGTGAGGCGCCACATCGGGGCCACGCCAAGGCTCGTCGCCGACATGCTCGCGAGTGCAAGGATGAAGCGATCCTGGAGGAAGGCGTCCGACATGACTGACCACCTGGTACGTGTTACTTGCACGCACGATTGCCCCGATGCGTGCAGCGCACTGGTGACCGTCGATGGCGGCGGTCGCGCTGTTGAGATCACAGCCGACCGCTCGCATCCGATCACCGGCCGGCATCTGTGTGTGAAGGTCGACCGCTATCTCGAGCGGGTGTACAGCCCCGACCGAGTGCTCACCCCGCTGCGACGCTCGGGGCCGAAGGGCAGCGGCGAGTTCACCGCGTGCAGTTGGGACGATGCGCTCGACGAGATCGCCTCGCGGTGGCACCAGCTGTCAGCCGAGGTGGGTCCGACCTCGATCCTCGGCTACTCGTATCTCGGTTCCATGGGGCTGCTCGACGGCTTCGGCACAACCCAGGCGCTGTTCAACCGACTCGGCGCGACCAAGCTGGAGCGATCGATCTGCGGACCGCAATGGTTCGCGTTGTCGGGCATCACCCGATGGCCCTGGACAGACCCCGAGAACCTGCCCGAGGCGAAGCTCGTCGTGGTGTGGGGGATGGATCCGGTCTCGACATCGATCCACACCTGGGAACTGATCCGGCGCGCCCGCAAGGAGAACGGCGCCGAACTGGTCGTGGTCGATCCTTATCGCAGTCGCACCACGCGCTACGCCGATCTCCACCTTCGCCCGAACCCCGGTACCGACGGTGCGCTCGCCCTTGCCGTCGCCAACGTGATCTTCAACGAGGGCCTCGTCGACGCCGCATACGTCGCAGCACACACCACCGATGTCGAGGCCTACCAGTCGGCGGTCGAGCCGTGGACACCGGAGCGGGCCGCGGCCGAGACGGGTGTCCCTGCTGCGGACATCATCGAGTTCGCTCGAATGTACGCGACGGCACGACCCGCCGCGATCCGACTCGGGGTCGGCATGCAGCGATCGAGCGGATCCGGGTCCGCGCTGCGAGCGATCCAGTGCCTGCCCGCTCTGACCGGTCAATGGCAGTGGCCATCCGGGGGCATCGCCGGCGCTGTCTCGATCGGGCAGACGAACCTGCCGAAGCTCAGCCGACCAGACCTCTCCCCCGCCGGGACGCGGCAGGTGAACATGATTCAGCTCGGCAGGGTCCTCACCGACCCGATGTTGGATCCGCCGATTCGAGCGCTGTACGTCTGGAACAGCAACCCGGCGGTCATTGCTGCGGACCAGCAGAGGGTGTTGGCCGGGCTCGCACGCGACGACCTGTTCACCGTCGTCCACGACCAGTTCATGACCGACACCGCCCGCTACGCCGACATCGTGCTTCCGGCCACGACGATGCTCGAGCATCCCGACCTCGTCGGGTCGTGGGGCTTCTCGTACCTCTCCTGGAACGAGGCAGCGATCGACCCCGTCGGCGAGTCCAAGTCGAACGCCGAGGTGACACGGATGTTGGCCGCGCGGCTCGGCTTCGCCGACGAGGTCTTCCAACTCGATGATCACCAGTTGATGGAGCTGGCGTTGGCCGACTCACCCGCAGCCGCGGCGGGCCTCACAGCCGAGCGACTTCGGTCAGAAGGATTCGCGCGTGTGGGTTCGCCGATCGGCACCGCCGTCGCGTCGGATTCGACATTCGCGTTCTCCAACGCGGCGCTCGCCGCGGCAGGTCTGCACCCCGTCGCCGAATACCGCCCACCGGCCGGTACGCCAGGCGCATCCGGCGAATATCCGCTGCGACTCCTCACCCTCAAGCGCCACTACTCGATCAACAGCTCGTACGCGAACCTGCCGGTCATGCTCAACGCAGAACCGCTGGCGACTGCAGAGATCCACCCCGACGACGCAGCTGCGCGAGCAATCGGCGACGGTGCCGACATCTGGGTGCGTAACGACCTCGGGCGGATCCGGCTGTCGGCCTCGGTCACCGACAACGTGCCGGCGGGAACAGTTGCCATCCCGTTCGGTCGCTGGGGTGCCGATCCCACGTCGGGAGGCGCCAACTCACTCACCAGTGATTCCCTCGGTGACCTCGCCAACGGCCCGACGTTCTGTGACAACCTCGTCGAGGTCGAGCGCGCCGACTGAGGGCTGAAGCGTCCGAGCCGCTGCGACTGAGCTCAGGCAGGGCCGAGCGGCATGGTGTTGTCCAGGCGGGGCAACTCGATGAAGGTGCGGCCGGGCTGGAGCTGGATCACGTTGCCATCGTCGGCCACCAGTGCAAACGGGTCGTGGATGTCGTTGCGAGTCCACGTGCCGTGGATGTAGTTGCCGCCGCTGAAGACGAAGGCCTCGCCAGTGCCGAGCGTCTGCGCGTCGGGGCTGCCGGAGATGCCGGGTAAGTAGTCCATCGCCAGCACGACGACGTTGTTGGTGCTCACCTGGCCGCTGTTGCGGTCCATGTGCCGGCTGCCCTCCATCGTCCGGTAGTACACACCATCCGCCGCGTTCCACTCCCAGGCGACATCGATGGAGTCGAGCTTCACGGTCACACCGGCGCTCGGTGTGCCCGCTGCCGGTGCGCCCGGGTCGCGGTAGGCGAACTGCTGCTTGGCGGGTGGCTCGAACGGCTTCGTCTGCGTGTACAGGGCGGCCGTGCTCGAGTAGAGGTTGTGGGGAACCTTGCGATCCGTCGTCCGGTGGTACACCGCTGCCCGGCTGGGACCGATGTTGATCAGATCGCTGTTGTTGATCTCGCTGGTCACCGTGGCGTTGCCACCGCTCCATGCAAACAGCGGATGATCGAACGCGGTGAACAGGTCGACGTCTTGAAGCCGACCGGAACGGATCGGTCCGACCGGATCACTGTCACCGCTCTGGAACACCATCGCGAAACGCGTGATGTGGTCGTTGACGATCTCTTCGAACACGAGGTCGGCTTCATTGAACCCGCTCTGCGGGCGCGCCCCGCTGGCGTTGTCGATCTTGACAACGAGCGCCGGGCGGGCGGCGATCACGGGATCCGGGTTCGTCACTCCGGTCAAGGGGTACACGGGCTCGGCGGGGATGGTCGTCGTGGTCGCCGCTTCCGTCGTGGTCGTCGCTTCTTGCGTGGTGGTCGTCACTTCTTGGGTGGTCGTGGTCGCCTCGGCGATCGTCGTCGATGGCTCCGTGGTGGCGGCCGACTTGCCGTCGCTGCTACAGGCGGCAACAGCACCGACCAGACCGAGGAGGGCCAGGGTGGCGCCGAGGCGGCGGACGTGCGTGTTCGATCGCAATGCGTACATGGTGAGTTCAACTTCCCGGGGGCTGGGGGATCACAGATCGCTGGAACGCGGGGCGTTCCGACGTCGTCCATTCTGCCGAGTGGCTCCGACCGATTTCCGTCACCCCCGCGATTGACGGTGTGACAGATCACCGATTCAGAGGTCGAGGACCAGGTTGTCGTGCGGTCGCGCGCAGCAGATGTACGTGCTGCCGTCGGCGGGCGGTTCGACCGGCTCCGGGCTGTACTCGACGTTGCCGGCGATGAGGGTGGTCTCACAGGTGTGGCAGACGCCGGTGCGGCAGGACCAGCGAACGACCACGTCGCAGGCTTCGGCAAGTTCGAGAATGCTCGCGTAGTCATCGCTCCACGCGATGTCGAGGTTGCTGCGCGCGAATTCGATCCTCGGGCCGGTCCCGGGTTGCCCGGCAGGTGGGTGGGGCTTTCGCGTCGGCGCCGACGCGATGCCCGGCGTGACACCCGCAGCGGGTCCGAACGGCTCAGTGTGTATGTGCGAGGCGACGAGGCCGAGTGCCGCCAATGCCGCGCTGAGCTCATCCATGAACTGACTCGGCCCGCACAGATACGCCTCCGCATTTCGCGGTGGGTCGAGCTCGTCGAGCAGCGACGGGGTGAGACGGCCGGCGTGGTCGAAGTTGCCGGCTTCGATGTCGTCGCGAGTGGGACTGCTGTAGCACACGTGGCTGCGGACGTTGGGGAGCGAAGCAAGGAGACTCCGCGTCTCGTCGGCGAAGGCGTGGTCGCGGCTGCTGCGGGTGCCGTGCAACCACCAGATCTCCCGCTCAGAGCGATCCGCAGCAAGCGCGTGGAGCATGGCGAGGACCGGCGTAGCGCCGATTCCGGCGCTGATCAGCAGCACGGGCGAGTCGGTTCGGTCGAGGATGAAGGTGCCACGCGGGGCCGCAATTTCGAGCCGGTCACCAACGGCGACGCGGGTGTGCAGATAGCCGCTGGCGGCCCCGTGGATTTCGCGCTTCACGGTGATCCGGTAGTAGCCGGCGTCGGGTGGCCCGGACAGGGAGTAGTTCCGCAGGACCGATCTCTGCTCGTTGTCGGAGCGGAGCCGGAGCGTGAGGTACTGGCCTGGGCGGGCTGCCGGTAGCGGTGCGTCCTCACCATCTTCCAGGCGGATGGAGACCACCGAATCGCTTTCGCGCTCGATCGCCGTCACCAGCAGCGGGCGGAAACCGGGCCAGGCCGGGGCGGGGCTGGCGATCGTGAGGCCGGCATTGCCGCTGCCAGGCTCCTCGTCGAGCAAGGCGCTGAAGGACGCCTTCCAGCCGGGGCTGAGAGCCGGAATCCGCAGTGCACGGCGCAACTGCTGTCGTGGATGCCCGGGCAGGTAGAGCAGCGCGTCGGCCTCGGCGACTGTCAACTGCTCCGCCCCCGATGTGAGCTTGACGATCTCGTCTCCGGCTTGCACGTCGCCTTCCTCGAGGACTCGGAAGTAGAAGCCGGGCCGTCGATGCGAGACCAGCAAGGCCGGGATGCGCTGGTCGTTCATGCGGATCCCGACGCGGTAGCAGGTGACGCGCGGCTGGCTGACTTCGAAGACAGTGGTGCCGATCTGGTACCGATCGCCGATGCAGACCTCGTCGTCGCCGAGTCCGTCGACGGTGAAGTTCTCGCCGAACTGACCGTAGGTGAGGTCGGTTCGTCCGAGCTCGCGTTCCCAGTAACGGTACGAATCGATCTGGTAGACGAACACAGCGCGTTGCTCGCCACCGTGTCCGGCGGTATCGCCTTGCCCGTCGCCGTCGACATTGAGCGTGCGCACCCGGCGAGGGCCACTGACGGGGTCCTTGAACACCCCGGTGAACACTGTCCTTCCCCTCCAAAGCACGTCCTTCGGCATGCCGACGTTCACCGAGAGCAGGGCGCCAACTGCCGTCATCGCATTCTCTCTCGAGGCGGGATCACCGCTCCTCCTCCGTCGTGCCGGCCGTCGCCGACTGTAGTTGTCCCGGCATGCGTCACGCGCCGTGGTAGTGCGCCGGACGCGACTCCAGCCTGTTGCACTTCCTGCTTCACTCCATCGTCAACTCGGCGACTCGAACGCGTGCCGCTGCCCGTGCCCGAGGTTCACTCGCCAGCGTCAGGGCGACCACCGGGAAGGTCAATGCCGACAGCAATCCTGCGCCGACGAATGCCGCCGCCACCCCGGCTGTCAGCGCACCCGTTTCCACACCGATCATCGTCGCTGTGACGATGAAGGGCAGAGACGTCGCCTGCAACAGGCCGGCGATCACGACGTCGCGCCGCGAGGCAAGCTGTCCGCTGTACAGCAACGCCGGAATGCCGCGCACCACCAGCAAGGCAATCAGGAACACCGGGACCAGTGCCAGGGTCGAGGCGTCATGGAGGAGCGCGCCCAGATCGAAACGGATTCCCGCACTGACGAAGAAGATCGGCGCCAGAAACCCGAAGCCGATCGCGTCGAGCTTGACCCGGAACAACGGATGGTTCCGTGCACCGTCACGGTCGACGGTGCCGATCACCGCCCCGGCAACGAAGCATCCGAGGATCGTCTCCAGCCCAGTCTGCTCAGCCAACAACGCGAAAGCGATGATCAGCAACACCACACCCCGAATCCTGATCTGAGCCGTCGTGTCCGCCAACCGACCGATCACGTCCTCGATCCGCATTCGGCGACCTCCGGCGCGAATCGCCCACACCACCAGCGCGATCAGCGACACGAACACGGCGATCAACGTGAACCGCGTCGACGCCGTCGCCAGCATCACGAGAGAACAGCAACGACAAGGCGATGATCGCCCCGAAGTCGCCGAGCGTCGCCCCGGCAATCACCAGCTGACCGAGCTGACGATCCTCGAAGCCACCCTGTTTGGTGACCGGCACGACGAGACCGAGTGACGTCGCACACAACGCCACCGCGACGAGGCGGGCGTCGTCGATCAGACCAACAGCGGACAACACGACAGCCACGACGACCGCGAGCCCTGCCGAGACCGCCATCGCTGCCCCGGCAACTCGCAACAACGACCCCCGCAGCCGGCCCAGATCGAGCTCCAGGCCAGCAAGGAACAAGGTGAACGCCAGCCCGACCAGAGCCAGGATCTTGACCGGCTCATCGACCTCGACCCATCCGAGCACGGCCGGCCCGAGGATGATCCCGAAGGCGATCTCCACGACTTCGCCGGGCAGGCGAACGCGTGGTGCGAGCCCCAGCAACAAGCGGGAGCTGAAGGCGATCGACAGACAGATGGCCAGATTGGCAAAGGAGAGCTGCGGCATGATGCTTTGTCTCCTGGCGGACCGAGTTGTTACAGCAGCATCTCGCTCGACGACGGTGGCGACGTGTTCAACTCGGTTGAGACTCGAGGATCGATTTCAGTTTGGCGAGGTCCTTGCGGTTCGCTCGACGCATCGCCGGCATCATGATCGGCGCCATCAACTTCGAGAACCCGGCGGGTTCACCGCGGTTGCGGAGCGTCATCAGCGTCGAGTTGTTCTGGTGCGGGCTCCCACGTGTAGGTGGTCTCCATCGGGAAGGGTCCCTGCTGCGTGCGCATGACCAGCCGCTCGCCGGGGACGAGCTCCACGAACTCGTAGGTGTACCGAAGTGTTCGACCGAGGAATCTTGGCGACGAACTCGACCCGGGAACCGATCTGCGCCGGCGGTGGTGTCTTCCATTCGACCGAGTCGATGTTGGCGTACCAGTTCGGCGCGTTGGACGGGTCGGTGGCGTACGCGGAGACGGCCGGCGGCGGGGCGGTTGATGACGACCTTCGTCTCGACGTCGACATTCACGACGGGCGTCGCTTGCTCGTCACGGCGTGCTCGGCTTGGCCGGCTGTGACGTATCTGCCGCTGTCGCAAGGATCGGCAGGAAGTGCGACCAGCCGGATGCGTGGTGCTCGGCGAACGTGACCGGAAGTCCGGTGTGACGCAAGGTCATGATCGTGTCCCCCGCATCTTCGACAAGGGTGACCTCCACCCGGCTCTCGCCTGGGGCGATGGTCGGCACGTCGTCGGTCGGCTCCCAGCCGAAGGTGAACACCAGCCGTTGGTACGGCTCGAGCTCCAGGTATTCGCCGAGCATGACGGGTCCGCCTCCCATCTCGACGCGACACAACGCCGCCCGGCCGCGGGTCGAGTTCTGCGGCCGCTCCCCACCAGTCGCAGATCCGCTGCGGGTCGGTCCAGTACTTCCACACCGTTTCCGGCCGGGCGTGAATCCGCAGATGTCTGCTCGACGACGTTCGTGTTGGTCTCGGTCACCTCGAAGTGTCCTTTCGTTGTTGCCGGTATGAAGCGCGGTGCCGCCCGAACTCGCTCGGGCCACTCCTCGCGCTCAGCGGCTGCCTTCAGCCGGCCGAGCGAGTCGGACCACATCTCGTCGATGAACGTCGCTGCGTCGCGCAATCCCTCGCGGCGCCAGCGGTACATGCGTCGGTTGCCGTCGCGGCGCACATCGACAAGACCGGTCTCGGTGAGCACCCGCAGATGCTGCGAGACGGCCGGCCGGCTCATCGTTTGAAAATGATTGGCGATCTCTCCGGCGGCGAGTTCCTCGTTGCGGACGAGGCGAAGGATGGCGCGCCGGGTCGGGTCGGCCACGGCCCTCAAGGCCTCATCCATCATCCACCTCCCCAACTTTGAGATCTCGTGCTTGCATTGTTCCACAAACTTCGCGAGTGTGTAAGCAATAACTAACATAGATTGGAGACCATCGGATGGAACTCATCGAGGCGCTCGAGCAAACGTTCGAACATGCACATGGGGTGATCGGTAACGTCCGGCCCGACCAGTTCGACGCCCCGACGCCGTGTCCGGAATGGGCCGTGCGCGACCTGCTCGGACATGCCATTGGCGTCGTCGCTGGTCTCGGCGCAGCCGCGGCGGGGACCCCGCCGACACCGTTTGAACTCGGCCCCGACCCGGCGGCCCAATTCCAGCAGGCGGCAGCGGCCACCCTCGCGGCATGGCGTACCCCGGGTGTGCTCGACAAGATCGTCGACGCCGGCCCGGGCCCCATGCCAGGTCGAGTCCTTGCAGGCATCAATCTCCTCGACACGGCGACACACACCTGGGACATCGCCATCGCCACCGGTCAGCCCGCAGAGCTACCAGCCGATGTGGCGACCGTGGCGCTGGAAGTCAGTCGAGCCACGATCTCCGCCGACATCCGACCCGGCAGATTCGGGCCAGAGATCGCCCCGGGCCCTGGTGCCGGGCCCACCGAACAACTCGTGGCATTTCTCGGCAGACAGCCGTGAACTGACGCCGCGACACGAGGTCGAGTCTGGGGCTGCTAGGTCTGGGGGTTGCGCCGCCGGTACGTTCCGTCGAACACCGTCACCCACGTCACACCTTGGTCAGTCGACTGTTGCCAATGTTGCCGGACGCTGCCGTCGGCGAGCGGAGTCCACGAAATTCGTTCGCGCTGACCGCTCTGGCTCTCGCCGTACATCACCATCTCCTCATCGGCCACGCCTCCGTAGAGGTCGAGGACGAGTCCTGCGCTATCCATCCAACACTGATGCCAACGACCACTCGCAGCGTCGAAGGCATTGAGACTCGATCCGCTGAAGCCGCTGGCCACCGTCGAGTAGTTCTCCGCCAAGACGCGGCCACCATGCAACGAGGTGATCACGTTCCGACCCACCAGCTCGCCCGTGTCGCTGCGATGCACATCCCACTCACCCACCCAGAAGTCGAAGGCTCGTTCTGTTCCTGAGATGCGGTCGGTCATCGAAAGTCCTCGCCAAGTTTGCGCCAGCATTTGATTCGAAGTTTCAATCGTCGCACAGAGGGGTCGTGCAACTCAACGACGCGAGTCCGACACACAACATGGCCTCTCGAGTTCCCAACACTCCAGCCTCAGCACGTCGGGCGAGACCGAAGCGCGCTGGCAAGTTGGGCTCTCACGTCATCGCCCGCACATCGAAGTGCTTGCAGAACTACACAAATTGCGCTACAGCACGCTCTTGACATCAAACTGCAGCTCACAGGCCAGTATGCGGAATTGGAGGTGCGAGCCGGTTGCATGACTACACTCGTTGTGATGCACAAATCTGACGATGAAAACCTGGAGGCCGCCACCGAGGCGCTGCTCGTTGCCTCCCGAGCGCTGGTCGGTGTTGCAGCGAGGTCGCTCGCAGATGTCGATGATGTTACGTTGCCGCAGTTCCGGGCTCTCGTGGTGCTGACTCGACCGGATCCCGGTCACGGTCGGAGACCTCGCTGAGGCCTTCGACCTGCATCGCTCCACGGCAACTCGCCTCTGCGATCGGCTCGAGCGCAAGGAACTGGTCCGCCGCCGTCCAGGCGTCACCGCTGATCGGCGAGAGACACCGGTCAGCCTCACCGCCCGGGGCCGCCGACTCGTCGATCGGGTCACCGACCACCGCCGTAGAGACCTCCGCATGATCACTGCATCGATGTCGCCTGCGGATCGGGCATGCGTGGTCAAGGGGTTCACATTGTTCGCGGTCGCGGCAGGTGAGTTGCCGGGTGTCGACCGCTTCGGTTGGGCCGACTATGTCGGAAACGCTGGGCCCGCATCATGATCACCGATCTGCTCGATCGGCTGAAGGATTGGAACTATCTCCGCAAATGGCTGGTGCTGGGAGCCCTCATCGGCGTTGTGGCCGGGTTGGGCGCGATCACTTTCATCTTCGCTCTCGAGGGTGCTTCGAAGCTCCTGCTGGAGACCATCGGCGGGTACAAATCGCCCCTTCCGATCGGCGAAGGGAATCGTCTCGCTGCCGAAGGCTTCTCGCGTCCATGGGCGATCCCGCTGGTGGTCGGCTTGGGAGGTCTCATCTCCGGCGTCCTGGTTTTCAGGTTTGCTCCCGAAGCCGAAGGGCATGGCACCGACGCTGCCATCTCGGCGGTGCATCACAACCCGAAGGGGATTCGTGGGCGAGTCACGGTCATCAAGCTCGTCGCCTCAGCAGCCACCATCGGGTCGGGCGGGTCGGCCGGCCGCGAAGGACCGGCTGCGCAGATCAGCGCCGGGTTCGGCTCCCTCCTGGCACGCCGTCTACAACTGAGCCCCCAGGACTCCCGAATAGCGGTTGCCGTCGGCGTCGGCTCCGGCATCGGCGCCATATTTCGCGCACCGTTGGGCGGCGCCGTGCTCGGCGCAGAAATTCTCTACCGGGATGACCTCGAGCCAGAGGCACTGTTTCCTTCTCTGGTTGCCTCGATCGTCGGCTTCTCGGTCTTCGGGGCCGTCGAGGGCTTCGAGCCGATCTTCGGCACGTTGCACGAGGCCTTGTTCGATCGTCCTGTCCAACTGTTGTACTACGCCCTGCTCGGCCTGGCCGCCGGCCTTGTCGGACGCCTCTATTCCCGAGGCTTCTACGGCACCGTCAGTCTGCGCAACAAGGTCCCAGGGCCCGACATGTTCAAGCCGGCGATCGCCGGTGTCGTCGTCGGCTTGATCGGTCTCGGCTTTCCGGCGGTGCTGGCCACTGGCTACGGCTGGATCCAGCGCGGAATGCAGACGGGTCTGCCCGACATGGCCTTGTGGGTGGTGATCGCCCTCCCATTCGTCAAGATCCTGGCGACGTCGCTGTCCATTGGCTCGGGAGGGTCGGGCGGCATCTTCGGACCGGGCATGTTCATCGGGGGGTTCGTCGGCCTGGCTCTGTGGCGTGTCTTGCACGACGTAGCACCGGGCATGCCCACCGTCCCAGCACCGTTCATCGTCGTCGGCATGATCGCCTGTTTCGGCAGCATTGCCCATGCCCCGCTCGGGTTGATGTTGATGGTTGCCGAGATGACGGGCAGCCTGGCCTCTGTTGCCACCGGCAATGGTCGCAATCGGTCTCGCCACCCTCGTCGTTGGTGACGACACGATCTACGAGAGCCAATTGCGCAGCCGTGCGGATGCGCCCGCACACCGCGCCGCGGTCGGACTGCCCTTGTTGAGTTCGGTGTCGATTGCCGACGTCATGTCGTCGCCTGTGTTGCTCATTCCTACTGGGACGCCAGAGTTGAAAGCGCACAAGCTTCTGGAATCGAGCCATCTCGTCGGCGCCCCAGTCGTCGATGCCGAGAAGTACATCGGGGTCATGAAGGCCGACGCGAAACTCGCACGACGGCGCAACAACCGCTGGAGCAATCGCAGACCGCGACTACCCGACCGCGCTTCCTGACCAGGGTCTCGACGTCGCGCTCGATGTCATGGTCTCGGCCGGCGCCGCATGGATCCCTGTCGTCGAGAAGCGCACAGTCGTCGGGATCATCGCCATGAACGAGATCGTCGTCGGCTACCAGCGTGCCCTCAGGCGATCGTTGCGCCTCATCGGGGATTCAGCGGGCTCCAGCATCCTTGTTGAAGCACCTGTCGCCGAGACGTCGCGCTTTGCCGGGACCACGGTCGCAACGGCACCGTGGCCAACAGGAAGCTTTGTCCTGAGCATCGATCGTCACAGTCAATTGATCGCCCCACGGCCCGAGACCGAACTCCGCCCAGGTGATGTGATCGCCGCGGTCGTACGCGCCGACGGCGAGGCAGAACTGCGAGGCCGCCTGTGTGGGACGGAGGATGCCGGTCTTTGAGTGATGAGGGGTCGCCCCCCGTGCGGCCATGAGGAACAGAGGTCGGGCGTGAGCCGATCCTTCGAAGAACTTGCCCGTCATCAGACACCCATGGGCGAACTCATGCTGCGACGACGTTTGGAGCCGACGCTGCTGGTCGACGTGTTCGAAGTGAAGCTCGGCGACGAGTTCTTGATGTCGAGTCTGTTCACCGCCGGCGAGGAAGCATTGACCCAGCTCGGGCTCGCCGCGTGCCGCGGCGACGAATTGGATGTGGTCGTCGGCGGTCTCGGTCTCGGATACACGGCCCGAGCCGCGCTCAGCGATCCTCGGGTGCGATCACTTCATGTGATCGACGCTCTCGCCGAAGTGATCGAATGGCACCGTCGACACCTCGTCCCCCTCGGCGCCGAGCTCACCGACGACCCACGATGTCACCTGACCCACGGCGACTTCTTCTCTCTGGTTGCGGCGGGTACGCCATTGCACCCGGCAGGGCCGACATGCTTCGACGCCATCCTCGTCGACATCGACCACTCCCCCAGGCATCTGCTCCACCCTGACCACGCCAGCTTCTACGAGCCGCGGCGGACTTCGAAGCGTGACGCAGATACCTGCATCCCGCAGGCGTGTTCGGTTTGTGGTCCAACGATCCGCCCGACGACGCCTTCCTCGCCGTGCTCCAAGCCGAGTTCGCCACCGCCGACGCGCATGTGGTGACCTTCCCCAACTTCCTCATCGACGGCGACTCCCGTAGCACGATCTACGTCGCGACCACGGCCACCGGCGGTTGACTTCGACACCGCCGCGGGTCACCTGAACGAGGCCAGCACCACGACGCCGCTGAGGCACGGGCGACGCCGCGACCCGCGCATGCTTTCGTGCTGATCAACGACCACCCACCCCCGCTGGTGGCCGAGTGCAGGAACCCGTCTGATCGTGGCCGCCAGTGGTCCTCTTCCTTTCGCGTTTTCCGTGGAGTATGGTCGTACCCGCGCTGGGTCGGGGTCCAGCGTGAGGACGAGGAGGGAATGTGAGTCGCACGTTATCGACCGACTCTGTCACCGGGCTTCGGAGCCAGTTCTCGGGAGAGCTTCTCGAGCCCGCCGACGCCGGATACGACGAGGCGCGGAGTGTTCACAACGGCGTCATCGACAAGCGGCCAGCGCTGATTGCTCGGTGCGTGAATACGGCCGACATCGCCGATGCCGTACGGTTCGCCCGGGCCGAGGGGCTCGAAATCTCAACTCGCGGCGGCGGGCACAACGTCGCCGGGAAGGCCGTCACCGACGGCGGCGTCATGATCGACCTGGCAAAGATGCGCGGCAGCTATGTCGACCCGGCCCGGGGAAGGGCACGCGTGCAGGGCGGCGCCACGTGGAACGACTACAACCGAGCGACTCACCAGCACGGGCTGGCGACGACGGGCGGCGTGGTCTCGACCACCGGCGTCGCCGGCTTGACGCTCGGTGGCGGAATTGGATGGCTGATGGGTCGTTACGGGATGGCCGTCGACAACCTCACGTCGGTCGAACTCGTTACGGCCGAAGGCAAGGTGCTCCAGGTCAGCGCAGAGACCGAACCCGAGCTGTTCTGGGGGCTGCGCGGCGGCGGCGGCAACTTTGGGATCGCCGCATCACTCGAGTTCGAGACGCATCCGCTCGACACGATCCTCGGCGGAATCGTCGCTTATCCAGTGTCGGAGGCGCTGCCGGTCTTCGCTGCCTACCAGGAGGCCACCGCCGACGCTCCAGACGAGTTCGTCAGCTTCTTCGGCCTCGTTCACGCCCCAGATGGTTCTGGCCATCAGATCGTCGCTCTCCCGGTCTGCCACTGCGGTGAAATTGCGCAGGGCGAGGCGCTCGTGGCGCCACTGCGCAGCGTTGGAACTCCGGCCGTCGATCTGATCGGCCCGATGCCCTATCCGGTGATGAACACGCTCCTTGATGCAGCGTTCCCCAAGGGCGCCCGCAACTACTGGAAGTCGGCGTTCTTCAAGGAACTCTCCGACGACGTGATCGGTCTGCTCGTCGATGCGTTCGAGCGAGTGCCCTCGCCGATGAGCGGGATGGTCATCGAGCACTTCCACGGAGCGGTCACCCGCATTGACCCGACAGCGACGGCGTATCCGCATCGCGAGCCCGGGTACAACCTCGTGCTCACCGGCGAGTGGCTCGACCCGGCCGAGGACGAGTCGAACATCGCCTGGATCCGATCGACGTTCGACGCTCTGGCGCCCCATATGACCGACGCGGTGTATGCCAATTACCTCGCGGCCGATGAGCCCGACCGGATACGTGCTGCGTACGGACCGAACTGGGAGCGGCTCGTCGCCCTGAAGCGGGCGTGGGACCCGGACAACGCTTTCCACCTCAATCAGAACATCGACCCTGAAGGCTGACGGGCCGCGGCGCCGGGTTCGCTAGCGGCGTTTGGGGAGGTAGCGGCGGACTCGAACGAGCATCCGAACCATCTCTTCGGCGAGGTCTTCAGGTTGGGCACGCGGGTTGTTGTAGACGACGTACTCCTTGGCGACGAGGGTGGCGAGATAGTCGAGCAGGGCGGCTTCGTCGTCTTTGAACATCAGGTAGTCGGGATGGGCCTCGCTGTACAGCACGACTCCGTTGTCGGCATCGAATCTGCTGCGCGCCTCGCCGGGCTCGGGGTCAGCGACGATCGTCGGCAGGTCGGAGGACCGCCGCCGGTCGGGTCGGGCGGATGTCGACGGGCCGGAGTCGGGTTGCTCACGGGGTGCCGCCAACTCCGGCGCCAGATCGGGTATCTCTCCGTTCGACGGCCACTGCCGAGACGGGTCGGGAGGCTCGGAATCGTTGGCCGGTGTCGGCTGGTGCAGCAGGCAAGGCGCCATCGAGGCCTTCACCTCCGAACAGGCCGCCCTCACCGGCCTCGGAGCCGAGCGCGGTGCGCATCGGGTTGTCGAGATCGGCGAGCTCTTTGAGTACCCGCCCGAAGATCTTGCGGACGGTGTCCGCCAGTCGCCCGGCTGTCGCCTCGTCAACGTCCTTGGCCATCTTGGCCACGCTGGCGGCCACGGCTGGCTCGATCGACCGGATCATCTCGACGAACACCGGAAACACGTCGCGGTCACGCAGGATCGCCCGGCGGCCGGCCGTCTGCTGCAGCGCTTCGAACACCACCCGCCCCGACACCTGGTCGCTGGTCCACGGCAGGTGGTCGAATTCTTCTAGCTCGGCGAGGTCGTCGATCACGCTGGTGCCGCCGCGGGCGACAACCGCCACCCTGCGACGACGGGCGCCGGGAGGGGCGACGTACAGAGCGAACTCGACGCGGCCCCACAGGGTGGTTCGCGCCGGGATCTCGAGCTTGACGCCGTCGGGCCGCTCGGCACTGACCAGCTCACTGGAGCGCCCTTCGACGACTTCCAGCGTGTAGGACCCGGCGGCCAGCGCCGCGCCGCGGCGCTGGCGGAGATAGTCGACGACCTTGCGCTGAGTGAGGACCCGGGCAACATCGGGATCGAGGTCGCCGATGTACACCGTGGTGCCGGGCACATCGCGGGACCGGCGCCGCTCACGTTCGAGATGGGCCAGCGGCTTGCCGCGTTCTAGACGCAACACCCATGTCTCGGCGGAGTCATCCGCCCGGCTGACGACGTCGAGCCGTCCGCCGAGTTGTTGGTAGGCGAGCAGACCGATCGCCTTTTCGCCAAGGGTGCGGCTGTCGCCGACCTTGACCGATTCGAACAGGTTGCGAGCCAATTCTCGGAGCCTGTCGGGCGACATGCCCCGCCCGTCGTCGTCGACGGCGATCACCGGGACGCGGCCACGGCGTCGCAGCACGACCCTGATCCGCCCGACGCGATCGGCTTCGGCGTATTCGTCGGCGGCGTTGGAGATGAACTCGTTGAGCGCGTCCTTGGGGTCTTGATATGCCTGCCCGGTGACCAGCACTGCTTTGGCGACGTTGCCAATGCGCAGTTTGACCTTCTCAGCCGTCATTGCCGACAGATGGTAGGCGGCGGCAGCGACGGGCGCCCGGCCTCAGGCGGATTCCAGGAAGCGCTGCACTCGGAGCGCGACCGTCTCGGGGTCTTTGTCGTCCGGCGCAAGATGGTCCAGTCCGGGGAGGATGTCGACTTCACACCGTTCGATCGTGTTCTGCAGCATCTCGAAAGGTATCGCTGTCATGAAGTCTGGGCTTCGCTGGCCTCCGAGCAGGAGAACCCGGGCACCGATCCGACCATACGCGCTGGGTCGTTGTCGACGCGGGCGACTTCGTCGTGCTCGACAGCACTCGCTTCCTGAAGCGCGTCCATCCGCTTCCACTTCTCGCCTCTGACGGCAATGCGCAGGACGATCTTGAGATACCAGGACGGAAGCGCCTGAACGATTCTCGGCGCGCCACCTGAGTGCTGGACGAAATCCGCGAAGGCACCGTGACGGTCGTTCGCGGCCAGCAGCTGCCGATAGCGAGTCGTCCACTCGGTCGGAATCGAACCGTTGATCGACACCCCCGGCTCATAGACCGCGACCCGCTCGAATCGATCGATCAGCGCAGCTGCCTTCAGCGCAACGAGTCCCCCATAGCTGTGGCCGAAGAGGAATGGCGCGCCCGTTTGGTCCCTGACGGCGAGAAGGTCCTCGATCTCGCGTTGCAGGCTGTACTGCGGGCCTTGAGGTCCGCTGTTGCCGCGGCCTCGGCGATCGATCACATGCACGCGGAAACGCCGTGCCAGAACATCCGCGAAAGGCAGGTAGTCGACGGAGCTGCGGAGTGCTCCCCCGACAACGATCAGACCTGTACCACAGCCTGCGGAATGAACCGCGATGCTGGTGGCGTCCGTCGACGCCACGGTCGAACTGCTCCAGACGGTCATCGATCTGTTCGGCTGGACTTCGCCACCGCTTGTCGGGACGATTCCCGCGGTGGCTTCCCTGTTGACGATGGGTTGGACAGCTGATCGAGGATGCGTTGGGCGGCGACGTGGAACTCTTCGTACGGCACCTCCGCTTGGGCGACCACATCGGCGAATCGCCCCTGGAGCCGACGTCCGCACCGGCGCACGAGCTGCTCACCAGTTGCGCTGAGATGCAGCTGCCGCCTGTTCCCTCCGCCTGGCACGTCTCCCAACTCGATCCAGCCCACATCGACGAGTGCTCGCACCATTCTGCTCACCGAAGGCTCTGTCAGACCCATCCACCGAGCGAGATCCCTCTGTGTCCCCACTCCCAGTCTGTCCAACGCGTAGAGAAACTGGTAGCGGCGATAGGTGATGCCATCCGAATCGCGCAGGATGCGGTCGGCAGCTTGATCCATCCGAGTCGCGATCTGGTGCAACGTGCGACTGAGGTCGGCTCCCATTGCATGAAATTAGCACAGCAAGTTAGACACACAATGTACCCCGCCGATCCGTGCGAATCGAGCGAGCCGACGATCTGGGGCCGGCGTTCACCGCGCAGCACGAATCTGACCGCCGTACGCCGCAGAACGCGGCAACGCACTGCGCCCGCCGTAGCGTGAACGTATGCACTCCGTGCTCGTCGAGGTGGCCATCATCGTTGGGATGATCGTCGGCGCCGCCGGCCGGAATCCGCATCGCCCGGATGGTGCTGCGGCGCGTGCTGAACCGCGTCACCAGCCGGTCGGCGACCAGACGGGATCGCACGGGGAAGGTGTCGCGGTGGGGTGTGCTGCGTTCGAGGGTCCCGACCGGGGAGAGCGCCTATGTTGTCGAGTTGCGCCGCCAGCACCGAATCGACGCGTCGGTCTCCGCGTTGACCCGCATCGTCAGCGCGGTCGTGTGGGTGACCATCATCGTGGTGGCGTTGAGCGAGTTGGATGTCAACGTCGGTTTGGCGGTCAGCGGCGCTGGGTTCGTCGGACTGATCCTGGCGTTCGGCGCCCAGAACTCAGTGCAGGATTACATCGCCGGATTGCACGTGCTGTTCGAGGATCGCTACGGCGAGGGCGACGACGTCGAAGTGACCACGGCGACCGGTCAACGGGTCCGTGGGGTGGTCACCGATCTCGGGGCGTTCGCCACCCGTGTCGACGCCGGTGACGTCACCTGGCACGTCGCCAACCGCATGATGATCGAGGTGGCCAACCATTCCCAACAGGGCACCTCGACCACCGTCGACGTGACCGTCGGCGCCGACGCGCAGGACATCCACGACCCGGCGGTGGTGACCGCCGCGGTGCAAGCGGCCCTCGGTGATCTGCCCACCCAGTCGGTGATGATCGTGCAGTCCGTCGAGAAGCTCCCGTCCGCGGACACGCCCGACGACCGGGCCTCGGACACGTACCGAGTGACGTTGCGGGCCAACCGGGAGCTACGCGCCGACGAACGTGACGTGGTGACGGTCAGCGCCCGAGAATCCCTGGAAGCGGACGACTGACGACGAGGCTCCGGCTCGTCTGGTGCTTGACTGGTTTCGTGAATACCTTCGACGAACGCGCCGCCACATGGGACGATGATCCTGCCAAGTTGAAACGGGCCGAGGTGGTGGCAGCGGCAATCGGCAACGCGATCAAACTGGATGGCTCGCAACGTGTGCTCGAATACGGCGCGGGCACGGGACTGGTCACCCAAGCCCTCCGCGACGCCGTTGGTCCGGTCACGTTGGTCGACACGTCGGAAGGCATGCGCAACGTGATGCTCGCCAAGATCGCGGCCGGCGCCATCACCGACGCACGAGTGTGGGATCTCGACCTGGAGAACGCGCCCGTGCCCGATGAGCGATTCGACCTCATCTTCACAGTGCTGACCCTTCACCACGTCCACGACGTCGGCACGGTGCTCTCGAAGTTCGCCGAGATGCTTTCCGGCGACGGCCACCTGTGCGTGGTCGATCTCGACATCGAGGATGGTTCCTTCCACGGGCTCGGCCTCGACGTGCACCACGGGTTCGACCGCTCGGAGTTCGCCACTGCGCTGACCGCCGCCGGCTTCGCAGACGTCGACTTTCGCGAATGCCATCAGATCGTGCGAGGCGACGCGACCTACCCGATGTTCCTCGCAACTTGCCGGGTGGCCGCGCCTGAGACGGCACCGGGCGGCTGAGCCGTCGCGAGCTGGTCCGGCCGATGGAAGGTAGGCGGGCACCCCGCGGCCGGGGATGGTAACACCATGGTTCGATGAGGGAGCTCGCGAGATACTGACGGCGTGTTCGAGCGCAGCGGCCGAGGCGGTTTGACGGTCGCGCTGTCGCTTTGGAGCCGATCGGACTCGCGGCGACGCATCGGGGCGTTGACCGGACTCGCCCTCCTGATCACCCTGACTGGCGGTGCGACGCTGGCCGCGTTGGCAGGTGCGCGCCGGTCGGCGACCGCCTTCGACCGGCTGCGTGAGCGCACGTTGGCCATGGACGCGGCGGTGTTCGGCGGCCCCGAGCAGACCGGAGCGGCCGTCGCTGACCCGCGCGTCGCGGCGTGGGCGCCGTTCTCGATCGCCGGCGTGGTTTCGGTCGATGATCCCGACCTGTTCCCGTTCATCGCGCCCGGAAATGACGCGATCGGACGAGTGATCGAACGGCCGTTGATCCTCCAAGGCCGCCGCGCGGATCCGACCCGGACGGACGAGATCGTCCTTCCAGAAACGGTCGCACGCCGAGTGAACAAGCGAGTCGGTGACGAGATGCAGTTCGTCTCGGTGAAGCGCGGCGACGAAGACGCCCTCCAGAACGACCGACCGAAGACCGATGGTCCGAAGTTCGCGCTGCGCGTCGTCGGGATCTCCCGGGCATCGACCGGGCTCGTGGTGCGCGATCGCGATATCCAATTCGTCTACCTCACGCCGGCGTGGACCGACCGGTACGCGGCGCAGATCGCGGACCTCGGTGGAGGAACCATTGTTCGCTTGCGGGGTGGGTTCGCCGACTTCGGCGGGTGGTCGCGTGCCGTGAATCCGGAGACTGACCCGGGGTCTCATCCAACGCCGCTGTTCTCACCGGCGCCGGTCGAGGATTCCGTGTCGGTGATCGTCGAGGGGCTCCGCCTCTTCGCGCTGATCGCGGCCGTCGTGGGTCTGGTCGCAATCGTCCAGGCCATCGAACGCCACGCCGCCGGGTCGCGCCCAGAGCTGGAGGTGCTGCGGGCACTCGGAGTTTCTCGTCCAGGGCGCGCCGTCGCGTCGGTCTTGGCCATCCTTCCGGCATTGGCTGCAGGCGTCATCGGTGCACTTCTCGTCGCGGTGGCATGGTCTCCGCTCATGCCGATCGGGCTGGCGCGGCGAGCCGAACCCGATCGCGGTTGGTCGTTCGACGCCGTGATCCTGATCGGCGGAACGCTGATCATCCTGCTCATCGTGGTAGCCAGCGCCGCAGCGGCCATGTGGCGAGTCTCAACCCAGCCGGTGTCGCGCGACGCAAGGGCGTCCGAGAAGCGAAGCATGCGCCAGCTTTCGGTGTTGCCTCGCGTCGTCGGCATCGGCGTGTACTTGGCGACAAGACGCGCCCGCGGCAGAGACATCGTTCCCGTTCGCTCGGCGATGACCGGTGTCGCAGTCGCAGTCGCCGGCGTGATCGCCGTGAGCATGTTCGCGTCCGGCCTCCATCGTCTCACCATCACACCAGCGCGCTACGGCGTCCCGTGGGACGCGACCGCGTTCCACGGCAACAACGCCGATCCCACAGATCACGACACCGTCGAACTCTCACACATCTCGGAGGTCGACGCGATCTCGATCGTTCATGCGCAACTCGACGGACTGCTCAACGGACAGTCCGATGGAAATGGCTTCGCAATCGAGAGCCTGCGAGGCCGGCTCGGCGCGGTCATGCGAACCGGCATCGCACCCGCCGCCGACGACGAAATTGCGCTCGGCCTCGACACCGCCCAGCGGCTCGGCGTGCACCGCGGCGACACCCTTCGCCTCACGGGTTCCCAAGGCTCACGATCGATGCGAGTCGTGGGCGAGACGCTTTCGCCAACCGTTGACGACCCGTCCACGCTCGCCAGCGGATTCCTCGTCACCGCCAGTACCGCGACGGCATTGGGTCTGGAAGTGAACGACGCGTTTCAGCGCCACGTCGTCACGTTCAAACCGGGCGTGTCGGACGCCCAAGGAACTCAGGCCCTTCAACGCGCCGGCTTCGAGGTCTCGACGCCGGCTCCGCCGGTCGAGGTCGCCCGCCTTCGCGACGTCGAGTCACTCCCGCTCGGTCTTGCGCTGACACTCGCCTTGATCGGAGCAGTCGTCGTGGTCCTGGCCCTGGTCGTCACGGTGCGATTCCGGCGGCGCGATCTGGCGTTGCTGGCAGTCTTCGGATTCAAACGGGGGCAACTGGCCGGCTCGGTCATTTGCCAAGCGTGCATGTTCGCCGCCGTCGGAATCATCGTCGGGACTCCGCTCGGGCTGATCGTCGGTCGCTTCGCATGGCAGCGCCTCGCCGGCGCGCTCGGCGTCGCCAATGATCCCGCAGTCCCCGTCACCAACATCTTGCTCACCGCCTGCGGTGTCGTCGCCGTCGCAGTCGTCGCCGCCCTGGTTCCTGCGGCCCGCGCGGCTCGACTACGCCCCGCCGAAATCCTCCACCAGGGCTGACGCCGACTGCCGCGACCTCGCCATTCGTGGCGCAAAGAACTCGGCTGTGGTCACGATCGCGCCGCGGCGCCCCGAAGCGGCCCGGCGAGCGCACGATCGGCCGCGTGCCATCCGCACATGCCGTGAACACCGGCACCTGGCGGCGTCGATGCAGAGCAGAGAAGCAGCGTTGGGTTCGGGGTCACATACGGGCGCGCCGTCGGCCGGAACGCAAGCTGCAGCCCGTTGTGTGCACCACCGGCGATGTCGCCGCCCACGTAGTTGGCGTTGTAGGACTCCAGGTCGCGCGGCCGTCGCCACGCGGCGGGCGAGCACGACATCGGCGAAGCCGGGAGCGAATCGCTCGATCTGGCGCTCGATCGCCCGAGTCGCGTCGCCCGTGTAGCCGTGAGGAACATGGGCGTAGGCCCACAGGGTGTGTTTGCCGGCCGGGGCGCGCGTCGGGTCGAACAACGACTGTTGGACCACGAGCACCATGGGCCGCTCCGGCATGCGCCCGCCTGCCACGTCGGCCTCGGCGGTGAGGATCTCGGCGAAGTTACCGACGACATGGACCGTGCCGGCCCGCCGGCAATCATCGTTGGCCCAGGGCACGGCGGCATCGAGCGCGTAGTCGATCTTGAACGCCCCCGGACCGTGACGAAAGCGTCGCAGCCGGGCCCGGTATCGAGCCGGCAGCGCGTCGCCGGCAATCGACGCCAACTGCGCCGGGTTCGTGTCGAACAGTGCCGCACGGTGAGGTGGCAAGTCGGCCAGAGAACGAACAATCACGCCGGTCCTCACCTCGCCGCCGAGTTCGACGAGACGAGCCGCGAGCGCATCGGCCACCGCTTGCGAACCGCCTGCCGCGACCGGCCATCCGCCGACATGCGCCGCCGCCGCCAGGGTCAAGGCAAACCCAGAGGTGAACGGTCGTTGCAGAGGCAGCATGGCGTGTGCGGCACAACCGCCGAACAACGCGGCAGCCTCATCGGTGTCGAACCGTCGAGCCAGCCACGTCGCCGGCTGCAGGGCATGCACGCCGAATCGAGCCATCGCGACGGGATGGCGAGGAACCGAGATCAACGGCCCGAGCAACTGTGGCAGCACCAGCGGCCAATCGTCCACGAGCGGTTGCAGCAATCGCCCCCACGCTGCACCGTCCCGGCCGAGCCCCACGGCCGTCTCGTCGACGCCGCGATGGAGCACGCCGGCCCTGCCGCCATCCAGTGGGTGGGCCAGGGGAACCTCTGGGGCGCACCAACCCAGCCCGTACGAGCCGAGCCGTTCGAGTGACAGCGCAGGGGCCGAGACGCCGAGAGCATGAACCGCCGCACAGACATCGTGAACGAAGCCGGGCAGGGTGAGCTCTGCGGAACGTGTCCCACCGCCGATCGTGGCCGCGGCCTCCAACACCAGCACCGAGCGACCTGCCTCGGCCAGACGGACAGCGGCGGCAAGCCCGTTGGGTCCCGAGCCCACGACAACCGCATCGAAGCGCTCCGAGGTCACTGCGCTTGCCCCGACTGGCCGCCGAGGCAGATCGCGTCGCCCTCGCGGGCAGCATCGACGGCGATGTCGCTGCGAAGGCGCATCGCCTGTTCGATCGCCGCGACCTCCGCATCGGTGCGGTCCGGGTCGTGGTGGAACAGCAGCACTCGCCTGGCGCCACTGGCGTGAGCCAACCCCACCGCATAGTCCGCGGCGGAGTGGCCGAAGTGCAATCGATATGGCAGTTCGCTCGCTGTGTACTGAGCATCGTGGATCAACAGATCGACCCCATCACACAGCTCCATCGCTGCGTCATGATACGGACCGAACCCGTCGGGGCCGGGGCCGAACACGCGCGCTGGGCCGTGGTCGGACAGATAGGCCATGGTGGCGCGACCATCACCGATGCGGTAGCCCATGGTGCGACCGCCCTTGTGCGGGATTTCGCGGGCGAGCACGCTGAAACCTTCGATCACGTGCGCGCCCTCGTCGATCGACTCGAACGTCCACGAACCCTGTAGATCGGGCGCCACGATGGGAAACGCGGGAGGGCCCATGAATCGCTCCAACAGCTCGATCGGCGGCACCCCCTGCTCGGGGATCAAGACCCTCGTCACCGCATCAGACCGGTCGGCGGCACGGAAGAAGGGCAAACCTTGCGTGTGATCCCAATGCAAGTGCCCGAGCAGCACTGAGCCACGAAACGGCTCGCCGCGCATGAGCGCCGAGACGGCGCGAAGACCGGTACCGGCATCGAGCACGAGGCGCGGCGTCGCTTCGCCGTCGTGAGCCAGCGCCACGCACGATGTGTTACCGCCGACGCCCGTGAACTCTTCGCCAACAGCGGGAGTCGAGCCGCGTACCCCGCAGACGTGGACACGCACTATCCGCGCGCCTCCTCGCGGCGGTGCCCACTCGCGAGCGCTTCAAGTTTGTCGAGGTCGATGCGCTCAGCGGGGGCGACAGCGACCTTGCACTCCGTGACCGCTCGCAAGGTCGCCGTGCGGGAGCCTCCTTCGAGGGCGGCGCGTTCTCCGAACACGGCCCCGGGCCCGAGCTCGGCGAGCTTCTCGCCGTCGACCTCCACGACCAGCACGCCATTGAGCAGCAGATACAACTCGTTGCTGGACGCGCCCTGTTCCACGAGCGTCTTGCCCTCCTTCACACGGCGGATGTCGGGCTTCTTATCACCTCGCATGATCGACTCCTGCAACTCGCGCTCCAGGAGGGTCTCCACCTCGGTGAGGAAGGCAGGCGAGTCCTCGTCGCCCCAGGGGGTTCGTCGGCCGAACGACTCCGCCATCCACTTCTTGTACTCGGCAACACTGCTCTTGGCGACCAGTTGCCCGTCGTTGTCGAACACCCAGTGCCGCGGAAATCCGGAAGCGCCGGTCATCGTTGCTTCGTGGGATCCATCTGCATGGATCGTCAGCTGCAGCGTGGTCCACACCGTCGGAGCGTGATACTGGATGAAGGGCGGGTGCTTCACTGCCCGTGGCATCGGCGCGCCGGTGCGACCTCCTACCGCCTGTGTGAACGTGACCGACGTCGATGTGACCACCGGTTCGCTGCATCGATCTGGCAGCTTCACAGCCGGAATCGTGATCGAGCCGACACCCAACCCGATCGTCGTTGCCCCGATCATGCCGCCGCCGCAATATCCGAAGTCGGTGATCGTGCCATCCTCGTCGATCTCGATGTAGGCGCGCAGTTCGTTGGCAAAGCGGAAGCGATCGGCGTCGCGCAGTTCCTCGATCATCGCCTTCGTGTCGGCGCCGAGCGAATCAGGGGGCGGCGGGTCATGGTGAGCGAGACCCATCCGCGTGGCGATCTTGCCCATGCCCTCCAAGAGATCCGAGGGGATCCACGAGACGGTGGTGACGCTGCGTTCGATTCTCATGCTGGTCTCCTTGGCGTTGGAGTTGGTTCGTGACCTCATCGTGCGCTTCGACAGGCGCGTCGAACAGGGCACTGACTGGCGTGTCGCAGGTGTTGCTGGCATCCCTCCCGGCAGGGTGCTCGTGCCCTCGCGCGACGATGCTGCTCAACGGTCGATGGCCCGATGCCACGGTGTGGCTGGCACCACCTCGCTACACAGGCTCACGCCCTCGCCTCGCACCCTTGATCTGGTGTTGAATCGTCACATGGGAGCCATCACGGTGTTCGTCGCCGACGACAGCGTCTTCATTCGCGAAGGGGTCAAGGCGATGCTCTCGCGCCAGATCGACCTCGAGATCGTCGGTGAAGCGGAGGACCATGATGGCCTCGTCGCCGGCGCCGAAGCCGCTGCCCCGAACGTCGTGGTGAGTGACATCCGCATGCCACCGAACTTTCATCGCGAAGGCATCGAGGCATGCAAGCTCATTCGCAAACGCCACCCTGGCACCGGCATCGTGATCCTCAGTCAGTACGACGACCCCGACTACGCGATCTCGTTGCTTTCCGAGGGGGCCGCCGGTTACGCCTACTTGCTCAAGGACCGCATCGCCGAGGGCGATCAACTCGCCAGGGCGATTCGTGAGGTTGCGTCCGGCGGTTCGATGCTCGATCCCGCGGTGGTCAGTGCCCTCATCAGCCCGGTGCGTCGCACCGGTGGGCTCGACGTCGAGGACGATGCCTTGCTGGAGATGGTCGCCGAGGGCAAGCCGATCAAGGCCATCGCGGCGGCGACGAAGTCGACCCCGGGGGCCGTCGAGGCTCGCATCGAGAACCTGTTCCTTCGTCTCGCCGAGGGCGTCTCGATCGGCACTGCCGGCGCGCTCGACCGCCTCAAGCGGATCCACAACGCGATCATCTCGAGGGAGGAGCAGGGCGAATCGTTGTCACGCCTTCTCCCGACGGGCGTCGCCGAACGAATTCGTGCTCGCGGCGCTCACGCCGGTGACACCGAGCAACTCACGCTCACCGTGTTGATGAGCGACATCCGCGGCTACTCGACGATCAGCGAGCACACCGATCCATCGTCATTGGCCCAACAGCTCAATGTCCACCGCGCCGAGATGAACAACGCCATCCTGGCCGCCGGCGGCACCGTGATGCAGTACGTCGGCGATGCCGTGATGGCAGTCTTCGGCGCTCCCGAGCCAACGCTGGATCACGCCGACCGGGCCCTTGTCGCCGCCCACTCCATGCACGCTGCCCAGGCGGCGGTGAACGCGCGCTGGATCGCGCAGGGACTCGAGCCGTTCCCCCTGGGCATCGGACTGTCGACGGGCGATGTAGCCGCCGCTCTCCTCGGCTCGGAGGAGAGACTGGAGTACACCGTCGTGGGCGACGCGGTCAACCTGTGTCAGCGTCTGCAACAGTTCGCGGCCGACGGCGAGATCGTCGTCAGCGACGCCACGTGGGACCAGCTCACTGTCAAACCAGAGGCCGAGGATCTCGGCCCGCATCTCGTCAAGGGACGGTCGACCCCGGTTCGGCCACGCAAGATTGCATCCGTGAACCAGAATGCGACCATCTCGGTCGTCAGCCAGGAGGCAGCATCATGACCATCAGCGAGTCGGTGATCAATCCGGTGACGGTCGATCGCGACGTTGTCGTCGACGTGAGACAGGTGTTCCGAACATTCGAGCAGGAGACCGCACCCGTACGCGCCCTGCGCGGCGCCGATCTCGACCTCGGACGCGGCGAGTTCGTGGCGGTGATGGGACCATCGGGCTGTGGCAAGTCGACGTTGCTCAACATCGTCGCCGGCCTCGACGTGCCCGACGAAGGCGAAGTGTCGGTCGCCGGTCAACTTCTCGTCGGCAAGACGGAGAGTGAACTGGCGATCATGCGTCGCCAGCACATCGGGATCGTCTTTCAGTTCTTCAACCTCCTCGAAGGGATGACGGCACTCGAAAACGTGCTGATGCCGGCTCTCATCGCCGGGCGCAAGCGCAAGATGGCCGAGACCAGAGCCCGCGATCTGCTCGATCTGCTGGGAATCGGCGACAAGGCCAAGCAGTCGCCAGCGGCGTTGTCCGGCGGCCAGCGCCAGCGACTGGCGATCGCCAGAGCACTCGCCAACGAGCCCACGCTCCTGCTCGCCGACGAACCCACCGGCGCCCTCGACTCCGAGGGCGGCGAGGAAGTTCTCGAGCTGTTCACTCGTCTGCACTCCGGAGGCCAGACGATCCTGCTCGTCACCCACGACCAGCCGGTCGCCGACGCAGCCCAGCGGCTGGTGCGCATGAAGGACGGCCGCGTCGTCGACGACGGTCGTCGGTCCATCGGGGACTGAACGCATCGTCGTGGAGCAGATGCCGAGATCTGTGCTGAGGGCACCATGAACGTCGACGTCCTTTCCGTGCGCAGCGCCAAAGCCGAGATCACCGAGCGTCGCTCGACGAGCACCTATCTGGGCATGGCCGTGTGCGCCGCAGCGGCCATCGCCGCCGGTGGTGCGCTTCTCGTGGCGGGCAGAGACGCGACCGTTGGTCTCGTCGTGCTGTCCTGCCTCGCCCTGGTGTGGGCAGCGGCGGGCCTGGTCATCACCGTTCGCCGGCATTGCCCGGCTGCGTCGATCGTGCAGTCCTTCGCCGCGGCTGCGGCGGCCGGTGCGTTGTCGTGGAGCATCAACGCGACGAGTGACGTGCAGGGGTTCGGCGGGCTGATGGCCGACGCCGGGCAACGGCTGGCAGTGACCGTCACCCCCGCGCTTGTCTTCCACCTACTGCTGACACTTCCCGACGGCAGGCTGACTCGGGCAGGGCATCGCACGTTCGTCGTTGTCGGCTACGTCGTAGCCATCGCTATCGGTCTGGCGATGCTCACCGACCGCGACAACGTCTTGGTCTGGCCCGTCGTGGCGCTCTGGGCAGCGGCGCTGACAGCACTACCGACCGCACACGCCATCTACCGCGTCGCAGGCGTCGTCGACCGCCGCCGGATGCAATGGATCGGCTGGGCGATCGTGGTCGGCGCCGAGGTGGCCGTCGTCAGCGCGGCACTGTCACTGGTCGCCGATTGGCCGCACCACAACGCCGAAATCGCCCTGGCGGCGTCCGGATTGCTGCCGCTGGCGCTCGCCGCCGGCACTGTTCCGCGTTTGCTCGCTCGAGTCGATCGGCTCCTCACGAACACAGTGTCTCTCGCTGGTCTGACCATCTTGATCGTGACCGCCTATGTGCTCGCACTGGCCGCGTTCGGCCGAAAGCCCAATGGGAGCGAGCGCTCGCTCCTCCTCCTCTCGATGCTTGCTGCGGCCGGGGCCGCCCTCGCCTACCAGCCGGCGCGGACTTGGCTGACCGAGCGGGCCAATCGCGTGGTCTACGGCGAGCGCGTTTCGCCCGACGAAGCATTACGCACATGGGGCATGCGCCTCACCCGAGCCATCCCGCTCGACGAGCTGCTTCTGCAACTGGCGGAGACGCTGCGCAAGTCGATGCAGCTGCGCAGCGCTCAGATTTGGACCGGCAGCGACGGCCACTTCGAAGTGGCCGCGATGGTGCCGCACCGTCAACTCGTTCCGTATTCAGTCGGCGAGAAGGAACGCGCCGTCGTGAGCCGAGCCGGGGTCTCCGGTGGGACGTGGCTCGACATCTGGCTACCCGGGTTCGTCTCGTCCGGCGCGACGTCGTCGACCCGCGTCGCGCCGATCGCCCACAGCGGCGAGCTGCTCGGGCTGATCTCCTGCGAGCGAGCGAGCGATGGCGCTGCGTTCACCGAAGACGACGATCGCGTACTCACCGAGTTGGCCCGCCAAGTCGGCCTCGCCCTCCACAACGTGCAGCTCGACACTGCGCTACAGGCATCGCTCGACGAGTTGCGAGATACCAACGACGAGTTGCGCGCCTCGCGCGTGCGAATCGTCGCGGCCGGCGATGCGGAGCGGCGCAAGCTCGAACGCAACCTGCACGACGGCGCACAACAGCACCTCGTCGCCCTGGCCGTCAAGCTGCGTCTCGCCAGAGACGCCGTCACCGACGACCCGCAGGACGCCGAGTCGATGATCGACGAGATCCGTGGCGACCTGCAGGATGCGATCGCCGAGCTCCGCGCCCTCGCCCACGGCATCTTCCCCCCGCTGCTGATGTCGGGTGGCCTCGGCGAGGCATTGCCCGCCGCTGCCGCACGTGCCGCCCTGCCGACCGACACCGAGATCGCCGTACGCCGTCATTCCGAAGAGGTCGAGGCGGCCATCTACTTCTGCTGCATGGAGGCGTTGCAGAACGCCGGGAAGCACGCCGGCGCCAATGCCTCAGCGTTGGTCAAGGTGTGGGAGACCGACCATGGCCTGCATTGGGAGGTCACCGACGACGGCCCCGGCTTCGATCCCGTCTCCACTGCCGGCGCAGGACACGGCTTCGTCAACATGCGCGACCGCATGGGCTCGTTCGGTGGCACGATCGAGGTGGTCAGCGCTGTCGGGGCCGGTACGACCATTCGCGGGCACGTCCCACTCGACAGCTGAACGAAGCCCGAAAAGGAGAGTTCGACCGCACGCCGAACCTCGCCGTCAGGCCAAGCGACCGAGCCAGGCCGGATCGCCCCCGGCCTCCCACAGACGTCGCAGGACGCGTGGCGACAGTTCGTCTTTGTTCACGTAGGCCATCGCCCCGCAGACACGCGCCGCGGGCGGCATGTCGGCCTCGGTGTACGTCGAGACGAGGATCACGAACGTCTCGGGGTGGGCAGTGGTGATGATCTTGGTGGCCTCGAGGCCGTCCATCGCCCCCATGTTGATGTCCATCAGCACGACACCGGGGCGGATCCTGTCGACGAGCTCGACTGCCTCCTCCCCCGACGTGGCTTCGGCGGCGACTTCGAATCCCGGCACACGGGCGATGACCGCTCGGGCCGCAGCGCGGAACGGCGGCTGGTCGTCGACCACCAGAACCTGCACGACGTCGAGTTCAGCACCCACGCGCGGCTGCTCCATCAGAAGAACCTCCATGACGGTGTCATGGTCGCACCTCAACCCCGTTCAGAGAATCGTGCTGATACGTCATCGGGGGTGTGGCCTGTATCACCTTCCGTGAGGTAGAGCAGCACCGCAGCGACTCGACGATTCACGTCACGTTCTTCGGTCAGGTGCAGCTTGGAGAAGATCGAGTTGATGTGCTTCTCCACCGCCCGCTCGGAGAGAACCAGCGACGCGGCGACCGCAGCGTTTGACTTGCCCTGAGCCATCTCGCCCAACACCTCGCGCTCGCGTGGTGTGAGGAAGTCGAGCGGCGCCTTCGTCCGGCGGTTCGACGAGGCGACCAATTGCTCGACCACCTTCGGATCGATCACGGCGCCGCCATCGAACACAACGCGGATGGCGTCGACCAGGTCGTCGACATCGGCAACGCGGTCCTTCAAGAGATACCCGCGACGCTCTGATCCCTGCGACAGCAACGACAACGCATATGCCGGTGACACGTACTGGCTGAGCACGATCACACCGATCTGCGGATGGCTGGTACGCAGACTGGCGGCCGCCCGAATCCCTTCGTCGGTTCCCGTCGGAGGCATGCGGATGTCGGTGATGACGACATCCGGCAAGGAGCGCTCAACGAGCTCGAGCAATTCGTCGTAACTCGCCGCGGTGCCCACCAACTCGAAGTCGGACGTGGAAGAGATCAGCCGGGCCAGGCCATCACGGAGCAGAACGTTGTCCTCGGCGATCGCAACACGGATGGGCACGGTGCGATCCTACGCGGGTCCGGCAATCAGCGGCGTTGACCGGGAGTCGGAACTTTTGGGCAAGGCGAACCCACTAGCGTCGCGCCATGCCCTTACCCACCCGTGACGAGATGCTCGCCAAGGTCGACGTGCGCTTCCGGGAGCTGGCTCCCGCCGCACCGCCGCGGCTCGATCCGAACGACCCGTCGCACGAAGCGATGATCCAGCAATGGCACCAGGCCCATCACGAGGTCTTGTCGGCACTCACCAACGAGGCCTACTTCGCATCTCTGCCCGATCCCCCCGCTCCTCTTGATCCATCGAATCCCGAGCACACCAGATTCATCGACTACTGGAACGACATCGCCGATCAGATCAACACGGGCAATCCGGGGCGATACGACTGGTCGAACGCAGTGCAGGCTGATGCGAGCTCCGATGTCGAGGCGGAGGAGATCGAGATGCCGGTCCAAGATGGCTCGGTGCGATTCGAGGAGCGCGTCGCATCCGTGCACGAACATCTCCACCCCTACGTCGAGGCGGTCGCGGGCACGACACTGGCTGTCAAGTTGGTCGAACACACCTGGCAGCAGGTCGAAAAACTGCGAGGTCTGGTCACTGACGGGACGTTCCAGACCTACGACCACTGGTGGCGATCGTCGTCGTACAGCGAGGCGATCTACGACGACGACGACAGCAACGAGCAGCTGGCCTTCGTGCGCGACTTGACGCTGGAGGCGAAGATCGACCGAACGACGGGAGTGCTCGATCTTCACCTCGCCGGGTGGGCCACCGACTTCCGCACACACAACTCATGGGGCCGCGTCAGCATGGCCGACGGCTGAATCGCTGAACACTGGCCCGGACATTCGATCGGCATCGACGTGTCGCTCGACGTCGTAGCCCTGGCGTCGCAGGTCCGAGACGATCCTGTCGATCACCTCGGTGAGACGTTCTGGGTCGGAGCCGATCACGGTGAACGTCTCGGCGGCTGTCGACGGGCGGCGACCATGGAGACCGGAGTCCGCAATTTGGATGAGGCGGTCGCGCATCGATTCGGCTGTCAGCGCCCACCGCCGTGCATTTGCGGCGTTGCCCGGTGAGCGCGCTGCCTGTTGATGGTGCCAGTCGATGGCCTCGTCGAGGTTGCCGATGATCGGTTCCAGCAGAGTCGACAGGTCGCCGGTGTCGTGGGCGTCTTCGATGATGTGGCGCAGCGCGGACCGGGTGTCGCTGGGGCGCCATGGTGTGCCGATCGATCGTGCTGCTCTGCCGATGACAGTGGAGCTGAGCCACGTTCCGCTGGTGGCGGGGGCGAGCAGGAGCCGCGACAGGCGGGCGGGCCCGAGGTTGGCCGGGAGCGGTTCGACTCCGATCTGGCCTCCCAGATCTGGGGCCGGTCGAAGGCGGTCGAGCTCCTCGGTGAGGTGGTCGGCGATCGCGGCGAGCAGTGGGCTGTACGGACTCTCGCCGGCGCATCGGATGGCGCATTGAACCGCAACGGGTGCCCAACCGGCGAGGTGATGGGCGAAGAACGTTCGCTCGGTCTCGACCATCTCCATTGCCTTGTCGGGTGTACCTGATCGCCACGCGGTGGCTTCTTCGTGGCAGAGATGGGCGAGGCAGCGCAGCTGTAGTCCGAGGTGGTCTGCTCCGGCGACGCGCCACGGCCGGTCGAGGTGTTCGTTGAACCCGAGCCGTTCATAGGTGTCGACGATGGCGGTGACGGATTCTCCCCCGTGTTGGCCGTCTTCGCTGCGGAACACACTCTCGTAGAGGGGCACGCCACGCAAGAAGACCCGTTCGTACTCGGTGGCGATGGCAGGATCGCCGAGGGCGAGCGCCGCCAGTGCGGGAATCTCGGCCACCAACGGCGCAAGGTCCGGCCCGGGTTCTTCGAGGATGAGCAATCCGAGGAGGGCAGCGAGGCCGCCGCGTCGTTCGGCGATGAGGGCGAGATCACTGGTCATTGCTGCCGGCTCCCATCCCTGGGTGGCGCAGCATATGCGGCAGCCGTTGGCTTGACCGGCCGGGCCAGCCACAGGGGTCGTCGAAGTCCACCGGGCCCGGGGCCAGGGCGGGCTTTGGCCAGCCATTCGCGGTACACCGCGGTGGACTTGCCGGTGTCGACGGCGATGTCGCCGTAGCGGTCATCAGGGTGTGCGGGAGCGACGGTGACACGCTGCAGCCAGCAGTGCATCCCCGAGACCGGGTCGGGCTGCACGGGGAACGTGAGGTTCTGATGCACACCGGCATCGCTCCACCACACCCGGGCCGAATCAGGATCCGAGGATTCGAACGGTGTCACGCCCTCGACCTGACTCATGCTCCATTGGCCAGGAGTGCCCGTCGGTCGATCGCTCTGGCCAAACGCTGTGGTCGGGCCGCTGAGCGACGCAAGCGCCGACGAGTACCGCGCCGTCCCTTCTGCGTCGTCGAGGCGCCATCGGCCCATGTGGTGTGACACGCCGACGACACCGGGGCGGATGCCTTCGGTCCGCCAGGCGCGGATCACGAAGTAGCCGATCTGGGTGGTGATGCGCACGAGGCCCTTCATCTCGATACCGAGTTGTTCGGCGTCGGATGGGTGGATCCACATGGGATGCGAGTGGCTGATCTCGTTCAGCCATTTCGCCTGTCCGGAGCGGGTGTGGATCAACGTCGGCAGCCGGAACGTGGGGAGCAGGATGCGCTCGCCGTGTTCCATGTCGAGGTCTTCCCAATGCACATGGCTCTTGATGAATGCGGGCATCGCGTACTCGGGCCAACCCCAGTCGCGCAGCATCGGTGAGTACATCTCGAGCTTGCGTGACGGGGTGGGAAACCCGAAGCGGACGGTGCCGTCGATCTCGACGCCGATCGAACCGTCACCGATGAAGGGCATGTGCCCACCGATGTCGTCGAGCGAATCGTGGAGCCCGGCGGTACCCGGCACCTGGTACACACCGTCGTCGTTCCTGACCGCGTTGGCCGTGGTGACTTCTTCGGGCGTGACGATGCGTTCGTGGACCGCGTACTGGCCACCGGGAATCTCGAACGCTCCGTACTTGCGCATGAAACCGAGAGGGTCGAGCCCCTCTGCTGCCGCGGCCTCGGGGAGGCCGGGGATCGAGTTGCGGAACATCAAGTCGTAGTACTCGTCGATGCCGAGTGGCTCTCCCGGATTGACGGTCGACTCGAAATGCTGGCGAATACCGAGAGCGTTGTCGGGGTCGATCTTCCAGGAGAGGTCGATCCAGAACTCGTTTTCCTCCCAGACCTCGCCGGGGTTGACCTCCCAGGTGCGCCGGACCGTGCGGCCTTCTTTCTCGGCGTTGACGCGGAACACTGGTTGACGAAAGCCGATCCATCGTCCGCTGTGCGTTTCGTAGCTGGCAACGTCGTGGCGTTCGGCGCCGTTGCCCATCGGCAGCACGTAATCAGCGAACCAGGCGCTCTCCGACCATGTCGGAGTCAGCGCGACGTGGCATCCGACGAGCGACTCGTCGGTGAGCGCCTCCAGCCACGAGAACCCGTCGGGGTTCGTCCAGATCGGGTTGTAGACCCGGCTGAAGTAGGTGTCGATCCGCCCGCGGCCTTCCTTCAGGAAATGGGGCAGGAGGATGGACGCCTCGTGATGAGCGAGCGGGTACTCGACCGGCCAGTTGAGATCGTTCCACCGACCCTGAGGGTGCACGACCTTGGGCGGAACCGGGATGAACTTGTTCCACCCGTTCGGGCTGACACCGCCCTCGGTACCGACCGAGCCGGTGAGCACGTTGAGGAACCAGAGGCATCGGGCGACCTGCCAGCCGCCCTTCGTTGCCGGCCGCCGCGGCACGCCAGTTGTGCGAGCTGAGCTTGCCGGGCACGGCGGTGGCAATGACATCGACGATCTCACGAATCTTCTCCGCAGTGATGCCGCAGACCCGCGCCGCGTACTCGGGCGTGAACTCCGCGTACAGCTCGATCACCGCTGGAGCGAAGTTCTCGAACGTGCACTCGAGGTCGGGGCGCATCTCGCGCAGCACCGTCTCCCAGTTCACCCAACGGCGCACGAACTCGCGATCCCACGTGCCCGTTTGCAGCAGCAGGCGGGCGATCGCCAGCAGCATCGCCGCTTCGGTACCGGGCCACGGCGCCAGCCAGTGATCGCTCATCGACGCCGTGTTCGACAGCCGCGGATCGACGCAGATGATCTTGGCCCCGCGCATCTTGCCCTCGATGATCCGCTGGGCGTGCGGGTTGAAGTAGTGCCCCGCTTCCAAGTGCGACGAGATGAGAAAGATCACCTTGGCGTTGGCGTGGTCACCCGACGGGCGGTCGAAGCCCATCCACGACGCGTACCCGACGCGGGCGCCAGACGAGCAGATGTTGGTGTGCGAGTTGTGCCCGTCGATGCCCCACGCGTGCAGCACGCGCTCGATGTAGCTGTCGTCACCCGGACGACCAACGTGGTACACGACCTCGTCGTGGCGGCCCTCACGAAAAGCCGTGCCAATACGCGTCCCGATCTCCGTCAGCACCTGCTCCCAGGTCACCCGCTCCCACTTGCCTTCGCCACGCCGGCCGGAGCGCTTCAGCGGGTACAGGATGCGTTCCGGGTCGTACACCTGTGTGAGCGTCGCCGGGCCCTTGGCACAGTTACGTCCACGGCTCGCCGGATGGGCCGGGTTGCCCTCCAGCTTGGCGATCTGCCCGGTCGACTTGTCGACGTATGCGAGCAGGCCGCAGCACGCCTCACAGTTGAAGCACGTCGTGGGGATCAGCCGGAAGCGGCGCTCTTTCCTCTCGCCGTGCGCCCATGATTTGGCGTCGAGCTCCACCCAGTCATCCCACCGTTCGGCGGGCGGCGTAATTGGTGAGCTGCGAGCCGGGCATGATCCGCGTGAGGTTGGCCTGAGCAGAACGATTGAGATCATCGAGCAATGACATCGGTCAGCCTTTCGTCACGACAGCGGCACGGACTGGCCCGCACGCACAAACGCGTCCTCGTACAACGCAACACCGGCGATCGCGGCGACACCGCCGGCCGACGCCCACCCCCACGAGCCGGAGATCACGGCCACGATCCCCAACGCACCGGCTACCACCAGACCGACCAGCACGCTGCCCCAGAACCGATGCTTGTACTCCCCGTGGGTCATCGCCCGTTGCGCCAACTCCACATGCATCGTCGCCCTGCTCGACAACTCCGTCCAGGTCAAGAACGCCAGCGCCGCCACACTGCCGAGCAACATCCACGTGATCGCCCTGAGGAGCCGGTTCGGCAGGTCGAACAGCGGGGCCAGCAGCAGACCGATGCCCGCGCCGCCAGCCCCGGCCTGAGCCAACAGGGTCGGTAACAGGAGCGGGGTTTGCCAGAAGTCGCGGCCCTCGCATTGCCCGAACAGGAACGCTGTGTACCCGGCGGCGCCGGCGGCGAACAGCGCGGCCGGCACTGCAACCGCCTTGATCAGCCCGGGTGAGTCGAGCAATCCGCCCAGGAGCCAGACCGATGCAAGCACGCCATGCCCAAGCAGGATGAAGGCGCCGCGCACCAGCCACGAACCCCACTGGGCTCGGGTGAAGATGTAGTAGAACCGCTTCGGCTGCTTGAGATCGGCGACCAGCAACACACCCGTCGCCGCGGCGAACAGCAACGAGATCAACGGCAACGTGAGCCCGATGAATGCCCGCTCGTCTGCATGACCGGTCAACACACCGAGGCCGCCGACGAACAGCGCACCTGCGCTGATCGCCTTCGTGACCAGGTAGGCGGAAACCTTGCCGGTCCAGGCCATCGGATGCGCCGTCGTGTAGGCCGTGCGAGCGACGATCTGTTTGCCGTGCCCGGGTGGGGCAACCCGCACCGTCGGGTGATGCTCGGTGGTGTCGGCCCAGATCATGCCGTCCTCGGCGATCTTGGTACGCAGCGGATCGAGCGCCGCCTGGTCGACTCCCTTGTAGAAGACGTGCGGCCTGGTGCCTTGCTCCGGTGCCCTCACGTGCGTCTCATGACGACCCAACATCACCGAGATCTTGCTGGTCGAGTCGTCGATGTCTCCGGCGAAGATCGACTGCGTCGGACAGACGACCACGCAACTCGGCTCCAAGCCGACCTCGATACGGTGGGAACAGAAGTTGCATTTGTGGGCGGTCTGTGTGTCGGGGTTGATGTACAACGCGTCATACGGACAGGCGTTCATGCATGACTTGCAGCCAATGCAGCTCGAATCGTCGAAATCGACGATGCCGTCATCACGCCGGAACAACGCAGTCGTCGGGCAGATCGCCACACACGGGGCGTCGTCGCAATGGTTGCAGCGGTTCACCGAATAGAACCGTCGTGTATCGGGGAACTCACCGCGTTCGATGTACTTCACCCAGGTGCGGTTCACTCCCAACGGCACGTCGTGCTCCGACTTGCACGCCACGGTGCAGGCATGACAACCGATGCAGGTGTCCTGGTCGATGAGAAAGGCGTAACGCGTCACGGTTGGCTCAAGCTCCGATCGCCGTTGGAATGACGATCGGTAACCCTGCCTGTTCCCACGCGACATACCCGCCGATCAGGTCGGACACGTCTCGGAATCCGGACGCTCGCATCAGCGATGCGGCGATCATCGACCTGTAGCCCCCGGTGCAATACACCACCGTCGCCGCCGTCGGATCCAGCTCGGCGAGCCGATCCAAGATCCGAGACAGCGGAAGCTCTCTCGCGGCCGCCAGCCTTCCAGCAGCAACCTCTCCCGGTCCACGCACATCGACGAGTTGGAGACCTTCGACGGTGGCGAGGCGATCAACCAGTTCTGACGTCGTCAGACGCGACGCGCTGGCGATCCAGCCCGGATGAGCGAGAAACGCGGTGACCGGATCGGACAGGCAGCCGATCACCCGATCGAAGCCGATGCGGGCCAACCGGTTGCGAGACTCCAGCTCGGTGCCGGACTCGCACACCAACACGATCGGCTGATCCGGCGTCAACACGTCACCCGCGTACTCGGCGTAGCGTCCCGCCAAACCGACGTTGTACGAGCCGACCAGGTGGCCCTGGGCGAACACCGCAGGGTCGCGCGTGTCGAGCGCAACGGCCCCTCGTCGCTGCTCGGCGAGCACTTCGGTCATCGACATCGCCCGTGGAGGCAGGTCCTCCGACAGCATCTCGTGCGCTTGCTTGTTGCGGTTGGCGGCGAACGCAAAGTACAGCGGCGACAAGCTCTGTCCATCCGTGACGACATCAACGAACTCGTCTTCGCTCATCGGTTGCAACGCATAGTTCGTGCGGCGTTGCTCCCCGATCGTCGACGACGTTTCCGACGACAAGAACTTTCCGCACGCCGAGCCTGCACCGTGAGCGGGGAACACTCTGGTCTCATCCGGCAAGGGCAACAGCTGCTCCCGCGTCGAGCGGTAGAGCTGGCGGGCAAGTTGATCAGCGGTCATCCCAACCGAGGTGAGCAGGTCGGGCCGCCCGACATCACCGATGAACAACGTGTCACCGGTCAGCACCCCATACGGCGTGACGTCATCTGCATGTTCGAACACCACGATCGAAATCGACTCCGGCGTGTGGCCGGGCGTGTGCCGCACCTCCAACACAACGTCACCCAAGGCCAACCGAGCGCCGTGGTCCAGGCCGTCGATCGAAAATTCGGCTGAGGTCTCCGCCACCGAGCCGTACGAGATCGCGGCACCCGTTGCGGTTTGCAACTCGAGATGTCCGGAGAGGAAATCGGCGTGGAAGTGCGTTTCGATCACCCGCTCGATCGTCAGCCCGGACCCCGCCGCATCGGCGAGGTACTGCGACACGTCACGTTGCGGATCGACCACGATGGCCCGGCCCGTGGACTCGTCACCAATCAAGTACGACGCGTGAGAAAGGCACCCGAGGTAGTACTGCTTGAAGATCATCGCACTCCTTCCATCGGGCAATCCTTGCATCCACGTGCCTGCACTCTGTGTTGGAGATCAAGGGAATTGTCAGATCCAAAGCGGTTTGACGTGATGTGGTTGGTGGGTGGGCGGCCGTCACTCGCGATCGCGGCGATCAGCGAGCGCTGCCCTGACCGACTTGATCAACCGTCTTTGCAATCCGGTCGGCGCGAGTCGACTCCCGTTTGGCCTCGCCGATCCAGCGGACGTACTCCTTGCGATGTGAATAGGCGAGCGTGGCCGTCAGTCGAAGCGTCTGTGCCATGTCCGGACGCTACCCAACGTGGAACGGACGACGCCGATTCCGAGGCGCCCACGACCCCTGCGACACGGTCCTGTGGAGTTCTTGGCGCCCACCTGTCACCTCGAAACACTCGGGCTCGAGCCGGCGTTCCGGAGGCGGCGTGACGGATGCACGCGGGCGCACCGTTGTGGTCGTCGGCATGGCACGCCCGAAAGGCTCAGTGGTCGAGGCCGGATTCGGTCGCAGGGTCGCCGGCAATCCGGGTGTGCCACATCCGCCGGGCTTGTCCGGGATCGTGGGGCGTCGCCCGGTGCATGAGACGGCGGTTGTCCCACAGCACCGCATCGCCCTTCGTCCACGTGTGGAAGTAGGTGCGCGGCGAAGTGCACGCGTCGTCGTTGAGCCGATCGAGCAGTACCTCGGACTCGTCGGCGGTGAGGCCGACAATCGCGTGGGCATGCTGTCCGATCAGGAGGTTGGGCCGACCGGTGGCCGGGTGAACCTTCACCAGCGGACGCAGCGGCGGCTCGATATCGATGCCGTAGCCGTAGAGCTGGTATCGGTCAGCGTTGTCATCACTGACGTGCAGATCGGCGCGGTCCATGCTGTAACGCCGAGAGTGATGCGCGGCGAGGCCGTCGATCCGCTCCCTCATCGAGTCGTCGAGCGCGTCGTAGGCAGCGCGCATGTCGGCGAAGCCGGTATCGCCACCCTCGTCCGGAACGATCTCCGCCGTGAACACCGCGCCCTTCGCCTGGACGGGCATGTAGGTGCTGTCGTGGTGCCATCGCTCGTTGGCACGCAGGGACTTGGACAAGTCGTGCCCAGTAGCGCGGAGCGTCCCATCGCGTTCGATGTTCGTGAGCGGAGTCGCCGTGAACTCGAGTTCGCCGAAGCGACGGGCGAACTCGTCCTGCTCGTGCTGTGTCATGTGCTGGTCAGGGAACACGAGCAGGGCATACTCGAGCCACAGCTCGGTCAGCTCGGCAACGGTCGCATCGCTGGCGTGCCTCAGGACGACATCGCCAACGACAGCACCGAACGTCGCGTCCAGCGGCTCGACCCGGAGCGTCCGCGCAATGTGGTGCATGCCGACATCGTACGCGTCGAACCCGGCGCGCTCTCACGCGGTTGAGAGGGTCTCGGACTTCGGGAAGAGTGGACAGCGTGCGACCGACGTGGAGCACCGACCTGCATGACCCCCGCCGTAGCGGAGACACGGTGGCGCGCTCAGATGGCGTCCGCGACGCAACGCACAAGCGCCAGCCGGCGCTCCTCGACGTTCCGCTTCAGGTTCGCCCCTTTGGTGGGCATGTCGCGGATCAGCAGGTGGAGGCCGAGGTGCTTACTGGTCGACGGCCCGGCAGCGAGCGACGCGTAGAAGGCGACAGCATCGACGGTCAGGTCCTCCCACAGTCGAATCTCGAACCCTGCACCGGCGAGCAGTTCTCGGGTCTCCTCGGTCGTGGCCAATGCGCTCGATGACGGATCTTCCGCCCACGGCACGGGGAAGTGGATCGGCTGTTCAGGCCCGCTGAGGAGATCGAAGAAGGCGAGCCGGCCGCCCGGACGCAGGACCCGACGCATCTCCGCGAAGAAGCCGACCTTGTCTGCGATGTTCATCGAGACGTGCTGTGTCCAGGCGACGTCGAACGAGCCGTCCGGGAAGGGAAGAGCGAGTGCGTCTCCCTGGTGGATCTCGACTCGGTCGCTGAGGCCAACGCGGCGGGTGAGGTCGGCGGCGACGTCACAGAGCTCCTGGGTGAGGTCGACGCCCACGACCCGGCAGTGACGCGCACGTGCCAGGTAGCGCGCCGGACCGCCCAGACCACTGCCCACGTCGATCACCCGATCGTCGGAGGTGATCGAGGCGGCCTCGGCCAGCGCAACGGTGGCGGCGCGGCCGAACGTGTGGAACTCTTCCGCCGGCGTCAACGCCTCCGGGTCCAGATCGTCGGGGTCGTATCCATCGGCAATGATCGCGGCGAGCACCGACTGCTGGAGGTCGCCCCGGGTGTAGTTGGCAGAGACGTTGGCGGTCACGCGGTCACCGGTCGTTCCGTGCCAGCATTGTTCGAGGTCAGGCCAGTACGGCCCGAGAAGGCGACGAGGCGCTCGATTGCCGTGGCGTGGTCGGGCGGCTGCACTGCGTCGAGCAGCGCCACCATCGCGGCGTCGAACCGGGCCAGCTCGGTGGTGTCGTCGGATTCGGCAACGCTGCTCGGAGGCTCCTCGCCACGGAAAATCGGAGCGAACGCGGATGCCAGTCCGGTCATGTGTCCGAGCACGCCCGCGACCGTGAAGTCCGTGCATGGGGTCGGCCGGTGGAGTTGGCTCGGGTCGATGCGTTCGCCGATCTCGCGCAGCTCGGGGATGATGATCGCGAGTTGTTCGTTGCCTAGCAAGGTGTTTCCTCCGGTCGTGTGCGAGATGTGGGCTTTGCGTTCATCCGCCGATCTTGGCGAGCATGTGATCCACTACCGCAGTGTGCTCGGCTTGCGGGCTGAACAGGATCACCTCGGCATCGTCTACGACGCGGACGCTGTGACCTGCGGGCCAGTAGAGCAGGTCCTGGCTGCTCCAGCTCTCATCGTGCCGTCGGTGTAGGCGATGACGACCTGCCTCGCCCGCGCTTCACCCGCCTACGTGCCCTTCACCGACCACCCGAGTCGTTACTGGATCCTCGTCGTCGATCGCACCGACCTCGGGCGCGTCTCACTCGCCGACGCCCATCGAGTCACCTGAACGCGGCCAGTACCACGACGCCACCGAGAACGAGCGCCGAACCAAGCACCACCGACGGACCAATGTGGTGGGTGCGTGCAGAATCGATCACGATGGCCGTGACGAGTTGCGCTGCGACGGAGATGCCAAGCGTCGGAGCGACGCCGATGCGGTGCGAGGCGTACGCCAATCCGGCGACAACGACCCAACCACCGAGGCCGAGCGGTACCCACCACCACTGACGAGCCACGGCAGTCACCTCCGCCCACCGGCCGCGACTGATGGCCCACACCGTGGCGGCAGCGACGCCGCTGATCTGTAGCGCGAACGAAATCCCGAGCGGTGAGCTGCCCGATGCACCACGCCCGATGATCGCCGCCTGAACGGCGATCCCGATCCCGACAGCCACTGCGACCACGACGCCATTACCCATCACGCATCCTCCACGAACTCGAGTTGACGTGCGGAGGGCGTGCTACCGGCTCGACCCTGGCTCGAAGACCAAGACGGCCCGCAAGGCCGGCAACCGAAACGGTACCCCACCGACCCCCTTCGGCCGATGGTGTGATGAATCCCTCAAGGGCGGGCTCTGGCCCGCCCATGAAGAGGTGTGGATCTCCCTCGATGTTCGCGCCCGGGCCACGAGGGCTGCCGTGTCGTGCGCGACGGGGTGTTAGGCGACGCTTTTCACTCGCTGAACGGCTGGCAGGACTACGCCGCCGCAGTGGCAGTCACGAATGATGCAGCGAACACACAGAAATGGGTTCGACGTCGGATCCGTCGCATGCGCATCCAAACCCCACGGCGATCAGGGTTGCCCGCGCACTACTCGAACGGTGCCGTCGAGGCTCCCATCGCTGAGGTTCGCCCGATGATCGAGCAACGCAAATGGACGTTCCGCAACCAAGCTCGCACGAACCTGCTCCTCGAGCTCGTCCAGCTGCGCATCAACCGCGATCTGAAAGATCTGGGCGCCACGCTCCGACATCGTCGCTGCTGCGGTCGATGGGCTGGCACCCAGATCTCGGAGCGGAGCGCACTCGTTCTGTGGCCTCGGGATCTGGGCGCCAATCAGCGATCTTCAGCAAGTGAAACCGATGAGCGTGGCACCCAGATCTGCGGAGCGTCCGCGAGCAACCTTCCCGATCTGAACTGCCGCTGTGCGCGACGTTGTCTCACGAGTCTGGTAGCGGTAACTCCCCTAGCTGTCATGGTCCCAGAGACGCGTTGGGCGCGGTACGGTCGTGCATGAGCACCAACGATCCCGAGCCCAAACGGAGCGAGGACCACGAGTTTCCGTTCATGGAGTTGTTCAACGCCGAAGACTCGGTCGAACATCCGAGCGAGCCCCTCGAGGACTTGGACCCGACCGACGACTCCGACGCCCCTGCACCCTGACCCAACACAGATCGACGCGGTCGGCAATCAAGAACTGAACCGGCCGGTCTTTTGCATCAGGTCCGGGTGGGTGTTGGGACCTTGCTGGTGGCTCGGGTTCGAGCGAAGTAGAGCGCTTCGAACTCGGTGGGTGGGATGAGTGGCGCTGTCAGGTCTGGCTCCACGCACCTTCTATCAGCATCAGCCAGACACCGATCGGGCCGCCGACTGCTACAGAGATCCGGTCTCGAATCAGGTCGGCCCGGCGTTGCCGATCCACGAGACGGGATTCCAACCGTCGAGTGCGAACCTCCACGGCGACACGGAGCTCACCGATGTCATACGAGCCCTTAGGTCGGAATCGGATCTCGATGTCGCCAACCTCCGCCGCTCCGGTCCAAGGCTCCTCGGCACACTCAACGGCTTCAGCAACGAGGTCTGGCAGGAGATCGGCAAGTCGTCGAAGCTCGCTGTCCGTCACGGTGTGGTCGTAAGCGACATCGATCAGTGGCACGTCACCAGTCTGGCGTGACTGAGGGGCGACCACCTGCTGCGCGGCGGCGCTCGTCGATCTGTACGGCCCGATGCTCTTGCGTCGGCGCGCCGGACCGGGCAATCGGCGCTACCGAGAAGATCTGGGCGCCAAGCTCCAACATCCGGGCTGGTGCGGCCATCAACTGGCACCCAGATCTGGGAGCGGAGCCCACTCGTCCTGGGGACCTCTGGATCTGGGCGCCACAGGTTGAGCGGGCGAGGTGGAACCGGCGAGCGTGGCACCCAGATCTTCCGAGCGTCGGCGAACGACCGTCCCGACTGGGGGACCCGAACTGCCGATCTCGCGGACTCGCCAGACTTCCCAGGGAGTGTGCGATTGTGAATTCGATGAGCACCGATCTGCCGATCGGCTTGCTGGACAGCCGACTCGCGATCAAGCAATCTGAGCGCCGCATGACTCACCCCAGTCGCACGGTCCAGTCCCTCCCGATCGGCTGGGGTCCTCGCTTGCGGATTTCAGGCTTGCCAGAGTTCTTGTCGTTCATCGGAGTCCTCACCCTTGGATTCTCGGTAGTCGATGCGCTCCGAGGCGAGCCGCCCAATTGGGGAGGTCCTGCTGGCGCGATCGCCGTCGGAGTGATCTGGTGTTGGTCCGTTTCGGTTCGGATCGCGATGGGAGTTGCCTACATCGAAGCGAACGAGAACGGGATTCGCTGGCGAACGTTCTTTCGTGTCACGGAAGTATCGTGGTCACGTGTCGACGCCGTCGCGGTCGGGACGATGTTGCTACTTCCGAACAATCCGACCGAATTGCGGACTCCCGTTCTCGTCGTGACGACCTCGGATGGAGGGGCAACGAAGGTCCGGGCGTCGGCATGGTGCAATCGCCAATCGCTCGAACGCTGGGCGCATGACGCCACGAGCGCATAACTGTAGATCGGTTGCTGGACACTGGGACCACCGCACTGCCACGATGGGTCCGGATTCGATCTGGTGTCCGTGAGGGGGTACTCGAGTGCTTGACCGGCAAGTGATACGAATCGGGTCGATCGTGTGGGCCGTGGTCGGGTTCACCGTCGCACTTCGCTCGATCGGAGCGGTCAACGCGGATGCGCGTGCTCTTGTTCTGATGGCTTCCGTGGTCGGTTCTGCTTCGGCCGTGATGGCGTCGGCAGCAGTCGCGAGTCGGCATGAGAGGCTCGCTGGTGTGCTCCTCGTTGTGTCGGTGATCACGCCAACATTCTTCGCCTGGGTGCTCAATGTCCCAGCGCTGCTCGTCGGCGCAGTGCTGATCTTTGCCCCGGCCGTTGTCACTGATCGACGCAGATTCCGCCGCGGCTGACGGCGCCAGAACTGTCGATCGGCGCGACTAGTTCGTTGCGAGCGACCATGCTTGCGCTGCGGCATCGGAGCGAGCATTCTGCTCTCGTGCGAGGATTCGCCAATGCTGTGGCAGCGGCCGTGCTCGCGAGCACGGTGAGTTTCGCCTGCAGATCACCCGCCGCAGAAACACCGTCGAATGTTTCGTTCTGCGCGTCAGCCGACAGGTTGTTCAACAAGGAGACGTTTGCATCGGACGGAGGCGGCGCTGTCGACGCTCTTCGAGGGTTGGATGTCACCAACCTTCCCGGTGACGACCAGGATGCAATTTCGACTGCCATCGCCACAGTCGAGGCGAACATCGCTGCATTCAACAACGGGCAAGCGCCAGACGGATGGTCGACGAACCCAGCGGCCACAGTGGCAGCACGTATCTGTGGCAAGGACATGAGCAACTTCTTCGTGGTCCCCTAGATCTATGTGCTCGCGCCACAACTGCCGTTAGGTGGAGCCGCGCCGACCATCACACGAGTATCAACGCTTGAGAACTTCGACCGCAAGCCCGTGGGTAGCGATCGCTCTAGGAGGCGCCCAGATGTGCCGCTCGGCGCTGCCATTCAGAGCTTGGCGAACGCGCTCGCGGTGGCATCGAGCGGCCACTGTGTCCAGTCATCATCACCTCAGCGACAACGACGACCGTCAATAGTCTCGCGGATGATGTCGGCGTGACCAGCGTGGTGAGCAGTTTCTTCAATCATGTGCAGAGCAACCCAGCGCACGTTCTGTCCGGCCATCTCCGGCCACGCGCAGGCCGCGTCGAGATCGCTGGTAGCCAGGATGTGGTCCGAAGCCGCGATCTGCTCCCGGTAGTCAGCGATCACGGTCTCGACCGTGTCCTGGTCGGCGAGTCGGAAGGTCGAGTTCTCCTCGTCAGATCGCACCTCCGGCCACTCGCCTGGAAAGCTACGCCCTGCCACGATCACCTGAAACCAGCGGCGCTCCCAGATCGCCGAGTGCTTGACCAGGCTGAGTAGCGATAGCGAACTGGCAGTCGGGGTCATCCGCGCCTGCTCGTCCGAGAGACCGTCAAGGCTGTCGATCAGTACCTCACGTTTGTAGCCAAGGAACTCAAACAGGCCTGCGCGTTCGGACCCAGGATCCAAATTGGATGTCGACATATCACACACGGTAGGCGGAGACGTTCAGCTGATCGACCGCGCCGGACGGGCAGAGGTACTTCCCCGGAGAACCCATTTCTGCCGATCTCGCGAACGTTGTTCTGCGACGGCAGAGTCGCTTGGGTTGACGTGCGGGAGCGAGCAATCGGCGCTATCTGAAAGATCTGGGCGCCACGCTTCGACATCGTCGCTGCTGCGGTCGATGGGCTGGCACCCAGATCTGCGGAGCGGAGCGCACTCGTTTCTGTGGCCTCGGGATCTGGGCGCCTTCGCGATCGTCAGCCAGGCTCGCGACCAGGGTCTCTGACGGGTGCGAGCGGCCGTCGCGAGGCGCGATGGTGGGTTTCGTGGCATTCACCATCTCTGATCTGATCGTCGAGACGTTGGAACATGCCGGTGTGCGCCGTGTGTACGGGCTGCCGGGTGACTCGCTCAACGGCTTCACCGATGCGCTGCGCCGCAACGGGACCGTCACATGGCAGCACGTGCGGCACGAGGAGTCGGCTGCGTTCGCCGCTGCGGGAGACGCGGCGGTCAGCGGTCAGCTGGCGGTCTGTGCAGCAAGTTGCGGCCCCGGAAACCTGCACCTGATCAACGGTCTGTTCGATGCGCAGCGTTCCCGCGTGCCTGTCCTGGCCATTGCGGCGCACATCCCCAGCGGTGAGATCGGCACGACCTACTTCCAAGAGACGCACCCGCAGGAGCTGTTCAAGGAATGCAGCGTGTACTGCGAGCTTGCCTCCTCGACAGCGCAGTTTCCATTCGTCCTCAACACCGCCGTGCGTACGGCGCTCGAAAAGCGCGGGGTTGCCGTCCTCGTTGTTCCCGGCGACCTCCTCGTCGCTCACGTCCAAACCCCGCGAAGCATTCCGGTGATTCGTCCAACAACGCCCGTCGTTCGCCCAGGTGACGGCGAACTCGAGCTCGCCGCGAGGGCGCTTGACGGGGCCGACCGTGTAACGATCCTGGCGGGCGCAGGCTGCGCCGGTGCCCATGAGCAGCTCGTTGCAATCGCACGGACGTTGCAGGCGCCGGTTGTGCACACGTTGCGGGGCAAGGAGTTCGTCGAGCACGACAACCCCTACGACGTCGGCATGACCGGTCTCCTCGGGCACATGTCGGGATTCCACGCGGTGACGTCGTGCGATGTCCTGCTGATGTTGGGCACGGACTTCCCGTACCGAGAGTTCTACCCGGAGGACGCGAAAGTGATCCAGGTTGACGTGCGTGGAGAACAGATCGGCCGCCGCACGGCCGTCGACATCGCGCTCGTCGGTACGGTCAAGGACACCGTCGAGGCGCTGCTCCCCAAGCTGGTGATCAAGACCAACTCGAAGCACCTGGCGCAAATGCGAGATCACTTCGTCCAGTCCCGTGACGCCCTCGATGCAGTGGCCATCAATGATCGCAACCGTTCCCCCATGCACCCGCAGTTCGTAGCGAGAACGCTCGACGAGCTCGCCGATCCCGATGCGGTGTTCATCGCCGATGTCGGCACGCCGGTGGTGTGGGCGGCTCGCTACCTTCGGATGAACGGCCGCCGGCGGCTGATCGGCTCGTTCAACCACGGAAGCATGGCCAACGCCGTGCCGCAGGCCATCGGAGTGCAGGCGTCGCAACCCGAACGACAGGTTGTCACGCTCTCCGGCGATGGGGGCCTGGCGATGATGTTCGGTGACCTCATCACCCTCCAACAACTCAGCCTCCCGGTGAAGGTCGTTGTGTTCAACAACAGCGCACTCGGATTCGTGGAGCTCGAGATGAAGGCCAACGGGTTCGTGAACTTTGGGACTGATCTGGCCAATCCCGACTTCGCGGCAGTGGCTCGGACTTTGGGCATGCACGGTGAGCGAGTCGAGCGCCCAGACGATCTGGCGGACGCGCTTCGGACCGCATTCGCTCATCCCGGCAGTGCGTTGGTCGAGGTCGTCGTCGAGCGGCAGGAGCTCGTCCTGCCGCCGAAGCTCACCTTCGACCAGGTCAAGGGCTTCGGGTTGTACGCGGTGCGGAGCGTGCTCTCCGGACGCTGCGACGAGCTGATCGATCTCACCAAGGCGAATGTCACGAGGAGGCTCCTGCGATGAGGAGGTCAGGCGTTGCCGGGGTCGTTGGTGGAGCCGTGTTCGGTGCTGTGGCCGGTGCGGTCGGAACGCTCGCGATGGACCTCGAGCTGTACCGCCGCTACCGCCACGATGGCGGCGAAGACTCGCTCTGGCGATGGGAATTTGCGGGGTCGGTCATGAGCTGGGATCAAGCGTCGGCCCCCGGGAAGATCGGCCAGAAGCTGGAACGCCTCGTCATCCGACGACCACCTCCCGACAGCTGGGCTCGCGCCACGACGAACGCGATGCACTGGTCCACCGGCATCGGTTGGGGCCTTCAGTACGGCATCCTCGCAAGTCGAGTGTCGCCCCACCCGTTGATTCGTGCGCTCTCCCTCGGCCCCGTGGCCTGGTTGTCCAGCTACGTGATCCTCCCGTTGACCGGGGTGTACGAGCCGATCTGGAAGTACGACGCGAAGACCCTGGGAAAGGACCTCTCCGCCCACCTGGTGTTCGGCGCCGCGACCGGCGCAACGGTCGCCGCGTTCACCCGGAACGAGCGATGACGAGCGAAACCCTCGTCCGCACCACTGATCAATCACCGAAGACCAAGAGGAGCAGCCAGATGAAGACCACCTCGATGCTCGAAGTCCGCATCGATCGCAGCAAGAGCCTGGTGGAGGAGCCAAGTACTGGCCACAACCGCTGGCACCCTGACATCGACCCCGTCATCAGATGCGAACCCGGCGACGAGGTGATCCTCGAGACACGCGATGCGTTCGATGGCCAACTCGGCCCGGGTGTGTCGCTCGAAGACGTCGCCGGGGTGAATCTCGATCGACTCCATCCACTGACCGGGCCCGTGTTCGTCGAGGGCGCCGAACCTGGCGATCTGCTCGATATCGAGATCGTCGACATCGAACCGGCGGACTATGGCTACACCGCCCAAGTTCCCGGGTTCGGGTTCCTTCGCGACGAGTTCCCCGACCCGTTCAAGGTCGACTGGACCCTCGCTGGCGGCTGGGCCACCTCCGCCGATCTGCCCGGCCTCCGGATCCCCGGCGGCCCATTCATGGGCACGATCGGTCTGTCACCAGGACACGAACTGCTCGCCGCCACCACCGCTCGCGAACAGGCGTTGCTCGACCGTGGCGGGTTCGTGCTTCCACCCTCGGCCGCATCGGCAGTCCCGAGTGATCCGCACATCGCCGCCCACACGCTGCGGACGATTCCGCCCGCGAACAGGGCGGCAACATCGACATCAAGCAACTCTCCAAAGGCGCTCATCTGCTCATCCCCGTCGACACCCCCGGAGGCCTGTTCTCCGCCGGCGACGCCCACTTCGCCCAGGGAGACTGCGAGACGTGCGGCACTGCGATCGAGATGGACGCCACGCTCCACGTCCGGTTCCACGTCCGCAAAGGCGAGGCCAAGCAGAAGGGGATTCGTCATCCACGATTCACCCGAGACGACTACTACTTACCTCCCGAGTTCGCGGCACCGCGACGCTGCTACGCCACGACCGGCATCTCGGTGACGAGGGACGGCGTCGACCAGTCCGAGGACGTGTCGCTCGCGGCCCGGAACGCACTCCTTCACATGATCGAGCATCTGACGGAGCACGGCTGGAATGCGCAGCAGGCTTATGCGATCTGCAGCGTCGCGGTCGACCTCAAGATCAGCCAACTCGTCGACGTACCGAACATGCTCGTGACTGCATTCCTCCCCGAAGACATCTTCGTCGACGGTTGACAGCTCGGTTCCGCCGGAGAAGGAGAACAAACGATGGATGTCGCGGGTCTCGCAAACCTCCTCCACGAGACGGCCGAGCACCACGGCTCGTTCGAGGCTGCGGCCCCACCGCATGATTGGTGGGACTGGTACGCACCATACATGGACGCACGACAGGCCGGCTTGACGGCAAAGGATGCAGCCGCGGCCGCCGACCGCTACATGGCGGACGTGAGAGGAATCGTCCTCCCTCCGAAAGCTCCCCCCGCAGCCGGGGCTTGACCACAGGTCGAGCCCCGGCCGCCCACACCCAGTTGGACTGAACGACGGTCTCAGCGGCCTTCGAACCTCGTGGTGATCTCTTGCAACACCCAGCCGTTCCCGTCGGGATCGTTGAAGGATGCGAACGATGCGTAGGACTGGTGTTCCGGCGCTGGACCCGGCACCCGCCCGTCGGTGCCGGCATGATGGAAGATGCCACCGACATCGTGGAACACCTCGCTCACATCCACGCCCCGCCTCACGAGGTCGGCGCGTGCGGCGTCGATGTCTCGAACCACCAAGATCATTCCTTGGGCGGTGCCCGGCACGGCAGCGGTCACATGTGCGCCGAAGTTGATCGAGCATCGCGAACCGGGCGGGGTGACCTGCACGATTCGGAGTCCATCAGCCGCAGTGAAATCGGCGTGCGTCTGGAATCCGAGCGTGGTGGCGTAGAAGTCCTTGGCGCGGTCGACGTCGGACACCGGGATCACGACGACCTCGAGGCTCATGTCGCCGGCCGCCACTTCTGGTGTGGCCGTGGCGGCTGACGTGGTCGTTTGGGAGTTGCTCATGATGTTGTCCTCCATGGAGTGAGTTGCTGATTTCTCGTTCCATCGTCGCCCCAGCGCTGTGGAGATCGCACCGGTGACAGTCACTGGTAGCGCCGGCTGGGCACGACCAGGGACTGTGACGGGCGCATTGCTCCCAACAGAGCGCGACGCTTTGGTCCGTGGCCGGTCGAGATCCGCAGACTCGTCCACCGATCAACAGATCATCCATTGACCCGTGAAAGGTGTTCTTCCCATGCGCCCCGACATCAGACCAGGCGGCATCTTCCCTGACTACGCCCTGCCCGACCACGCCGGCACCGTCCGCAGCCTCAGCGAGCTCCAAGGCGACGACCCGATGATTCTCACGCTCGCCCGCGGTCACTACTGTCCGAAGGAACACCAGCAGCACCTCGACCTCGCCGCATTCCATCCGAAGATCGCCGTGGCGTACACCCAGATCGTCACGATCGCCACTGACGAACATCACACGTTGCAGGAGTTCCGCGCCTCCGTTGCCGCTCAATGGACATTCCTCTCGGACCCGGGCCGGACGATCCAGCAGGACCTCGACATCCAGGAGTACACCGACCCGGAGCACAACCCGATGATCCCTCACACGCTTGTCCTCAAACCGGGTCTGATCATCCACAGCGTCTACAACGGATACTGGTTCTGGGGTCGCCCGTCGATCGCTGATCTGTGGCGCGACCTGCGGGCGGCGACCAGCGAGATACGTCCGGATTGGGACCTCAGCACGCCAGGGCTCCGCGAAGCCTGGGACCGTGGCGACTGGTCTCAGTTCCACGGTTGGGAACACCGCTCCCACGATTCCCTCGCTGCGACCTGATGGCGCCCGACGATGCCTTGCAGTGATGTAGCTCAGTCAACACAGCCCACAACGGACGGCCAGACGGCGGAGGCTGCCCAGCTCCGCACGATTCTCGTTGCCACAGATGGCTCACCGGCGTCGCAGGATGCCATCGAGTTGGCCGTCGAGCTCGCGACCGAGCACGCATCGAAACTGCGCTTCGTCCACGTCGTCCCGACGCTCGACGTAGCCACTCCCATTGCAGTCGGCGAAGTCGGCAATGCGTTCCCCCATGATCCGACTCCGTACGACTACTCCCAGCTCGAGGACGCCGCGGCGTTCGCGCGTGCGCACGGGGTTCCTGCAACGACCGCCCTCCTCGGCGGCTCGACCGCCGCGGAGATCGTGGCCGACGCAGAGTCTCACGACGCGGACTTGGTCATCGTCGGCTCTCGCGGGCATGGCGCCATTGCCAGCGCTCTCCTGGGAAGCGTGTCGCTCGCCGTGCTGAGAGCATCAAAGCGGCCCGTGTTGGTCGTGCACGGCAACGCTTCAAGTCATTAGGCCGATCTGCCCGGGTTCGGGCTCAGGTGTCGCTGGAAACGCTCGCGCCCGGCGAAGCCGAAGCGGAGCGCAGTTCCTTGCGGGAGCTGATGCCCAGCTTCGTGAAGACCTTTCGGAGGTGCCACTCGACGGTTCGGGAGCTGAGGAAGAGCTCGGCGGCGATCTCCGGGTTCGTGCAACCGATCTCGAGCGAGGCGGGCGATGTGTTCTTCCTGTGGAGTGAGATCGTTACCTGGTCCCGACCGTCCGCTTGCGGACGCTCTCGCCGGTTGCGAGCAGTTCCCGGCGGGCTCGATCGGCGAACGCTTCGGCGCCCATCGCTTCGAACGAGGAATGCGCTGTGCGCAGGTGCGCACGCGCCTCGACGCAGCCGGTTCTCGCGTCGGAGCCATTCGCCGTACAGGAGATGGCTTCTGGCGAGATCGGGCCGCAGACGGGTTCGGCTCAGTCGCGTCACCGCCTCCTCGAAGCAGCGATTCGGCAGCCGCATCCGTCGCTCAGCAATGCGCGCGATCGAGCGAGCACGCCCATCGCCCAGTCCGAATCGTCCAACGTGGCGGCATCGAGCTGTTCCAACGCCTCGCTGCGCGTGCCGCGCCGTCCGCTGCGTACCGCCGCTTCGACCAACTCCGGCAACGCCCACGTGGGAGTGAACGGCCCGTCCTGGCTCGTCGCCGCGAGCTCCGCCCCTTCGCACGCCTCGGGGTATCGGCCCAGGCCGTTGTTCGAGAATCGCGGTTGCCCAACCGACCCAGTGCCCAGACGGCGCGTGAGTCTGCGCTCGTCGCGGAGAACAGTGCGGCCGCCTCTCCCGGCCGACCGCGATACGCCGGCGACGAGCAACCCGGCGAACGACGCCAATCGTACCCCGGTGACCTCCGCGAGCGCTGTCTCTTCGGCGACCAGCGCGCCCACCGCCTCGAAGTCGCCGCGCAACGCGAGCATCACCGCGTGGCCCTTCAGCGTGACGACGAGCGGGCCGAGCGCGCCCGAGGCCCGGGCCAGTTCGATCTGGCGCGCGCTGAGGATGTCCCAGCTCTCCATGTCCCAGAGTCCCATGGCGGTGAGCGAAGCGACCATCCCCCACTTCAGCACCTCGTCGTCGGGCAGCTTGCTCGTCGAAGAACGTGCGCATGGCCCGCTGCAGGCTCGCGGCCGCCGCCCGGCGATCGCTGCGTCACGCTCGTCGCCAAGCGCGTCGAGGAGGAGGTCGCACGGTCGTGGTTCGGTCCGGTGGCGGCGCCGCGGACAGGGCAGCGAGGACACATCGAGCAGCGTGCCGCCCGGCCGAGCGGTCCGACCCGCGACCGTCGCTGCGAGCCACGCATCGAGATACGTCTCCCGGGCCAGAAGCACATCGAGCGGTCTCGAGCCGCGCCGCGGCTTCGACGAGCAGGGCGGGTGCATCGGGCCCGGGATTCGAGGCATATTCGATCTGTCCGCGGAGCCGCTCCACCCGGGCTCGCTGGAGATCGTCGACTGCTGCGCCAGCGGCCTCCGCGAGGAGACGGCGCGCCTCGTCGAAGTCGCCGGCGTGAAGATAGGCGGACGCGGCCGCCAGCGCTCGGTCGAAGCGGCGCTCTGCGGCCGCGGTCAACCTGACCGAGCGCTGCAGCACGGCGGCTGCCGCGGCGATACCGCCACGCGCCTGCGCAGTCTCCGGCGATCTTGTTCGAGCTCGACTGGCCAGGGCTTCGTCCGGGGCCGGTCGCCGCGATCGGCCAGGTGCCACACGCGGCGCTCCGGATCCGTCTCGCGCGTCGGTCGCCGCGGCGAGCGCAGCGTGGGCAGCGCGTCGATCCGCATCCGAACCGGCTGCGTAGGCCGCCGATCGCGCGAGGGGATGTCGGAAACGCACGTGACTGCCGACCTCGAGCAGCTGATCCGACTCCGCCGCGCTGGCCGCCCCCGGATCGAGCCCAAGGGCGCAGGCCCGCACGCCAGAAGCAGCGCCGAGTCACCGGTCGGATCGGCCGCGGCCAAGGTCATAAGCAGCCGCGTCTGCCCGGGCAGCGCCGTGATCCGCCGATGTAGTGCTCTTCCATCTGGCCAGAGAGGGTGCCGACCTCGGCACTGCGAAACCGCCACCGAGTTCAGCTCGACTCATCACGCGGGGCAGTTCGAGCAGAGCCAATGGATTCCCGCGCGTTTCCGCCACGATTCGGTCCCGAACCTGCGCGTCGACGCTGGCCGACGTGTCGTCGCGGTGAACAGTGCCTTCGCATCGTCGTACGGGAGACCCTCGAGGCTCAGTGTCGGCAGATCGCCGAACAGTTCTTGCCCGTCGTCGTCGCGTACTGCGAGAAGCAGGACGACCGATTCCGCGAGCAGACGACGGGCGACGAACCCGAGCACCTGCGCCGACGCCTCATCGACCCACTGGGCATCGTCGATGAGGCACACGAGCGCCCTCTCGGACGCAACATCGGCCAGAACAGCTCAGCACGGCCAGGCCGACCATGAAGCGATCCGGAGCAGTTCCGGCCGTCGAGACCAAAGGCGACCTGCAACGCGCATGCCTGCGGCTCCGGTAGACCGGATACATGCGTCGAGCAACGGTCTGGCACAGCTGATGGAGCGCAGCGAACGGCAGCTCCAGCTCGTCTTCGACACCGGCGACATGCACAACCCGGCAGTCCATCGGCCTGCTGCCGCGCAGTACTCGCAACAGCGCGGTCTTCCCGATGCCCGCCTCGCCGCGAACTACGAGCGCCCCGCTGTGACCGCGACGCACGTCCGCAAGCAATCGATCAAGAATCTGCCGCTCACTCTTGCGGCCGACGAAGAGTCGTGCTCGATCCGGCACATCCCAAAGTATTGCCGAATGGAGGGTGCTCTGTATCCCCCCAGGCGAGGCAACGCCTCCTCAAGCCTGAGTGGTGGTCATCGGCTGGCTCCACGGTTGGAAAGGAGTTGTTGGCCGCCGTCTATGTCGTAGGTCGCACCCGTCAACGCGGTGTTCGTCATGACGTGGACAGCGAGCGCAGCCACGTCGGCGGGCTCGACAACTCGTCCGATGGGAAGGGTGGACCGGAGTTGCTCGAGCCGTGCCTCGAGTTCGTCGCCCAGGAGTGCCGCCGACAATGGCGAGTCGACGAAGCCGGCTGCGATCACGTTCGCCCGGATCGGTGCCAGCTCCAACGCCAAGTCCGCGATGAGTGCCTCGAGCGCCGCCGAGCCGGCGGATGTCAGCGTGAGTCCGATGCCCGCCTTTCTCGCGCCGGTGCCGCCGATGAAGAGCAGGCTTCCACCGGGTCGCATCTTCGGAGCGGCGAAGCGTCCGACCGCGAGCGGCGTCAGCAGCCGCTGCTCTATCTCGCGGCGGGCCAGGTCGAAGTCCATTTCGGCCACCGAGGAGTAATACGGGCCGGGGCCGGTCACGAAGACGTGGTCGAACGGGTCGACGAGTTGGTCGAAGAAGCCCTCCAATCTCTCGAGATCAGTAAGGTCGAACGCCACCGCCTCGCGTGCTCCCACCTCGCCGGCGGCTGCACGCAGCTTCTCTGGATTGCGGGCCGCAAGGACGACATCGGCGCCACGCATGCGGGCGAGTCGAGCGGTCTCGAGCCCGATGCCTGAGCTCCCGCCGATCACAACAACGGTTTGACCCGTCATATCCCACGAATTCGACATATGCCTCTCGAGCGTCTCGGACCTCATCACTTCTCCTTCATCAATCGAATCGAGCGCTGGTCACCCTCGCGCCACCGGGAAGGTGATCGCACCGGTGGAACTCACTGGTCGGTTCGGACGGCACCAACGGCGCGTTCGGAGCGCGTGGCGACCCTTCATCTCGTTGCGCCAAGCGAGATTGTCTGAGAAGATCGCGAGGCTGGTGCCGGCAGGTGATACACGCTGGCACCATGTTCGATAGAGGAGCGATGGAAGGTCTCGGCACCGATTCAAGAGGTGGGTCCGGCCTTGGGCTGCTTGGAAGGCAATCGGAGTGTGCAGTCCTCGATCAAGTCATCGCAGCCCTCCGCAGTGGTGAAAGCCGGGTGCTCGTCGTGCGCGGTGGTGCCGGCGTTGGAAAGTCAGCGCTGCTGGACTACGCGAGGGACTCGGCGAGTGGTACAAGAGTGTTACTCGCCAGCGGCGTCGAGTCCGAGATGGAACTGGCCTTCGCTGCGCTGCACCAGTTGTGCGCGCCGTTGCTCGATCGACTCGACGGCCTTCCGGCGCCGCAGCGCAACGCCCTCGAAACCGTGTTCGGGTTGAAGGCTGGAGCACCACCGGATCGTTTCTTGGTCGCCTTGGCGGTGTTGAGCCTGCTGGCCGACGTGTCGATGTCGCAGCCGCTCCTGTGCGTCATGGACGACGCCCAATGGCTTGATCGAGCCTCCGCGCAAGTTCTTGCGTTCGTGGCCCGTCGGCTGCTCGCAGAACCCGTCGCCTTCTTGTTCGGCATCCGCGAGCCAGCCAGCGAACTGGCTGGGTTGCCGGAGCTCGAAGTCGCCGGACTGAGCGCAGCCGACTCTCACGCCTTGTTGAAACGCGTGATGCCTGTCGGCCTGGGCCAACGGATACGTGATCGAATCGTCGCCGAGACCCACGGCAATCCTCTTGCCTTGATCGAACTCCCTCGGGGGCAGACCGTGACCCAGGTGGCGGGCGGCCTCGGGTTGTTGCAGCCAACGGCCTTGCCCGGACGGATCGAGGAGACCTTCCTGGCGCGGATCGACGAGCTTCCCGAGGCGACACGGAGATTGCTGCTGATCGCTTCTGCCGAACCACTTGGTGACCCCGGCGTGGTGTGGCGTGCCGCGCGATCAACTCGGCGTGGTGCCGGAGACGGCGCTCGCGGGCGGGACGGACGGCCTGCTGTCGGTCGGGGAAAGCGTCACGTTCCGCCACCCGCTGGTGCGTTCGGCGGTGTATCGCGCGGCGACGGCGTCGGATCGCCGGTCGGCGCATCTGGCATTGGCGACGGTCACCGACGAGCACATCGACCCCGACCGCCGGGCCTGGCACCTGGCCGCTGCAACCGCCGGCCCAGACGAGGCTGTCGCCGGCGAGCTCGAGCGGTCCGCCGGCCGCGCCCGAGCCCGTGGTGGGCTTGCTGCGATGGCGGCGTTCCTGCAGCGGTCAGTGACCCTGTCGATCGATGGATCACGGCGCGCTGAACGGGCGATTGCGGCGGCCGATGCGAGCCTCCAAGCCGGCGACCTCGACGCCGCTCGGCGGTTCGCGGAGATCGCCGAACGAGACGCCAGCACCGACTTCCAGCGCGCCCGAGCGCACCTCGTGCAAAGTCGGATCGCGTTCGCATCCGGGCTCAACGACGAAGCCCTTCCCCTCTTGCTCTCGGCCGCGCAACGGTTCGAGCCGTTGGACATGGATCTCGCACGCGAGACATACCTCGTGGCCTGGGGTTCGGCGGCACTGATCGCGGCCGATCGCGACAATCTCACAACGATCTCGCATGCCATCGCGGCCCTCCCTCCGATCACCGGAGAGCCGCGGCCCATCGATCTGGTGCTGGAGGGTTGCGCGTCGCTGGTGGTCGACGGCCGGGCAACGGCGATCCCGATCCTTCAACGAGCAGCGGCCGTCATCGCGGATCTTCCGGACCACGACGTCTTGACGTGGGGTTGGCAGGCGTCGGGTGTGAGCAGCGCGATCTGGGATGACCAACTCATGCTGACCATGTACACGCGCGAGGTGGACGTGCTTCGCGCTGCCGGGGCGTTGACCGAGCTTCCGATCCACCTCATCTCTCTGGGCGTGGCGAAGTCGTGGAGCGGGGATTTCGCTGCCGCCAGCGCGATCGTGGCCGAGGCGGATCTGGCCGCCGCGGCGACCGGCATCCCGCTCGCGCCGAACGCCAAGATGATGCTGAGCGCGATGCGTGGTGTCGAGGCTGATGCGTGGCCGTTGATCGCCACGACCATGGAACAGGCCGGCGCGGCCCGCCAGCTGATGGGGGTCACGTGCGCGAACTGGGCCGCGGCGATCCTCTACAACGGCCTGGCCCGGTACGACGAGGCGATGAAGGCTGGTCTGGTGTGCACCCAGATCGCCGAGCTCTGGGTTTCGGTGTGGGTGCTGCCAGAGCTCATCGAGGCCGCAGTGAGGATCGACGAGGAGAAGGTCGCCCGCGACGCCCTCGAGCGGTTGGTGGATGCGACACAGCCGTGCAGCACGGATTGGGCGCATGGGATCCTGGCTCGATCGCGAGCGTTGGTCGGTGAAGGACCCGATACGGACGCGCTCTACAGAGAGGCCGTCGAGCGGCTGGGCCGAACGACCTTGCGCCCCGAACTGGCTCGGGCGCGCCTCGTGTACGGCGAGTGGCTCCGCCGCAAGGGTCAGCGCGTCGATGCGCGAGCGCAACTACGAGAGGCCCACGAGATGTTCGCTTCGATCGGCATGGAAGCATTCGCCGAGCGAGCCCGCCGCGAACTGCTCGCCACCGGGGAAACCGTCCGAAAGCGGACGGCCGAGGCCGCGGCGAGCGACGAGCTGACCGCACAGGAACAGCAGATCGCGCTCCTTGCCCGGGATGGGCTGACCAACCCGGAGATCGGCGCCCGGTTGTTCCTCAGCCCGAGGACAGTCGAGTGGCACCTCCGCAAGATCTTCCTCAAGCTCGCCATCACCTCTCGACGCCAGCTCAGGAGCGCACTGTCGCGCCCGAGCAGCGAATCGACGTCGCGCTGAGCACTCGCTCCGGCACCGGCCGCCCCACGCCGGTGATCCGACCAGGGACTCTCCCTGGCTCGATCGGCGGTCCAAGCCAGCGAAGTGGTCGCATGCGCGACGTGCGCGAGCGGAGGAGCGTGACCGTGGCTGAGGATCCGTTGACCGGATTGGTGGCCCTGGTGACCGGCGCCAGCAGCGGAATCGGCGCGGCGACAGCACGGCGACTGGCCGCGCGAGGGCGCGGCCGTCGCGCTCGTGGCACGGCGGCGCGATCGGCTCGAAGCGCTGGCGCTGAGATCACGGCGTCGGCGGCACGGCACTTGCCGTTCAAGCCGATCTCACCGACCCTGGTCTGGCGGAGGAGGCGGTGGCGCAGGCTCGTGGATGGGTTCTCCCGGCTCGACATCCTCGTCAACAACGCCGGCATCATGTTGCTCGGCACTGCGCTGCACACCACACTCGACGACTGGGACCGGATGATCGCGCTCAACGTGCAGGCGTGCTGCACATCACGCACGCAGCCGTGCCCTACCTGATCGATGCGCGCGGCGACCTCAGCACGGGGGGTGGCCGACATCGTCAACGTGAGCTCGACAGCCGGACGGGTGGCGCGTCCCGCCAGCAGCGTCTACAACCTGACGAAGTTCGGTCTGAACGGATTCACGGAATCGCTGCGTCAGGAACTGCTCGTGGAGCGGGTACGGGTCAGCGTCGTCGAGCCGGGCACGGTGAACACGGAACTCGTCAATCATCTCGGCGACGCCGTGGCGGACGCCGCACGTCGGCAGGTGAACAGCATCGAGCCGTTGCGGCCCGAAGACATCGCAGACGCGATCGCCGTACATCGTCACTCGAGAGCGACGGGTGGCGGTCAACGAGATCCTCGTCCGTGCCAGCGAACAAACTTGGTAAGCATCGCCCGCCGCCCAGCGTGACAGCCAGCAAGTCACGAGATCTCCGGCGGGGAGGGTATCTCGTGACTTGCCTCCTCGTATTGGAGCGGACGACGGGATTCGAACCCGCGACCCTCACCTTGGCAACGTGAAGGGAACCGTCCGTCGAGTCCGCCCCAGCCCGCTGACGTGGACTCCTCTCCCGGTTCGTCCGCCCAGCCCGCCCAGCCCGCCTATTCCGAATACCGGTCTACCGATCGCGCGCGGTGAGATCAGAACCTGACGACCGTGCTCTCCGCCGGTTGACAACTGTTGATACCCACTGCATGATGTTCGGATGAGTGGAAACACGATGAGCTTCGCCCTCCCGAGTCGCTACGTGCCTACATCGACGAACGCGTCCAATCCGGCCAGTACGGCAACACCAGCGAGTACCTGCGTGATCTCGTGCGCCGCGACCAGGACGACCAAGCGAAGAAGCATCTGCGTGAACTGATCACGGCAGGCTTGGAATCGGGCCCGGACGCCCGCTCAATCGCCGCGTCGCCGCCGAGTTGCGAGACCGGGCCTTGGGCACGCCTACGTGACCCAAGCACGGCTGCGACCACTGGCCGAGGCTGACCTGATCGACAAGACAGCGCACTACCGCTCCGTTGGCGGCAACACGTTGGCCGAGAGGTTCTTCGCCGCCGCATTGGCTTCGGTTCGGTCCATCGAACGCATGCCTGGAATCGGCTCTCCGCTCGTTGGTGAGATGTGTGACATCGCCGGCCTCCGCTCCTGTCGAGTCAAAGGATTCCCGATTCAGTGGTACTACTTCATCGCTGAGGATCACCTTGATGTCGTTCGCCTGCTCGCCGACGCCCAAGACCTCCCGGCGATTCTCAGTCCGGACGCCCCGTAAAACCGCCACGCTCCCTCTCCGCTTATCCGGCGTTTGGGGGCAGTTACGGATCGAATGATCTGTGCGCGTCGGCGGCTTGCAGAGCGCGCACCTACCGGGCATTCGGCGCTACCGATACGATCTGGGCGCCAAGCTCCCGCATCGCCGCTGCTCCGGTGAATGGACTGGCGCCCGGATCTCGGAGCGGAGCCCACTCGTCCTGGTGACCTCGGGATCTGGGTGCCATTGATTGATCTTCAATGGGCGCAGGTGGAACCGACGAGCGTGGCACCCAGACCTTCCGAGCGTCCGCGAGTGACCTTCCCGACCCGAGCGTCGATCTTGCGCACTCCCCAGACTCCCCAGGAAGTGTGCGATTGTGAATTCGGTAGCGCCGAACTGCAGCCGTGATGCGCTACCCGACCGTGCGGAGCTACCCGCACAGATCAGCGCCACGATCCGGCGTTAGGTGGCAACAAGGTGTGATGCGCCCCGGGTCGTGTGAGAAGACCTCGTGGTTATGTGAGGACGCCATCGTTGGCGTCGTGATTGACAGCTTGCTCGGTTGTTTGTGTGGTCGTCCAGTGGTGTTCGAACTCGACGGGTGGGATGTTGCCGATTGGGGCGAAGGAGCCGGCGGTTGTTCCACCAGTGGACCCAGCCGAGTGTGGCCAGTTCGACGTCATCGACGTTGCGCCATGGGCCTTGCATGGTGATCAGTTCTGCTTTGTAAAAGGCGTTGATCGACTCGGCCATGGCGTTGTCGTATGAGTCACCGTGTGAACCGACCGAGGTGACTGCGCCCTCGACGGCGAGGCGTTCGCTGTAGCGGATCGACAGATATTGCACCCCGCGATCGGAATGGTGCACAAGGTGAGACAGGTCGTCGTTGCTGCGCTGTCACATAACGCCATCTCCAACGCGTCCAGGGCGAGTTCGGCGTGCAGACTGGTCGAGGTCCGCCACCCGAGGATCCGTCTCGAGAACACGTCGGTGACAAACGCCGTGTACGCGAACCCGGCCCAGGTCGCCACATAGGTGATGTCGGCGATCCACAACTGGTTCGGTGCCGTCGCCTCGAAGCGGCGCTCAACGAGATCGCCAGGCCGCGCCGGAATGTCGGCCGGGATTGTCGGCGCGTTTCTTGCGACCACGGACCCGGCCTCCGGCAAGACCATGACAAGCCATCAACCGCTCGACCGGCCAACGCCTGCCACGTTGATCCCTTCACGGTTCAACTGCCGCCACACCTTGGCGCCGCCCATACACCTGATAGTTGGCGTCGAACACGCGACGGATCTCGACCACGAGTTCGCCGTCGCGTACCGGCGCCGGGACGGTTTGCGAACCTTGGCGGCGTAGTAGGTGGATGGGGCGACCTCCAACACAGTGCAGATCGGCTCGACCCCGAACACCTCACGATGCCCGTCGATGTAGGCGACGATCTCCGCGGTTGCGGTCGAGCTCCCGCGCGAAGAAAGCCGCCGCAGATTTCAAGATCAGCTCGATTCGCCCGGCGCAACTCGCGGTTCTCACGCTCGAGCTCCACCAGACGCGTACCGTTCACTGGTCGTCACACCGTCGCGCTTGCCGCCGTCGATCTCACCTTGGCGCATCCAGTTGCGGATCGACTCAGCGTGAATGCCGAGCTGCTCACCAACCTCGTAGAACCCGCCATAGTCCTGCTCGCGGTGTGGCACGCCACTCATACACGAGACGCACAGCACGCTCTTTGACCTCCGGCGGATACGGCTTCCTGCCACTACCCATGACTTCATCCTTTCGGAAAGACGAAGCCTCCACCACACCCGGGGCGCATCAGCTGCACGCGCTGCGACCGGGATTATGGGACGTGCGGCTTGGGCCGAAGAAAGACGCGATCCGTGGAATGCGGGCCGGCACTACGTGCCCCGTTATCGAGCGCCTTCCGGCACCGACGCGGATGCTGCCGCGAGGTTCGCGGCAAGCTCCTGAGCCGGCAGCACCGGCCACGCTCCGGCCAGAGGGGCCACCTGGCCGGCCACCTCAACGAAGCTGCGGCAGGACCTCCAGGGAAGTGCGCTCGACCCCGCCGCGCTGGCCCCGAGAGGGAAGGTGGAACACGAGCTCGTCGAAGTTCATCGCATGAAGCTGCTCAACGAACGCCCGCAGAGCGTCAGGGTCACCCCACGGGTCGACGCCGTGGTTGACCATCAACAGCAGGGAACGACCGATCGAGGCCGGGTCACGCCCCACCGATTCGCAGGCCTCACGAAGATCGTCGTTTCGCTCACGGGTGAGGGCAACGAGTTCGTCGACCGTGAGGTCCTCGACACCGCCGTACGTACTCCACACGTCGCCGTGGGTTGCAGCCACCCTCATGGCTTTCGGACCGTGGGCCGCCACGATCAACTAGGGGCGCGGCTGCTGCACACAACCGGGCGTGGTGCCGGCGCCCTGGTACGTCGTGAACCGGCCCGCAAAGGGCTCCAGATCATTTCGAAGCGCTATCGAGCACGACCAGACCCTCGTCGAGTCGTGCGACTCGCTCGCTGCCGGTCATCTCGTGCATGCCGCCCATCACCTGATCGGAAAGCGTCCTGCTCCGACGCCGACATCGATCCGGCCGCCCGAGAACTGATCGAGAGCGATGACCGTTCGCGCCATCTGGACCGGGTCGCTCGATGAGAGGTTCGCCACCAACGGGCCGAGACGAATCTTCGTCGGATTCCGCACCCAGGCACCCAACGTGACCCACCCGTTGAAGACGCGCCAATTTTGGTCCCACCAGGCGAAGAGATGATCACCGGTGTACAGAGCGTCGTAACCCAACTGTTCGCCCATGGTCGCTACTTCAAGCATTCCCGCGGGGGTCGCCGGGAAGGAGAATCAGTCCAAAGCGCATCAGCGGACAGTACTTGTCGGGTGGAGGTAGCGATCGAGCACCGATCGGGTCTGACGAATTGTGGTCGGCGCCCACCCGGTGGAAGCAATGGCGTACCAGGCCTCAAGTAGTTCGCCGACCGTCGAGCGCACCCCGACCTCGCGTTCGGCGCGGACCGCGGCGACCATCGCCGCGAGCTCTCGTTCGGCCTCCGCGCGGTTGGCGCGCACCGTCATCGACCGATAACGCCGCCGGTGCGTGTCGGGATCGATCCCCGATGAAGACGCGTAGCTCGAACGAACCGGCGCTTCGTGCCCTCCACGACAGGATCATCGGCAGATTCCGCCCAAAATTGATGGGCAATCCGATGGGCATGATGGGCAGCCTGCGGCCGACCTACCACGACCGAAGCGTCCCTGACCTGGCCTGATTTGGCTCTCCTTCGAGCTGGCCGCCTTGGCAATGATCGCGCCGAGCAGCGATGGGCATCGGACTGTCACCTGACCGTTGCCCCAGTCGACTACGACGTGGACTGTGCGGTCAAGGGCTTGCGTGGTTCCGGGCGCTTGGATGGCGTAGCCGGGAGGGATCGTTTCGGCCTTCGCTCCGATGCCCTCGGGAGCAAGCAGGTCGATTTTGGCGTGGCCGCGCTCGAACCGGGTCACACCTTCGGGCGACTCCGACGACTTGAAGTCGATCGACGTCAAGGTTGATGCCACATCGCGGATCGCCTGGCGTCCAAACACCCGCACATCGACGACCACATCGCCGTCGTCAGTGACTCGCGGAGGTTCGACGCCTGCAAGAGCTGTGTGGATCGCTACCATCTGCCCGCCGACGATCGCCCAGCGTTCCACCGGGACGAGCGTGGCGAGTTCTGTGATTGCTTCCCAGGTCGACGTGCCGGCGGCGGTCAAGGATCCGATGTGGGCGATTGGCAGGTTGTCGGCTGGCTGGATGTCGCTCATGCTTGTGCCTGGGCTCGCAGTGCCTCGGATGCGGAGCGGTCATCCCGATCGTCGACCATGTCGACCATCGATACGATCATCGGAGCGTGATGGCCTCGTTCGAATAGCCAAGCGTCGTCCGGCGCGACTCTGGCGATGAGGTTCGGCTCGTCGCTGTCACGCATCCGGTACTCCTTGACCAAGGCGGGATAGTCGGATCGACGGATGTATAGGTCGTACGGCGGCCGGTCCTGGACGGCTGCGCCCGCATGTGCCGCAGAACCAGCGCCGGAGACCACAACCCGGTGATCGTCCAATAGACGGTTGAGGGACCCCGGAAGGACGCGGAGTTCGTGCCGATCGGCACGACGGCGGACTGCAATAGCCAACGCATGCAGATCCTTGAGCCTACTCGGCTTCGCCTTGGCGAGTATCTCCCATGCAAGGTCAGGGCGAGCCGGTCGTCCGGGGCCGGGGCGCAGATCCTGATAGCGGTGGAGGGAGTCGAGGTCGACTTGCAGCGCATTGCCGAATCGCTCGGCTTTGATCTCCCCCGCGGACGCCAGCCGCGTAGATCTGCATGCGCGAGACACCGAGCAACTCGGACGCCTTCCGTGCGCTGATCTTCATGTCAGACATGCTACCTCAATATTAGGTTACGATCATCACCTATTAAGCAGATCTTGAGCGACCCAAGAAGGCGGCAATGAATCGCCATCGCCTTTCTTGGAGGCACCGTGGATACCAGAGCGACTAGGGATGCGCTGGACTCCGCTGCGGCTCCCAGTCAATCCTCGGGAATCGCTCTGCCGTAGGTCTCCAGGGGAGTCGGGATGGCGATGCCGGTGGCGGGTTCGCCGACCCGTGTCACACCCCGGCGCGATGCTCGCTCGCATGTGCTTGCGATGCGATGGTTATACCGAAATGGACGTCCACAACACGACCGAGATGCAGATCCTCGTCCACGGTTGGAGCGTTGCTGCGGTCGAGGAGAATCGGCCGTGGGCCTGATTCGATCGGCGTGCTCGAGACGTACGCCCATCCCGAGCTCGTCGTGATGGGCGTCGAGATCAAGGTTGCGCATGATCTGATCAACTACATCGGGGGGTGTGTTCGTGACGGTGGCGGGGTTCTCGACCACAAGGACTTGCACGCCGAGGGGATCCGTCTCGTCGACGTCCACGAACGCCACCTGCGATCCAACCTGTTCGGCTCGTGGATCAGGTACTACGGCGAGCTGCCACGGGCCGGAGACTTCATGCAGATCCTGCCGCCGCCCGAGTTCTTCTGCGCCTGCCACCGACAGGCGTATCGCCGACTCGACCGCGCCCGCTGACAAGTCCTCGGTTTGGGTCAGCGCTTTCGCGTATCGAGCGCGAAAGCGCTCTACCCATACTGGTCATAGTTGACCGGATGCGGGGCGTCGGCCACGGCGGACAACTCCCCTAACCTGACAAGAGCGTGATCGGTACAGCGCAATGCGACGCGGAAGCCGTCGTCGCAGCTGAGGCAACAGAAATCGGTCTGCGGGACTTGGAGAGGTCTAATCGCAGAGGTTTAATCGGCGTCGCGCCGATTAAACGAAACATGCCGCTCTACCGAGCCGCAAAACAGGCTCTGACCTGGGCAAACAATGGAGCGGACGACGGGATTCGAACCCGCGACCCTCACCTTGGCAAGGTGATGCTCTACCAGCTGAGCCACGTCCGCGTTAGCGGTCGCCTACGTTATCAGTCACCCGCGGAAACCGACAACGGGATCTCGACCGGCACAGCCTTGGCGCGGACCTCGAGCACGATCGCCGCCAGGGCCGCCAGCACGACGAGCGCACCGGTGATCTGCACGACGCTGAGTCGCTGGCCGAACACGATCCAGGCCCCGATTGCCGAGATCACTGGACCGCCGAGCATCAACAGCGATGCGACCGTGATATCGATGTGGCGTTGGGCCCACGTCATCAGACCATGGCCGACGAGACCCGACAGCAAGACCATTCCGAGGACCGACAACCAATCAGCGCCATGGATCCCGCCCAGATCGTGCGAGGTCAGCAGCACCCACGGCGTGACCGTGAACGCCGCGACGCAGAACACGCCGGCGATCAGCGCGATGGAGTGGATGCCCTTGTTGCGAACCTGCTTCATCCGTACGAAGTAGGTCGTGAACAGACCGAGGTTGATCAAAGCCAACAGATCACCGTGCAACGAGGCGCCGGATGACTGGTTGGCACCGAGCACGACGGTGCTGATGCCTCCGAGCGCCAAGACCGCCAGCAAGATCTGCCGAGCGACTGGAACGGTCACCGAACAACAGCGGGCCGATGAACAACATCAAGGCCGGTTGGAGCGCTCCAATCAATGTCGCGTTTGCTATGGACGTTGTTTGGTATGAACTGAACCCGACGAGCGTGGAGATACCGAAGAGCACGCCGGGAACGAAGACGACCTTCAGCAGCGGGATGCTGACGCGGCCACCGGTGAGGTAGGCAGCGGTCAGCATCACTGGCATGGCGATCCACAACCGCCAGAAGACGATCGTGCCGGATGAGGCATCGATGCCTCGGACCAGCAGCGGTCCGAAGCCCCACGCGAACACGGCAACGGCTGCAATCGAGAGGGCGAGGCGCGCCCTGCCTTCGGAAGTTCTCACGACTTCTTATCGGCGGGTCGCAAGTCGACCCGAAGCACCAAAATGCCGTCCTCGATCGACGCAGTAGCGTCACCGACGATCGCAAAATCCATGAAGTCTGATTGCGCTTGCTGGATGAACCGCTGGCGTTCCTCGCCGGCAACCGGGGGAAGCGGGCGGCCCTTCACTGCGGCTGCACGTTCGCGGAATCGAGCGAGCATCGCCTCGATATCCAATCCTTCAGCCACGTATCAGCAGGCTAGTGCGAAGCCACCCGCGAGACTGGTCATGTGACGGATGACTACGGGGACGGCTCGTGAGGGCCCGAGGCGCTCGCTTCGACGACCTCCGCCGGGCGGATCGTCGACACTGAGGTGGCGTCGGGGTCAGCCTGCTCGGCCTCCGGCGCGGGTTCCTCGACGACCACCGCGTCGGCAGCAGCCTCGTCGACTGACTCAGCCACCGCGGGCAGGGCGATCGCCGCGCTCGGCTCGCGCAGGTCATCGAAGGCCTGCGGCACGCTGCGCACCAGCGCCTCGAGGTCGAGGGGTTCCGCCGCGATCGGCTGGTCGTGCTGCGACTGCGGAGCCCGACACGCGTGCCTGCTGGAGGCGACGTTTGCGCTCACCTTCCGGCGCACGTACCCAAGCCCGGGCACTCATCACCTCGAGCGGCGCCAGCGCCGGGTGCTCCTGTCGCCCTCGATGCCACCACAAGATGGTGCCGACCAGCAATGCGATCCCGATGATTGCGAGCCCGGCCGCGGAGAGGTAGATCAGCCGCTCGTTCGTGGGGTCATTGAAGTCACCCGCCACGATGCCATCCACGGCACGACCGAGTGATTGCGCGTTCATCAACGTCCATTCTCGCACGCAGACCACCGACTCGCACCGGCAACCGGGAACGGGGTGACATGCTGCGGGCGTCGCGATGGACCAAGCTGGTCGTGTGGATGTGTTCTGGATGATGATTGCGATCGGCGCGTGCGCCGGGTTGTTGTACCTCGGGTACCGCATCGAGCCGCACCACGTCTCCCGAAAGGGCGATCGCTTCTTGTGCACCGGCCAATGGCTGTCGCCGGAAGGCCAAGCCGACGGACGCAAGCGCGAGGTGTGGATCAACGTGTTGGGCACGGGCCAGTTGCAGGTCGACACCAAGCGTCGCCTCCGTCACGACGTGACCAACTGGTCGCTCGAGGGCAAGGCCGCCTCGCCTCCGCCGCGCAAGGCGGTCTACGTGTTGCGAACCATCACCAGCCTCGGCACCACCGAACGGATGACCATCAAGATCCCGGCGAAGAGCTCGGCCGTGAAGAGCCTCGACGCGATGCTGCCGAGCCCGAAGCTGAATGCCGACCCGTCAGCCCTTGGTGACTGAATCGATGAATTCGGCGAGCGGCGCCGACAACTGATCGAGGTTGATCAGGAACGCGTCGTGCCCATGCGGTGAATCGATTTCGACGTACTCGCACGGCGTTCCGCCGGCGACGAGGAGGTCGCGGATCTGACGCTGCTGGTACGACGGGTACAAGATGTCGCTGGAGATTCCGATCGTCAGCGTCGGCACCTCGATGCGCGACATGGCTGCGGCCAGGCCGCCTCGACCGCGACCGACGTCGTGCAGATCCATGGCCTTGCCGATGATCAGGTAGCTGTTGGCATCGAAGCGGCGCACCAGCTTCTCGCCGTGGTGGTCGAGGTACCGCTCGACCTCGAAGCGCTGCCACAGGTCCAAGCTGTCGCGCAGCGTCGCCCCATCGGCCAGCTCACGACCGAACCGATCGGTGAACACGTTGTCGCTGCGGAACGTGACCTGGGCAACCATCCGGGCCACCGAGAGGCCTTCCCACGGGCCGCCGTGGTCGTCGGCGTCGTAGTAGTCACCGCCGCGCCAGTTGGGATCCATGCGAATCGCCCGGCGACCGATCGCACCCCACGCGATCTGCTGTGCGGTCGCTTGCGCACACGTGGCGATCGGCACGATCGAGCGAACTCGGTGCGGGAAACGTGATCGCCCATTCCAAGACCTGCATCCCTCCCATCGATCCGCCGACCACCGAGTGCCAGGACGGGATCGAGAGGTGGTCGGCCAGTCGCACCTGGGCACGCACCATGTCGCGGACGGTGACGACAGGAAAGCGGCTGCCGTACGGCTTGCCGTCGACCGGGTGCGGCGATGCGGGCCCGGTCGAGCCCTGGCAGCCACCGAGCACGTTGGCGCAGACGACGAACCAGCGGTCGGTGTCGATCGCCAGGCCAGGCCCCACCGCGCCCTCCCACCAGCCGGCGGACGGATGGCCATGACCCATCGGGCCGACGGCGTGGCTGTCGCCCGTCCACGCGTGGCACAACAAGATGGCGTTGCTGTGGCTGTCGTCGAGGTTGCCCCACGTCTCGTAGGCCACCGTCACCTCATCGAGGGTCACACCACCGTCGAGTGCGAATGGACGGCTGAAGTCGAGGAACTGCCGATGGCCGACAGGGTCGCCAGTGCGCCAGGCGCCACTTGCCGGCAGTGGTTGGCCCGCCATCTCTCCTCCTCCTTGCGCTCGTCTCCGACCTGTGGACGCCGCACGAGGGAAGCTGAGTTGCCCCGCCAGGAGCGGGGCCACATCCCCGCCGAAGCGGGATGGCACCGTGGGGCTTCCTCCCCGGTTGCCGGATCGGCAGCCCCGAGGGGCGACGATCACTCGTGATGCGAACCGCCGATACTGTAGCGACGTTGCGCTTCGTTGGCATCTCATTTCGGCCGCCGGGCGACCGGATTGACTCACCGGCCAGACTGACTGAGTCACTGATCAGAACGGCTGACTCATCAGCGAGTAGACGTCGGTGGAATCAGCCACCATGCTGGTGCCCATGGGTGTTTGCTTCCTCACTCCAAAGGCGCGTCCCACCGCCACCCCGGGCAAGGGGTACGGCAGTGTCGCCAGCGAACCGATCGCGGCCGGCGAGGTTGTCGCCGCATTCGGGGGGCGCTGCGTGACCCGCGACGAGTTCGACCTGCTGCCGACCAGTCAACAGGTTCGCAGCCTGCAGATCGACGAGCAGTTGTACATCGCCGGCGCGCCCGAGCCCGAGCCCGCCGACTTCATCAATCACTCGTGCGAACCCAATTGTGTGCTGAACGGCAACGTGATCTTGCTGGCCGGGCGCGACATCGCCGCCGGCGAAGAGCTGACCTACGACTACGCGACCACTGACGGCAGCGATTACGACGAATTCGTGTGCGCCTGCGGCACCGCGCTGTGCCGCGGCAAGATCTCCGGGCACGACTGGATGCTGCCGGAGCTGCAGCTGCGCTACCGCGGCTCGTTCAGTCCGTATCTGGCCAAGCGCATCGCCGCCCTCGTGTACGTCGGCGCCGAGCGCCGAGCCTTCGCCCTCTAACTGACTCCGGCCGGGGCACTACCCTCGGGTCATGCGAGTGCTGATCGTCGGCGCGGGTGGAGTCGGGTCGGCGCTCACGACCATCTGTGCGCGGCGTGATGCCTTCGAACACATCGTCGTCGCCGACGTCGATCCGTCACGATCGGCACGAGCCGCCACGACGGCCGGCTCCGACCGGGTCAGCAGCACCCGGGTCGACGCGTCGGCTCGCCTCGATGTCGTCGAGCTGGCGGCAACGTCGGGCGCCGATGTGATCGTCAACGCCTGCGACCCACGCTTCAACCCGCCGATCTTCGAGGCTGCGTTCGAGGCCGGCTGCCACTACCTCGACATGGCGATGCATCTGTCCGCGCCGCACCCGACCGACCCGTACAACCAGATCGGCGTCAGTCTCGGCGCTGCGCAGTTCGCGGCAAGCGATTCGTGGGCCGAGCGTGGGCTGCTCGCCATTGTCGGGATGGGGGTCGAGCCCGGGTTTCAGCGACGTCGCCGCCCGCTACGCAGCAGACCACCTGTTCTCCTCGATCCACGAGATCGGTGTGCGTGATGGCAGCGACCTGGTGATCGAGGGGTTCGCGTTCGCCCCGACGTTCAGCATCTGGACCACCATCGAGGAGTGCCTCAACCCGCCGATCGTGTACGAGCGCGACCGTGGCTGGTTCACGACAGCACCGTTCTCGGAACCCGAGCTGTTCACCTTCCCTGAGGGCATCGGCCAGTTGAAGTGCGTCAACGTCGAGCACGAAGAGGTGCTGCTGATGCCGCGCTGGCTCGACGTCGATCGGGTCACGTTCAAGTACGGCCTCGGCGACGAGTTCTTGGAGGTGTTGGCGACCCTGCACCGGTTGGGGCTCGATTCGACCAAGCCGGTCTCGGTTCGCGGTGTCGATGTGTCGCCGCGCGACCTGGTCGCCGCCGTGCTGCCCAACCCGGCCGAGCTCGGCCATCGCATGACGGGGCGTACGTGCGCCGGCACGCTGGTCACCGGCGTCGGGCATCGAAGGCGAACCGCGCTGCACGTACCTCTACCAAGTCGTCGACAACGAGTGGACGATGGCCGAGTTCGGCCATCAGGCCGTTGTCTGGCAGACCGCTGTCCACGCCGCAGTCGCCTTGGAGATGCTGGCGACCGGCGAATGGAAGGGCGAAGGGGTGAAAGGACCCGAGGCGTTCTCTGCCGACCCGTTCCTGTCGCTCCTGGCCGAGCACGGCGCACCGTGGTCGATCGAGGAGCGGTCGATCGAGGAGCGGCCATCGCCCGGCTGAAGAAGGCCCAGGTCGAACGGCTGCTGGCCGACTACGACGCCGACCCGATCGGGGCCCTGACGGTTGCGCTGCGCGTCGCACTCGACCGAGCCGATGCAACCTGGACCGAGTTGCTCGACGCGGCCCCGATCGATGACGAACGTCGCCGCCGCCTGATCGCGGCTGACGAGAGGGTGCTCGATCAGCTCGCTGCAGAGCTCAACGAACGTCGCGGCCTCGTCGGCTGAACGATCACCCGCCGACTGCACCGATCACCGGTTGAGCCAACACGAGACGGCGATCAAAGCCGGGCTCGGTCGGGAGGAACCCGTTGCGATCAGGCCACAGCAGCTGGACGACGTCGAACGACTCCCCGCGATACCAGGCCACACCGGTTCCGAACAACGCACCCCACTCGGCAAGGTCGACCGGGGCGAAGACGCACCGCAGATCGTTGTCGAACAATCCCATCAACTCGACGCCGAGCGGAATCTCGGTACCACCCCGCAACAGATCGGCCAGCAGATCGAACAGGCCTCGAGCCGCGGCGGGGGTGAGGCCGAACAGCACCACCTCGGGGAAGTCGAACGCCTGCGGAAACCCGATGGTGTAGATGTAGCCGGCGACCGGCGGATCGAGCTCGGGCCGGGCGGCCACCGGCTCGATCGCCCAGCCGTGCTCCTCGATCATCCATTCGATCTTCTCTGCGTGAGGGATGTGGAAGTCGGGGAGGTCGCTCACAGAAGTGCCTCGCTGTCGAGATCGAGCACGTGCTGCGCATGCCGGGTGGCCATCGCCGCGAACATCGCCTCGCTGCGTTCACTGGTGCCGACGATCTGCGAGGCGATCACACTCATCACGACTCCGGCATAGGCCTCGCGTCGATAGCTCGACCACATCTCGCTGCCGTCGACCGCCACCCCGTAGCCGTCCAACGCCTGGCAGTACTGGTCGACAAGACCCCGCTCGATGTCGCGCCGCTCGTCGGGCAACACACCGGCGCCGAGGAAGTAGCTGACGTCGGTGATCCCCAGGCCGTGACCGGGGGTCTGCCAATCGACCGCAGCGATCGGCGCGCCGCCCGAAGGCCCGGCGAACATCAAGTTGTCGAGCCGGTAGTCGCCGTGCGTGATGGTGTTGGGCGGACTCCGGCCATCGACCCAGTCGGCGATCCGCCGACCGAAGCGATCGATCACGCCGGCCGCGTCGCTCGACAGGTAGCCGCCGAACGTCGTCATGAACCCGGGCAGGCACATGCCCCACAACATCGACAGCTGCTGCGAGTCATCAGGGCTGCGACGGCTCAGCCATTCGACGTCGGCCAGGTGGGGATCGCCCCATCGTGGCCCGTGCAGTCTGGCCAACTCGAGCACAGCGGTTCGTGCCTGATCACGATCGCAACCGGCGATCTGATCGCCCTGCACCGCCGGCGCCAGATCCTCCATCAACAGCACGAAGTCGCCAGAGCCGGCGTGCCACTCGGCGTGGTGACAGCGGGCAACGCGGATGTCGACCGTCGGCGCGACCTCGAGGTAGAAGCACACCTCGCGCTCGTAGTTCCGCAAGGCCGTAGCGGTGGCTCGGCTGATCGGGTCGGGCGACGGCAGCTTGGCGATCAGTGAGGAGGGAACGGAGCCGTCGGAGTGCAGTTGCATCCGGATGTTCATGCCGACCAGGCCGTCGCCGATGCGGCGCGTCTCACCGATCCGCACCTCGGTGCCCAACACGTTGCTCAACCAGGTATCGGTCAGCCCCTCTGGTGCCATCGACTCGAAGGTAGCCTCCGGAGCTGATGGCCACCGATCCCGCCGAATTGCCCAGCGGGCGCGGACCGAAGTACCGCTTCTTGATCTCGCCGAAGTGGATCGGCTTTCACCTTCTCGTGATCGCGTGCTGGTGGTCACCATGATCAACCTCGCGTTGTGGCAGTTGCGCCGGCTCGACGAGCGGCGCCAGTTCAACTCCGAGGTCCGCGCCAACGCCAACCAACCGATCGCCGCGTTCGACGAGCTGGCGCCGATGCTGACCGACCCGTCAGCGCTCGAGTGGAGGCGAGTGCGAATCACAGGGACCTATCTCCCCGGTCATCAGTTCCTGGTGGTGAACCGATCGCAGAACGGCGTGACCGGGCGCAACATCGTCGACGCGCTGCAGCTACCGGACGGGTCGCTGCTGTTGGTCAACCGCGGGTTCGTCAGCATCACCGATGCTGACCCGCCGCTTCCGAGCGGATCAGTCGAGATCGTCGGCCGGCTGCGCCAGAGCGAGCACCGCGGAGCCGGCCAGACAGCCGATCAGGGTGCGGACGTATTGACCGAGATTCGCCGAATCGACATCGGAGTGCTGACCCAGCAGTTCGATGCCCCCGTCGTTCCGATGTACGTCGAACGGCTCGAGTCCTCACCCGCCGACTCCGCCACGTTGCAGCCGATCGTCGCTCCCACGCTGGACGAGGGGCCGCACCTGTCGTACACGATCCAGTGGTTCATCTTCACGGCGTGCGTGATTGCCGGCTGGGTGCTGGCCGTGCGGCGCTCGATCGCAACGCGTTCGGGGAAGGTCCCGAAGCGGAAGTCCTCCTACATCCCCATCGCCGACGACGAGCCCGTGGGCTGATCCGACGGTGAGAGGCGCCCCTCGTCTGATCATCGCTGCTGCCGTGCTCGCCGCGCTCGCCGCGTGCGCGGGCGGGTCGAACGACTCCGCCGGAACCACCACGCAGGCAACCGAGCCCCCGACCACAGCACCGGCGACGACCCCGCCTGCGCGGACGACCACAACGCAGGCGGCCACGACGACCACGTCCGCACCCGCAACGACCACGACGACAGCTGTACCGGTTCCATCGTCGACCGCGGCCCCGCAACCGCCCGCGACGGTGCCATCGTTCCCACCACCGACCTGGCCGCCGTACGATCCACTGCCGGGCGTGCCGGGCGTCGCCGCGCTGACCAACGCCCCGCGACCGGACCTGGAGAACGTGCCGGCGCTCGCTGTGAAGGTCGACAACCATCCGGGGGCCCGCCCGCAATGGTCGCTGTCCTTGGCCGACGTGATCTTCGAGGAGAACGTCGAGTCGCTCACCAGGTTCATCGCCATCTTCCACTCGCACCTCCCCGACGTGATCGGGCCCATCCGCTCGGCGCGCACCAGCGACATGAACATCCTCGCTGCGTTCAACCGGCCGGTGCTCGCCTGGTCCGGGGGCAACAAGAACGTCACCGCCGTGGTCCGATCGGCAGCGCAGTCAGGGATCCTGGCGAACGTCAGCGCCCAGACGATCGGCCGTTGCTACCGGCGAGCGGCGGGCAAGAAGGCGCCGCACAACCTGGTCGTCGACCCCCCGTGTGCGCTCGCCGCCGCACCGTCGGCCGGCCCGGCGCGAGCACCGTGGTCGTTCGACGACACGTACGCGCCCGCAGGCGAGGGCGATGGCGCGTTCGCGATTCGCATGGATGGCGTCGATGTCGTCTGGGTCTGGGATGCTGCATCCGGCCGGTACCTGCGCAATCAGGACGGCCGTCCACACCTCGCCATCGACGGCACCCGGATCGCCGCCACGAACGTGGTCATCCTGTACGTCGCGTACCTGCCGAGCCCCGCCGACGTGCGCAGCCCGGAGGCACAGACGCTCGGCAGCGGCGCGCTCGTCGTGCACCGCAACGGTGTTGCGACGGTCGGCACCTGGTCACGGGGAGCTGCCATCGACCCATTCACCTTCACCGACGCCGCCGGCGCGTCGATCCCGCTCGCCGGTGGAACGACGTTCGTCGAACTCGTCAGGGCGTAGCTGAGCCGTCCTGCTCGAGCACGGCCATGCGCCGGAACTGCTCGACGACGTTCGGTGACGCGTATGCCGGGTCGAGGTGGCGGTACACGGTGTCGACGTTGACGGCGATACGACCGAACTCGCCGAGCGCGCCGAAATCGGGACGGGCCTTGATCTCCGCAGCGATCTCGCGGGTGGCCTCCCAGGCGTCGACGCCCGACGCGTGCAGACGGCCGGCGGCCTCGTCGACGAACGACAGGTAGTCGCGAACCGAGACGATGCCCGCCTTGTCGGTGATCGGGCCGTGCCCCGGCACGACGACGTCGACGTCCATTCCCAACATCAGGTCGCACGCCGCGATCCAGTTGCTCAACGGTCCCGCCCACACGATCGGCGTGCCTCCGATGAACAAGATGTCGCCGGTGAAGATGGTCCTGGAGTCGGACACGTACGCCAGCGTGTCGCCACTGGTGTGCGCGGGACCCACCTCGATCAGTTCCACCGTGCGCCCGCCGACGTCGAGTTCGATGCGCCCGTCGAAGGTTCGGTCGGGCAGGCGCAGTTCGATCCCGTCGAAGTCGAAGGCACCGAAGTAGCCGCGAAACAGCTCGCCCACCTCGCCCGGGGCACTGGCCAGGCCCGCAAGCAGTGCGGGCGGCACCTCGGCCATCTCGTGAGCGGTCGCCGAGCTGGCGATGATCTCGGTGTCGTCGAGCAAGATGTTGCCGAAGCAGTGATCGCCGTTGGCGTGAGTGTTGACGACCTGGGCGATCGGCGCAGCGAGCGTGATCGACGACATCGAGTCGAGCATCCGCTGCGTCAACTTGAGATCGAACAGCGTGTCGACGAGCAGCGAGACACCGTCACCGACGACGAGGCCGGCGTTGCTCCAACCCCAACTTCCATCGCCCTGCAGGTAGGCGTGGCAACCGTCGGCAACTTCTCGGAGTCCGCGAGCAGCGTGCTGTGGCATGTGACTGTCCTATCACCTCCCGTGATGCCCCATCGGGGCGAAGACGGGGTGACCGGGGCTTCCTGCGCGGCTTACAGTGGCCTCATGCGTCAATTGAACGGCATCGATGCGAGCTTCTTGAACATGGAGACCGGTACTGCTTTTGGTCATGTGGCCTCGCTCAACATCTACGACCCCACCGGCGCGCCCGGCGGCGCCGGGCTCGAGGCGACCAAGCAGACCATCCTCGAACGCATCGACCTGCTGGCCCCGTTTCGTCGACGCCTGATCGAGGTGCCGCTCGGCCTCGATCTGCCGTACTGGCTCGAGGATCCCAACTTCGACATCGACTTCCACGTCCGCCACCACGCGGTCCCACCTCCCGGAACGCCCGAGCAGTTGGGCGAGGCGATCAGCAGAATCGTCGCCCGACCGCTCGATCGGTCCCGACCCGCTGTGGGAGCTGTATGTGATCGAAGGGTTGGAGAACGGGACGAGGATCGCCCAGCTGATGAAGATCCATCACGCCGCGATCGACGGCGCCTCGGGTGCCCTGATGTTGTCGGCAATCCTCGATCTCGACCCCAACTTCCGTCCGGTCGCCGGGCCTGCGCCCTGGGAGCCCGAAGCGATACCGAGCGACGAAGAGATGCTGCGCATCACCCTGGGCGAGTACTTGCGGCGGCCGGAGAAGATGATCCGGCTGGGGGTGCGCACCGTGCGTGACCTGGCCAAGGCCAGCCGTTCCGGAGGGCTGCGGTCGCTCGCCGATCTCGTCGCCCAGCCGATGCCGGGTCCCCTCGGCACGATGCTGCGCCAACGACTGCGTTCCCAATACGGCGACGACACCGACAAGCCACCGGCGCTGCCGCCCACGCACGCGCCGCGCACCCCGTGGAACATGGCCATCACCTCCCATCGTCGCTTCGCGTACACCACGATTCCACTCGAGGATGCCAAGACGATCCGCCGCGCGTTCGGCTGCACGTTCAACGACGTCGTGATGACCGTGTGCTCCGGGGCGTTGCGCGGCTACCTGAAGCATCACGACTGCCTCCCCGAGGAGAGTTTGATCGCAATGGTGCCGGTCAGCGTTCGCAGCGGCAACGAGACCGACACGTACCAGAACCGGGTGTCGGCGTTGCTGGCCGAACTGGCGACCAACGAACGCGACCCCGTGAAGCGGTTGAAGCGGGTGCAGCAGAGCATGACGATCGCCAAGGGCAACCTGGCAGCAATCCCCGCCGAGACGTTGATGGACTACACCCAGTTCGCTCCGCCGGCGATCGCCGCACGAGCAATGCGGATGGCCAGCCGCCTGCGTGTCGCCGACCGCATGAACCCGCCGTTCAACCTGGTCATCTCCAACGTTCCCGGCCCCAGCGAGCCGCTCTACATGGCGGGCGCCCAGCTGAAGCACTTCTACCCCGTGTCGGCGCTGACCGACGGGCAGGGCCTCAACATGACCGTGCAGAGCTACAACGGCAACCTCGACTTCGGCTTCATCGCGTGTCGCGAACTGGTCCCCGATCTGTGGCGGCTGACGGACCTGTTGCAGGAGTCGATGCAGGAGCTGCTGTCGGCGGCGGGAAAGGCCGCTGCCAAACCATCGGTGAAGTCGATCTCCAAAGCCACCGGTCGCCAGGCAAAGACTGCGTCGCGGAAAGCCGGTTGATCCCGCTCGGTCAGTCTGCGGTGGCCGGCACCGGAGTTGTCTGGGTCGGCAAGCCCACCAGATGGCCCACGTCGTTGTAGCGGATGAGCCGCCACAGGTAGTCCTTGACCAGGTGGATCTCGGTGATCGAGGTGTTGACCGTGCGGATCTCGAACGCCCCGGTGCCAGGCGCCTTCAGCGCCAGCCGCAATGCCGCATCGACGACGCCTCCGTGGCAGGCCACGACCACGGTCTGATCGGCGTAGGCGTCGATGGTGCGGCGAATGGCTTGGCCGACACGGAACTGGAAGGCGGCGATCGTCTCGCCGCCGGGGAAGCTGGTGCCGAACGGGTCGCCCTCCCACCATCCGGTGCCGTATCGCTCGACGTAGTCGTCGAAACCCATGCCATCACAATCCGGCCCCGGGTCGTGCTCGCCGAACCCTGCGTCTTCGACGATGGGGAGGTTCCCGAGGGCCGGGGAGAGGATCTCGGCAGTCTCCCTGGCGCGGGCGTATTGGCTGCAGATCAGCACGTCGGCGACGATCTCGCCACCGACCGCCCATCGATCACGAAGCCGTTCGGCCTGCTGTCGCCCCAGGTCGGACAACCCGGTGCAGGTGCGAGGACCGCCGATCACCCGGGCGACCGTGGTCTTGGATTCTCCATGGCGAACGAGCACGAGTCGGGTCACTGAGGGTCGAGCTTACTTTTCGTTCGCGTTCGACGGGCGGTCCAGCGGGTGACCCCTAACTTCGTGGTCGTGCGCGGAGTTGACAGGTTGACGATTCGATCAACCGCCGCGGACCCCCGCGCAGCCACGTTGTTGGCCGACGCGCATGCCCTCGGCTTGACCGACATCACCTCGATCGATGTCGCTGACCTGGTCTTCGTCGCCGGCGACAGCGACCGGGCTCTGCTCCAGTCACTGCTCGTCGACGATCTGCTGCAGACCGGCGACTGGTCGGTCCCCCAATCGGTGGCGATCGAAACGGCGCTGCTCCCGGGAGTGACCGATGCTGCCGCGCAGGCGGTGGCACTGGCCGCCGAGACGATCGGCACCCCGGTGGCCGCGGTTGCCACGGGCACGCGCTACGAGATCGGCGGCGAGGTCGCCGAGGCAACGATGTCGGAGCTCGCCAAGCGGCTGCTGGCCAACGAGGTGATCGAGCGCTGGTCGATCGGCCCGATCGAGCCGACGTTCGTCGACGCCGAGGCGGTCGCCGACGTCGGTGTGGAACTGGTCGATCTCGACGGACTCGACGACGACGCCCTGATGGTGGTCAACCGCGAGCGCGGCCTGTCGCTCGATCTCGCCGAACTGCACGCCATTGCCGCACACTTTCGGGCGGCCGGACGGCCACCCACCGATGTCGAGCTGGAGACGCTCGCCCAGACGTGGAGTGAGCACTGCGCCCACAAGACCTTTCGAGCCCGGATCACCAGCGCCGATGGCCGGGTCATCACGCCGCTGATGCACCAGTTGCGCGACGCCACCAACACCATCGCTGCACCGTTTCTGCGCAGCGCGTTCGTCGGCAACGCCGGCATCGTTTCGTTCGTCGCCGGCACGACCATTGCGGTGAAGGCCGAGACGCACAACCACCCGTCCGCGATCGAGCCGTTCGGTGGCTCGAACACGGGAGTCGGGGGCGTCATCCGCGACGTGATGGGTGCCGCCCATCGACCGATCGCGGTGACCGACATCTTGTGCTTCGGACCGACCGACCTCGCCGCCGACCAGCTTCCCGATGGCGTCTTGCACCCACGGCTCATCGAAGCAGGCGTGATCGCCGGTGTCGCCGACTACGGGAACAAGATCGGCCTGCCCACGATCGCCGGCGCCGTGCTGTACGACCGCGGCTACATCGCCAACCCGCTCGTCTACTGCGGTTGCATCGGTGTCGCCGACGATGCTCCCCCACTGACCGGCCCACACCCCGGCGACCTCGTCGTGGTGCTCGGCGGTCGAACGGGCCGTGACGGTCTCCGTGGGGCGACGTTCTCCAGCGCAACGATGGACGCGACCACCGGCGATGTCGCCGGAGCCAGCGTGCAGATCGGTGACCCGATCGTCGAGAAGCTGCTGATCGACGTGCTCCGTGAAGCCACCGGCCTGTTCACTGCCATCACCGATTGTGGCGCAGGGGGGCTCTCGTCGGCGATCGGTGAGATGGCCGAGGGGATCGGCGCCGATGTCGATCTTGCCGGTGCGCCACTGAAGTACCCAGGTCTGCGGCCTTGGGAGGTGTGGCTCAGTGAGGCACAGGAGCGAATGGTCGTCGCAGTCGCCGGGGCGGCTTGGTTGCAAATGCAACAACTCTGCGAGCGTCACGGCATCGAAGCGACGGCGCTCGGCACGTTCACCGGCGATGGCACCCTGCACGTGCGTCACGGCGACACGACGGTCTTGCGGCTCGACACCCACTTCCTGCACGACGGTCGCCCCCAGCGCAGCATGGAGGCCGTGCTGCCGGCGCCCGACCGTGGCAACGCCGAGCCGCCGCCGTGCACTGACGTCACCGCGACCCTGTTGTCGTTGTTGCGGCACCCGAACATCGCCTCCAAGGAGGCCGTGATCCGCCGGTACGACCACGAGATCCTCGGCAGCACCGTCGTACGGCCCCTGATCGGTCGGAGTCACGATGGCCATGCCGACGGCGTCGTGATCGCCGACCCAGCCGACACGCATGGCTTGGCGATCGGGATCGGCGTCAACCCCTGGTTTGGCGAGATCGACCCGGAGCGCATGGCCCTCGCCGTGGTCGACGAGGCGATCCGCAACGTCGTGGCCGTGGGCGCGGACCCCGACCGGGTCGCGCTGCTCGACAACTTCTCGTGGGGTGACCCGCGGCGGCCCTCGACCCTCGGCGAACTGGTCGCTGCCGTCGACGGTTGCTGTGCAGCCTCCATCACCCACGCTGCGCCGTTCGTCAGCGGGAAGGACTCGTTGAACAACGAATACCTCGGCGCCGACGGGGCACGCCATTCGGTCCCACCGACGTTGGTGATCACGGCTGTTGCCCATGTGCCGGACGCGAACGCGGTGGTGACGCCCGACCTGAAGCACGCGGGCAACGTCGTGGTGCAGATCGGCGCAACAGCGTGCGAGTTCGGCGGTAGCCACTTCGCCAAGGTCCACGACGTGCTGGGACGCGCCGTCGTTCCCGGGCCGGATGCCGGCGCTCCCGTCCGGTATCGCCGCCTGCACCAGGCCCTGCGTTCGGGGCGGATCGCCGCATGCCACGACCTCAGCGAGGGTGGCCTGGCCGTCGCCCTGGCAGAGATGTCGATCGCCGGCCGTCTCGGCCTGTCGATCGACAGCCTTGCCGGGCCGGACCCCATATCGGCGCTGTTCAGTGAGTCGTCGAGCCGGTTCGTGTGCGAGATCGCTGCAACCGACGTCGACTGGCTGGCCGACGTGCTGGGCGAGCCCGTCTCCGTCCTCGGCGCGGTGACCGACGCGCCGGCGCTCGTACTGCCCGGTTCCGAGCCGATCCCGCTCGATGCGCTGATCACCGCATTCGGAGCAAGGCCATGAGCCGCCCGACCGCCCTGGTGCTGGCCGCGGCCGGCACCAATCGCGATCACGACGTCGCCTTCGCCCTCGATCTTGCCGGCGCAGAGGCCCGCATCACGCTGCTCTCGGAACTGATCGAGCGACCCGCGCTGCTCGGCGACGGTCAAATGGTCGTGATCGCCGGCGGCTTCAGCTACGCCGATGCACTGGGCGCCGGGCGAATGTTCGCATTGCAACTCGAACATCGTGTCGGCGATCTGTTGCGCACGTTCGTCGCTGCCGGCAAGCCGGTGATCGGCATCTGCAACGGGTTCCAGGTGCTGACGCGCACCGGCCTGTTGCCGGGGGCCCTCGGCCACAACGCCAGCGGCCACTTCCAGTGCGAATGGGTCACCCTGCACGCACCGGCCAGCCGATGCATCTGGACCAACGAGATCACCACGATCGACTGTCCGATCGCGCACGGCGAAGGCCGCTACACCCACCCCGATCCGGCCGGCCTCGTGGCATCCGGCCAGGTCGCGCTGCGCTACAAGGCCGGCAACCCCAATGGCTCGATCGACGACATCGCCGGTGTCTGTGACGCCGGCGGTGCCGTGCTGGGCCTGATGCCACATCCCGAGAACCACGTCGTCGCCCGCCAGTTCCCCGGCTTCACGCACGGCACCCACGGCGCGCTGGGGTTGGCGCTGTTCGAACAGGGCGTGCGCTACGCCAAGGAGCGATGAGCATGCACAAGCCATTCCTCGACATCGACCTGCCGCTGGGCGACCGCCGCGATGGCAAGGTCCGGGTGTCGTATGCCTACGGCGAGGGTCGGCGCCTCTTCGTCACCACTGACCGGCTGTCGGCGTTCGACCGTGTGATCGCGGGCGTCCCCTACAAGGGCCAGGTCCTCAACCAGCTGAGCGTGTGGTGGTTCGAACGCACGACCGATGTCGTCGCCAACCACGTCGTCGATCTCCCCGACCCGAACGTGCTCGTCGCCCGAGCCGCGCAACCGTTGCCGGTCGAGGTGGTCGTGCGCGGATACATCACCGGTGTCACGAGCACATCGCTGTGGCGCCAATACGCTGATGGGGCGCGCACGATCTACGGATACCAATTTTCCGATGGGCTTCGGAAGAACACCGAACTGCCATCGGCGATCGTCACCCCGACCACGAAGGCCGAACATGGGGGCCACGACGAGCCGCTGAGCCCCAGCGACGTCACCCGCAAGGGCCTGGTCGCACTCGAGTTGTGGCGGACCGTCGAGTCCGCTGCGCTGGAGTTGTTCGCCCGCGGGCAAGCGATCGCCCGCCAGTCCGGCTTGATCCTGGCCGACACCAAGTACGAGTTCGGCACCACCCCGTCCGGTGAAGTGTTGTTGATCGACGAGGTGCACACCCCCGACTCGTCGCGGTATTGGGTCGCTGAGAGTTACGAGCAGCGCCTGAGCGCCGGCGACGAGCCCGAGAGCCTCGACAAGGAGGTCGTACGGCGGGCGTTGATCGACGCCGGTTACGACGGCAACGGGGCACCGCCGGATCTCCCGCCCGAGGTGTGGGAAGCCACGTCGCGCCGCTACATCGATGCGTACGAACGTGTGACCGGGTTGACGTTCCAGCCCGGCAGTTACCCGGTCGAAGACCGGATCAGGGAGGTCCTCGGGCATGCTGCCTGACCAGTCACCAGTGAACTTCACCGGGCACTCCGGCTCCGACTCACCTCGCGAAGAGTGCGGCGTGTTCGGTGTGTCGACGCCGCACGGCGAAGGGGTGGCCCAGACGGTGTTCTTCGGGCTGTTCGCGTTGCAACACCGCGGCCAGGAGGCCGCCGGCATTGCGGTCAGCGACGGCAGCCGGGTGCGGTTGCACAAAGACACCGGCCTGGTTGCCAACGTGTTCACACAGGCGACCATGAACACCCTCGCCGGCTATCACGGCATCGGGCACACCCGCTACAGCACCACGGGCGCCAACGCCCAGCGGAACCACCAGCCGTTCCTCGTCGAAACCATGCACGGCCCCCTGGCCCTGGCCCACAACGGCAACCTGGTCAACGCCCCGGCGCTGCGCGACGAACTGCTGACACGCGGCTTCGGGCTGACCGCGACCAGCGACACCGAGGTCATGACCTTGATGCTCGCCGCGGCGGGCGGCAAGACGTGGGAAGACCGCGTCGAGCGAACCCTGCCCGCCTGGAAGGGCGCGTACTCGCTGATCATCCTCGCCGCTGATCGTGTGATCGCTGTTCGTGATCCATGGGGCTTCCGGCCGATGAGCGTGGGGCGATTGCCGCACGGTGGTTACGCCGTTGCCTCTGAGACCTGCGCCCTCAGCACGCTGGGCTGCCTCGACATCAGCGAGGTCGCGCCGGGCGAGATCGTCAGCCTTCACGGCGCCGAGATCACCCGCCGGCAGGCATTGACCCCGGCAGCGCGCTCGGCGCGGTGCACCTTCGAGTTCGTCTACTTCAGCCGCCCCGACAGCGTGTGGGCCGACCGCAACATGCATCACGTGCGCCAGCGCCTCGGCGAGGAACTGGCCGCGGAGGCGCCGGCCGAGGCCGACGTCGTGATCCCGGTCCCCGACTCCTCGATCCCCGCCGCAATCGGGTTCAGCAGGGCCAGCGGCATTCCGCACAACGACGGGCTGATCAAGAACCGGTACATCGGTCGCACGTTCATCGAGCCCACACAAGACCTGCGCGAGCGCGGAGTGGCGCTGAAGTTCAACGCCCTGGCCGAGAACCTGGCGGGCAAACGAGTCGTGATGATCGACGATTCGTTGGTCCGCGGCACGACGGCCGGCCCACTGGTGAAGATGCTGCGTGAGGCCGGCGCGACGGAGGTCCATGTGCGCATCACCTGCCCGCCGATCACCCACGCCTGCCACTTCGGCGTCGACATGGGACACGACGGCGACCTGATGGCGGCACGGCTCAGCGTCGAGGAGATGCGCGTGCACATCGACGCCGACTCGCTGGCGTTCTTGTCGCTCGACGGCATGATGCGGGCCATCACGGTCGATCCTGGCGACGAGGTCGCCGGCGACGCCGAGGGGTATTGCAACGCCTGCTTCACCGGTCGCTACCCGATGGAAGTTGCCGAGGCCCAGGCCAAGCTGTCGTTCGAGGGCGTTCTGGCATGAGGGTGCTGGTGATCGGCTCGGGTGGGCGGGAGTCCGCGCTGGCGTGGGCCTGCCGTCGCCATGGGCACGAGGTCACGATCACCCCGCAGCTCGCCCCGGACTCCACAGCTGATCTCGTCATCGTCGGTCCCGAGACCGCGCTTGCGGCCGGCGTGGCCGACGAATGCCGGCGACGGCGGATCCCGTGCTTCGGGCCGACTGCCGACCTCGCCCGGCTCGAGTCATCGAAGGGATATGCCCGTGAGGTCGCGGTAACACTCGGCCTGCCGTCACCTCGCCATCTGTCGACGACGTCGGGCGATGAAGCGGTGGCGTGGTGGCAATCGCTCGGCAAGCCCGTGGTGGTCAAGCAGGATGGCTTGGCGGCGGGCAAGGGGGTGGTCGTACCGAGCAACGACGACGAGACCCTCGAGGCCATCACGACGCTGAGCGCGCTCGGCCCGATCGTGGTGGAGGAACGCCTCACCGGCCCGGAGTGCAGCCTGATGGCCTTGTGCGACGGCACGATTGCCCGCCCGCTCCCGATCGCCCAGGACCACAAGCGGCTCGGTGAAGGCGACACCGGACCCAACACCGGCGGCATGGGCGCCTACGCCCCGGCGCCGACGGGCTACGACGCCGACGCGCTGACGGCGACCTTCATCCAACCGGTGATCGACCACCTCGCCGCGGCCGGGACGCCCTACGTCGGTGTGCTGTACGCCGGGCTGATGCTGACCGCCGACGGGCCGCGGTTGATCGAGTTCAACTGCCGGTTCGGCGACCCGGAAGCACAGGCCGTGCTGCCGCTGCTGGACACCGACCTGGCCGAACTGGCGCTCGGCCTGTTGCAAGGGGACGCTGTCGGATTCGGTGCTGACGATCCGTGACGGTGCCACGTGCACGGTGGTCGCCGCGGCACCGGGCTACCCCGCTTCGACCGTCATCGGACAGGCCATCACCGGCCTCGACCCCGATCTCGACTTCGGGCACGACACCGACGCCATCGTCTCGCTCGCCGGCACGGATGGTTCCACCGTCACCGGTGGCCGCGTGCTGGCAGTGACGGGCGTCGGGTCGTCGTTGGGCTCCGCCCGAGTGAACGCGTATCAGCGGATGGCCGCCATCCACTTCGACGGCATGTACGTCCGCCACGACATCGGCTGGCGGGCGACCGGAGCGATGTTGACGTCGTACGCAGCGACCGGCGTCGACATCGACGAGGGCACGCGGGCAGTCAGTCACATGAAGCGCGCCGTCGAGCGCACCCACGGCCCGGCTGTGCTACGCGGCGTCGGCAGCTTCGGGGGCGCGTTCAGCGGCAAGGCGATCAAGGCGATGGACGAGCCCGTGCTCGTTGCCTCGACCGACGGAGTCGGCACGAAGGTCGAGCTCGCCGCCCGGCTCGGTCGGTACCGCGGCGTCGGCTGCGACATCGTGAACCATTGCATCAACGACGTGTTGGTGCAGGGCGCCCGGCCGCTGTTCTTCCTCGACTACGTGGCCTCGAGCAAGATCCACGCCGAGCACGTCGCCGAGGTCGTCACCGGGATGGCCGAGGCGTGCGAGGCCGCCGGCTGCGCACTGCTGGGCGGCGAGACGGCGGAGATGCCCGGCGTCTACGCCCCCGGCGCATTCGACATCGCCGGCACCCTGGTGGGGATCGTCGAGCAACGAGACATGCTGCCTCGTGGCGAGATTCGCGCCGGCGACGTGCTGATCGGCGTCGCGTCCAACGGGCCGCACACGAACGGCTACTCGATGCTGCGCAAGATCTTCGAATGGCTGCCGATGGACGCCACGCCACCGGGCTTCGACCGAACGCTCGGCGAGGCGCTCCTCGTCCCGCATCGCAGCTACCTCGACGTGCTGACCCCCGCGTTGGCCGACGATCGGGTCAAGGCACTGGCGCACATCACCGGTGGCGGGCTGCCCGAGAACCTGCCGCGTGTCCTCCCCGACGAATGCGACGCCACGATCGACCTCGGGTCATGGCCGATGCCCCCGCTGTTCCAGTTGGTCCGCGATGTGGCGACGCAGCTCGACTCCTACGAGCTGTACCGCACGCTGAACATGGGCGTCGGCATGGTCGTGGTCTGTGCCGAGGCAGATGCCGGTGCGGTGCAAGCAGCTGATCGACGAGCCGACGTGGGTGATCGGCCGGCTCACCGCCGCCGTGGGCTCCGGCACTCGGGTGCGATTGCAATGACACGTCTCGTCGTGCTCGCCTCCGGCAACGGGACCAACCTGCAGGCAATCCTCGACGCCTGTGGCGACGGTCGCCTCCCCGCAGTCGTCGCTGCCGTGATCTCCAACAAGCCCGGAAGCGGCGCGCTGCAGCGTGCCGCCGATGCCGGGGTCCCGTTCGTCCACGTCGCACCCCATCCAGGTGAGCCCCGGCCCGACTACGACGCCCGGCTCGCCGACATCGTCAGTGGGTTCGACCCCGACTGGGTCGTCCTGGCCGGCTGGATGCGCGTGCTGTCGATGAGCTTCCTCGGATGGTTCCCCGGCATGGTCGTCAACCTGCATCCGGCGCTGCCCGGCGAGTTCCCTGGCGTCGATGCGATCGAACGCGCCTGGCACGAAGCCCAGGCGGGCCACCGAGAGCACACGGGCGTCATGGTGCACCTCGTGCCCGACGAGGGCATCGACAGCGGCCCGGTCCTGGCGACAGCCACCGTCTTCATCCATCCCTCAGACACCATCGCGAGCCTTGCCGATCGAGTTCATGGCGTGGAGCACCGCCTACTCGTCGAAACGCTCGCTACCTTGTGCACGACAGGAGCAAACGCATGAGCAACCACGAATTCTTCGATCGTTTCGAAGCCCTCACATTCGACGATGTCGTCATCGTCCCCGGCTACAGCGACGTGCTGCCAGACACCGTCGACACCACCGCGACGTTCGCTGCCGACATCATGCTGAACGTGCCCATCGTGTCGGCCGCGATGGACAAGGTCACCGAGGCGCGCATGGCCATTGCTGCAGCCCGCGAGGGCGGCATCGGCGTGATCCACCGCAACCTCTCCATCGAGGATCAGGCGGCCGAAGTGCAGAAGGTCAAGCGCAGCCAGAGCGGGATGATCACCGATCCCGTCACGCTCTCCCCCACGGCAACGCTGCACGACGCCGAAGCGCTGATGAACCGCTTCAAGTTCAGCGGGGTACCGATCACCGACGCGGACGGCCGGTTGGTCGGGATCCTCACCAACCGCGACACGCGCTTCTGTTCGGGCGCCGACTTCGATCGTCCGGTGACCGAGTTCATGACCTCGACCGGGCTGGTCACGGCGTCGGAGGGAACCACGCTCGAACAGGCCAAGGCGATCCTGCAGAAGCACCGCATCGAGAAGCTGCCGCTCGTCGATGCCGAGAACCGGTTGATCGGCCTCATCACGGTGAAAGACATCCTCAAGCGCCAGGAGTTCCCCAATGCCACCCGCGACTCCGCAGGGCGGCTGCGATGCGCCGCGGCCGTCGGCGTCGGCGCCGATCTCGAGCAGCGCGTCGAGGCGCTGTTCGCCCAGGCGGTCGACGCGGTCGCCCTCGACACCGCCCACGGTCACTCGGCGGGGGTCATCAAGGCCATCGAGCGGATCAAGTCGTCGTGGCCGTCGTTGGCGGTCGTTGCCGGCAACGTGGTCACCGAGGAAGGTGTCGATGCCCTCGCGGCAGCCGGCGCTGACGCGATCAAGGTCGGCGTGGGCGCCGGTTCGATCTGCACCACACGAGTCGTCAGCGGCGCCGGCATGCCGCAGCTCTCGGCGATCTACTTCACCTGCAAGCAGGCCCACAAGCGCGGCGTGCCGATCATCGCCGACGGCGGCATCACGTATTCGGGCGACATGGTCAAAGCCCTCGCCGCGGGTGCCGACACGGTCATGCTCGGTTCACTGCTGGCCGGCACCGACGAGGCACCCGGCGAGCTCGAGCTGTTCGAGGGCCGCCGCTACAAGAGCTACCGCGGCATGGGTTCCATGGGCGCGATGCAGGGTCTGGGTGCCGATCGGTACGCAACCGCGCAGTCGGAGGTCGGCTCGGCCACCCGCAAACTGGTACCCGAGGGCATCGAGGGCCGCGTCGCCTACGCCGGCACGCTGAGCGACGTGATGTACCAACTCGTCGGCGGCCTGCGCAGCGGGATGGGGTATGCCGGTGCGGCCACCCTCGAGGCGCTGAGATCGGCGAGGTTCATGAAGGTGACCACCGCTGGTCGCGAGGAGAGCCATCCCCACGACGTCACCATCACCAAGGAAGCCCCCAACTACCAGCGCGGCGGCTGAAGCCCCCGCACCATCAGCCCCGCGCCCACCAACATCTGGTTGGGCGCGAAACCGGTACTGGGAGTACTCACAGCGCGCACGATGACGGGGTCTGGGAGTGGTGTGAGTAGTGGGAGTACCGGTTTCGCGCCCGACGGAAATTCGCCGCGCTACTCGGTGGGGGCCGATTCGACCACGGCGAGGAGGGCGTTGCCGTAGCGCTCGAGCTTCACCGGGCCCATCCCCTTGATGTCGCCCAGTGCAGCCAGGGTCGCCGGGCGGCGCTTGGCGATCTCGTGCAATGCCTGGTCCGACAACACGGTGTAGGCGGGCTTGCCGGCGGCCAGGTGCAGGCGCAGCGATCGGAGCGCCTCGAACAACGCTGCATCGTTCGCGTCGAGATCACGGCCGGGCTTGTCGACCACCACCGGCGTGCGCAGCGCCTGACGAGCCGCCGGGCGCGCCGCGGCGAGGCGGCGAGGGTCCGGAGGGTGCCGGCACTCGTCGATGAAGGGCGACGGGCGCGGCCCCGGAACGACATGCACCTGCGACGCGCCCCCGGGTGATCGCCACGTGGAAGACCCGGCGCTCTTCTTCGACATCGGTCGCCAGACGATGTGGGAACTGGTCGGCCGCCGCATGATGGACGACGACGACCGGCCACTCCTTGCCCTTCACGCGATGCACCGTCGCCAGCGTGACACCGTCGGACTGCCACCGCCGGCGCAGTTCCGACCGCAACCACGACTCGAACATCGCCGGGTCGGGCTGCAGCTCGGCCAGTTGGGCGACCGCAACGAGATCGTCGCTCTGTGCCGCCCGATTCATCCCGTGACGATGCGTGTCGAGCGTCGACAGGGTCGAGGCCATGCCCATCGAGTCGTGGAGCTGGGCCAGGATCGATGCGGTCGAGGCGCCGGACCTGGCCAGCTGTTGCAGCAGTTCGATGTCGGCCGCGAACGCCTCGACCCGCTCCGACTCGCGGGGTGTGTTGAGCCGACCGCTCAGCCGGTGCAGGCCGTCGAGCGATGTCTGCTCGGCGACCCACCCGGCGACGTTGGGTCGCAGCGGACGCGAGGGGTTGCGCAACGCCTCGTCGAGGTCGTTCCTCGACAACGCACCCGTCGAGGTGGCCAGGCGCAGCCACGCCAGCGAGCCGCGCACCGCGGCGCGATCGACGAACTCCTCCCCGACGCCCCCACTGGTCGAGATGCCGGCCATGCCGAGCGCGACCTGAACCGGGGCGAGCAATGAGTTGACGCGGGTCAGCACTGCGATGTCGGCGGTCGGGCGGCCGCCGGCAACGGCCGCCGACACGATCGCGGCTGACTCGGCCACCGCATCGTCGCCGTCGCCGACCGTCAGCCCGTCAGATGAGGACGCGGCACGGATCACCTTGGCGACACGCCGCGAGTTGTGCTGCAACAGGGTCGAGGCGGCGACGACGACATCGGCCGGGCACCGGTAGTTGACCTCCAGCGGATGCTCACCGGCGTGAGGGAAGTACGTGGCAAAGTCGATCAACCACTGTGGATCCGCGCCGTTGAATCCATAGATGGTCTGGTCATCGTCGCCAACCCCGAAGACACAGCCGTCGGGTCCGGCGAGCAGCCGGACCAGCAACAGGTGCGCGGGTGTGAGATCTTGAAACTCGTCGACCAGCAGCACGCGGCACGCCCGCTGGGCGACGTTCCGCGCCGCCGGATCGGTCAAGAGGAGCTCGATGGCTCGCACGATCTGTTCGTCGTAGTCGACCGATCGCGACGTGCTGAGCTCCTCTCGGTATCTCGGAAGCATGGCGGCGAAGCCATCGACGTCGCCGTCGTAGAACGCCTCGACATCGACTGGATCGCGGAGCCCCAACCGAGCGAGCGACAACGCCTCGATCCACAGCGCGACCGGATCGGAGTTCCGCTTGCGGGGGAACTCGACCAACCGCCCGATGATTCGCCGTACGTCGAGTTCGGTGATCGTCGTGTGTGTGCCGGGCTGGGCGGCGAACGGTGCGGAACCGTTGACGATCGCCAGCGCCATGGCGTTGAGGGTGCGCACCTGCAGACCGCGGAGGTCGGCAACCCGGTCGCTCATCTCGCCCTGCGCACGCTTGTTGAACGCCACCAGGCACACCGCGCTCGCCGGTAGCCGCCACTGCGTCAGCAGGTGACGGGCACGTTCCGTCAACACCCTGGTCTTGCCCGAACCGGCAGGCGCGATCACTCGTGACGCGCCGCCCACGTGAGTTACGGCGGCCAGCTGATCCGGCGCCAGGTCCGCGCTCGACACGTTGGAGGCGAAGGGAACGAGTGACCCGTGCTCGATTGCGATCCGATGCACGACGGCGATTCCCCCGATCGGCTCGGTGAAGCGGATCGGGCCACCGTCGAGCCAGACGACGGTGCCATCGGGAAGCACGATGTCACCGTTGCTCGACGGGTCGACCGGCGCCGCACCGGCAGCGATCGCGGCCTCGGCCAGGTGCCACGAAGGTTGGTCGATGTCACGGGCATCGACGGAGTTCGACCAAACCAGGTGATGCAGCTCGGCCAGTTCGAACGTGAACCGGGGTCCGATCTCGTGCATCGGCGCGGTGTTGACCGGTGGAACGGCCAGAGCTGCCGCATGGTCGTCGTCGATCTCGAAGATGCGCGGGATGCGGCCGTCCGCCAACTGACGCAGCTCCGACAGGACCTGGGACGGGTGCAGCGTCTGGGTCGGTCCAACCGGCCACCGCGGGACGTCGGCCCAACCCTCGGGAGCCGGCTGGCCGGGCCGCACGACCACATTGCGGCCGAGTGCGGCCATCGGTCGAGCCGCACCTGCCGGAGCCCGATCCGCCGGGCGCGCGCCCACCTCTCGAGCTGGAGCATCGGCACGGGCAGGGCCGGAGCCCGGAATCGACTGAGTCCGCGACCAACAATCACGCACCTCCGCCGAGGTCTCGTGGCGTCCCCCGCAGTAGACGCACGAGATGGCCATGGACGCCCACCGTATCGGCGTCACGACCGTCGCGAGATGCCCTCGCCGGCGTGTCTGCGCGTCAGGCTCAAGATGTCGCCAGTCCTGCCGATGATTCAGACGTTATGGTGGACGTTCAATTTGCCCCTCCGGTACAACGGCTGGCCTCGCCGCCGAGCGTCGCGCCCGTCCCCCCTCCCCCACCCCCTGTCGCGGCCCTGCCGATCTCGGTCCCCGCCCCGCGCTTGTCGATGCCCGTACCGGCCGTGCGAGACACCAGCAGCGTTCCCACCATCAACTTCCAGGACTTCCTGCAACCCGCCAAGGTCGATCAGCGCCCGAGCAAGAAATCGAAGGGGCGGCGCGGCAAGAAGTCGGTCTCGATCCTGCTGCTGCTCGGCATCATCGGTGGTGGCGCCTACTACTTCCGCAACGCACCTGCCGTGCAACGCCTGCTCGGCCACGACCAGGTCGAGAAGTTGACGGCCGTGCCGTTCGTCCGGCCCGGGATCACGAGCGCCGAGTACACCGTCACCCTGTCCGCCGTGCAGAACGGCGTGCCGAACAACATGACCACCACGGTGATGGAGGACTTCGTCGGCGGACTCGGTCAGAGCTCGACCGAGAACCAGATCGGCGGGGCGTTCACGACCACGCAGGAGATCCGCACACGCGAGTCCGTCTTCCACCCTGGCGAGGGCGTCGGAGCGCCATGGTCGCGTCAGCCCCGCGTTCCGCGAGGCACCCAGCCCATACGACGTCGTGGAGTACATCCCGATGATCGACGACATCATCGATCAGACCATGCGAACCGTCGTCCAGCCGACCAAGTCGAAGGCCACCAAGGTCAACGGGATGACGCTGACCTCGCTGACCTACGTCCTCGATCGGGCCCACGTTCCCGAGATTGCCCCGGCGATCTATGCGAAGGTCCCGTGGCTCTTCGATGTGCCGAACGCGACCACGCTGACGGTCAGCGTCACCTACGACGAGGGGGGCCTCGTTCGCCATCTGTTCTTCGGTGTGGACCCCCCACAGCCCGGCACGGGCATCGACGCCACGTGGGTCACCAGCTACACCCTCGACGTCACGTCCCTCAACGCCCCTGTGACCATTCCCGTACCGCTCGACGTCGTCGACGTCCCGGCAGGAACGCCCGGACCGATCACGGTCGGTGCTCCCACCGACACCGTTCAACCAGAGGCAACGGCGGAGCCCGCTCCCGCAGTCACGCCGTGATCTGAGGCGTCAGGCCAGCTTCTCGACGAAGGCTTCGAGCTGGCGCAGGTTGCGACATTCGTAGACGCCATCGGTGTGCGTGCCGTAGTCGCCGACGATCGAATCGCCGGTGTTCCAATAGCTGCGCGGCTCGGGATTGAGCCAGTACACGTGACGCGCCTTCTGGCGCATCTCCTTGACCACCCAGGCCTGTGAGGCGTGGTAGTTGTTGCGTGCGTCGCCGAGCAACAACACGGTGGTCTTCGGGCCGATGTCTTTGCCATAGCGCTCCCAGAACACCTCGAAGGCATGGCCGTAGTCGCTGTGCCCGTCGACCCACACGACGTCGGCTTCGGTGTTGACGCGATGGATGGCGTCCTGGATGTCTTCGACACCTTTGAAGTAGTCGGTCACTTCGTCGATGCCGTCGATGAACACGAACGAACGGACCTTGGAGAACTGACCCTGGATCGCGTAGACGAGCATCAAGGTGAAGCGGGCAAACGCGGCGACCGAGCCACTGATGTCGGCGACGACCATCAACTCGGGCTTGGCCGGGCGGGGGTACTTGAACTTCGGCTCGGCCGGCACACCGCCATAGCTCAGCGAATGCCGAACGGTGTTGCGGAAGTCGAGTGGCCCCTTGCGACCGTGGCGCCGCTTGCGGGCAAGACGCGCCGCCAGCTTGCGGGTCAGCGGGAACAGCGCCTTCTTCAAGTTCAGCATCTCGTCGCGCGATGCATGCATGAACTCGACGTCTTCGGGCAGCGGCTTGCGCAACGTCTTGGCCATCGCCTCGGCTCCGCGGTCTGCGACGAGGCGGCGACGGATCTCCGCTTCGATCTCTTTCTTGAACTGCTCGATGCGTTCGTTGTACTCGTCTTGCTCGAGCCGCTCTTCGAGGGGCGTCAGCTCTCCACCGACCTGTTCGCGACTGGCCTCCATCAGCTTCTCGAGCATCGAGTCGAGATCGAGGTTGCGCAGCGTTCGGTACAGGTAGTACGTGCCGCCGACCGGTCGGCCCGGTTCCATCCCGGCGAAGCGCTGCACGGCCTGACGGGCCAAGGCTCGCATCAACGCCTGGTCACCGTTCATCAGCGCCTGCATCAGCAGATGCGCCATCTCCTCTGGCGTCAGCGAATCCATCGAGCCGCCGGCCGCACCCTTGCCATCGCCCTGACGCATCTGGTCCTGCGCCTCGCGCCACATCTCGTCGAACTCGTCGTCGCCCTCGACGATGTTGTACTCCGGACCGCGAAGGCTGAAGTAGACCTCGAAGACCGTCTCGAACGCTCGCCAATGGGCGTTGTTCTTCACCATCGTCGCGCCGAGCGCATACTTGAAGGCGTCGCGGTCTTCGATGGGGATGTGTTGCACGGCCTCCATCGCGTCGAGGTTCTCGGTCAGCGACACAGGCAGCCCCGCGTTGCGAAGCTCCGTCACGAAACCAGCGAGAAGGTCGAGCATGGTGGCGGCCAACTACTTGTCGACGCTGAGTTCTTTCGCGGCTTTGGCGATGTCGGTCTGGTACTTCAACAAGATGTGCAGCGTCTCTTTGGCCTGCTGCGCCTCGATGTGATCGATCCCCAGCAGCACCAGCGTGCGGGCCCAGTCGATGGTCTCGCTGACCGACGGCGCCTTCTTCAGGTCGAGCTGGCGGATCGAGCGGACGATGCGGGCGATCTGGTCGGCCAGGTTGGCGCTGACCTCGGGAACCTTGGTGAGCACGATCTCCTTCTCGCGCTCCATGTCGGGGTAGTCGACATGGAGGTACAAGCAACGCCGCTTCAGCGCTTCACTGAGCTCGCGCGTGTTGTTGGAGGTCAGGAAGACCAACGGGATCTGCTTGGCCACGATCGTGCCGAGCTCTGGAATGCTGACCTGGTAGTCCGACAGGATCTCCAGCAGCAACGCCTCGGTCTCGACCTCGACACGGTCGACTTCGTCGATCAGCAGCACGACCGGATCCTCTGCGGTGATCGCCTCGAGCAGTGGACGGGTCAACAAGAACTCGTCGCTGAAGATGTCGTCGTGCACCTCGCTCCACGAGTCGCTGTTGCGATCGGCCTGGATGCGCAGGAGCTGCTTCTTGTAGTTCCACTCGTAGAGGGCCTTGGACTCGTCGAGTCCCTCGTAGCACTGCAGGCGGATCAACCGCGCCCCGGTTGTCTCGGCGACGCTCTTGGCCAGCTGCGTCTTGCCGGTCCCCGCAGGACCCTCGATCAACACCGGCTTGCCGAGCCGATCAGCCAGGAACACGACGCCGGCGATGCCATCGTCGGCCAGATAGTGAACGTCTTTCAGCCCATCGCGAACCTGTTGAACGCTGTCGAAACGGTAACCCATGGGCTGGCACCCTACCGTCCGTCCTGACAGGTCGATCAATCGGGTCGTGTGTCAAACGCGACACTGCGGCCCGGCATCAGCCGGGCCGCAGCGTCTGTTGTCAGTGACTCAACAGGTCACTCGTTCAGATGTTCAACGACGACACTCGCGTGCCCCAGTTGGCCAGGGAAGTACGGGTACCGCCACAGCTACCGATTGCGCCGGTGAAGTACTCGTCGAGCGTGCAGGACTGCTCGATCGTCTCGCTGGCCAGCCACAACGTGTCACCATCCATGGCAACCGCGCCGTAGTCGCCCCAACGGGGCCGCGGCGGGTCGCCGACGAAGGCGGCATAGCCGGTGAACCCGTCATCGGGGCCGACGCCTTCGGAGATGATCCTGACGGTCGGCTTCTTGTCGCTGAGCACGGTGTACGACGCGCTCGGGTAATGATCGTCGCCCGTCACCGTGGCGGCCATCACGACCTTGCCCGACGACGAGACGCCGAGTGCCGGATAGGTCACGTCGTTGTTGCGGATCCCGACGTAGCCGCTCTTCTTGACTTCGGCCTGCTTCAGCGAGCCCTTCTCCACCTGCGGCTCGACGTTGACCCACAGCACGCCGGCTCGCGTCGAGCCGCCGACCTGCACACCTGTGCCGAGCGCACCGTAGAGACGGCCACCGCTGTAGATCACCTGGTTCATCCGGGTGTCGCTGGCGTCCATCGTCGTGAGGCTCGCGGTGGGCGGTGCCGGCGGATCGAAGAACAGGTACCAGCACGGCAGGCCAGGACCGAAGAAGTCGCTGGTGTCGTTGATGCAATCACGCAACGGAGTGGGGCCGTCCTTCTGGGTTGCCTGTGGCGGGAACGTGTAGGTGTCGGCCTTGACCAGCTTGTTGCTCAGCTTGAGGTGCGGCGTTGCCGAGTCGATCGAGCTGGTGTTGGTGATCGCCCACACACCGATGCGGTTCTCCCTCGATGCTGTGTTGCCGGTCTCCGAGCCGTCACCCAGCGTGGAGCTGAGGAAGTACTCGGTGCCACCGCTGGCATTCGAGGACTGACCGGCGGGCGAGATCGCCGGCCACACCGTGAAGCTGCGGAACGGCCCGAGGTTCGGGTTCTCGAACGACACCATTGCCGGCGACGCATCACCGGCGACCAACTGCGACTTGGAGAAGGCGTAGATCTGCGAACCGGTGTAGGCGACTCCGCCATCGCTACCGTCACTGAAGAACGAGTACTCGTTCGTCGTCAGGTAGACGCCGTAGTTGTCGGTACCGAGGTGCGGGAAGTCGCCGATGCACGCAGCCGGGTTCGTCATGCCATCTGGTGGCGTGACTTCGGGATCGCAATGATGATCTGGCGTTCCCTCGGTGCCGTCGTTCTGCACCGGCAGCTTGTACAGGTTCCAATCGCCCGTCGGGTCATCGGTGCGCGCTGACCGCGATGTCGAGACGATTCTTTCCGGTGAACTGGCCGTTGACCGGATCCTGATCAAGCGTCAGCACGGCCATGAAGAACCGGCCGGAATCGGCGTCGAAATGGCAGATCGGGTCGGTCAGGAAGGCACCGTACTCGCCCGTCGTGCGATTGATCGATGGCGTGTAGCCGAAGAACTCGTTGTACGAGATCGTCGGCGTGACTGCATTTCCAGCCTTGTCATAGACGCGCAGGACGGTGTTGACACCCTCGAGCACGTGGTTCGGGCCGACGCACAAAGCCTGGTCCGGCGGTTCGCTGGAGAACTGGTTGCCACCATTGGCCAGGCGGTTGTCGCGGTGGTTCAATCCGGCGAACGTCACGCCGATCTCGTCACCCGCAGCCTTGACCTGGGCGGCCTTGATCCTCGGGGCGTCACCGCGTGACGGCTCTGGACGACCACCCTCGTCGCCCTCGGGGGCGTGGGTCTCGGGGTTGGCGAGACCGTCGACTCCGGCCGCACCTGCAAGGCCAGACAGTCGCACCGACCCGGCGCTGGCCAACAGACCCCCGCCTGCTGCACTGGCCGAGTGGCTGGCTTCGACGATCATGGGGCCGGCGAGCAGCACTGCTACGCAAACGTACCTCAGTCGTTTCATATGTTCTCCCTCTCATCTGATTCCCGGTTAGGAATGGAACGGCAACAGATTGCCTCGGCCGATCTTCGCGCGCCGAGTCGACGATTGCGAGGTTGGGAATCCGATTTCGCTGGGCACCCGACCTCGCCGGTCGTTCACGCGGACCGCGTTCACGCAGCTCAGCACCCAGTTCCACGACCACCACGTCTCGAACGACATGTACCAGAAGTCAAGGAGATGCGGAACATTTGCTCGAACGACACCGCCTGATTCCTCATTCGGGACGCTGCTCGACGGCGTAGCCTGCGATCGCATGCCCAGGTCGACCCCGATGGAGCGAGATGTCGACGAGTTCGTCGGCGGCATCGCCGGCGAGCTCGCGGCCCTCAGCGGCAAGCCGGCAGAGGCGCATGCCCCCGACGCGGTGATCGAGGCCAGCAATCTCGTGGCAGCGATCATCGCTGCCGACGGCCGGCTGACCGACAGCGAGCTCGATGCCTATCTCGACGCGATCGGATCGTTGCTCGACCCGCCGCTGCTCACCAGCGCAGCGCACATTCGCGAGACCGACCTCTTTCGGCGACGCGACGAGTGGCTGGCGGGCCCGAGCGTGCTGTTCGACCTGCTGGTCAAGGCGGACCGCAAGAACGGCACGCGCCGCAGCAACCGCTACTACGAGTTGGCGATGCGGCTGGCCCACGTGACGGCGGCGATCGATCTGGTGCCGTCAGCCGACGAGGTTCGGGCGATCGATGCCTATCGCACCATCTTGCTCGAGGCGATGGATGCCGCCGGCATCCCTCGACCGGGGCAGCCCGACACACCTGTTCGGCCGACGCCTGCGGTTGTCACGCCTCCCCGCGCCGTGACCGACACGAATGGGCCAACGCCCGCAGTCGCCGCAGCCGAGCTTCCGCCGGCGCGTTCCATCGATGACGTGATGGCCGAGCTCGACGGTCTGATCGGCCTCGAGAACGTGAAGGCCGAGGTGCGCCGCTTGACCAGCATGTTGCAAGTGCAACAGATTCGGGCCGAGCGCGGCCTGCCGGTGATCGAGACCAGCCATCACCTCGTGTTCACGGGCAACCCTGGCACGGGCAAGACCACAGTCGCTCGACTGATGAGCCAGATCTACCGCGCCGTCGGCGTGGTCGCCAAAGGTCACCTCGTCGAGACCGACCGCTCGAAGCTCGTCGCCGGCTTCGTCGGCCAGACGGCGTTGAAGACACTGGAGACCTTGCAGGCGTCGCTGGGCGGGATGTTGTTGATCGACGAGGCCTATGCCCTCGCCCGAGGTGGCGACAACGACTTCGGGCGTGAAGCCATCGACACCATCGTCAAGTTCATGGAAGATCACCGCGACGACCTGGCCATCGTTGCCGCCGGATACACGTTGGAGATGGCCGACTTCATCGATGCCAACCCTGGCCTCAAGAGCCGGTTCACGAGAACGATCTCCTTCCCGGACTACACCGACGACGAGCTGGTCGCAATCTTCTTGGGGCTCGGCGAGAAGAGCCAGTACTCGTGCAGCGACGACGCCTTGGCCCGCGTTCGCCACTTCGTCAGTGCCGAGCCGCGCACGCGAGGGTTCGGCAACGCCAGATTCGTGCGCAACCTGTTCGAGACGGCGATCGCCCACCAGGCACAGCGAGTCGCGCCCCTCAGTGATCCGAGCGACGAGCAGCTCACCACGTTGACCGCGGCCGACATCGCCGCCGTCGATGCCTGACCGGCGATTACCCTGCTCGTCATGAGGATGCGGCGATGAGCGCTCGATCATGACGGCAGCAGTCGTCGCCATCGTTGCTGCTGCGGTCGTGGGCCTTGCCGCCTTCGCTCGCCGCCGGCGACCGAAGCAGCCGTCCATCGCCATCGATTCGTTCGCGCTCAGCGAGCCATGGCGGCGCTACGTCAGCGCCGCGCAAAGCGCACAACGGCGCTACCGAGAGATCGTCGCGGCGACCCCGGCGGGCCCGCTGCGGTCGAACATGGAATCCATCACCCGACAGGTGCAACGCGGTGTGGAGGAGTGCTGGTTCATCGCCAAACGCGGCGACGAGCTCGACGTTGCTCTCAATCGGCTCGATGCAACGTCGCTGCGAGGACGTCTGGCCGGCTCGATCGACGATGCAACCCGGGCCTCGCTCCAGGCTCAGATCGACTCGGCTCAGCGCATTCGCACCACACGCGACGAGACCGACCAACAACTCCGACTTCTCAACACGCGCCTCGGCGAGCTGTTGGCGCAGGCGTCGGAGGTCAGCGTCGGTGCCGACACGACGAGCGATCTCGGGAACGCCGTCGACGACGTCGTGACACAGCTCCAGTCGTTGCGACTTGCCGTCGAAGACGTCAACAACCCGCATCCCGGTGGTGCAGGGCAGGCATCCGCATCGCCGTGAGCAGCCTGCTGCGCTCCAACGTGACCGTTGCGGCAGGCACCGCCGTCTCGCGCATCACCGGGTTGGCGCGTGTGGCCGTGCTGGGCATCGTCCTCAGCCAGGGGCCGGTCACCGACGCCTACGACCAGGCCAACGGCACTCCGAACATGATCTACGAGCTGCTGCTGGGCGGCGTGCTGTCAGCGACCCTCGTGCCACTGTTCACCCGGTTGCACGACGACGACGACGATGAAGCGACCTCGGCCGTGATCTCCGTCGGCATCGTGGTGTTGGCGGGTCTCACCGCCGTTGCCGTCGCTGCCGCACCCCTCATCTTTCGGATGTACTCGCTGTTGACATCGAGCGAAGTCGACGCTGGGAAGTACCACACCGCCGGCACATTGCTGGCCCGAATCTTCCTCGTGCAGATCTTCTTCTACGGGCTCAACGCGATCGGGGCGGCGGTGCTCAACGCCCGTCGCCGGTACTTCGCCGCCGCGTGGGCCCCGGCGCTGTCGAACCTGGCGATCATCGCCTCGTTGCTGCTCGTTCCGGGAATCGTCGACCAGCGCGTGCCGCAACTCGACGACGTGCTCGACAACGCCACGCTGCGCTGGACTCTCGGCCTTGGCGCAACGATCGGAATCGCCGTGATGGCCCTCGCCTTGCTCCCCGCGCTGTGGCAGGCGAAGTTGCGGTTCCGGTTCAAGCCGGAGTTCGGTCATCCGGCCGTGAAGAGCCTGCGGTCCCTGTCGAAGTGGGCGCTGGGCTACGTCGTCGCCAACCAAGTGGCGACCATCGTCATCCGCAACCTGTTGCACGGCGGGTCCGGCGACGAGGATGCGTACACCAAGGCGTTCACCTGGTTCGTGCTCCCCCACGGTCTGCTGGCAGTGTCGATCGCCACCACGTTCCTTCCCGAGCTCTCCAGCGCGATCAAACGCAAGGACCGCCAAACAGTGTTCGACCAATCGTCGCTGGGGATCCGGCTGATCGCTCTCGTCACCATGCCTGCGGGGTTCGGTCTGTTCGTGCTGCGCCGGCCGATCGTCGGCGCCGCGTTCGAACATGGAAAGTTCACCGCGGCGAACGCGCTCAACACCTCGCGGGGTCTCGCCGGGTTCGCACTCGGTCTCGTTGGCTTCTCGCTCTACCTCTTCGTGCTCCGCGTCTTCTACGCCCACCAAGACGCGCGCACGCCGTTCCTCATCAACGTCGGGGAGAACGCGCTCAACGTCGTGCTGGCTCTGTTGTTCGTCCACCGTTGGGGTCTGCTCGGCCTTGGTCTGGCCTTCGGGCTCGCCTACCTGATCGCGGCGACGTGGGCCCTGCAGGTACTGCGCTACAAGCTGCCCGACTTCCCTTTGGGTGACGTCGTGGCCAGTCTCTGGCGCATGGCTCTGGCCGCGTTGGTGATGGCGGAGGTGGTGTGGGTCGTCGCCCGGGCAGTCGGCGCCAACTCGGGGTCCGGTGCGATCGTGCGCGTGGTCGTGTCGACGGTCGTCGGAACTGTGGCCTATGTCGGGATGCTGTGGGTGCTCCAATCACCGGAGATCGAGGACCTGCGTTCTCGCCTGAGGCCAGCGCCGTCGGCGGCATCCGCCGAGTAGCATCGCCCTCATGTTCAAAGCGTTCAAGAAGTGGTGGAAGTACCTCGGGGCCAAGCTCAACCGGAACTTCGAGAGCCGTGCCGACCCGGCGGTGCAGTTGGAGCAGGCGCTCGCCGAGGCGCAGGCCCAACACCGGCGTTTGAAGGAGCAGGCGGCCAACGTCATCGCCAATCAGAAGCAGAGCGAACTGCGTCTCAACAGCAAGATGGCCGAGCTCGAGAAGCTCAACGCCAACGCCCGCCAGGCCTTGATGATGGCGTCGGATGCCCAGAAGGCCGGCGACGCCGCCAAGGCAGCCCAGTACAACGGCGCCGCCGAAACCATCGCCAACCAGTTGATCCAGGTCGAGCGGGATGTCGAGGGCCTGAAGACGATGGTGCTCGAGTCGGCCAAGGCATCGGATCAGGCCAAGGCCGCGGTGCAGCAGAACAGCCGAATCCTGCAGCAGAAGCTTGCCGACAAGAACAAGCTGCTGTCGCAGCTCGAGCAGGCCAAGATGCAAGAAGAGATGAACAAGGCCATGTCGCAGCTGCAAGAGACCGTCGGCGACGACGTGCCGACGCTCAACGAGGTGCAGCAGAAGATCGAAGCGCGGTACGTCAAGGCCAAGGCATCGTCGGAGTTGCAGGAGTCCTCGGTCGAGTCGCGCATCCTCGAGGTCGAGCAAGCCACGGCCAATGTCGAAGCCCACAGCCGCCTCAGCGAACTGCGTGCAGAGTTGGGCCTCGACAGCCCGTCCGAAACCCCCGCCGTCGCCGCCGCACCGGCCGAAGAACAGCCCAAGCCGGCCGCAGGCTGATCTCGTCGCCCGACGAGAATCGTTCGCCCTACTCGACCGATGTCCGGGTCGGGTGCGATTCCGGTACTGCTGATACTCACACCGCACCCGACCAGGGTCAACGGGTTCGATTTCGGTACCGGTCGTACCGCTCTCGCGCCCGAGGAGCCCGCCCGCGGACTGGACGGCCACTATGGTTCGGCCCTGATGGAGACGCACATGAAGCGCTCTCGCGGACCCAAGGCAGTGTGGCCTCTGACGTCTCTGCTGACCCGCACGGTGCGCCACCTGCCGCATTGGGCGCACCGATTCAAGGATGCGGTCGACCGTGCAGCGTTCGAAACGACCGTCGACATCGGACCGAGTGAGTCTCCGCCGCCAACCGGTGTCCGCGAACCGCGCCGACCCAAGCCGGCCAACCCCACTGCGTCGCGAGCGCTGCACGGGCCGCACCAACGCTGAATGTCAGCTGGCCGAAGACGCCGCCGAACGCGACCGCTCCGATCTGGGCGCCAAGCTCCTTCACCCGCCCAACTCAGCGAAATCCGTGGCGCCCAGATCCGCAATGCCGCGGAGAACTCGGTGCCCGCCCAGGGATCTGGGCGCCAAGCTCCTTCACCCGCCCAACTCAGCGAATTCCGTGGCGCCCAGATCCGCATCGCTCGCAGATCCGCCTCGCCCGCGGACCGGTCGGCTAGGTCAGCAAGCACGAGGTCGTCGCGATGGATGACTTCGTGGGCCACATCTGAGGGAAGATCGCTGGTGCGCTTGCCGATGATGCCGCGCAAGGTGGACGCATCGGACAGGACCATGCCGCGAGCGACGAGGGCGTTGGCCGTGTCGCGCACCTCGACGACATCGCCTTCGTCGAAGTGCCCAGTGACCGCAGTGACACCGGCCGGCAAGCAGCGACGTGCCCCGCTCGACCAGCGCCCGACGCGCGCCGTCGTCGACGCTGACCACACCGTCGACCTGACTGGCGAAGCCGATCCACAGCTTTCGTGCTGGCAAGACGCCGCACGCCCGGTTGAAAGGTGGTGCCGACCAGCGCGCCGGCGGCCGCGTCGACCAGCACGTTCGACTGATCGGCCGAGGCGATGACGGCACGAGTGCCCGACCAGGAGGCCATCTTGGCCGCAGACAGCTTCGAGGCCATGCCACCGCTGCCACGGCCTGATCCGGTGGCGCCCGCGGCGACGGTCAGCAGCGCGTCGTCGGCGAGGACCTCGCTGATCAGCTCGGCTGTCGCGTTCGTGCGTGGGTCGGCGGTGAAGAGCCCCGCCGTGTCGGTGAGCAACACCAGCAGATCGGCGTTCACGTTGTGGGCGACGAGCGCGGCGATGCGATCGTTGTCGCCATAGCGCAGCTCGTGGCTGGCGACTGCGTCGTTCTCGTTGATGATCGGGATGCAGCCGAGCTCGATCAGGCGCAGCAACGTCTGACGGGCGTGGAGGTACTGACGGCGGTCGACGAAGTCGTTGGGCACCAGCAACACCTGCGCGGCAACGAGACCGTGCCGGGCGAGGGAGCGGTTGTACGTGCCCATCAACCGGCTCTGCCCCGCAGCGGAGATGGCCTGCAGGGTCGGCATGTCGGTGGGCCGGGCCGACATCCCCAACGCGGCGACGCCGGCCGACACCGCACCCGACGACACCAGGATCACCTCGTGGCCGCCGGTTCGCAGCGCAGCGAGTTGATCGCAGAGCGCGTCGACGACCGCCTCGTCGATCACACCGAGGGCATCGGTGATCGACGACGTGCCGATCTTGGCCACCAGCCGCACTCAGGCCTCCTGCTGATACTCGAAGCTGAAGCCGGCAACCCAGATGACGTCGCCGTCCTGTGCGCCGGCACGCGTCAGGATCCGTCGGGACCCCGAGCCGCTTCATCTGGTAGTCGATGTACGACAACGCTTCTGGCGTGGTGACATCGTTGAGCGCCACGACCCGCTCGACCTGGCGGCCGACGAGACGGAACTCGTGCTCGCCGATTCGCTCGACCCGGCCACCGTCGGCCTCGGGACGGATGATCACGATGCCCGGCTTCGACCGGCTGTTCGCTGCGGGCCTCGTGCACCAGCGACGCCAGTTGCCCGACCAGCTCCCGCACGCCCTCGCCGGCGACGGCCGAGATCCGCAGACCGTCCCAGTCGGCAACGGCGATGTCGGCCTTGGTACCCACGACCACACGTGGGCGTTCGAGCAACTCGGGGCGGTACTCCCCCAACTCGTGCAGCAGGATGCGCTCTTGTTCCTCGGGCGACACCTCGTCGACTGCGGCGAGGTCGAGCATTACGCACAACACGCGGGCGCGTTCGATGTGGCGCAGGAACTGGTGGCCGAGGCCCTTGCCCTCGCTGGCGCCCTCGATCAGGCCGGGGATGTCGGCGACGACGAAGTCGGTGTGGTCGTCGATCTTCACGACGCCGAGATTCGGCTCCAGCGTGGTGAACGGGTAGTCGGCGATCTTCGGCTTCGCCGCGCTGATCACACTGATCAGCGTGCTCTTGCCGACGTTGGGGAACCCGACCAGCGCCACGTCGGCCATCAACTTCAGTTCGAGCTTGAGCCAGACGTCTTGCCCGTGCTCGCCCTGCTCGGCGAAGGTCGGCGCCCGGCGCTTGTTCGACCAGAACTTGGCGTTGCCGCGGCCACCTCGCCCGCCCGCTGCGGACAGCCAACGATCACCGTGGTTGGCCAGATCGGCGAGCAGTTCACCGGTGTACAGGTCGGTGGCAACCGTGCCCTCCGGCACGGCCACCTCCAGCGATTCGCCACGCTTGCCGTGCTGGTCCTTGCCCTTGCCGTGCACGCCGTCCTTGGCGCGACGGTGCGGGTGGTCGCGGAAGGCCAGCAGCGACGCCACGTTGCGGTCGGCGACCAACCAGACGTCGCCGCCTTTGCCGCCGTCGCCGCCGTTCGGGCCGCCGAACGCCTCGGGGCCCTCGCGGCGGAACGACGAACAGCCTGCGCCGCCGTCCCCACCGCGTACATTCAGTTGCGCTTCATCGACAAACCCGCTCATAGGACCACTTGAGGCTATCTGGCGATGCCGACGGCCGAGCCGGGCTTGTTGGGTACCCTGGGCTGATGGCCGAGTTGGGCGAACGAGCAGAGCGGTGGGCGTCGACGATGCACGGTCACGCCGACGGCGCCGTCGCCTTCGCCCACGCCGACTCCTCGGCCAGCAGCGGGTCGTCGTCGCTGGTGTCTCGCGAACAGCGCGAAGACGCCGAGGACGAATCACTCGCACGTCTGGCGACCCGTGCGGTCGGCGCCGGGCAGCGGGCGCTCGAGGAGGCCGCAGACCCATGGCGAACGTGCTTCGAACGCGACCGCGACCGCATCCTGCACGCCAGTGCGTTCCGGCGTCTGGCGGGCAAGACCCAGGTTTTCGTCTTCCCCGACGACCATCAACGCACCCGCTTGACGCATGCGCTCGAGGTCGCCCAGGTCGCCACCTCCGTTGCCAGGGCCCTCGGGCTGAACGTGGCGCTGACCGAAGCGATCGCCCTCGGTCACGACTGCGGCCACGGGCCGGGTGGTCATGCCAGCGAGGATGCGCTGACGCCGTACGTCGAGGGCGGGTTCGACCACGCAGTCTGGGGAGCCAATGTCACGCTGACTCCACTCAACCTGTGCATCGAGACGCTCGATGGCATCCGCAACCATTCGTGGTCGCGACCCGCTCCGGCGACGCCAGAGGGTGAAGTCGTCAGCTGGGCAGACCGCATCGCCTACGTCTGCCACGACTTCGAAGACGCCGTCGACGCCGGGATCGTGACTCCCGACGCCCTGCCCGACATCGTTCGTGCCCGATGCGGGGAGCGACGCAGCCACCAACTCGGTGCATTCATCACCGGGATGATCCAAGCGACCGGGCAGATCGGTCAGATCGGAATGACGGCCGACGCCGCCGAGGCGCTGGCCGCCTTCCGCAAGTTCAACTACGACAACGTGTACCTGCGACCCGCGTCGCAGGCCCAGGCACACTCGGTGATCTCAATGCTGCGGGCGCTGGTCGAGCACTACGCCCGGCATCCGCATCTGCTGCCCGACGATGTCGATGCCGACCCTGACAGCGCTGCGGCCGTGCACGAGTCGGTCGCCTACGTCGGAGGCATGACCGATCGGTTCGCGTGCCGCCAGGCCGTGGCGTTGCTCGGCTGGGACACGGCACGCCTGCCGCAAGGCATCGACACCCACCTCTAAACCCCTGTCGAGTGTTCGGCGCCCACCTGGGGGCCTCGAGACACTCGACAGGGCGGTTCCACGTAGCATGCGCCGATGACTCGTGTTGTGATCCGCGGTGGCCAGGTGTTCGACAGCATCGGCGGTACCGCCTCGATCGCCGACATAGTGATGGAGGGTGGCCGCATCGTCGATGTCGGCACGGCGCTCGACGGCGACGACGCCATCGATGCCACCGGTCATGCCGTCTACCCAGGTTTCATCGACAGCCATGTGCACTTCATGGTCGACGGAGACCTCGACCCGATGTCGTCGGTGCACACTCCGTTCTCGATGAACTTCTACCTCGCGGCAGAGCGCATGGCCCGCACGCTCGCCGCCGGTGTCACGACCGTACGGGAAGCGGGTGGCAGCGACCTCGGGGTGAAGACGGCGCAGCAACGAGGGCTTCATCCCTGGCCCCGACATGCAGATCTCGATCACCATCCTCAGCCAGACAGGCGGGCACGGCGACTCGTGGCAGCCGTGTGGCGCGCACATGCCAAACATCATCGGCGTCCACCATCCCGGGCAAGCCGCACAACATCGTCGATGGGCCCGAGGAGATGCGCAAGAAGGTCCGTGAACTGATCCGCGCCGGAGCCGACGTGATCAAGGTCTGCACCAGCGGCGGTGTGCTGTCGCCACGCGACGATCCACGGCACGGTCACTACCGCGACGACGAACTCGACGTCTTGGTGGCCGAAGCCAGCGCCGCGGGCAAGTGGGTGATGGCCCACGCTCAGGCAACCGAAGGCATCAAGTCCGCGGTGCGAGCCGGGATCCGTTCGATCGAGCACGGCATCTACCTCGACGACGAGGCCATCGCGATGATGCTGGAGCGTGGCACCTATCTCGTTCCGACCCTGATCGCTCCGATGGGCGTGCTCGAGGCCGCCGATCGCGGCGTGAAGGTGCCGCAGTACGCGATCGACAAGACCAAGATGGTGATCGACGTGCACCGGGCCAGCATTCGCCAGGCGATCGCCGCCGGCGTCAAGGTGGCGATGGGGACCGACAGCGGTGTCACGCCGCACGGCCAGAACCTGCGCGAACTCGAGCAGATGGTGGCCTGTGGGATGACACCGGCGCAGGCGATGATCGCCACCACGCGAACCGCTGCAGAGCTGATGGGGCTCGCCGATGATCGCGGCTCCATCGAGATCGGCAAGCGCGCCGACGTCGTGATCACCCGAGGTGACGCCCTCGATGTCGACGGCCTCGGTCAGCGGATCCGCACCGTCATCCAGAACGGCAACATCGTCTCCGAAAGCGACTGAAGCCCGACTCAGCCGAGTGGGTCAGGAGCTTTCGATGGGCTCGACGTCGACGACCTTGCGGCCGCCGCGCGTCCCGAACTTCACAGCGCCCTCGGTGAGTGCGAACAGCGTGTCGTCGCCACCGATGCCGACGTTGCGACCGGGGTGGAACTTCGTGCCACGCTGACGAACGATGATCGTGCCGGCGTGGATCTTGCTGCCACCGAAGACCTTCACACCAAGGCGCTGTGCGTTGGAGTCGCGCCCGTTGCGGGTTGACCCGCCACCTTTGGTCTTTGACATCGTGGTTCAGCCCTTCTTGATCGAGGTGATCTCGACGACGTGATACTTCTGGCGGTGACCGAAACGGCGACGCTGATTGGTGCGTCGCTTGTAGGTGAAGCCGTCGATCTTCGGGCCCTGAGCCCAGCCGACGACCTTGCCCGTGACGGTCGCGCCCGACAGCTGCGCCGGCGTGGCCAGCACGGTGTCGCCGTCGACGACCAAGACCGGTGTCAGCGAAACCTCGCTGCCCTGCTCGGCATCGAGCAGTTCGACGTGGACCTGCTCGCCTTCTGAGACTTTGGCTTGCTTGCCACCGGATGCGATCACTGCGTACATAGCCATGCGATCCTATCGGAGGAAGGCGCGACAACAACGGTGCGAATCAGGCCGATTTTCATTCGAGCAACGCGTGATCGATGACGACGCCGCGGCCATCGCAATTCGGGCATTGATCGGCGAAGTTGACCAGCAAACCCTCGCCGATCCGCTTGCGGGTCATCTCCACCAGGCCGAGGTCGGTGATGTCGAAGACCTGGGTACGGGTCTTGTCGCGGGCCAGTGCAGACCGGAAGGCATCGACCACCTTGCGGCGATTGTCCTTGATCTCCATGTCGATGAAGTCGATCACGACGATGCCACCGATGTCGCGCAGCCGCAGCTGCTTGGCGACTTCGTCCGCTGCCTCGAGGTTGTTGCGAAAGACGGTCTCCTCCAGGTTCGACGTACCGACGTTCTTGCCGGTGTTGACGTCGATCACGGTCAGCGCTTCGGTGTGCTCGATGATCAACGAGCCGCCGCTGGGCAGCCAGACCTTGCGATCGAGGGCCTTGTGCAGCTGCTCGTGGATGTGCTGGCGTTCGTAGAGCGGCAGGCCTTCGACTGCTGCGTCGTAGTACTCGATGCGGTCGGCGAGGTCGGGGTTGAACGCCGACACGTAGTCGCGCACGTCCTCGAACAGGCGCTGGTCGTCGATGACCACGCCTCGGTACTCGGCGTTGAACTCCTCACGAATCACCCGCACCGCCAGCTCGGGCTCGCGGTACAGCAACGTCGCGCTGTTGGCCTTCTTGGCCTTGGCCTCGATCACGTTCCACTGGTCGAGCAACCGGGTCATGTCGGCGCGCAGCTCGTGCTCGTTGGCGTTCTCGGCGGCGGTGCGCACGATCAGGCCGTGCTGCTCGGGCTTGACCCGATCGAGGATGTTGCGCAGGCGCTTGCGCACGTCGTCGGGCAGTCGCTTGGAGATGCCGTACGTCTTGGAGTTGGGGATCAGCACGACGAACCGGCCGGGCAGCGACACTTCCTGGGTCAGCCTGGCGCCCTTCGCGCTGATCGGGTTCTTGGTGACCTGGCAGAGCACCAGCTGCTTGGGTCGCAGCATCTGCTCGATGCGCATGTGACCCGACTTCTCGACGATGTCTTCCGGGTCGTACTGCACGTCGCCGCGGTACAACACGGCGTTCTTCGGCGTGCCGATGTCGACGAACGCGGCCTCCATGCCGGGCAGCACGTTCTGCACCTTGCCGACGTAGATGTTGCCGTGGATCTGGCCGACGTCGTCGGCCGGGCCGGCTGACGTAGTGCTCGATCAGGTTGCGGCCTTCGAGCACCGCCACCTGCGTCAGCGTCGGCCGCACCTGCACGGCCATCAGGTAGCGACCGATCGGACGCCCGTTGCGCTCGCGCCCGCGGCGGCGCTCGATCGTGTCGGCATCGAGATCGAGCTTCGACGCCCGGCGCGGCGGGTTTGGGTCCCTTCACCCCGCGACGGCGCTTCTTCTTGGCCGCGTCAGTTGCGCCTGACCGTCTTCGTCGGAAGCCGCGGTGGCCGGTTGTGCGGCCCGTGTCGTCTTGGGCTTGTCCGACCGCTGGCGATCGTTGCGGGTTCGCTCACCGCGCTGCTGCGACGACTTTGCCGCGGCCGCTTTGGGCGCTGCCCCCGGCGGCGCCGGACGAGTGTCGCCGATCTGAGGCTTGCGCACCAGGGCTCGCTCGGCTGCCTCGCCGGTGGCACGGCCCTCGGTCATGCGCTTGGGAAGCTCCGGGTCGCGTCGTCGCCGGTCACCGACGCGGCGGCGGTCGCCGTCGGCGGCCGGCGTGTCGGTCGACAGTCGAGCTCGTCGTCGTCTCCCGCCGTCATCATCGTCGCCATCGTCGGCACCGCCAGCCGCGGCACCCGCAGGCTTCTTGCGGTTGCGGCCGCCACGCGACCCTCGACGCCGCTTCTGCGCCGCCGTGCGTACCGCCGGTCTCGCCGCTTTCGTCGGTGCTCGTCAGCGCCCGATTCGTTCCCGTCGGGGCTCGTGGTCGCCTGGTGCGTCTACCTGCGCAGGGGCAGGTGAGCCGGCCAGCGACAGCTGATCGTGTTGGTCGTCGGTCATTCGGACATTCCCTTCTCATGCGCCGGCCGCACGGGCCAGCGCCGCGACGGCCGACGGAGATGTCTCCAGGTCGGCTGCCATCGCGTTCGATCCATTGGTTCGTGTGAGCGCGCCGCTCAACAGCTCCAACGAGCTGATTCGCGCTCATTTCCGCAACCGTTCGCACGAAGAGGCGCGGCCGGGTTGCGACATCGGCCAAAAAAGGACTCATGTTGGCCGACAGCCTACCGGACGCAACCCTGACTACCAGGGGATCGTCAGCGGTACCGGCGCATGTGCACGCTCTGCACCAGCCCCATCAAGGCGAAAAACGTGACGATGCTCGACCCGCCGTAGGAGATGAAGGGCAGGGGCAGGCCGGTGATCGGCATCAGCCCGACGCTCATGGCGATGTTCTGGAACATCTGCCAGAGCACCATGGTGAACACGCCGGCGCACAGGTAGGTGCCGAGCATGTCGCGCGACAGGCCGGCGATCCGCCAGATCCGCAGCAGCAAGATCGACGAACAGGCCGATGACCACGCCGCACCCGATCAACCCGAACTGCTCGCCGATCGCCGAGAACGGGAAGTCGGCCCATTGCACCGGGATGTCCTTGGTGTTGGTGATCTGGCCCTGCAACCACCCCTTGCCGTCGATCCCGCCGGTGGCGATGGCCCGAAGCGAGTTCCGGCCCTGGAAGATCAGGTCACGAAGCTTCGAGTCGGTGGAGTTCTGATCGAAGAAGACCGTGATTCGCTTGATCTGGTAGTCGTTGACGATGCCGCTGACCACGGCGGCCCCGACCGTTGCCGCAGACAGGAACGTGATCAGCAAGATGTACTTGGCTTTGGCGCCGGCGATCAGCAGCACGCCCATCATCATGGCGATCAGCACCGAGGCCGTGCCCAAGTCGGGCTGCACGATCACCAGTGCGGTCGGCAAGCCGACGAGGATCAGCCCTTTGACGAATCGGGCGTAGTTCAACGTGTCGGTGCGGTCCTCGGCCGAGGAAGGCGGAGATGGCGAGCAAGCGCCGTGAACTTGGCGAACTCGGCGGGCTGCACCTTCAGCGGCCCGAGGTCGAAGCTCAGCCTGGCGCCGCCATGGATCGCGCCGACGAGGATGACCAGCACCAGCAGCATGATCGTGACCCCGTAGAGGAACCGGGCCCGCTCTCGCCACCAGTCGTAGTCGAACGACATCACGACGATCATCGTGATCACTGCGCCGATCAGGAAGATCTCCTGACGGGTCACGAACAGGAACGGGTTCGAGAACTTGGAGTACGACGCCGAGTAGATCGTGAACAACCCGATGATGGAGAGCGCGCCCTGCGCGAGGAGGAGTACCCAGTCGATGTTGCGACTCGGTGACCCCGGACTGGCCTTGATGTTGCCCAAGCCGGAGTCCGGCTTGCGCGAAAGCATGCTGAGCGCCATGGATCAGATCAGTCTGTGGCGGCGACGGCAGCGGGCATGCACGAACTGTCGGCCAGCGAGGTCGGAGGCGCCGGCGTCAAGGAGTTGAGGTCCAGCGGATCGCTCGGCAACACGGGATCCATGAGGGTCTTGCCGGCCAACGCGGTGAAGATGCACTTCACGACCGGCGCCGCGGCCTTGGAGCCATAGCCGGCTTTCTCCAGATAGGCGACCACGGTGTACGGCTGCGTGCTGTCGACGCTGAACCCCCCGAACGCCGACGAGTCGTTCCACGGATAGCTCTTGGCGCCCTGGGCGGTACCCGTCTTGCCGGCGATCGGCAGCGTGTCCATCGGATAGTCCTCGAACAACTTCTCGCCAGTGGTCGTGTGGTAGAAGGTCTTCGGGTACCTGACCCCCGGCTCGCGGACCCGGAACCGGTTGGTCACTCGGGTGAGGCCATTGATGATCGGTTCGATGATCTCCGGCGGCATCTCCAGCTGGTCCTTGTATCGAGGCGAGTCGAACGACTGCACCACCACGGCTTTGGAGAGATCGGCCATGCCCGGGCTCAGATCGGGCACCAACGGCTCGAAGATGGTCTTCACAACCGAGGGCTCGTAGAGGAAGCCACCGTTGGCGAGGGTCGAGAAGGCGTTCGCCAACTGCAGAGGGGTCGCCGCCATCAGGCCCTGGCCGATCGCCACTTGAACGTTGTCGCCGACCAGCAGTCGTGGCGCCTCGTTCTTGCCGAGCACGTGGTCGTTGACGAGTTGGGCCTTGATCGCATCGTCGGGAATACGTCCGGGCCACTCGAAAGGAAGTTGCACACCGCTCTTCTGACCGAACCCGAAGCGTTCGAGATCATCCTTGAGGGTCGACTTCCCCTTCAACGCCGGATCGACCGACGCGTTGTGCTCGTCGATCTCCCAGAACTTCTCGCCGAGCCGGTAGAAGAACGCATCGCTGCTGACTGCCAGCGCATCGGCGACAGTCACCGGGCCGTACGACGACGACCTGTTGGTGCGCACGTTGCTGGCGTTCTTGAACTCGCAGCGCACGCCGGTCGCGCAGATGTCTTTGGGGATCGATTCGAGCACGTAGCTGCCTTGGTCGAGGTACGGCTCGTTGGGGCCGATCACGCCGCTGTGCATGGCCGACCAGGCGACGAACGGTTTGACGCTCGAGCCGAGGTTGTAACGACCCTGCACGGCCCGGTTGACCAACACCGACTTGTCGGGATCGGCCTTGCCGGTGTTCGGGTCGATCTTCTCGCCGAACAGCTGGTCGAACTTGTTGCCGTCGATGTTGCCCATCCACCGGTTGTCGAACCGTGGATAGCTGGCCATCGCCACGATCTCGCCGTTGGAGTAGTTCTCGACGACCACCGCGCCGGCCGGTGCCTTGTACTGGATCCACTCCTGGGTGCCGAACTCCGTCGAGCTGGCATAGACGCGTTGCGTGCCCCCGGGGACCTTCACATCGATCGGGTTGTGCGCGGCGATGTCTTGGCCGGCTGATGTCGGTGGGCAGGTGGCGGCGCTGCAGCAGTTTGGTCTCGAGTGCCTGCTCGGCGTACTGCTGCACGTCGAGGTCGATGGTCAGCTGAATGTCTTGTCCGGCGATGGGATCGACGTGTTGGTCGGCCAACTCGCGCACGATGCCGCCGGCAGCATCGACTTCGAAGACCTCTTTGCCCCATGAGCCGTGGAGCGTGTCCTCCATCGACAGTTCCACCCCGAAGGCGCCGACGAGTTCGTTGGTGTTGTAGTTCTTGTCCTCGTACTGCTTCTTGGTCTCCTTGGTGATCGGGCCGAGATAGCCGACCACGTGGCTGGCCAACGGCGCGTACGGATACACGCGCTTCCACTGCTCGACGATCTGGATGCCGGGGAAGTCTTCGCTGCGCTCCTTCAGATAGGTGACCGTGTCTTCGTCGACGCCCTCCTTGAGGGGCAGCGGCAGCAGCGTGCTGAAGCGCTGGCCCTTGGTGCACTTCGGGATCGTGGGCTCGCCGTAGCACGGCTCGTACCGACGCTGCAGGTCGATGACGGGAACCTTCAACGGGCCGGAAAGCCGGTCGAACAACGCGTCGCGATTCTTCTTCTTCTTGATCACGCTCCAGTCGATGGCGACGGTGAGGATCCGTTGGTTGTCGGCCATGATCCGGCCCTTGGCGTCGAAGATGCGACCGCGCTCGGGTGGGATCAGCACCTCGCGCAGCTTGGCTGCCGAGACGAGCTTTTGATACGACTCGGCCTCGACACCTTGCAGGAACCACAGCCGGGTGCCGAGCAACCCGATCAGAAGGGTCGAGACCAACGCCAGCATCCCCAAGCGGGTGGTGCGTTTATCGATCGCCATGGCGACATTCTGGTCCACGCGTGGGTCGGGCGGGGCTCACCCGGTTCCGGCTCATTCGGGAATCGCCCGCCACGTGCGCCGCTTGGCGCCGGCGCACCACCGTCCCAACGGAACGAACAACGGGCTCAGCAGGGTCGCCCCGGCCGTCACGACGGGGACGACCAGGAACAACCGATTGGTCAACCAACCCTCCTGCCCCGTCAAGAACTTCACCACCGGGATGGCACCCTCGCCCACCGCCGAGCCGATCGCCACGAAGATGGCCGCCAGCCACCATTGCGGATCAGGGGTGATGCTGAGCACGTAGCCCGACGTCAGTCCGGCCAGCCCGTACGCCAACGCGGTGAGTCCCAGTGGCGTACCGACGCCGAGGTCGTACATCATCCCCAAGGCGAAGCCGGCGAACGCGCCACGTTCCGATCCGGCCCCGGCCCCCGCCCCGGCCGCCAAGGCGAGCACGACTTGGATCGCGACTCCATCGACGCGGTACGTCGCGCACACCGTGCGTTGGATGGCCAGGACCACCAGTGCTACCGGGATCAGTCTGGTGAAGAGGGCAACGGGCAGCGATCGCACGACTCAGATCGCGGCCTGGTTCGGAACGAACAGCACCACGCTGACGAAGTTCAGTTGCGTCAGGCTGGCATTCGGTTCCACTTCGACGACCGGCGACCGGCTCCCCAGCTTGCGGGTGACCGCTGTGATCTTGCCGATCGGGATGCTCTGCGGCGCCAGGCTCTTCGTGCCGCCTGCCGTCTCGACCGTGTCACCGACCTTCACGTTGGTCAGCGCCGTGTCGTCGATCAAGCTGAACAGCAACGGTCGATCAGCGCCCTGACCGTCGATGTCGCCGGTCTCTCGTCGCACGACCACCTCTGGCAACGTGGTCGTGGTCGTCGAGCTGGTCGAGGTCGTGCTCTCGCTCGGCGTCACGCCGACGCCGAGGCCGTTGTCGTGGTCGTCGACGACAACGGTTCCGTGGTGGTCGTCGTCGTACTGGTCGAGGTGGTGGGGTCGAGCGGGCGACCGCTGATCGCAGTGTTGAGTGGTGCGGACGACGTCGTCGACGTGGCATCTCCCGCGTCGACTCGGCTCAGCACCTGCGCCTGCACAGAGAACTGCGGATCAGTGATCAGCATCACCACGCTGCGGTCGGGGTAGACCTTGGTGACTTTCCCGATCAACCCGGCACCGTCGGTGACCGGCATCCCGACGGCGATACCGTCACGTGTGCCGACCGTGATCTCGACGGTGTTCTGGAAGTTGCTCGGCGCCTCGCCCACCACCTGGGCGATCACACTCTTGTAGCTGTGCACCGACGTCAGGCGATACAGGCGCAGGAGCTCGTAGAACTTGGTGATCGCCGTCTGCGCTTCGATCTCGGCGCCTTTTTGATGCTCGACCTGGTCGTGCAGCGCCTCGTTCTCGGCGCGCAGTTTGTCGTAGTTGGTGATGCCGTACCACGCGTTGGCGATCGGCTTCGACACGGCCTCGGCGGCGATGTCGAACGGTCGCAGGATCACCGCGAACGCCTGACGAGCCTTGTCGATGAATGCGTTGTTGCTGCGTCGATCGAGGGTGATCAACAACAGCGACGTCAAAATGAGCAGCACAACGACGCGGCGGCGACTCAACGACGAGAGCATTGGTGGCCTGGGGCGTCTAGTCGTCGCCGCCGAGGGACATCAACCCGCGCATCGCGTCGATGTTCTCGAGCGCTCGCCCGGAACCGATCACCACGCTGTAGAGCGGATCGTGGGCGATCTTGATGGGCATGCCGGTCTCGTGGGCGAGACGTCGGTTGATCCCGGCGAGCAGTGCGCCCCCGCCGGTGACCATGATGCCTTGCTCCATGATGTCGGCGGCCAGTTCGGGGGGCGTCTTGTCGAGCGTGGTCTTCACCGCGTCAACAATTGCAGACAATGGCTCGGCAAGGGCCTCGCGGACCTGCTCGGTGGTCAGCGGCACCGTGCGGGGCAAGCCGCTGATGAGGTCGCGGCCGCGAATGTCTGCGGTCAGTTCTTCGTCGAGCGGCCACGCCGAGCCCATGTGGATCTTGATCTCCTCGGCAGTTCTGTCGCCGATCGCGAGCGAGAACTCCTTCTTGACGTACTGCATGATGGCGTCGTCGAGCTCGTCACCGGCGACGCGCACCGACTGCGCGGTGACGATGCCGCCGAGGGAGATGACGGCGACCTCGGTCGTGCCACCGCCGATGTCGACGATCATGTTGCCGCTCGGCTCGTGCACCGGCATGTCGGCGCCGATCGCCGCAGCCATCGGCTCTTCGATGATGTGCACCGGCTTGCGGGCGCCCGCGTACTCGGCAGCGTCCTGCACGGCGCGCTGCTCGACGCCGGTGATTCCCGACGGGACACAGATCACCATCCGCGGCTTGCTCCAGCGACTGGCGTGCACCTTCTGGATGAAGAACCGCAGCATCTTCTCGCACACCTCGAAGTCGGCGATCACGCCGTCCTTCAATGGACGGATCGTCTTGATGCGACCCGGTGTGCGGCCCATCATCCGCTTCGCCTCGAGGCCGACGGCAACGGGCCGGCCATCGCTGATGTCGATTGCCACCACCGACGGCTCGTTCAACACGACGCCTTGTCCACGCGAGTAGATCAAGGTGTTGGCCGTGCCCAGATCGATGGCGAGGTCACGACCAATCGCGAGCGGGTTGTTCCTGGCCATCACTACCTCCGCACCGTCGGGGTGACCGTGCACGAACATGCCTGACGCCACGATCGGCGCAGGTTGCTCAAGTGTAGCGGAGTGCCGGATTGTTACAGATTCGGGAAGAAAATGCCGATCTCACGCTGGGCCGACTCCAGCGAGTCACTGCCGTGCACCAGGTTCTCGGTGAACAAGATCCCCAGATCGCCACGAACGGTTCCCGGCGCCGCCTTGCGTGGATTGGTCGCACCCATCATCGCCCGCACCACCTCCCAGGTGTCCTCCGGGCCTTCGAGCACCAGCGCGACGACCGGTCCGCGGCTCATGAACGTGACGAGGTCGGCATAGAAGCCCTTGCCGACGTGCTCTTCGTAGTGCCGGGCCAACGTCTCGCCGTCGAGCGTACGCAGGTCGAGCGCGGCGATGGTGAGGCCCTTGGCTTCGAAGCGCCGCAGCACTTCCCCGACGAGACCACGTTCGACGGTGTCGGGCTTCAGCAGGACGAGGGTGCGATCGGACATGGCCGATGACGCTACCGGTCGCGCCATCACCTCCCCTCGCCACCCGTCGTGAATCGTCTGTGACGAAACTCCTCCAACGGCCACAACGGATCTGGGCGCCACACTCCGGTGTTCGTGCACTTCAGAGAAAGGACTGGCGCCCAGATCCTCGAACGCGGGCGACCGAGTTTCGTCACTGACGATTGGAGAGGACGTGGGCGATCGGGAGATCCTGGGGCGCGGGGCGACGGCGCGCGACCACGAGACCGGCGGTCGAGCGGCGGTCAGACGATCTTGCGGAGGTGAGGGCGCGCCGCGCCGACCACGTACAGCGAGCCGGTGACCAGCACGGCGTCGTCATGCTCGGCGGAGCGGATCGCCCGATCACACGCCTCCTCGACGGTGTCGCACTCGATCACGGTGTCGCACCCCAGCGCCCTTGCCGCCGCAGCGAGTTCGCTGGACGGCATGCCTCGCGGTGTCGGAGCAGTGCACGTGTAGACGGCGTCGAACTCGTCGGCGCGCAACGCCGACAGCATCTCTTTGGGATCACGGGCTTTCAGGACGCCGACGACCAGGATCTTGCGACCGGCCGGGTCGAAGTCGTCGAAGAAGACCTGGGCACACGAGTCGGCGCCCGGCGGATTGTGGGCGCCGTCGACGATGACCAACGGCTGGTGGCCGAGCACCTCGAACCGCCCGGGCATGCGCACGTTGGCGAACCCCTCGCGCACGACGTCGTCGGCGATGGGAGCGGCGAAGAAGGCCTCGACAGCGGTGAGGGCGACGATGGCGTTGTCGCCTTGGTGACGACCATGAAGCGGCACGAACACGTCGGTGTAGATCGTGGTCGGCGTCCGGAGGTCGACGAGGCGCCCGCCAAGCGCAAGCTGGTTCTCCATCACATCGAACTGGTCGCCGCGCACCAGCACGCTCTCGCCACCGGCTTCGGTGAAGTAGTGCAGCAACTCCGGGTCGGTCTCGCCGACGACGACGATGCTGCCCGGCTTGATGATGCCCGCCTTCTCGGCGGCGATATGCCCCTTCGTGGGTCCGGCGAACTCGTTGTGGTCCATTCCGATGTTGGTGATGACAGCCACCTGCGCGTTGCACACGTTGGTGGCATCCCACCTGCCCAGCACGCCGACCTCGATCACGGCGACGTCGACCGCCAGGTCGGCGAACCAACGGAACGCCGCAGCGGTCGTCGTCTCGAAGTACGACGGACGCACGCCCGTGAGCATCTCCAGATCGGCGACGGCAGCGATCTGTTCGGCGAACTCGTCGTCGCTGATGTACTCGCAGTCGCGGCTCATCCGCTCGTTCGGCCGCTCGAGGTGCGGGCTGGTGTAGGTGCCGACGGTCAGGCCGTGAGCCATCAGCAGCCGGGTGATCATCTGCGACGTCGAGCCCTTGCCATTGGTGCCGGTGACGTGGATCACCGGGTAGGCGAACTGCGGATCGCCCATCGCCTCGACGATGGTCTTCATCCGCTCGATCGTCGGCGACTCGATGCGCCCGGTCTTTTCGTAGCTGGCGTGGGCGTCGAGGTATGCCAGCGCGTCGGAGTAGGTCATCGTGTGTGCAGCCCACGGTTTTGCATCAACGTGGTGAGCAGCACCGTGCTGCGCCTCACTGTCGTGTCAGCTGGCCTCGCGGCGGGGCCGCTTGGCCTTGGGCTCGCGAGGGACGAGCGTGGGGTTGGTCTTCTTCTGCACGGTGTCGATCTCGATCATCACGGTGCCGACATCGCTGCGCCCGGGCAGCTCGTACATCGTGTTGAGCAACACCTCTTCGAGGATGGCGCGCAAGCCGCGGGCCCCGGTGCCACGCAGCAACGCCTGATCGGCGATTGCTTCCAACGCCTCGCGAGTGAAGTCGAGCTCGACGTCTTCGAAGTCGAACACCTTGCGATACTGCTTGACCAGGGAGTTCTTCGGCTCGGTGAGGATCTTGATCAGCGCATCGCGATCGAGGCTGCGAACGGCGCCGATCATCGGCAGGCGGCCGACGAACTCGGGGATCAGCCCGAACTTCAACAGGTCTTCGGGCAGCACCTTGGTGAACAACTCGCCCGGATCCTTGTCGGCCTTGCTGCGCACCGTGCCGTGGAAGCCGACCCCCTTGTGGCCGATGCGGCTCTCGATGATCTGCTCGAGACCGGCGAATGCGCCGCCGCAGATGAACAAGATGTTGGTGGTGTCGATCTGGATGAACTCTTGATGCGGATGCTTGCGCCCGCCCTGCGGCGGCACCGATGCGACCGTTCCTTCGAGGATCTTCAGCAACGCCTGCTGCACGCCCTCACCGCTGACGTCGCGGGTGATCGAGGGGTTCTCGCTCTTGCGGGCGATCTTGTCGATCTCGTCGATGTAGATGATGCCGGTCTCGGCCTTCTTCACATCGAAGTCCGCAGCTTGGATCAACTTCAACAGGATGTTCTCGACGTCTTCACCGACGTAGCCGGCCTCGGTCAGCGCGGTGGCGTCGGCGACGGCGAACGGCACGTTGAGCAGACGGGCGAGCGTCTGGGCGAGGTGCGTCTTGCCGCAACCGGTCGGGCCGAGGAGCATGATGTTGCTCTTGGCCAGCTCGACCTCGTCGCGTCGGCCGACGCTGGCACCTTGCTGGTACTGGATGCGGCGGTAGTGGTTGTAGACGGCGACCGACAGGATCTTCTTGGCTTCGTCCTGGCCGACGACGTAGTCGTCGAGGAAGGTACGGATCTCACGTGGCGTCGGCAGTTCCTCGAAGCGAATCTCACTCGAGTCGGTGAGCTCTTCTTCGATGATCTCGTTGCACAGATCGATGCACTCGTCGCAGATGTACACGCCCGGGCCGGCGATCAGCCGCTTGACCTGCTTCTGTGACTTGCCACAGAACGAGCACTGCAACAGTTCACCGGTGTCGCCGAATTTCGCCACGGTTCAGTCTCCTTGCTCGCCCAATAGGTCGATTCGTGAGGATCAGCGAATCGGACCGGTGCGGTCGACGGCGTCACGAGACGAAATCACATCATCGATGATGCCATACGTGAGGGCCTCTTGCGCTTCCATAACGAAATCGCGATCAGTGTCCTGGTGGACCCGCTCGATGGTCTGACCGGTGTGCTTCGACAGAATTTCCTCGAGCAGATCCCGCATACGCAGGATTTCCTTGGCTGCCAGCTCCAGATCGGTGACCTGGCCATAGCCGACTTGGCCATAGGGCTGATGCAACAGGATTCTGCTGTGGGGCAGGGCCAGCCGCTTGCCTTTGGTGCCGGCGGCCAGCAGAACAGCCGCGGCGGACGCCGCCTGGCCCAGGCAGATCGTGGCGATGTCGTTCTTGATGAACTGCATCGTGTCGTAGATCGCGAACAGCGCGGTGATGTCGCCGCCGGGGCTGTTGATGTAGAGGTTGATGTCCTTGTCGGGGTTCTCGCTCTCCAGATGGATGAACTGGGCGCAGATCAAACTGGCGATGCCGTCGTCGATCGGCGTCTGCAAGAAGATGATGTTCTCCTTCAACAGACGCGAGTACAGGTCCATCCCGCGCTCACCACGACTGGTCTGCTCGATGACATTGGGAACCAGATAGTTCTTGGACTCAATCATGGTCGTGCCCTTCGTGGTCGTGGTCGTGGTGGTCGTGGTCGTGATGGTCGTGGTCGTGGTCGTGATCGTGATCGTCGTCGATCGTGGTCGTCGTCAGTCTTGCCCATCACGAGCGCACGATCGATCGGATCGCCGGCCTCGTCGACGATCTCGACGTGTTCGAGCAACCAATCGAGCGCCTTCGCCTTGCGCATCTGGGCGATCAGATCGGTCTCCGCGTCGTTCTTCTGGTAGGCCTTGCGAACCTCGTTGGGCTTCTGGCGGACCTGCACGGCGATGCGGGAATACTCGGCGTCGAGATCGTCGTCGGTCACCTCCAGCCCCTCGGCGACGACAACGGCGCGCAGCGCGAGGTCGACCTTGACGGCCTTCTGCGACTGGACCTTGAGGCCCTCGATGAACGTGGCCGCGTCTTGGCCGGTGACCTGCAGCCACTGGTCGATCGAGATGCCCTGTGCCTGGAACTGCTGCACGGTGTTCTGCACCCGGCCCTGCAGATCGGCCTGCACCATCGACTCGGGTGGGTCCAGATCGACCAACCCGGCGAGGGCCGAGGTGGTGCGCTCGATGAACTGGTTGCGAGTCTGGTTGAGCTTGCCGGTGCCGATGCGCTCGGCCAGCGCGGCACGCCATTCCTCGATGGTGTCGAACTCACCGAGGTTCTCGCTGACCCATTCGTCGGTCAGCTCCGGCAGCACGGTCTCTTGCACCTTGGAGATGTTGACCACGAAGTCGGCGGGCTCATTGGTGCCGTTCGGCGTTCCCGTGAAGGTCAGCTCATCGCCCTCTTTGGCGCCGAGCAGTTCAGCGTCGAAGCCCGGCGCAACCCAGCCCTGGCCGACTTCGTAGAGCCAATCCTCGGTGTTGAGGCCGGCCACCGGCTCGCCATCGCGCGTGCCGGCCAGGTTGAGTGTGACCTGATCGCCCGATTGCACCGCTCGATCGACGTCGACGAGGGAACCCTGGCGACGCAGCTCGGCTTCGACCGCCTGGTCGATGTCGGTGTCGGTGGCGATCGGCGACGTCAGCTCGATGCGCAGACCGCCGTAGCCGGGGACGGTGATCTCCGGGCGAATCTCGCACGTCGCGTCGAACGACACAGGCCCGCTCTCTTGCCCGCCGGTGAACTCGATGTTCGGCGTGGCGATGAGATCGATGTCGTGATCGCGCACTGCGTCGGCCAGATACTGGGGAACGGCGTCGCGTAGTGCCTGCTCACGGGCTGTCGCCAGCCCGATGCGAGCCTCGAGCACCTTGCGCGGCACCTTGCCCTGGCGGAAACCCGGCAATTTCACCTCTTTGGCGATCGTGCGGAACGCCGTGTCGATGTCACGGTCGAACTCGGCCTCGTCGATGGTCACGGAAAGCTTCACGAGCTTCTTGGCGGGTGCGTCTTCTGGGGTGTCCTCTACGGGCGCAATCGTGCTGTTCACAGATCGTCGATGCTATCGGTCGGCCCTCTCATCGGGCAGACTGTGGCCATGACCACTTGGAAGCCTCACGCGCTTGCCAAACCGCACGCCGACCAACTCGATCTGCGGATCGGCGACCGGGTCGAGAGCACCGTCGACCTCGACAGCGGCGTCGCTGCGGGCACCGAGGGCAAGGTCATCCTGGCCAACGGATTCAACTGGCAGCGGTACCGCGTGGCCTTCGTCAACGGCATCGAGGTCGGTGATCTCGACCAGCGCAACATCATCCCCATCGGCAAGGCCGCCAAGCGTCTGGCCAAGATCGCCAAGGCCGCCAGCCGCGCCTGATCACGCTCCAGCCATGACATCGTTACGTCACCGGTTCCCGGGAATCGGGCCGGAGTGGGCTCGCTTCGACGGGCCGGCAGGAACCCAGATGGTCGACTCGGCGATCACCGCCATGAGCGACTGGATGGCCAGTGGCAACACGGCGAGCAACGGCGGCCCGTTCGCCGCCGCCGAGGAGTGCCAACGCTTGATCGACCGTACGCGTGCCGGCCGTCGGCCAACTCCTGGGGGCGGATCCGCATGGCATCAGCTTCGGCCCCAACATGACATCGCTGACGTTCGCGGTGTCGCGGGCGATCGGCGCGACGTTGCGTCCCGGCGACAAGATCGTGGGAACAAGGCTCGACCACGACGCCAACATCACGCCGTGGCGCCGGGCGGCCGACGCAGCCGGGGCACAACAGGTGCTGGCGCCCTTCGACCCGCACACCGGGCAACTGCCGCCCGACAACGTCATCGACCTCATCGACGAACACACGAAGTGGGTCACGCTGCCCGGAGCATCGAACCTGCTCGGCTCGACGCCCGATCTCGCCCCGATCATCGAGGCCGCCCATGCAGTCGGCGCCAACGTCTACATCGACGCCGTGCACCTCGCCCCGCATCGCAAGATCGACATCGCCGCGCTCGGTTGCGACGCGCTCGTGACCTCGCCATACAAGTGGTACGGCCCGCACAGCGGAGTGCTGTGGATGCGACCCGAGTTGCTCGAGAGCCTCCCGGTGTTCAAGGTCCGCCCCGCGGCCGATCACGGGCCGTCGCGCATCGAAACAGGGATGCCGAACTTCGAGGGCATCGCCGGTATCGAAGCTGCCGCTCGCTTCCTGATCGAGGAGGGCATGGACCAACTCGCCGCGGCAGAGTCGGAGGTGTTCTCGCGCTCTGCTCGAAGGTCTGCTCTCCATCAACGGCGTGAAGGTGTGGGGCTCGCAGACGCTCGACGGACGGGTACCGACGGCGGCATTCACGATCGAGGGTGTGCACCCGGCAGATGCATCGAAGGCACTCGCGGCTGCCCGGGTCGCGGTGTGGGACGGCCACAACTATGCCGTCGAAGTCGTCGACCAGTTGGGCCTCGCCGACAGCGGCGGCGTGATCCGGGCCGGGGTGTCGCGGTACGTCGAACAACCGGACGTCGACCGCCTGCTGGAAGCCGTCCGTTCCCTCGCCCCCTGACGTTTCGCCGAGGTGGTCACACACTGACCGTCGCCACGACGGTCGGGCTGCGTCCGCAATCCACGGCGACCTGGAGATCGGCGCCGGTAACATGCTGGCGTCCGGGATGTGGCGCAGTTGGTAGCGCACCTGCTTTGGGAGCAGGGGGTCGGGAGTTCGAGTCTCCCCATCCCGACCCACTTGACCTGGTGTGATACGATTTCAGGAGTCGCTCCCGAAGGCCATGTATCAGCCAAGTATCAGACTTTCGGCCGTCGACGACGCTGGAGGTGGTACATGAGTTGGAAGGCGATCGGTCAGCCGACGGTCCGCAAGCAGCGCGAAAAGTGGGTGGTGCGCATCGATGGCATCGACACGGCGACCGGCAAACATCGGCCTCGACAGCTCGGCACGTACGCGTCGCAGCGTTCGGCGCTCGCCGCCTCCAGAGCCCAACGCGCCGAAGCGCGGAGCACCGAACGCGGGACGGTCAGTTGGCTCGTACGTCGCTATGTGGCGAGCAAGTCCGACATCACGCCGAAGGCACGCGAGCAGTACGCGTGGGCCATCCCACACATCGAGCAGGGTCTCGGCGCGATCCCGTTGGCGCGACTCGACCGCGACGATGTCGCCGACTGGATCACCGCACTGGCGAGCGCTGGCACCCTGTCGCGACGAAGTGTGCAGATCTGTCGCAACGTGCTCCGCGCATCGCTCGCCGACGCGGTCGAGGAAGGCTTGATCCCGAGGAGCCCGGCAGCACGGGTCCCATTGCCTCGAACGGTCGCCAAGCCGGTCAAGGAGAAAGTGATCCAGGCCTGGGAGGCGACCGATGTCGAGACGTTTCTCGCCGCGGTCGCGGAACATCGCTGGGCCGTCGGCTTCCAACTTGGCGTGCTTTACGGCCTCCGGCGTAGCGAGGTACTCGCGCTCCGGTGGGACGACTTCGATCCCAAGGGCCGCACACTTCGAATCGACGAGAGCCTCGTCGCGGTCAACCGAGGTGCGGTGCTCGGAGATGCCAAGAACGTGCGTTCACGCCGGCTTGTTCCTCTGTCCGACGACGGGGTGCGCGCTCTCAAGCGACGCCGCACCGAGCAAGCCGAAGAGCGACTGCTCGCCGGTTCGGAGTGGGAGGACAACGACCTCATCATCGCCACCCGTCAAGGTCGACTCGTACTCCCCCGTTCGTACGATCGAGCGTTGGCGCTCATCGTCGACAAGGCCAAGCTGCCGCGTCTGACATCGCATGGTCTGCGCCACACCGCGGCAACTCACATGGTCAACAACGCGAAGGACGTCGGTGAGCTTCGAGCGATTGCCGACATCCTCGGCCACAGCCCGGAGATGCTCATGACGGTCTACGCCCACGCACTCCCCCAGAGCCGGCAAGCGATCGTCGATCGCATACAGCACACTTCGGCGTAGCGGCCGTTCTTCACGGTTCGGTATCGCCGGCCGTGAGTGTTGGGTATCGACGCCTGAAGACGTCTGCCGGTTCGAGGGCGAATCCATCTGGGCCGAATGTGACGGTGAAGTTGTCGAGAAACCCGACTTGGCCGAGCATCACCGCTGTTCCTTGGTGTGGCCAAGGCGTCAGCACGGCCACCAAGCTGCGCCACCGAATCGCGGGTTCCATCGCAAGGTCTGCCGGCGGCCTGGCTTCCAACGTCAATTCGTACAACGGAACCTCGCTAGCACTACCGGCTAGTCGGAGGAACATCGAACTGCCGGTGCCCACGGGATCACCACCGCTCTGGATCACCTCCTGCGCAACGACGGTTACCGGCCCGCCGGTGTCGACTATCGCCGAGAACGTCGGACTATCCGACGACGTTCCGACTCCGATGACCGCACGAAGAATGGGTCGCGCCAACTTCCCGCGACCTTCGCCGAAGTCGGTGTACGGGTAGACCCAGGGCTCAGCCAAGTCCGTAGACGAGAGGTTCGCGAGGGTCGGGCGCTCGCATGACTTCGACACCCTCGATGTGCTCGAGCGCGATGGTTGAGAGCAACTCGGACAGCGATGCCGCATCGCATCGAACGCTGCCAGCCGAGTCGACCGCCACCCACCGGCCTGCCCATGCTCCGAGCTGAAGAGTCCTCACCACAAAGGTTGATCGTAGTCGGCCCGGTCCGCCTCAACACGTACAGTTGGAGCGGTGACGGTGACGCTCGATCTTCCAGCTGAAGCGGTGGCGAGGCTTCAAGCCGAGGCCCACCGCCGGAGTATCACCGTAGATCAGCTCGTCGCTGACCTTGCCAATTCCCTTCCGATTGACGACCCTCTGGAGGCATTCATCGGATCAGGCTCATCCGGGCGCGGCGATCTGGCCCGGCGCCATCGCCAGATTCGTTCGGAGTAGGCGGCCGACTCCCCAGCACGCGAGACGTGACCCGCCGCGCGACTGAATCGCATCGTCGAGCACCCCGCCTGACTGCTCATCGCCGTAGCGACCGAGCTACCAACAACCGTGTCCTCGAAATTCGTACAGCGGAGCTCGGTGTGAAGTTTGTCACGGCTGA